>CAVUOT010000019.1:0-63235 GCA_963743185.1 uncultured Chloroflexia bacterium | reverse complement strand
GACGCCAACAACCCGCTCTACCGCGCGCGGCTCAACGAGCGGATCTACGACGTCATCGAAGGCCTGCAGCCGATGGCCGATGCGAAGAGCTGCACGCTCTCGCAGCTGGCGCTCGCGTGGGTGCTGCACCAGCCCGGCGTCACCGCCCCGATCATCGGCCCGCGCACGATGGAGCAGTACGACGACAACATGAAGGCGCTCGACGTCGAGATCACCGAGGACGAACGCAAACAGATCAACCGCATCATCCGCCGCGGCGACAGCGTCGCGCCCTTCTACGAGTCGGACTTCGGCCCGCACCAATACCGTTAGGTGGTAGGGGCACGCGGTGGCGTGCCCTAACCCCGGGCGCTCGCGCACAAGGAGCCCACCATGATCCCCACACACCCATTCGGCAGCACCGGCCACGAGAGCACGCGCACGATCTTCGGCGCGGCGGCCCTCTGGGCGCGCAGCGAAGAGGACGCCGAGCGCGCGCTGGAGTCTGCTCGACGCACGGGATCAACCACATCGACACCGCCTCGAGCTACGGCGACTCCGAGGATCAGCTCCGCCCCTGGCTCGCCGAGCACCGCGACCGCTTCTTCCTCGCCACGAAGACCGGCGAGCGCACGGCGGCCGGCGCGCGGGAGTCGATCCACCGCTCGCTCGAGCGCATGGGTGTCGACCGGGTCGACCTGATCCAGCTCCACAACCTCGTCCACCCGGGCGAGTGGGAGCAGGCGCTCGGGCCGGGAGGCGCGCTCGAGGCGGCGATCGAGGCCCGCGACGAGGGGCTCGTCCGCTTCATCGGGGTCACCGGGCACGGCTTGACGGTCGCCCACCAGCACCTCCGTGCGCTCGACCGCTTCCCGTTCGACTCGGTGCTCGCTCCGTGCAACCCGACGCTGCTGCGCGACCCGCGTCTACGGCCGCCGACTTCCCGAGCTCGTTCGAGTCTGCGTCGAGCGTGGCATCGCGATGCAGACGATCAAGGCGCATCACGCTCGGGCCCGTGGGGCGAGAACGAACACAGCGCACGGCACCTGGTACGAGCCGCTTACCCGACAGGAGGACATCGATCTCGCCGTCCGGTTCGTGCTCGGCCGTCCCGGCGTCTTCCTCAACACCGTCGGCGACCTCACGCTCCTGCCGAAGGTCTTCGACGCCGCCTCGCGCTTCACCGCCCGCACGCCGGACGCCGACATGCGCGACCTCGTGGCGAAGCGCGACATGGCGCCGCTGTTCGTGTAGCGAGACGTAGATCTACACGCCATCTCGCGGAGATAGCGTGTAGACGTAGGGGCACGCGGCGGCGTGCCCTCGTCCCCGCACGCCGCTACGGCATGCACAACCATGTTCGCCCCTGACGACGCAGCCGCGCGCGCAGGAACCCCCTCTCCACGACGTGGAGAGGGGGCAGGGGGTGAGGTGCTCGGTTCCTCACCCCTTTTGCATTCCGCGGGCACACCCATCAGCCGCGCCGCCGCCGCACAACCCCGCCCAGGCACGCCGCGAGCAGCACGCCACCCGCGCCGAGCAGCGCTACCGGCAGCAACAGATCGCCGAGATCCACCTCCGCGCCCGAGCCGCCGCCCGTGCCGGTCGCCGGCAGCTTCGCGCCGGTCGAGCCCGAGGCGGACCCCGTCGTCGGCCCGCCGGTGCCGCGGCGGCCGAGGAAGATCTCGCCGGCGGCCTGCGCGGCCTCGCGGAAGTTCGGCTCGCGGAAGTCGACGGCGAGGACGCTGTCCTCGTTCCAGTACAGCACGCGGCCGGCGAAGTCGCCGGTCGCGACGCGCGGCCGCGGTCCCGCGCCGTTCTCGGCGACCCAGTCCGTCTTGAGCGCGTCGCGGCTGCCGTTGTAGTCGATGATCTCCAGCGTCGCGCCCTTGCCGCCCTTGTCGATCTTGAGGACGATGCCGCCGACGCTGAGCGTCGCATGCTTGACGACGGGCGCCGGCTCGATGGCGACGGTGTAGCCGGCGCTCTCCAGCGCCGCCGTGAACCGCTCCGTCGCCGGCGGTCCGCCCTTCGCGCCGGCCGCGCTGATGGCGGCAAGCGCCAGCCCCGCTGTGATGGCCACCACGATGGTCGTGTTTCGGATGTTCATTGGTCTCCTCCTCGTAGTCTTGTTGAAGTCGTGCTCCGTCGATGTCACCGCGTCTGTCGTTGTCCCAGCCGCGCCTCCTCCGGTACCGCGCCGCTCGCCCCGCGCCGGCCCGCCGCTACTATCGTCCGGCGGCGCCCTCGCCGACCCGACGCCACGCCAGCGCATCGACGACGCCCACCCGACGGACCGCCGCCGCACAGCGACGCCAGCTTCAAGCGCCGCTATAATCGAGCGCCACACCGATCACCCGAACGACCGACCACCAGCGACCAGCGACCAGCGACCAGGAGGCCCCATGCGCGAGAACGCGACCAAAGCGAAGTGGCGGCGCGGCGAGGTGACGTACGGCGCCTGGCTCTCGATACCCAGCTCGTTCTCAGCCGAGATCGTGGCGCACGCCGGGTTCGACTGGGTCTGCCTCGATATGCAGCACGGCGTCATCGACTACCAGGTGGCGGTCACGATGCTGCTGGCGCTCAGCACCGGCGACTGCACGCCGATCGTCCGCGTGCCGTGGAACGAGCCGGGGATCATCGGCAAGATGCTGGACGCCGGCGCGATGGGGGTCATCGTCCCGATGGTGAACAGCGTCGACGAGGCCCGCGCCGCCGTCGCCGCCTGCCGCTACGCGCCCGTCGGCGCCCGCAGCTACGCCCCGACCCGCGCCGCGATGTACGCCGGCGCCGACTACTTCGAGCACGCCAACGACGAGGTCGCCTGCATCCCCATGATCGAGACGAAGCGCGCGCTCGACGGCCTCGACGCCATCCTCGACGTGCCCGGCATCGACGCGGTCTACGTCGGGCCGGCCGACATGAGCATCACGCTCGGACAGCAGCCGCGCATGGACAACGAGGGCGCGTTCGAGGAAGCGCGCATCCGCATCGCGAAGGCGTGCGCGAAGCACGGCGTCACGCCCGGCATCCACGGCCACGCGTCGCTGGCCGCGAAGCACGCCGCCGCCGGCTACCGCATGATCACGATCACCAGCGACATCGCCGCCATCACCACCGGCGCCGCCGCCGACCTGGCGACCGTCGGCCGCGTCGGCAGCGCGAGCAAGCCCGCGTCTCCGTAGCCACTGTCCGTGCCGCTGTAGGGGCGCCGCCTGCTGCGCCCGTCGCGGGCATGGCGGCGGGGCGCGTGCCGATCACGATCCGCTACCGCCCTACCGCCCGTTCATCCCCCGCAGCGCCTCGACCAACTCCGTCGTGTGCGGGTGGTCGCCTGCGTGCTTCGCGTAACGCGCGTACCGCACGATGCCGTCGCGGTCGATGATGAACGTCGCCGAGAGCTGGTAGACGTCCTCGCCGAACGTCTCGATGCGGTGCCCCTTGCGGAACGCGCGAACACCCGCGGCCCACGTCGCCGGGCCGATCACCTCCAGCGTCGAGCCGCGCTTGATGCCGAACGCCTGGTAGCCGTCCTTCTTCGGGTCGGCCAGGCACGGGAACGTCACCTCGAACCGATCGCACAGCGCCTGCGCCTGCTTCGACTCGCCGTGCGCGACGGCGACGATCTGCCCGCCCGCCGCGTCGATGTCGTGGGCGCTCTCACGGAGCGCCTCCAGGTACTCCCGGCAGAATGGTCAGCCAAAGTGGCGCAGGAACGCCACCACCACCGGCTTCTCGCCCCAGTAGCGCGAGAGCCGCACCTGCTCGTCGTCCCGCAGTCCGAACACCATGTCCGGCGCCGCGTCCCCAACATTCAACGGCATGGCATGCCACCCTTCACTGCTCGCACTCCACCCAGGTGGGACATCCTACCTCTTGCGTCGCCCGCCACCCATCTGCGCCATCTGCGAAATCTGCGGTTCCGTCCTGGCCCGCTTGCCCCGCGTCGCAGCGCGCTGTACGTTGCCCGCACAACCGCATAGCAGTGACGGGAGCCCCGACAGGCGGGGCTGAGAGGGCCGCGACGGCCGACCGTTTGAACCTGCCCGGGTCATGCCGGCGAAGGGACACGACGCACCTGACGCCGCTGTCTCCTCAGCGGCGTTCTTGTCGAGGTGCGACATGGCGACACAGCTCGAATCAGCGCCCCACGAGCCTTACGAAGAGATCACGCCCGTCCCGCGCGAGCGGCGCGCGCTCAGCGGACTGCACTTCGGCGTGCTCTGGGGCGACCTCGGCGTCGGCCTGCTGGTGCTCGTCGCCGGCAGCCTGCTCGTGCCCGCGCTCGGGCTGAAGGCGGCGATGCTCGCCGACGGTCGTCGGCAGCGTCATCGGCTCGGCGCTGCTCGCCGTCGCCGGGCGCGTCGGCAGCGACACCGGCGTGCCGACGATGGTCGCCCTGCGGCCGTCGCTCGGCATCCGCGGCTCCTACATCGCGACGCTGCTGAACATCGGCCAGCTCATCGGCTGGGCCGGGCTCGAGATCATCATCATGGCGCAGGCCGCCGGCGCCATCAGCGACCACTTCTTCGGCTTCGAGTGGTACTACGCGTGGCTCGCGGCGTTCGCGATCATCGGCACGGCGTTCGCGGTCGGCGGGCCGGTCGTCGTCGTGCGCGACTTCCTGGAGCGCTTCGGCGTCTGGATCGTCATCGCGGCGAGCGTCTGGCTGTCGTACCGGCTGTTCTCGACGTACAGCATCCAGAGCTACTGGAACGACAAGGGCGCCGGCGGCTTCCCGAACTTCTGGCAGGGCGTCGATATCGCGGTCTCGCTGCCCGTGTCGTGGCTGCCGCTCGTCGCCGACTACAGCCGCTTCGCCAAGCGCTCCGGCGACGCCGCGGCCGCGACGTTCGTCAGCTACACCGTCGCGAACGTCTGGTTCTTCGCGCTCGGCGCCGGCTACGTGCTCGTCCTCAGCTCGACGGCCGAGGGCAACGGGCTGATCTTCGACCTCGTCGACTCGCTGCTGCCGCTCGCGCTCGGCTGGGTGTTCCTCTTCGTCATCCTCGCCGACGAGACGGACAACGCGTTCGCGAACATCTACTCGACCGCCGTCTCGCTGCAGAACCTCGTGCGGCTGCCGCAGCGCGTGCTCGCGCTCGCCGTCGGCGTCGGCGGCGTTCGCCGTCGCCGTCAGCATCGACCTCGGCGGCTACGAGAACTTCCTGCTGCTGATCGGCGGCGTCTTCGTCTCGCTGTTCGGCGTGCTGCTCGCCGACTACTTCGTCGCCAGCGGCCAGCGCTACGACACGGACGCGCTGTACGTGGGCGGCGGACGCTACTGGTTCTGGGGCGGCTTCAACCCGGCCGGCCTGCTGGCGTGGCTCGCCGGCTTCATCGTCTACGCCGCCTCCGCGCAGCCCCCCGCCCTCGTCGACCACGCCTCGTGGATCGCCAACGTCCCCGAGTGGACGACGAAGGTCGGCGGCACCCTCCCCTCCTTCGCCGTGAGCTTCGTGCTGTACCTGCTGCTGAGCCGCGTGCTGCTGCCGGACGACACCGCGCGCCTGCGATCCCCGCCCGTCATAGCCACTTGACGGCTGTGATGAGCTGCGGCCGGGCGGCTGTAGCCCAGGCATCGCTCGCCTGTCGACCTGCAGCTGAGCCTGGCGCTCAGATGCTTCGCCACGTCGCCAGATCCTGCGTAACGTCGCACCGATGAGCCGACATCGATATCTCGGTGAGATACGCCACGCGTCGCGCACCGAACTCGATGCATGGTCGTTCTGCGAGCTTCTGCGATCAGCGGATCGTCATCTGCGCGCCTTGCCGACACCAGCTCGTCCCGTTGCAGCGGTGGCTGTCGCGATCGCCACGGCTCGTAGATCTTGCGCTATCGCATCAGGATCGGCGCATCCGCTGCGCAAGCGCGCGCTTGACTCCGTGACGGGGCGTCGCCGCCTGACTCGCCCTCATCGCCCGGCGACCGGCTCGAACGAGTGCAGCACGATCTTCCGTCGACGCAGCTTGAGCCGACGCGGATGGGCCATGACCAGCTGCGACCTATGGTCTCGCGCGCCAGCGCCGCTTCGGACAGCGCTCTGAGCCATCACGCGTTCTGCCATGGCCGAGACGCCGAAGCTGCACGCGCTCCACGGCCACGTTTGTAGGCGGCTCGACAAGTTGCCCCATCTGTGCTCGCTCATGGTCACCGTACCACGTCGCGCGTCAGATCTATCGGCCGGATCGTCCAACGCGAAGTGCGTCTGACGATCGGATTCAGCCGTCGACGGCTCATGAGCGGCTCCATCGATCACGGATCCGTCACAGTGGCGAACGGCTTGCCCAGTGGGCAGGTCGAGTCCCTGCGCACGGACAGCCGAACCGTCGACTGCGTGGCCACTCGATGCCGATGATCGAAGCGCGCATCCGGCGGCGCAGCCGTGAACGCGAAGTCATCGACACGACAGCTGCAGCAGCTAACCGCCAACAGCTAACAGCCACCAGCCACAGCCAACCGCCCCTACCGCCGCAGGCTCGCCGCCGGCTTCGGCTCCCGCTCGCGCGGCGCCAGGATCTCGTCGACGAGGCCGTACTCCTTCGCCTGCTCCGGGCTCATGAAGAAGTCGCGGTCGAAGTCCTGGCGGATGCGGTCCTCCGTCTGGCCCGTGTGGCGCGCGAGGATGCCGCGCAGGATGTCGTTCTCGCGCAGGATCTCGCGCGCCTGGATCTCGATGTCCGTCGCCTGCCCCGTGATGCCGCCGCCGCCGAGCAGCGCCTGGTGCATGTGGATCGTCGCGTTCGGCATCACGAACCGCTTGCCCGGCGTGCCCGAGCACAGCAGCACCGTGCCCATGCTGTGCGTCATGCCCACCGCGTACGTCGCGACGTCCGGCCGCACCAGCTGCATCGTGTCGTAGATCGCCAGCCCCGCCGTGATCGACCCGCCCGGACAGTGGATGTACAGGTTGATGTCCTTCTCCGGGTCCTCGCGCTCCAGGTACAGCAGCTGCGCCGTCACCACGTTCGCCACCTGGTCGTCGATCGGCATGCCGAGAAACACGATCCGCTCCCGCAGCAGCAGCGAGTAGATATCGAACGCCCGCTCCCCGCGCGCGCTCGTCTCGATGACGGATGGGATGAGCATGGTGGTGATCTCCTCTGGCGGCGAGCGATGGGCGGCTAGCAGCTAATGACCAATGTCCGACGCGCTCCGCATCGTGAGAACCCTCTCCCCCTGTGGGAGAGGGTCGGCCGAAGGCCGGGGTGAGGGACCCGACGCGCTCCGCCTCTGCACTACCCCTCTCCCCCTGTGGGAGAGGGTCGGCCGGGCCGGGGTGAGGGATCCGCCCGCGCCATCGCCCCGCCACGCACGCGCTCGGCGCCGGCTGGCGCTGCTCGCCCTCCCACCGCGCCGCCTCGTTGCGGCTGCTGACGCCCAGCTTGCTGAGGATCTCCGACACGTGGAACTTGACGCCGTCCACGCTGATGCCCAGCCGCAGCGCGATCTGCTCGTTCGAGAGCCCCTCGCGCAGCAGCGCCAGCACCTCCCACTGCCGCGGCGTCAGCACGTCCGGGTACGGCGGCCGTCCTCGTCGGTTCATGGATCGAGCTTACGACAGGATCGGGCGAATTGCACTACTCTCGATTCCGGCACGGCGCAGGTGACGCGACGCGCTCGGAGATCGCCGCCGGGGCGTGCTAGGCTCGCCCGGAAGCGTCGGTGGAGTCGGCCGCCCGATCTTGGATGACCGTCCGTTGACCGGTTATGCGGCGGAAACATGAAAAGTGATCGTTCGATGTCGTCTATCCGCCGGCCACGATTCATAGAACGGAGCGCGCCCGCCGAAAACACGAAAACTGCGAAATAATGTCGCCTATCGCAACGAGCATGAGCCATAGAAGAGACGCGACGCGATGGCTCGACCACCAACGGCCAACGCCAGCAGCCAACAGCCCCGCCCGCTACGCCGTGCCGCGCAGCCCGAGCGCGTCCGCGTTCGACCGCAGCGCCTCGATCACCTCGCCGACGAACGCGTCCAGCTCGACGCCGAGCTGCGCCGCGCCGTTGACGATGTCGTCGCGGTTCACCTGCCGCGCGAACGCCTTGTCCTTCATCTTCTTCCGCACCGACGCGGGCTCGACCTCGAACACGCTCTTGTTCGGCCGCACCAGCGCGACCGCCGTCACGAAGCCCGTCAGCTCGTCGGCGGCGAACAGCGTCTTCGCCATCAGCGTCTCGCGCGCGACGCCGGTGTAGTCGGCGTGGCCCATGATCGCCGTGCGGATGTCCTCGGGGCAGCCCCGCTCGGCCAGGATCTTGTTGCCTTCGTACGGATGTCCCTCCGCCGTCGGCCAGCGCTCGTAATCGAAATCGTGCAGCAGGCCGGTGACCGCCCAGCGCTCTTCGTCCTCGCCGTGCTTGCGGGCGAAGTGGCGCATCACCGTCTCGACGGCGAGGCCGTGCTTGCGCAGGCCCTCCGTCTGCGTGTACTCGCACAGCAGTTGCCAGGCAGTTTCGCGGTCCATGTCGTCGCTCCGTTACTCGCGCCTGCCGCATGGCCGGCGGCTCTCGCCATCATACGATGGCCAGCCGCTACGAGCAGCGGCGCCGAACCTGCGTGCGCCGGCTCCGGCGTTCAGTCGATGAGCGCGAGAGAGCGCAGCGCCGGCAGCAGCTCGTCGAGCGCGTCGATGCGAGCGTGCGGCTCGGCGCCGTCGGCCGCGAGGTCGCCGATCTGCACCATCCACATGCCCGCGCGGCGCGCGCCCAGCACGTCGAGCACCGGCTGGTCGCCGACGAATACCGCCTCTTCGGGCGCCAGGTCCATCTCCGCCAGCGCATGCTCGAAGATCGCCGGCGCCGGCTTGGCCAGCTCCACCTCATCGGAGAACACCGCCACGTCGAAGTGCGGCATCAGCGCCATGTCGTCGAGGATGCGCGCGAGCACGACGCCGGGCGTGATGCCCGTGTTGGAGATCAGGCCGGCGCGCAGACCGAGCGCCTTGATGCCCGCGAGCGTATCGGTGGCGCCCGGCAGCATCGGCGGGCGGTGCGTCAGCGCCGGCGTCAGGATCGCGTCGTCGAGCGCGCGCCAGGCTTCGTCGTCGAGGTGCTCGGCCAGCGACGGATCGAGGTGGCGCATGTAGAGCACGGTGCGGCCGCGCTTCGAGATGTCGCGCTCGGTCGCGTGGATGCGTTCGAGCTCGGTCCCGGCGGCGAGGAACGCCGCCTCGACGTCCGCCGGATCGTACGCGCGGCCGAGGCGCGCGAGCACCTCGCGCGACGAGCGCAGCCGGAGCTGGTTGCGCTGCTCGCTGGTGCCGGGCTCGTCGAAGATGAGCGTGCCCCAGAGGTCGAAGATGACGGCGCGGATCATTGCGTTCCCGATCCACTCGCATCCGGCGACGTGCCGGGCGAGAAAAAACGCCGGTGCAAGACCGGCGTTGAATGCTGCTGTCTTGCGCTGCTTAGCTGACTGGCGCCACGATCGCCGTGCCGCAATGCGCGCAGAACTTCGCGCCGCGCGCGTTCCTGCCGCCGCACTGGCTGCAGAAGATCGCATCGCCCGCGGCTGCTGGCGCCCCGGCTGGAGCGGCGGCCTGTGCCGGTGCAGCGGCCTGCGGCTCAGTGGCTCGCGGCGCTCTGCATCGTCGCGGCGTCCGCGTGTTCGTCGTCCTTCGTGGCTTTGCGGAACTCGCGGATGCCCTTCCCGACGGCGCCGCCCACCTCGGGCAGGCGTCCAACGCCGAACACGAGAACGACGATGAACGCGATGATCGCGAGCTCAGGCAGGCCGAGCGGACCAAGTCCAGCGAGCAGTTGCATGATTCAGATCCCTCCCCGGGATGCTCCTCAGCGTATCACCGGCCGAAGACGGGCGGCAAGCGGGGCGCAGACTGTGTGGCCGTCATGGCGGCGAACGTGGCGCTATTTGACCGCCGCCGCGCTCTGGGCTCCTACGTGGGACTCCCGCATGAAGTCGAGGATCGCCCGCGCGCACTCCTCTGGCCGCTCCTCCAGGAGCATGTGCCCTGCCCTGTCGACGACGACGATGCGCGCCTGCGGGATCTGCTCGCGGATGTGCTGACCGACGGAAAGCGGTACCAGGCGGTCGTGCGCGCCGCTCAGGATCAGCACCGGCTGGGTGATCCGTCCGGTTTCGACGGGTGTCTCGTTGCCGGCCGCGCGCATAATCGCGATGAAGGCGTCGACCGAGCCCTTGATGCGGACCGGTCGCATGTACTCGTCGCGCACCTCGCCGGTGAGCTGCGCCGGATCATAATACGAGCCTTTGAGTATCCGCGACGAGACGAGGCGTTCGATGAGCGGCGCGATGCGCTTCACGACGAACGCCGGCGGCATGACGCGCTGCCCTGCGCGATCGTCCGTGCTCACCGACGCGGCAAGCACCAGCGCGTCGACCATCTCCGGATGCGTCGCCGCGAAGCGCTGCACGACGCCCCCGCCCATCGAATGACCGACGAACGTCGCCCTCTCCACGCCGAGCTTGCCGAGCAGCGACTTGAGCATGGCCACCTGGCCGGTGTGCGAGAGGTCGGTGTGCGCGTCGCGCTCGCTGTAGCCGTAGCCCTTGAGGTCGACGGCGATGACGCGATGGTCACGCGCGAAGACGGGGATGAGATGGCGGTACGAGTACGTCTGCCCGCCGAAACCGTGAACCAGCACCATGACGGGACCGGTGCCGTGGTCGACGTAGTGCACCCTGTATCCGTCGACGTCGATCAGGCGGCCGGGTTTCTCGACGGAGCCCCAGTCCAGGTCTTCGTGGATGCCGGCCTTTCGCAGCAGCAAGGCGGCACCGGCCGCCGCCGCACCCACGGCAACGATCGCGCGTAGCTTCATGGAGCACCTCGTGATGTGAATCGTGCGCTGTGCGTTCACTGTACGATCGTGCCCGAATCGGGCGGCAAGCGTCTCGGGCTACTCGCTCGGGCGCGAGTCCAGCTTCACGTCGATCTTCTGGAGATCGCTGCCTCGGTAGAACTCGACGGAGACGGTGTCGCCGGCGCGGTGCTTCGCGAGGATAGCAAGCAGCGATCCGTTGTTCGCGACGTCCTGACCATCGACCTTCACGATGACGTCGTTCTGGCGCAGGCCGGCATCAGCAGCCGGCGTGTTGCGGCCGACGACGGTCACGGCAATGCCCTTTTCGACGGGCAGATCGAAGTTCTTGGCGATGCTCGGCGTCACGTCGACGGTGCCCACGCCGAGGTAGGCGCGGTCGATCTTGCCACGGTCGATCAAGTCCCGCACAGTCGGCTGCACCAGTGCGACGGATATCGAGAACCCGATGCTCTGCGCGCCCTGCACGATCGCCGTGTTGATGCCGATCACCTCGCCCAGGGCGTTCACCAGCGGTCCGCCTGAGTTACCGGGGTTGATGCCGGCGTCGGTCTGGATCGCGTCGTTGATCGTGTACGGCTGCTCGTCGATCGTCCGCCCTCTTGCGCTCAGCACGCCGCGCGTCACCGTCGGCCCCCCTTTGAGGTCCAGCGCGAAGCCGATCGCAACGACATCCTGTCCTACGCGCAGGCTTTCGGGATCCGCGAACGAAGCGGGCACGAGGTTGTCGGCGTCGATCTTCAGCACGGCGAGGTCCGTCGCCTGGTCGCGCCCGACGATCGTCGCCGTCGCCGTGCGCTGATCCGACAGCGTGACCGTAATGCGGTCGGCGGGCCGGGTGCCCCCTCCCACGGTCACGACGTGGTTGTTGGTGACGATATGACCGGCGGTGTCGATGATCACGCCGGTGCCGACGCCACCGCCGGGCGTCGTGCGACCGAAGATGTCGAGCGTGGCGCCCTCTGTCTGCACGCGCACGATCGACGGCGCGAGCTTGTCGACGATCTCGACCGTCGAGAGTCCCGCCTCGCTCCGGATACCGGGCGCGCTACCGCTGGCACCAGCAGTCGTCGTGCTGCCGCTCACAGCGTTGGCGGGGACGACCGTCGCGGTCTTGTTCGACGGACTGCCGCCCGAGCAGGCGGCCACAGAGACGGCCAGCACGACAAGGGCGACGATTGCGGGGCGGGTGCTCAATTCCGTGACGTGTCCAGACTAGCCAGTATATGGTGGGCCGCGGCGCCATCGTGGGGCTAGACCCGTTGGTCCCAGCCCGGCCGCACGCGGGCCCACGAAGATCGTCGCGCGTGCCTCGATTCTGGCACACGCGGGAACGCCCTACAACCGCCCGGCAAGAGTGCGGGAATTTCTTAACGACTTTGGCACAAGCGTCTCATGCTACAATCGCAACGGACCTCCGTTAGCGAAGGAGTCGCACGTGCCAATTCTCATCATCATCATCGTCATCGTAGCCATCGTCGTGCTCGGGTTCATCCTGGTCGGCCTGTACAACGGGCTCGTCCAGGGCCGTCTGCGCGTTAAAGAGGCGTATTCGGGCATCGACGTGCAGCTCAAGCGCCGCGCGTCGCTGATCCCAAATCTCGTCGAGACCGTGAAAGGCTACGCCGCCCACGAGAAGGAGACGTTCGAGAACGTCACTCGCGCCCGCGCCATGCTCCAACAGGCCGGCTCGCCTGCCCAGGCCGCCGAAGCGAACAACATGCTGACGACGACGCTGCGCTCGCTGTTCGCTGTTGCGGAGAACTACCCGGACCTTAAAGCGAATCAGAACTTCCTCGACCTGCAACACGAGCTTGCTGACATCGAGGAGAAGATCGCGTACGCGCGCCAGTTCTACAACACGAACACGCTGAGCTACAACACGAAGACGGCGACGTTCCCCAGCGTCATCTTCGCCAACATGTTCGGTTTCAAGCCGGAGGAGTTCTTCGAGGCAGAAGAAGAGGCGCGACAGGACGTGAAGGTCAGCTTCTCGACGCCACCGGCGACGCCGCCCGCCGCGCCGCCGCCCGCGGCGAGCACATAGCCGGCAATGCCCGATACCCTGCCGCCCGACGGTCGCATCGAAGCCCCCGTCCTCATCTACGACCGCATCGCGGCCAACAAGCGCCAGACGTGGTTGATGATGCTGATCTTCATCGCGCTGGCCGGTGGCTTCGCGACGCTGATCGGGCTGGTGCTGGGGCTGCCGTGGCAGGCGGCGCCCTTCATCATCGCGATCCTCGCGGCGTACGCACTATTCAGCTACTACGCCAGCGCCGGCATCGCGCTTGCCGTCAGCAGCGCACATGAGGTGACGAAGGAGCAGGAGCCGGAGTACTACCGCATCGTCGAGAACCTCTGCATCGGATCGGGACTGCCGATGCCAAAGGTCTACGTCATCGAGGATAGCGCGCCCAACGCCTTCGCGACGGGACGCGATCCGCAACATGCGGCCATCACCACCACGCGGGGTCTGCTGAATAAGCTCGACAAGTCCGAGCTTGAAGGAGTCATCGCCCACGAGATGTCGCATATTGGCAACTACGACATCCGCCTGATGACGATCACGGTCGTCCTCGTGGGCTCGTCGCTCTGCTCGCCGACTTCTTCATGCGATGGACGTGGTTCGGCAGCGGCAGCCGCAGGAGCAACAGCGACCGCGACAACAACCTCCAGATCGTGCTCCTCGTCGTCGCCATCCTGTTCGCCATCCTCGCACCGATCGCGGCGCAGCTCATCCAGCTGGCGATCTCGCGTCGCCGCGAGTACCTGGCCGACGCGTCGGGCGCCCTGCTCTGCCGCAATCCTGACGCGCTTGCCCGAGCCCTCGAGAAGATCACGGCCGACCCTGAACCGTTGGAAGAGGCGAATAAGGCCACGGCCCATCTCTACTTCTCGAACCCGCTGCACGACCACAAGTCCTTCTTCAACAACATGTTTGACACACACCCCCCAGCGGAGGAGCGGATCCGCCTCCTGCGGGCGATGTAGCCAGGAGCGCCCGCCTCGGTCGCTTCAAGACTGCGTCGGCTCGGGGGCCGAACGACTGGAATTCAGACGGTGGCAGCCCTTCACTCGGCCACAAGCCCTCGATTCAGCTCCGCGCGGTCCACTGTCGGACCCGAATTGGCTCGCCCGTCGGAATGTGCTTAAATGCTCACACTGTCAGCGAGAGGTGCACCGTGAAGTTCGAAGACTACATCAATGTCGCCCAGATTCTCGTGTCGGTCCTGCTCAGCGCCGTGATCCTGCTCCAGGCAAAGGGCTCCGGCATTGGCGCGGCGTTCGGCGGCGGGACCAGTGGGAGCTTCCGGACGCGCCGCGGCGTCGAGAAGACGCTCTTTCAGCTCACCATCGTCATCGCGATCATCTTCCTCATCCTCTCCGCGTGGAGTGTGCGCGCGCGTATCGCCTGACCTGCGCGTTTCGTAGAGGGCTGCTGAGTTGCCGTTGACGCAAACCCGCTGGCCCTTCTTTGCTGCCCTCGTCATCGGCAGCCTCGCGATCGGCGTCTTCTGGTACACGATCCTCGCGGACCCGCGGGGCGAGGCCGTACCAGCCAGCGGCGGCCACTACGTGGAAGGCGTGCTGCGCGCACCCGAGCGCATCAACCCGCTCTTCGCGGGACCGAACCAGACCGACGCCGACATCGCTTCGCTTGTGTTCAGCGGCCTCGTGCGCCTCGGGCCGGACGGTACACCACAGCCGGACCTGGCAGAGCGCTGGGAGGTCACGAACAACGGTCAAGACTACGTCTTCCACTTACGGAACGGCGTCGCCTGGCAAGACGGCACCGCGTTCGACGCGGACGACGTGGTCTTCACCTTCCGGGCTGTTGCGGATCCCGGCTTCAAAGGCGACCCGGCGTTGTCGCAACTGATGCAGGGCGTCGTCGTCAGTGCGCGCGACCCGCTGACCGTCGAGTTCAAACTCGAGCAGACGTACGCACCGTTCCTCGCGTATCTCACGGTCGGGATCCTGCCGCAGCACTTGCTGCAGGGCCTCGACCCGAGCCAGCTCTTCAATGCGCCGTTCAACGCGCGACCGGTTGGCACCGGTCCGTACGCGTTCAAACGCCGCACGGATACTGGCGTCGAACTCACGTCGAATTCCACGTACTACCAGGGGCCGCCTCTGGTCTCGACGTTCGAGTTCCGCGTCTTCGCTGACACGACGTCGCTTGCGTCCGCTCTCCGCGCCCATACGGTCGATGGCACGCTGCTCAACGCGGCGGAGCAGCCGGATCTCGCGAAGCTGGCGCACGACGACGCGCAGTTCGTGCGGCACCAGCTCACGGCCACGTCGT
Organism: uncultured Chloroflexia bacterium; assembly: GCA_963743185.1. GTDB lineage: Bacteria > Chloroflexota > Dehalococcoidia > DSTF01 > JACRBR01 > JANXYW01. Next base: position 48,134 of record CAVUOT010000019.1, on the reverse strand, counting down.
ACTTCACCGTCTACCTCGATACGCGCTCACCGCAGTTCGAACTGAAGGAAGTCCGTCGGGCGCTTCTGCAGGGCATCAATGTCGAGTCGCTGATCGAAGACGCGGCAGGCGGTGCAGGCGTCCCGTCGGAAGCCGGCATACCGAAGCAGTCGTGGGCGCACAGCGATGTCGAAGTGCCGCCGTTCGACCCCGGCGCCGCGGCGCGCGCGCTTGAGCTTGCCGGATGGTCGCGGGACGCCGATGGCGTCCGCCGCAAGGGCGACAATCGGCTCTCCTTCAGCTTGTCGACCACGAACGACCCGCACCGCATGGCGCTGGCGAACAACATCGCGACGCAATGGCGCGCTATCGGCGTAGACGCTGAGGTGCTGCCGCTGGACGCGAGTTCGTACATCGACGGGGTGCTGCTGCCGCGCAAGTTTCAGGCCGCGCTCGTCGCCGTCGATCCGGGCGCGGATCCGGACCCGTACCCGTTCTGGCACAGCAGCCAGATCGCGCCGCCCGGCCGCAATCTGGCGAACTATGCGGACCCTCGCATCGACGAGGTACTGCAGCGCGGCCGTCAGAACACGGACGCCGCCCGGCGCACGGAGTTGTACAAGCTCTTCGCCGACTATCTGATCGGCGCTACGCCCGCGATCCCGCTGTTCGCGCCGGTGTACACCTACGCGCAGAGCACGCGCGTCCGCGGCTTCAGCGACTCGCTCCTCTTCACGCCGGCAGCACGCTTTGCCAACGTCCAACAATGGTACATCGAAACGCGCGTGCAGTAGCCGGCTACGCCCGCGGCTTCAAGGTGAGCCCCACGGCATCCAATGCGGCCTGATCGACGGGCGACGGCGCGCCGGTCATGAGGTCGGTAGCGCTCTTCGTCTTGGGGAAGGCGATCACCTCGCGAATGTCGCTCTCCTGGGCGAAGAGGGCGACGGTGCGGTCGATGCCCGGTGCGAAACCACCGTGCGGCGGCGCGCCGTACTCGAACGCTTCGAGCATGTGTCCGAACTTGAGCGCCGCCTCGGCCTCGCTGATGCCGAGCAGCTTCAGGATGCGCTCTTGCACGCCGCGGCGGTGGATACGGATGCTGCCGCTGCCGATCTCCCATCCGTTGCAGACGATGTCGTAGGCGTTGCTGCGCGCCGCGCCCGGGTCCGAGTCGAGCAGCGGCAGATCCTCTTCTTTGCACGACGTGAAGAGGTGATGGCTGGCGGCCCAGCGCTCGCCGCCTTCGTCCCACTCGAACATCGGGAAGTCGACGACGAAGGCGAACTTCAGCGTGTCCTTGTCGATGAGCCCTTGCCTGGCCGCGACCGTGCGCCGCAGCGCGTCGAGCGCCGGCCTCACGCGCGCCGACGAGCCCGGCTCCAGCGCCGGCATGCCACCCCGGCCCGCGACGATCAGCACCATGTCGCCCGCGTTAGCGCCGGCGAGCTTCCCGATTGAGCGCACCATGTCGATGTCGAGGAACTTCATAACCGGCGACCGCACGTCCTCCTCCGACGCGACGTCCGGCGCGGCAGTGAACGCGATCGTCACCAGGCCTTTCGCGCCGAGCTGCTTCGCCGTCTCGGTCAGCGCGTCGACGACCTTGCGCGAGAACTCGGCGCCGCCAGGAACGCAGATGCCCTCGACGCTGCCTCCGCTGTCGACAGCACTCTTGAACACGACGAACTCCGTGCCGCGCACGGCGTTGGTGAAGTCGGTCAACTCCAACCCGAAGCGCAGGTCCGGCTTGTCGGTGCCGAATCGCCGCATCGATTCGGCATAGGTGATGCGCGGCAACGGGGACGGCATGTTGAGGTCCGGCCGCACGTGCGCGGCCATCGTCACGTACAACTCCTCGACGAGATTCAGGATGTCCTCCTGCTCGACGAAGCTCATCTCCAGGTCAAGCTGGGTGAACTCCGGCTGCCGGTCCGCGCGCAGGTCCTCGTCGCGATAGCAGCGCGCGATCTGAAAGTAGCGCTCGAAGCCCGCCACCATGAGCAGCTGCTTGAACTGCTGCGGCGACTGAGGAAGGGCGTAGAAGCTGCCCGGATGTACGCGGCTCGGCACCAGGTAATCCCGGGCGCCTTCCGGCGTGGGATTCGCCAGTACCGGTGTTTCGATCTCCAGGAAACCGCGATCGGTGAGGAAATCGCGGATATGCTTCACGACGTTCGCGCGAATGACCATGTTGTTGTGCATGCGCTCGCGTCGCAGATCGAGATAGCGATACTTCAGGCGCAGCTGCTCGTCGACATCCGAGTCCTCGTTGATGTAAAAGGGCGGCGTCTTCGCCGTGTTCAGAATCTCCGCCGCGGTCGCGCGCACCTCGATCTCGCCGGTGGGCATTCTGGCGTTTTCGGTGCCGGCGCGGCGCCGCTGCACCTTGCCGACGACGCGCAGCACGTACTCGCCCCGCGCCTCGCTTGCGACGGCGTGCGCGGCCGCCTCTTCGGGCGGGAAGACGACCTGCAAAAGGCCGCGGCTGTCGCGCAGATCGACGAAGATGAGCCCGCCGTGATCGCGCCGGCGATGCACCCAGCCCGCCAGGACCACGTCTTTGCCCTCGTCGGAGGCGCGAAGGTCGCCGCAATAGTCGGTCTTGTACATAGCCGCTCCTGCCCATGGCCGTTGGATGCCGCAGTGTATCGGGGGCGGGCGGAAGCGGGAAGCGGGATCGCGCGCCGGGAACTTCGCGCGCACCGCCAGCGTCATACTGTTCCAGGAGGCATCGTGATGCGCGGATACGTTGTGGCGCTGATGGTCGCAGGCTCGCTCGCCGTCGTGGCGTGCGGCAACGGTGCATCGGCGCCCTCCGGGACGGTAACAGCGCACGCGACCGCCTCAGCTCCTGCTCCGTCACGTACGCCCACCCCAACGGGGACACGGACCATCATCGTGGCGACCGCCACGCCTGCGGACTTCACCACCCCGCCCGCGTCGCCGGTCTCCACGCCCGCGCCGTCCGGCGACTCCGGCGTCGAAGGCACCGTCACGATCGGCCCGACCTGCCCCGTCCAGCGCATTGACAGCCCGTGCCCCGATCGGCCCTATGAGGCCACGATCATCGTGCTCGACGGCGCCCGACGCCAGGTAGCGGAGGTCCGCTCGGCGGCGGACGGGCATTTCCGCGTGCTTCTCGCGCCCGGGCGCCTACACGCTGAGCCCTCGGTCGCCCGGCGCCTTCCCACGCGCCGCCGAGCAGGCGGTGACGGTGCGTGAAGGCCAGATCACGACCGTCCAGATCGCCTTCGACAGCGGCATCCGCTGACGGGCCGGAGCAGGCCCGATCAGACCGCAACGCCCCGTCAAGCCATCCTCTTGCAATCGATAAGAATCGGTGGCACACTAGGGTTCTCATAGACAGGGCCGATACTTCTGGCGACTCATATCGGGCATCCTCCCCGTGCTGGCGCGGGGCTGGGAGGCGTATCAGTGGACCTCGGACAAGTTGACGCGTTCGTGCAGGTCGCCCAGCACCGCTCCTTCAGCAAGGCGGCGGACTCGTTGTTCCTGACGCAGCCATCGGTCACCGCGCGCATTCAATCGCTGGAACGGGATCTGGGCGAAGCGCTGTTCGAGCGCAACGGTCGCGGCGTGCGCCTGACGGACATGGGTACGGCGTTTCTGCCATACGCCCGCCGGGCCCTCAAGGCACTGCAGGAAGGCCGCGACGCGATCGGCGGTATGAGGAATCTCGACATCGGCACGATCAAGCTCGGGTGCGCGCTCACCGTCAGCACGTACGTGCTCCCGAAGATCCTCAAGCAGTACTGCTCGACGTACCCCGGCGTCGAGGTGAGCGTGCATACCGGCCGCTCGGAGCAGGTGCTGCAGATGGTGCTGTCCGACGACGTCCACTGCGCACTCGAGCGCACGGTGCATCACGCCGAGATCGTCACGGTGCCGTTGTACGAAGACGACCTGGTCCTCGCCGCCGCGCCACAGCATCGGTTCGCCAAGGCACGCACGGCGACGATCGAAGACGTGGGCCGCGAGCCGCTGATCCTCTTCGACAAGGGTTCCAGCTACAGCCAACTCATCCAGGGCGTCTTCCGGCAGCACGGCATCGTCCCGCGCACGCTGATGGAGCTCGACACGATCGAGGCGACGAAAAAGATGGTCGAAGAAGGGCTCGGCATCGCGCTGCTGCCCAAGGTGTCGACCGAGCGGGAGTTCCAGCAGGGTACGCTCAGCCCGGTGAACATCAGCAACGCATCGATGCCGCGCCGCCAGATCTCGCTAATCTTCCGCAAGAACCGCAAGCAGACGCGCGCCGTCGCGGCGTTCTTCACGCTGCTCGCCGATCTGTATGACGTCTCGATCCCGGACGCCACGCTCGTCGGCGCTGGGTGACCCGCCGAGCGGGCGCTACTTCTTCGTCGTGCGCCTCGCCGGCTTCTTCCCGCCCGCCACCTGCGCGCGAATCTCCTTCACGAGATCGATGTTCGGCCGATCCGGCCCCTTGCCCGCTCCGTCGAGCTTGAAGCCGGGCACTTCGAGCAGCATCGGCACGTCAGCGAACGCCGGATGCGCGAGCATCGCCTCGAATCCGGCGCGTCCGATGTGCCCCTCGCCGATGTTCTCGTGGAGGTCGCGGCCCGCGCCGAGCGGCGTCTTCGAGTCGTTGAGATGCACCGCGGCGATATTCGCCGCTCCAATCGTCGCGTCCAACTCGTGCATCGCCGCGGCGACTCCGTCGGCGCTGCTGACGTCATAGCCCGCAGCGAACGCATGGCACGTATCGATGCACACCTTCGCGCGAGGGTTGTTGATGCGTCGCAACATCTCGCCCAGCTCTTCGAACTTGCCGCCGATCGTGTCGCCGTGCCCGGCGGAGTTCTCGAAGATCATCAGCACGTCATCCGGCGTCTCAGCCAGGATCGTTTCCGCCGTGTGGCAGATCTGCTCGAAGACAGCTTCCAGCCCGAGCCCCTTGTGGCTGCCGGTGTGGAAGATGACGCCGCGCGCGCCGATGCGGCCGGCGATGTTCATCGTGCTGCGCAAGGTGCTGGCCGACGTCTTGAAGATCTTGGCGTCGGCGCTCGCCAGGTTCATCAGGTACTTTCCGTGGATGAAGACCGGACTGATGCCCGACGCGTCCATGCGCATCGCGGAACGCCTGCACACCGTCGTCGTCGACCCGCGACGTGCCCCACTGCTGCGGCGCCGACTCGAAAATCTGGATGCACTCGGCACCGATGGCAGCCGCGCGCTCGAACGCCGTGTGCAGCCCGCCCGCCGTCGATACGTGCCCGCCGATCTTCATCGGATGTCCCTCAAAGAGCCCTGCCCGTCTGTCCTACGCGTGCGCGGTGGTGGAAGTATAGGCGGAACGGGCACTCCGCTGTCAGCCCGCCGACGACGCAGCCACGCTATGATCTGTGCGGAGAGATCATGACAAACGTCACATCTATCGAGCACACGGTCGTCCTCTACTCGCAGGGGTTCTGCGAGTTCTCCGAAATGGTACGACTGCATCTCGAGTCGCGCGGACAGGCGTACACCGAGCGGGACATAGATACCGAGCCCTCAGCCCGCGATGAGATGATGAAGCTCGGCGCGCAGAGCACGCCCGTCACCGTCATCGACGGCGAAGTGGTCGTCGGCTTCGACGAGGAAGCGATCGACGAGCTGCTGGGCTTCGAACCATACAATGCGCGGCAAGAGCTCGACGGCGCTCGCCTCGACGATTAGCCGGCGCTACCCGCCGCGGAGCTCGGCGCCGAACTCGCGGCGCAGGCGCTCCAGCAGCTTCCGCTGCGCCTTCGCGACCTCATCGTCCGTCAACGTGTGGTCGTCGGACTGGTACGTCACGGAGAACGCCACCGACTTCTTGCCGGCCGGCACCTGGTCGCCAGCGTACACGTCGAACACGTGCACGTCGCGCACGAGCGACGATCCTTCGATCACGGCCTGCAGCGCGCCGGCCGCCGTGTCGCTGTCGACGATCAGCGCCAGGTCTTGCTCGACGGCGGGGAAGCGCGAGACGCTCACGGCTCTTCGATGAACGGACACCAGCGGCAGGAGATCGTCGAGCACGATCTCGAACAGGAACGCGTCCTGCTCCACCTCGAACGCCGCAGCGACGTCGGGGTGCACCTGCCCGACGACGCCAACGCGCGTCTCGCCGACGCGCACCTCGGCGGTCCGGCCCGGCGCCAGCCCGAACTCGTGCACCGGCACGTACAACGCCGACGCGCCCAGCCCGCGCATGAGGTCGTCCACGTACGCTTTCGCGTCGAAGAAGTCGACCGACTCGTCGCCCGGCCGGCCCCAGCGATCCGTGCGCCAGCCGCTGACAATGCCGCCGACGACTTCGCGCTCGGTGGGTAACGCTTCCTCGCCGAACGGTCGGCCGGACTGTGGCAGCCGCTCGTCGGGCCGCTCATACGTACGCGCCGTCTCGAAGATCGCGACCTCGCCCTTCTGGTAGCGCAGGTTTGACGCGAGCGTCATCAGTAGATTGGCGCGCAGTGTCGGCCGCAGGTACTCGTGGTCAGCCGTGATCGGGTTGGCGAGGCGGTACGGCGGGTAGATCGCCAGGTACTCCTTCGGCAACACGCGCGTCAGCGCCTCCATCGTCGTCATCGAGTACGAGATCGTCTCCCACATGCCCGCCTCGGCCAGCACGTCGCGCGCGCGCTCTCGCAGCTCGCGCAGCGGCTGGACGATGGGCGCCGGTATCGCGCCCGCCAGCGGCATCGCCGGGATCTGGTCGTAGCCGATGACGCGCGCCACTTCCTCGGCGATGTCATCGGCGATGCGTACGTCGGGCCGCCAGTACGGCACTCGCACGACGTAGCGGTCCGGCGGCACCCAGCGCGCCGAGAAGCCGAGGCCCGTCAGCACGCCCCGCACCTTCGATGCCGCCGGGTCGATCCCCAGCACCTGCGCGATGCGCGGGCGTGTTACTTCGACGCGCGTCTCGCGCGCCTTCACGGGATAGATGTCGACCGCCCCCGCAGCTGCCGTCCCGCCGCAGATCTCGACGAGCAGCTTCGTCGCGCGCTTCGACGCGACCATCGCCAGTTCTGGTGGCAACCCCTTCTCGAACCGCGACGACGCCTCGCTACGCACCCTGAGCGATGCGCCGGTGCGGCGGACGTTCGCGCCGGAGAACGTGGCCGCCTCCAGCAATATGTTCACGGTCCGGTCCGTGACCTCGCTCTCGAGACCGCCGATCACACCCGCGAGCGCGATCGGCCCGCGCTTGTCAGCGATGACGAGCATGTCGTGGGTCAGCGTGCGTGGCTCGTTGTCGAGCGTGGTGAACGCTTCGCCTTCTTCGCCGCGCCGTACGATAATCTGGTGTCCCGCTACGCGGTCGTAGTCAAAGGCGTGTAGCGGCTGCCCCATCTCCAGCATGACGTAGTTCGTTACGTCGACAACGTTGCTGATCGGCCGCTGCCCCATCGCGATCAAGCGCTCCTGCATCCACTTCGGCGACGGCCCGAGCTTGATGCCCGTGATCACGGTGGCGATGTAGCGGCGGCAGAGGTCCGTCGCGTTGATGGCGACGGCGCAGCGCCCCTTGATTGGCGCGCCGTCCTGCGCATACTCCAGCGATGGCTCGCGCACCGTTTCGCCCGTGAGCGCCGCCACCTCGCGCGCGATGCCCAGCACCGAGAGCCAGTCCGCCCGGTTCGGCGTCACCGACAGCTCGAAGATCGTGTCGCCCATGACGTCCGCGAGCGGCGTGCCCACAGGCGCTTCCGCGGGCAGCACCAGGATGCCTTCGTGGTCCTCCGAGATGCCGAGCTCGTACTCGCTGAGCACCATGCCGGCCGACTCGACACCGCGGATCACGGCCGGCTTGAGCACCGCGGACTTGCCGCTGTGCCCGTCGCGCACGCGCGCACCCACTGTCGCGAAGGCGATCTTCTGTCCGACCGCAAGATTCGGCGCGCCGCAGACGACGCGGTGGTGCTCGCCGCCGCCGACGTCAACCGATGCGAGGCGCAGCCGATCCGCGTTCGGATGCGGGTCGACGCCCGTCACGTGCGCGACGCGGATGTCCGCGCCCCAGTCGCCGCCGGTGCGCACGATCGCATCGACGGCGAGGCCGGCCATCGTCAGGCGCGCCGCCAGTTCGTTCCGGCGGAAGACGCAGGTCAACGTACTCGCTCAGCCATTTGAGTGAGACTCGCATCGATTCGCCCTAGAACTGCTGCAACAAGCGAAGGTCGTTCTGATAGAAGTAACGGATGTCGGGCACGCCGAAATATTGCATCGCCAGGCGCTCCAGCCCCATGCCCGCCGCGAAGCCCGTGTACCGCTTCGAATCGACGCCCATGTTCTCGAGGATCTCCGGATGCACCATGCCTGCGCCGCCCATCTCAATCCAGCCGCTCTGGTGGCACGTGGCGCATCCGGCGCCGCTACAGACGTAGCAGTCCATCGCGACCTCCGCTCCGGGCTCCACGAACGGGAAGTACGAGCACTGCAACCGTACCTGCCGGTCGCGGCCAAACAGCCGCCGCATCAACTCCAGCAGCGTCCCCTTCAGGTGACCCAGCGTGATCCCTTCGTCGATGGCCAGAATCTCGACCTGAGTCATCATCCATTCGTGGGTCGTGTCCGTCGCCTCGAAGCGGTAAGCGCGCCCGGGCACGGCGACGCGGATCGGCGGGGCGTGCTGCTCCATCGTCCGGATCTGCGCCGGCGAGGTGTGCGTTCGCAGCAGCATCGGCCGCCGCCCGTCCACTTCGTGGTCCACCCACAGCGTGTCCCACATGTCGCGCGCAGGGTGATCGGCCGGGATGCGCAGCGCCTCGAAGTTATAGTAGTCCAACTCCACTTCTGGTCCCTCGACGATCGAGAAGCCCATCGAACGGAAGACGTCCAGCACTTCACGCAGCAGCTGCGTCACGGGATGCAGCCCGCCACGGCGATGGGGCCGTGCCGGCAGTGTCACATCGACCTTACCCGTCTCGATCGACGCCGCGACCGCGGCGCGGCGCAACTGCTCGCTGCGCGCTTCGAACGCCGCCTCCAACTCCAGCTTCAGCGCGTTCGACGCCGCACCCAGCGCCTTGCGCTCGTCGATCGAGAGCTCGGCGAGGCCGCGCAGCACGCCCGTCAGCCGCCCCTTACGCCCGAGGTACTCGACGCGCCAGGCGTCCAGCGCGCGCGGATCCGCGGCAGCGGCGAGCGCGCCGAGTGCGGTTGTCCGAAGCTGTTCGACGGTTTCGGCGGCCATTTCTCTGTCCGTACGTGACTCTCGGCGTAGGCGCGTCCACGACGGCGGGACCGCCGGGCGGCGCATTATATGCAGACGTGCCGCTTCGCGGCATACTCGCAGCCACCCGCGTGCTGCGCTACCTGGCGCGCGGCTCAACGCGTTTTCGGACCCTGACTTCGGATGCGCTTGCTCGAACGAGCGGAGGCGCCTACGGTGGGGCGGGGTTCAGATGCTAGGAAGCATGATCCTGAGGCCGCTCGTTGCGGGCGGATTCGCCGGGCTAGCGCTTGGCTTGTCCGCCGGATTCCTGACGGACTTCACATCTGCGACGACACCGCCCGGCCAGGACCACGCGTTTCACGTGACACTTTCGAGCACGAATCCGGGCGACCATCCAGATGTCACCAACGAGTTGACTTTCTGCACCGATGGCACCGGCATCGGTGGCCTTGCGCACGAGTGCGTCCCAGGGACGCCGGCTGAGCCCCTCTTCGACAGCACCACCATGAAGTTCAATGGCATCGTCGTGGATAACGGGATCCCGCTCGCGTCGCGCATCGGCGCGGTGACGTTCGACGTCGAGTCGAACGTCGGTTTGCCGCAGGGCGCCGGCTACGACAAAGGTCAGCCCGCGTCTTGCGGCGCGGTGACACACGTGGGACCCGTAGGCTCCCAGATCTTCGCCGCCCGGAAGTCTGGCGGAGCTACGGTCTCGATGGATCCCTCCGCAACACCGTGGTTTTCGTTCGATCAACTCGACGATCCGGCTCAGTATGATCCCACCGGCGCCGGCACGCAGGGTGACGGATGGCCGACCGGCATCGGGAACATCCCAGCGGTGGTCCCCTCCTTCCTCGCGTTGTTCGGCATCCTGCCGAGCAACGTGATCGAGCGTGGCTACGGTGTCGCGGTTGTAGCTGCCGGTGCGCCCCAGACAACACTCACCCTGTTGACGCTCGCGGGGGGCTCGCTGCCGGGCACGGCGGACGCGATCACCACGGTCTTCATCGTCGGCAACCCGTTCGGCGCCGCGGTCGCTGCGACGCAGTTGACCATGAACTGCCCGCCTTTCTCATCATCCGTAAAGTCGTTCGGTACGACGCTTGCTTCGGCCGGCGCGCACACCATCCTCGGCGCGATCGTCGGCGGCGACTACACTCCCGCCGCTCCGGCTGGCACCACGCATCTCACGGTATGCAGCCTCGGGTGCATCGGAGGCTACGACTATGGCATGCTCATCTCGACGATCGGTGACGAGGACGGGGACGGCCTCAGTAACAACGAGGACCACTGCCCGACAGTTGCTGACCCGGGCCATGCGTCATTCGCTGGTATCGGCCTGGCATGTGCGTCCGGCCAGGGTTACGACAATGTGAGCGCCGCAGTGGTCTCCACCCTCTCGGCCTGCTACGCGGGCGGTACCGGCAACCCTACGACCTGCACGGACGTCGACGGGGACGGCTGGGTGAATCGCGTGGACAACTGTCCGTTTACACCGAACCCCGACCAGAGGAATGTGGATGGCGACAGCCGTGGTGACGCCTGCGAAGGCAACGGCCAGGATCCCACGTTGCCTCCACGGAACAACCCGGCCGGGATGGTGCGAGGACCGGGCGATGGATACAAGAACGGAGCGATCCCGGGCATGGCGACCTCCGGTTCGTATCAGGACTTCGACGACCGGTGCACCGCCACGTTCGCCACGGGCAGCGCGGTCCCGGTGACGCCAACGACGGTGTGCCTGGCGTTTCGCCCGACCGACTCGCCGCCGGGTCCGGGCCTGGTGTGGCAGGACTCGAACGATGACGGCGTGCCGGACTTCCTCAACGTCAGCGGGAACATCGTGCGGGATCATAAGAGTGACGCCAACTTCGACGGCTATTCCGACGCGGACGAAGGCACTCCGGCGCAATGCGGGGGTGCCAGCTGCAGCGTGTTCATCGCGAAGGGAACCTCTGAGACGAAGACGTGCCAGGACATGGGCGAGTCTGCGGCAGCGGGGCGCAGCCGGATCACACATGGGATCCGCTGCGACTGCCTCGCAACGGCCCGACGGCGTTGGGTACGGGCTGCCTGACAACGCTCGACGAAGCAGCCCCACTCAGGACGATCAATCTTGCCAGGTCGGACGTCGACCTCGATGGCCTCGTCAGCATCCTCGACCTTTCGAAGGTGGCGAGTTGGTTCGGCAACCCCGTCTCACCAGAAGGCAACGATCCCCGTTGGGAAGGGAACCTGGATGGAGATGGCGCCATCTCCATCCTCGACCTGGCGGCGATGGCCGCCAACTTCGGCCGCAGCGTACTCGCGAACTGCAAGATCGAATAGCGGGATACGACGCGGAGCAATTCTCGCCGTACGTTCCCACGAGCCAACGACGGGGCTGCCCGGGCGAGCCGAAAGGGTCGCACCTCTCCTCGAAGCGCGCCTCGACCGCGTCCGGCGGCGTTCGCCCTGGTCCTGGGTTGTGGCGCGCCGTAGCACCTGCTATGATGCAGCGTAAGTCCTCTTCGCGCAGTCCTCTTCGCCGCCTCGGTACACCCGCAGCAGCACTCGACGACTTCACGGACATGAGGCCCGCACGGCAGCGAATGCCGGACGGATGATCATGTGTAGAACGTCGCAGTTCTGCCGGCGGCCCTTTGTCGCCGGACTCGTATCACTTGCGGCGACAGGAAGGAAAGAACGGAAATGGCAACAGGACAGATCAAGCGGTTGGCGAAGGACCGGGGCTTCGGCTTCATCCGGCCGGACGGCGAGTCGGAGGACATCTTCTTCCACACGTCCGCCGTCCAGGGCGGCATCTTCGACAGCCTGAGCGAAGGCCAGACGGTCGAGTTCGAGAAGGGTGCCGACGACCGCGACCCGCGCAAGAGCCGGGCGCTCAACGTCCGCCTCTCGAACTAAGTTCGCCGAATCGCGGCAAGCCCAAACGGCCCGGAGCAGTGATGCTCCGGGCCGTTTCGCGTCCGTACGAGGGGGATGCGCGATCTCCGAGGATACGCTGCGGGCGAGCACCGATCGCATCGGTTCATCGAAACCGAGCGCTACTGCCCGCCACCTGCGGCGGTGCCGATGACCACGTCTGGTTCTTCCGCCGCATTCTCGAAGCTGACGTGCGGCATGATGCGGTCGAGCCAGCCGGGCAGCCACCAGTTGCGGTCGCCGAGCAACTCCATCGTCGACGGGACGAGCACGAGCCGCACGATGGTCGCATCGACGAAGATCGCCGTGGCCAATCCGACGCCGAATTCCTTGATCACGCGTTCTTCGCCGAACACGAACGTTACGAACACGGCGACCATGATCGCCGCCGCGGCAGTGATCACGCGTGCGGTCGCCGCCAGGCCGTGGCTCACCGCCGTGGCGTTGTTGCCCGTGCGCAGGTACTCCTCGCGGATGCGGCTGATCAGGAACACTTCGTAGTCCATCGACAGGCCGAAGAGGATGGCGAACATCATCATCGGGATGAACGTCTCGATCGGACCCTTCTCGATGCCGATGATGTTCGAGAACCAGCCCCACTGGAAGATTGCGACGAGCACGCCGTAGCTAGCGCCGATCGAGAGAAGGTTCATGATCGCCGCCTTCGCCGCGACCACGACCGATCGGAACACGAGCGTCAGCAGCAAGAAGCTCAGCCCGATGACACCGGCGAACAGCAACGGCATACGTGACGTGATGCGATCGCGGGCATCCAGGAACCCCGCCAGCCCGCCCGTGACGTACGCGCGCCCGCCGCTTCCCGCCATTGCCGGCGGGATCACGTGATCGCGCAGGGTGTGGACGAGTTGGTTCGTGGCGACGTCCTGCGGCTTGGTCTTCGGTATGACCGTGATGAGTGCAGTATCGCCCGACGGGCTCGTCACGGCGGGCGATACTTCCGCGACGTTGTCCGCCGACGCAATCGCCGTGCGAAGCGCGTCGAGGCGGTCGGCGCCGCCCTTTGAGATATCGGCCACGACTATCAACTTGCCGTTGAATCCCGGACCGAAGCCCTTGGTGAGCAGATCGTACGCACGTCGCGAGTGCTGGCGCTCCGGGTTGTTGCCGGCGTCGGTGAAGCCGAGATTCATCGACAGGGCGGGCGAGGCCAGCACCAGCAGCGCCGCTGCCGCCACAAGGAAGTACCGCGCCGGGTGACGCTGGATCGCCTCGCTGAAGCGGTACCACGTGCTCTTCGGGTCGACGCCCTCCGTGGAATGCAGGAACGGCAGCCGCAGGCTATCGATGCGGCGTCCGGCGAGGGACAACGTCGCCGGCGTCAGTGTCAACCCCACGAGCACGGCGAAGATCACCACGATCGCTCCGGACGTGCCGAGCGCCGCGACGAACGGCAATCCCATGAGGAACAGGCCCAGGAAGGCCACGGCGACGACCATGCCGGCGAAGATCACCGCCCGGCCCGACGTCGTCACGGCAAGCACGACCGACTCTTCGACGCTCTTACCCGAATGCAATCCCTCGCGGAAGCGCGTCACGATCAAGAGGCTGTAATCGATGCCGACGCCGATGCCGATCATCGCGGCGAACTGCGGGCTGAACGCGGGGAACGTCGCGAAGTTGGTGGCGAGGCCAATCGCCGAGAAGCCTGCGCCGAGTCCGAAAATCGCCGCGGCCAGCGGCAATCCCATCGCGATGACGGACCCGAACGCTATCAGCAGGATCAGCACCGCGGCGGAAAGGCCGAACAACTCGGAGCCGAACGCCGGTCGCTCGTTCTGCGCGACGACGCGTCCGCCGGCCTCTACGCGCAGGCCGTTGCCGTTCGCGCCATCGACGATCGTCAGGAACTGATCCAGACTCTTTGACTTGATCGCGCTGGCCCGCGTCGCCCAGTCCACCTGCGAGCGCGCAATCGTCCCATCTTTCGAGACGAAGCGCGGGTCGTCGAACGGCGACTGTACCGCCACGACGCCATCGATCGTCGCGATCTGCGCGATCACCGCCTCAATGCGCGACCGCGCGGACGCGCTCGTCACGCCGGCCGGCGCCTCGAACACGAGGTCTGCGGAGTCACCCGAGCGAGCGGAGAAATGCGCTTTCAGCAGGTCCTGCGCGGTCTGCGACTCAGCACCCGGCACCTTGAATTCGGACACGTAGGTGCCGCCGAACATGAAGTTGGCCGCGAACAACCCCAGCAACAGCACGACCCACACACCGGCTACTTGCCAGCGATGCCGGTGCGAGAAGCGGGCCCACCGTTCGAGGGCGCCTTGTCGTGACGAGGGCGTGCGGGAGGCGGCGGCCATGGGACTCCTTCGATCGGTTCGGGTGACAAGCCTGCCCCGAGGATAGACGGTAGGGCGCGTTTCGGAATCTCGAGAATTGCGGCGCTGAGCGGAACGAGCCGCCAATTCAGCCTAACATGTCAGGATCGGCCCGCGAATGCGCGCTCGATGCGGAAACATCAATCAGGCCGCAGAATGTCAGGAGACCAGATTCGCCCGCGGCAACAGTGAATCAACTGACGTTTAGTGACGCCCTCCCAACCCCGCCAAGACACGCATCGTGCAGCTGTACACGCACGTCCCCGGCGCATCGAAGCGCACGGTCGACGTCTATCGGCCCCCGCACCGCGGTTACGGTTGCCCGAGTCCAGTCGGATGGTCAGAATGAGCGTTCATGACTGAAGGAATTCCTGCCACGGCCGCTCCCCACGTCGGCACCCGCCCAATTGCCCTGATCCGCCGCCACGCGGCTGGCATTGGCGTCGCGCTGGTGCTCGCGGCGATGCTCGTCGGACCGCGATGGTGGTTGATGGCGACGGATCCGCCGCGAGGGCGACCGCGTCGAGCTCAGTCCGTGGGGCGCCGGCACGTTCGGCTACGACCAGTCGCTCTACACGCCGAACATCCGCCAGGCGTTCGACGGTCGGCTGCCGCTGTCGTCGCTCTACGGCGAAGGCGGCGCCGACACGCCCGTACAGACGGGATCGCTCTGGCTCGCCGGCATCGGACTGCTCGGCCGCGCCACCGGCGGCATCTTCTCGTCGCTCGCGCTCGTTACGACGCTTGCGGCGATCGGCGCGTTCGCGCTGTTCTACGCGATGGGCGTCGAGCTCACAGGTTCGCGTTGGGCCGCGATCGCCGTGATGCCGATCGCGCTGCTGGGCGTGGAGGTCATAACGCAAGCCGACGGCATCTCGACGCTCCGCCACTGGTTGATCCTGAAACCCGTCGTCACCGTCGACCCGAAACTCGACTTCCATGCGTGGGCGCGCTTCGTCGCACCGATCATGCCGTTGCCCGCGTTTTTCGGGAGCGTCATCGCCGTGCCGCGTGCCGTCGAGAGCGGACGGCGCGGCTGGATGGTGGCAGCGGCGGCGTGCCTCGCCGCCCTGATCTACTCGTACTTCTTCTACTGGACCGCGATGGCGCTCGCGCTTGCCCTCTGGGGTGGGTGGCTGCTCTACCGCCGCGATTACGCTGCCGCACGGCGCCTCATCGCGGTCGGCGTTCTCGCGGGCGTGTTCGCCATCCCCGAGCTGGCGTCGGCCGCGCACAACGCTTTCGCGTTCTCGGCCGACATGAAGCACCGCCTCGGCATCGGCACGCCCGCCTCTGACGACCGTCCGACGCTCTCAAGCATCGCGCAACGATTCATCATCGGCACGCCGTTCCTAGCTGATGCTGCTGCGCGGGCCCGAACGCAACCGGCTGTACATCGCGCTGTTCGTCGTGCCGCTGGTGCTGGCACGCGCGCCGGGCCTTCTGCCGCAGCCGTTCCACTACACGCTGCAGGTGTGGCCCGCGTTCGCGATCCCGGCGTTCGTAGCCGGCGGTGCCGCCATCGTGAAGCTGCTCACACGACGCAACAACGCGCCGCTATCCGTGGCGCTCGGCGTGCGTCGCAGTCGTCGGAGTCGCGCATCTCGGCGTCTTCCAGGCGCGCGCGCTCCAGAATGTCGATGACGGCTTCAGCATGCGCGCCGACGAGCGCACTACGTTCGACTGGATCGACGCACAACGTCCAGCGCCGGCCAGACGATTGTCAGCCCCAGCATCACGACGAACATGTACATCGCCGCGCTTACGCCGGCGTCGAAGTACATCAGGGACGGCTTTATCGCCGACCCCAGCGACGACGAGATCGTCGACCGCTATCTGCGCACGCAGATAGCGTACGGATTCGGCGAAGAGACGACGTTCGCCCGTATCGATCCGATCTACCACTGCCAGCAACCCGACGACTACCGCTGCGCGACGCCGTCCTCGAACTTCCCGTTCAAAGACATTAGCCCCGACCTGCGCGAACGCGAATCAGCGCTCGAGACCAACATGGCGTACTACCTGCTGAACTGGGAGATCACGCACCCGGAGACTATCGACAGCCGCATACCTGCCTGGCGCGAACGCTTCCGCACGCTGCAGTCGCAGCCCGATGCGCTCGCGGCCTACCGCGCCAACTACCTCTACTGCGGGCCGCGTGAGCGCCTCTGGCCGGTTGAACGCGCCGCGTCTGGGATCAACGTTACGATCGCTTATCAGCGTGGCGACGTGACGCTTTACCGCCTCTCCGCGGCGTCGGACGCAGACGCCCGCCCGTTCACGGGCTGCTGAAACCAGCAACTGGCCTGTCGTGCGAACTCTTCTGTCTGGTGCCTGCCGTCTCGCGCGCTACGGCGCGGCCTCGTCCTTGCGGCCACGCTGCGCCGCGAGCGACCCCGGCGACCCCCATCCGGGCCTACGCTGTTCCGCGTAGCTCTGCGCGAACATCGCCGCGAACACGACGACCACGCCCGACGCGAGCCCGCCAGCGGCGGCCATCGGCCAGTAGCGGGTCGTCGCCAGCCAGTTGATGCCTTCGATCGCGGGCCACAGCCGCAGCGCTGCCGCCGCGTTCAGGGAGACGATCATCGCCCGGACGAGCCAGCGCTCAGCGGGGTGCTGCAGGCGCCGTCCGGCGAACTCCGGCACGATCAGCATCGCCATGCCGACGATCATCATGGTTAGCACGCCCACCGTCAGCGCGTGGCGGATCGCGTCGAGTTCGAACGAGTCCGGCATACCGCCATCGGCGAAGGCTCGGATGGCGTACCACGCCGTCAACACCGCCGCGACGAGCATCCAGGCGAACGCCGAGCGCACGAACCAGAACGCTGTCTGCGACGCCGCGGCAACCCGATTCTTCGACGGCCACAAGGCGCCCGTGAGCCACACCAGCATGACGAAGGCCGCCGTCGTAAGCAGCAGCCCGACGTCACCGGTGCGCGCGACCGTCGTGGACGACGATCGGTACCCCATCCAGAGCATCGCTCCCACAAACAGCGCGACGCCGAACGCGAGCAGGAGCGCCGCGACACGTGAAGCATTCCAGCGACGCGGCACGCCGGTGAACGTCGGCACAGCGCGCGATCCGATGCCGGAGACGAACATGATCAGGAACCCGTATAGCTGTGCGAAGATCTGCGCCGTCTGCTTCGTCACGGGGGCGAGCGGCAGCCCGTCGCGCGCCATCTCGATCACCTGCAGGAGGTTCAGCACCGCAGCCGCAAGGTAGCCGAACGCCCCGAGCACCAGGAAATAGGCCGTCGCTTCGGCGCGGCTGTCGGGATGCACCAGCGTCCGGCACACGATAGCCGCGAACGCGCCGGCCGCGACAAGCAGCAGCACCCCCGACACGATCAGGCCACCGCCGCGCAGCGCGCCGTCCGACCACGGCTGGGCGACCGAGCGCAGGATGAGGCTCGAAGCGACGGCCGGGATGAGCAGCGGGACGAGTACACGGTACGCCAGCGGCCGGCCGGAGAAGCGCGGCATCAGCCGCAGCGCCATCCCCATCACGAACAGCCCGCCAAAGCCGATGAGTTGCAGCTGGCCATGCGCCTGCGCCAACGCCTGCCAGCGCACGCCGACGCCCCACTGCCACTCGAACGCGCGCGCCAGCGGCAGCAGCATCGCCAGCAGGAAGCCGCCGCCGATCCCAAGCGTCAGGCTCGCCGCAATGAACCAGCGGTAGGGCGCCTCGTACGCGGCGACGTGCCTGTGCGCGGGCTGTGCGCCCACCGGCCGGATCGGGATTGCCTCTCGTTCCGTCATTACTCCTCGATCAACAGAGGCCGACACACCGCCGGCCCCTGGATCTACCTACCCTCACACGCCCGCCGGAACGGAGCGACAGCTCCGCCGCCGCTTCTCCGTTACAGCCCCTTGTTCGCAATGAAGGCGCACAAATCCGACGTCCGGCAGGAGTAACCCCACTCGTTGTCGTACCACGACGCCACCTTCACCAGATCCCCGGCGACGACGTTCGTTATGAGCGCATCCACCGTCGACGAGTGCGGGTCGCCCTTCAAGTCGATCGATACGAGCGGCTCATCGGTGACGGCGAGGATGCCTTTCATCTTGCCAGCAGCCGCCTTGCGCATTGCGGCGTTCACTTCGTCGGCCGTCGTCTTCTTCTTCACGAGCGCAACGAGCTCGACGATCGATACCGTCGGCGTCGGCACGCGATAGGCGATGCCGTCGAGCTTGCCCTCGATCTCGGGAATCACGAGCTTGAGCGCCCGTGCCGCACCGGTCGATAGCGGCACGATGTTCAGCGCCGCGGCCCGCGCCTCGCGCAGGTCCTTCGACTGCATGTCGAGCAGCCGTTGGGAGTTCGTGTAGGCGTGGATCGTCGTCATCTGCCCCTTGAGGATGCCGAAGTTGTCGAGCAGCACCTTCACCGTCGGCGCGATCCCGTTCGTCGTGCACGACGCGTTCGAGATGACGTGGTGCCTGGACTTCCGGTAGACCTCTGCATTCACGCCGAGCACGATCGTGACGTCTTCGTTCTTCGCGGGCGCCGAGATGATCACTTTCTTCACGCCGTCGTGGATGTGGTTGCGCGCGACGTTCGCGTCGGTGAAGAAGCCCGTCGACTCGACGACGATGTCGACCTTCGCCTTCCCCCACGGGATCTTCGCCGGCTCACGCTCCGCGAACACGCGGACGGCCTTGCCATCGACCGTCAGTCCCGTCTTGCTCGCGACGACGGTGCCCGGGTAGCGGCCGTAGTTCGAGTCGTACTTCAGCAAGTGCGCGTTCGTCTCATTGTCGACGAGGTCGTTGATCGCGACGACCTCCAGCTCGGCGCCGTGCCGCTCCTTGATCGCCTTGAAGACCTGCCGTCCGATCCGGCCGAAGCCGTTGATGCCGATGCGCGTGACCATCGCCGCTGTTGTCCTTTCATGCTGCCCCAGGATTCGCCCCTATTGTCGCGCGGGCCACAGTCACGGGCTAGGGCCGGGCGGCCGCAGCGCGCCAGGCGGAGCGTTCGGAGGGCAGGGCCAACCCGTCGGAGCTTGCCCCATCAGGCCAGCGTGCGCTCCATGACCCTGTCCTCGAACGCGGCCGCAGGCACCTTCTCGGGCCTAAGCATCGTCGCCAGCGCGGGGAGCATGAGTGTCGGGTCCTGCGCGCGACGCTCGTGCGCACGCCGCCGCCGCTCGAGTGCTTCCGGTCCGAACTCGTTCTCCAGGCGCGACTGCAGCGCCGCCGAGAAGCGCAGCCGCCGCATCCGCTCGCGGCGCTCCTCCGCGTACGGCGCAAACGCCGCCGGCGACCAGTCCTCGCTCGCGAGCAAGATGTCGCGGACGATGCGCACGTCGCGATACGTGATCGAGAGCCCCTGGCCGATGATCGGGTCGTTGTGACCGGCAGCGTCGCCGATGAGCACAACGCTTTCGGCGAACGGCTCGTTGGTCCACGTGTCTTCGTTCGGGTAGGAGTTGCACGGGCCGGCCGCACGCGCCTTCGCCAGGTGCTCACTGCCGGGCACGCTCTTCAGCCGAAACGCATCGAGGAATACCTGCTGCCCGCGCTCGCCAGTGAGCCGTTGCGGCTGGCCGCTCGAATAGCCGAGGTACAGGCGCACACGGCCGTTGCCCTGCGGGAACGCGAAGTAGTGCACATCGCCCTCGGCGCCGATCATCTGCGTATCGGCGGGCCAGCCGTCGGCGCCCTCGACGAGCATGCCGGAGAAGAGGTGATGCGTCGGATCGCGATGCAACTCGATGCCGGCCGCGCGTCGCACGATCGAGCCACGCCCGTCGGCACCGACGACGAGGCGGCACGTCGCTGTGTGCTCGACGCCTTCGTGTGTATACGTGACCGACGGCGACGCGCCGAAGGTCAGCTGCACGATATCGGTCACGCCACGCAGCACGGTCGCTCCCGAGGCCACCGACGTCTCGTGCAGCAGGTTGCACATCGTCGGATGGCCGATGGCCAGCGGGCCCGGGATGTCCGGCAGGAATCCGGTCAGATCCAGCGCCGCCTCTTCGGCCGTCGCAGGGGCGATAGCATCGCCGTACGACACGTGCGTGCTGATGTGATGCGCGCCCGCGGCAATGAACGTGTCGTACAGCCCGAGCGTCTTCAGCTCGGCGACGCCCCACGGCGCGATCCACTCGCCACGCACGCGGTCGCGGTACTCGGTCGTCTTCTCGAGGACGAGCACGCGCTTGCCGGCGCGGGCGAGCACCGTCGCCAGCGCGCCGCCGGCGATGCCGCCGCCCACGATCACGACATTGAACTGCTCGTTCATCCGGATCCTCTTTCCAACAACAACCGCGTAATGCGGCTCAGCTGTCCCCGAGTGTGAATCGGACCCGCGCTACTCCCCCACGACTTCGTACCCCTCCGCGGCGAACACGCGCTCCTGCACGTCTTCGATCGACGTTACCTCTTCCCGCAACAGTGTCTCGATGAGCTCTTCGCGTTTTGTCAGTGCGTGGATCAGCTCGTCGTCCTCCATGCCCAGTCGACGCGCCAGCGCGTTCATCTCCGCCGGCGTCGTCAGCACCTCGTACGTGTCCGTCTCCCGATGCCAGCGCGCGATCGAGTGCCGGTCGTAGGACGCGCCGAGCGGCTCCAGCACCGCCACCTCGCTCACACGCCGGATGCGCCGCCCGCCGCTGGCACCGACGTACATCGGCACGACGAGCGCCAGGTGGCCGATGTTCGACACCGGCACGTCGCACTCGTCGACGAGTTGCTCGATGACGCCGTCGACCGTCTCGGAGTGCATCGTCGACATCAGTGAGTATCCCTCAGCCGCCAGCTCGAGCTCGCGCTGGACGTACGGGCCCCACGAGTACACCGGCAGGTGGTCGCTGATCTCGTTCACGAGCAGGTAGGTCGGCGGATCGCCGGGCGAATGCGGCGGCAGCCGGAACGTCTCGCCCCAGCCACGCGTGAAGTACACCGACGACTCGGGCGGTGCGAACGCCAGCAGCGCCGTGAGCAGCGTCGTCTTGCCCGCGCCGGGCGGATCCGCGGCGAGGATCATCGGCGCGCCGCGCTCCATCGCGAGCGACAGGATCGCCGCGACGCGCGGCGGCATCGTGCCCGCCTGCAGGATCTGCGTGATCGAGAGCGCCTCGGGGTGGTTGTAGCCGTGCCACCCCCACCAACTCTCGGGTTGATTCAGCGCCTTCACTCACCCATCATAACGGAGCCTCGAACTGGACGCCGGAGTGAAGCAGAGGATCGCGGGCGCCGCCCTCGCCCGCAAGGAGCACCGCACATGAGACAGGCATCCGTCACGGGACCGCGAGCGTTCGAGCTGAAGGACGTCGACGTCCCGCAGCCGGAGGCGGGACAGGTGCTCGTGCGCGTGCGGAGCGTCGGCGTGTGCGGCAGCGACCTGCATTTCTACCGCGGTGAGTTCCCCGTCCCGCCCGGCTTCGTCCTCGGCCACGAGTGCTCCGGCGAGGTCGAGGCGCTCGGCGAGGGCGTTACGGGCGTCGCGAAGGGCGACCGTGTGGCGCTCGAGCTGTTCGACGTCTGCCTGAAGTGCGTGCAGTGCCGCTCGGGCAACTACCACCTCTGCCCCAGCCGCAAGGCGAACGGCCTCAACATCGCCGGCGGTCTGCGCGAGTACATGGCGGTGCCTGCGTACGCGCTCTACAAGCTGCCGCCCGAAGTCGACTGCGAACTGGGCGCGCTCTGCGAGCCGCTGGCGGTCGCCGTCCACGGGCTGCGCCTCGTCGACCTGCGCTTCGGCGACCGGGTCGCGGTGCTGGGCGCCGGCACGATCGGCCTGATGGCGATCGCCGCCGCGAAGGCGATGGGCGCGACGTACATCGCCGCGACCGCGCGCCACCCGCACCAGAAAGCGATGGCCGAAGCGCTCGGCGCCGACGCCGTCTTCGGCGACGACGCGGCGAGCATCGGCGAGATCGCGAAGGCGACGGGCGGCGCCGACGTCGTCGTCGAGACCGTCGGCGGCCACGCGAACACGCTCGCGGACGCCTTTACGGTCGTCGGGCTCAGCGGGCGGATCAGCGTGCTGGGCGCGTTCACGCAGCCGGTGCAGATCCACCCGATCATGTTCTTCCTGAAAGAGCCGAAGGTCGTCGGCTCGAACTGCTACGGCCGCCCCGGCCGCCATTCCGACTACGAGATCGCCATCGAGATCATGCGCCGCAACGCCGAGAGCCTGCGCCGCTGCATCACCCACCGCTACAGCCTCGAAGACATCGCGCAGGCCTACGCGACGGCCGACGACAAGAGCAGCGGCGCGATCAAGGTGCAGATCACGCCGTAATGGCTTGAGCCAGCGGAGGCGGACGGAGCTGAAGCTTCGTCCCTACAATCCTGACGGCGTTCGTGCTCTCGGTGGATCGAGCCCTACCCCACAACCCCACGCAGCACGTCCCGCACCACATCCTCCGGCACGTCATCCCGCACGACCGGACGGCCGAAGTCTTCGAGCAGCACCCAGCGCACCTTCTTCGACGCGACCTTCTTGTCGAGCGCCATCGCCGCGATCACCGCATCGACGTCGAGGCCCGGGTGGCGCAGCGGCAGGCCGTAGCGCTCGAAGAGGCGCGCCTGCCGCTCGCCGACGGCCGCGGGCGTGACGCCGATCCGGCGGCCGATCTCGGCCGCGACCATCATGCCGGCGCTGATCGCCTCGCCGTGGAGCACGCGCGTGTAGCCGGTCACCGCCTCGATCGCGTGGCCTGCCGTGTGGCCGTAGTTGAGGATCATGCGGCGGCCGCCCTCGCGCTCGTCCGCGCTGACGACGCCCGCCTTCAGCGCGGCGTTGCGCGCGACGATCTCCGTCGTCAGCTCCGGCTCGACGGCGAGCAGCCGCTCCGCGTCGCGCTCCAGCACGTCGAGCATCGGTGCGTCCATGATCAGCCCGTGCTTGATCACCTCCGCGAAGCCCTCGCGCAGCGATCGCTCCGGCAGCGACGCCAGCAGGCTCGTGTCCTGCACGACGAGCTTCGGTGGGTAGAACGCGCCGATCAGGTTCTTGCCGCGCGGATGGTCGACGCCGACCTTGCCGCCGATCGACGCATCGACCATCGCCAGCAGCGACGTCGGCGCCTGCACGAAGTTGACGCCGCGCAGGTACGTGGCCGCGACGAAGCCGCCGAGGTCGCCCGCGACGCCGCCGCCCAGCGTCACGACGGTCGACGAACGCTCGGCGCGCTGATCCAGCAGCCAGTCGTAGACCGAGCGCACCGTCTCGAGGCTCTTGCTCGCCTCGCCCGCCGGGAACGTGAAGATCGCCGCGTCGAAGCCCGCCGAGCGCAGCGACGCCAGCGCTCGCTCGCCGAAGAGCGGCCCTACCGCATCGTCAGAAACGATGAACGCCGAGCCTCGCAGCCCGGCGTCCCGCATCAGCGCGCCCAGGTCACCAAGCGCGCCCCAGCGGCAGTGGATCTCGTACGCGTGGTGCTCCGCGGTGACGCGGATCACGCCGTGCCCCCGGCTACCGCCGAGCGCTCACGGAACGCCAGCAGCACCTGGTGCGTCACCTGGTCGGGCGTGAGATCGTCCGTCTGGATGATGAAGTCGGCCGCCTGGGTGTACGCCGCCTGCCGCTCGGCCTTGAGTTCGATGATCTTCGCCAGCTGCGTCGGCCCCTGGAGCAGCGGCCGTTCCGATGGGCTGACGCCGGTGTCTTGCAGCCGCGAAAGGATCGTCTCCGGCCGCGCGTCGAAACACGCGACGAAGCCGCGCCGCTTCATGGCCTCGCGATTCGCCTCCGACAGTACAGCGCCGCCGCCTGTCGCGACGACGACCCTCGACTTCTCGGCGGTCTCGGCGAGTATCTGCGACTCGATCGTGCGGAACGCCGCTTCGCCGCCCTTGCGGAAGATGTTCGAGATCGTGTCGCCGGTGCGCTCCTCGATGAGCTTGTCGAGGTCGATCGCCTCCCAGTCAAGCGCAGTGGCAAGCGGCCGCGACGTGCGCGACTTCCCCGTGGCCGAAAATCCTATGAGCCAGATCTGTTCGTAATTCATCATCTCACCGTCAGGACAGGTCCGCGGTCCGCCGCACTACAACCTGTCACCTCACCGCCGTACAACCTACTCCCGCAAACCTCTCGGACCGATCGTCGCCTCGAACGCACGCCAGTTGCGCAGGGTTTCGCCGATCGAATCGCCGCCGAACTTCTCGAGCGCGGCCGCCGCCAGGACGATCGCGCACATCGCCTCGACGATGATGCCCGCCGCCGGCACGACGCAGATGTCGCTGCGTTCGTAGTGCGCGGGGATCTCCTCGCCCGTCATCAGATCCGCCGAGGGCAGCGCCCGCGGCAGCGTGGCGATCGGCTTGAGCGCGACGCGGACGACGATGTCCTGACCGTCGGTGATGCCGCCCTCGGTGCCGCCGGCGTTGTTCGTCGCTCGCGCCCACGGCCGGTCCGGGCGCCACTGCGCGAGCGGCAGGATGACGTCGTGCACCTGCGAGCCGGTGATCCGCGTCGCAGCGAAGCCCGCGCCGATCTCCACGCCCTTCACGCTGTGGATGCTCATGAGCGCCTGCGCGAGCAACCCATCGATCTTCCTATCCCAATGCACGTGGCTGCCGAGCCCCATCGGCACCTTCAGTACGCGCCCTTCGACAACGCCGCCCAGCGTGTCGCCCGCGTTCCGCGCCTCGTCGATGGCGGCGATCATCTTCTCCGCGCTCACCGCGTCGGCGCAGCGCACCGGCGACTCTTCGACGGCGTCCCACTCGATCTCGGCCGGGACCAGCGCATCGACGTTGCCTATCTGGCACCGTGTGGCTGCGGAACGCCATGCCGAACTCGTCGAGGAAACGCTTGCACACGGCGCCCACTGCCACGCGCGCGGCCGTCTCGCGCGCGCTGGCGCGCTCCAGCACGTTGCGCACGTCGTCGAAGTCGTACTTCACGATGCCGGCGAGGTCCGCGTGGCCGGGGCGCAACCGCGTAACCTTCTGGATCTCGCTCTCGATGGGCTCCACCGACATCTGCTCGGTCCAGTTCGCCCAGTCGCGGTTCTGGATCGAAAGCGCGATCGGGCTGCCGAGCGTCGTGCCGTGCCGCACGCCGGAGGTGATCTCCGCGCGGTCTTGCTCGATCTTCTGCCGGCGCCCGCGGCCGTAGCCGCCCTGCCGCCGCTTCAGGTCGACGGCGATGTAGTCCTCGGAGAGCGGCAATCCCGCGGGCACACCCTCGATGATGACGGTCAGCGCCTTGCCGTGCGATTCGCCGGCGGTGAGAAAACGCAGCACCTAATCGTCCTTATAGAACACGGCCGGAACGCCGGTCGACGCCGTCGCTTCCGGATCGATCGCCAACGGATTGCCGCGGTCGTCCAGCCGGAAGCGGCCGCCGAACGTGCTCACGACCTCCTCAGCGTCGAGCTCGTCCCACGCCAGCACATCGGCCACCTCGCGGCGGCACACCGTCGACAGGATGCAGCGCTGGGCCGAGCCCAGGTCGTCGCGGTACGTGCTGTAGACGTCGATCTGGACGTGCGCCAGCTTCACGTTCGGGACGTCGTAGAACACCATGTCGGCCAGCTTGGCCGTCACGCGCATCCCCTCCGCGAGCGGACCGCTCACCTCGCGGCGCTCGCCGTCGACGAGCGCGTATTGCCCGTCCGCTGAAGCGCTCAGGCGAACGCCGTCGGACGTCACGCCTACCAGCTCGGCGCTCTGCACGCCGTGCCAGACCGCCGGGCGCGTGTCCTTCGGCATACGGATCGATTTCCAGCGCAGCACCTCATCGCCGACGAGCGTCCGGATCGCGTCGATGTCGCCCGCGTCCACCAGTTTCCGCCACGCCAGCTGCGCCCGGGTCCCCTGTACGACCACCCAGCCCACCACGAAGAACAGGAAGAACAGGACCGCAACGGCGATCACGAGCCCGTAGTCCGAAGCAGCGAGCAGCGGCAGTCTCACGGAGGAATTATGGCAGATAGCTCGCTCTGCCGTACGATACGACGCTCAGCGACGATGTGCGGCGAGTCGCGAGGGACGGGCGCATCAGGCCAGGGCAGCCCGTGCGGCGGCGAGCATCGCCGCCGTGTCGGCATCCTTCGCCGTCCACAGCTTGAATGACTCGGCGGCCTGGTACACGAGCATCCCCAGTCCTGATACGGCCTTCGCGCCGCGCGACTTCGCGGCGGCGATCAACGGCGTCTCGACCGGGTTGTAGACGAGGTCGAACACCGTCGTGTGCGGCTCGATCAGGTCGGGCGGCAGGGGCGATTGCCCGGCGCCTTCGGATCCGGCGACACCGAGCGGCGTGCAGTTTACGACAAGATCGGCTTCCTTCAGCGAGCGCAGGAACGATCCGTCGCCCCAGTAGGCCCAGCTGATCGTCGTGCCCGACGGCGTCAGCGGCTTCATAGCCAGCACGACGCTCTCCGTCTTGCGTGGCTGCCGGCCGACGACGAAGATCACCGCCGCGCCCGCCTCGACGAGCGCCAGCGCGACCGCGCGCGACGCGCCGCCCGCGCCCAGGATCATCGTGCGCTTGCCCTTCGCATCGAAGCCGGCATCCTCCCGCAGGGAGCGCGCGAAGCCGGCGACGTCGGTGTTGTGACCGATGAGCTTGCCGTCGGCGTGGACGATCGTGTTAACGGCGCCGGCCTTGCTCGCGGTCTCACTCGTGCCGTCGAGCAACGGGACCACCGCCTGCTTGTGCGGGATCGTCACGTTCGCGCCGAGGAAGTCCGCGCCGCGCAGCGAGTTCACGCGCCCTTCCAGCACGTCCGGCGCCGTCTCCCACGCCTCGTACGTCGCGTCGATGCCGGCCGCCGCGAACGCCGCTCTGAACATCGCCGGGCTGACCGTGTGGCCCAGCGGGGTGCCGATAACTCCAGCGCGTCTTGTCACGTCCGTCGCTCCTTCTAGCGCTCTACGGCTGCCGGTACTTCTCGACGTTACGGAGGTGCTCTTCGAGGGTCTCCGCGAAGACGTGCGTGCCGTCGCCTCGCGCTTCGAAGAACAGGTAGTTCGTGCTCGCGGGCCGCACTACCGCCTGGATGGATGCCAACCCGGGGTTTGCGATCGGCCCGGGCGGCAGCCCGTTGTGGACATACGTATTGTACGGCGAATCGATCTTGAGGTCGTCCACCGTCAGTTCCTTCTTCCAGTACGTGTACTGCTGCACGCTTGCGGCGTCATTGCTCGCCACGGCGTACTGCACCGTCGGGTCCGCCTGTAGCGGGATGCCAGCCTTCAGCCGGTTCAGGAACACGCTCGCGATGATCGGCCGCTCGGATGGCGTCTGCGCCTCGCGCTCGACGATCGACGCCAGCGTCACGACCTGCTCCAGCGTCAGGTCCTGCCCCTCGAGCTGCACCTTGTCGGCGATGTTGGTCTGGAACGCCTGCAGCAACGCGTCGACGACCTCTTCCGGCTTCGCGCCGCGGTGGAACTCGTACTTCGCCGGGAAAACGAACCCCTCGAGGCTGCTGGCCTGAACCTGCTGCAAGAACGGCTCGTTGTATTGCGACTTCACGAGGGCGGCGATGAAGGCTTGCTTGCTGACGACGCCCGCCTTCTCGAGGATCTCGCCGACTTCCTCGACGCGCCGCCCTTCCGGGATCACGACGTCGCGCGATGCCGTCTTGCCCTGCGCGATACGGTGCACCGCCTCGATCACCGGCGTGCCCGGGTCAAACTCGTAGTCGCCGGCTTCGAGCGAGTTCTGCACGCCGGTGAGCCCGACCATGATCTCGAACAGCCGCTTGCTGCGGATCACGCCCTGCTGCTCCAGCGCCGCGCCGATCGTCTTCGCGCTCTCGCCCGGCCTGACGGTCACGATCACCGGCGACCCGCTCGCCACGATCGGCGGCACGCGCCGCTCTGACTCCTCGGTGAACACCGAGCCCGGCGTCTGCGTCATGAACCACGCGAGTCCGACGGTGAGCGCCACCGCGAACACGGCCACCACCGCCGCCACGGCGCGATACAGCGTCATCGGCCGACCGCCCGCGCCGTCGCGTTATCGATGTAGGACTGCAGGATGACTGCGGCAGCCGCATCATCGACGCGACGCTTACCGCCACGGCGCGACGCGCGCGCGCCCGCGGCGCCGGCCTCGCTCAGCGCATCCTCCGCCCGCACCGACGAGAAGCGCTCGTCCTGGTACAGCACCGGAACGTCGAGCCGCCGCGCGAGCGCGTCGCCGAACCGGCGCGTCCGCCGCGCCTGCTCGCCTTCATCGCCCGACTCAAGCACCGGCAGCCCCACGACCACGGCCGCCACCCCCCGCTCGCGCGCGATGGCCGCCACGCGTTCGAGATCGCGCTCGCGGCTCTCGTGCTCGACGATCGTCAGCGGCACGGCGATACGGCCCTCACTCACGGCCACACCGATCCGCCGCGCACCAAAGTCCACGCCCAGCAGTCGCGAACGCCACATAGTCTTCTCGATTCACGAACAGAGGATACCGAGCGCCAAACGCAGAGCCACGCTCGCGGAGCTAACAGGCAATCGCTAAGAGCCTAAGCGCTTCCCGCGCGACGCGCCGCGCGAGGTCCAGCGCTTCGTCCAGCTTCGACGCATCTTTGCCGCCGGCCTGCGCCATGTCGGGACGGCCGCCGCCGCCGCCGCCCGCGACCGCCGCGATCTGCTTCACCAGATTGCCGGCGTGGACGCGCGCATTGAGGTCCTTCGTCGACACGACGAGGAAGTTCGGCCGCTCGCCGATGACGGCGCCCAGCACGATGACGGCGCTGCCGAGCTTCTCGCGCAGCACGTCGCCCATCTCCCGCAGCGCCTCGACGTTCGCCGCCGTCACGCGCGCGACGACGAGCGACGCATCGCCGATCTTCTCCGCGCCCGCGACCAGCGCGTCGGCTTCCGCCACGCCCGGCCTGCCGCTCGAGCTGCTGCAGCCGCCGGCGCTCCGCCTCCAGCTCCGCCTGCAGCGCTTCGACGCGCGCCTCGATCTCGGCCGGCGCCGCGTTCAGCCTGCGGCCGACGCGCGCGAGCGTCGCCTGCTGCTCCAGCACGTACGCATCCGCCAGCGGGCCCGTCAGCGCCTCGATGCGCCGCAACCCGGACCCCACGCTGCTCTCGCTCGCGATCACGAACGCGCCGATCTCCCCGGTGCGCCCGCAGTGCGTCCCGCCGCACAACTCCTTGCTGAAAAGCACCGCACCTCATGTTCGTGGTCTTCGCCGCCATCGTCTCTGTTGTCTGCTGTCTGCTCTCTGTTCTCGGACTCGCAGATGCCGACGACGCGCACGTTCGCCGTGTACTTTTCGCCGAACAGCGCCATGGCGCCGCCCGCGACCGCCTCGTCGTACGGCATCTGCTCCCAGTGCACCTCGATGTCCTCGCGGATCTTCTCGTTCACCAGGCGCTGCGCCGCCGCGATCTCCTCCGGCTTCGTCGCCTCGATGTGCGTGAAGTCGAAGCGCAGCCGGTCCGGCGCGACGAGCGATCCCGCCTGGCGCACGTGGTCGCCGAGCACCTGGCGCAGCGCCGCATGCAGCAGGTGCGTCGCCGTGTGGTTGCGCTGGCTCGCCCGCCGCTTCGCCACGTCGACGCTCGCGGTCACGGCGTCGTTGACGGCGATGCGGCCCTCGACGACGCGCCCGCGATGCACGATCAGCCCCTCGGACGACTGCGTGTCGTCGACGGCGACGCGACAGCCGTGTTTGACGATCTCGCCGGTGTCGCCCGCCTGGCCGCCGCCCTCGGGGTAGAACGGCGTCTCGATCAGCACGACCTCGACGTCCTCGCCCGCCTCCGCCGCCTCCTGCACGCCCAGCGGGCCGATGATGCCCGCGACGGTGGTCTCGTGCCGCGTCTTGTCGTAGCCGACGAACGCCGTCTTGATGTGCGCCAGCTCGCGGTACGCCTCCGTCCGGTCGGCGTCGATGTCGAACTTCGCCGCCGCCCGCCCGCGCTCGCGCTGCGCCGCCATCTCCTTCTCGAAGCCTTTGAGGTCGATCGACGAAGCCGACTTCGCCGCGATCTCCTCGCGTCAGTTCGAACGGATAGCCGAACGTGTCGTAGAGCGTGAAGGCCTCTTGCCAGTGAGCTGACCTTCAGCGCTCGGTCTGCCGACCGGCCGAAGGTTGGCTAACGAGCGTCGAGCGCTCGCGGCACTCGCGGATAGCGCGTCTTATCCAGCTCCTCGACCAGTCGCGTCGACCGTTTGAGAACGTCGGCATCGCTCGGCTCCAGCTCGACCATCTCAGCCAACGCTCCGCAGATCGTGGATCACGCTCAGCACGCGTCGCTCCGCGTTCCAGCGTCTCACGGAACTTCGACTCCTCCGCCGCCAGCAGCCGCGTCGTGAAGCTCGCGCGGTCGCGCAGGTCCGGGTACGCGCGCTCCATCTGCGCGATCACCGCCTCGGCGACCTGGTCGAGCAGCGTGCCCTCAGTCGTGCCCGCGAGCTGCGTCAGGTGGTAGACGCGCGCGGCGCAGGATCCGCCGCAGCACGTAGCCGCGCCCTTCGTTCGACGGCAGCACGCCGTCGGTGATCAGAAACACCGACGCCCGCGTGTGCTCGGCTACGATGCGGATCGCTGTGTCGATCGCCGCCGTCTCGCCGTATGGCTTGCCGGTCAGCGCTTCGATGCGCTCGATGATGCTCGCTGAAGACGTCGGTCTCGTAGATGGAGTCCTTGCCCTGCAGGATGCACGCCATGCGCTCGAGGCCGGAGCCGGTGTCGATGTTCTTGCGCGGCAGCTCTGTGCGCGAGCCGTCCTCCGCCTGGTACAGCGTCATGAAGACGAGGTTCCAGACCTCGAGGAAGCGGCCGCAGTCCGGCTCGAGATTCGGCTTGCACGTGCCCGCCCGGCAGAACTTGCACGTCTCGGCGCGCGGCCCGCGGTCGACGAAGATCTCGCTGTTCGGCCCGCACGGCCCGACATCGCCGCTGAACCAGTAGTTGTTCTTCTCCGGATAGCGCTTGATCCGCTCCTCCGGCAGCCCGATCGCGCGCCAGAGGTCGTGCGCCTCCTCGTCGGTCTCGAAGATCGAGATCCAGAGCTTGTCTTTCGGCAGCTTGAAGTGCTCGGTCAGCAGCTCCCACGCCCAGCCGATTGCTTCCTTCTTGAAGTAGTCGCCGACGCTGAAGTTGCCCAGCATCTCGAACAGCGTCAGGTGGCTGTAGTCGCCCACCTCGTCGATGTCCGTCGTCCGGAAGCACTTCTGCACGGTGCACATCCGCGGCGCGGGCGCCTCGGCCAGCCCCATGAAGTACGGCTTGAACGGCACCATGCCGGCGCTCGTGAACAGCAGCGTCGGGTCGCCGTGCGGCACCAGCGACGCGCTGGGGATGCGCATGTGCCCGCGCTCGGTGTAGAAGCGGATAAACGTCTCGCGGATATCGTCCACGTTCATGGGGGGCAGTTTACAGTTCGCAGTTCGCAGTTCACAGGCCGGGGTCCCTGATCGGCAGCTACGGTGCGCCGACGGCCGTCCGCGACTTCCGTCTGTGGAAGAACAGCCACACACCGCCGCTCAGCACGACGGACGCCGAGAGGATGCCGAATGCCGCCGCCGACACCGTCGACGAAAGCGCCCGCAGGTACGACTGGTCGCTGTTGATGAGGACGTGCCAGAAGAGCAGCGCCGTCGCGATCGTAAGGCCTGCCCACGCGACCTTCCTCCAGCGCCAGATCTTCTGTCCGTCCATGAACGACAGGGGGATCATGTTCAGGAACGTCCCCTGCAGCCCGGCGACGAACAGCGTCACGGCAATGCCTTCGAAGAAGGCGGGCACCGCGGCGTCGTAATCCTTGGCAAGCGCGCGTACGGGTATCACCAACAGCCACGCCGCGAGGCTCACGCCGAGCATTGCGACCGCCGGCAAGAAGACCGTCCGCGCCGATTGCTCAGCGGTGAGCGTCGACGGGCGCAGATAGACTGCCGTCCCGACGAAGCCGTAAATCACACCCGGGCCAAACCCGACGGCGCGACAGATGGCCACATTCACGATCGGCGATGATGATCGCGAGTGGATACGGCCTCACGCCCGTCTCCTGCCCGAAGCTTGTGCGGGCGACGTACGCCTCGCCGCCCTCCGTTACGTACGTCACCAGCCCCATGGTGACCAGCAAGCTCAGCGCAAGGATCGCGCTATTGCCGTTCACGCCGAAGCCCGGGTCCGTGAACCCGTAGATCAGGACGGTGAGCCCCAGGACGATCGTCGGCCATGTCATTGTCTGTATCAAACCTGCTGAGGGAGCCGCCGCCGCTTTCCGACGAGGTAGCCGAGAGGTAAGGGACCGCAGCGGCTTCGTGACCGGCGCCAGCATCTCTTCGATCTCGTCCTTGTTCTCGCTGATGGTGGAGTTGAAGAGCTGCGCGGCAACGAAGATGCACAGCATCGTGATCACGGCCAGCGTCAGGTTCGTTCCGACCACGTCAGGGTTGGTGGAGATGTCCGCCGGCGACGGCACAGACCTCACCATGCTCGGCCGGTACGCTTCCGCGACTCCGCCCAGCGACTTGAACCCCGTCACTCGCACCAGGGTCTTCCCTCCGCCGAACGTAGAGAACAGGAAGTCGCCCGTCTTGGGATCGATGACCGCTCCCTCCGCGCCTTGCAGCCCGGTGATCACGTCCTGTGCCTCGTCCATGCGCGGGTTGCCGTCCGCATCCAGTGGGGCGGTGACAACCGCTCCCCGCTGATAAAGGGCGATGAGGATACTGTCGCGCGGGAACGACTTCGACCCTTGCGGTACGTAGGTAATGCCCTCGGGTCCGCCGGTGAATTGCAGCGTCTGCGTGGCCGAGGTCAGATCGTATGTCCCTGTACCGTCCTCGTTGAAGTCGACCGAGTACCACCGGCTCGCGTCGTACGACGCGATCTTCATCGACCCGGCAGCGGGAAACCCCGGCGGAACGAAGAACACTGCCCCCAC
Organism: uncultured Chloroflexia bacterium; assembly: GCA_963743185.1. Classification (GTDB taxonomy): domain Bacteria; phylum Chloroflexota; class Dehalococcoidia; order DSTF01; family JACRBR01; genus JANXYW01. Next base: position 14,867 of record CAVUOT010000019.1, on the reverse strand, counting down.
CGAACTGGCGATGCCCAACGCGGTCAGGTCGGTCAACTTCGCTGGCTTGTCGGTGCCAGGCCGCGTCTGCGCCAGCTTGTTGGCGGGGTAGAGCGTGGTGAACAGCAGGCCGCCCGGTCCGAACGTCACTCCGCCATCGTTGTCGTAGCCGAGGGTTGTCGCCGCGCTCGGAGACCCTGGCGTTCACGGGCGGCGGCGAGTCGCTGCCATACAGTTCCGCCTCGCCGTTGAAGCCGATGACGTGCCCTCCGCCGTCGCGCGTCAGGCGGATCTTGTACAGCCGACCGACGCCCGAATTCGCCGCTCCACCGATGATCAACGTGTTCGGCATCGTCGTTCTTAATCGCGATGCCGCCGTACCGGTCCGGCACCCCTGGCACGGCGCCCAGGCTGCGGCAGTCGTAATTGGCGTCGAATGGCGCCGCCAGAAGAGCGTTTGGGACACCTTCGCACGGCTTGCCGCTCGCGTCAGGCGCAGGATCCGCCGCGGCGGCAGCCAGCCGGCGCAAGCAGTAGCCAGGCGAGGAAGCAGACGGCGAACACCAGCGCAGCGCCTGAGACGCGAGGGCGAAGGGAGCGTTTCAGCGGCGACATCAGGTTCCTTTGCCGGCGCACCGGCGCGATTTACGGCAGTCTAGGAGGCGGTACCAGTTAGGTCGAGGACGTCAGGAAAGCCGCAGCCAGGCCACATGATTCGCTCAGGTGCACGGGTCGAACCCGAGCGATCGACTCAAGTGCTGCGCGACAACACTCAGGCCGGCCGAACGGTCCCTTCCGTTCCCCAACCTCGTCAAGCTCGCTTGACACCTTCCAACGCACGCCGCTACGATCCGTGAACGGCCCAGCGCTCGCCGTCCGAATCGCGACGAGGCATCGCCGAGACTTTGATACAGAACGCAGACGAACCCCCACTGAACCCGCAGCCCGCATCAAGCCGCCGCTGGGTCGCCATCATCATGGCCGCCGGGCAGGGCACGCGCATGCGCTCGGCGCTTCCGAAGGTCGCCCATCCGCTTGGCGGGGCGCCCGCTCGTCCGACACGTGATCGAGGCCGCGCGCGAGGCCGGCGTCAAGGACTGCGTGGTCGTCGTCGGTGGCGGCCCTGAAGCCGCGGCCGTACGCGACGCGGCCGGCGCGGGCGTACGCTTCGCTGTGCAGGCGCAGCCGCTCGGCACCGGCCACGCCGTCGAATGCGCGCGCGAGGCTGCGGGCGACGCCACGCACGTGCTGATCATGAACGGCGACGTGCCGCTCGTCTTGCCCGCCACGCTCCGCCGACTGATGGCCGCGGTCGAGAGCGCGGGCGATGCCTCGCCGGACTTGGCCGTGCTCACCGCGTGCGTGCCCGTCGAGGCCTACGGCTACGTTGAGCTCGCCGGCGACCGCATCACGCGCATCGTCGAAACCAAGGGAGCGGTTGACATCGACCGCGGCGCGCCACGCGACATCAACACCGGTCAGTACGCCGCCGGTGCGTCGTGGCTCTGGGCGCACTTGCCGAAGATCGCACCGGCGCCGAACGGCGAGCGCTACCTGACGCACCTCGCTTCGATGGCGCACGACGAGGGCAACGCCGCGGTCGCCGTCGAAGCCGGTGATCCCGTCGAGGGGCGCGGCATTAACGACCGCATCCAGCTCGCCGAAGCGGAAGCCGCGATGCGCGATCGCATCCGCCGCCGCCATATGCTCGCCGGTGTGACAATCGTCGATCCGCCGTCGACGTTCATCGATGCGGAAGTCAGAATCGGCGCCGACACGACACTCGAGCCGAACACACACCTGCAGGGCGACACGTCGATCGGCGCCGGCTGTACGATCGGCCCCGGCACACTGATCCGCGATGCGTCGATCGACGACAACTGCGAGATCCGCTTTTCGATGGTTGAGGAGTCGACGGTCGAATCACACGTCGACATCGGCCCGTACAGCCACCTGCGGCCCGGCTCGCACCTCTGCGAAGGCGTACATATCGGCAACTACGCGGAGGTGAAGGCGTCTCGCCTGGGCCGCAACACGCGCATGGGCCACTTCAGCTATATCGGCGACGCCACCGTCGGCGACGACGTGAATATCGGCGCCGGCACGATCACCGCCAACTACGACGGCGTGAGCAAGCACCGCACCACCATCGGCGACGGCGCGTTCATCGGCAGCGACACGATGCTCGTCGCACCCGTGAACATCGGCCGCGGCGCGGGCACGAGCGCCGGCTCCGTCGTCACGCGCGACGTGCCCGACGGCATGATGGCACTCGGTGCGCCCGCCCGCATCCGAGCGAAGCACGCTGGCGACGCGAAGGAGGCAACCGACCCTGGATAGAGATAGCGCGCTCGGCATTGCCTTCTTCGCCGTTGCGCTCGTCCTCCTCGTGATCGTCGCCGCCGCCGAGGCCGCCGTCGCCTCCGCGAGCCGCGTCCGCCTGCGCACCCTCGCGACCAGGGGCGAGCTCCGGGCGTCGGCCCTGCTCAGCTACGTCGAGCGCCGCGCGTCGACGCTCGGCGCGCTCGCTGTCGTACGCAACCTCGCTGTGGTCGTCGCAACGGCGCTCGGCATCTTCGTCATCACCCGCGAGCGCGGCCACACATGGGGCGTGCTGGCGGCGTCCACCGCCATTTCGCTGGCGGCGGTCGCCGTGCTCGACGCGCTCCCGCGCCTCATCGTTGCCCGCGACGCCGAGCGCTGGGGCATGCGGCTCTCTGCGTTCATCGGCCTTTTCCGCGCGATCTTCGGACCTGTGGCCTCGGCGATCAACAGCACGCTCGCCTCCGTCGTGCAGCGCAGCGCCGACGAACAGGAGGACGAGACGCAAGAGATCCTCCGCCTCGCCGAGATCGAGACGGATGGCGAACCCATCGAGGAAGAAGAGCGCGAGATGATCCGCGGCATCATCGAGATGGAAGATACGGTCGCGCGCGAGATCATGGCGCCGCGGATCGATATCATTGCGCTCGAGCAGAGCGAAACGATCGACGACGCGCTGAAGCTGATCGTCGAGAAGGGCTTCAGCCGCATTCCGCTCTACGACGAGACGATCGACAACGTCGTCGGCATCATCTACGCGAAGGACCTCCTGCGTTGCCTCACCGAGGGCCGCCGCCCCTCCCTACAAGAGATCGCCCGTCCGCCCTACTTCATCCCGGAGTCGAAGCGCGTGGACGAACTGCTCGCTGAGCTACGCCAGAGCAAGGTGCACATCGCCATCGTCGTCGACGAGTACGGCGGCACCGCCGGCCTCGTAACGATCGAGGATCTGCTGGAGGAGATCGTCGGCGAGATCCAGGACGAGTACGATCGCGAGGAAGCACCGATCGAGCGGGTCAGCGAGATGGAGGCAATCCTGGACGCCCGCGTCGGCATGTACGCGCTTAGTGAGCTGTTCGGCTTCGAGGCCGACGAAGAAGAGGCCGACTACGACACCGTCGGGGGCTTCGTGTACCACCACCTCGGCAAGGTCCCCGTCGCGGGGGACGAAGTCCGCGTCGACGGCCTCACCCTCCGCGTCCTCAGCGTCCTCGGCCGCCGCATCAAGAAGATCCGCGCCACCCGCCACGAGGATCACACTGCCGCGTCCGCATAGGGATGTCGAGTCGGCGGAAAGCGGCTCCGAGATCCACCCGACCGTTGCCGCACCCGCTATGATCCTCACATGCGGACCCGCACCGCCATGGCCTACACGACGCTCGCCGCCGCGACCCTCCTCGTCGCGTTCCTGCTGCACTATCCGTCGCTGTTCGAGCCGCGATGGTACGGCGACGAGGGCATCTTCGCCGCCGTCGCGCAGAACATGCGCCACGGCGAGACGCTCTACGCCGGCGCCTGGGACAACAAGCCACCGCTGATCTTCTTCACTTACGCCGGTATCCAGTCGACGCTCGGCAGCAGCGTCTTCGCGCTGCACCTTGTCGCGACGATCAGCGTGCTTGCGACGCAGGTCGCCGTTATGTCGATCGCCTTCCTGCTCTTCGGCGCACGTCGATCGCTCGTCGCCGGCCTGCTCTTCGCTTTCGCGATGGGCACGCCGGCGCTCGAAGCCAACCTCGCGATGACCGAGACGTTCATGATCCTGCCCACATCGCTCGCCGTGCTCGCGTATCTGCTGGCCGAGCGCCAGGAGCGTGCGCGCACGCCGTGGTATGTGGCCGCGGGGGTCCTGCTCGGCATCGCCGCTGGCTACAAGCAGGTCGCCGTCTTCGACGGCGCGGCCATCGCAGCGATGATCTGGATCATGCACGACCGCCCGGTCCGCGTGCTCGCACCGATCGCCGCCGGGTTCGCCGCGCCGCAGATCGCCTTCGGGGCGTTCTTCCTGGCGTCGGGCGCGTTCCCGCAATACTGGTACGCCGTAGCGGGATCGCTCGGGCTGTACGCCGAACTGGGCTCCGCCCAGTCACCGTTCGTGCGATTCGTCGGCTTCTTGCCGGCGCTGCTGGCGTGTGCATGGCTGGTGCGCCGCCGCCAGCACGGCCGCGAAGTGCGCCTCAGCATGTTTCCGATGCTCTGGCTCGGCTTTTCGATCGCCGGGGCGACATCGAGCTCCTTCTCGTTTCCGCACTACCTCCAGCAAGCGGTGCCCGCGCTGGCGCTGACGCTCGTCGCTGATCCGCTCGCCCAGGAGCGGGAAGATATCGGTAAGATCGCGCTCGCAGTCGGCGGCGTGCTCGTCGCCGCGGCCGTCTTTGGTCAGTTCGCGCTCGCGTACAAGGAGCGCCCACAGCTCGACCCACTCGACTACTACCGGACGTTTGTCCAGCATCGATACGGGACGATGAGCGACGACGACTATGCCTACCAGTTCGACGGGAAGGTGATCGCCGTGCGCGACATCACTGCCGACATCAGGCGCGACGGCGCGGGCACGACGCTTTACACATGGAGCGAGCTGCCCTGGTTGTATGCGGCCGCCGGGCTTACGAATCCGACGCGCTACTACACCTCGTTCCTCGGCGAAGTGATCCCTGGCGCGAAGAAGGAGATCCTGCGTAACCTCGACGCGCGCCCGCCGGTGTACATTGTCGTGTCCGACGACACGTACGCGCCGTTCGAAGAGCTCGACGGCGCTCGTCGCCAGCCGCTACGCCCTCATCGACGCCCGCAACGACTGGCGCCTCTATCGCCTGACGACGGCGACCGGGCGACTGCCCGTCGAGCGGTCGGGAGTGGCTGCGCGCTGACGTCGCAACGGGCCAACGCGCATCACCGCCCCACGAACTTCGGAGGGCGCCCCTCGACGAACGCCCGCGGGCCCTTCGCGCGCGTCCTCCGTCGACTGCACGATCGCCATTGCGGTGCCGGCCATCTCGAACGCCTCCTGCCAGTCGGCGTTGAGGCCGCGATACACCAGCCGCTTCGCCAGCTGCATCGCCACGGCCGGACCCTGCGCCAGCCGCTGCGCGAACTCCATCGCCGTCGACAGCAGTTCTTCGCCCGGCACGACCTTCGACACGTAGCCGATGCGCAGCGCCTCCTGCGCATCGATGAAGTCGCCCGTCCAGATCATCTCCAGCGCCTTGGCGATGCCGACGATGCGCGGCAGGAAATAACAGCCGCCGTCGCCCGGCACGAGCCCCACCTTCACGTACGACATCGCGAACTTCGCGCTCTCGGACGCTATGCGCAGGTCCGCCATCGACGCCATGTCCATGCCCGCGCCCACCGCCGAGCCGTTGACCGCGGCGATGTACGGCTTGTCGAGCAGTTGCACGGCGCGCGGCACCATGTGCACGCCATCGCGCAGCCAGTTGCGACGCTCCGACGCCGTCGGCGGTGTCTCGGCCCGCGCCGTCTCGCCTACGCCCGAGCCGCCGCGCAGGTCCGCGCCAGCGCAGAAGCCGCGGCCGTTCCCGGTCACCACGACCGCCCGCACCTCGCGGTCCAGCCGCGCGTCCTCCAGCGCCGATGCCCATTCGCGGATCATCACGTCCGTGAAGGCGTTCATCCGCTCCGGCCGGTTCAGCGTGATCACCGCCACGCCGTCCCGCTTCTCGTACACGATCGTCTCGAACTGCATGACTCACACTCCGTCGGGAGAACCAAGAACCTGGAACCAAGAACCTAATAGTCACACAAGCGCGAACTTGGTTCTAGGTTCTGAGTTCCAAGGTTCTGCGAAGCTCGTTGACGCTAACCCTGCCGGGACACACAATTCGAGCACCCGGACCCGCTACAGGAGGCACACATGGAATTCAAGGAAGTCGTCGGCCGCCGCCGCTCCATCCGCTTCTTCGACCCCGACCGCCCGGTCGAGCGGGAGAAGATCCAGAAGATGCTCGAGGCCGCCCGCCTCGCCTCCTGCGCCGTCAACGCGCAGTGGGCCCGCGCCGTCGTCAGCTTCCGCGACGACCTCACCGCCGACCAGCTCACGCGCCTGAAGACGCCCGTCGCCGGCCTCAACGTCGAGCTGGCGCCGGTGCACATCCACTGGTTCAACGACCTCGGCACCGTGCGGCGGAACGAGGGACGGCCGCTCAAGCAGCTCGTCGACGTCGGCGCCCTCGCCCCGACGCACGGCTGGAGCCACAAGTTCGTCGATGACTTCGTCTACCCCCAGATCCTCAAGCCGCTGACCGAGAACCCGGCGTACCCCGTCGCGTCGACCTTCGACGTCGGCATCGCCGTCTGCCAGGCGCTGCTGACGGGTGTGGACGAGGGGCTGGGCGTCGGCCTCGTCACGCTCAACGGCGCCGTGCTGAAGGAGGTCTTCGGCACGCCGGACGACTGGATCCCGCTCTCGACGATCCTCGTCGGCTACCCGTCCGAGTCGTGGGACGGCGGCGGCCAGCGGCCGCGCCCGCCCTTCGAGGACCTCTACTTCGAAGGCAAGTACGGCCAGCCGTTCAAGCGCGACGACAAGGTCATCGAAGAGCTGAAGGCGGCGAAGATGATCCAGGCGCCCGCGACGCCGCACAACCCGGCGCGCATCGCCGAGATCAAGAAGCTCGCCGAGAAGTACGGCCTGCCCATGTAGGCCGGGAGCGTCCGCCGGATGTGGTTCGCGTTGGCACGGAACATCCTTTGATTGTCTGATCCTTTGATTGCCTGATTGTCCGCAAGAAAAAAATCGCGAATAATAACGAGTTAAGTGCTTATGTCTTGTTCGACCCGCGGCGCCTCTGATACGAACGGGACGGGCTACCCCGCATCGCCAAGCCTACGCCGAAGGCCGCACACCTCCAAGCGGCGGATGACACCCCGTGACGCCGCCTAGCGGGACGGCCGGAAGCGCGACACGCCAGGCGCATCGAAGGGCTGGCTCGCACGCCGGTCACTTCACGACACGGAGAGAGGACACCCGTTGACTGACGCCACTGAGACGAACACGCCGCCCGAACCGGCCGTCACACTTCGCCCGCTCACCGAGTACGCCAGCGTACAGGCGTGGCTCGACGGCCTGAAGCAGCACTGGGGCGGCGACCCCGCGCACGGACGATCCCGACCGCCTGCCGACGATGGAAGCGTTCTGCGTCTACGCGAACCGCGATCCCGACCAGATCATCAAGGAGACGACGATGATCAAGGACGGCGAGAAGCGCATCCGCCTCAAGGGCCGCGAGCGCTACTCGCACCTCATAGACGCGTGGCAGGACGACGGTCGAAGGCTCGCGCATCCGCAAAGGCAAAGCCGGCAACACCGTCCGCAGCTTCCTCATCCACAACGGCGTGCTGCTCGCGTCCGGCATGCAGGGGTAGGCGCGACCGGCACCGGAAACAACGAAGCCCGCGATTCACGCGGGCCCCCTATACCGATGCTCTGCACTTGCCGGCCTCAGCCGTGCACGCCGAACCCCACCCTCTGACCTCCGGCCACGCGCGCCAACGCCAGCTCCACCGCATCTACCAGTTCCGCCGGCCGGAACGGCTTCGCTATTACGCCGTCAGCGCCGCACTGGTGGATGTCATCCGCCAGGGCGTCGCCGGTGATCAGGATGATGTGCGGAGGCGACGGGCTCGTCTTCAGCGCGCGGCAGACGTCGAAGCCACTGAGCTTCGGCAGGCCGACGTCGAGCAGCACCAGGTCGGGTCGCTCTCGCCACGCAATCTCCAACGCCTCGCTCCCGTCCACCGCCTCGACAAGGCGCGAGCCCGTCGGCTCGAGCGCCGCCGTCAGCAGCGCCCGCACCACGGGCTCGTCGTCAACCACAAGGATCGATCGTTGCCGGAACGTAACCGTCTCCTCCCGGCTCCGGGTGACGCTCTCACGCGTCACCCTCTGACATCTGCGCAATCTACGATTCAGGTTCCTATCGCTTCGCCGACAGCGAGAGCGTCAGCCGCACGTCCTTCAGCACGGACTTCGCCGCGTCGCCCTGGCCGATGTCCAGGCAGTCGCAGTAGGCAGCGAAAATCGACCGGTCCAGCAAGCGTAGCCCCTGCTCGTTCAACTCCTCGAAGTGGTCCCGCCGCAGCCGCAGCAGCCGCCGCAGACGATTCAGGTAGCCGTCGCGCAGCTGTTCCGGTCTCGCGTGGGCGATCTCCTCGATGGTCGAACGCAGGTCCTTCATCGGCCGCTTCTCTCGTGATGTGTGCGCGCTCGCCATCTAGCTCACTGCCGTTTCGGTCTCGCCGAGCTCAGGCCCGCTGTCCAGACCCACGATGCCCTTGCGGATCGCGTAGCGGATCAGGTCGGTGCGGTTCTGGGCGTGCAGCTTCGACATGATGTGCGCCTTGTGCGCTTCCACCGTCTTGACGCTGATGAACAGCTCTCCGGCGATCTTCTGGTTCGAATAGCCCTCGGCGATCAACTGCAGCACTTCACGCTCGCGGCTCGTCAGCAGGTCGTAACCTGCCTTCGATTCCGGCTTCTTCGCCTGCCACAGGTAGTCCTGTACGGCGTCGCCGTCGCTGATCGCGCTGCTGAAGTACGTGTTGCCGCGGTGCACCGACTGGATGCCCAGCAGCAGCTCCTGGACGTCGGACTTCTTGACGACGTAGCCGCTCGCGCCGGCCCGCAGGGCCGCCAGGATCTGCTCGTCTTCCATGTAGCCGGTGAGAATCAGCACCTTCGCCTTCGGCAGGCGGCGGCGGATCTGGCGCGTCGCTTCCAGGCCGTTCAGGCCGGGCATCACCATGTCCATCAGCACGACATCGGGGTGCAGCTTCTCGCAGACCTCCACGGCCTCACGCCCGTTGCTGGCGTCACCCACGACCTCTACCTCGGCCTGGTTCTCGAGCAACATCCGGAGCGCCTGTCGTAGCACGGCGTGGTCGTCCACGATTACTACTCTGATGCGGCTTGCGTGCTGGCGTGGTGCGGGTCCGTTCGTCATCTTGAGTCTTCCTCCCTGAATCGCTCCAGGCGTCACCCCGAACGAGGCTGCCTGTGAACTGCTTCCTTGCTCCCCTAAGGGTATTCCCTAAGGGTTTCCTACACTAATAAGGTCGGCCGCCAGACGAGAGTCCACTTCCGCCCGAATCCGGCAACAGCGACACACTCGTCTTCAGCGCCGCCGCCTCTTCGTACACGCCCTGACGGCTGGCTCCCTCGACGCTCGCCGGGTACTCGCGTGTCGCGCCGCAACGCTTGCAGCGCCCACGGATCACGTCGTCTTCCGGGTGAGCCAGCACCCAGTGATGTACGCACGTTTGCGGCGTCAGCGCGTCTGCCATGCCCATCTCCCTTCGAACACGGCCGAGTATGATCGCCGCGGGACGGCGCGCACATAAGGGTTTCCCCGCGGAAACCGTAGGGGAATACCCCTAATTACCTTAGGGAACATAGGGGGACAGAAGGGAATCAGAAGCGCCGGCTCCGAATCCTGGAACCCCGGCATCGGGGATGGAGCGCGCGCATCAGGGCGTTACTCCGCTGCCTGACCGGGAGATCCGAGACCTCATCTACAGCCCCGGAGCGCCCACGCGTCGGCCGTCGCAGTCGCCTGCCGCGGTGACTCGGCCCTGCGATGAGGAACCGGCGCCAGGCAAATTCCAGAGCTGTATCGAGCGGAGAAGTGAGATTACGCTGCGTCGGTGCGTGCGCGGCTGCGCAGCAGTTCCTCGATAAGCGCCGGCGTCATGGGTCGTGCGAAGTAGAACCCCTGGCCCAGTTCGCAGCCCAAGTCCTGCAACCGGCCCAGCTGATCGAGCTGCTCGATCCCCTCCGCCACGACCTCCATATGCAGCGTCTTGCCCAACTCGACCATTGCCCGCGTGAGCTCCTGTTCGTTGACCCGCGCCGACGAAACATCGACGAACGACTTGTCGATCTTCAGCAGGTCGAACGGGAACTGGCGCAGGTAGCCCAGCGAGGCATAGCCTGTGCCGAAGTCGTCGATCGCAAGCCGCACACCCAGATCCTTGATCTGCTGCAGCTGCGTCACGATCTCATCGGCGTCCTCCATCATCACGCCCTCGGTGACCTCCAGGACGAGGTTGGATGCGTCGAATCCGGATGCTCGCAATGAATCCGCCACGTCGGTGACGAACGACGCGTGCTGGAGCTGCTTCACCGAGACATTGACGCTCATGGTCCAAGGCGGCTGCGTCGGGTACGCAAGGTGCCACTGCTGCGCCTGCACACACGCCTCCCGCAGCACCCAGCGCCCCAGCGGCAGGATCACGCCCGACTCCTCAGCCAGCGGGATGAAGTCGTTGGGCTGAATGAGGCCGCGGCGCGGGTGCTGCCAGCGCACCAGCGCCTCAACGCCGACGACATCGCCGGTTTTCAGCAGCACCGTCGGCTGGTAATGCAGCACGAATTCGTGGCGGTCGACCGCGCGCTGCAAGTCGCCGAGTAGCTCCAGCCGCTCGACGATCGAGACGTGCATGCGCGGCTCGTACACCTCGTATCGTCCCTTCCCGCGCCGCTTCGCCACGTACATCGCCACATCCGCCCGTCGCAGGAGTTGATCCGCATCCCCCGGCTGCCCACTGGACGGACGCTCGGCGGCGACGCCGATGCTCGCCCGGACGGACAGCTCCTTTCCTTCGAGCGAAACCGGTGGTCGGAGCTCCTCGAAGATGCGTTTTGCCACCGCCGGCGCATCGTCCAGATCCTCCATGTCTTCAAGCAGGATGGCGAACTCGTCACCGCCGAAGCGCGCCGCGGTGTCTCCGGGCCGCAGACACTCCGCAATCCGCCGGGCCACCTCGATGAGCAACCGATCGCCCGCGCTGTGGCCGAGGCTGTCGTTCACCGACTTGAAGTTGTCGAGGTCCATGAACAGGACCGCCAGGGGCTTCCCGGTGCGGCTCGCCCGCAACATTGCGTGTTCCAGACGGTCGACGAACTGCGCACGGTTCGCGAGCCTGGTCAGCGGGTCGTGGAACGCCTGGTGGCGCAGTTGCCCTTCCAGTGCCTTCCGCTCCGTTATGTCGCGTATGTTGAGTACGAAGCCAGCGACGGCCGGATCCTGTCGCTGGTCGCTTCCGACAATCTCCACGTGTCGCCACGAGCCATCGGCGTGCCGCAGCCGCGCCTCCACGGTCGACGCGCGCTCCACGTTGCTCATCATCCCGTCCAGGTACGCCAGCACGGTCGCCACGTCCTCCGGATGCAGCAGATCAGACAGGCGCGTGCCAGTGATGTCATCGCTTGTGCAACCGAGCATCCGTTGAACTGACGGGCTCTGGTAGCGCACGGTCGTGTCGGTTTCGATGACGGTGATCATGTCCGCCGCGTTCTGTACGAGGGAGCGGAAACGCTGTTCGCTCTGACGCAGGCGCTGCTGACTCTCGCGGAGCTCCTCATACACCTGCACGCCCTTGACGGCCGTCGCGACCTGGACGGCCATGCCCTCCAACAACTCACGTTGCGGCTGGTCGAACGCAAGCGGCCGGAGCGATGCCACTGACAGCACACCCATCACGTCGTCCTGCGCCACGAGCGGGAATACGCCCGTCGAGCGGATGAGCGTCCGCTCGAAGAAGTTGCGGGATCTCTCGGGAAGGCGCTCGTCGCTTTGCGCGTCGGGGAAGACCATCGATTGGCGCGTCGCTATCACCGCGTCACGCACGGGGTCGGGGCGTACCCGCCCGCGCTGCCAGCGTTCCTGAAGCTGCTCCGTGCCCTGGCGATCCTGGTTCAGGCAGCGGATGTCGACGGCGCCATCGGCACCGAGTATGTCGATCGACACGTAGTCCACGCTCGCGGCCGTGGCGACGGTGAGGGCAATGCTCGTCAGCGTCGTCTCCAGGTCGGCGGCCTGCGAGACGATGCGGCCGATGCTCACGAGGCTGTTGAGCTGGGTCTGCTCGCGCCGGTCATGCGTTCGGTCGAAGCACCGGTCGACAGCGGAGGCCAGCGCGGGCATCGCGATGTCCAGCGCCTCGCGGCGGCCAAGGCTCAGGCCGCGCCTCCAGACGCCGCGCGCGAGCACCATCGCCGCAGTCGCGCGCTGTGTTGGAATGAGCGCCGCAATGTAATCGCAGCTGCCGCGGCTATCCAGGGGTCGGAAGTCGACGACGCGGCCGTACCGCATGCGGAACGCACAGGGCCCTCCGCGTGTCGTAAGGTCGCGGTGGATGAGCCAGAGCGCGTTTGGCGTGAGGACGAGTGGCTCGCCCGAACCGGTGTAGTCGAAGCCTTCGTCGCCGCCGGACACGGCGTACGCGTCGCTGGCACCGAGCAACCCCCGCATGATGCCGAGCGCGTGCTCCAGCGAGGCGGTGGGGTCCTGGCTGCCTACGGCCAGGCGCGAGAGGTCAGCGAGAGGATGGGGCATGTGCGCCTTCCTGCCAGCCCGGCGACCGCATATGGCCCCCGTGTTACAGATATCGGCTCATCGCAGGCGAGTGAATAGGCCGCAGCATCGGCCCCCTCGGGTAGATGAGGTGGTTCGCCTAGGAGAAATCGCCTGGGCGGCGTCTTCACGTCGGACGGCGACTGCGAGTCGCGCCGGCCCGACCATGAGCCGCGACGAACCGCATCTACGGCAAGCGCGCGCCCTCATGTTTGTTCGTCCTCGCCGATGATCTCCCGGGCCCGCCGAAGGTCCTTGCGCAACACCCACAACTCATATGCCCACGGGGGCCCCATTCCGCCCGACTCCGCGCTGACGGCGTCGCGATTCTTGACCATCGCATGGACACCCTCGGCCGCGAGCATCTGTCGGAGCAGCTGCGCTTCGATCTCGCCATTGGGCCGCGCCACCAGCACCAGCTCATCCGGCGACGGCAGCCGCGACGGCGCGCGATCCTCCGCCCTGCCGGCCAGCCGATCGAGGATGCGAGACAGGATGCCCATGAGGGAAGGATACGCCGTCTCGCCAGTCGAAACTCATCCGAGCCAGGTGGACGTGAAGATTTCCGGTCGAAGGACACATGCCGATGCGATTGCCGAGCGCTTGTCTGAAAGCGCAGCGGCGGTAGGCTGCTGGCATGGCTGTTCGATACGAGCGCGTGGGCACGGCGGCGGTGCTGACCATCGACCGCCCGGAACGGCGGAACGCCGTCGACGGTCCGACGGCAGCGGCGCTGCGGGATCGGTACTTCGAGTTCGCGGCGGATGACGACGCGGCAGTGCTCGTCGTGACGGGCGCGGGCGGGAAAGCGTTCTGCGCCGGCGCCGACCTGAAGGCGATGAGCAATCCGGTGATGGCGCCTGAGGGTCCGATGGGGTTCACGCGCCTGCAGTCGCCCAAGCTGACGATCGCGGCGATCGACGGTTACTGCGTCGCGGGCGGACTCGAGATCGCGTGCTGGTGCGACATCCGGATCGCTGGCGCAGGCTCGCAGTTCGGGTGCCTGGAGCGCCGGTGGGGCGTGCCGCTGATCGATGGAGGCACGCAGCGGCTACCGCACATTGTCGGGCTGGGGCGCGCGCTGGACCTGATACTGAGCGGCAGGCTCGTGGACGCACAGGAGGCGCTCGCGATGGGACTTGTGACCCGCGTCGTGCCCGAGGGCGGCGCGTTGCAGGCCGCGCTGGCGCTCGCGGAGCAGATCGCGGCGTACCCGCGCGCGTGCGTGCTCGCCGACCGTCAGGCGGTGTACGACGGCCTCGGCAAGCCGCTGCCCGAGGGCCTCGCGATCGAGGCCGCGCTGGGGCGCAGCGTGGTGGTCGAGGCGCAAGGTGGCGCTGCGCGGTTCGCTTCGGGCGAGGGGCGGCACGGCCGGGGGACGTAGGCAGGTCGTAGGTGGTCGGTTGTAGGTTGTAGTGAGCGGGTAAGCAATGCCAACGTTTGATTCAGGCGGAGTAGCGATCAACTACGTCGTGGAGGGCAGCGGTCCGACCGTTGTGCTCGTGCACGGGTTCGCGAGCAGCCTGCAAGGCAATTGGCGAGCGCCGGGGATCATCGATGCGCTCGTCGGTGCGGGACGCCGGGTGGTGGCGCTGGATTGCCGCGGACACGGGAAGAGCGGCAAGCCGCACGACCCCGCGTCGTACGGCGGCACGCAGATGGCGGACGACGTGATCGCACTGATGGACCACCTGGATATCGACGTGGCGGATCTGATGGGGTACTCGATGGGCGGGTTTCTGTCGGCATCGCTGCTCGTGCGGCATCCGGAACGATTTCGCAGCGTGATCATCTCGGGCGTGGGCGACGGACTGGTTACGAGTGCGATGCTGAGCCGCGAGCGCACGGAAGCGATCGCGAGCGCGCTTGAATCTGATGACGGCGGCGCGTCGGCGAACGCCTCGGCGCGGGCGTTTCGCGTGTTCGCGGAGCGAAGCGGCAACGATCTGGCGGCGCTGGCCGCGATGCAGCGCTCGTCACGCGGCGGGTTCGATCCGCGGAAGCTCGGCGAAGCCACCCTTCCGGTGATGGTGCTCGTCGGTGAGGATGACACGCTGGTCGGCTCGGCGGACAAGCTGGCAGCGACGATCCCGGGCGCGAAGTACGTGAAGGTGCCGGGCGACCATCTGACGGCGGTGGGACAGCCCGCGTTCCGGCAGGCGCTGCTGGCGTTCCTGGCGGAGCGATCGCCGG
>CAVUOT010000018.1:0-24501 GCA_963743185.1 uncultured Chloroflexia bacterium | reverse complement strand
ATCAGCTTGTTAGCGCGTCAGCCGTTCAGCCGTTCAGCCTGTCAGCCCGTCAGCTTGTCAGCCAGTCAGCATTCAGTCTTGTCAATCCAGTGACCGCGCAGCCTACGGCCGGTGCCAAGCCGAAAGAAACACGGTAGCCGGTTTCGCCGCGGAGGCACGCCGCTCGCTGCGCGGAACTGACAGGCTGACAAGCTGACCGGCTGACTTGCTAATCGCCGTTCAAGAATCGCAGGCGGAGGCGCAAAGCGTCGGGACGAGCCTCGTCGACGAAGATGCGCTTGCCGGTGCCGGCGGTAACGCCTTCGGCGATAGCGGCGGCCGTCATCGGCTGGCTGAGGACGAGCTGGATAGCAGCTTCGTCGTCCTGGTAGCGGCGAACTGCGGCGGACAGAACCTGCGGCAGACGAACGAGCGCCCGCTGGATCTCCATGAGCCCCTGGAAGCCAGGCACGGCGGCAATCGTCACATCGATGCCTTCGCCGCCTGACGCGAACGATGGCTCGAGCTCCGGCAGGTGAGGCTTCGCGGTCTCGGGCGCGGGCTGAGCGATGCGCGCCTCGGCGAGCGTCGCCACGGCCTCGGTGAGGTCGGCCATGCGCGCCGCGAGCGATTCGGTGTGCTCGACGAGCCGGGTGAGGACGTCGCTGAATCGCTCCAGAGTCTCTACAATCTCGGCGGGCACGGCGGGTGTGCGCGACTCGCGATCGGCCGCGATGATGACCTCGGCTTCCATCAGCGCCCGGGCGATAATCGATGCTGCCTGATTGACCGCGTTGTTGTTGGCGTCGGAGGGTGTGTCGGTCGTCATACTCATCCAGTCTTCGTCACGAACCCACTGATCGACACGCCGCTTCGTGCGGAGGACTGCCGCGACACCCCTGTGCCACGCATCCGAAGGGCCGGCGCGCCGCGCACCCTGGCGCTGCGAAATCGGCGGTTCGGACGAAGATATATCGGCGTGGTGGAGCGAAATCCGAAGCTAGTATAGCAGGGTGTTTGCACACTTCCTTCGCGCCCTTGACGCGGATGCTCGCGTAGGGAGTCAGGGCAGCGGCTTAGGGAGAGACGCGGGGAACCGCGCCCGACGGCGCGTACGGACGCGTCGACATCTTGCCGGATGGCGCTGTCTGCCGGCCGGGCGCGCACGTGCGAAGCTTAACGATTCGAAGATGCCTGAGCAGGTGGCCCGATCGATCGGTTTGGCGGCGACGATTCGACCGTAACGACGGGAGCGCGGATAGTGGGACGCGACCACGGCGTTCACCAGAAACCGGCGGCAGGAAGCAGGAGGAGCGGAGAATGACGTTCGAAACGCTGGCGGTGGAACGGGACCGGGAACTGCCGGGGTTGATGACGGTAACGCTGAACCGGCCGGAGAAGCTCAACTCCATCAATGTGCAGATGCACGACGACCTGCAGCAGGTCTGCCGCGACCTGCAGGATGACCACCAGACGCGCGTCGTGATCCTGACCGGCGCCGGTCGGGCGTTCTCCTCGGGCGCGGACCTGTCGAGCGTACGCGCGGGGCAGCCGGCGAACGATCTGGACCGGCGACTGCGGGTGCACGCGGGCGGGCGGACCAGCGCAATGCTGGAACGGCTGGACCAGGTGACGATCGCCGCGATCAACGGACTGGCGATCGGCGGCGCGGTGGTGTTCGCGTCGTGCATGGACCTGCGGGTAGCGGCGAAGTCGGCGTGGTTCTCGATACCGGAGGTGGAACTCGATCTGCCGCTCACCTGGCAGGCATTGCCGCGGCTGATGCGCGAGCTGGGGCCAGCGCGCACGAAGGAGCTGGTGATGACGTGCGACCGGTTCTCGAGCGCGGAAGCGTTGCAGTGGGGGTTTCTGAATCGCGTGGTGGCGGATACGAAGGTGATGGCGGAGTCGCGCACGCTGGCCGCGAAGTTGCTCTCGATGGACCCGCTCACGCTGGCGATGACGAAGAGCGCGACGAGCGCACTCGCGCGGCTGATGGTGCCGGAAGAGGTGAACTGGAGCGACGCCGACGTGATGCTGTTGTCCTACAAGCTGCGGCGCGATCGCGAGCAGGCCGGGGCGGCGCCGCGGGCGGTGCGCCGGCAGGCGCAGCCTGGTGGGGGAGCCCGATCGACGAAGAGGACGAAGAGTACGACAGCGCGAAGCCACGTGCGCACGGCCGATCCGCTCGCTAGCCCGGATCCTCGAAAATCAGCGTGTGCGGACCGATGCCAAGCTCGTCGCCGGGCTCGAGGGTGACCCAATCGGCTTCGTGACCAGCAACGTAGGTCTTGCGGCTCATGCCGCCAACGTGGTGCAGCAGGTAGCGCCCATCGCGCAGCCAGATACGGGCGTGCTCCGGCGCTATCGCTTCGGACGGCGGGAGCACGATCGTGCAGGCGCGCGCCGACGTGCCGATGACCGCGGGTCCGCCGCCTAGCTCATAGACTCGCCCCGACGCCTTCTCTCGCAGCCGTCCGGTACCCGCTTCCGTCGCAGCGTCGGCGGTGGCCGGCGTGCCTGAAGCGGCGCCGACGCTGCGGCTGAGCGGCCGCGCCGCCGCCTGCCGAATGTTCGGCGCAACGACCTTGAGCTGCGCAAGGCGCAGCTGCCGGCGGCGGTTCCATCGCACGAGGAGCCACGCGATCATCCCGATGCCGATGATCACGACCGCGCCGCCAAACACGTTGGCCGGCAGGTCACTCTTCTTGGCGGGGGGCGTTGGCACGCTCGGAGCGGGAGCGGCGACCGTGGGCTGCGCGGCGGCGGGCGCGGCGGCGCGCCTGTACGTGACGACGGAAGCCGCGGGCGTGTTCCCTATGAAGGCGATGATCTGCAGGCTGCCTTCTTTGCCGTCGGCGGCGCCGACGCCGCGCACCGCCACGACGTACTGGTTGCGCAGCAGCGTGGCCATGTCCGCGTACACGCTGGAGACGTCCGCAGCGGTCGCCGCGCGATATTGACCCTGTGTGTCGGTCGCCAGCGTTTGCAGGTAGCGCGTGTCGGGCGTCGGGCCAAAGCCGATGATGAAGATTGGCACGCCGGATCCCATGGCGACGACAATCGATCCGTCGGAGGTAGCGCTGGAACTCTGCGTGTCATTCTCGCCGTCGGTGAGGAACACGACGGCGCTGCGCGGCGCCTTCGATGCGCTCGCTACGTACGCGCTGGTCTGCACGGCTTCGTAGAGTGCGGTGCCGCCACCGGCCTGGAGGCTGGCGATACCAGCGTCGAGTTTCTGGTGATCGCTGGTGAGAGCGACGACTGGCATCACCTTGTCGTTGAACGCGATGATCGCGGCGGCGTCGTTGGGGCCGAGACTGCGCACGAATTCCGTCGCCGCCTGCTTCGCCCGATCAAATGGCTCGCCCGCCATGCTGCCGGAGACATCGATGGCGATCACGGTGGCGAGGCGGAGTCCCTGGTCTTGAGCGGCCTGCACGCTATCGATGGTGAGAGGCGTGTTGTTGTCGAAGGCCTGGAACTGCGCGGCGGTAAGGCCTTGAACGGGGACGCCACGCGGGTCGAGAACCGTGACGACGGCGTGAAGTTCCGGGAAGGATGAGGCGTCGAGCTGGTTGATGGTCAGCGCGGGCGACTGCGGCTGCTGGGCGCGCGCCGGGACGGACGCGAACGCAGCGGCGATCGCGACGGCGGCGATGCTACGGATGACGCGCGATAGCTTCAACGTGATACGCGGATTATAGGTGACGTTGGGCGGGGCCACAGCCTACAGGGCAGGAGGATCCAACGCCCGCACAGCTGGGACGGAGACTCACAGCTGTGTGCTACGCGCCTTCGTCGTTGGTGAGGATGAGGGTGCCGGCGGCGTGAAACATGCCGCCGACGCCGTGCGCAATGCTGGTGCGGACGTTCGGGAGTTGCGCGGCGGCTTCGCCTCGCAGTTGGCGGACGGACTCCTGGATGGCGAACATGCCGTACATCCCGGTGTGCGTGTAGCTCAGGCCGCCACCGTTGGTGTTGAGCGGGAAGTCGCCGCCGGGGGCCGTGCGCATCGCCTCGAAGAACGGTCCGCTTTCGCCTTTGCCGACGAACCCGAGCGCCTCGAGCGCGAACATGGGGGTATGGGCGAACGCGTCGTAGAACATCGCGTGGTCGATGTCCTTGCGGGCGATCTTCGCCTCGTCGAAGGCGAGCTTGCCGGAGACCTTGAACGCACGCGACTCGGTGAAGTCGTGCATCTGGCTGATCATCGAATGTTCGGATGACTCGCCGGTGCCGAGAACGTAGACCGGCTTCTTCGGGAAGTCCTTCGCGCGCTCCGCCGACACGACGACGAGCGCGCCACCGCCGTCGGTGACGAGGCAGCACTCGAGGAGGTGCACGGGGTAGGCGATCATGCGCGAATTCAGCACGTCCTGAACGGTAATCGGGTCGCGCATCATGGCGCGCGGGTTCTTCTCGGCCCAGCGGCGCGTGGCGACGGCGACGGACGCGAGCTGCTCGTGCGTGGTGCCGTACTCGTGCATGTGGCGAAGGATCGGCAGCGTGAAGCGCGTGGGCGGGCCGGCAACGCCGTACGGCTCCTCAAACTGGGCGCTCGGCATCTGGCGCGAGGAGCCCCAGCCGCCCATGCCGACACGCGAGCGCCCGCTCTCGCCATGCGTGATGAGCGCAACGGAGCAGAGGCCGGCCTTGATGGCCGCGGCCGCGTGGCGGACGTGGATCATGTAGGAGCAGCCGCCGACGCTGGTGCCATCGATGTACGTGGGCGTGATGCCCAGATATTCCACCACGGAGACGGGCGATTGACCGGCGCAGAGCACGCCGTCGACATCGTCCTTCGTGAGGCCGGCATCGGCGAGAGCCTTGAACGCGGCCTCGGCGTGGAGTTGGATGGCGGACTTGTCGGGCTGGACGGCGATGCTGTCGGTCTCGGCGGCGCCGACGATGGCGGCACTCATGCGCAGGCTCATGAGGCGGCTCCGATCGGGCGGAAGAGCGGCAGCGTGATGGTGTCGTCCTGCTTCTCCCACGTAACCTCGACCGGGAGGTCGATGGGAAGATTCTCCGGCGTCGGCTCGACGCCGATGATGTTGGTCATCATACGCGGGCCTTCATCGAGTTCAACGACGGCGATGACATACGGGGCGTAGTCCTGGAAGCCGTAGGCCGGCCGATGGTTGATGACGTACGAATAGAGCTTTCCGCGGCCGCTGGCGGTGAACCAGGCCACGTCCTTCGACGAGCAGTTCGGACAGAAGGGGCGGGGATAGAAGTACGCCTTGCCGCAAGCGTTGCAGCGCTGGATGCGAAGCTCGCCGCGCCGCGCGCCGGCCCAGAACTCGGCGGTCTCCGGCGTGGGTTCGGGGAGGGGGCGTTTGGGCATTTCGACGGGGAGTATGCCAGCGTGGGCGGTTAGTCGCTAGTCGCTGGTCGCTGGGGCGATGTGTGCGGATCTCTCGCGTGCGCAATTTCCCTTACGCGGGGCACTCACGTAGACTTGCCGCCGGATGAGCACGAACGTGCCGGCGTCGGTGTTTCGGCCGCGGAGCGTGGCGGTGGTGGGGGCGTCATCGAACGTCGACAGCCCCGGGCATGACTACGTCCGGTCGCTGCGTGGAGTTCGGGTTCGCGGGGCCGATCTATCCGATCAACCCGCGCGCGCCGGAGATCATGGGGCTGAAGGCGTACCCGTCGCTATCGGCGGTGCCGGGCGATGTGGACCTGGTGATCTCGTGCATTCCCGCCGACGGCGTGATCTCGATGATCGGTGAGGCGCGCGGGAAGGGCGTGACGGCGCTGCACCTGTTCACGGGCCGGTTCAGTGAGACGGGCGACGCGAAGGCGGCGCAGCTCGAGCAGGAGGTGCTGAGCGCCGCAACGGCCGCAGGGATGCGGATCATCGGACCGAACTGCATGGGCGTGTACGACTCGGTGTCGCGACTGTCGTTCCGGCCGGATCTGCCGAAGGAGCGCGGCGACGTGGCGTTCATCTCGCAGAGCGGCAACAACTCGGTCGAACTGATGCTGCACGGCGCGTCGCGCGGGCTGCGGTTCAGCAAGGTCGTGAGCTATGGCAACGCGCTGGACCTGACCGAGGCGGACTTCTTCGAGTACCTGGCGGACGACAGCGGAGACGAAGGTCGTCGGCGCGTACATCGAAGGGACGCGCGACGGGCGACGGCTGTTCGAGGCGCTGCGGCGCTGCGCGAGCGCGAAGCCGGTCGTGATCCTGAAGGGCGGGCGCACCGGCGCGGGCTCGCGGACGGCGGCGTCGCACACCGCGGCGCTGGCCGGGCAGCGGCAGATCTGGAGCGCGGTGCTGCGACAGGCGGGCGCGGTCGAGGTGGCGACATTCGACGAACTGATCGACATGATGGTGGCGTTTGCGTTCCTGCGGGAAGAGCAGGGGTCAGAGAGCAGAGAGCAGGGCGTGCGCACGCGGGTCGGCGTGGTCGGTGGCGGCGGCGGGCGTGCGGTGCAGTCGGCGGACGTCTGCGAGGAAGCGGGGCTGGCGGTGCCGAAGCTGCCCGCGGCGATTCGCGAGGCGCTGCGCGAGAAGGCGCCGCAGTTGGCCGACTGGGTCGACAACCCGGTCGACCAGTCGATCCTGGCCGGCAGCGGCGTGTCGGGCGCGCGGATCCTGGAGATGATGCTGGAGAGCGACGCGTTCGACGCGCTGATCGCGAACGTGGGCGAGGATTGGGTGCTGGGGCGGCCGGACGCGATCGAACGGATGGCGCATCTCGTCGACCGGTTCGCGGCGATCGGCGTGAAGTCGACGAAGCCGATGGCGTTCGTGCTGGGTCCCGCGGACTCGATGGATGAGACGAAGTGGCGCGCAGTGAGCGGCGGCCAGCAGCGGCTAACGGACGCCCGGCTGGCGGTGTACCCGAGCGTCGATCGTGCGGCGGCGGCGGTGGCGCGGTTCACGTCGCGGGCGCGGGGCGACGCATAGCGGTACGCACGTACCTCGACCCCAGCATTTGGATTGCGACGCGGGCGCAGCAGGCTGCGCCCCTACAGCGGAACCGCGCTTCGCTTCAGGACGACAGGGCGTGGTCGATCTCGTCCGCGTGCTGCGGGTACTTCGCGGCGAAGGCGCGGAGGAGGCCGAAGCAGCCGCTGATCATCATGTCGCCGTGCGGGGTGGCGAAGTAGGGGTTGAGGCGGCTGTTGCGGACCTTGCCGCGCTGCGGGCCGGTGACGGCGACGAGCGGGTGGCCGTTCCGCGACGCTGAGGCGCCACCTTCGCCGTCCGCGTAGAAGACGCCGTGGCCCTTGCGTGTTGAAGACGTCCTCGTGCGGGAGCGTGCCGGCGATCAGGCGCTCGGTGAAGTCTTCGATCTGCTCGCGGGAGAGCTCGCCGGTGTGGTGCTCGTAGAGGCTGATGATGCGGGTGCCGCGGAGGTGGAAGGCGAGCGCGTGCATGTTGCCGAGGTTCAGCACGAGTTGGGTCTCGGCGGCGGCGACGTGCGGATCCTGCAGCGCGCCGATGGCGGCGGCGGGGCCCGTATCGAGAAAGACGGCCGGCGTCGTCGGGATCCTGCGCGTGCGCGGTGTCCATCATCGCGCGGGCGCGCGTGAGGTAGTCGGGCAGCTCTTCCGGCAGGAAGGCGAACGCCGCGAGGTCGTTGCGCGCGCCGACGATGCGTTTGAGGTGGTCGAAGCGGAAGAGGCGGTCGGAGTATCCGGGCGGCGCCGCACCGTGGTCCAGGCAGGCGAGCGCGAGGCCGTCGAACTCGGGGGAGACGTCGAAGGCGGCGAGGGCGGCACGGATGGCGGGCAGGTCGAGGTCTTTGAGCTCGACGCGATGGACATCCTTACCGAGCCGCTTCGTCTCGTCGTCGCTGACGATGCGGACGCCCATGCGGGCCACCTGCTCGAGGTCGTCGTCGAGGGTCTGCGCGGCATCCGGTGTGGCGTAGGCGACGCCACCGGCGCGCAGGTGATCTTCGATCGCCCAATTGCAGGGACCACCGCCCTGGATGACGCCGGAGAGCAGCAGCGGCTGCGCGGCGGCGGTGGCGCGGCGGATGCGGCCCTCGGCGATCTTCGTCGCGCTGGGCATGACCATCTTGGTGCTGTTCTCGACGGGCCGCGTGGAATCGAAGAGCAGGATGTCCTGCGTGCCGGTGCCCATATCGATGGCGAGGATGCGCATGGTTCAGCTTGTCAGCTTGCCGGCCGGTCAGCAACTCGGCGGGCAGTTGGGGTGAAGAACTGGCGAGCGGCCGCCCCCGGCAGGACTTGGGAGCGGCCGCCCATGAGAGGGAGGAGTCGTCGGTCAGTCGGCTGAGCTGGTTCGTGATCAGCCGCGCGTTTGATTGTGCGCGAGAAAAAATCTCGAATAGTAATCGGTCAAGTTAACGAAGAGGGAGCGCTGACGGCATCGGCGGACACCGGGGCCGCCCTCGTGGTTGCGCCGGACGCCCGGCGCTAGCGGGCGCGGTGGGCGCGGCGTGGCCAGCCGTTCGCGACGTCATCGTCGGCGCCGACGAGGCTGCCGGTGAGGAACTGGAAGAGCAGCAAGGCGGTCGAAATCAAGAGCACCAGCGAGAGGACGATGGCGAACTGCATGGGGGTGAACCTCCTGTTCAGAACATGCGTACTGTAGAACAGGTGTACGGTGTTTGTCAAGGGGATCAGAACAAAGATTCCCGGCGAGAGCGCCGCCTAACGTAGCGCGCGAATCCGAATCAGTGCGCCACGCCGGCCAGCTCGAGCGCGGCAGGTGCCTCTCGAGCGTCGCTCGGCGGGGCCTGGATCAGCGCGCGCATGGCGTCTTCGAGCCGGGCCGTCGCCTCGGGGATCGAAGGCGCGTCACCGACCCACACCGGGGCTCCGATGCGGACGTGGACGGCGGCCGGCCGGGGCGAGCGCTGCCCTTTCGGCATGACCTCCCGGAGACCGTGCGTATAGATGGGGATGACGGGCACCTTCGCCTGCGTCGCCATCAGCGCCACACCGTGATGGAAGCTCGCTAACTGGCCGTTGGTCGAGCGCGTGCCCTCCGGGTAGATGAGCACCGACCAGCCGTGGCGCAGGAGCGACATCGGATACGCGAGGGTCGCGGAGCCGCCGCCGTGCCGCTCGATGGGGAACGTGTTGAAGAAGAGCGAGTACCACCAGCCGCGCTTCGTCCGCTTGTAGAATCGGTCGGCGGCGGCGGCGACGGCCGTCCTGCTGCGGAGCCGTTCGGGCAGCGCCGACAGCGCCGCGGGCGTATCGAAGTGCGAGCTGTGATTCGCGATGATGAGCGCCGGTCCCTTCACGCCCTTGATCGCGTCGCGACCCTCGATCGTGAATGGCTGGCAGTGCCGCTTGACGTGGCGCGATATCACCCAGTGCCGGCCGATGCGCCGGACGACGCGCGCCCACAGCTGGGTCTGCCATGCGTGCGGTTGCGTGCTGTAGGAAGCGTCCTCAAGCGATGCGATCGTGGCCATGTCAGCCTCCTTGCTGGACGATGCACGCGGCGCCGATAGCGACTAGCGCGCGAGCGCATGCGGCGCGGCGGGCCGGCCGCGATGCGCGTCGTGCGGGCGTGACGCGGCACGGGCTCTGGCGCGGGCGTGACGCGCGCCTGCGGGGCCAGCGCGTGGTCGTGTGGCGGCCGGCGAGATCTTGCCGCAGGAACTGCCCGAGAAGCACGAGGGTGGAAGCCAGCATGACGCCGGCGAGAAGGCCAAAGTAGAGGATGTCCGCAACGGCCATGAGCGCCACCTCCGGGATGGCTGCCCTATCGGCCGCACCGCGCGCTTGCCGCATCGCAGACACGGCCGTCTGTGAAAGCGTAGGCGGGCCGTGAACGACCTACGAGTGCCGGACGGCAGGTTTCGGTGTGACATTCGCCACGGCCTGAGGCACCTGCGTTGCGCCGGCGTTGTAAGAATCCGCCGCGCCGGCGGTCTTACCATCGGAGGCGCGGGAGTGCTCCCGCGGGATCCGGGGCTATGTTATCGTTCGGTTCGAATCCGGCCTGCGCGGCGCACCGGGAAGCCCCGGCGGCGTCGCGACACGCCGAGTTCAGGGAGACGCCATGGACGACGCGCTGCTTGTCAGCCGGGCTATCGCCGGCGACCTCGACAGCTTCGGCCAACTGTACGACAGCTACTTCAGCCGGGTGTACGACTTCGCCTGGCGCATTCTGCGCGACGCGGACGAGGCGGCAGACGTCACGCAGGACGTCTTCATGAAGGCGATGCAGGCGCTGCCCAACCTGACGAAGGCGACGAGCTTCAAGTCGTGGCTCTTCACGATCGCGCACAACGTCGCGGTGACGAGGGCGGAGCGAGGCAACCGGATGGTGCCGCTTCCGTCGCCGGTGCACGAGGAGGCATTCGGCTCGTTCGACGTGCCGGATCCGTGCCGGCTCGACAATCCAGAGCTGGCGGCGGGCGACCACGAAGCCGCCTCGCTCGTCTGGGAAGCCGCATCGGCGCTGAACCCGCGCGACTACGCGCTGCTCGACCTGCACGTGCGGCAGGGGCTCGAGAGCGCCGAGATCGCCGCGATCGTGGGCGTGAGCAAGGGCAACGCCTACACGATGGTCAGCCGCATGAAGACCGCGGCGGCCGACGTCATCGGCAGCTACATCGTCGCGCGGCGCGGGAGCAAGGACTGCGAGGGGCTGCAGGGCGTCCTGGCGGCGTTCGAGTTTCCGCCGTACACCGAGCCCGTGCGGAAGGCCGTCGACGCGCACATCAAGGGCTGCGAGACGTGCCAGGGCTCGAAGAAGCGGCTGGCGGCGCCGCTGGAGATCCTGGGCGCCTTCGCGATGGTGCCGGCGCCGATGGCGCTGAAGGGCGACCTGTGGGGCAACGTCTCGGGCTCGTGGGTGACGAGCGGGCCGGGCGCCACGGGCGGCGGCCACGGCGGCGGCGGCGGCGCAGGCGGCGGATCGCTGCCGCCGAACCCATACGGTCCGGCCGCCGGCGTGGGGGCCGGCGGCGACGGCCTTGGCGGTGGGATCTCGCCGATGACGTCGGGCGGAGACGGCGCGTGGGACCGGAATCGCGTCTTGCTGTTTGCGGGCGCGGTGGTTGGTCTGCTGATCGTGGCGTTTGGCGGCGGCGCGCTGCTGGTCAGCGCGTTCGGCGGCGGTGGCAGCGGCGGCGGGGCAGGCGCCGGGACGGCGACCGCGACGCGCACGGCAGCGCCGGCGAAGACGCCAACGCCGGCCGGGACCGTGACTGTGGGGGTGTCGGTGGAGACGCCTACGCCAAACCTGACGCCGTCGGCGACGCCGGAACCAAGCGAGACGGCTACCGAAGTGCCGCCTGTACGGTCCGGCCGCCGCTGTGGGGGCCGGCGGCGGCGACGGCCTTGGCGGTGGGATCTCGCCGATGATGTCGGGCGGCGACGGCGCATGGGACCGGAATCGCGTCTTGCTGTTTGTGGGCGCGGTGGTCGGTCTGCTGATCGTGGCGTTTGGCGGCGGCGCGCTGCTGGTCAGCGCGTTCGGTGGCGGTGGCAGCGGCGGTGGGGCAGACGTCGGCACGGCGACCGCAACGCGCACGGCGGCCCCGGCGAAGACGCCCACGCCGGCCGGGACAGTGACCGTGGGTGTGTCGGTGGAGACGCCGACGCCGAACCTGACGCCGTCGGTGACGCCGGAACCGAGCGAGACGGCGACCGAGGAGCCGCCGACGGAAACGCCGACGCGCGCGGCGACCGCAACGAGGACGCCGCGGGTGGCGGCGACGCCGACGCCGCACCGTGACGCCCACGCCGGCGGCGAGCGACACGGCGACGCCGCGGGGCGCCAAGGCAACGCCGACGCCGGTGCCGACCAGATGCCCGCCGAACAATCCGAACTGCACCCCGGTGCCGTAGATGTCCCGGAGCGGTACGAACTCGCATGCCGCGCTCATGCCCTGGTCTGCAGGGCGCTGAGGAAGTCATCGCCCGGCGCTTGGACGTCGATGCGGAGCGGCGATCTGAATCGACGAACGCGGGCTGAAGCCCGCGCCACGAAAACCGGGGCTGTTCTTCAGCAGGCCGTTTAGCCGCGTGGCCGTCGTCGCACGGGACGGCCGAGCAGCGAGCAACGTTGCGCCAGACGAGCCTCGCCGAAGTACCGGCGGGTTGGTAGCACGCCGAGCGCGGCGCTCCGGAGCCATCAATTTCGATCTTTGCCGGGTCTGGCACGCAGGAGCGGTCCCATCTGGCCGATGCTTCTCTCAAGGGGAGCCGCGGTTGAAGCCGCGGCGTTGTGGTCATGCGTCCTGCACAGGAAGCTACCCGCGCGAGTACAAGGCTCGCGTGGCTGTTAGAGCGTCCGCGGTACAGCGAGCGCGCGATGCGCATGGAAGCGCTGATCTCGCGCATCCGCCTGCTCGTCGTGACGCTCAACGCCGCGTTGCTGGCGTTCGTCCTCGACACGCATGCAATGCACATGCAGGTGGCCTGGATCATGGTCGCGGCGACGTTCCTGTACGGCGTGCCCTACGTCGTGTTCCAGCCGTACCGCCGGTGGCCCGTGTTCGGTGCGAGCATGGCGTCGTCCGCGCTGGACTCGATCGGCATCATGGTGTTCATCTCGGCGACGGGCGGTTCCGCGAGTCCGTTCTTCCCGCTGTACTTCCTCTCCGCGGTGGGCGTGGCGATGCGGTTCGAGCTGAGGCAGGCGCTGGTTGCGTGCGGGCTGTACGCGTTCACGTACGCCGTGTCGTACCTGTTCACCTGGAACGGCACCGCCGATGAGTTCGGCGTCCTCGCCTTGCGCTGTGCGTACATGATGTTCGTCGCGGTGGGCGTCGGCCAACTCGCGCGCGAAGAGACGAGCCGCTCGCTGCAGGTCGACGAGATCGAGCGGCTGAACGCGCAGAACGCCAAGCTGCTCAGCCGGAACGAGAAGGCGGCGCGGATCGACCGGCTTACGGGGCTCTTGAATCGCGCACACCTGGAAAAGGACGCCCTGCGGGAGCTGCGCCACGCCAAGTCGGCGGAGAGCTACCTGAGCGTGCTGTTCTGTGACATGGACCGGCTCAAGCGCATCAACGACGAACTGGGCCACGACGCGGGCGACAAGGTGCTCCGGCACGTCGGCGCGGCGCTGAAGCGCGGCCTGCGGTCGCAGGACCTCGTCGGGCGATACGGCGGCGACGAGTTCGTCGTGGTGTTGCCAAACCTGACGCGCGAGACGGCGTTCGACCGCGCGGAGCAGCTCATACAGAACATGCGGGCCGTGAACGAACAGCTGCCCGACGATCTGGCGGTGGGGTTGAGCGTCGGCATCGCCACGTACCCCTTCGATGCACCGGACTATGCGACGCTGGTGAAGGTCGCAGATCAGGCGATGTACCTGGCGAAGCGGGATGGCGGCAATCGCGTGCGGACGTCGAACGACCTGCGGTTGTTCTGGGAGGGTGCGCCGAAGGCGGGGTGACGAGTTTGTGGTTCGTAGTTTGTAGTTGGTAGTGCGTGGTTGGATCTCCGCGCTGGCGAGCCCTTACCCGACCAGGTCCAAGAACTGCTTGAGGATACGGGCGGTGGCGCCCCAGATGAGGTGATCCTGCCAACGGTAGGAGTACGCCATGATCTCGCGGCCCTGGTAGGTGCGGAGTTCCGCGACGACGTTTGCATCGTCGTGGAGGTGGCGGAGGGGGACTTCGAGGATCTCGGCGACTTCGTGCTCGCTGTGCACGAACGGGTAGGGGCCCGGCTCGGTGATGCGGCCCACGAAGGGACGTACGAGGAAGTTCGAAACCGTGATCATCTCGTCGAGTTGACCGATGACTTCGACGTGCTCGGCCGCCACGCCGATCTCCTCCCACGTCTCGCGAACGGCAGTGAAGCGGAGATCCGGATCGGTGGGATCGTATGCGCCACCAGGGAACGAAACCTGGCCCTTGTGATGCTCGACCAGCTCGGACCGCTTCGTAAAGACGATGTGCGTATCGCCGTCCTTCTCGTACAACGGCAGCAGCACGGCGGCGCGGGCGAGCGTATCGTCCGCGATGTGCTGCGCTTGATAGGCGGCGAGGCGTGCGCGGATCTGTTCGATCACCGGGGCATTGTAAGGCCTCGGTCCGCTAGACGCCGCGCGGGGGCTGTTGCACGGGGGACCGAGAACCGGCAACAGCGTCCACGGAGTCGGGTGGGAATCCACAAACCTCGATCCGTCCCGAGAGCACGGGCCCGGAGACGTGGACGGACGCGATTGCCCACACTCCGTCGCGCGTTACGCTGTCGATCTGATGACTTCGCCCGTCTCTGCGCTTTGCCCGCTGCGCTGGTCCCGTGATGCTTAACCGCGTCGTTACCATCGCGCTGGGACTCGCCATCTCCTTGTTCCTGTTCGAGGTGATCTGGCCCATCCTGGACGATGATCCGGCGTCACCGCTTCAAACGGCGTACTTCACCTGCGGATTGATCGTCGTCACCCTCCTTGCGCTCGTGTCTCTGGGCGGACCATCTTGAGCGGACCGGTCAGATGTTGCTGAACGCTGAGCGCGTCGCGGCGACTACTCGCGGACCCCGGAGCACCGGGGCAATCGCGTCGCCATCGATCTTGGGCAGCCTAAGTGCTCCTGCGCCGCTGACTTGTCAAGTGCGCCGGCGCGAGGCGGGCGTCCACGGAGCCCAGCATCTGAGCGATTACTAGCGACTGCCGCGCAGCCGCGGGTCGGCGATGTCCCGGATCGAGTCGCCAAGCAGGTTGAATCCCAAGACCGTCAGCGTGATCGCCGCACCCGGGAAGAGCGCCGCTGGGATATGGTACGGGAAGCTCGTGCGCGCGTCGCTTACGTCGCGCCCCCAAGAAGCCGCGTTCGGAATCCCGAGACCCAGAAACGCAAGAGAAGCTTCTGCCAGAATGATCCCGCCCAGCAGCGTTGTCATCACGATGATCGCGAGCGCCACGACATTAGGCAGGATGTGTCGCACCAAGATACGTGGCGCCCACGCCCCGCTCGCTCGCGCCGCTTCGATGTACTGATTGTTCTTCTCGGACAGCACCGCTCCCCGCACGATGCGGGTCACACCGGGGATGACCGCGATCGTCAGCGCGAAGACGATAGTTCGGAACGAAGGACCAAGCAACTGGGTGATGATCAAGAGAAGTAGCAAAGCAGGAAACGCGATCGCCGTGTCGACAGAGCGCTGAATGACGGAGTCGATGGCACCACCGAAGTAGCCGGAGATGATACCGACAAGCGTACCCACGGTCGCGCCGCCGATCACCGAGATGAAGGCGACTGACATCGAGATACGACCGCCATACATCACCCGGCTCAAGACGTCGCGCCCGACTACTTCAGTGCCCAAGAGGTGTGAGCTCGAGAGCCCCTCATTCTTGCTTCCGGACAGCGCGGTCGGGCTGTAGGGTGCGAGGTAGGGCGCGAGTACGGCCGCCGCGACGAACACAAGGATGATTACCAGTCCTATCGCGCCGAGCGGATTCTGCCGCGCAACCGTGGCGAGCTTGCGCAAGCCCGCAGCCATGCCTGCGGGGCGGGGCACGATGCCCCGCTCTGCGAGAATCGAAGGCGACTGGACCGCAATGTTCTCAGACACGGTTCACCCTCACGAATACCGGATTCTGGGATCCAGCCACGCGTAGCTCACGTCGACGAGCAGGTTCATCAGAACAACGGTAACGCCTGCGTACAGCGTCATCGTCTCAACCACGTCGTAATCCTTGATGACGAGCGACTGAAGCGTGAACAGGCCCAAGCCAGGAAGCGTAAAGATCGTCTCCACGATGATCGCCCCGCCCAGCAGGCCCGAGATCTGCAAGCCCAGAACCGTGACGACCGGGATCATTGAGTTCTTCAACCCGTGCTGGACGATCACAGCACGCTCACGCAGACCCTTCGCACGTGCGGTGCGCATGTAGTCCTGGCGCATCACCTCCAGGAGCGACGAGCGCGTGAGACGCATGATGCCGGCGGCCGAGCCCAGCGCCAAGACCGCCGCCGCCGGTGCCACCTGCTTGAAGTTCCCTACAGGGTCGTGGAGCAGCGAGATCTTCCTGCCGATGGTCGGCGCATACCCCCACCAGTCTGAAGGCAGCACGAGCACGAGCGTCGCGACCCAGAAACTGGGCACCGCGAGCCCCAGCACGGAGGTCGAGCGCACGAAGTAGTCCGCGGGCGAATTGCGGAAGACGGCGGACACCACGCCGAAGGGAACACCGACGATGATCGTAAAGATCAACGTCAGCACCATGATCTCGATGGTCACGGGCATGCGGTCGATCACCTGCGGTGCGACCGGTTTGTGATTGAAGTTCGACGTGCCGAGGTCGCCGGTCAGCAGACCCGAGATGTAGTGCCAGTACTGGCTATTCCCGGTGAATGACACGAAGGGTGGCCCGTGACGGAGCTCGACCGGGAAGTACGGCTTGTCGAGTCCGAGATCGTGGTGGATCTTGTTGATCTGATCCCTTGTGCAGTTCAGTTGGCAGATGCGGATTGCA
The DNA here is from genome assembly GCA_963743185.1 of uncultured Chloroflexia bacterium. GTDB lineage: Bacteria > Chloroflexota > Dehalococcoidia > DSTF01 > JACRBR01 > JANXYW01. Next base: position 8,132 of record CAVUOT010000018.1, on the reverse strand, counting down.
GGGTCGCCTGGAACCACCCGGAGCAAAAGGAACACCGTCACCGAAAGAACGAAGAGGATGACGAACCCGGACAATAGCCGGCGCATGATGAACGTTTGCATCTACGGTCAGCCGCCCCTGCCTAGCTCTCCAGATACCACGTGTTGACGTACAGACCGCTTGCCCCCAACCCCTGAGGGATATTCTTCACGCGCGGATTGTAGAGATTGAACACGTACGGCGTCACGAGCGGAATGAAGGTCGGACCCTTTTCGTAGATCAGCTTCTGCAAGTCCTTGATCGCCTTTACGAACTCTTCGTGGTTCGAGGTCGACTTCACGTTGTCGATCCCTTTGTCGATCTCCGGATACAGCTTGCCCACACCGATGCCGTAGATGTTGTTGCGCGCGGGACCTTCGGAGTGCTGCCAGTCCAGGTCGAACTCCGCGTACTCATACACCTGGTTCAACGCGAGGCTCGCGTCGTACTTCAGGTTGGTGTAGTTGTCCAGCCACGTCGCGAACGGCTGCGGGTCCGCGTCTACCTCGAAACCGGCGGCCTTCATCTGCTCCAGCCAGATCGGAAGGTGCAGCTTGTGCTCTTCGATAGACGAGTCCGCGGGCCACATCACCTTGACTTTCACCGTGTCGTTGCCGGTCGCCGCTTTGATCAGCGCCTTGGACTTCGCCGGATCGTACGGCTGCAGCGTCTTGAGCTCGTCGTCACTGAACGCCAGCTCGCCCATCGACCAGTGGACCAGTCCGTTGGCCTTTGCTTCGCCGTTGTAGACGCGGTCGATGAATTCCTGCCGGTTGATCGCGTATAGGGCCGCCTGGCGGATGCGATCGTCTTTCCACGGATCCTTCGTCGGGTTCATCGTAAAGGCGATGAATGTGTTCGTCGGGTCCTTGACGACGGTATAGTTCTGCCCCTGCTCCAACTGCTTGGCCTCATCGACGTTCGGGGCGCCATAGAAGTCGAGCTGGCCCGACTGGAAGGCGACCCGCAGCGCCGCCTGGTCGGTAATGATCTTGACATCGAACTGGTCGATGTACGGGATCTGCGCGTTGTTGTTCTTGTCGTCCTTGCCGTAGTAGTTCGGGTTCCTGATGAGGCTCGCACCCTGGCCTTCGGTGTAGCTCTTGAGCAGGAATGGGCCGGCGCCTGCGGCCTTCTGCTTCAGCTGGCCGATCACAGCGTCCGTCAGCGCTTCCTTCGCGACGATCGTGTTGATCGGGCTGCCGATGCGGTCCTGGAAAAACGCGTACGGCTTCGGCGTCTTGAGCGTGTACGTCATGTTGTCCGCCGACGCCGTCTGCGAATCCAGCCACTTGCCGATGAACGCGTACGCGTTCGACTGTGGCAGCGACTTGATTCGCTCGTAGCTTGTGACGACGTCGCTGGCATCCAACGCGCGCTCCGGCACGCCGAGGTCGTTCGGGCCGACTTTCACGCCCGGGCGGATCTTGAAGATGTACGTCGTGTTGTCCGGCTGCTCGAAGCCCGTTGAAAGGTCGTCGAACCGGAACTTCGCATCCAGCGCGGAGAAGTTCACGAGCACGTTGTACAGACGCGGGAAATAGCCAACCGACGCGGCGATGCCGATATACGGGTCAAAGGTATCGAAGTCCGCTGTGCTTGCCACGGTGTACGTTCCGCCGGATTTCGGCGCCGTGCCCGGGTTCGCCACGCCGCTTGCGGTCGTCGGCTCGGGGGTCTTGCCCGTTGGCGTGCCGCCCGCCGGTGTTTTCGTGCCGCTTCCGCTTCCGCAACCGACCAGCCAGACGGCGCCAGCCGCCGCGCCCGCGAGTCCCGTGGTCTGCAGCACGCGCCGGCGCGAAACCCGTTGCTTGGTGATCCTCTCCCAGTAGCTGTCGGCCATCTCGCGTGTCTCCCTTCAAGAGAATGCGTCTCCCTCCAACCAGAAAGGTGGCACTACAATCTCTCATTAGCATGTGCTTTGTCAAGCGATAAGTGGAAACATCATCACGACGAACGGCGTCAGGGGTATTGACGAACACAAATGCACGGAGGGCCTCGGAGGCATGCCGCCGTGCCGGGTAAGGTGTCGCCGGTGCTCTTCGTGCGGCTGGGTCGCGTCACGTCAGTCGCGACCCCGATGGGCACAACGCGAACCAGGGCGCTCGTCAGATGCCGGTGACCTCGACGCTAATGGGCTGCCTATGCCTCGCTTGTCGGGTGGACCAGAAGCACAGGGGCGACGCCAGAACGCACGACGGCTTCAGCGACGGAGCCGAAGAGCGCGTGTTTCAGGCCCGTGGAACTATGTGTCGCCATGACAATCACGTCCACGTTCTCGGCCCGGGCTCGATCAACGATCACGCGTGCTGGCTCGTCGGCAATGTGCGCCTCGATGTGCGTCTGCGTTAGTTCGGGCAGACCGTTGGCGATGGCTGCGAGGTAGATGTCGAGTTCATCGAGGCGACGCTCAGTCGCCTGTCCCTTGTCCTCGGCGAACGTCGGCTCGCGCGGTTGAATCACGACCGGCGTCGCCCTCCCCATCGCGTCGCTCGTGACGATCGGCCGCCGCCTGGAGCGCCGCGCCTTGACGTTCGGTTCGTGGCCCACGGTGAGGAGGATGAACTCCGCCGTAGGCATGGCGGACATCCTCTGGAGCGTTGGCAGGATAGCTTCCGAGAACTTCGTGCCGTCGAACGTTGCCATGATCTTCATGCAATCACCTCCTGGTTGTCCGAACTGTGGTCGCCAGCGTACCTCTGCCAGAGCCGCGCAATCCAATGCGACTGGTGCCAACGGCTTGGATCGACCTCGACGACTGGCTTTACCCGTACTTCCACACCGGCGGCACGAAGAATTCGTTCCTGCTCTCGGATCCGAATCTCGACACGATGTTGGACCAGCAGCGCGGCGAGTTCGACTACCAGGCGCGGCGCAAGATCGGCCTCGACGCGCAGAAATACCTGCTGGACAAGGTGCTCTGCCGGCTCGACTACTCAGCTCCGGTCAACCGCTTCGTCGACTGGGACTACGTGAAGAACCAGGTCATCGCTACGTGGTTTGGCCACAATTACCTGTACGCCAACACCTGGCTGGATCAGAGCGACCCGTCGTATAGCGGACGGGCATCATAGAAGCACGTTCGTCGCAGCGCCGACGGAAGGTCCCCGCAGCCAAGCGCTGCCGGGGACCTTCCGCTTGAGCAACCAGCGGCTCGATTCGTCATGGGTTTAGTCCGCCGGGGTACAGCGCCTTCGTGAGCACTGCCAAAGCGTCAATGGCACGCGGTCCGGGCGCCAGCAGGAAGATGTCCGTGTTGACCTCGGTCACCCGCTTGTTCTTCACCGCCGGCACGTTCGCCCAGGCGGGGTTCGCCGACAGTGCCGCCGCGAGGGTGGTCGCTGTCGGCGGGAAGGCCGCGATCGTGAGCACGACGTCCGGCGGCGCCGCGAGGATCGCCTCCAAGCTCAGTTTCGTGTACCCCGGCAACGTCCCCGCATCGGGTTGCCCCGTCGCCACGTTGTCGCCACCGAGGAGTCGCACCAGGTCGCCCGCGTACGACTCCGGCTTCGCCGCCGCGTAGTCGTCGGGCGTGCCGGTGAGCACCAGGACTCTCGGATGCTGCGCCGGTAGCTTTGCCTTTAGATCGCTCAGCGTCTTCTCCAGCTTCTGCGCTTCCTGCTCGCCCGTGCCCTGCTGGTCCAGCACCTGCCCCATCAGGCGCAGCCCCTTCGGCACGTCAGCAACGGCCTTCGCACCGACGAAGATCACCGGCACGCCGAGCCCCTCAAGACCCTTCTGGAGCTGCGGCTGGCTCACGCTGTCCGCGACGATCAGGTCGGGCTTCTGGGCCGCCAGCACCTGCAGGTTCGGATTATCCGCCGGACCGACGGCCACCGTCCGGGCCGCCTCGAACGGATAGGTCACCGAAGTCGATCGCGTCTTGCTCACGGCGCCGACCGCGAACACGTACTCCACCGTCGACGGGCTGATCGCGGCGACGGCCACGGGCTTCGTGGCGATCGTGACCTTCCGGCCCAGCAAGTCGGTCACGGTCAGCGGATATGTCGTGGCCGCTGCGGTCACGGTGTTGGCCGCACCTGTCACGTCTGTCCCCTGGGTTGCCAGCGCCGCCGGGCTGGCGGCCGGTTTCGTCGCACCCGCCGTGGCTGTCGACGTCTTGCTCGAGTTACCGCTCCCCCCGCAGGCTGCCCCCACCACAACGGCGAGCGCGAGCCCGCTCAGCGGCTTTATCACCCGGTGCATCAAGCCTCCTCCACCACATCGCACCACGATCACTTCGCGGGCGCGAACCATCATGTCCCGCCGCCTCGCCCGGAGACAAGGCAACGTCAGGGTAAGCTTCATCGACGTCGCGAGCCATGCGTCCGCGAGCGTCGGTATCCGCACCGGCGGGTGCGCGGAGCATCGAACTCGCGGACGTTGCCGAACCTCCGCGCCTCAAGAGAAGTGCTGCTAGTCTGCGCCTCGCCTAGACTGAGGCACGGCCGACGGAGTCTTGGGGACCGCCAACCCAGGCCTTCGTGTTTCGGAGTAAGGAGAGTCCCATTGGACGAGCAATTCGACGTGATCGTCATCGGCGCGGGCTTCGGCGGCGCCACCTGCGCCGCGCTGCTCGCGCACCGTGGCGTCCGCACGCTGCTGATCGACAAGAACGCGATCCCCGGCGGCAAGGCGCTGACGATGTCCAAGGAGGGCTTCCGCTACGAGCTCTGGCCGATCTGCGGCGGCCCCAGCCTGAACTCCCAGTTCGCGCATGTGCTCGAAGAGCTGGGCATGGAGCGAGAGATGGAACTCCTGACACCAGAGAACATCGGCATGCTGCTCTACCGCCCCGCCGGCGGTGAGTACCGGACGCAGGTGACGTCGGCTGTGCCGCAGGCGACCTCGGGCGGCCCCACGGGGCTGATCGATCTGCTGGGCCTCTCGGGTGACGATCTGCCCGACGTTGCCCGCCTCTTCGCTGACATGGTGCAGATGGCGCCCGAGGACATGGCCCGCCTCGACGACGTCACCTTCGCGGAGTTCATCCGCCATTACGACGTACCGCAGTCGGTCTGGAGCTACCTGGGCATGTGGACGAACATCGTCTTCGTCGTCGGCATCGATCTGCTCGCGGCCTCCGAGGCGATCCGGACCTTCCAGGACTTCTCGCGCGGCGGCGCGATGCGGTACAGCAGCGGCGGTTACGGCCGGCTGGCCGAGATCTGCTGCGAGTCGATCGAGCGCGACGGTGGGCGCGTGCTGCTGAAGACGCGGGTTGAGCGTGTGCGCATCGAGGACGGCGCCGTCACCGGCGTGGTCACGGAGCACGGCACCTTCGCCGCGCCGATCGTCGTCAGCAACGCCGGCATCCAGCCGACGGTGCTGCGGCTCGTCGGCGAGGAGCACTTCGACAAGAGCTACGTGAGCTATGTGAAGGGGCTCGTCCCATCGTGGGGCTTCATGGGCATTCGCTACTTCCTCGACCGCCCGTACTTCGACCGCGGCACGTACATCGCCTTCTCCGACGAGAGCTATCTGGATACCGAGCGCTTCCGCCGCGCCCGCGCCGGCGAGCTTCCAGAGGACATGCTGGTGTTCAACGTCGTCCCGTCCGTTTATGACCCGAGCCTGGCGCCCGCGGGCAAGCAGTGCGCGATCATCGGCACGATCTGCACGCCCGATCCGGAGACGCAGGACAACGAGGCGTGGTGGAGCAAGCTGGAGGAGGTGGTCGGCCGCCTGTGGCCGGACCTGGAGTCTTGCGTTTCGTCGAAGGAGCGCTACAGCACCTCCCATGTCTCGAACCTGACGCGCGACCACCTGCTGCCCGGACAGGGCGGCGAGTGCATCGGCCTGGCCCAGATCGTCGGCCAGTGCGGAAGCCACAAGCCGTCAGCGCAGGCGCCGGTGCGCGGCCTCTACTACGTCGGCTGCGACGCCGGCGGCTACGGCTGCGGCACGCACCAGGCCGTCGACTCCGGCGTCAACGTCGCGCAGCTGGTCGAGCGCGCGCACGTCGTGCACGCGTCGGCGTACTAGCGCGGGGCTGCGCGTCACGCACGACGGGCGCCAGCTCTCGCTGCACGCGTAGACGGCGAGGCCGGGGCGGCGCTGTCTCGAAATAGAGCCGTTCGGCTCGTTGCGGCGTGCCCGCGCGCTCCTACTCTAGATGCACGATTCCGAGGAGCGTAGCGAGATGGGGCGGCGCGCGCCGCCGGGCCCAGCGTAAGGAGTACGAGATGGAAATCACCGAAGACAGGTGGCAGTTCTTTCAGCAGCACCTGGGCTACAGCGACGAGGAGATGGCCCTGTGGCGCGCCAATCCTCGCAATGCCGACATCATGAACACGGGTCCGGCGCTCATGCAACGGACGATCATCGCCGAAGTCGTGGAAGCCGGCGGCTGCAACAGCCAGCACAAGAAGGGCGACCGCTTCATCTTCGACGGCGCCGGCAACCTCCTCACCGCGAGAAACCCCGAGCGCATCTGCATGGGCGCGCTGTACCCGCTGGGCCCGCTCGTCTACGCGGTGAGCGAGCTGCACTACGCCGGCGCCGATCCTAACGCCCTGCGCTTCAACCGGACGCACTGCTTCGACGTGGGCGTGAGGTGCGGCGGCTGGGGGCGCGTCATCATGGAGGTGCGCGTAGAGTAGCGCGGCCGACCGCCAGCGACGGCAAGCGAGCGCCACCTGATAAACGGGAATCTGAGCGTCTACCGTCGGCGCTCAGCCCGCGTAGGTCGTCGGATCGAGTGAGAGTGCGAGGCTTCGTTGGGGCTCGCCGGCACCTCGGAGGCTTGTGTTTTCGCGGGCGACGCGGGCGAACAGCTCGAGCGCGGCGACGTCATCGAGGGCGCTCGTGTCGTGTCGCAGGTGCTCCTCGAAGAGCGCGCAGCGCAGCGCGCGAACGGTGGGACCGTGCCAGATCGATGCGTTGAGCTCGGTGTCGCCGTAGAACGAGCGGTTGGCGACGTTGGCGGAGCCGATCGTGCACCACGCGTCGTCGATGAGCCCGATCTTGGCGTGCACGTACACATTCTGGTACTCGCCGCTGCTGCGCCTGGGTTGCGAGGCCGGCAAGTGTGAAGTGCTCGAACTGCCCAAGCGCTCCGAGCGCCTCGAAGAAGCCCGCGTTGCGCGGGTCACGGCGCGCTTGGGCCATCTCAGAATTGGGTTCGATCGGCACGACGAACGCCACGCGCACACCGCGGCGTAGCGCGCGGCTCAGCGCGTCGAGGATCTGCGGCGCACCGATGGCCTGGTCCTCGAAGTAGATCGTCCGCTTGGCCGCATCGATCGCTTGCAGATACTGGTCGGCAATGCTGGTCTCACCCCGTTCGATCGGAAACATCCGGCCGCCCGGCGTGGGCGTGCCATCGGTGTAGCGCTCGCGACGCACGGTGCGCTGGATCTGTACAACAGCGTCGCCTGTGTTCGGCGATGCTCTTTCGGGGAAGCGCAGCTGGTCCTGGCTCGCAGCATCGGGCCAGAGCCCGTCGTGCGCGTCGCGGTCGCTCGCTTCGTTCCAGCGCTGCACGAAGTTGTGGTGCACGTCGCTGGCGGACGGCCCGCACAGCTCTACGTAGACGTCGTGGGTGTTGCCGGCGTCGGTCGGCGCATGGCCGGGCGATACCACGGATCCGCTGTTGAGGTTGATGCCTCCGACGAACGCGACCTCGGCGGCGCGGCCGGCGTCGATCAGCCAGCTCTTCTGGTGCTGGCAGTATGGTCCATGAGCGCGGTCCCAGCGCGCCAGAAAGCGCGAGCCGCGCGCTTGCAACATGGCGCGCTCGGCCGGGGTGCCCGAGAAGTGCGTGCCAGGGTCGATTTGCTCGAGCTCGACGTGCCGCCAGAAGATCACGCGCACGTCAAGACCACGCTCTACCGCGCGATCGAGTACGTCGAACAGGCTGCCGCGACCGTCGGGCAGCTGGAACGCAGGCTTGTAGAACGCGATCGTGACCCAGACGCTGTGCGCGTGCGGACTCAACGGCTTCGCAGATGCGCCGAAACGCCGGCTCGCCGTCCACGAGCGGGCGCACGGCGTTGCCGGAGCGGATCGGGTACGAGCCGGCGTCGGTGAACGGGATGTGGGCTGCATCGCGTTGCACGGAAGTCTCCCGTATTGGTTCGTCGTGACCGCGCGGACTCGCAATTCTAGCACGC
>CAVUOT010000017.1:0-60350 GCA_963743185.1 uncultured Chloroflexia bacterium | reverse complement strand
CGTGCGTTCTTTCAGGGACTTCCGTTGGTGTGCGCGTACTCGTCGGCGACGGGGTACGCGTCGACTCCGAGCTGACAGCCGGCGACGCGGTCACCGAGACGGTGGGAACGGGCGTTGTGCTGGTGGCGCTCGTGGGTGTGTGCGTCGGTGTGACGGTCCCATGCTCACCGAACGACGGCGCAGTGTTGATCGTAAAGGAAGCTGTGCGGGCGTCGGAGAACAGCGAGGAAGCACCGCCGACGGTAAATAGCGCGCACAGCGCTGCGACACGCTGCCAGCCCCGCCGCCGGACCTTCACGAAGGTACCTCACCGATGCGCTTCCCGTGCAGTTCGCGGGCGATCCTCCGCAGTTCACCGACCACGACGATGCCCGCCGGGAGCAAGAGCAACACGAGGAAGCCGGAGCGTGTGTGCAGCCGCTGCGAGGCGTAGCCCGCATAGGGCACGGTCAGCCGCACCCGGCCGACGACATCCGCCCGGCCGACCGCCCAGCGATCGGGCGCCTCGTTGGCATCACCCTTCGTCCAGCAGCGTCGTGTCGCCCAGTTGTCGCCCAATCGCGACGATGCGGTGCGACACTAGTGCGCTCGACCCGCCGGGCCGGCGAAACGTCACGATGTCGCCGGCGCGCAGGTCATCGATGGTCGCGGGCTCGACGAGCGGCATCTCGCCCGTGGGCGTGGCGACCATGCTGCCCGAGAGAACGACTACACCTTTCCATCCGGTCAGGCCCGGGCCGAAGGCCCATGGCCGCCGCTCCCAGCAAGATGACGGCCGCTGCCAGAATCCGACGACGCTCATTATTTTGAGGACGATGCTCACGACGCCTCCAGTACCGGTGCGCGGCCCAGCCACAGGCTCACCCGGCGGGCCGGGCGGCGCGGTTATGGATGCTACGGACCGTGCTCGCGTCGCGGTGACGACCGCACTGCCGCTCCAAACGACGTCCTGGCAATCATTGTCGTTCGTCTCGCCTGGCAGGTCGAGCGGCAACACGACCTGCACGGTGCCGAGCGCTGTAGCGCCAGGCTCCGCGTGGAGGAGGAGGTCGTGATCATCGCCGTCGAACGTCGGCACCACCACGACGCCGAGGTTCGCTGTGGTCGGCGTGTAGTCGCAGTCGCCACCCGGATCCGACGCGATGCTCGTGGTGACCGTGACATCGGTCACATCCCACGCGCGGTTTCCGACGTTCTTGAGTTGGACCGGCCACGATACGGTCTCTCCGGGCAGCATGTTCTCTGTATTTTCGAAGAGGACCTCATTCTGGCCGGAGTCGTTCACGATGCCATCGTTGAGCTCCAGATCAATCGTGCCCGTGTTGACCACGGCGGTGCCGGTCTGCTGGTCCGTGAATACCGCGAACGTCCCGGCGGCGGCCACGAGCGAGACCACAGCGCCGATGACGACGAGGCTGAAAAGGATAGAACGCGTCATGTTGATATTCCTCCTGAGCGAAGAGATGAATCTGGTTGAAGGGAGTGTTGTCTTGCCGGTGCGTCACCTCCTTTCGAGGGGAGTCCGGCAGACATTGAGAGCTACCCATGGAGATTGCATCCGCGTGGATACAATGACAGGGCAGCGGCCGTCGGCCCGAAACCGGACTCCGCTGTTGGCGCGCTCCGCGGCTGCTACCGCGGGGCGCGCTCCTCTTCCGGGGGCATCCCTCAGCGGTACCCAGAGGCGGGGGCCTGTGGCCTTTTCGGGGGATGCAGGACGATGCTCGCATAGCGAGGAACGATGGGACAGGGCCATTCGGCACCTTGCGCGAGTTCCCCGCCACCGCGCTTGCGCGCGGCGTTACGCCGATCGGGACCTTGGATGCCAGACTGGCCAGGCGCGATTCTGGCACCGCTCTCGCCTTAGTCATCCGCACCCACCATCCCGCATAATGGCACTGACCGCACCTGCCGTAGCGATCGAGGAGGAACCCGCATGATCGCCTCACCCCGCCGCGCATCCGTACTGTCACGCTTCGCCCTGGTGTTGCTCGTCGGTGCCGGGCTTGCGGCTGCGTCCTGCACGCTCGTCGGGCAGGGGACGCTGCACGTCGCGAACGATCTCAGCGGCCTCGGCGCCGACAATACGATCTTCCGTGCGTTCGCGCCCGATCCCGGCGACCCGTGGCCGCCCGCGGGCTTCGTCAACCTGTTCGTGAAGGGCGACGACTTCGGCCAGCCGCCCTCGTACGGAATGAACGGCTACCTGTACCTGGCGCACACGGGCCTCGACTGCCCGCAATCGGAAGGCGCGCCGGAGACGTTTACGCTGGCCGACGTCACGCTCGCCGGCATCGTCACCGTGACCAACGGCAGTGTCAATCAGAACATGACGATGCAGGACACGGGCGCCAACCGCCAGGGGCACTGGGCGCTGATCGAGATGAATGAGTTGGCCGGCTATCCCGGCCAGCACCTGATCCATCGCTGCGGCGCGGTCACGTGGACGGGGTCGCCAACGGCGACTGCGGACCCGTGCACGCTGCGGACGTCGCTGGAAGGCCAGGCGCTGTCGGTGGGCAAGTTCTTCGCGCTGGACGCGAGCACGCAGTGGCAGTTCTGCTACGGCGGCGCGGCGGCGGGGAGCAACGAGAAGTTCCTCTTCCGCACGGACAACGGCGGCACGACGTGGACGCTGATCAGCCGGACGACGCTCGGCAGTCCGTCGGCGGAGTCGGGCGTGGGCGAGCTGCCGAATGGCAATGGCGTCAGCGCGTTCTTCTTCCAGGACGTGAACAAGGGCTGGCTCGGTCTGAACAGCCCGGGCCACAACTTCCTGCGCTCGACGGACGGCGGGCATAACTGGTCGGAGCTGCCGGTGACGGGGCTGGACCCGGGCGTGCCCGTGCAGTCGATCGACTTCAGCGATGCCACGCACGGCTCGTTCGTGACGCCCGACGGCACATGGACGACGTCGGATGGCGGGACGACGTGGGTGAAGGTGTAACCTCACCCTCGCCACGCCGAAGAGGCCGACCGGTGTCCTGTGGCGACTCGAGATCGGATCGAGCGGTTGGTCTTGGGTGACCGGCGGAACACTACGACGTTGGTGGCGGCTCCAGGACGACGGTGCGGATGGCGCAGTTGTCGAGCGGCGCGAGCACGAAGTCATCGATCGGCTTGCCGTCGAGATAGTGGAGCGCGACGCTCATCGCACCGCCGTGCGTCACGAGGATCAGCTCGGAGGCCGGCGGCGCTTGCCTCAGGCTGTCGAGGAAGTTCTTGACGCGGTCGTACACGTCGGCCCAGCTCTCGCCCTGCTCGATGCGGTAGTGCGGCTCGCGCCAGCGCGCCATCGTCTCTTCGCCCATGTCGGCGTAGAGCTGGCCGCGCGCGATGCCGAAGTTGCGCTCGCGCAGCGCGGGCTCTTCGACGATCGGCAGGCCGAGGCGCTGGCCGATAGCGGCGGCCGTCTCCATCGTGCGGGAGTAGTCGCTGGCGAGGATCGCCTGCGCGCGTCGTCGAGTCGCGCAGCGTGGCGGCGACGGTCCGCCGCCTGCGCGCGCCCCGCTTCGCTCAGCGGCACATCGGGCGTCTGGAAGCGGCGCTCGGCGTTGGCGTCGGTTTCGCCGTGGCGGACGAAGTGGAGGGTGAGGTTGCGGGTGGTGGTCATACGGGTGCGGACGCTCCTGCGGCGCGCAGATTCCGTCGGATGCCGCGCGCGTTCGGTCTCATGATATCGGGCTTGGCCCGCGGTCAACACAGCGTCTCCGGGCGGTCGACGCCGCGGCTGAGATTCCTTCTGAGTTCGGCGGTTAGTGCTCGTCGGGCTTTGGCGCCTTGATCTGTGCGTTCAGGCAAAGCACGAGGTCCTGCACTGCCCGGGGGGACAAGATGTCGCGTCGGATCCAAGCGCCCGCGAGGAGATTCCCAGCGCCATCTCTCTCGTTCACAACAGCTGTGTAGTCGGCCTGAAGCCTGGGATCCCGATCGAGCCCTCGCAACCAGGCCTCATGGGTCCAAATGATGTCTGGGCGACGTTGTCTGAACACGTAATCGGCCAGTTCCGGGCCCCCTGGATGTCGAGCTATGTAGGCGTCTCCCAGACCCGCCAGATCGATCACGAGAAAGTCTGTGTTCAATGCAATAGCGCCAATGTCCGGTGTCAAGACCGAGGGCATGTCCAGCGCCGTGCAATGTGCCAGCTCCTGAATCCGCAGTCCCCGCGACCTTACTGCGGAATAGTCTGCTCCGTATGGAGTCTCGATGTGCGGCCGCGACCCTCGCGATTGTGGCGCGTGCTGTGGCGCCGACTATCGCGAGAGCGATCGCGGACGCGGCCACGAGTCGCACAGCCCGCACGGTGGATGAAGTTCTAACGCCGCTCGAAGTCGACGATATCGTGCGGATGCTCTCCTGGATGCTGAGATAGAGCAGTGGCAGCAGCGGGCTCATCAATCGATAGTACGGCATCCAATCTCCGCCATCGATGACCACCGCGCCCGATCCCGCCAGTAGCATCATGACAGGAAGCGCGTAGTGGTTTAGGCCTCGCGCGCGTCGTTAGGCAGAAGCCGACGAAGGGAATGATCGGGAGCAGCCAGTAGCCCCAAAGAAACGATCTCACGTAACGAAACCCGAGGTCGGAGGTGTCTGTGAGGTACGCGAATATGTACACCGGTGAGCGGTCGCTGGCTTTGACGAAGTATGTGTTGGGCACGAATTCCCCGAAGTACTGGTAGTGCCAAACGTGGTAGAGCGCGAGCGGTACCAGGAACGCCGCGACCCACTCCACGTCTTGTCGCGAGGGCCTCCGGCCGAGCCCAACAAGCAGCAGGCGATGAGCAAGCGCCGCGAGCCAGAAGACGACGCCCTCCGGTCTGGTCAGAGCCAACGCGACGAGGGCGAGTGATGACCACGGCCGCGCGTGGCTGTGCATTGAACTCTCGCATCGACAGCGCAACGGCCAGCACGAGCAGGAACGATTCCAGGCCGTTTTCCAGTCCCGAAAACGACCAGAGCGCGAACGGCAACGCGAATGCGGTGAGCGTCGGTGCGAGGAGGTCGAGTGCGTTCATGCTGCGTCGTTCCACGAGGCCCGGAAGGCGCGCCAACAGGAGAATCGCGCCCACGCGAGAAACCTGGTTTGGCCAGCAGTAGTCATCGCCGGCGCTCACGAGCCAGTGTCCCCGCGTAAGCTCGTATTGCCGAGGGTACCGCGAGGACGTCGGCTCGATCTCATAATCGCGCCGTCGGCTTTCGCGTGCCGACGATGTTTCATTCGATGCGCTTCTCGTCTCGACTAGTTCGTTCGCGTTCGAGACATGGGACTGCGCGACGCTCGGGGCGGCGCTTGTCAAACCCGCAGCGCTGGGGTACTATCCCCGAATCCCATGTTGGAGCGTGCTCCGGCGGGGCGGCGTTGCCGTCGGCGGCGGGGTAAGCGGGGTCGCGGTGGCGACCTCGTTGCGTTTTCTTAGAAGATTCAGATTCAAGCGCTGTCTCGTGACACCAATTGTGAATTGCGTTACAATTGGCCACTTCTCAGCATCTAGTGAGTAACGACGTGAACGTTTCACTCTACGCGCCCGGCCAGGAACGGGACGCCTGCGGCACCGGCTTTGTCGCCGATATCGCCGGACAAGGCGTCGTCCGGCGTGCTCGACATGGCGCTGACCTGCGTGACGAACGTGGCGCATCGCGACGCCCGGGACGCCGACACCAAGACGGGCGACGGGCGCCTGATCACCGGAAGCGAGGAAGCGTGACTACTCCCGCAGAGGCCGACCCGGCGACCTCTGCCGTTCAGCGCGTTGCCCGCAGCGAGCGGTCTCTATGACCCCCGGTTCGAGCACGACGCGTGCGGCGTCGGGTTCGTCGTCGACGTCACGGGGGCGAAGAGCCGTGACATCGTCGACACGGCGCTCGGCGCGCTCTGCAATCTCGACCACCGCGGGGCATCGGGCGCCGAGGTCAACACCGGGGACGGCGCGGGCATTCTCATCCAGGTACCCGACGCGTTCCTCCGCGGCGTCACGCGGTTCTCGTTGCCGGCGGCCGGCGCCTATGGCGTCGGGCTCGCGTTCCTCCCGCTCGAGGCGACCGCGGCGGACAAGGCGCGCGGTCTGGTGGAGGACCTGGCCGAGGAACAGGGGCTACAGGTCATCGGCTGGCGAAGCGTTCCGATCAACGACTCGATGATCGGGCCGACGGCGCGCGCGGTGATGCCCAGCTTCTGGCACTGCTTCGTCAGCGACCCGGCGGGCTCCGCGGGCATCGACCTTGACCGCAAGTTGTTCGTGCTGCGCAAGCGGATCGAGCACGAGATCCCCGACGACCTGCCGATATACTTCGCCTCGTTGTCGAGCCGCACCCTGGTCTACAAGGGTATGTTGACGACGCCGCAGCTCGGCGAGTTCTTTCTCGATCTGAGCGACACGCGCATCGAATCGGCGCTGGCACTGGTGCACAGCCGGTTCTCGACCAATACGTTCCCATCGTGGCCGCTCGCGCACCCGTACCGACTGCTCGCCCACAACGGCGAGATCAACACGGTGCAGGGCAACCGCAACTGGATACGTGCGCGCGCCGCGCAGATCTCCACACCATGGATCCCCGACCTCGATCGCGCCTTCCCGATCATCACGGAGGGATCGTCCGACACGGCGAGCTTTGACGAGTGCCTCGAGCTCCTGCATCTTGGCGGTCGCTCGCTCGCGCACGGGGTGCTGATGATGATCCCGGAGGCGTGGGAGAACCACGCTACGATGTCGGCGGCCAAGCGCGCGTTTTATCGTTACCACGCGTCGCTCATCGAGCCGTGGGACGGACCTGCGTCGATCGCGTTTACCGACGGCACCGTGATCGGTGCGGTGCTCGACCGCAACGGCTTGCGGCCGAGCCGCTACTGGGTCACCGACGACAACCGGGTGATCATGGCGAGCGAGACCGGCGTCGTCGACATCGATCCGGCGCGCGTCGTCAAGAAGGGTCGACTGCAGCCGGGGAAGATGTTCCTTGTCGACACGTCCCTGGGGCGCATCGTCGAGGACGAAGAGATCAAGGCCACGCTTGCGGCCGAGCATCCGTACGAGCAATGGTGCGAGCAGGGGCTGGTGCACCTGAGCGATCTCCCCGACCGGGAGCACATGGTCTCCTCGCACCAGTCGGTGGTCAGACGCCAGGTGACGTTCGGGTACACGCACGAGGAGCTAAAGCTCCTGGTGGCGCCGATGGCCAAAGTAGGGAGCGAAGCGATCGGCTCAATGGGCACTGACACCCCGCTGGCGGTGCTGTCGGATCGTCCACGACTGCTGTTCGACTACTTCCAGCAGCTCTTCGCGCAGGTGACGAACCCGCCGCTCGACGCGATCCGCGAGGAGCTCGTTACTTCGCTGTCTTCGACGATCGGCGCCGAGGGCAACATGCTCGATTCACAACCCGACGCGTGTCACCAGATCGCGCTTCCCTTCCCGATCCTCGACAACGACGAGCTGGCCAAGCTCATCCACATCAACGACGACGGCGACCGACCGGAGTTCGCGGCGCGTGTGATCTCGGGCTTCTACAAGGTCGCGGGCGGCGGGACGGCGTTGCGCGAGGCACTCGACCGCGTGCGGGCCGAAGCGTCGGCGGCGATCGCGGAGGGCGTGCGGATCATCGTGCTCTCGGATCGTGACTCTGGTCCGGACCTCGCTCCGATCCCCTCGTTGCTGCTCGTGTCCGCGGTTCACCACCACCTCATCCGTGAGCTCACGCGCACGCAGGTGGGTTTGGTGCTGGAGACGGGTGATGCACGCGAGGTGCACCACATGGCGCTGCTCATCGGGTACGGCGCGGGCGCGATCAACCCGTATCTGGCCTTCGAGTCGATCGAAGACCTCGTCGCGCAGGGGCTGTACGGGCTCGGTGAGATGGACCGGCACCAGGCGATCAAGAACTACGTCAAGGCAGCCGGCAAGGGTGTGCTGAAGGTGATGTCGAAGATGGGCATCTCCGCGGTTGCTTCGTACCGGGCCGCGCAGGTGTTCGAGGCCATCGGGCTGGGCCAGGAGCTTGTGGACGAGTATTTCACCGGCACCGTGTCGCGACTCGGCGGCATCGGTCTCGGCGAGGTCGCAGCGGAGGTTGCGCGTCGCCACCGGCGCGCCTACGCGCCCCGCCCCGCCGAGCTCGCCCATCGCGATCTTCAGATGGGCGGTGACTACCAGTGGCGCCGCGAGGGCGAGTACCACCTGTTCAACCCCGAGACCGTGTTCAAGCTCCAGCACGCGACGCGCGCCAAGCGATACGACATATTCAAGGAGTACACGCGTCTCGTCGACGATCAGTCGAAGCGCCTCGCGACGCTGCGCGGCCTGTTCACGCTGCGCGAGGGTACGCGCCCGCCTGTCCCCATCGACGAGGTGGAGCCGGCTTGCGAGATCATCAAGCGCTTCGCCACCGGCGCGATGTCGTATGGCTCGATCTCGAAGGAAGTGCACGAGACGCTCGCCATCGCGATGAACCGAATCGGGGCCAAGTCCAACACAGGCGAGGGCGGTGAAGATGCTGACCGCTACGTGCGCGACGCGAACGGCGACCTCCGCCGCTCGGCCGTGCACCAGGTTGCGTCGGGGCGGTTCGGTGTAACGTCGGAATACCTCGTCAACGCGGACGATCTGCAGATCAAGATGGCGCAGGGTGCGAAGCCGGGCGAGGGCGGTCAGCTGCCCGGCCACAAGGTGTATCCGTGGATTGCCAAGACCCGGTACAGCACACCAGGCGTCGGGCTGATCAGCCCGCCACCGCATCACGACATCTATTCAATCGAGGACATCAAGCAACTCATTCACGACCTGAAGAACGCCAACCCGGCCGCACGGGTGCACGTGAAGCTCGTCGCGCAGGTCGGTGTGGGCACGGTTGCCGCGGGCGTGGCGAAGGCGCACAGCGACGTCGTGCTCATCTCGGGCCATGACGGCGGCACGGGCGCGTCTCCGCTCACGTCGATCAAGCATGCGGGCGCGCCGTGGGAGCTGGGGCTCGCCGAGACGCAGCAGACGCTGCTGCGCAACGGGCTGCGCGACCGGATCGTGGTGCAGGTCGACGGTCAGCTGAAGACGGGGCGCGACGTGTTCATCGCCGCGCTGCTCGGGGGCGAGGAGTTCGGTTTCGGTACGGCGCCACTGGTCGTGAGCGGTTGCGTGATGATGCGCGTGTGCCACCTCGACACATGTCCGGTGGGAATCGCGACCCAGAATCCCGAGCTGCGCAAGCGCTTCGCCGGAAAGCCCGAGTTCGTCGTCAACTTCTTCGAATTCATCGCCGAAGAGGTGCGCGAGTACCTCGCGGCCCTCGGGTTCCGCTCGATCGCCGAAGCGATCGGGCATACCGAAGTGCTCGACGTGAGAGCGGCCATCGACCACTGGAAGGCGTACAGCCTCGACTTAACGCCGATCCTCGCCGAAGCCGACAACCCGTACGAGGGCCAGACCCGCTTCTGCAGCCGCGGCCAGGAGCACGGGCTGGAGCGGGCCCTCGATCGCTGGCTGATCGAGCAGTCCAAGGGGGCGCTCACCGACGGCTGCCGCGTCGAGATCGAGGCTCCCGTGCGGAATACGAACCGCTCGGTGGGCACGATGCTCGGCTCAGAGGTGACGAAGCGGTGGGGCGGCGCCGGACTTCCCGACGGCACGATTCGCATCCACCTGCGCGGGTCGGCAGGGCAGAGCTTCGCGGCGTTCGTGCCGCGGGGCATTACGCTGCGACTCGAAGGGGACGCTAACGACTACACCGGCAAGGGCTTGTCGGGCGGCGTGATGATCGTGCACCCCGACCGAGACGCGCTCTTCGCAGCCGAGGACAACGTTGTTGCAGGGAACGTCGTGCTCTACGGCGCGACGTCGGGTGAGGCGTACCTGCGTGGCACGGTGGGCGAGCGGTTCTGTGTGCGCAATTCGGGCGCGACGGCGGTGGCCGAAGGTATCGGCGACCACGGATGCGAGTACATGACCGGCGGGCGGGTTGTCGTGCTAGGTCCGACCGGGCGGAACTTCGCCGCCGGGATGTCGGGGGGGATCGCGTACGTGTATGACCCTGACGACCGTTTTCCCGCGCTGGTCAACTACCAGATGGTGGAGCTCGAACCACTCAGTGCGGACGACCGTGAGTGGCTGCGTGCGACCGTCGAGCGTCATCGCGAACTCACGGGCTCCGATGTGGCCGACCGCTTGCTCACTCAGTGGGAGAGCGAGGTCGAGTCGTTCCGCAAGGTGATGCCGCAGGACTTCAAGCGCGTGCTCGCCGTCATGGACGAGGCGGCCGCATCGGGCTTATCCGAGGAAGAGACGCTCAAACGGGTGATGGCGGCGGCACATGGGTGAGGTGACCGGCTTCTTGAAGTGGGGACGGATCACACCCGCACGGCGCCCCGTGTCGGTACGGCTCCACGATTGGCATGAGGTGTACGAGCCGTTCGCGCGCGACACGCTCAAGCAGCAGGCCGGCCGCTGCATGGATTGCGGGATCCCGTTCTGCAACAACGGGTGTCCGCTTGGCAACCTGATCCCCGACTGGAACGACCTCGTATACCGGGATCTCTGGCGAGAGGCGATCGAGCGGCTGCACGCCACGAACAACTTCCCGGAGTTCACGGGGCGGGTGTGCCCGGCGCCATGTGAGACGTCGTGCGTGCTGGGGATTAACCAGGATCCGGTCACTATCAAGCAGGTGGAGGTCGAGATCGTCGATCGTGCGTGGGCCGAAGGTTGGATCCAGCCGGTCGTCCCGTCGGTCCGCACCGGTAAGCGCGTCGCCGTCGTCGGATCGGGTCCGGCTGGCCTGGCTGCGGCCCAGCAGCTCACGCGCGCCGGGCACGATGTCGTGGTATTCGAGCGCGCCGACCGCATCGGCGGGCTGCTCAGGTACGGCATCCCCGAGTTCAAGCTCGAGAAACGGCACCTCGACCGCCGGCTCGGCCAGATGCGCGCTGAAGGCACCGAGTTTCGTGTGAACGCCAATGTGGGTGTCGACGTCGCCGTATCCGAGATCCTCGAGTTCGACGCCACGGTCCTCGCCGGCGGCGCGACGGCCGCGCGCGACCTCCCGATCCCCGGGCGCGAGCTGGGCGGGATCCACCAGGCCATGGAGTATCTGCCGATCGGGAACCGGGTGCAGGAGGGCGACCTCCCCGCGCCTACGATTACGGCGGCCGGCAAGCGCGTCGT
The DNA here is from genome assembly GCA_963743185.1 of uncultured Chloroflexia bacterium. GTDB lineage: Bacteria > Chloroflexota > Dehalococcoidia > DSTF01 > JACRBR01 > JANXYW01. The sequence goes on along the minus strand of CAVUOT010000017.1, from coordinate 49,203 downwards.
GATCATCGGCGGCGGCGACACCGGCGCCGACTGTCTCGGCACCGCGCACCGCCAGGGCGCTCTGTCGGTCCACCAGTTCGAGATCCTGCCGCGGCCGCCCGAGCACCGCGCGCCCACGAACCCTTGGCCGACGTGGTCGAACGTCTTCCGGGTGTCGTCGGCGCACGAGGAAGGCGGCGAGCGCGTTTACAGCGTGAACACGGAACGCTTCGTCGGCGACAAAGACGGAACGGTGCGTGCACTGGTCGCGTACGAGGTCGAGATGGTGGACGGCCGCTTCCAGAAGATCGAGGGCACCGACTTCGAGCTGCCATGCGAGCTGGTCCTATTGGCGATGGGCTTTGTGGGCCCTGAACGGGATGGACTGCTCGACAGCCTTGGCGTCGGATTCGACGCGCGTGGCAATGTCGCGCGCGACGGATCATTCATGACCAGCGTGCCGGGCGTGTTTGCCTGCGGCGATATGGGACGAGGCCAGAGTCTCATCGTGTGGGCGATCGCGGAGGGGCGCGCGTGCGCCACGGGCGTGGACCGATACGTTGCAGGGGAGACGCAGCTCCCGGCGCCGATCGAGCCGACGGCGCGTCCGCTGCTCTGAGCGCGACGGTGAGCGGCTGATCAAGTTCCGCTTACCGGGCAAGGCGCGAGTGCATCCACGCTGCACCCCCGTGTCCGCCGCGACGCACGCCAAGGCTACCGGAGGAACACCAGTAGTTCCGACGCCGACTTGACAGATCGAGCGATAGACATTAATATCAAGTGGTTATGAGTAAACGGCGACGGATCATCCCAGCGACGGAGCTGCGCATCCACCTTGGGGAGGCGCTCAAAGGGCTTGAAGAGGAGGATATCGTCGTCGAAAAGGGCGGCGTACCGATCGCCATGTTAGTGCGATACGGGCCGGAGGCTAAGGCCATGAGCGAAGCGGCAACGAGCTATCAACGCGCGCTCTCGAAGCGCGCCGAAGCGGGCGGCTGGGAACGGACGCTCAGTGCCATGGAACGCGGGTGGGCCGGGATCTCGGCGGAAGAGCTGACCGCGAACATCTATCGCTGGCGTGAAGAAGGCGCGACGACGCGGCGCTACGGTCCCGAGATGGACGAAGCTGAGGAGCCTGGCGATGGCGGCAGCACGGTACCTGGTCGACAGCGACATCTGCAGCAAGGCGCTTCGCGGCAGACACGAATCGCTGACGAACCTGCTGAGTGGGATGTATCCGGAAGGGCTGGCGATTAGCGTCGTCACGTACGGCGAAGTCACCGAGGGCGTGCTGTTTTCGCGGAACCGGGCGGTGGACCAGCAGCTCTGGCGTGACTTCCTAGCCGGGTTCGACATCATCGACGTGACGATGGAGATCGCGGAGGTCTGGGCGGATGTTCGGGGCTCGCTGCGCAAGCAGGGCAACATCGTGCCCGACAACGACCTGCTGATCGCGTCGACGGCCCTGCGGTTTGGGATGACCGTCGTGACCGGGAACGAGCGGCACTTCGGCCGCGTGCCCGGGCTCGACGTGCTGGTGCCGGCGCAGCCGTAGCCTATTGACACCGCCTTGTCCCCAACCTACGATGTCTTTTGAGTAAAGACGTATTCTCCTTAGCAATTAGGAGGAAGAGGAATGGCTGACAACGACATCATGGTTCCCGCTCGCGAGTTGAATGCGGAAGGATTTCTTCCCGCCGATCTGCTGGCGAACTGGATCCGGCCGCTGCTGGCCGAGATGATCGGGCCGTTCGCGCTGGTGTTCATCGGCGCGGGTGCGATCATGACGGCGACGGGACAGCATTTCAGCGATGGCGGGACGCTCGTCGCGGTGGCGCTGGCGCATGGACTGGCGATCGGCTTGATGGTCGCGGCGGCGGGGCACATCTCGGGCGGGCACTACAACCCGGCGGTGACGATTGCGCTCTGGGTCGGCGGGAAGATCGGGCTGATCAAGGCGGTCGCGTACATCGTGGCGCAGCTTGTGGGCGCCGTCCTGGCGGCCTTGCTGCTGCGCTACATCTACCCGGAGGCGATACGCGATGCGGCGAACTTCGGCGTGCCGGGGATCAAGTACGCCCAGGCGGGCGACCCGATGGTCATCGGCAGGGCGCGCGGCTTCCTGATCGAGGCCGTCGGGACGTTCTTCCTGGTGTACGTGATCCACGGTGTCGCCGTAGACTCGCGCGGGGCGCACGCGATCGCGCCGCTGGCGATCGGCCTGACGATCACGATGGACATCTTCATGGCCGGGCCGCTGACCGGCGCGGCGGTGAACCCGGCGCGGCATTTCGGTCCGGCGCTGGTGCACGGCGAGTGGAAGGACGCGTGGCTGTACTGGGCGGGCCCGATCACGGGCGGCGTGCTGGCGTCGATCGTGCACAACTACATTTTCATACCACGGAGCGTGGGTTTCCCGGATTCGCAGAAGTAGAGGCAACGGTCCGAGACACAACGACTATGCAGAAGAGCCCCGCAGTTGCGGGGCTCTTCTCTGATTACGGACCGAGAATAGCGTCAGTGCTGGCCGCGTTGTCATCGCGCCGCGCTCTTTCGGCGGCGCTACCGAGTCGCTGCAGGTACAGGTAGCAGCCGACGGCGGCGAGCCCGAGCGGCAGCGTGATGGTCGCTCGTACGAGGATGGCGACGGCCGTTCCCTGGTCTAACGTCATGCCGGCCCGCCGCAGGATCGCGGCGATCGAGCCGTCGACGGCGCCGAGGCCGAGCGGCAAGAGCGAGGCGATCGCGGCGAGCTGCGATGCGCCGAGGGCGACCCAGACCTCCTGGCGGGCTCACGACGCTGGCGATGCGCGCGCCAGAAGCCAGAACTGCACCGTGAAGACGGCGAAGATGGCGGCCGTGACGACGGACCACCCAATCAGCAGCCGCCGGTCCTCGAAGATCCAGCGCAGCTGTCCGGCCGCCTCGTGGACGTGGGCGAAGGCGCGGGCCGTCAGCGACGTACGCTCGCCGGTACCCGGTGCCGGGAGCAGGCGCAGGAGCACCGGTGCGAACGCGGGTGCCGCGAACAGCGGCACGGCGGCCGCGGCAACGGCCAGCGCCTGGACGAGCGAGAGCGAGACGGCCGCGGCGGCGACACCAGTACCGAGGGCGAGCAAGTAGATCGATACGCCGCGCTCGAACAGGACGAGGGCGATGCCATCGGTGGCCGGGATCTTCGCGTGCGAGCGCAGCGCGGCGGCGCGCAGTAACTCGCCGGCCGAGGCGGGCGTCAGCGACCCGGCGACGTTGCCGAGGACCATCGCGGGCACGAGGACGCGCGGCTCGACGCGGTGGCCAAGCCGGAGCAGGACGAAGTGTGAGCGGATGGCGAACAGCGCCCCGACGGGCAGGTTCAGCGCGAACGCGGCGGCGACGAAGCGCAGATTGGCGTCGCGGACCGCGGCGCGCAACTCGGCGGCGTCGACCTGGTGGTAGAGCACGGCGACGAGCAGCGCCAGCACGGCGACGTTCGCGACGCGGAGGCCGTGCGCGCGGACGAACCCGCCGATGCCGCGCGCGACATCGGCGTCAGGCACCGGCGCGGCTCTCGTCGACACTGCCGAGGACTCGTCAGTACGTCGCCGTGGTGCGAGGAGTTGAGGCGGTACAGCTGGTAGAGTGCGTCCGCGATCAACTTGTCGGCGCGGCTGTACTTGATCTCCTTCGTGTTGCCGCCGACGTGCTCGATGAGCGAGCGATAGATCGGAGAGTAGAACGGGAAACCCCACTCGATCACCTTTTCGATCTTGAACCCGGCGCGTCGCATCTGATCTTCGAGCCCGCGACGCGTGTAGTTGCGGACGTGGCCGATGTGCGCCTCCGACTTGCGCATGCGGCCCTGCATGGTCGCCACGATGACGTAGCGCTCGCACATGGCGCGGAGCTTTCGCGAGGAAGCCGTCGTCGTCGACGACGTGCTCGATCACCTGCGACGTGAGGACGAGGTCGAAGGTGCGGTCGAGCTTCTCGTGTTCGAGGTTCGACGGCCTTGAACTCGCCCCGCACTCGGCGGCGCGCGATCGTCAGCGCGTTCTCGGAGAGATCAATGCCCGTGACGTCGGTCATGCCGAGCTGTCGCTGGATCGCCTCTAGGTTCGCGCCGTTGCCGCAGCCGGCATCGAGGATAGAGCGACGCCGAGCGGGCGGATCAGGTCCACGATGATCTGGCGATTGTGGCGATGCACAGGGCCGATGTCCTGCATACCGCCCCACGTCTCGCCCCAGAGTGCTTCGTAGTCGGCGGTCATCGTGGTCTCCGTGTAATGTTGACTCTGCGTCATGAAGCTGCGATTCCGCGGCGTCTGCATGACACATCGTGCTGAGCTTCGAGCGGTCGAACAGCATCGTGCGGAAGAGCCACCAGCGGCCGACGCGGCGCGTCGAGAGGACGCGCCGGCGTCGCTCCGCATATTGCGGCATCGCGGCCACCGCTGCGAACGCCGGCAGCGATCGTCGGCGGGAGGAGCAAGACGGCGTATGCCGCGCGCTTCCACGGGGGGAGGCCGAACTCGCCGGCATTCAGCGGCGAACCGGCGAGCGTCACGAGCGCCAGCGGTACGAACTCAGACCACGTGCTGCACTTCCAGAGCGCGAGCAGGCGGTTGCGGATGATGCGGACGGTCTTGACGAATGTCCGATATGATGGCGCGCTCGCGAGCTTGTGCTTGTGGTAGACGACGGCGCGCGTGGCGACGACCGTGCGATAGCCGGCGCTGCGCACGCGCAGGCCGAGGTCCATGTCCTCCGCGTAGGCGAACATGTCCGGGTCGAATGCGTAGCCGAGCTCATCGATAAGGTCGCGACGGACGATGATCGAGACGCCATGGAGGAACAGCGTATCGACGACGGGCCGCGTGACTGGTACGTGGCGGTAATGCACGAAGCCAAGCGGTGAGAGGTCGGCGGTGTACGCGGCGGCGACGGGGGCGGTGCGCTCTAGCGCGGCGAACTCCGGGTACCAGGGTTGGATGATGTTCGCGTGCGCTGCGGCGACGCCCGGCTGCGATTCCAGCGCGGCGATAAGTTCGCGCAGCCACGAGCGATGCGCGACCACATCCTGATTCAAGAAGACGACGTAGCGGCCGCGCGCATGCTGCAGCCCCACGTTATTGCCGATGCAGTAGCCATAGTTACGGTCGAGCCGGTGAAGCGTGACTGCGTGCTTCGCGGCGGCGTCAGGCGTGCCGTCCGTCGAGCCGTTGTCGATGAACAGGATCTCGTACGGGCGGCCGAAGTCCTGATCCTGGAGTGAATCAAGGCATCGATCCACGTAATCGCGTCCGTTCCAGCCCAGGACGATAATGCTCGCGTCGGGTGCGTCCGTCATCGTCGGCTACACCTGGCCCTGATCACCCTCGAGCAGGCTGGAGAGTGCGCCGACCAAGCCGACGTTGGCGCCGACGATGATCAGCGCCTGCGCAATGGCAGCGAGGTCGAGCCTGCTGATGCTGTGGAACGTCACGAATGCGATGAGGACGTCGAGTGTGAGTCCGAACGCCGCCAGGAGCAGGCCGATGCCGATGAACTCCTCGAGCCCGAGGTGGCGGTGGTAGAAGCGCAGCATGGCGTCTTCGTTCGTGATACCGCGCGCGGTCAGTACAGGCGCGATGCGAAGCCCAGCAGCAGCGCGTTGACGCCGACCACGAGGAAGATGCCGCCGGCGAACATCGGCTGCCAGGTGAAGCCGCCGATGCTCGATCCCGTCGTCGGGCAGCGCCAGCGCCAGCGTGAGCGATGCCGAGCAGCGTCAGGATGATGCCGGGGAGCGTGAACAGGTAGTTCGGGCTGGCGAGCAGCAGGAAGCGCAGGTGGCGCCAGCCGTCGCGCATGGTGTTGAGCTTGGCCTCGCCCAGGCGCACGTCGTAGGGGACCGGGACCTCGGCGACGTTCAGGTCGCGGCGAGCGGACTTGAGGATCATCTCCGAGGCGAGCTCCATGCCGTCGGTACGGAGGTCGAGGCGGTCGAGGGCGTCGCGGGTGAAGGCGCGCAGGCCGCACTGGCTGTCGCCCACCTTGAGGCCGGTGAAGACCCTGAGCAGGAACGAGATGACGGGCGTGCCGATGTAGCGGTGGCTCCAGGTCATCGCGCCCGGCGCGATGCCGCCGGCGAAGCGGTTGCCCACCGACATGTCGTATCCTTCGGCGAGCGGCTGCATGAGCGGACCGAGGTCGCCGAAGTCGTAGGTGTCGTCGCAATCGCCCATGACCAGCCAGTCGCCCTTAGCTTCGGCGAAGCCTCGGCGAAGGGCGGCGCCGTATCCGCGGGTCGGTGCTCGTGGACGACGCGGGCGCCGGCGGCGGCGGCGAGTTCTGCGGAGCGGTCGGTCGAGCCGTTGTCGACCACGACGACCTCGCCCGCGTAGCGGGCTCCGCTCCAGCCAGCTCAGCGCCTTTCGCACACAACTCTCGACCGTCTGCTCTTCGTTGAGGCAGGGCATGACGATCGAAATCGTGACAGGTGCGCGTTCCGATGGACGCGCCGCGGCTGGCCGCTCAAACGGGCGTTGAAAAGGCTGTGAGGTCGCCATTCCGGAGCTCCTCCCGAGACGCACTACCATACCACGATGTAACGTCACCCTGCGCTCAGGGTTACGTCTTATGAAACCCTACATTTCGGCGCCGCATTGTCCTAAGACGGGTATCGTCCGGGGATCGGTCAGCACGCGAACGACGCGATCGTGGGAGCCGGACTGGCTTGGTCACGCTGCGGATCGCCGGTCCAGACGGGGTGCACGCCGATCGGCGCGAGGAGGCCACATGCCAGTCGCTCTCACTTCTCGGCATCCAATCGGATACCATGCTGCAACTGTGAGCGACGGAGGGGGCGCCAGTCGATGTCCGTAAGCGCCGAGCCGCAGCCTAGAGCACCGCGGGGCATCGTCGGGAGCGCGCTCGGCGCCATACGCGGCATGCTGCCTTCTCCGTGGTTTGTGCTCGCCACCGCCTCGTTCATCACGCTCGCCGCTGCTCAGGCAGCGACGAGCCGCAACTTCGAGCGGCGACTGCACTGGCTGCGCGCGCCGGCTCGGTATCTTGGCGACGTATACGATCTCCCGCGCACCGAGCTATTCGCGATCATGCTCTTCCTCATCGGCGCGCTCGTGTTCGCGGTGGCGACGTTCAGAATGCAGTTGGACGCGCCGTTCCTGCCGCCGCCCGGCTCAACCTCGAAGCGGCCGTTCACGCGGAGCCGCGGCGTGCTCGCCGCGCGCGTGATGATCGTCGCCGCTGCGGCGTGGATCTTCCTGAACCTCCGTCTCTACAACCACCATTACCGGGGCTCTCTGGTCTGGTTCTTCTGGTTCGCCATCGTCGGTTTCGCGCTCGCCGTCGTCATCCTCTGGTGGCGGTCGTCGGTCCGGATCGCGATCGATCTTCGCTGGTGGGAGATCTCCGTTGTCGCCGCGGCGCTGGTCTTCTTTCTCGTTGTCAACATCCGCGACGTGAACAGCTGGAGATACGCCGCGATAGGCGACGAGTACGCGTTCTTCGATTACGCCAAGGCGATGGAGAACGGCACGCTGCGCGCGAACATCTTCAGTCAGGTGGGCGTATACTCGCAGCGGCCCATCGGCACGTCGGCCATCCAAGCGCTGTCCATGCGCATCTTTGGCGCGGACAGCTACGGCTGGCGGTTGGCTACGCCGATTGCGCTCGCCGCGGCAATTCCCGCCGTTTACCTGCTAGGCCGCGAGTTGTTCGACCGCCAGGTCGCCGCCTTCTCGACGCTCGTATTCGCCACGTCGCACTACCTCACGTCCTACGCGCACACGGTCTACGACAACGTGTTCGCGCTAGTCCCGTTTACGTGGAGCATCGCGCTCGCCGTCGTCGGCCTCCGTCGCTCGAGTGCGCCATGGATGTTTGCCGCAGGGGCCGTCGGAGGCATCGGCTTCTACACCTTCCCAACGGCGCGCATGGCGCCGATCGTGCTCGTTCTTTTTCTGTTCACGCTTGGCCGGAGAGGTTGGCAGCCAAGGTTGCTGCTGCCGCTTCTGAGCGCCTTGCTGATCACGGGATTGCCGCTCTTCGCCACGGACCGTTGGAATGCCATCTCCGTCGCGCGTGACCGCACCGTCTTTGGGTTTCAGGACTCCACCACCGAGGGCATCGGCATCCGCATCCTCGAGAACATCCCGCGTTCGTTGCTCGCGTTCAACTACAACCCCAACCCCGGCCACTTCGTGTCCGGCTCGCTCTTAGATCCCGTCGCCGCGGTCTTCCTCGTTGCGGGGTTCGCCTTCGCGCTCGCCCACGTCCATAAGCCGGCGTATCGGCTGCTCGTCGTCTGGTTCGGCATCGATATCCTGTTCGCGGGAATCTTCTCGCCATATGACCGCGTGGGTTACGATCGGTTACATCTCGCGCTGCCCGTGGTCGCACTGTTCGTCGGCGTCGCGATGTCACTCGCAGCCCGCAGCGTGTCAACAGGCCTCATGCACGGGCGCATCGCACATGGCTATCTCGCGGCGGCCCTTTTTGTCGCCATTGCTCCCGTCTTAGCCTACGTCAACCTGCAGCGCTTCTTCGTCGATTCGCCAATGGTGAACACGACTACCGAGGAGCGGATGGCGCTCGGCGGCATCGAGTCGGCCGGGTGCAAAGGCAGCGAGCGCACCCTCGCTGTCATACGCGAGCCGCGCCCGCTGCTCAATCCTGCCATAGCTACCTACCGATGGACAGACCGCGACGTGATGACGAGGTCGTTGACTGATGCCCGCAGCGCCAACGATTACGACGCGTTCACGTGCGTCGTCATCGTCGAGGTGCCCGATGCTTCGACGGTGGCGTCCGTTGCCTCTCTCGTCGATCGGCTGGAAGGCAACTTCAAGTTTGAGGAGAAGCAGGTTCTCAGTAACGGGAGCCCCAGATTCAGGGCGATCGTGCTTTCCCGCAACTAGCTAGTACCCCCGTTGCGTGTCGCCTACCGCCGCGCCACCACGAACAGGTTACTCCCGTCGCCGGGCCGCTCTTCACGCTCGACGATCCCGCGCAGGATCTTCGCCCAGACATTGACCACGGGCTTGGGGTGCCATACCGCCCGGCGCCCGTGCGTCAACCGCCCGACCTGCGACAGCATCGCAGTCGGCAGGCCGATGTCGAACGCACGCGTGGCAGCGCGCGAGATGATGCGGCGCTCCTGTTCGATGGTAAACCCAGCTTCCCGGACGGGAGAAAGCCACCATTCCGGTTCGTGCAGGTTGATGTGCTTGAACGATTTGTGCACCCGCTTCGCATATCCGTTCGCGGCGGCACGTAGTCCCACTTTTCGAGCGAGGGGCGGGAACGCCATGTACGCGTCCATATCGACGAGCGGCACCGAAAAGACCAGCGTGCCACCTGGCTTGAGAACCCGGTGCGCCTCGGCGAAGAACGGAAGGACATCTGGGATGTGCTCGAGCACGCTGACACTCATGACCGTGCTGAACGCGGCTTCGCCAAACGGTAAGCGCCGGGCGTCACCCTGTACGAGCGAGCGGTAAGTCTTTGCGTCGCGGCTAATCTCCAGGTCACGGCGGGAGATGTCTAGGCCGACATCGCACTGCTCGTCGAAGAAGGCACGGCCGAACTCACCGAATCCCGATCCGACGTCCAGAATCGGCCGCGCCATCGGCACCGATCCGAAGTGGCGCGCCTCGATTGATCGCCACAGGGCCAGCGCGGCGGGCGCCCTCTGTAAGTAGCGGGTCAGATATCGGGCAACCGCGGGTGACGGGGGGCCGTTCGAGTTCGGTGTTTCAGATGGGTTTGACATCACGTGCGTCTTCCTGTGATTCGACATCCTGCGCGCGACTCACGTCGTGCAGCAGGTTTAGCCGCCGTAATACGTCGAGCGCGCGATCTCCCACGAAGTAGTTCCAGAACATTGCCGGCACGATGCCGAGCGCCTGTGCCAAAATTACGGAGGCACCATCGCGCGTAAGCAGTGCGAACGAGCTGAATGTGAGTACGAACGACGGGAAGGCCAACAGTTGCGTGCGCAGGAGCCTCCCGACGATGTTCGTGCTCCGGCGCCCGAGAGCCAGACCCCACGACTCTCGCCACCCGAAACTGAACAAGATCGAGGCCTCTATCGACAGCGCGGAGGCCAACAATTTCGGAATGCCGAATCCGTAATAGAGCAGCGCGACCAGTGCGAGATTCACCACCACGCCGGAGACGCCGCCTGTCGCTCGACGATAGAAGCGCTCCCGTCGGTCGTAGCGAATCCACCAGGCGTTCAGAAACAGCTCCGCAGCGTCCGACATGCGCAGCTTGCTCGTGCCTTCGGTACGGTTCGCGAACGTGATCGGCACCTCCGCCACCTTCGCGCCCGCCATCAACGAGTTGTACGCGAGGTAGGTGAGGACTGCGTATCCACGGGGAGCTGCGTCGAGATCGACTCGTCGCAGTATCGACGCCCGGTACGCACGGAAGCCGCCCGTGCAGTCATGGATGATGCCAATCCCGGCGATGATGCGCACGCCGAAATTCGCGACTCGCGAGATAAGCTTCCTGCTGATGCCCCAGTCTTCGGAAAGGCGCCCTCCCGGGATATATCGCGAGCCGACGACAAGGTCGTGCCCGGCATCAATCTCCGCGATGAGCCGCGGCACATCCGCCGGGTTGTGCGAAAAATCTGCGTCCATATGAAGAACGATATCGGCGTGCAGAGCGCTCAGGGCGTATTCGATGCCGCGCGCGTACGCCACGCCCAGGCCGTGCTTCGTCCCGGTCAGCAGCCGGACATTCGGACATCGCGCTTGCAGTTCGTGAATGACATCCTGCGTCCCATCCGGGGAGTTGTCGTCGACAACGAGGATTTCGAAGTCGTGACGGATCTCGGCCGACGAGGCGATCAGTGCTTCAACGAGGGGACGGATATTGTCGCGTTCGTTGTAGGTCGGAACGACAACGATGACTCTAGTCATTTGCCCACCTCGGATGAAGTCGCTCGCTCAAGAACGGGCTCTGCGATTGCCGGACGGCGGCGAAGCAGACCGATTGATGCCGCGAAGTCGTGCCACATCGACCGGTGGATTAACAAGAAGCTGGCACCGAGTCCCGCGGGCACGAAATAGATGACGGCGTGCTGGGCGAATGCGTACGTGAGTGCGTTCTCCTTCGGGATGCCGAAGACATCCGTCAGGGTCTTGACCGCGATGGCGTGGAACACGCCAACGTATCCCGGCGATGAGGGTACGATCATGCCCAGCGTGGTGGCTCCGATGACGATCGCCGCAGCCGGGAATCCGACGTCGAGATGGAATGCCTTCATCACCATGAGGAAGCTCAGAGTGCCGCAGGTCCAGATCACGGCTGTCAGGCCGACCACCGCCGCCAGTATGGACACCTGCCGAAGCGGGTGGAGCGCCATCAGCAGCGTACTTGCCGCATCGTCAAGATAGCCACCGATCCGCGGGACTCGCCGCAGCCATGCTTTCCAGAACGCGCGGTCCGTCTCATTGACGTGCGACAGGACGATGGCCAGCAGGAACGTCACCACCACTCCACTGCCGATGAGGAGTGCCGGCCCGTGCGTCCATCCCGGCTCGTCGACGAAGGGGAACATCGCAATCACCAACGCGATCATCGCGATGACATCGATTCCGCGCTCGACGGCGATGCTAGCCGCCGAGCGTATCTTGCCGGTCTTCTCCAGTTCATCGATCAGGAATACGCGTGCGACTTCACCGGCCCGGAAGGGCAGCACATCGTTCACGAGGTAGCCGACGTTCGTGGCACCGAACAGGTTGCCGTGGCTCAGCCCGCGGCGGGGCCACAGTAGCAGCCGCCAGCGCACCGCCCGGAACTGCAGATCAAGAACGAGAAACACCATTGCGGGCAGCAGGAGCCAGTAGTTGGCCCTGCGGAACGCCCGCGCCGTCTCAGGTACGTCTACGCCCCGGAACAGCACGACCAGTGCGCCTACCGTCACGATCAACTCGACTGCGATCAGGGCCACGCGCGCAAGCGTTCGCGACCTGTTGTCGACGCCCATAATCTCGGCTCCAGGTGCCATCCCCGTCCCTTGCTCCGTCACGTTGACGTCAAAGTAACAAACGCCCGGCCAAACAGGCTGTTGCGACCTGGCAGCCCGGAATAGTCGCCAAGCGCCTCGCCAGCCGATGAAATATCGCACTCGGCATGGATTCAGGGAGATCGCGCCGCCTGCCATCGTGGGCTTCTGACCGTGCGCTATGATACCAACTGGTGAGCCGGCCGTGCCCGAAGCTTCGAACCGGTCCAGATCAGCGACCCTCGGTCCAACGGGACGAGTAGCCCTGGATACACTCGTACTCCCTCGCACTTCGATCCGTCGAGACTGCCAGCGCATCGGGCGCGGCGGGGCGGTGGCTACCGCCCGCTTACTGGTGTAAGTGCGCGCGATGCTGATATCATGCCGCACCGATGAACATCGTCTATCTCGCCGCCGGCGGGTCGCTTGGAACTATCGCGCGGTACTACGTGACGGGGCGTGTGGCCGACTGGTACGGGCCGAGCGGGCTTGGCGTGTTCGTCGTGAACATCGTGGGGTCCTTTGTCATCGGACTGTTCCTGACGCTGAGCCAGGAGCGGTTCATGTGGCCGTCGGAGCTGCGGCTGCTTGTGGCGGTGGGCTTTCTCGGGGGCTTCACGACGTTCTCGTCGCTGAGCTGGGAAACGCTGCAGATGCTGGAGATACGGAACGTGGCGGGAGCGTCGTTGAACATCGGTGGCAGCATCGTGTGCGGGCTCTTCGCGGTGTACGCGGGAAGCGTGCTGGCGCGCGCCCTGCCCTGAGTCTCACGGGAGTGATTCACCATGGACATCACGGGGCCAGCGAAGTCACTGCGTATCTACATTGGCGAGTCCGACAAGTGGAACGGCAAGCCGCTCGCGCAGGCGCTGGTCGAGCGGCTGCGGGCCGAGGGGATGGCCGGCGCGACCGTGGTTCGCGCGGTCGAGGGCTTCGGCGCAAACAGCCGCATCCACGCGGCGCACATCCTGGAGCTGTCGTCCGACCTGCCGCTGATCGTCGAGGTGATCGACAAGGCGGAGCGTATCGAGCGGATCCTGCCCGCCGTGGACGAGATGGTAGGCGACGGCCTGGTCACACTTTCGGACGTGCAGGTGGTCCATTACCGGCACAGTCCAACGAATGACCGGAGCGGCAAGCGCGGATAGCCGCGTGTCGGGGACGAACTCCAGCCACGAACCGGAGCGGATGAGGAGGAGCAGCCATGGCGAACGCGGAGCAAGTCGTGCGCGAGTTCTGCGCAGCGTGGGCATCGATGGATCAAGAGCGGATCCTCGACGCGTTCACGGACGACGCGATCTATCACAACATGCCGATGGCGCCGGCGCAGGGGAAGGACGCGATCAAGGGGCTGCTCGGGTTCATCCTGGGGCCAGCCAGCAGTGTGAAGTTCGAGATCAAGCACATCGTGGCGGACGGCGACGTCGTGCTGACGGAGCGGGTCGACACGTTCCAGATGGGCGGGAAGACGGTGGCGCTGGAGGTGATGGGGACGTTCGAAGTGCGGGGCGGCAAGATCGCGGCGTGGCGGGACTACTTCGACATGGCCTCGTGGACGCGGCAGACCAGTTAGATGATTTTTCGGATTGCAGGCGGGCTTTGCCTGCTCGTGGCAGCCGTGGTCGGCGGCGGCTGCCAGCTCGCGATCGACGCGGAGCTGGAGACGTACGCGGGCGTCAACGCGGTCCGGACGAACGCGGGGCTGCCGCCGCTGCAGGCGGACCAGGCGCTCGCCGACATCGCGCGCTTCCACAGCCAGGACATGGCGCGGCGGCATCTGCTCCAGCACGAGTTCGAGAATGGCTGCACGGTCATCTGCGTGATGGACGCGCTCAACGTGCCTCACGCGTGGGCGGGCGAGAACATCAACGTGAACAACTGGGATTGGTCGCAGACGGCGGAACGCACCATCCTGAAGTGGCAGAGCGGCTCCGAACATCTGGCGAACATGCTCAACTGCCACTACACGCGCTTCGGGGCCGGCGTGACCGCGAGCCCGGAGGGCGGCATCTACTACAGCATGGTGTTCGAGGGCGACGCGGCCTGCTAGCGTCGAGGCCCGCGCGGCTCGGCGCTCGTGCAGGCCATCCGTAACCGATCCAATCGGGCTTCAATCCGAACGTCTGCCTGGTCTCACGGCAGTTGTTCCCCATTCGCGCGCGTTGGCCTACACTCGTGGCATCGGCGCGCGCACGACGCGCCCGTCTTGATGCGAGGTGAGAGATGGTCGCGATTTTCGGTGACATCACGGCGAAGGACGACTACACGCATCCGCTGGGGTCGGAGTCGAACTTCAACGAGAGCATGTACTTCAACTTCTTCGACCGGGCGCGGAAGAGCGGCGGCTTCGTGCGGCTGGGGAACCGGGCGAACGAGGGGCGGGCGGAGATGACGCTGACGCTGTACCTGCCCGACGGCAGCGTGCTCTTCCAGTACGACCGCCCGATGATCGAGAACAACGACGCGATGGACGCGGGCGGCATGCGCTTCGAGGTGATCGAGCCGCTGGAGAAGCTGCGCACGGTGTACGAGGGCGGCGCGGTGCACCTGAAGGATCCGTCGCAGATGGCGGACCCGCGCGTGGCGTTCAAGAACAACCCGTGGAAGAAGGTGAAGCTCGACCTGATCCACGAGGCAGCGGGACCGGCGTACGGCACCAGCGGCGCGGGCCACAAGGTCGTCGACCCGGAGAAGGAGTTCGCGAAGGCGCACTACGAGCAGCACATGAAGGTGCACGGGACGATCGAGGTCGACGGCGAGGTGATGCAGATCGACGGGCTGGGGCTGCGCGACCACTCGTGGGGCCCGCGGTACTGGCAGGCGATCCACTCGTACCGCTGGCTGACGATCAACTTCGGGCCGGACTTCGGCATGATGGTGTCGACGGTCTGGCGCGACCCGGAGCATCGCACGCAGGCGGGCGTCGTGTATCGCGGCGAGAAGATGGACCAGATCGTCGGCGTGGACATCGACACGCAGTTCGAGGAGAACGGGCTGTTCCACAAGAGCCTCGTCGCGCACCTCAAGCTCAACACGGGCGAGCAACTCGACGTGACGGGCCAGGTGATGGGCTTCATCCCGCTGCGCAACCGGCGCGACGGCATGACGACGCACGTCGGCGAGGGGATGACGGAGTTCCGCTGCGGCGATGCGGTGGGGTACGGGCTGTCGGAGTACCTGGACCAGGTGGTGTAAGGGCGCAACGCGCACCTCACCCCCGGCCCCTCTCCACGCAGTGGAGAGGGGAGATGAGCGCGGACGGCAGGGGCGGTCATGTGTGGCCGCCCTGTTCGACGAAGGATCATCGCTCGATATGAGCACGGACGACGAGCTGGCGCGCGGCATCGAGACGTTCATCGCACGCCAGACGGGCGCGAAGGCGGTGCGCGTGTCCGAGCTGCGGCGGCTGACGGGCGGCGCCTCGCGCGAGACGTGGTCGCTGGACGCGGCGGTCGAGCGCGGGGACGGGTCGAGCGAGACGCTGCCGCTGATCCTGCAGCGCGACGTGCGCGGCGCGCCGAAGGAGCTCTCGCGGTCGATGGAGTTCCGCCTGATGAAGGCGGCGTTCGACGAGGGCGTGCCGGCGCCGGAGCCGCTGTGGATGGGCGACGAGACGGTCGGCTCCGGCGAATCGTTCTTCGTGCGGCGCGTCGAGGGCGAGACGCTGCCGCGGCGTCTGTTGCGCGAGGACGTCTACGCGCCCGCGCGCGAGGCGCTGGGCGAGCAGCTCGGGCGGGTGCTGGCGCAGATCCACGCGATCCCGGTCGAGAAGCACGGGCTCGGCACGCTGCCCGCGCCGCCGCCGGACGTCTCGCCCGCGGCGTACGAGGTCGGGCGCTACGAGCAGATCTTCCGCGCGATCGCGCTGGAGCCGCACCCGGCGTTCGAGCTGGCGTTCCGCTGGCTGCACGAGGAGATCAGGAAGCAGGGAGCAGAGAGCAGAGGGACGACCCCGCGGCGCACCCTCGTGCACGGGGACTTTCGCATCGGCAACGTGCTGTTCGGGCCGGAGGGGCTGCGGCTGATGCTCGACTGGGAGCTGGCGCACATCGGCGATCCGATAGAGGACATGGGGTTCCTCTGCGTGCGATCGTGGCGGTTCGGCGGGCCGAAGCCGGTCGGCGGCATCGGCGATCGCGAGCCGTTCTTCGCGGCGTACGAGGCGGCGGGCGGCGCGAAGGTCGACCCGGAGCGCGTGCGCTTCTGGGAGGTGTTCGGCAACCTGCGCTGGGGCGTGATCTGCCTGAGCCAGGCGCGCACGTACCTCGACGGCCACTCGAAGAGCGTCGAGCTGGCGAGCATCGGCCGCCGCACGGCGGAGACGGAGTGGGAGTTGTTGGGGCTAGTGGACAGTTGACAGTTCACAGTAGACAGTGGGTTGTGGTCCTACTGTACTGGAACTGTGAACTGTCGAACTGTGAACTGGAGCGAAGCGACATGCACGACCGACCGACCGTTGACGAACTGCTGCGCGCGGTGGAGCTGCTGCTGGACGAGCAGCTGGTGCCTTCGCTCGAGGGGAGCCGCAAGTACAACGCGCGTGTCGCGGCGAACGTGGTGCGCATCGTGCGGCGGGAGCTGGAGCACGAGGAGGCGCAGCTCGACGCGGAGTGGCGCGGGCTGGACCTGCTGCTCGGGCCGGCCGCGCGCCCGGCGTCGCTCGCGTCGACGAAGCAGCAGCTCATCGAGCGCAACCGCGAGCTGTCGGAGCGCATCCGCGAGGGCGACGCCGACGCCGGCCATTTCCGCGAGCTGGTGCTCGCGCACGTGCGCGACACCGTCCACGCGAAGATGGAGGTCTCGAATCCGGAGTGGCTTGCGGCCGGGTGACGGGAAGCGGCAGATTACGCAGATTTCACAGATGAGTGGTGACGCGGACCGACGCCTCACGCGCTACCCGGCGAACACGCCGCCCAGCACATCCAGCAGCAGCTTTGCGGCGATGCGGGGGGTGACGCCGGCGGCGTCGTAGATGGGGTCGACTTCGGTGAGGTCGAGGCCGATGACGTCGTACTGCTGCGCGACGAGCAGCAGCGCTTCCTTGAGCTGGTAGTAGGTGATGCCGCCGGGCTCCGGGTAGCCGGTGCCGGGCGCGGACGCCGGGTCGAGCACGTCGATGTCGATGGTGACGTAGGCCTTCTCGCGTGTGGGCGGGACCGGGCAGCGCCGAGAGCGCCGCCGGCACGCCTTCGCGGACGATGCGCTCGGCCGGGACGATGATGACGCCGTCGCGCTGCGCGGCCTCCCACGGCTCGAATCGCTCGATGACGCCGCGCAGGCCGATCTGCACGATCTGCTTGACGTGCGGCAGCTCGCTCGAGCGGCGCATGTGGTTGTCGTGCGAGTAGCGGACGCCGTACTTGTCGTCGGTGTAGTCCTGGTGCGCGTCGAACTGGATCAGCGTCAGCGGCGTGTCGTCGAAGGCGCGGACGATCGGGAAGGTGATCGCGTGGTCGCCGCCGACGAACACGGGCACGCGGCAGTTGCGCCGGACGAGGCGCGCGGCCTCGGTGATGATGTCGAAGTTCTCGCGCAGGTCGACGGTGCGCACGTCGACGTCGCCGACGTCCGCCATCGAGACGCCGGCGAGGATACGGGCGCCGCTCTCGGCGTCGATCCAGCCGGACCAGTCCTCGCCGGGCTCGTAGCGCGTCGAGGCGTCGCGAATCGCGGCCGGGCCGAAGCGCGCGCCGGGGCGGTCGTTGGTGCCGCCATCGAACGGCACGCCGGCGAAGCCGACGTCGGCGTGCCAGGCGGCCATGTCCTCGACGACGGGCGCGCGGAAGAACGAGGCGAAGCCGTGCCGCATGACGCCGTCGGCGTGCGACGGGCTGGCGGCGGTGCTCGGGCGACGGAAGACGGTGGTCATGTGGCGGCCTCTGCATGAGTATCGGCGCTGCCGGCGCGCGTTCGCACCGTCGAGGCACGACCTTTCGATGCATCATAGCTCCGCTCGCGTGCCGCCCGATCAGCGGCGGCGCAGGTCGAAGGGCTGGCCGTCCACGAGGAAGCGGCGGGGGACGGCGTTTCCGAAGCGGTCGACCTTCATCTCGACCGCGACGGTGTGATCGCGCCCGGCCGGAAGATCGCCTCCGCTCCCCTCGGGGACGAAGACCTGCTCGATGCCGTAATGCACACGGATCGTGCCCGTGCTCGCCGGTGCGAAGGTGCCTTCCACGTAGCCACGCAGCAAGACGGTGCCATCGAACGAGTGCTCGCGCGGTCCGTGTACGGCGACCGCATGCCAGTAGCCGTCGTCGCCGCGCTGGAGCTCGACGTAGATCTGGCCGCCGTACTGGTCGTCTCCGGCCACCTTGTCGAGGTCGATCGTCGAGATCTCGTACGAGACGGAGACGAAGTCGCCGCGGAGGAGGTCGCGCGGGTCGATGGGCGTCGTCTTGAGCACGACGGTTTCGCTGGTCCAGATGGTGTACTGCTTGAAGCCGATCACCGAGAGGAGGATCAGGAACTGCAGCGCGACGATGGCGAGGAGCTTGCGTCCGGGCGTCATGCGGGCGCACCTCCGACGCTCGGGTCAATGCCGTCCGCCTCCGTGCCCATGGCGTGGATCAGGCCGCGCCGCGCGCGCTCCATCGCGAACGCGACGGCGAGCAGCAGCGCGCCGCCGATGATGAAGAACGCCGAGCCCGCGAGAAGCGACCAGAAGACGTCGATGTAGCGGGTGATCAGGCCCAGCGCGACGACCGCGAGTCCGGCGTTGATGTAGCGTTCGTCGCCGCGCAGGTAGCCGCGGGTGACGAGGCCGCCGGCGATCGCGAAGTAGGCGGCGTTGAAGATGAGGGCGTAGCCGGTCCATCCCGGCCAGGTCGCGACGACGGCGGCCAGGGCGAGCAGCACGACTTCGATGCCGGTTTCGATGTCGGCTTCGACATCGCGAGGCAGCAGCAGCCACTGAGCCGTCACGAGCACGAGGGCCAGCAGCACCGACACGTAGACGAGGGGCGGCGCCGCGTACGACTCGACGCCCGCGTCCAGCATCGCGGACCACGGCTCGTCGAAGGTGAAGACGTAGATGAGTGCGAGCAGCGTGAGCAGGCCCGCGAACACGTACGTGTCGCCGAATCGCTCGAGCTCGCGGCGCAGCGCGTGCAAGCGGCCGATCGCGTAGAAGGCGATCCCGAGCGCCGCAATGACGATGAGCGCGGACTGCGACTTCGGCGGGTCGGGGTAGCGGGCGATCAACTCGGCGGTTATGCCGAAAGTGAGCTCGGCCAGCGCGAGCAGCATGATGATGCGTGAACCGAACAGGTAGGCGAGCGGGAAGGCGCCGATCGCCGCGAGCAGAAAGAGAAGCCCGGGGTCATCGATCGGCATGTTGTAGATATCCGCCAGGAGGAACAGGCCCGCTTCGTACAGCAGTACTCCGAGGAGGATGAGCGCGCTGCCGATGCGCTGCATGTCGTACCGGTAGATGAGCGCGTAGCCGCCGCCGTACGCCGCCGACATTCCGGCGAAGACCGAAGCGGTCCGGAACCATGACGGCAGCTGGTCCCACTGGGAAGCGAACAGCAGCACGACGCCGCCAGCCAGCACCAGCGCGCCGATGATCGAGACCGCGGTAACGAACCAGCCGAGCCGCAGCACGCCGACGGCTTTCGGTTCGCCGGCGCCGTAGCGCGCCAGGATCGCGCGCTCCTGCGCGTCGGTGATCAGCCCCTGTCGCTGCCACGCGGCGATGTCGTGCGACAGGCGCTCACGGTACTCCTGCTCATCCACGGCGCCAGTATGCGCCATATGCGTATGTGCTGTGATGTGTCGAATGCACCATCAGTCTCGCCGAATGGACCATTCTCGGCCGAAGACGAGGCTGATCCTGGGGGGCGATCGGAGGGAAACGCCTTTTGTCTCAGGCGCGCAGCGTCACGTCGCCGGCCTCGACGCGGACGAGCGTGCCGCCGGCGGTGCGCACGAGCAGCGCGCCGTCGTCGTCGACATCCTCGGCCAGGCCTTCGGCTCCGCCGCCTTCCCACGTAGCGTGAACCTGCTTGCCGAGCGTGACCAGGCGCTCGCGCCAGCGGTCGCGGATCGGGCCTCCGGACTGCGCTTCGCCGTAGATCTGCTCGAAATGCGCGAGGTACGACGCGAGCAGCGCCTCCCGGTCAACGTCGCGGCCGAGTTCGGCTTTGAGGCTCGTGGCGATGTCGCGGATCTCCTCGTGGTCGCCAGGGTCGAAGTTGACGTTGATGCCGCTGCCGACAAGCACGAAAGCGCGGTGCTCGTCGGTGAGGTCGGTCTCGATGAGGATGCCGGCGACTTTCTTGCCGCTGATCTGCACGTCGTTCGGCCACTTGATGTCCGCGTGGATGCCGGCGACGTCCTGGACCGCGTGGCAGACGGCGAGCGGCGCGATCATGGCGACGTCGCGCAGGACGGACGCGGGCGGGCGCAAGACGAGCGTCGACGCGAGGTTCGTCGCCGGCGGCGTGATCCACGTGCGGCCGAGGCGTCCACGGCCCGCGGTCTGCTCGTCCGCTACGGCGATGGTGCCTTCGACCGCGCCGTGCAGCGCGGCGTCGCGCGCGACGTCCATCGTCGAGCCGACGCTCGGTTCGAAGATCAGGTTGCGGCCGAAGGATTTCGTCTTCAGCAGCGCGTGGAAGCGAGTTGGATCGAATTCGGTCGTGGGCATCGGTGTGTCTCCCCGCGGTGGGCGGACTCTCCAAACGACGTATCAGTTGTTCTGTACAGAGCCGATGCCAAGCGTGGTCGCGCACTTGAAGTCCAGTGTCACGCCCTTCTCGCGCCCGAGATCCTGGAGCCGCTGGCATGCTGCCACCCACTGAATGACCGCGCCGGTGCCGCCCAGCGAGAGCGACAACTCGTTGTCCGTGGGTGTGTGCGAAGGCTGCGCGAGCTTCGCGGCGACGTTGTCGAAGGCCTTCGCGACGTCGCGGGAGGCCTTGGCCCAGTTCTTGTGCGGCGTGCCCGTCTTGCCCGGCGCGTCGATCTTGTCGAGGTCCGCGGCGAAGCCCTTCAGCGCGTCGTCGTACGAGCGCAGGGCCGTCGCGAGCGCGGACGGCTCCGCGTTGCCGCTGGCGTCAAGCGCGGGGATGCGCTGGTCGAGCGCAGCGACAGTGGGGCTGAGCTTCGCGAAGTACTGCTGGTAGACGGAGTCGGCGGGCTCGGGGCTGCTGCCGCCGCCGCAGGCGGAGGCAAGGATCGCCGCGAGAGCGAGCAGGCTCATGGCGACGAGCGCGGACCAGCGCCGCGCGTTACGCATGCCCGCGACGCTCGTGTGCCCACGGCAGCTTCATGCCGGGATTGTAGCTCAAACGCGCCATCACTTATCCAGCCGCAACACGGCCATGAATGCCTCTTGCGGGATGTCGACGTTGCCGACGCGCTTCATGCGTTTCTTGCCCTCGGCCTGCTTCTCCAGGAGCTTGCGCTTGCGGGTGATGTCGCCGCCGTAGCACTTCGCGAGGACGTTCTTGCGCATGGCGCGGATCGTCTCGCGGGCGACGATGCGGCCGCCGATCGCGGCCTGCACGGGCACGTCGAACATCTGCCGCGGGATCAGCGAGCGCAGCTTCTCGACAAGCTGGCGGCCCTGGACCGCCGCGTTCTCGCGGTGCGTGATCAGCGACAGCGCGTCGACGGGCTCGCCGTTGACGAGGATGTCGAGCTTGACGAGCGGCGCGGGGCGGTACTCGCTGAAGCTGTAGTCGAGGCTGGCGTAGCCCTGTGTGCCGGACTTCAACTGGTCGTAGAAGTCGACGAGGATCTCGGAGAGCGGGATGTGGTAGTCGAGGACCACGCGCCCCTCGCCCTTCTTTGATCCGTCGTCCTGCAGGATGCTGTGTTGCAGGTACTCCATGCGCTTGAACTCGCCGCGGTTGCCGGTGACCAGCTCCATGACGGCGCCGATGTAGCGATCGGGGCAGACGACGGAGATGTTCATCCACGGCTCGCGGATCTGGCCGATCTCCTGCGGCGGCGGCAGCTCCGCCGGGTTATCGATGACGATCTCCTGGCCGTTGGTCTTGGTCACCTGGTACTCGACGCTGGGCGCCGTCGCGAGGAGGTTCAGGTCGTACTCGCGCTCCAGGCGCTCCTGCACGATCTCCATGTGCAGCAGGCCGAGAAAGCCGCAGCGGAAGCCGAAGCCCAGGGCGACGCTGGACTCGGGCTCGTAGACCAGCGAGGCGTCGCTGAGCTGCAGCTTGTCGAGGGCGTCGCGCAGCAGCGGGTACTCGTTCGCCGATGAGGGGTAAAGACCCGCGAAGACCATCGGCTTGGCGGGGCGGTAGCCGGCCAGCGGCTCCGTGGCGGGCTTGCCGTCGTCGGTGAAGGTGTCGCCGACGCGGCACTCCTTTACGTTCTTGAGGCCTGTGGCGACGTAGCCGACCTCGCCGGGGCCGAGCTCCGCCACGGGCTCGAGCGACGGGCGGAAGACGCCGACCTCGATCGTCTCGACGCTGAGGTTCGTCGACATGAGGCGCAGCCGGCGGCGACTGTTCGCGATGCCGTCGACGACGCGCACGTAGGCGATCACGCCCTTGTAGGCGTCGTACTTGCTGTCGAAGATCAGCGCGCGCAGCGGCCGGTCGCTCGTGTCGGGCGGCGCCGGTATGCGGTCGACGATGGCCTGTAGCAGCTCGTGCGTGCCGGTGCCCTCTTTGGCGGAGGCGAACATGATCTCGTCGGCGGAGAACCCGAGCGTATCGACGAGTTCCTGCGCGACGCGCTCGGGCTCGGCGCTCGGGAGGTCGATCTTGTTGATGACGGGGATGAGCTTGAGGTCGGCTTCGAGTGCCAGGTAGACGTTCGCGAGCGTCTGCGCCTGGATGCCCTGTGCGGCATCGACGATCAGCAGCGCGCCCTCGCACGCCGCCAACGCGCGCGAGACCTCGTAGCCGAAGTCGACGTGGCCGGGGGTGTCGATGAGGTTCAGCTCGTACTCGATGCCGTCGGCGGCGGTGAACGCCATGCGCACGGCCTTGGCCTTGATCGTGACGCCCTTCTCGCGCTCGAGGTCCATGTCGTCGAGCACCTGCGCGGACATGTCGCGCTTGGAGATCGTGCCGGTCATCTCGAGGAAGCGGTCAGCGAGCGTCGATTTGCCGTGGTCGATGTGGGCGATGATGCAGAAGTTGCGGATTCGCGCGGGTTCCATCTGGATTCAGGGTAGCAATCCGGGAGGCTAGTCGCTCCACACAGGGGCCGGGGTTGCTCACCGGGATCCGCCCGCTAGGGTTTGCGCGTCTGTATCGTGATCATTGGCGTCGAGAAGAACTGCCAGGCGGATGTCGGCGCGTCCTTGTCGCCGAACCACAGCCAAGCGCGAACCTGGGTTGGTGCCGTCGGCACGTCGCGGATGATGAGGAATGCGGACGCAGGCGCGGCGGAGCCGAATTCAGCGGGGCGCGGGAAGCCATTCTCGTCCAGCTCGGTCAGCTCGCCCGTCTGCGCGGCGACGACGTTGCCGTGCTGGTCGTACACGGCCGCGCAGCCCTGTACACCGACGATGGTCTGGCCGGAGCGATTGCGGACGCCGAACTCGAGCAGGACATCCTTGTCTGTGATAGGCAGTCCCGGAATGGGTGGGATGCCGACGAATCGGATGGCGTCGGTCTGCAGCACGACGACATCTGGATCGGGCAGCGGAGCCTTGAGCGTTTGCCCGGAGATCGGGCGCACATCGTATCGCGCGAACGGCGGCACGTTCGGGTTGTCGAAGCGGATGTCGAACATGGTCTGGTTATGCGCCTGCGTGTCGGGCGGGCAGGTGGGCGCGTCCTTGGTGGCCACGACGTTCCCCTGGTCGTCGTAAAGCGTGGCACGCAGCATGATGTGAACACCCTGGACATCGGTGTCGTTGGCCATCTCGCCCGTGATGTGCGTGTAGCCGTCCCTGTCGACGTGGACGCTGGTCAACTGGATGCAGCGAGCACCGAGGCCGAAGACGACTGTGAGCGCGAGCATGGTAACGGCGGCCGTCCGCCGGCTAAGGACTACGCGCAGCCATCGGCCGAAGCTAAGCACCGCGATACCTCCAATTACAGACATCCAACGTACAGACTCAGAGCCGGGCGTTATGATACGCTCGCTATCGTCATGTTACAAGTGCTACTCAGGCGGATTTCGATGCGTGTTTTTCGGTGCGGTGTCCTGATTCCGGCGATTGCCGTCCTGCTTATCGCCGGGGTGGCCGCGGCCGATTCCCCGACGGATCCGCTGTTCGGCAAGCAGTCCGCCTATCTCTCGGTGGTCGGCGCACCGGCGGCGTGGGACATTGAGCAGGGCTCGCCGGACATCATCGTCGCGGTGGTGGACACCGGCGTCGACGTCCGGCACCCGGACTTGCAGGCGAACATCTGGATTAACCCGGCGGAGATCGCCAACAACGGCGTCGACGACGACGGCAATGGCTGCGTCGATGACGTGAACGGGTGCTCGTTCGTGAGCGACAGCTCGCCGGGCTGCGCGAACGTCACGAACGGCTTCGTCAACGACGATATCGGTCACGGCACCTTCGTCGCCGGCGTCATCGCGGCAGCGGCAAACGGGACCGGCATGGTGGGCGTGGCGCGCAACGTGCGCATCATGCCCGTGAAGGTGCTCGACTGCTACGGCGCGGGCGATTCCATCGCGACGGCGCGCGGCATCCTGTATGCCGTCCACAATGGCGCGCGCATCATCAACCTGAGCCTCGGTGGCCTGCGCGACGCGCAAGAGGTGCGCGACGCCGTGGCGGAAGCGACGCGCGCGGGCGTGCTGGTGGTCGCGGCGACGGGCAACGCGGGGACGGCGGGCGTGGCGTTTCCGGCGCGCATTCCCGAAGTGCTGGCCGTGGGCGCCGCGTCACAGAGCAACCCCGATAAGCGCTCGAAGTTCTCGAGCTACGGCCCCGAGGTGGATGTCGTGGCGGTCGGCGAGGACGTGATCGGCACGCTTCCCGCCTCGCGCTGCTTCGTGCTGCTGCCGTGCTTGCCGGACGGTCCGTACGCCGTAGGCAGCGGCACGTCGTTTTCGACGCCGCAGGTGTCGGGGCTGGCGGCGTTGATGCTCTCGCTGAAGCCCGACCTTTCGCCGCAACAGATCACGGACATCATCAAGCGGACGGCGACGCCGCTTCCGCCGGGCGATACGCCCGACTGGGCGGGCGCGGGCCGGATCAACATGCTGGAGGCGCTGAAAGCGGTGCAGGCGATCGGGCAGCAGGGCGAGCCGTGCGTCGTCGAGACGGTGGTCGATGGCGAGTCATTCACATGCGTGGGCGGCCGTCACGTGCGGATGCTGCAGATGCATGCGCCGAATGCCGGCGAGTGCGGTGGCGACTGGGCGAAGGCGGCGCTGCAGTACATCTTCCTGGCGCCGGGCCGGCAGGTGTTTCTGCAGTTCGATGCCACGCGCACCGATGCGTCAGGACGGACGCTGGCGGCGCCGATCTGGCGCGGCGACGACGGGGCCGATTACAACCTCTCGGTGGTGATGGTGTACGTCGGCCTGGCGCGAGCGGCGGACGTCGGCGTCGGGGAACCTGATGTTCCACGACTGGGCGTTCGCGTCGGAGCACTGGGCCGCCACGGCACAGTGGAACATGTGGGCGCCGGGCAAGGCGTTCGCTGGCGGCTGCTGACCGAGCCAGCGAAGCCGGGAGCTACGGCTCCGAGCGATTCGCCGAGATACAGCCGGGGACGGCCGCGCCCGGCCGGCTGACGGGAGTCGCGTCCTCGCATGGCCGTGCTCGTTTCACCTGTGTTGCTTCCAACGACCTGACACAATTCAGACGCGCGAAGGATCGTTAGCGCGCCGTCCTTTAGTGCTTCTTCACATGTTCGACACAGGATTGGGGGTCGGTTGGCGTTACGCTCGATCTAGGTATGCAGGAGGAGCGCGACGATGGCAACTGACGCCGCATTTGACTACGACGATTTGATGGGGAGCGCCGGGAACGCGTGGCGGTCCCGGCTGACCTGGCTGGCACTGCTCGGTGTGTTGATCGCGGCCGTGGCGACCGGGGTGTGGTGGCAGTTCCTGCGCGGCGGTGGAACGGCTACGGTCGCGGTGCAAACGGCGACGGTCAGCGTCGGCAACGTGACCAAGACGGTGAGCACTAGCGGCACGGTTGCGGCCCAGTCCACGACCAACCTCAACTTCACGAACACGGGCACCGCATCCGCACGTATCACCAAGGTCGACGTGAAGTTGGGGCAGCAGGTGAAGCAAGGCGATGTGCTGGCCGAGATCGACGCGACCGACGCGCAGACTGCGCTGAATTCGGCGAAGCTCAGCCTCGCCACCCAGCAGTCGAAGCTCGATCAGCTACTGCAAGGCGGCACGGCGTCGGCGCTGGCATCGGCGGACCAGAGCGTGCAACAGGCGCAGGCCAACTACGACAAGGCTGTGCGCGCCATGCACGATCTGCAGGCGCCGGCGGATGCGACGACGATCGAGACGGCGCAGCAGGCGGTGACGACGGCGCAGGCGCAGCTTCAGCAGGCGAAGGACGCGCGCGCCAAGATCGACACCGACAAGAGCGCGAGCGTGGCGACGGCGCAATCGGGTGTCACGAAGGCGCAGAACGCTCTGACCGCGGCGCAGCAGACGCAATCGAACGCGGCGGCGAACATTTCGACGGCGCAGGCGATCCTGAACAGCGCGGAGACGGCGTATGTGCGGCTCAGCCCGCTTCCGACGCCGGCGGTGTCGTTCTGCCCTGGTCCACGGCCGCGCCGATCTCGGCGGCAGATCAGGCAACACTGCTCCGCGTGAGCAGCACGGCACGCCCGACCAGCGAAGGCGGCTCGGCCGTGTTGTCGGCGAACAGCTCGTACACGAAAGCGGTGTCCGACAAGCAGACAGCGGACAACGGGGTGGCGTCGGCGCAGCTTGCAGTCTCGGACGCGAACAACGCGCTGGCGACGGCACAGGCGGGCCCGACGGCGGGCCAGATCGCCGTGGCGGACGCCGCGATAGGTTCCGCGCAGGCGCAGATCGATGCTGCGCAGGCCAAACTGCTCACGCTGCAGGCGGGCCCGACGCCGGAGGCCGTGGTGGCTGCACAGGCTGACATCGACACCGCGGCGGCGTCGTTGACGTCGGCGCAGGCGAAACGCGACGAGACGTACGCGGGCGCGCTCCCCTCCGACGTCCAGCAACAGCAGCAAGCCGTGAGCCAGGCGCAGAACTCGGTAGATACGGCGCAGAAGAATCTCGACAACACGAAGCTCGTCGCACCGTTCGACGGCACGGTGGCCGCGCTGAACAACCAGCCCGGTGACCTCGCGGGTACGGGCACGTCGTCGACCACGGCCGCGGTCGTGCTGAACACGCCCGACAATGTGGTCCTCAATCTGACGATCAGCGAGACGGACTACGCATCGGTGAAGGTTGGTCAGGCAGGTACGGCGGTCTTCTCCGCGATCGCGGGCCGGACCTTCCCGATTGTCATCGACGCGATTGGGACGAATCCGACGACGACGCAGGGCGTGGTGAACTACGTCGCTCGGGCGCACTTCGTCGCGCGCACGCCCGGCGGCGCGGGCGCCGCGAACGGCGGACCTGGCGCCGGCGCCCTGGGCACGCCTGGCGCCGGCGGGCAGGGCGGCTGGGGCTTCGGGCACTCCGGGCGCCGGCGGACAGGGCGGCGGGCGGCGGGCGACGGCCGCGGCTGCCACGGCTTCGGCCGTCGGTACGCCGACGACGCCGCAGGCGGGCGCCACGCCGGCGACCGGCACGACGCCAGTCAGTCCGCCCGCGGCCGGTGGGGGGCAACTTGGCGGAGGTGCGGCATTCAACCAGAGGCCGGCGCCGGGAATGAACGCCACGATTACCATCATCACCGCGCAGAGCCAGAACGTGTTGCTGGTCCCGAACGCCGCGGTCACGCGTGATGGGCAGAACCGGGTGCTGCAGGTCAAGCAGAGCGACGGCTCGACGCAGAAGGTCACAGTCGAGATCGGGCTGAGCGACGCGAAGAACACCGAGATCACGTCGGGCGTGAGCGAAGGCGCGACCGTTGTCCTGCCCGGCGTGACGGCCGTGGCGAGTGCGAGCGCGGTCGCCGGCGGCGGGGGCTTCCCCGGCGGCGGGGGAGGCTTTGGCCCTCCGGGCGGCTTCGCCGGCGGCGGACGGGGTGGCGACTGATGATCCGGCTGCGCAACCTCAGCAAGATCTACCGGACCGGCGACGTCTTTGTACCGGCGCTGCAGAACGTCGACCTCGACATCGACCAGGGCGAGTTCATCGCGATCGTCGGATCGTCGGGATCGGGCAAGTCGACGATGATGAATATCATCGGCTGCCTTGACCGTCCGACACACGGGACGTACGAACTCGAAGGGTACGACGTCGGGAAGATGAACGACGTGCAGCGAGCGAAAGTGCGCAGCCATCGCATCGGCTTCGTGTTCCAGTCGTTCAACCTGCTCTCGCGGCTGCCAGCCATCGCACAGGTGGAACTGCCGTTGATCTACGCCGGCGTGCGCAACCGCCGGCGGCTCGCGGCCCAGGCGCTTGCCGACGTCGGGCTTGCCGACCGGATGCACCACAAGCCGAACCAGCTTTCGGGAGGACAGCAGCAGCGGGTGGCCATCGCGCGCGCGCTCGTCACCCACCCGGCGCTGATCCTCGCCGACGAGCCGACGGGCGCGCTCGACACGAAGACGACCGTGGACGTTGTCGAAACGTTCGTCAGGCTGAACCGCGAGCGCGGCATCACGATCATCTTCGTCACGCACGAGCCGGAGGTGGCGGAGCACACGCGGCGCATGATCACGCTGCGCGACGGACGGATCATCGCCGATGCGCCGACCGCCCGCTCGACGGTGGTGGCGTTCCCCGGCACGATCGCGGCGTCGGTGGCGGCTGCGGAAGAGGCGCCAGCATGACGATCTTCCTCGACACGCTGCGCATGGCGATCTTCGAATTCACCTCGAACAAGCTGCGCACCGGGCTGACGATGCTGGGCATCGTCATCGGTGTTGGTGCGGTTATCGCGCTGATGGCGGCCGGGCAGGGCGCGCAGGCGGGCGTGACGAGCAAGGTCCGCGGCCTCGGCAGCAACCTGATCTTCGTCAAGCCGGCGACGACGGGATCGAGCGGCGGTGGCGTGCGGGACCTCCGCTCGCTGACGCTGACCACCGACGACGCGACGACGCTTCGCGACAAGACGCAGTTCCCGGAGATCGAGGCGGTCGTATCGCAGTTCGGCGGATCCGACACGAGCGCCGACACGTCCCAGACAACGCTCCAGACGCAACTCATCGGCAACGGCCGCAACACCTCGGCGATCATCACGGCCACGGAACCGGATTTCGCGGTGGTGCGCGGCTACACGCTCGCGGCGGGCGCATTTATCACCGCGGACGACGAGACCAGCAAGGCCACGAACGTCGTGCTCGGGTCGAAGGTCGCGACGGACCTCTTCGATACCCCGGCCAGCGCGCTCGGCCAGGAAGTACGCATCAACTTCGGACAGGCGAACCTGAATCTCACGGTGATCGGCGTGATGGCGCCACGAGGCGGCAACGGCAGCGATGACACGCAGATCGTGATGCCGCTGACGACCTTCGCCGCGCGGGTGCCATTCATCAGGAGCACGAACGGCAAACAGAACGTCCAGCAGATCACCGTCAAGGTGACCGACGCCGGCAAGCTGAACCAGGCGAAGCTGGCGATCGAGAACGCCATCGCCACGAACCACAACGGCACGCAGGACTTCACAGTATCGACCCAGAACGACCTGCTCACGACGGCGAACCAGGTAAGCCGAACGATGACGATCTTGCTCGGAGCGATCGCGGGCATCTCGCTGGTCGTCGGCGGCATCGGCATCATGAACATCATGCTGGTATCGGTGATCGAGCGGACGCGTGAGATCGGCATCCGTAAGGCGGTCGGCGCGAACAGCCAGATGATCCTGATGCAGTTCATCATCGAGGCGGTGATCGTGACCGTGGCGGGCGGCGCCATCGGTGTCATGGTCGGCGTCGCGGCGGCGAAGCTGGCAAATGGCCAGGACTTCGGGACGGGCTCGGTCGTGACAACGCAGGTCACCGCCACGAGTATCGTCGTGGCGGCGAGCGTGTCGGTGCTCATCGGACTCTTCTTCGGCATCTACCCGGCATACCAGGCTTCGCGGCTCGACCCGATCGAAGCCTTGAGAAAGGACTGATTCGCGAAATGTCTATCCAGGGAACGTTGGCCATATGTTGAAGCGCGCAACCCTTCTTCTTGGCGCGGCCGTGATCGTCACGGCCGGCGCGGCCGCCGCGCGTGCGGCGGATCGAGTTCGGCGAAGACGGCGAGTTCGTCGACGCCGTCGGGCGGCAGCACCGCGGCCGCGACGCGCGCCGACAACGGGACGCCGGGTGCGCGCGGATTCGGCAACCGGACGCCGAATCCGGCAATCCAGACGGCGATTGCCGAGGGCACGCCAGCGAGCGCCTTCCGCGGTCAGGGCGGCTCCGGCTTCCAGACGGCGATCGCCGAAGGTACGCCGGCGAGTTCGCTCGGCGGCCCCGGCGGCCCGGGCGGTTTCGGCGGCGAGCCGGCGGACCGTCGCGGAGCTGGCGACGCTGCTGGCGATCGACCAGGCGCAGTTGCAGACGGAGCTGCAGGCCGTCGGGCGCGACGGTCGCGAGCGTGGCCGCGGCGCACGGCATGGACCGGGCCGCCATCCGCCAGGCGCTCATCGATGCGCAGCAGCAGCGCGCGACGGACGCGGTGAACAGCGGCACGATCACGCAAGCGATGGCGGACGACCAGTTGAGCCAGTTCGAGGCGCGCGTGGACCAGATACTTGACGGGAACGGAGGCGGGCCGCCCGGAGCGCCGGCGGCCGCACCGTAGAGCCGGGCGCCGGCTCGACCAATCGTCACCCCGTGCGGAGCTATCCGATCGGGGCGCCGCGCAAGGATTACGGGCGGGCTCGCATCCCCTCTCAGCAGCCCGCACCGAGTCCTTTCGCGCTCCGCCTCGATCGGATAGCTTCGCTGCCGGGGGACGGGAACCGCAGATTGCGCAGATTACGCAGACGGGTTTTGATTGACGCCTTGATTTTTCGGTTTTCGCTCGCGCGGGGGCTGCCGGTGAAGCTGGCGATGCGGTCATGCCGGCTGCGCCTTTGATTGTTCGATTGGCCTGCAAGAAAAATCGCGAATAATAACCGGTCAAGTTTCGTGGCTGGGCGGCGGTTGGCTGGGTGGCTGGCGTTGGCACGCGCCTATTGTGCGATGGGGCGGGGGCGAACGCCTAGCGGCGCGTTGCACCGGCGGAGACGCAGAGCGATCGCAGAGGGGAACGGACGCGAACCACGGATTACGCGCGTCGAACGTGTTTCGCTCGATGGAAGATTCCGGGCTGGCCGCCACAACTGGCGGGGTCATTCACGGGCAGGCGCTGACATTCTTCCCAAACACCGCCGCCATCTTAGACAGGTCCAAGATGTTGATCTGACCATCAACGGGTGGCGAACCCTGGTCGTACCGAGCAGGCGCGGGCGGTACGTTCTTCATGAATCGGCCCGCGACGAGCGAGAGGTCGAGAATGCTGACGGCGGTGTCGCCGTCGATGTCGGCACGCATGATCGGGCAGTACTTATTCGGATCCTTGCCGACGGCAACCTCGGCCGCGTCCGTATAGCCGTCACCGTCGGTGTCGACGTCGGGGGCAGGAGGAGAAATGAGCACGAGGACGTCCTGGGGACCGGCGCAGGAGGTGCTGCATCGCAAGACATTGAACTGCGGGTCCAGGCTCACCGGGTTCACGGTGTACGACCCGGAGTTCCCCTGGGAGATCCACGGGACCGAACGTGCCGTCTCCCTTGACCATGTCGACGGCGTGAACGATGAGGGGGCCGCTGCCCACGACGTGGAGATGCACCTGCATCAGGGGTCCAACGTTTGTCGTCGGATCACCGACATTTTCGCAGAACGCCGTCGCGACGCCCAACGACGGCGATGGGCAGGTACATGGGCGGGCAGTAGTCGGTTTGCCAGATGCCCGACGATAAGGCGAGGTCGGTGACGCCTGTGATGGTGGCCTGGGCCGGATCCACCGACACGCCGATCTGGTACGCGTTGAACCTGTGCGGCGCGGGGCCGACGAGGCTGTAGGTGATGGTGATGTCATCGCCGGTCGCCGCGCTGGGCGGGCCGGTGACGACCATGTCCGGGCCTGCTGGAATTACGTTCATCGTCGCGCAGGCCGTATCGTCCGCCGGGTTCGGATCGATCTGCAACATCGTCACCCGGGCGCAGTTCGTCGCCGTGCTTGTCGCGGAGGCGTCAGCGAGGGCTGCCGTGACGGTTACGTCGTATGAGGCGCCGGGCGCGAACGCGCCGACCGTGCAGGTTATGGTCTGGCCGGACACAGCGCACTGCGACGCGCCCGGTCCGCTGAACGCCGTGGCGGCGCCGACGAACTGCGCCGGAAGCACGTCCGTCACCATGACGTTGGTCCCGGCCGCGGACCACGACGGGTTCGTCAGAGAGAGGTTGAAGGTCATGGGGCCGGGGGCGCCGACGGCCGCAGGGGCCGGCGTCAACGTCAGGCCGAGGTCCGTGCCCACCGGCATCGTGTCGATGGTCGCGTCCCACGACTCATTGTAGGGCGGCTGGGCGCCGCAGTTGCTGCCGTAGCACACGAGCGTGTTGGCCTGGACCGAGACCGCGGACGCATCGACGGTATACGTTCCGAACGTAGCGCCGAACGTCGCACCGGACGAGTCAGGAGGGAGGGCGCTCAGCATGTGCAGTGGATGGGAGCCGACGACCTTTTTCGGGTGCAGCGTGATGGTCGCGAGCTTCCCCAACCGGGTGCTCCCGCTTGACGACGAGGCGCACGAGGCGACGAGCTCGACCCAGGGGGCGGGGATTGTTCCGGCCGCATCGGTCGATGTGGAGGTACAGAAGCTGACGGCGCCGAAGATGCCCGATGCCACGGACGCGTCGCTCCACGACACGAACGAGAACGCCGAGGCGTCATAGACGAGGCCGATGTTGTAGCCGGTGTACGGATCGATCGTCGCGCCCGAGGACTCCGCGAAGAACGAGACAGTGACATCGGACGTCAGCGTGACGGAGGGCGGCACTGAAATGCCGATGGAGGGGCCCTGGCCGCTGACCGCGTACGCACGCCGCGCCATCGGCAGGACGCCCGTGACCGCGCACGCGGCGACGAGAGCGACGATTGCGATACGGACGCTTACAGCACCCTTGAACATGGCTGTCATCCCTTCGCTCGCCGGGCACCACAGAACCTGACAGCTACTTTACGCTGATCGGTACCTCGTGTACAGATGGTCACGCGCAATTTCTGGCGCTGGACGGGAATAGGCCTGGAGCAGCGAGCCGACCGCCCGGCGTTGGCACGCGCGTATTGTGCGGCGGGGCGGGGGCGAACGCCTAGCGGCGGGTTGCACCGCGGGGGGACGAGGACAACGTCCTGCTACGGACAGGCGGTGACGGGCTGCGTGAATACCTGCGCCATGCGCGTCAGGTCGAGGATGCTGATCTGGCTGTCCTTGTCCTGCTTGTAGCGCTCGGGCGCCGGCGGGACGGTCTGGGTGAAGTACACCGCCACTTTCGCGAGGTCGAGGATCGACACCGCGCCGTCGTTGTCGACGTCCGCGCTCATGATCTGGCAGTACGCCAGGTCGTCCTTGCCGCCGGTGACCGCCGCTTCCTGTGTTGCGGTGTAGCCGTCGCCGTCCTTGTCGTCGTCGCAGGCGTCGCCGAGGGCGTCGGCACCGGGGCGGTTGAGCGCGGTGTTGGCGTCGTCGGTGTTGAGCTGATCGGCGTTCGGCACGAGCGAGCAGTTGTCGACGAGGTCGGGTACGCCGTCGCCGTCCGCATCGACGATGACGCGGTCGCTGGTGAACTGGAAGTAGATCGAGTACGCGGCCGCATTCAGGCAGGTGCTGAAAACGACGACGGCTCCGTTCTTGTCCTTGCAGCCCGTGACGCTGTTGCCGCTCAGGATCAACGTATAGGGCGCACCGGCTCCCGCCACGGGTGCGGCGGGGTCAACCTGGTCCGGCTGAGTCGCGACGATGGCCGTGATAAAGAAGCCGAGATTGAGCGTGCAGCCGTGAACCAGAAGATCAAGCCAGGTGTTTGACACGGTGTAACCCTGTGTACAGGAAAGCATCGTGGACGAGATGGGCGCAGCGGCGAGCGAGGCAGCGCTGATGTTGCCCGCCAGCTTGCCGGAACTCATCGAGTCGAAGCTCTGAAGTCCAGGGTCGATCAGTTCGCCGGGGAGATGCCCCGGAGGGAAGCCGTTCGACGAGGTCAGGGGATTGGAGACGCCGCCGACGGTAGCGGCGATTCGTGCGTTGGACAGCGCCAGCCGCCCGATCCCGCCAACGTCCACGACCATGCTCCCCGGTCCTACGGCCAGCGCGTTCGAGACGATCGAGCCGGTGAGCTGCGCGGTCGGGATGGTGTTCGCGTCGATCTCGCCTGGGTTCTGGCTGTACCACCAATCGAGGTCGGAGGCGCCGTTGTACGTCGTGGGGTTGCCGGGGGGACGGATCGCCGCTCCGTTTACGACACCGACGACGAGGCTCGGCTCATTTGTGCCGGTGAGGTCATTGAGGCCGAGCATGCGGAGGAGAAGGGAGGTGTCTCCGGTGGCGATACCGCCGTCGAGCGAGCTCTGAAAATTTGGCCTTATGATGCTACCGATGGCCGAACCGAAGCGGTTGTTCGGGGCGAAGGCGTCCGTCGCGTACTGCAAGACGAGCGAGTTCAGCCGCTGCTCCTGCTTGAAGTTGCCGGCGGCCGTGGCGTTGGAGTCCGGAACCGCGAGCCCCGTCGCGGGGTGCCCGCCGAGCAATCTGGACGCACCGAAGATCGCGACGGGGATTAGTGCCATGAGGGCGATTCGGACGCCGCGTCGCCGCATGGGTCCTCTTTCAGGAATCACGGCCAGAGACGGGTGCGGGCCGATGCGCCCGGGCCTGCCAAGATGGACGAGCCGAACATCGCCAGACCGTCACAGTGCTACCCGGGGCGGGAAGCTATTGTACAACGCCGCGCCAGACGAATGAGGCGGTTCTTGGCAGATTCCCACGATCTTGACGCCCCGGACCGGGATGGGGGATGAGGGGAACGGAACCACAGATTGCGCAGATGGGGAACGGCGGGACGCGCACCTCACCCCGGCCTTCGGCCACCCCTCTCCACGCAGTGGAGAGGGGGCTCAGTCGGGCGATCGGAGCCCGTTTGCGAGGGCAGCACCGAAGGCGAGAGGGAAGGGCGCTGAGCGCCGTCTATAATCACGCCGATGGATGCGATTGAGTTTGTGAGGAAGTGGGGGCGTCGCGACGCGCTGAGTGCGGCGCCGAGTCTGCGGTTGGCGCCGCGGCGCGCGCGCCTACTGGGGATCGTGTCGTCTGATGGGCGGCCAGATCGGGGCGCGGGCAGGCTGCTAGGCGCTAGAACATCTCCGCGCCGGGAGGCGGGGTGAACGCTGGAGACGTTTTCTATCCCGTACGACGTGGTCTGAAACCGGCGATCAGCTCTTCAACGTTGTGACGAACCAGCAGCGCCCCCCGCTTCCGCAGATCGGGGACACCGTCTACAACCTGCGCTCGGCGCGCGATCACCTCGCCTGTCAGCTCGCGATCGGCGACGCCGCAATCGCGTCGCAGAGGAGTATCGGGGCGCGTGGGAGTCGGGCGATAGCCGCGTGCGGAGGATGCGTGCTCAACTTCATACTATTGCGGCCGCACCGAGAGGGCTTTGACCTCGTTGGGCAGGGTCTGCGCACGATCGACGTTGAGCTGGCACCACATGCAGCGTCGATCGCGTTGGCACTTATCGTCAAGGGCTTCAACATCGGGCCCCGGATACGCGAAGACATCGAGGAGTTCCGGAGGCGCTTTCCCTGACTGGGACGACATCAGCCTGGCCGCATTGCAGCGTTTGGATGAGTTGGAGAAGCGAAAAGCGCTAAGGCGCGCTAGGCGAGGATAGTTAGCGGTGGCTTCGCCGGCGGCGGGCGCAGCAGGCTGCGCCCCTACATGGGGACGGGGGTTGTGCGATGGCCGCGGGCACGCCACCGCGTGCCCCTACATGGGGGGATCGGGGGTTTGTCGGCGGGGCGCGGGCGGCCACGCGGGGCCGCCCCTACGGGATTGGGTGGGCTTCGGGCGCACTTGTCAGGTTCGGGCTGACGTGCGTATACTGGGGCTGAACTCTGGAGATATTTTCTTTCAGGAGTCGGCGCAAGCCGGCTTTTTTGTTCGATTAGGGACTTTTCTATGAAGAACGAATTCATCACGGCGATTACGGCGCTTGCGGCGGAGAAGAACCTCTCGAAGGACGTGGTCCTCGATGCGGTGGAGCAGGCGCTGGCGTCGGCGTACAAGAAGGACAACCTGGCACAGTCGAACGTGCTGGTGCGGATCAACCCGGAGGACGGGGGCATCCACTGCTTCACGACGAAGACGGTGGTCGCTGAGATCGAGGACGAGCACATCGAGATGACGCTGGCGGAGGCGCGGGCGGTGCGGCCGGACGCGGCGCTGGGCGACGTGCTGGAGTTCGAGGCGACGCCGGCGAACGCCGGGCGCATCGCGGCGCAGACGGCGAAGCAGGTGGTGCTGCAGCGGCTGCGCGAGGCGGAGCGCGAGGTGGTGTACGAGGAGTACGCCGGCAAGGAAGGCGACATCGTCTCGGGCGTGGTGCAGCGGCTCGAGGGCCGCAACGTGATCATCGACCTGGGGACGACGGAGGCGGTGCTGCCGTCGCCGGAGCAGGCGCGGACGGAGCACTATCGCAGCGGGCAGCGCCTGAAGGTGATGCTGCTCGAAGTGTTCAAGGCGGCGAAGGGGCCGCAGGTCGTCGTCACGCGGACGCACAAGGACCTGCTGAAGCGGCTGTTCGAGCTGGAGGTGCCGGAGATCTTCCGCGGCATCGTCGAGATCAAGTCGATCGCGCGCGAGGCGGGATACCGGTCGAAGGTGGCGGTGTGGTCGCGGCAGGAGGGCGTCGACCCGGTCGGGGCGTGCGTCGGCATGCGCGGCATCCGCATCCAGAACGTGGTGAACGAGCTGGGCGGCGAGCGCATCGACGTGATCCAGTGGGACCCGGAGCCGTCGCGGTTCGTCGCGAACGCGCTGAGCCCGGCGCAGGTCGTGAGCGTGTCGACGAAGGACGAAGGCGAAGAGCACACGGCGGAGGTCGTGGTGCCGGACCGGCAGCTGTCGCTGGCGATCGGCAAAGAAGGACAAAACGCGCGGCTGGCGGCGAAGCTGACGGGCTGGCGCATCGACATCAAGAGCCAGACGGCGTACGAGGCGGAGCTCGCGGAGCGCGGCATCACGCCGGAGATGGCGGCCGAGATGGCGCGCGAAGAGGGGCTGAAGCGGTCGAAGGCGCTGGCGGCGCAGGTCGTCGAAGAGGCGCGCATCGCCGCGCAGACGCGGCCGCTGACGCCGGAGGAAGAGATCGCGCTGGAGTACGCGCAGCGGGAAGAGACCGCGGCGGCGGAGGGCGAGGAAGCGCTGGCGCCGGCGGCGATGCTGGAGCCGGAGGTCGCGGTCGCGCCCGTGGCGCCGAGCGCGGGCGGACGGCCTGCGATCCGCTTCGCGGAGGAGCTGGTGCGGCAGCCGATCGAGGCGCTGAAGCCGCCGGAGCGGCGGAAGGGCGGTCCGCCGAACAAGGCGGCGGAGCACGAGGCGGCTCGCGCGGCGGCGCTGAAGAAGAAGAAGGGCGGCGCTCGCCGCATCCTCCCGGTCGAAGAGGAGGAAGAGGACGAGTTCGCGGACCTGATCCGGTAACATGACACCGGCCAAACAGGCGCCGCGTCCGAAGCACGTGCCACTGCGCACGTGCATCGCGTGCCGGAGCACGGAGGCGAAGCGCGGGCTGGTGCGGGTGGTTCGGACGCCGGAGGGGCGCGTCGAGCTGGACGCGACGGGGAAGAAGAACGGCCGCGGGGCGTACGTGCACGAGGCGCGCGCGTGCTGGGACGAGGCGCTGAAGAAGGACCGGCTCGGGCGCGCGCTGAAAGTCGCGGTGCCGGCCGAGGACATGGAGCAGCTGAAAGCGCACGCGGAAACGCTCGCGGCGCAGGATTAGCAGCGAAACGAGCATATGACGACAGACGCTGAAGTAAAGCCCGAAGCCCCGGCAGCCCCGGCCAAGACGGTCGAGATCCCGCGCGTCCTCTCCGTGAAGGACCTGGGCGACCTGATGCACGTCTCTCCGGTCGAAGTGATCAAGGAGTTGATGAAGAACGGGGTGATGGCCTCGATCAACCAGGTGATCGACTTCGACACGGCGGCGATCGTGGCGACGGACATGGGGTTCGAGGCGGTCGAGGCGCAGACGCCGCAGCAGGAGCAGGTCGCGGTAGACCGGACGACGGGCGCGCCGGCGATCGAAGAAGACGAGACGAAGCTGCAGCACCGGCCGCCGGTGGTGACGATCATGGGGCACGTCGACCACGGCAAGACGAGCCTGCTGGACGCGATCCGCGCGACGAAGGTGACGGCGTCGGAGCACGGCGGTATCACGCAGCACATCGGCGCGTACCAGGTACACGTCAACGACCACGACATCACGTTCCTGGATACGCCGGGGCACGAAGCGTTCACGGCGATGCGGGCGCGCGGCGCGCAGGTGACGGACGTCGCGGTGCTGGTCGTAGCGGCGGATGACGGCGTGATGCCGCAGACGAAGGAAGCGATCGACCACGCGAAGGCGGCGGGAGTACCGATCGTCGTCGCGCTGAACAAGATCGACCTGGAGGACGCGAACCCGGACAGGGTGAAGAAGGAACTCTCCGACAACGGCGTCGTGGTGGAGGAGTGGGGCGGTGACACGCCGATGGTCGCCGTGTCGGC
Organism: uncultured Chloroflexia bacterium; assembly: GCA_963743185.1. GTDB lineage: Bacteria > Chloroflexota > Dehalococcoidia > DSTF01 > JACRBR01 > JANXYW01. Next base: position 10,396 of record CAVUOT010000017.1, on the reverse strand, counting down.
GCGCACGAAGGTGGGGCTCGACGACCTGCTGAGCAACATCCTCGTCGTGTCGGAAGTGCTGGACCTGAAGGCGAACCCGGACCGCGAGGCTATCGGCGTGGTCGTCGAGGCGGAGTTGAGCAAGACGCGCGGGCCGCTGGCGACGGTGCTGGTGAAGACGGGCACGCTGCACGCGGGCGACTACGTCGTGGTCGGCGAGACGATGGGGCGCGTGAAGGCGATGCTCAACGAGCACGGCAAGCGCATCAAGGCGGCGGGGCCGTCGGCGCCGGCGGAGATCCTGGGGCTGGGCGCGGTGCCGAAGGCGGGCGAGACGCTGGTCGTCGTGCCGGACGAGAAGACGGCGCGGACGATCGTGATGGAGCGGGTGCGGGAGCGCGAAGCGGCGGCGATGCACCAGCAAGCGCGCGTAACGCTGGACACGCTGTTCGGCGAGATCAGCGCGGGCAAGCTCAAGGAGCTGAACATCATCCTCAAGACGGATGTGCAGGGCTCCATCGAGCCGATCCGCACGTCGCTGGAGCGGCTGACGAACGAGCAGGTGAAGGTGAAGATCATCCACACCGGCTCAGGCGCCGTGACAGAGTCGGACGTGATGCTGGCGATCGCGTCGAAGGGGATCATCATCGCGTTCAACACGGGCACCGAGGGCGGCGCCGAGCGCATCGCGACGACCGAGAAGATCGACATCCGCCACTACAACATCATCTACAAGATCGTGGAGGACGTCGACAAGGCGCTGACGGGCATGCTGGAGCCGACCTTCAAGGAGGTCGTGACCGGGCACGCCGAGGTGCGGAAGGTGTTCCGCGTGGCGCGCAAGAACTCGATCGCGGGCGCGTACGTGCGCGACGGGACGGTGACGCGCACGGATACGGCGCGGGTGCAGCGCAACGGCGCTGTCATCTCCGAGGGCAAGATCTCGACGCTCAAGCGCTTCCAGGAAGACGTGCGCGACGTGCAGACGAACTTCGAGTGCGGCATCCAGATCGACGGCTTCGACAGCTTCGAGGAAGGTGACGTCATAGAGTTCTTCCGGATCGAGCGCGATACGTAGCGCCGCGACAGCGTCATCAGGGTGAGGTTCGTCGAACGATCCTCACACGCGGGCTGAAAGCCCGCGCCACGATCAAGCGTGCGCCACGATGAAGTCCGCGCCGTGATCAGGCCAGTAGCAGCGAAGGAAGACAGGCGCTGACGACGGCGGGCTCGCCCGGCCGTCCGCGCTTCACCGAGATGTCCCGACGAACTGAACGCGTGAACGAAGTCCTGCGCGAGGAGATCAGCGAACTCCTGCGGACGGATCTGCGCGACCCGCGCATCGGCGGGATGGTGACGGTGACGCACGTGGACGTGTCCCCGGACCTCCGGCACGCGATCGCGTACGTGAGCGTGCTGGGCACGGACGAGGAGCGCGCGTCGACGCTGAAGGCGCTCGACCACGCGCGCCCGTTCCTGCGGCGCGAGCTTTCGCGGCGGCTGACGCTGCGCTACACGCCTGACGTGACGTTCACGAGCGACACGTCGATGGCGGAGGCGCAGGAGATGACGGACCTGATGCGGAAGACGGCGGCAGAGCGGGGAGAGCAACTCTGATGGCGTGGATCGCGGGCGAGCGCGTGATCCTGCGGGCGTGGGAGCGCGATGACGTGCAGGCGTACTGGGAGACGTCGCAGACGGCGGACGCGCTGGGCCAGCGGATGCGCGACTGGCACGAGCCGCCGGAGTCGCTGCACCAGATGGAGCTTGAATTCGAAAGCTGGGCGAGCGAACCAGACGCTAGCGTCGTGCGGCTGATCATTGAAGCGTCGGGGCGAGCCGTCGGGGACATCGACCTGTTCCACATCGACCAGCGGAACCGGAACGCGCTGATCGGCGTGGGCATCTGGCGCGCGGACGACCGCAACAAGGGCTACGGCAGCGATGCGGTGCGCGCGATGGTGCGCTGGGGGTTCCGCCAGATGAATCTCCATCGCATCGAGCTGAGCGTGGAGCCGGAGAACGCGGCGGCGATGCACGTGTACGAGAAGATCGGCTTCGTGTCGGAGGGCCGGAGGCGCGAGCATCACTACGACGACGGCTGCTACCGGGACGAAGAGATCATGGGCATCCTTCGCCGCGAGTTCGAGGCGCGGGAGCATGCCTCCACGTAGGCGCCCGCAGGCGCCCGGGCCACGCCTTCCGAAGCCGGCGCCGCCGGTCTACTACGCGCTCGTCGTGCCGGGGATCGAATCGCTCGCGGCGGCGGAGCTGACGGAAGCGGGCGCCAGCGTGCGCGACACGATCTCGCGCATCGACAAGCGCGACAGCATCATCATCTTCAGCGCGCCCGAGCTGACACCCGTGCTGCGCTGCGGGCTGCTCGAAGACGTGTTCCAGATCGTCATCGACGAGAAGACGCCAGCCGCGCGAGGCGCGCCGAAGATCCTGGCGCGCACGCTCGAGCGGGCGCCGCTGGAACGCGCGCTGCTGGCGCACAACGCGGTCCGGCCGAAGACACGGGCGCGCACGTACAAGGTGGTGGCGCGCGTCGCGGGGAAGCAGCCGTTCCACCGGGACGAACTCGAGGCGCCGTTCATCGCGGCGATCGGCGCGCTGCTGCCGCGCTGGACGCCGAGCGGCGGGCAGGCGGCGATCGAGCTGTGGGTACACGTACTGGGCGAGCGGACGATCGCCGGGCTGCGGCTCTCGGGCGACGAGCTGGCGCAGCGGCGGTACAAGCGCGCGCACGTGCCGGCGTCGCTGAAACCGACGGTGGCGCGGGCGCTGGTGATGCTCTCGGAGCCACACGAGGACGACGTGTGCCTGGACCCGATGGCGGGCGCGGGGACGATCCTGCGCGAGCGCGCGGAAGCCGGTCGAGCGGCACTGATCCTGGGCGGCGACCTCGATGGCGACGTGCTGGAGGCGGCGCGCACGAACGCGGGCAAGCAGGCTGCGCTGTCGCGCTGGGACGCGACGCGGCTGCCGCTCTCGCAGGCGAGCGTGGACGTGGTGATCACGAACCCGCCGTACGGGCGGCAGATGGGGACGATCGCCGGGCTGGACCGGCTGTACGCGCGGTCGCTGCGAGAGATCGCGCGGGTGCTGCGCCCGGGCGGGCGCTGCGTGATGCTGACGGGCGAGGCGGCGGTGCTGATGCGCGCGATGCCGCCGGCGCTGCGCGTGCTCTCGAAGCGGCGGATGCTGCTGCGGGGGCTTTCGGTGACGGCGTTCGTGATGGTGCGCGGGTGAACGGCTTCCTGATCGTCGACAAGCCCGCCGGCGTGACGTCGTTCTCGATGGTCTCGCTGGTGCGGCGGCTGACGGGCGTGCGGCGCGTCGGCCACGCGGGCACGCTGGACCCGCTGGCTTCGGGCGTGCTGCCGGTCGCGGTGGGGCAGGCGACGCGCTTCATCGAGTACCTGGACGACGCGCTGAAGGCGTACGACGCGCAGGTGCGATTCGGCGAGGCCACAGACACGTACGACGCGGCGGGGACGGTCGTGGCGGCCGGTGACGCCTCGGGCGTGACCGCGGCGGCGATCGAGCGTGAGCTGGCGGGGTTCGTGGGCGAGATCGTGCAGACGCCACCGATGTTCAGCGCGATCAAGGTCGCGGGCAAGCCGCTGTATCGCTACGCGCGCGAGGGCGCGGACGTGGCCGTGGCGGCGCGGACGGTACACGTGGAGAGCGCGGTACTGCGCTCGTACGCCGAGCGGCATCGCCGAGATCGAGGTGCGGTGCGGGAAGGGGACGTACATCCGGTCGATCGCGCACGACCTGGGGCAGCGGCTCGGGTGCGGCGCGCACCTCAGCGGGCTGCGGCGCACGAGCAGCGGCGGGTTCGGCATCGGCGAGGCCTGCCGCCGGAGGTGCTGACGTCGCTGGCGGGCGAAGGGCGATTGGAGGAGGCGCTGCTGGCGCCGGATCGCGCCGTCGAGCGGCGGCCGGCGGCGATCTTCGCGGGCGATCACGGCGGTGACGTCGTGAGCGGCCGGGACGTGTGGTTCGAGACGTCGAAGGCGGCGGAAGTGTGCCGGGCGTACTCGGTCGAAGGCGAATTCCTGGGGGTGCTGAGGCATCAGGGCGAGGGGCGCTGGCACCCGGAGAAGGTGATCGGAGCGGGCTAAACGGCCCTATTCGGGCCGAATTCGGCGATTCTGGCCAGATTCGCGCCAGATTCGGCCCAGATACGCTTGACAAGCGGCGGGGGCGGACTATTATTCGTTTGACCGCGTTCGAGTGGGGATAACTGATAAGTCGTATATACGAAAGACGCAGGTCTCATCCGGGGGGCGCGTAGCAGCCCCGCAGTCCCGTAGCCAATGGAGGTTCGAACCGTGGAAGCTTACTGTCTGAAGTGCAGGACGCAGCGTGAGATGAAGGACGCCCAGGCCGTGACGATGAAGAACGGCAAGCCCGCGACGAAGGGCGTGTGCCCGGTGTGCGGCACCGGCATGTACAAGATCGGCAAGGCGAAGTAGCCGGCTGCGAATCAGCGAACGACAGTTTCAGGGGCGGCGCGAGCCGCCCCTTTCCGTTGCCCGGCGGGAGCCGACGATCCACGGAGTGCACGAAGGGCGACGGGTGGATTGCACCACGGAGGCGCAGAGGCACAGAGGACTGTTTAGGGCCGGTTAACTTCTGAGCGGTGCGAGGCGTTGTCCTGAGCAGAGGAGAGATGCCTTGATGCGACGCCGGGTGCTGCTGGGCGGCCTGTTGCTTGGCGTGCTCGTCGCGGGCGGGTCGCTGGGCGCGGCGTTCACGCTGCGGGCGTATGGACCGTCGGCGTCGTGGAACGTCTTTGCGGCGGCCACGCCGGTGCCGACGGCGACGCCATCGCCGACGCCGACGGCCACTTCGACGGCGACACCGACTCCGACCGCTACACCGACGCCGCTGCCGACGGACACCCCGGACCCGAGTCCGCCCGCGCCGGATCCGCCGGCGATTCCCGGTCCCGCAGGTGCTGGGCGAGCGATGGATCGACGTCGACCTGGACGCGCAGACGGCGACGGCGATGATCGGCGACAGGCCGCTGTACACGGCGCTGGCGACGACGGGCAAGGACGGCTGGGAGACTCCGAAGGGCACGTTCCACATCCTGGTGCGCGTGCCGGACGAAACGATGACGTCGGTATCGATCGGCGCGGAGGAGTACTACGTGCTGGATCACGTGCTGTACACGCAGTACTTCACGGACCGCGGGCACGCGCTGCACCTGAACTACTGGCGTCCGGAGAGCTATTTCGGGCGCGTACGGTCGAGCCACGGGTGCGTGGGGATGCGGCTGGCGGATGCGGAGTTCTTCTGGAACTTCGCGACGTACGGCACGCGCGTGACGATCCACTGAAACCTGTTTCGCCGCGGACCTCACCTCCGTCGCGTCGCGTCTCCGCCCACAGAGTTTCGCGAATGTTCACGGCGATTTAGGGAACGCTTAACGTTGCGGGATTAGCAGTGGAGCCGACGGGATCGCCCGGGACATGCTCCCCCGTTTCGAGCGGTGCCGAGAAAGAACGCCGGGGCGCGCCAACCCCGCATGATGCGCGCCCCGGCGTTCGTTCGTCTGCGCCGGATTGCCGCGGCGACTGTGCGTACTACGACGGCGTGAAGAGGTTCGTGCCGGCCTCGCCGGGGCCGACCTTGCCCTTCGTGCCGACCATCTCGTGCTTTGTCATTGATTCGAGCGTGCGGCGGTCAGCAGGCGTGTTGGCGATGAACCGGACGCCGTCGGCCAGGCGGCCGATGACGATGCCGCGCTCGGGGGCGCCGTCGCGGTCGAAGAGGACGGTGTAGGTCTCGACCGTGGCATCGCCGGATGGTGCGTCGGCGAAGGCCGGGTGCGGCTCGGCGTCGATCCGCGCCTGGTCGACTCTGGGGTCGGTGCGCTGCCACGCGTTCTTCGGAGGATCCGTGGAGTAGATGCCGGTCGAGTGCTTCGTGACGTACCAGCCGTTGGCGGTGACGAGGCCGAGCTTGCCGCGGCCGGCTCGCAGCGTTTCGACCATGGCGGCGATGCTGTGGGTGACGTAGTTGTTGCCGGGGCCGCCGAAGTAGGGCAGACCGCCGGTGACGGTGAGCGGACGCGGGTCGTCGGGCGCGATGCCGAGCATGTCCCGCGCGATCTGGACGGCGGACGGGAAGCAGCTGTAGAGATCGAAGCAGGCGATGTCATCGATAGTGACGCCGGCCATCGCGAGCGCGCGCGCGCCGGCGGCGCGGATGGCGGGCGACGAGTGGTAGTCGACGCGCTCGGTGAAGAACCAGTGGTCGGTGGCGTCAGCGCAGCCCCAGAGGTAGACCCATCGCTCCTCGGGGATGCCCAGGCGGCGGGCTTCGGCGACGCTCGTCATGAGCAGGGCGGCGCCCTGGTCGACGTCGATGATCGAGTTCATGTACTTGGTGTAGGGGAAGCCGATGTAGCGGTTGCCGGGCGTGGGCGTGGCGATCTCGCGTGCGGACTTCGCCTCGCGGAACCAGGCGTGGGGGTTCGTGGCGGCGACGGCGGAGAAGGGCGCGAAGAGCGCGCCGAGCGCTTCGCGATGCGCGTCGAGCGAGCGGCCGCAGTGGGCGCGGAGGGCGTTCTCGAACAGCGGGTAGACGGCGCTGGGGAACGTGGCGCCGTGTTTCGCTTCGATCTCGCTGATGCCGGGGCGCGTGTCGCCGACGTCGGGCATGGGCGTGCCACGCGGCGACCAGCCGAGGTCGACGCCCTTCGTACGGGCGCGGCGGGCGGAGTAGACGCACTCCGCGCCTGCGATGAGGACGAGTTTCAGGTCGCCGTCGTGGATGCGCTCGGCGGCTTCGTTGACCTGCCACTGGGGCGTGTTGCCGCCGAGCGTCGTGTAGATGCACTCGCGCGGGGCGACGGCGAGGGCGTTCGAGAGGTCGTGGGCGGGCGCTTTCGACGGCCAGGAGAGGACGTTGACGACGCGGACGGAGTCGAGGCCGTGCAGGAGGTCACCGGCGAGGGCGTCGGCTTCGGCGAGGCGCGCCGCTTCGGCCATGAGCGCGAGCGGCTCGCGCGGGCGTTCGGTCTCGGGGCGCTGTGTGACCTGGCCGACGCCGACGATGATGGGGAGGTTTTCGTCCATGTTCTCCTCACGATTCCGATCCACCGAGACACGCGGGCACAGACGGTTGTTGGTTGTGGGGTTTCCGTGCGGCGCGCGAAGGCAGTAAACAACGTGGGGGGCGTGAGGGCGAGCGCGCCGCTATCCGTAGCGGGTGGATCGGGCGGTCGATATACTTGCGGGCGAGTGGCGCCATCGTCTAGAGGCCCAGGACGCCGCCCTTTCAAGGCGGAGATCGCGGGTTCGAATCCCGCTGGCGCTACCACGAAGGTGAATCTGATGAGGCTCCGAAACGTCATGTCCGGCGTGGAGGAGCCTCATCGGTTGTGACCATTCGGTCGCATTACACGGCCGCAGCGGGCAATCCAGACCCTCCGCGACCTGCCGGCCGATAGTGCGGATGGAGCGTTCAATCGACGCCATGCCCCGGGGCTGTGCCGTCTGCTGGCGTTCACCGATCGTTCATCGACGGGACAGTACCGACCGGTCGCTGGTGCGACCGAATCGTTGAGGTCGCCGTCTCGGCTTGGGTTAGACTAAGCGAAGTTGGCACCCGATCCGACATCCGACCGGAACGTCGGATATCCACATCACCACCCGTCGCTGCGGGCCAGTGAGGACTTCGGCGACTATGGCAAACCGCACTCCATTCGTCGGCCGCACGGGCCAGCTCTTGGAACTCGCACGGTGCCTAGACGCCCTCCGCTCCCAAGGAGGAGAGGTCGTCCTCATGGCGGGCGAACTCGGGATCGGTAAGAGTCGCCTCGCCGAGGAACTGATGGCTCGCGCGCGGAGCAGGAAGATCGGAGTGCTGGAAGGTCGGTGGTATGAGTCCCGAGAGATGCCCGCGTATGTCGGGTTTCGGGATGCTTTACTGCCGGCTCTCACGGGCGTTCTCAAGAAGCGCGTGCTCGATCTCGCGAGTCCATACATTGGTGACCTTGCTCGCTTAGGTCCAGATTTTGCGGCAGCGTTGGGCGCGGAGCCTCATTCACGGAATGTCGCTTCTTCGGACGGGCAGTATCGTCTGTGGCGCGGCGTCAATCTTCTGCTGCAGGCCATCGCACGAGCGGGACCAGCCCTCCTGTTTCTCGACGATCTCCATTGGGCAGATGTCGGAAGCCTGCAACTCCTTGGCTTCCTCGGACGGGAGATCAAGGCGCTCCCGATCCTCGTTCTCGGTACATATCGCCAAGAAGATGTCGCACCGGATCACCCTTTGCGGGACATGATCGCCGAGCTTACGCATCACGGAGTGTTAAGAACGCTCCACGTCGATGGTCTTTCGAGAGACGAGGTTGCTGCCCTGGCCGTTCGGGTCAGCGCGGACGACCTGGCACCTGAACTGATAGATGTGCTGCATCACGACACAGGAGGGAATCCGCTCTTTGTTGAGGAGTTGCTGCGCGAAGCCGTGGATGGCCACGCCGAACGCTTCAATTATCCGGTCCGGTCGCCTTGAAATACCGTCAAGCATTCAAGAAATCATGCGTCGCCGCTTGTCTCGTATCACGGATGAGTGCCGACGCGTGCTGGACGGGGCGGCAGTCGTCGGCCGTGACTTCGACATATCACTGCTCGAGTACGTGACGAAGCTCGATCGCATGGTGCTGGCATCTCTGCTCGATGAAGCTGTGCGCGTATCGATCATCCATGCATTGGATCCGGGCGTCTTCTCGTTCGCACATCCGCTACTCCGGACCGTGATCTACGACGCGTTGGCGCCGTCGGAGCGACTCGTCGCGCATCTCGAAATCGCGGAGAGTCTCGAGTTTCGGTACGGATCGAAGGCCGAGGCGCATGCCCTTGAGATTGCGGCGCATTTCATCGCCGCCGGCGATCTGTCCGAGCCGGGCAAGCTCGTTGAGATACGCGCTGGAGGGCGCTCGCCAGGCGCGGGCGCTGCTGGCGTTCGATCTAAGCCGCACGCTCCTCTTCAGCGCGCTTCGATTTGTGGATCGAGTTCGAGAGGCGCGACCAGTCCTTCGTTCGCAGATTCTGATCGAGCTTGGCTACGCGGAGAGTTTTCTCGGCGACCCCGATGCTTCTATATCCAGATATCGAGAGGCGCTCGCGATCTGCGAAGGCCGCGGAGGATCAGGAGGGCAAGACGGACGTACGTCGATGGCTGGCCGGCGCCCTCATTCAATACGGTCGTTGGGCCGAGGCTCTTGACGTAACACGGAGAGGGCTCGCCGAAGCGACCGAGACGCGTGCCAACCCCTACCACGGCTTAGTCGCGAGCCACGCCATGGCGCTCATGCTCAGCGGTGCGATCGCTGAAGCGGAGCCGTGGGTGAAGAAGATCCTGGAGTTAAGCCACGACGATACAACCGAGGCGAACGGATTCCACGTCAATGCCGCCTGGCACAGTTGGGGGGCCGGGCGATCGACGACAGGCAGACGAATATTACCATCGAGCGCGCGCGAAGCTCATAGCCGGCGGCTTCGACTCGACCGCCGGAGCGATCTCTCGACCACGCCGTCGCGGCGTACTTTCTCGGAAGCCTGGTCGCGTCTGACGAGGCGAACGCTGAGTGCGAACGCCTTATCGCCCCCATCGGACGTCCTGCCACGCTCGCGGACATCCATGCCCTGAGGAGCGTACAGCGCGTTCATCTGGGTGACTGGGCGGGTGCTCGGATTGAGCGCCAGCACCGGGTCCGACTCACGTCGGGTCTCGGTGGCACGACGATCTATGGCCACCTCGCCATACGGGGAGAGGCGCTCGAAATGCTCTGGAAACAAGGGCCGAGTTCCGCGCTGAGTATTCCCGACGCCAGCTTCGCTCTAAATCTGCCGCTGATCGCGTCGATGCGTATCGAGGCCGGTGAGCGCGGCGCGGCGATAGAGCATCTCGACGGGATTCGGGCTTTCATACCGTCGCAAGGCCGAGGATTGTTCTGGCTGGCCGCCGGGTTGCCGGTCGTGTCGGCTCTGTGCACGCTCGGTGAGCGGAAGGCCGGCGGCTGGAACGTCTCGTTGTCTGAAACCAGGGCTGCTTGTTCGACTGGGCGGTCGTGGACACTGAGCTGGGCCGCATTTGCGCGGTCACGGGCCGGTGGGAAGCCGCAGAACATCACTTCGAGACATCGATTCGAGTGTCCGAAGCCCGCGGGTTTGAGCCCTTCGCGGCCGAGGCGAAGTACCATCTCGCGCTGTTGCTCCTTCTCCGGCGGCAAGGCGGAGACCGCAGGCGCGCGTCATCCCTGCTGCAAGAGGCTGGCGAAGTCTTCGCCAACTTAGGCATGACGTATCTTCATGAAAAGGTGCGAGTCATCCTTTCCAAGCCAGAACGGGAAGAAAGCCCAGCACCGCGCGCTCCGGCTTAACGGATA
>CAVUOT010000016.1:0-47164 GCA_963743185.1 uncultured Chloroflexia bacterium | reverse complement strand
GGTAGAGAAGAACACGCTCGCGACGTCGTCCTGCCGCAGATCGTTGGCTTCGATGATGGCGGAGAGGAGCTCGTGTGTGGCTTCGAGGATCGCGTCTTTGGTGTTCGACTCGACTGTCGTCGCGCCGCGGATCCCGCGCAGCCGGATCGCCTCGTTCGTGCTCATGGATGCTCCGCCTTCGACCGTAGCCCCCGCCGGGGCGCACGACCACCCGCTACTCGCGGGCGGCCGCTACCTATACGGCCCAAATGCGCCGGCCGCGGAGTACCACGCGCAGCCGACGGAGATCCGCAAGGAACCCTGACAGGTCCCAGAACCTTCGCTGGCTCTACGTGCTGGCCTCCGAGCGGCCGGTGAGCACCTCAACATAATCCCGAACTCTCCGTACTCGTTCCTCACGAGGCGACGACTCTACGATATCGATCAGCGCGCTGGCGACGATGGCCGCATCGGCGAGGCCTCGCAGGCCCTCGACGTGCTCGCGCTTCGATATGCCGAAGCCGACTGCCAGCGGCAGATCGGTCTTCTTGCGCAGCCTGCGCAGGAACTCCGGGAGCTCCGACGAAAGCTGCGCCCTGGCGCCGGTCACGCCTACCACGCCCACGCAGTAGATGAAGCCCGACGCTCTCGGCACGATCTCGGCGATGCGCGCATCATCCGAGGTCGGCGCCGCCAGGTAGATCAGGTCCAGCCCGTTCTTCCGGCAGATCGCCCGCGTCGCATCCGATTCTTCCGGCGGCAGATCCGAGATGATCAGCGCGTCGGCGCCGGCCTGCGCCGCGTCCGAGATAAAGCGATCCTCGCCTGCGGCGAGGAAGCTGTTGCAGTATCCCATAAGAATCAGCGGGACGGCAACCCCATCGGCGCGCAGACGGCGGACGACGTCAAGCGCGTGCGAGGGATGCGTGCCCCCTTGCAGCGCCTGGTACGAGGCGCGCTGGATGGTCGGGCCGTCGGCGAGCGGGTCGCTGAACGGGATGCCCAGCTCGATCGCGTCGGCGCCGCCTTCGACCATCGCCTTGACGAGCGCGATGCTCGTCTCGAGGTCGGGGTAGCCGACGGTCATGAAGGGCATCAGCGCGATGCGGCCTTCGGCTTTCGCGCGCGCGAAGGCTTCGGCGAGGCGGCTCACAGCGGCCATCCGTGGATGAACGACGATCGACGACGTGCTGTCGCAGGAGCCGCCGGCGATGAAGGCGATCGAGACGCTGTTGAAGGCGATGTGCGCGAGGATCGACGTGAAGATGTTGCGGCTGCGGTAGTAAGAGAAGGCGAAGACCATGCCGACGCCGGCGATGGGGATGAACGACTTGTACAGCAGGTGCGCCGACGAGAAGATCACGCCGCTGGCGATGATGCCGGCGACGAGGCCCCAGCGCTTCGAGATGCCGGGGAACATGAAGCCGCGGAAGAACAACTCCTCGCACACGGGCGCGAAGACGATGACGGTGAGGCTGGCGAGCGCCAGTAGCGCGCGCGTCTCGCGCACCTCCTTCGGGATCTGCTCGGCGCAGTTGGAGCGCAGCCAGCCGATGTCGAAGGCCTCGACGAAGGCACCGTACGCGAGCGACACGACGAGCGCGCCCGCGAACGCGACCAGCGCCCAGAAGATCGCCGCACGCTCCGGCCGGCGGATGCCCAGGCGCTCCCAGCCGCCGCCATAGCGCCGCACCGTGAAGTTCGCCGCGACGATCGCGATGCCCACCTCGACGGCCGCGCCGGAGATGAACGCCGCGGTGTACAACTGCCCCGACTTCACGCCGAAGACGAAGGCCAGCGGCAGGATGACGATCTGCCCGGCGACGAATACGCTCACGAACCAGAAGGCGCCGAACAGCACGTCGCGCGGCGTCCACGCGACGTCGCGGAACGCGCCGGGCGGGCCGTCGCCGCGCGGCGTCAGCGGGGCATCTGCGGTGATGTCCATGCGGGGCAGTATGGCGAATCAGCGCGGGGAGGGCGAACGTGCGACCGTGCGCTCGCAATCCTCCCATTTGGCTCTTGTACGCATGGGTGGAAGAGCGTAGGATAGGCACACGCCGTACCTCCCCGCGGAAGGCTGCCCATGAGCCACGCCCTGCGTCTTCGGATCACCGCGCTCAGTCTGCTCGTTGTGTTGCTCATCGCCGTCGGTGGCGCGACGCGCGGCGGGCCGTCCGCCGTCCACGCCGAAACGACCGACGTCGCCGTCATCGGCTGCGAGTTCATCGCGGGCGCGGTCGACGGCGACAAGACGAACGCCATCAATCGAACGCCGACGTGCAGACCGCCTGCGGCGGCCTGAACTCGGCCGGTGTCCCGCAGAACCTGCCGGCGACCGCGCCGCACGGGCGCCGCAGCATCGCGAACCTCGCCGAGGCCATCGGCAACAAGGACGGCGTGCTTGCGGCATCCGACTTCCGCGCGGTGACGCACTGGACGAGAACTGGGATGGCAACCAGCTCAGCACGGACTGCCACGTCGGCGGCGGCGCCAGCATGTCTCGACTTCGTGGCCGGCATGTCGTGCACGCTCGACGTGTTCGTCTTCGTGAACCACGACCAGGCGTGGTGCTTCTGACCTGCCCGCCGGCCTCAAGTCGATCGAGAGCCAGAGCTGACTGCCACGTGCGGCTCGGCGTCGACTCACGGGCCCGGTGCGGCCCGTCAACTTGGACTTCATGTGTCAGCGTGACGACCGGGCGAACGACGGCACGGTCATCGGCACGGTCGGCACGACGACCTCCGGCAACGTGGCGATCGTTCCGACATCGCGAGCACGAGTGCCGCCGGCGTGACGCCGGTCGTGGTCACGACCACGCGTCGCACGGACTCGCCACGGGCGACACGGTCAGCCTCGCCGGCGCCACTGACCCGGCGGTCAACGGCGTGCGACGTCGTCACTGTCACCGCCCCAACCACGCTTCACGATCCCGGTGACGGCAACCGTTCTCGGCACTCGCGGCCGGTACGGTCACGCAAGCTCAACATCGCCCTGATCATCGACGGCAGCGCACATGGCCTGGCCGCTGGCGACGTCGTAACGATCTCGGGCACCTCCGAGACGGCACCTGAACGGCCAGTGGCGGGTCGACTGCGTCCCGTCCGCCACCAGCTTCACGGTCGGTAACGGCCTCGTTGAATGGGACCGCCGCGACCGCGATCGCACGATCCGCTATCGGCGGCCGGGCGGCACGGTCGATGCGCGACTTGGACGTTGGCTCGGACAACGACTGCAACGGCGGCCAGCCCCGCGTACGGGCGCGGCGAACAACGGCGACGGCGTCGTCATGTTCCACGTCCTCGAGGACAACGCCAGCGCGCGGCAGCGTGCTGACGGTCTCGACCACAGGACGCCGTCGCGCAGACGTTCGACGTGAACGTCGTCGGCACGCGAAGCAACGTGGAGCTGACGCTCGCGGAGACACCTCATCGAAACGAACCACTCGCAGGCGAACGTCTCGGATTGCCAACGATGACGCCGTACGGCAACGGCATCGCACCGCCGACATCGACGCTGGCGTGGGCCGTCGCGACGGACCAAGACAACACGGTCCTGACGCGTGTCCCCGTGTACTTCTCGATCACGTTCTCAACGATCAACACGACGGACCCGGCGCGAATCGGAGTCGGCAATCCTTCGCTCGGCATCGTCAGCAATACGTTCTTCACGGTGCGGCCAACGACGTTCGGCATGCCGACGGCTGCCTACGCCGTGATCTGCGGCGGCACGGGCACCGGAGCGTCGACGATCTACGCGACGATCAACCTGATCAGCTGCGCGCTCACGGGCTGCACCATGCTCGGCAGCCAGGTCCACAGTACGCAACCCCTCACCACCGGCGGCCCGCCGAGCACGCGTGGCGCTGACGCCGGCGCCGCCGTCGCTCGTCTGCGACGGCACGAACACGTCGACGCTCACGGCGCACGTCACGGACTGGCTCGGCAACGACGTGGCGGACGGCGTGCCGGTGAACTTCAGCGTCGTGGCGCTCGGCACCGCCAACCCAGTCAACACCGTGACAAAGAACGGGCATCGCCGACGTCCGTCATCACCCCGCTCTTCAACTCGGGCGCGGGCGTGACGGTCGTCGTCACCGCTGGTGACAGTGGCATCGCCGCCCCCGTTCAGCAGTTCGACGCCGCGTGACTGCGCCCTGCCGCCAACGCCCGACGCCCACACCCACGGCGACGCCGGGGCCCGGCTGCGCGGACGATCTCGATTGCGACGGAATCCCCGACGCGCTCGACAACTGCCCGAGCGCGCCAAATCCGGACCAGGCGAACACGAACCTGTTCAACTTCGTGCTCAATCGCCCCGGCAGCGACCCCCGCGGCGATGCGTGCGACCCCGACATCTCGGGTGACGGCTACGGCAACGTGAAGAAGCTCGCCCTCGGCAAGAACCTCGACATCTACTGCTCGATCATGCGCGCCGACATCGATGGCGACGGTGCGGTGTCGATCCTCGATCTGACGAAGGTGGCGCAGTGGTTCACGAAATCGATCCCGCCCGCGCCGCAGCGGTACGCGCAAGACGCCGATGCGCAGATCAGCATCCTGGACCTGACGAAGATGGCGCAGGTGTTTACGCAGAACGTCAGCGCCTGCCCGTAGCGAGCCTCGGCGCGTGCAGAACGCGGACGGGGACGGAGCGCGCGGCGGCGATCCATGCGCACGGCTTCCGTCGTAAGGTAGAGCATGACGTGCTGGAGACCGGCGATCCCTGCGATTGCGGCCGCGTTCGCGTCGGCGACGACGGTCGTGTTCGCGGCGTGCGGCGGCGGGTCGAGCTACAGGTACGCGGCGGCGGTGGCGTCCCCCACGCCGGCCGCGGCATCGACGCCCGTCGGCTCACCGCTCACGCTCACCAGCGACGCGTTCCAGAACAACGGCACGATCCCGACGGCGTACACGTGCGCGGGCGCGGGCGCGTCGCCGGCGCTCGCGTGGAGCGGCGCACCTGCGGGCACGCAGGCGTTCGTACTGATCGTCCACGACCCAGACGCGCCGCTCGCGGGCGGCTTCACGCACTGGATCATCACGGACCTGCCGGCGGCGGCGGCCGCGCTGCCAGCCGGGGTGCCCGCGGGCGACGTTATCACCGGCGGCGGGAGGCAGGCGGTCGCGTACCGCGGCATGTGTCCGCCTGCGGGAGCGGTGGCGCACCATTACCACTTCCGCCTCTACGCGCTCGATGCACCGCTTGGCGCGGCGGCCGGGGCGTCGAAGGAGAGCACCGAGGCGGCGATGCAGGGCCACATCCTCGCGCAGACGGACCTGGTGGGGCTGTTCGGCCGCTGACGGGCGGCTTCGAATCGGGTCTGAACGGCCCGCCGCCTCGGTCCGGCCGGCTCTCGCCCTAACGCCTCCGGCGGCATAAGATTCCTGTCGTTGGCGCCCGCCACGCGAAGCTGACCGGGAGGTATCCCCGTGCGCGACCTCGTCTTCATGATCGACCTGGACAACACGATCCTCGATAACGACGGCGTCAAGAAAGACATCGAGAACCGGATGCTCGAGATCCTGGGCGACGCGCTCTCGGTGCGGTTCTGGGAGCTGTACGAGGCTGTCCGCAAGGACCTCGACGTCATCGACTTCTTCGAGCAGATGAAGCGCCTGCGCGCGGAGGTGGCGGACGACAAGAAGGCGGTCGTCGACGCCGCCACTGAAGCGCTGGCCGAATGGGACTTCACATCGCGGGTCTATCCGCAGGCGATCGAAACGGTGTTGCACCTCAAGAGCCTGGGACTGCCGCTGGTGCTTTCCGACGGCGACCCCGTGTTCCAGCCAACGAAGATCCACAAATGCGGCGTCACGGAAGCGGTCGATGGCCGTGTCTTCATCTTCGCGCACAAGGAGCGCTTCCTGCCGAACGTCGAAGCGCAGTTCAAAGCCGTGCACTACGTGCTGATCGACGACAAGCCGGGCATCCTGATGCGATCGAAGGCGGCGCTGGGCACGCGACTGACGACGGTGCACGTGCTGCAGGGCAAGTACGCCCTCGATCCGAAGAATGCCGTCGATTACAAACCGGATATCGTGACGAAGAACTTCAGCGACTTGCTGAGCTACGGCGCGGAGGCGTTCCACAAGGGCTGAGCCGGACGGTGCGGTCCGAAAAACGGGCCACATTGCCCGTTGTCGCCACGGACCAGGCGTCAGATAATGAAGCTGAACGGAGATGCCGGCCGGCAGCCACGGTCATCGGCGGGGGTGGCGCCGGCGGGTCGAGTGCGCACGACACGACGGCCGTCAACGATCGCCAACTCACGATCGACGACTGATGACTGACGCCAGCGAACCGACAACCTGAAGGAGCCACCATGACCACCACCATGACCAAGATCGCGATCCCGGCCGACGTGCCGTCGTCGAGAGAATCGCTCTACGAACAGAACTTCCAGACGATGACAAAGGGCACCGGACGACTGATGCTGTTCGCCGGCGACCAGAAGGTCGAGCACCTCAACGACGACTTCTACGGCGCGCTCAGCGACGGCACGCCGATCGCCGCGGACGACGCCGATCCCGAGCACCTGTTCCGCATCGCGCGCGACGGCGTCATCGGCTGCTTCGCGGCGCAGCTCGGCCTTATCGCCCGCTACGCGCGCGACTACCCGACGGTGCCGTACCTGGTGAAGCTCAACTCCAAGTCGCACCTGATCAAGACGTCGCAGAAGGATCCGCGCAGCCTCGGATGGGCGAGCGTCGACGACGCGCTGACGCTGCGCGAGAACGGCGTGAACGTCGTGGCCGTCGGCTTCACGGTGTACGCGGGCAGCGAGTACGAATCCGAGCAGATGCGCGAGGCAGCGCAGGCGTGCTTCCAGGCGCACCGCAACGGGCTGCTGTCGGTGCTGTGGGTGTACCCTCGCGGCGCCGCGGTGGCGGAGGAGCAGCACCCGCACATCATCGCGGGCGCGACGGGGCTGGGCGCGACGCTGGGGGCGGACTTCTGCAAAGTGAACTACTGCAAGCCCAAGGAAGGCACGCCCGCGGAAGCGTTCAAGGAGGCGGTGAAGGCAGCAGGCCGCACGCGCGTGATCACAGCGGGCGGCAGCAGCACCGATCCTCGCAAGTTCCTGCAGACACTGCACGACCAGATCTTCATCTCAGGCGCGTACGGCAGCGCGACGGGGCGAAACATCCACCAGAAGCCGCTGCACGAAGCCGTGCAGATGACCAACGCCATCTCCGCCATCACGTACGGCGGCCACGAGGTCGATTACGCGATGGCGGTGTACGACGGCAAGGAGAAGTTCTCGCTGTAAGCGTGTTGGCGGCGTGCGGCGGCGGGTCGAGCTACAGGTACGCGCCGACGGCGTCCGCTACGCCGGCCGCGGCGTCGACGGCCGTCAGCTCGCCGCTCACGCTCACCAGCGACGCCGTTCGAGAACAACGGCACGATCCCGACGGCGTACACGTGCGCCGGCGCGGGCACGTCGCCGGCGCTCGCGTGGAGCGGCGCACCGGCGGGCACGAAGGCGTTCGTACTGATCGTCCACGACCCGGACGCGCCTCTCGCGGGCGGCTTCACGCACTGGATCATCACGGACCTGCCGGCGACGGCGGCCGCGCTGCCAGCCGGGGTGCCCGCGGGCGACGTTATCGCCGGCGGCGGGAGGCAGGCGGTCGCGTACCGCGGCATGTGCCCGCCTGCGGGAGCGGCGGCGCACCATTACCACTTCCGCCTCTACGCGCTCGACGCACCGCTCGGCGCGTCGGCCGGGGCGTCGAAGGACAGCACCGAGGCGGCGATGCAGGGCCACATCCTCGCGCAGACGGACCTGGTGGGGCTGTTCGGACGCTGACGGGCGGCTTCGAATCGGGTCTGAACGGCCTGCCGCCTCGGTCCGGCCGGCTCTCGCCCTAACGCCTCCGGCGGCATAAGATTCCTGTCGTTGGCGCCCGCCACGCGAAGCTGACCGGGAGGTACCCCCGTGCGCGACCTCGTCTTCATGATCGACCTGGACAACACGATCCTCGACAACGACGGCGTCAAGAAAGACATCGAGAAGCGCATGCTCGAGATCCTGGGCGACGCGCTCTCGGCGCGGTTCTGGGAGCTGTACGAGACGGTCCGCAAGGACCTCGACGTCATCGACTTCTTCGAGCAGATGAAGCGCCTGCGCGCGGAGGTGGCGGACGACGAGAAGGCGGTCGTCGACGCCGCCACCGAAGCGCTGGCGGATGGGACTTCACATCGCGGGTCTATCCGCAGGCGATCGAAACGGTGTTGCACCTCAAGAGCCTGGGGCTGCCGCTGGTCCTGTCCGACGGCGACCCCGTGTTCCAGCCGACGAAGATCCACAAGTGCGGCGTCACGGAAGCGGTCGATGGCCGTGTCTTCATCTTCGCGCACAAGGAGCGCTTTCTGCCGAACGTCGAAGCGCAGTTCAAAGCCGTCCACTACGTGCTGATCGACGACAAGCCGGGCATTCTGATGCGCTCGAAGGCGGCGCTGGGCACGCGACTGACGACGGTGCACGTGCTGCAGGGCAAGTACGCCCTCGACCCGAAGAACGCCGTCGATTACAAACCGGATATCGTGACGAAGAACTTCAGCGACCTGCTGAGCTACGGCGCGGAGGCGTTCCACAAGGGCTGAGCTGGACGGTGCGGCCCGAAAAACGGGCCACATTGCCCGTTGTCGCCACGGACCAGGCGTCAGATAATGAAGCTGAACGGAGATGCCGGCCGGCAGCCACCGGTCATCGGCGGGCTGTGCTGCCGCGCGGACTGAAGTCCGCACGACACGCCGAGCACGACCAACGATCGCCAACTCACGACCGACGACTGATGACTCGACGCCAGCGAACCGACAACCCAAAGGAGCCAACGATGACCACCACCATGACCAAGATCGCGATCCCCGCCGACGTGCCGTCGTCGAGAGAATCGCTCTACGAACAGAACTTCCAGACGATGACAAAGGGCACCGGACGACTGATGCTGTTCGCCGGCGACCAGAAGGTCGAGCACCTCAACGACGACTTCTACGGCGCGCTCAGCGACGGCACGCCGATCGCAGCGGACGACACCGATCCCGAGCACCTGTTCCGCATCGCGCGCGACGGCGTCATCGGCTGCTTCGCGGCGCAGCTCGGCCTCATCGCCCGCTACGCGCGCGACTACCCGACGGTGCCGTACCTGGTGAAGCTCAACTCCAAGTCGCACCTGATCAAGACGTCGCAGAAGGATCCGCGCAGTCTCGGATGGGCGAGCGTCGACGACGCGCTGACGCTGCGCGAGAACGGCGTGAACGTCGTGGCCGTCGGCTTCACGGTGTACGCGGGCAGCGAGTACGAATCCGAGCAGATGCGCGAAGCGGCGCAGGCGTGCTTCCAGGCGCACCGCAACGGGCTGCTATCGGTGCTGTGGGTGTACCCGCGCGGCGCCGCGGTGGCGGAGGAGCAGCACCCGCACATCATCGCGGGCGCGACGGGGCTGGGCGCGACGCTGGGCGCGGACTTCTGCAAGGTGAACTACTGCAAGCCGAAGGAAGGCACGCCCGCGGAGGCGTTCAAGGAGGCGGTGAAGGCAGCAGGCCGCACGCGCGTGATCACAGCGGGCGGCAGCAGCACTGACCCTCGCAAGTTCCTGCAGACGCTGCACGACCAGATCTTCATCGCGGGCGCGTACGGCAGCGCGACGGGGCGAAACATCCACCAGAAGCCGCTGCACGAAGCCGTGCAGATGACCAACGCCATCTCCGCCATCACGTACGGCGGCCACGAGGTCGACTACGCGATGGCGGTGTACGACGGCAAGGAGAAGTTCTCGCTGTAGGCGATGGCGCTACGGTGCCAGTCGCGCCAGCGCCTCGCGCTCGACGACGCGGTACACCTCCGCGAGCGGCAGGCCGCGCGCCTCGGCGATGCGGCGGCACGCCTCGTACTCGGGCGCCACGCGCGGGGGCTCGCCAGGCAGGCGCTTCACTTTCACGGCGGCGGGGCCGAGGCTCGACTCGAACTCGAAGCTCTCGCGCTGCGCCTCGTGGCGTGAGACAGGGCTGACGCGCACGCCGAGCGTCGACGTCTCGCGCAGCAGCACGCCGGCGATGGCGTCCTCGCGGTCGGCGGAACAGAGCACGGAGAGCAGTCACGCCGGGGCGGTTCTTCTTCATCTGGATGGGCTGGAACCAGACGTCCGCGGCGCCCGCCGCGAACAGCCGTTCCTGCACGTAGCCGTAGATCTCCGGGTTCATGTCGTCGATGTTCGTCTCGACGAGCAGCATCGCCGGCGTCGCGGGCTCGATCGCCTCGCCGAGCCAGATGCGCAGCGCGTTCGGCCAGCCCTCCGGGTCGCGGCCGCCGGCGCCGTAGCCGACGGCCGACACGTGCATCGGCGGCCGCTCGAACGTCGCGAGCGTCGTGACGAGCGCGGCGCCGGTGGGCGTCACCATCTCCGTCGGCCGGTCGCCCGTCGACGCGACGAGCGGCGCGCGCGCCATCGCGATCAGCTCCAGCGTCGCCGGGGCGGGCACCGGCAGCGGCGCCATGCGCCGATCGTGCCGTGCCGCCGCCCGCCGGCAGCGCCGAGCAGTACAGCCGCTCGACGCCAAGCAGCCGCAGCCCCACGACGCCGCCGACGATATCGACGATCGCGTCGAGCGCGCCGACCTCGTGGAAGTCGATCGCCTCCGCCGCGACGCCGTGGACGCGCGCTTCGGCATCCGCGAGCCGCCGGAAGACGTCCGCGGCCCGCTGCCTGTCGCCCGCGTCCAGCGTCGAGCGCTCGATCAGGTCGCAGGATGTCCGGCAAACGCCGGTGCGGTTGCGGCGACTCCGCCAGCTCGACATGCGCCTTCGTCGCCGCGATGCCCGCACGCATCACGCGCTCCGCGCGCAGCGACCAGCCGTCGACGCCGAGACGCGCCAACTCCGAACGCAGTGCGTCCAGGTCGAGGCCGGCGTCGAGCAGCGCGCCCAGCAGCATGTCGCCGCTGATGCCCGCGAAGCAGTCGAGATAGGCGATGCGCGTCAAGCGTGGGCCTCCGGGCATCATCGTACCGTGCAGGCGAAGCGGTCGCTCGTCGCGCGGCCATCGCGTACGATGACCGCATGAGGCACACGATTGACGAGCGCGACGCGCGGCGGCTGCTCGGCGGCGGGCCCGTCGCGCTGATCACGACCGCGTGGCACGGCGCGCAGAACGTCATGCCTGAGGCGTTCGCCACGCCGCTCAGTATCGACCCGCCGCTGATCGGCATCGCCGTACATCCGGCGCGGCACACGCACGACATGATCAAGTTCAGCGAGGAGTTCGCGCTCAACATCCCGACGCGCGAGCTGCTGCACCACGTCCAGTACCTGGGCAGCGTCAGCGGCACGGAGCTGAACAAGTTCGAGCTGACCAAGCTGCCGACGTTCCGCGCGCGCCGCATCGAAGCGCCGCTGCTTGAAGGCTGCGTCGGCTGGATCGAGTGCGGCGTGCAGGACGCGTATCGTGTCGGCGACCACACGCTGTTCGTGGGCAAGGTCGTCGCCGTGCAGGCGGAGAAGGACGCGTTCGACGAGACGTGGCTCCTCGCCGACCCGGAAGAGCGCCCGTTGCACTACCTGGGCATCAACCGCTACGCCATCCTGGGCGACGTCATGGAGGCGCGCATTCCGCAGCCGGCGGACATCAAGCGCGACGTCGAAGCGGGAGCGGCGGAACTCGTCGACGAAGAGGAAGCGGCCGAGCGGCGCGAACGCGAGGAAGAAGGCGAAGACCGCGAACGCCGCGGCTGATGCCTGACGGCCCTCGCAGCCAAGGACGGCTGCGCCACATTACCAGGACGCGTTACACCGCGGGCGGCTCGATCAGCGCGGCTGTCGCGAGGTCGCTGAGCAGCGTCGCCGTTGCGCGCGCCGAGAGGCCGCTGCCCGAGTGCAGCTGGTCGAACGCGCGAAAGCCGGTAAGCATCCACAGCACATCCACGGCGTGCCTCTGCGAGACGCTCTTGCGCAACTTTCCCTGATCTTCCAGCCGTTTGACGAGCCACGTGATGAGCTCTCTGCGCCGCCCGTCGTAACGATCGACCGCGCGTCTCGCGTCTTGATCCACTGCGGCCAGGCCGATGATGTTTCGAAACAGCGCGTGCTCGCGCGACCAGAACATGCACACTTCTCTCACGTAGAGGCGCGCGCCCAGGGCCGCATCGTTGTGCTCGCGCGCACGGCGTATCCGATCGTAACCGGCGCGCTGCATCGCGGCGGCGTGTACAGCGTCGAGCAGCCCGAACTTCGATTCGAACTGGTAGTACACCGTTGCGCGTGAAACGCTCGCGCGCTTCGCGACGTCAGCAAGGGTGACCTCGTAGAACCCGCTCTCGCCAAACAGTGCGCAGGCTGCATCGACGATGCGCTCGCGGGTGTTGTCGATCTCGGCCTGGCGCTTGCCCAGACGGTATGGACGTGCGGACATGTGGTGACCTCGCGGGAGGTCGCATTCGCTCCCGAATTCGGTTCGCCGATGTGGCAAGTGTCCCGCACAGGGAGAACACACGCAACATGCGGCGCCGGGCCGCTCGTACCGGCGTTTCCGGCGGTGTGCCGCATCCGGGTCCGGCGACGAGCAAAGAGGGAGGCCGGACACCCCGCCTCGTCCAGCCTCCCGGCCACTCGACGCGCGCTAGCACGCCGGTTGGTTCACACATATGTCTGAGAGCGATGATACGCCCACGCGTGTTAAGGGGCATTAAGCGGCGGTCATCGCGTGTTAACGTTGCGCCGGACCTGCGCGTAGCGCGTCACGCCCGGCGTCCTGCCGCCACGCGCCGCGGCCGCGTACGATAGCAGCATGACCGTCTCCTTCATCCTCGACACCGACATCGGCACCGATGTCGACGACGCGCTGGCGCTCGCGTTCGCGCTCCGGCATCCGGACCTCGACCTGCGCGCCGTCACGACCGTCTCCGGCGACACGGCGCGGCGCGCGCGCATCGCCAAGAAGCTACTGCTGCTCGCGGGGCGCGACGATATCGAGGTGGCGGCGGGCGAGCGCGGCGAGCAGAGCCAGCCGCTGCGCAACCCGGAGGCGGGCCACGAAGACGCGATGCTCGGCGACGTCAGCGCCGACCTGCCGCTGTCCGATCGCGACGGCGTGACATTGCTGGTCGACGAGTGCGCGGCGCACGGTTACGAGGTGGCGACCGTCGGCATGCAGTCGAACGTGGCGGCGGCGCTTGAGCGCGACCCAGGGTTCGCGCAGGCGGTGCCGCGGCTGACGGTGATGGGCGGCGTGTTCGCGCCGGTCGACTTTCTGGGCGTGACACTGCCGCCGTCGATCGACCACAACCTGAACGTCGACCAACCGGCGTCGCTGCGCGCGCTGAGCGCCGGCATCCCGACGCTGTACGTGCCCGCTGACGTGACGATGGGCACGTGGCTCACGGCGTCGCACCTCGACCGGCTGCGCAAGGGCGACGCGCTCTGCCGGGAGCTGGCGCGCCAGATCGATATCTGGACGGTGCGGCTGCACGCCTCCGCCCGCGGCCTCGTCCCGCCCGAGTACGTGGCGTTGCTGCACGACCCGCTGACCGTCGCCTGCATGGTCGATGCGGGGCGCCGGTTCGTCACGTCGCAGACGGCGCGCGTCACCGTCGCGATGCACCACGGCCACGTCCGCACCTTTATCGACGCCGCGGCCGGCCACGAAGCTGAGATCGTCACCTCCGTCGACGCGCCCGCGTTCGCCGAGTTCTGGCTGGCGACGGTGTTGGGGTAATCCCGCGTCTCTCGTTTGGCCGGTTTCGGCCGATGATCCTCCCGGACGGACCGCCGATGGGCGGTCGTATCGCCGCCGGGCGGCAGTGGAGATTGGAGGGCCTATGCAAGCTGATCAGACCATGGCCGGTGGCGGCCACGTATCGATGGAGACGGTGTCGGCCGATTTCGGCACGCGCTTCGTCGCAGGGCTCATCGACGCGATCATCATCGGTGTGCCGACGGCGATCGTCGCGATGATCCTGCCGATGCCGCTCGCATACCTGCTCGCGCTGGTCGCCGGCATCGGCTACCAGGTCTACTTCTGGACGTCGACCGGGCAGACCGTGGGCAAGCAGGTGATGGGGCTGAAGGTCGTGAGCGCGGAGACCGGTGAACTGCTCGACATGGGCGGCGCGGCGCTGCGCTACGTCGGCTACATGGTGTCGGCGATCCCGCTGTACCTCGGCTTCTTCTGGATGCTCTGGGACCCCAAGCACGACGGCTGGCACGACAAGATCGCCAAGACGAAGGTGATCAAGGTCGCGAAGTAGCGGCGCAAGCGACAAGCGACAAGCCAGTGAGTCAGAATGGCCGCTCGAAATGAGCGGCCCTTCTGTATCGCCGGTCCCGGTCTCCAATCATCTCCTCCCTCTGTGCCTCGGCGCCTCGGTAGTGCAGAATCAACCATGACCCGCTACATCATCTACGGCGCGGGCGCGGTCGGCGGCGTGATCGGCGCCCGGCTGTTCCAGCACGGGCACGACGTCGCACTCATCGCGCGCGGCCCGCACCTCGACGCGTCCGCGCGCACGGCCTCACGCTGCAGACGCCCGACGAAACGGTCACGCTCGCCATCGCCGCCGTCGCGCATCCGTCCGAAGCTGCGGTTCACCGCCGACGACGTCGTGCTCCTCACGATGAAGACCCAGCACACCGAGGCGGCGCTCGACGACCTGCGCGCCGCGGCCGGGCCGGACGTGCCCGTCGTCTGCGCGCAGAACGGCGTCGAGAACGAGCGCCTCGCCGCGCGCAGCGCTTCGCGCACGTGTACGCGATGCTGGTGCTGCTGCCCGCGACCTACCTCGAGCCGGGCGTCGTGCAGGCGCACTGCGCGCCGGTCAGCGGCATCCTCGATGCGGGCCGCTACCCGTCGGGCGACGACGCATTGATCGCGCGCATCACGGCGGACCTCGACGCGTCGGGCCTCAGCGCGCACGCGACGCCGGACATCATGCGCTGGAAGTACGCCAAGCTGCTCTCGAACCTCGGCAACGCCATCCAGGCGGCGTGCGGGCTCGACGGCGACGCGCGCCCGCTGTACGCTCGCGTGCGCGACGAAGCGATCGCCTGCTACCGCGCCGCCGGCATCGACTGGGCCTCCGAAGCCGAGATGAGCGAGCGCCGCACGTCGATGTCGCCGATGCGCGAGATCGCCGGTCACGCGTCGCGCAGGCGGATCGACGTGGCAGAGCCTCGCGCGCAGCGCCGGCAGCATCGAGACCGACTACCTCAACGGCGAGATCGCGCTGCTCGGCCGCCTCCACGGCGTGCCGACGCCCGCGAACGCCGCGCTGCAGGCGATCACAGCGCGCATGGCGCGCGAAGGCATCGCGCCGGGGTCGATGAGTGCTGGCGGAGGTTGGAGGCCGAGAACCCGATGTAAGGGTGGCACCGTGATCTGGCGAGCCAACTTACAACCTGAAGGAGTCGACTGCTCGGACCGAAAGGCGGCGGGAACCATGCACGGACGGACGTTGAAGTAGCCAGCGCCGACACGGATAGATCGGGGCCCGTCGTTAAAGTGAGGCTCGATGATCCGCGCGTTCCTGGCGCGATCCTGATCGAAATGCGACTCGGTCGCTCGGCATTCAACCATCGCGGATCACCAGGGTCGGGTCGACATGCTCTGCAACGGCCGACATGCAGTGCTCGATGGCCAAGCAATACGAATGGGCCGCGGAGTGCTCCTGGCTACGGACACGATTCTCGTCGATCGCAACTGGATGCCTTGCATTGAGTTGGTTCGCCCCTGCATCGTCTAGGTTTGCGTCCGCTGCCCGACGGAGCTACGCGTACGTTGATATGTGGCAGAGTCCGACGACTACCGCTCCGTGGATCTGACCTTTCCTGCAGCGGTAGTGCGACTCAATCGGATCGATTGGCACAGACATCTGTGATCGACGTACTACGACCTAACCGACTGCGGGTGAGCCAGCGTCCACGTCAGTAGGCTCTGGCACATCGCACTGAAGCCACGCGACGTCAGCTTCAGGCCTCACTAACACGCAAGGAACAAGAAGGGCCGCCCTTTCGGACGGCCCTTCCTTCGTGCTCTTCGTGGATCGTGCCGGCTAGATCGCGAGCTGCGACGCGACGAGCTCGCGGTGGTAGTCGCTGTCGCCCCAGGCCAGCTCCGACGCCTTCTGGCGGCGGAAGTAGAGCTGGACCTTGTAGTCCTTCGTGAAGCCGATGCCGCCGTGGATCTGCTGGCCGTGCGCGACCACGCGCCGCGTCGCCTCGCTGCACCACGCCTTCGCCATGTGCACGTTGATGTCGGCGTCGGCCTCGTCCTGGTCCGCCGACCACGCCGCGCGGTACATGATGAAGCGCGCGCCGTCGACGTCCGTCACCATGTCGGCGGCCTTGTGCTGGATCGCCTGGAACGAGCCGATGGGCCGGCCGAACTGGATGCGGTCCTTCGCGTACTGGACGCTGATCTCGAAGTCCATCTGCGCCAGGCCGACGAGGTACGCGCACTCCAGCACCGTGGCCTTGCGCTGGACCTTCTTCAGCGACGCCGCGCCGCCCGGGATGACGTTCGCCTTCGGCACCTTCACGTTCTCGAACTTCACCTCGGCCTGCTTGTCGGCGGCGATCGTCTTGAGCTGCGTCTGGCTGATGCCGGACGACTTCGCGTCGACGATGACGAGCGTGACGCCGTCATCGCCCTTCGTGCCGGGCTTGCGGCCGACGACCGTGAAGAAGTCGGCGACGTTCGCGTCGCGGATGAAGAGCTTCGTGCCGTTCAGCACGACGTTGGCGCCGTCTTCCTTCACCTCGAGCGCCACGCCCTCGGTGTCGAAGCGGGCGGACGGCTCGGTGTAGGCGAGCGTCCAGATGGCGTTGCCGCTGGCGATCTGCGGCAGGTACTGCTTCTTCTGATCGTCGGTGCCGGCCTCGAGCAGCGGCAGCACGCCGCCGACCTGCGTCGAGAGGAACGGTCCCGGCACCAGCGCCCGGCCGAACTCCTCGATGAGGATGATCAGGTCGAGGTAGCCGAAGCCGGCGCCGCCGTAGTTGTCGGGGATCAGCAGCCCCTGCCAGCCCTGCTCGGCCATCTTCTTCCAGAGGTCGGGCGAGTAGCCCTTCTCGTCGTCCTCCATCGCGCGCACGAGCGTCTCCGGGCACTCCTTCTCCAGGAAGTCGCGCGCGGCGTTCTTCAGCAGTTCTTGTTCTTCGGACAGACCCAGGTCCATGGTGCGTTCCCCTTTCGCTTTTTCGGCTCTCGATTATGCAATTGATCCGCCTTAGGCGGAAGTCGTCCCCTGTGTTGTTGGCCGGGAGGACTGACGTCCTGTCCGTACGGGTTGCGAACCCGCCGTCATGTTGCGTTTCTCATGCCTCCCGTTTCCCGCTTCTCGCGTCGCCCTTCCGGCGTCCTCACGTCCCCATCCCCAGCCGGCGCGCCTCCTCGGCGCGGTCCGCCAGCTCCTGGTTGTGGAGGATGCGCCCCCACAGCGGCCAGGCGATGAACACGAGCGCGCAGATCACCGCCGGCCACGCCGACCAGAACAGGTATTCGCTGCGGAAGGCCTCAACCTTCGACAGCGCGTGCCCGCTGAGGCACTTCTGCGTCTCGGCCTTCAACTCCTGCTGCGTGACATCGTCTTCCGCCTTGCCCAGCGTCCGCGCGATGACGGCGCGGTCGCAGTCGTTGTGCGTCGCGCCCGTGGCGATGGCGCCCGTCGCGTACAGCAGCGAGCCCGCGCCCACGGCCAGCCCGTAGATCGCGAGCGCGATTGCGGCAGCGGAGGCGATGCGTTTCATCGCTGTTCGACGCGTGCCAACCGCATACGTCGAACCTGACCGCACACTGGCTGTTCCGCTTCCACTTCACTACCACATCCCGCGGCATCCCGAGCCCGCGCTGGGCGATGACGCCGCGCTGGATCTCGCTGGTGCCGCCCGCAAGCGTCGAGCCGACGGCGATGCGGTACATCGCGTCGAGCCGGCCGCTGAACGGCGCGTGCGGCGAGCCCTCACGAAGCTGTCCGTACAACCCGCCGAGCTTCACGGCGGTGCGGGCGAGGCGCTGCACCAATTCGGAGGCGAACAGCTTGGTGATCGATGCCTCCTGGTTCGGCACGATGCCCTTCGCCTGCATCGTGACGACGCGGTAGGAGAAGACGATCGCGATCTCGGCCTCGATCGCGCGATCGGCCAGCTCCTGCCGAACCGACTCCAGGCCCGCGTCGTCGCGCACGCCCTTCCGTTGACGCACGAAGTCCGCAAGCTCTTTCACGATCGTCTGCAACGACACGGCGTTGATGATGCCGGAGCGCTCGAAGTCGAGCGTGGTCGTCGCGACGTACCAACCGCGGTTCAACTCGCCGAGCATGTCGCTCTTCGGCACGCGCACGTTGTCGAAGAAGACCTCGTTGAAGCTCGGCGTATCGGCCATGTTCGTCAGCGGCCGCACCGTGATGCCCGGCGATTTCATGTTCAGCAGGAAGTAGCTGATGCCCTTGTGCTTCGGCGCCTCGGTGTCCGTGCGTGCCAGCAGCATCATCCGCTGCGAACGGTGCGCGCCCGACGTCCAGATCTTCTGGCCGTTGATGATGTAGTCGTCGCCGTCGACCACTGCGCGCGTCTGCAGCGCCGCGAGGTCGGAGCCGGCGCCAGGCTCGCTGAATCCCTGGCACCAGAAGTTCTCGCCGGACAGGATGCCCGACAGGTGCTCGCGCTTCTGCTCCTCCGTGCCGTGCACGATGATTGTGGGACCGGCGAGGCCGATGGCGAGGAAGTTGGGGCGCGGTGCGGCGGCGCGCGCGATCTCCTCGTTGAAGATGAACTGCTGCATCACCGAGAGCCCGGCGCCGCCGAACGCTTTCGGCCATGCGGGCGCGACCCATCCGCGCTTCGACGAGCGTGCGCAGCCAGTCGCGCTCCCGCTCGTCCTCGCCAAGACCGACGCCGAGGATCGCGTCGTCGGCCGCGCGCAGGTCCTTAGGGAGTTCGGCCTTCAGGAACTCGCGCACTTCGGTGCGGAACGTTGCGTCTTCAGGGCTGTCTTTGAAATCCATCTTGCTCACTCTTCCGCGGCTGCAGGTTTCTACTGCCGCGGCATTCCCAGCCCGCGCTGGGCGATGATGTTCCGCTGGATCTCCGTCGTGCCGCCGGCGATCGCCGTGCCGACGGTCGCGACGTACGTCCTCGCGAAGCGGCCGTGCAGCTTCGCCCACGGGCCGTCGCCCCAGAGACCGCCGTACAGCCCCAGAAGGCCGAGACCGACGCGCGCCTGGCGCTGCACGTAATCGGTGCTGAAGACCTTGATGATCGAAGCCTCGTAGTTCGGCACGAGGCCTCGCGACTGCATGCTGACGACGCGGTACGAGAGCAGTCGCGCGATGTCGAGCGACAGCCACAGGTCGGCGATGGCGTGCCGCACCGTCGGCTTGTCCCACGGCAACGCGCCGGTGCCCGCCTCGCGTTCCGTCTTCACAATGCGCGTGAGGTCCTCGAGCGCGCGCTGCTGCCGCGACGAGCCGCCGAGCGCCGAGCGCTCGAAGTCGAGCGTCGTCGTCGCGATGTACCAGCCGCGGTTCTCTTCGCCGAGCAGCCCCGACTTGGGAATGCGGACGTTGTCGAAGAACACTTCGTTGAAGCCCTCGCCGCCCCCCATATTGATCAGGGGTCGCACGCTGACGCCAGGCGTCTTCATGTCCATCAGGAAGTAGCTGATGCCGCGGTGCTTCGGCGCATCCGGGTCGGTGCGCGCGAGGACGAACATCCAGTCGGCGTAGTGCGCCTGGCTGGTCCAGATCTTCTGCCCGTTGAGGATGAATTCGTCGCCGTCCTTTACCGCGCGCGTCTGCAGCGACGCCAGATCGGATCCGGAGTTCGGCTCGCTGTAGCCCTGGCACCAGACGACGTCGCCTGATGTGATGCCCGGCAGGTGCTGCGCCTTCTGCTCCTCGGTGCCGTAGAGGATGACCGTCGGGCCGAGGTAGCCGACGGCGGCGGTGTTGACGATCGGCGCGCGGGCGTAGCCCATCGCCTCGTTGTAGACCACCTGGTCCCAGTGCGAGAGGGCGAGCCCGCCGTACTCTTTCGGCCACGCAGGCGCGATCCAGCGCTTCGGCTCGAGCTTCTTCAGAAAGGCGCGCCCGAACTCGTACTCCTCGTCGTCGATGGGATCGTCGGCGCCCTCCCAATCCGGCGGCAGCGCGTCCTTGAGGAACGCGTTGACCTCGGCGCGAAAGGCCTCTTGCTCTGCGGTGAACTTAAACCTCATGTGTGTGGGCTCCTATCGCCCTAGTCCCTCGGCAAGCCCAGACCGCGCTGGGCGATGATGTTCCGCTGGATCTCGGACGTGCCACCCTCGATCGTGAAGGCGGCCGAGCGCAGGAACACGCCGAGCCAGCGGCCCTTCATCGGCGCTTCGTCGCCGCGGAGCTGGCCGTACAGGCCCAGGATGTGGACCGCCGACTTGGCGATACGCTGGTTCAGCTCCGTCGAGAAGAGCTTCAGCGACGATGCCTCGTAGTTCGGGATCAGCCCGCGGGCCTGCATCGACGCCACGCGGTACGAGAGCATGCGGGCGACCTCGGTTTCGATCATGCGGTCGGAGAGTTCGTAGCGCAGCATCGGGTTCGTCTTCAGGGTGCTCGTCGGATCGCCCGCGTGCGCCCTCGCGTACTCGATCAACTCCTCGACGTGCTGCTTCATGCCCGTCGCCGAGCCGATGCTCGAGCGCTCGAAGTCCAGCGTCGTGACGGCGGAGTACCAGCCACGGTTCTCCTCGCCGATCACGTTGTCCTTCGGGATGCGGACGTTTTCGAAGAAGACCTCGTTGAACTCGTGGCTGTCGCCCAGGTTGTAGAGCGGCCGCACGTCCACGCCGGGCGACTTCATGTCGAGAATGAAGTACGTGATGCCGCGGTGCTTCGGCGCGTCGGGGTCCGTGCGCGTCAGCAGGATCATGTAGCGGGCCATGTGGGCCAGCGTGGTCCAGGTCTTCTGGCCGTTGATCACGTAGTCGTCGCCGTCGCGCACTGCGCGTGTCTTCAGCGACGCGAGGTCGGAGCCCGCTTCGGGCTCGCTGTAGCCCTGGCACCAGATGTCGTCGCCCGAAAGCATGCCGGGCAGGTACTTCTTCCGCTGCTCCTCCGTGCCGTGCACGATCAGCGTCGGACCGGCCATGCCCAGGCCGATGATCATGTGCAGCGGGCGCGGCGCCTTGTTAAGCGCCATCTCTTCATTGAAGATGAACTGCTCGACGGTGCTCATGCTGGCGCCGCCGTACTCCTTCGGCCACGCCGGCGCGATCCAGCCCTTGTTGCCGAGCTTGTGGAACCATTCCTGGTTCGCCTGCCACCCTGCTATGAGCGCTTCCTCGCTCGACTGGCCCGGCTTTGGCTTCGGCGCCTCGGCCTGGATGAACGTTCGCACTTCCTTTCGGAAGGCGGCTTCTTGTGGCGCGTCGTTGAAATCCATGGTCTGGTCTCCTAGCTCACCCCGCGCGGACTGAAGCCCGCGCTACGTTCCTGTGTCTTCACGCTCCGTACGAGCCTTCATTTCCGCGCCACCGCGGGCTGAAAAGCTCGCGCTCACGTGGTAGTGCCCCATGACTAATCCCGCGGTAGCCCCAGCCCGCGCGTCGCGATGATGTTCCGCTGGATCTCGCTGGTGCCGCCGGCGATGGTGGACGCGAGCGACGTCATGTACGAGCTCTCGTAGCGGCCGCGCATCGGCGCGCCGGCACCGTAGAGCTGGCCGTACAGGCCGAGCACCTTCACGCCCGTGCGGGCGATGCGCTGCGCCAGCTCCGACGCGAAGAGTTTCGTCATCGACGCCTCGTGGTTCGGGATGAGGCCCTTCGCCTGCATCGTTACCACGCGGTACGACATCATCTTCGCGACCGTCGCTTCGACGTAGCGATCCGCCAGCTCCGCCTTGACCGACGACAGGTAGCCCGTGCGGCTGCTGCCCGCCGCCTCGTTCTCCTTCGCGTACTTCACGAGCTCGTCCAGCTGCAGCTTCAGCCCCACCGCGCTGCCGATGCTGGACCGCTCGAAGTCCAACGTTGTCGTGCCGACGTACCAGCCGCGGTTCAACTCGCCGACGATGTTCTTCGCCGGCACACGCACGTCCTGGAAGAAGACCTCGTTGAACATGTCCTGGTTCGCGAGGTTCGTCAGCGGACGCACCTCTACGCCTGGCGACTTCATGTCCACCATGAAGTAGCTGATGCCCTTGTGCTTTGGCGCCTCCGGATCTGTGCGCGCCAGCATGAACATCCAGTGCGCGTACGAGGCGCCCGACGTCCAGATCTTCTGGCCGTTGATCACGTAGTCGTCGCCGTCTTTCACGGCACGCGTCTGCAGCGACGCGAGGTCGGAACCCGATCCGGGTTCGCTGAACCCCTGGCACCACTGCACTTCGCCGGAGAGGATGCGGCCGAGGTGCTCCTTCTTCTGCTCCTCGTTGCCATGGGTGATCAGCGTCGGGCCGATCATCGAAACGCCCATGCCGCCGACCGGGGGCACGCGGTTCTCGGCGAACTCCTCGCTCATGATGAACTGCTGCATCACTGTGAGGCTCGCGCCGCCGTACTCCTTCGGCCATGCGGGTGCGATCCAGCCACGCTTCGAGAGCTTTGCGCGCACATCCTTCAGCCGCTCGAACGCGCCGCGATACAGGCCCGTCTCCATCATCTCGCCGCTCTTCAGCTCGGACTTGATCTCGGTATCAACGAAATGACGCACTTCCTTGCGAAACGCGGCCTCTTCGGGTGAATCCTTGAAGTTCATGAGCTGGTCTCCTTGTGACTAGTGACTGTGACTATGCTCTCGGCATCCCGAGACCGCGCGATGCGATGATATTGCGCTGGATCTCACTCGTCCCGCCGCCCACGGTGCTGGTCGTCGCGTAGAGATACGTGCTTTCGACGCGCCCGCCCAGAGCGGCATGCGCGCTTCCGCTGTTCAACTGTCCGTACAGGCCCAGCATCTTCATAGCACTGTTGGCGATACGCACGTCCAACTCCGACGAGAACAGCTTCGCGATCGACGACTCCTTGTTCGGCAGGAGGCCGCGGTTCTGCATGGAGATCACCTGGTATGACAGCATCTCCTCGACGCCCGCCTCGATCATGCGGTCGGCTATTTCGATCTTCAGGCCCGGATTCTTCGAGATGCAGTCATCATCTTTGTGTTCGCGCGCGAAGTTCGCGAGGTCCCGCACCATCAACGAGTGCGAGATGCTGGTGGCGATGCCGGAGCGCTCGAAGTCGAGCGTCGTCGTGCCGACGTACCAACCTCGGTTCTCTTCGCCGATCATGTTCTTCGCAGGCACGCGCACGTTGTCGAAGAACACTTCGTTGAAGTCGTGGTTGTTCGCCATGTTGACCAGCGGCCGCACGCTGATACCCGGCGACTTCATATCGAGGATGAAGTAGCTGATGCCCTTGTGCTTCGGCGCGTCCGGGTCGCTCCGCGCGAGCAGGATCATGTACTTCGCGACGTGCGCGCCGGACGTCCAGATCTTCTGCCCGTTGACGACGTAGTCGTCGCCGTCCTTGATGGCGCGCGTCTGCACGGCGGCCAGGTCGCTGCCAGCGCCGGGTTCGCTGAAGCCCTGGCACCAGACGTCATCGCCCTGCACGATGCCCGGCAGGTACGTCTGCTTCTGCTCGTCGGTGCCGTAGAGGATGATCGTGGGTCCGGCCCAACCGGTACCGATGCCGAAGTTGCCGCCTCGGGGAGCGCCGGAGAGCGACATCTCCTGGCTGAAGATGAACTGCTCCATCACGGTCATGCCCGCGCCGCCGTACTCCTTGGGCCACGCCGGCGCGATCCAGCCGTGCGTCGCGAGCTTCTTCACCCACTCGGCGTTGCGCGCGAAGTACTCCGGGCGCGACATGCGGACATCGTCCCAGGCGCCGCCGCCGAACGCCGCACGCAGCCCGCGCCGCTTGATCCCGGCGGGGCACTCCTGTTCGATAAACGCGCGCACCTCGGCGCGGAATGCGGCTTCAGCGGGCGTGTCGCGAAAATCCATCAGGCGGCACCAGAGCCTAGAACCGAGAACCTAGAAGCCATCTGCGTACACATTCGTCGATCTTCTCCACAGTGTGTCGATTACCCGGATCCTTCCGGCGCGCGCATCGGCGTGCCTTCGGCCGTCACGTACCGCGGACCGCGCACATCCTTCCGCCGCACGGTTTCCACATACACACGGCCCCAGATATCGGCGCGTGTACGGTTCATCTCGTCCTTGAATCCAAGCATGTTCATCAGGTCCAGCGTCATGCCGATGCCGAGGAACTGCCACGCGATGAGCCGCGTGTCGACGTCGCGCCTCACGACGCCGCGCGCCTTGCCCTCGTCGAGCGTGTCCGCGACGAAGTCGACGAAGGCTTCGAAGTTGTCGTGCAGCGCCGACTGGATATCCGGGTCGTCGGCCTCCGACAGCGCGCGGAACTGCAGCTTCATGTTGGCCGAGTGCGATTCGAGGTGGTCGTAGTAGTAGACGCCAATCGCCCACAGGGTCTCGATCGGGTCCTCGTAGTCGACGGAGATGTCTTCCCAGATCTTGAGCAGACGCGGACCCGTCGCGCGGATCGTCGCGACGAACAGCTCTTTCTTGCCGGCGAAGTGCTTGTACAGGGCCGGCTCGGAGATGCCGGCGGCGCGAGCCAGGTCGGCGGTGCCGACGCGGGCGTACGACTGCGATGCGAACACGCCGCGCGCGCTCTCGATGATCTGGCGCTTGCGTTTGTCGGCGGGAAGTCTGCGGGCCCGCTGCTGGACCACGATTTGACCTCTAAACGGCTTAGTGAGTGAGCACTCACTAGTGCCGACGACGATCCTAGCTCACTGCGAGGGCGGCTGTCAACCCTTGTTGGCCGGCGCGGACCCCTACTGGCCAGCTGCTTTGCGCTCCAGCTTCGCGATGCGGCCGTTGAGACGCAGGACCGCGGCCGTGCGCCCGATCGTCGGCACGACGACGCCGTAGAGGACCACGGCGATCACGACGTTGCGGACGGCCGCCGCCAATGTCGGGTACTCGATCGCATACTGCTGGAGCAGCACAACGGCGCCGGCGCCGGCGAGCAATCCGCTCAGCAGGCCCAGCAGCGTGATCCGCGGCATCCAGCGCGCACGGGGCAGGCGTTGCGGGGCGGCAGGGCCGCCTGTGGGCGGCACGGCGCCGCCCGAGCCACCCGATCCGCCGGAGATCGCGGCGAAGGGCAACATGAGCAGAGCCAGCGCCGCGACGACGATGCAACCGAAGGCCCGCGCCACGCCGAAGGCGGCGTTGGCAGTCCGAAGGTGCTCAGCGCGCATCCGCGCGGCATCCACCTCGTTCGATATGTCCATCAATTCGTCCATGACGTCCTGCATGGGCTTGAGCCCGCCAGCGCTCGCGCTCGATGACGCGAGGCCGGTGGCGAGAGCGCCAACGGTCGCCACGGCCACCGTGCCGGCCGCCGCAACTCCCGCGACCGTCGTCAGCGGGTTGCCGTCAACGTTGACCGTTGCGGCTCCGGAGCACGTCGTGCCGTCCGTCAGTGTCGCAACGCCGACGACCTTGTAGAGACCGACGCCCCAAAACGCGTAATCATCGACGTTTGCCGTGTCCGTGAACGACATCGCCCCGTCGTCGGTCTTCTCCGATACCGTCCGGCGCTGGTCGAGGAATTCGAGTTGGATCTTGTGCGACTTGAAGCCCTTCGCCGACGTGAAGACGAAGGGCACCTTCGAGTCCTTGCTGACCTTGATGTCGTTGTCCCGGTTGCCGCTGGAGACGCCCTTGACGTCGACGCCGTTCAGCGTCGCACCGCACGGCCCGCTGATCTCAGCCGATGCCGTGCCGGTGAACGCGGACAGCGCTCCTATCGCGACGAACGCCGCCACACTGATGACGGCCGCAACCTGCAGCATCCCTGCCAGTCTTCGTGCCCTCATGGCAACCTCCCCATCACTGAGGCGCCCGACACGGAGCAGGCGCCCCGTCAGGACCACAGAACATCGTGAGCGTGCGGGCCGTGTCGGGGTAGAGGCGAACGGCCCGACCGGGAGGGGGCCGTCCTGCTCCCGCCGAATGACGGGGACACGCAGCGAGATTGATGGTTAAGCCGCCTGGGTGGTTACGTCGCCAGGTCCGCGCCCAGCTCCGGGTACTCGAAGTCGTCGACCTTGATCGCTTCGACGACCAGC
The DNA here is from genome assembly GCA_963743185.1 of uncultured Chloroflexia bacterium. Classification (GTDB taxonomy): domain Bacteria; phylum Chloroflexota; class Dehalococcoidia; order DSTF01; family JACRBR01; genus JANXYW01. The sequence goes on along the minus strand of CAVUOT010000016.1, from coordinate 21,046 downwards.
ACTTGCGGGAACCGATCCTGCACGATGCGCTCGATCCCCAGCTTCATGGTCACCATGCTCATCGGGCAGCCCTGGCACGAGCCCGCGAGCTGCAGGCGCAGGCGCCCCTCGTCCGGGATCCACTCGACCAGGTTCAGCTCGCCGCCGTGCGAGTGCACATACGGCCGCATCTCGTCGAGGCAGGCGTCAAGCTCGGCGAGAAACGCCTCGAGTTCGGCGGATGGAGTGGCGGCTTCGGTCGTCATCGCTGTACATCGTAGGGCGCATGTGGTGCGCGATCAAACCCGGAGCCGGGGGCAGGTCTCAGTTCCGCGTCGTCCCGGGGACGCCGACGGCGACGTTGACGCGGACGAAGACCGCGATGTCGGCGCCGCTCCCGCCCGGCCCCAGGCCCTGGACATGCACGACGGCGGCATCGCTGCCGAGCACCTTTGACGGATCCACCGAGATCCTGAGGACCGCCGTGCGTTCGCACGGCGACGTCGGCTGGCACGGGAGGTCGCTGCCGACGGCGACGCCGGCCTGGTTCGACACCCTGATCCACGCCTTGTTGGAGCTGACCCGCCACGGGATGATGCCGGTCCCAGTGTTCGAGATTCGCACCTCGGCCGGTGTGGCGGACTGGTTCGGGCGCACGTTGACGAGCACGATCGGCCGGTCGACCGCGATCTTCGGCGCGCCGAGCACCTGTGCGAGCATAGCGGAGCTCGGGCGCGCCGTCGGGTCGGCGTGCTGCGGTTTGGGCGTCGGGATGTCCATCTTGTTGTACGGATACTGGAAGTTCTGCAGGTCCAGCGGCGCACGCCAGTAGGGGTTGTTGAGGTCCGGCAGCGTCGCGTCCATCGCCTGCCAGAGCGGCAGCGTCAGCGCGTTCGTGGTCGGCGCGAGGGGCTTGGCGGCGGGCGTCGGGTGGCTGCTGGCCGGTGTCGCCCCCGCGCTCTGGGTCGCAGCAGGTGTCGGCGACACCGCCGCCGCCTCGAGATCAGGATTCGTTGACGCGGCGACCACGCCAGCGGTCTTCACCATCGGCGGGTGCGCGGCGCAGCCGTATACCAGTTCCTGGTACGGATAGCGGCTTCGGTCGTGCCCCAGACCATCGTTCTGCGGACCGCAGCTGTACGGCGTGCGAGGCCAGGAGCCGTACACGGGATCCATCGGGTGGTTGCTGCGGTTCGCGCCCGGGCCCGTGAAGCCGTTGTAGCTCCACACCGCGAAATACCAGTTCTCGACGATGTGCGGATCGGCGTTCGTGTCGATGCCGGCGATCGGCCGCGCGTCCGGGGCGGCGTTCCACTTGTCGATGAGGATCGCCGCGCCACGCCCGATGTTGTAGGCAAAATGCGTGGCGACGAGCGCCTGCTGGTCCGTCGGCTGATTGCTCTCGCCCATCGGCACGGTCATGCCGCTGGTCACCTGCGCGATGCCGTAGCCGCAGTCGAACGAGACGAGCGCCGGGCCGATCGCCCCAAACGGCAGATTCGGCGCCCCCTGCGACGATGAGCTTTCGATCCAGCTGATCGCCTTCAGCAGCGTGGGCGGCACGTAGATATCCGGCGAGCTGACGCGTGATTCGCGTGGTCCGATGCCGATCGACGGCTGCGAGAAGAACGGGTCCTTGGGAAACAGCATGTCGAAGCCGGCCAGTTCCATCGCGTGCATGTACAACTGCCGGTCTTCTGTGTCTTCATAGGTCAGGGGCGGATCAACGAAGGCGCACGCGCGCACCGGGGGCGCGGGCCGCACCAGCACCGGCACGATCGTTGCGCACACCAGTGTGAGCGCGGCGATCAGCTTCCAGACCCTCATCGCTAATCTCCAACCGCCCATCACCGCAGCCACCCCACGATCTGGACGTCGGCGCTGTCCGACACACGGTCGCGCGCGCCGTCGCGCACCAGCTCGACGTGGCTCTCGCTCGCTTCGGACGGCGTCTTGCCGTCTATCGCGCGCACGGCCAGCGTCGCACCGTCCGGCGACCAGCCGAGCGGCAGGTCGATGCGGGCGTCGTTCGCCGTGATCGTCGAGGCGCCGCCCGACGCGTTCACGGCCAGCGCATTGCCACCGCCATCGAGGTTGAGCGAGGCGATCGTCAGCTCACCATTCGACTTCCATGCCGGGTTCAGCTCGCCGCGCGCGACGCCGGTGCTGGGCGGCCCCGCCTGCAGGTCGGCCGGCGCGATCGCGTCGGCCGCAAGCCCCGTCGTCAGGTCCAGCGTTTTCGCGATCACCGACGGCGTGCGGCCGCTCTCGGCGACAGAGTACGCGAGCGTCGAACCGTCCGGCGAGAGCTTCCAGTCGCGCGCGATCTCGTCGCTCATGTGGGCGATCTTCGTCTCGGCCGATCCGTCGGGCGCGATGCTGTAGAGGTCGGTTCCGGCGTTGTTGAGCGTGGCGAAGTAGAGCTTCGACCCGTCCGGCGCGAAGGCGATCGGGAAGACCGCGGCGGTCGTCCACCTCGTCAGCGTCGCGCGCGAGCCGTCGCGGCCCAGCAGCAGCAACTCAAACGCACCGGCGGCGTCAGGCGCGGGCGTATTCTTGCGCACGACGATCGACTTGCTATCGGGCGACCAGACGGGCGCGATCAGCAGATCGACGTCATCGGCCAGCGGCGTGACGTTGCCCTTCACGTCGACGACCGCGGCGTGCGCGGGCGAATCGGGACCGGGCTTCGGCTCATCCGCGGGGAGCGCCGTATACGCGATCGCCTCGCCGTCGGGCGCCAGCGTCGCGAAAATGCCGTAGCCCGCCGCGTGGTCGACCGTGGCGATCGTCGTGCGACCGCCGGCGACGTCCGCCGGATCGAGCGCAACGATGGTGTCGGCGCGGTCGCCGAACTCGCTGACGAGGAGGCGCTGGCCGTGGCCCTGAATCTGCTGAAACGCGGAGGGGCCATCGTGCGGCCGAAGATTATCGAAGGCGAACCAGCCGCCGGCCGCCGTCGCGGCGATGACGCCGCTGACAATCGCCGGTTTGGCGATCACCGCAAGTGCGCGGACGATGATCATAGGCGGTCCGTTCTCCCTCCCTGGAGGCTCGCTCGCCGAAGCGAGCACGATGAGCCGCGCCTATTATTCGTTCGCGCCGGTACCCCGCCAGGACCGGCAGCTATGGTGCGGGCTCGGCAGGACCAGGCTCGTGCCCGTCATCCCCCCATGCCCTCTTGACGTGACGTATCACGTACCAGACCAACACAAGTACGATGATACCCGCAATCGGATAATCCAGCGGCTTCATCGCCGTGCGGAGGTCCTCCCAGTTCTTGCCCAGTCTATACCCGCCATAGGCAAGGCCGGTAGACCAGATGAACGCGCCGGTGAACGTGTAGAGCGTGAACTGCCAGATCGGTACGCGCGAAATGCCCGCCGGCACGCTGATAAAGGTCCGCACCACCGGGAGCAGGCGCCCCCCGAAGACCGCCCACTTGCCCCATCGATTGAAGAATCGGTCGGCGAGGTCGAGATCGTGGCGCGAGACGAGGATGTACTTGCCGTATTTCTCCGCAAACGGCCGTCCGCCGTAAGCGCCGGCGTAGTAGGCGATCCAGGATCCCGCAGTGTTGCCGACGGCGCCGAAGAAGCCGGCCAGCAGCACCCATTCGAGGCCGCGGCCTTTCGCTTCGATCAGCTTCCAGCCGGCCAGCGGCATGATCAGCTCGCTGGGGAGGGGGATCGCGGCCGACTCGATCGCCATCATGAAGATGACGCCCGGCCAGCCGATGGCGTTGTACACGCCCGTGATGAATTCGAGGAGCGAATCCTCGATACCGGTTAGCAGAAGACCACCGCCCGACCACACGCGCCGCCGCCGGCGATACCCGGAGCCGCGAGCGCGGCATCCGGCGGCCTCGCGAGTCTAGCCAGCGCGCCCGAAAGGTGTCAATAGGTGATCGTGCGAACGAAGCTCGCGCGACCCCCGACCGCAACGGTCCCGCAATATCTGCCCCTTCGATCCGCATGCTAGACTGGAATCAGTTACATAAGTGACAGATTCGAAGGCCCCCCACAGTTGATCCTCATCCACAGCGATCTGATCGGCAAAGACAACGCCCTCTTCCTAACGCTCGTCCTCTCGACGCTCTTCGCTCTGCTCGTGGGCATCGCTTTCCACGAAGCGTGCCACGCGTTCATGGCGAGCTCCCTGGGAGATGCCACGCCTGGCCGTCAGGGGCGCGTTACGCTCAACCCGATGGCGCACCTGGACCCGGCCGGCACGTTGATGATGGTGTTCGTAGGCTTCGGCTGGGGCAAGCCGGTCCAGTTCAACCCATTCGGACTCAAGGTCAGCCCGAAGATGGCGACGCTCCTGGTCGCGGCCGCCGGCCCGGTCTCCAACTTCGTCGCGGCGTTCCTGCTGGCGCTGCCGATCAAGCTGGGCTGGGTCCCGTACATCAACCCTTTCGGCTCCGTGTTCGGCGTTAGCACGCGGCAGGAGTACATCGGCCTCTTTCTCACCGGCGCCGTCTACCTCAACGTCATCCTCGGCGTCTTCAACCTGGTTCCGATCCATCCGCTCGACGGCTTCAAAGTCGCGGTCGGGCTCCTTCCGGGCGGCCTGTCCGACGAGTTCGCCAAGCTCGGCCAGTACGGCCCCGGCATCCTGATGCTCCTCATCGCCCTGCCGTTCGTCACCGGCTACAGCCCCCTGTCGCAGATCATCGGCCCGACGGCCATCCGCATCCTCCGGTTCGTGACGGGCATCGGCTGATGCTTGGCCGCGCGGCGCATCGAGCGCGGCAGTTCTTCGGCGCGCTGCGCCCGCATGTCGCGCCCACCGAGCGCGCCGGCGCCTACCGCTACCTGGGCGAGCAGCAACGCGCCGTCTTCGAATCGATGATGCTCCGCGACCAGCAGCACGGCATCGAGGTCTACCATCGCGTCCGCACCGCCACGCCCGGACGACGATCCGCCGCTGTTCGCGGCCGCCCTGCTGCACGACTGCGGCAAGGGTCGAGTGGCGCTCTGGCAGCGCGTCGCACACGTGCTCCTCGGCTTCTTCGCGCCGCCGCTGCGGCGCCGCGTCGCCAGCGAGCGGGGGGCCGGATGGCGCCAGGCGTTCTGGAGGCTGCAGAACCACCCGGAGATCGGCGCAGACATGGTCGCGCGGACAGGCGCAGACCCCGATACCATACGTATGATCAGGGAGCAGGACGCCGCGTCGCCGGACCAGCGCCTCGCCCTGCTGCAGGCGGCCGACGAAGCCTGAACGCTCCCCGGGGGTTAGGTTCATGGAACGCATCGCCATCATCGGTCTCGGCCTGATCGGGGGCTCGATCGGCCTCGCCGTGAAGCGCGCCGATCTCAACGAGGTGCACGTAACCGGCACCGCGCGCACGCGTGACACGCTGCAGCGCGCGAAGAAGCTCGGCGCCATCGACGAAGAGGCGCGCACGGCCGCGGACGCCGTGCGCGACGCGCGGCTCGTGATCGTCGCCACGCCGATCCTCGCGACGCGGGCGATCTTCGAAGAGATCGCGCCGGCGCTCATGCCCGGCGCCGTCGTCACGGACGTCGGCAGCACGAAGGGCAACGTGATGCGCTGGGCGAAGGAGCTGTTGCCCGACACCGTCCACTTCGTCGGCGGCCATCCGATGGCCGGCAAGGAGACGCCCGGCATCGACGCCGCGGACGCCGATCTGTTCCGCGAGAAGACGTGGGTCGTCGTGCCATCAGTCACCGCCGACGAGGGCGCCGTCAAGACCGTCGTAGGCCTCGCGCAACTTTGCGGCGCCAGCGTCACGTTCATGGACGCGGACGAACACGACGCCTACGTCGCGGCGATCAGCCACCTGCCGCTCGCGCTGTCGTCGGCGCTGTTCTCCGTCGTCTTCGGCAGCGCCGCCTGGCCGGAGCTGGCGACGCTCGCATCGAGTGGCTTTCGCGACACGACGCGGCTCGCGTCGGGCTCGCCGGAGATGGCGCACGACATCATGATCTCGAACCGCGACAACGTGCTGCACTGGATCGACCGTTTCCAGGAGGAGTTGTCGCGCTTCCGCGCTACGATCGCCTCCGGCGAGAGCCAGGCGGTGATCGAGGCGTTCACCCGGCCGCAGATCGAGCGGGACACGTACATGGTAGTCGGTGCTCCCAGACGCGAGACGGGCGCACCGATCGAGACCGTGAGCTTGAGCGACATGCTCCTCGGCTCCAAGGTCGCCGGATTCATGAAGAAGCAACAGGAGCTGATCAAGGCCGCCGAAGAGCGCGCGGAGAAGAAGCGCTGATGACGGAGCGCACCGTCAAGCCGGCGCGCCGCCTGCGCGGCACCATCGCGGTACCGGGCGACAAATCGATCTCGCACCGCGCCGCCATGCTCAATGCCCTCGCCGACGGCGAGGCGACCGTTCAGAACTTCCTCGCCGGTGAAGATTGCCTCTCCACACTCAGCGTCCTGAACGAACTTGGCGTCGAATCGCGCCTCGATGAGAGCGGTGACACGCCGGTGCTGTGGATCCGCGGTGTTGGCCTGCACCGTCTCGTCGAGCCGTCCACGGTGCTCGACTGCGGCAACTCCGGCACGACGATGCGCTTGATGAGCGGCATCCTGGCGGGCCAGCCGTTCCACTCCGTGCTCAGCGGTGACGCTTCGCTCCGCACGCGGCCGATGGCGCGCGTCACGGGGCCGCTGCGCGAGATGGGCGCGCGCATCGACGGCCGCGAGGACGGCCGGTTCGCCCCGCTGGCGATCCGCGGCGGCGGCCTGCACGGCATTCGCTACCGCATGCCCGTGGCGTCCGCGCAGGTGAAGTCGAGCATCCTGCTCGCCGGGCTCTTCGCGGAAGGCGACACGATCGTCGAAGAACCGGAACCTACGCGCGACCACACCGAGCGCATGCTCGCCGCGATGGGTGCGCGCATCGGCCGCGAAGGTCCCGCCGTGCGGCTCAAGCCCGACGTGCCACTGGCGCCGCTTTCGATGCGCGTCCCGAACGACATCTCCGCCGCCGCCTTCTGGATGGTGGCCGCGTCGGTCCACCCGGACGCCGAGGTGCGCTTGACCGGCGTCGGCATGAATCCAACGCGCACCGGGATCATCGACGTACTGCGCGCCATGGGCGCAGATCTCGCCATCGAAGAGGAGCGCGTGGTGGCGGGCGAGCCGGTCGCTGACATCGTCGCGCGGTCCGTCGCGGCTGCACGGCGTCAGCGTCGACGGCGAGCTGATCCCGCGGCTTATCGACGAGGTCCCCGTGCTGGCCGTCGCCGCGGCGTTCGCCGACGGCACGACGGAGGTCAGCGGCGCGGCGGAGTTGCGCGTGAAGGAGTCCGACCGCGTCGCAACGACGGTCTCGCAACTCGCGGCGCTCGGCGTGTCGATACGCGAGCGCGAAGACGGCATGATCATCGAAGGCGGACGCGGGCTGAGCGGCGGCAACGTGCGATCGTTCGGCGACCACCGCCTGGCGATGGCGTTGGCGGCCGGCGCGCTCGCGGGCTCCGGCGACGTGCGGATCGCCGATGCGGACGCGGTCGCCATCTCCTATCCTGCGTTCTGGCAGCATCTCGAAGAACTCTCTCGATGACGACCCGCGGCCCGCTTCTTGTCGTGCTCTCCGGGCCGTCCGGCGCCGGCAAAGACGCCGTGCTCGACGAGATGAAGCGTCGCGGTCACCACTTCCACCGCGTGATCACGTGCACCACGCGCCCGCCCCGCGACGGCGAGCGTGACGGCGTCGACTACTTCTTCGTGACCGACGCGCAGTTCGACGCGTTGATCGCGCGCAACGGGCTGCTCGAGCATGCCGTGGTCTACGGCCACCGCTCCGGCGTGCCGCGTCAGCAGGTGGTCGACAAGCTGCGCGAGGGACTCGACGTCTACGTTCGCACAGACGTGCAGGGCGCCGCGAGCATCAAGCGACTCGCGCCCGGCGCCGTGCTCGTGTTCATCGCGCCGTCATCGATCGACGAGTTGGAGCAACGCATCCGCGCGCGCGGCTCCGACGACGAAGAGCGCATCCAGCGGCGGCTGAAGACCGCGCACGAAGAGATGGCGCGCCGCGGCGAGTTCGAATACGTCATCGTGAACGAACCGGGGCGCCTCGAAGCGACCGTCGACCGGTTGCGCGAGGTGCTGGACGTCGAGCGGTTGAAGCCGCGCGCGCCGATAGAAGGGCTGGCAGCGGAGCGGTGAAGGTCAGCGACAACCACGACGCCTGCAAAGTCCGCGGCCTCTTCGCCGATATGGAAGCCGCACGACGCGCCATCGACGCGCTGCAGAACGACGGCATCGAGGCCAGCAACATCAGCCTGTCCGGCGAGGGCGCGGACGCCGCGGCGCGCATGGCGAACTCACAGCGCAACAGCAACGCCAGCGACGCGCCGATCCTCGGGCGGGTGATCTGGCGCTGCGTGTTCTGGAGCATCGTGGGCGGCGTGCTGGGCGCGGGAGTGGGCTTCGCGCTCGGCAGCACCGGCCTCGGCACGTTCCCGGGCATGTCGAACAGCCTGCCGCTGCAGGTCGCGAGCTGGGCGATGTTCCTGCACGTGGGCGGCGCGCTGTGGGGCGCCTACGCCGGTATCAGCAACGGCAGCGCCTGGGAGCTGACGTTCCAGCCGGTCGAGAGCGGCCGTGTCTTCGTCAACGTCGCCGCCTCGAACGAGCGCGACGGCCACCGCGCGGAACGTGTGCTGCGCTCGAAGGCCGCGCTCAGCGTCCAGCGCGCCGGTCCCGCGACACCGGCAGCCGCCGGAGCGCGCTAGTCGTGATCGTGGTCGTGCTCTTCTTCTTCCTCCGCCATCGGCCCGTGCGGCACCAGCGGCGTCGGCCGGTCGTCGTCCTTGCGTCGGCTCCGCGGCGGTAGCGCGTCGATCGTCTTGCGCAGCCGCTCGACGTTCTCGGCGCCCTCGACGGCGACGACGAGCACGTTCGTGTCGCGCAGCGCTTTCAGCTCCGCGGCCGAGATCGCCGCATCGATCGACGCCATTAGCGGCTTCCGCGTCATGGCGAAGATGCGTCGCAGGTCGATCTGACGGCGCACCGTCAGCGGGACGGAGAGCGCACCGATGTCGATGGCGTCGAGATGAAACGACTCCAGGGTTCGCACCTCGTTGTCGGTCAGGTCGTTCGGCAGGATCATGACGTAGCCGACGCCCTCATCGAGCAAGGCCGTCGCGGAAGCCGTGCTCGGGTCGAAGATCACGAAATCGAAGCCACCGTCGCGGTACGCCGTCGCTTCGTTCGCAGCGCCGGCGGCGATGCGCGCCCCGGCGATCGCGCCCTTCACGTCCTTCCCCGAGCCTGCCGCCGCGGGCGCGGCTGAGGAACCGATGATCACGACGTCCGCGCCCCGTTTCGCCAGTTCGGCCGCCGCGCCGGCATCGCGCGTGACGCCCGCCAGCACCATCGTCGGGACGACGGCGGCCTTCGCGGCGCCGAAGCCGAGCGGTTGCGGCTCGCTGCGCGATGCGTTCCGGATCTTCTCAGCAAGCTTGCTCAAGAGTTATCTCCTGTGTCGGTATGACGTTTCGCAGACAGGTTACCGGCGGCGCCCTACGGGTGGAAGCTGTGTCATCTTCATGACAGTGCCGTGACGTGCGCAGCAGGCCGCGCCCCTACAACGTCGTCCCGCCGCCGCGCTCACGTGTATGATCTGATCCTTCGCCTGATCGATTAGCCATAATCGAAGCCGGAATCGCCCTTCCAGCGTGATACACTCGAACTGCCGATACTGAAGGCAACAGCTTCGAAATCGGCGGGCCGGGAGGCCGGAGGTGCGCTGATGCCCCGTCAGCGGCGGCGCAAAGACCAGACGTTCGAGCTGCCGCTCGTCCCGCGGCGGCGCGGCATCCTCTACCCCAACACCACCGGCGCTATCCTCGTCGGCCGCCGATCCACGCTCCGCGCCATCGAGCACGCGACCGAAGGCGAAGGCATGGTGGCCGTCGTCACGCAGCGCGACCCCGCGCTGAGCGAGATCGGCCCCTACGACATCTATCCGTACGCCACCGAGGCGAACATCCAGCGAGCGCTGCGCCTGCCGGACGGCACGACTCAGCTCTGGGTTCAGGGCTTCCGCCGCCTCAAGATTGTCGACCTGCTGGGCGGCGAGCCTTTCTACCGCGTGCGTGTCCAGGCCGTCGACGACCCGACCGACAGCACCGTCCCGACAGAGGCGCTGCGCCGGGCCGTGCTCGCCCTGTTCGAAAAGGTCGCGCGCCTCTCGCCCGCCGTGCCCGACGACGCGTACGTCATGGCGATGAACATCGAGTACTCCGGCTGGCTGGCCGATTACGTCGCATCGTCGCTGGGCCTGGACGACGAAGAGGCGCAGGACCTCCTCGGCACGCTGGACGTGCGCGAGCGGCTGGAGAAGCTCAGCATCCACCTCGCGAAAGAGCTGGACGTGCTCGAGCTGCAGGGCAAGATCCATTCGCGCGTGCAGGAGGAGCTGGACAAGTCGCAGCGCGAGTACTTCCTGCGGGAGCAGATGAAAGCGATTCAGCGCGAGCTTGGCGAGACCGACCCGGCGGCGCGCGACGCCTACGACATGCGCGAGCGCATCGCCGCGGCGGGCATGCCGGCGGCCGTCGCGGAGAAGGCCGAGGACGAGCTGCGCCGCATGGAGCAGATCCCTTCCGCATCGCCCGAAGTCGGCATCATCCGCACGTACCTCGAGTGGCTCGTCACGGTGCCGTGGGCCAAGACGACGGACGACCACCTGGACCTGGCCGATGCGGCGAAGGTGCTGGACAAGCATCACTACGGCCTGCCGAAGGTGAAGGAACGCATCCTCGAGTACATGGCGGTCCGCCAGCTCGCGAAGGAGAAGCACCGCAGTCCGATCCTCTGCTTCGTCGGACCGCCGGGCGTCGGCAAGACCAGCCTGGGCCGTTCGATCGCGGAGGCGCTAGGCCGCCGCTTCGTCCGCGTCAGCCTGGGCGGCATCCGCGACGAGGCGGAGATCCGCGGCCACCGCCGGACCTACGTCGGCGCCCTGCCCGGCCGCGTCATCCACGGCATGCGCCAGGCCGGCACCGTCAACCCCGTCTTCATGCTCGACGAAGTCGACAAGGTCGGCGCCGACTTCCGCGGCGACCCGTCGTCGGCGCTGCTGGAGGTGCTAGACCCCGAACAGAACCACGCGTTCTCGGACCACTACCTCGATGTCGACTACGACCTCTCGAAAGTGATGTTTATCGCGACCGCGAACATCCTCGACCCGGTCATCCCCGCGCTGCGCGACCGCATGGAGGTGATCGAGCTGCCCGGCTACATCGAGGACGAGAAGCTACACATCGCGCAGCAGTTCCTTGTGCCGAAGCAGATCGAAGAGCACGGGCTCTCGCGCCTGCAGCTCACGTTCACGACGGGCGCGCTGAAAAAGATCATCCGCGAGTACACGCGCGAGGCCGGCGTCCGCAACCTGGAGCGCGAGATCGGCGGCATCTGCCGCAAGGTCGCGCGTCGCTTCGCCGAGAACCCGACGACGAAGGTCAGCGTCGGCACGCAGTCCGTCGAAGGACTGCTTGGGCCGCAGAAGTTCTTCTGGGGCTCGGCCGAAGAGAAGGACCAGGTCGGCGTCGCTACGGGCGTCGCGCGCACCGAGATGGGCGGCGACGTGCTCGGCGTGGAGGTGACGCTGATGCCCGGCAAGGGCCAGCTCACGCTCACGGGCCAGCTCGGCGAAGTGATGCGCGAATCGGCCCAGGCCGCGCTCTCGTACGCGCGATCACGCTCGCTGGAGCTGCACATCCCGCCGGAGGTCTTCGAGAAGAACGACATCCACGTGCACGTGCCCGCGGGCGCCGTGCCGAAGGAAGGGCCGTCAGCCGGCATCACCATCGCGACCGCCATGATCTCGGCGCTGACGCGGCGGCCGATCAACCGTCACGTCGCGATGACCGGCGAGATCACCCTGCGCGGCCGCGTGCTCCCCGTCGGCGGGCTGAAGGAGAAGATCCTCGCCGCCCACCGCGCCGGCATCAAGACGTTCGTCCTGCCGAAGCGCAACGAGAAGGACCTGCTCGACGTGCCGCCGGCCGTGCTCAACGAGCTTCGCTTCGTCTTCGCGGGCGACATGGCGGAAGTGTTGCGGGTGGCGCTGGACACACCGCAGGCGGGTGAAGCATGACCTGGGTCGATGCGGGTATCGTCGTCATCTTCCTCTTCTTCATCGTCACCGCGTTCTCTTCGGGCCTGGTACGCGAGATCATCAGCACGGGCGCGACGATTGCGGGCATGGTCCTCGCCGGACTGTTCTACCAGGACATCGCCGACTCGCTGCTCAGCAGCATCGACAACGAGACGACTGCGGCGGTCGTGGGCTTCCTGATCATCTTCCTCGGCATCACGCTCGCCGGGCAGCTGATAGCGATGGTCGTGCATCCCGCGATCACGGTGCTGCAACTGGGCATGGCCGACCAGTTCCTCGGCGCCGCGTTCGGCGTTGTTAAAGCATTCGTAATCATCGAGGTGCTGCTCGTCCTCTTCGTCACCTACCCGCGCTACGACCTCGACACGCGCATCAACGACTCGCAGTTCGCCTCGACGATGCTCAAGATGTCGCAGCCGATCGTCAAAGTTCTCCCCGTGATCTTCGAGAAGAAGGTCGACGCGTTCAAGTAGTCGTGCACCTCCGAGCCTTCGCCCTGGACTCTCGATTGATTCTGCTGGTTTGATTGGCTTTCAGAAAAAGATCGCGAATAATAACGAGTCAACTCACGGAGCGTTTGTGCCCGTTTCGTCAAGCGCGGCCCCGGACGCACTCACGAAGCGCCGAAGAGCACTACTTTACCATCCCCCAACTCCCGCCTCCGAGGATGCTGTGTCACCCGGGCCCGCCGGGAACTGACCTCACGCTTCCCACGTGACGTCGCCGTGGAGATCCGCCGCGTGCGGCTTCGACGCGAAGGCCGCGTGCTCGCGCTTCGACGCGGCGATGGTCGTGTTGTCGCCATGGCCGGGGTAGACCGACGTCGCCTCGTCCAGCGGCAGCAGCTTCTTCTCGATCGACCCGACCATCTGGAGCAGGTCGGCCGGCGTGTCGGAGCGCCCCGGGCCGCCCGGGAACAGCGTGTCGCCCGAGATCAGCACCGGCCCGGCCGCCGTCTCCACCAGCAGGCAGATGCTGCCCGGCGTGTGGCCCGGCGTGTGGATGATCTTCACGCGCGTCTCGCCGATCGGGATCTCGTCGCCGTCGCCCAGCGTGTCGAAGACCTTGTCCTTGTACGACGCGCGGTCGGCCTCGTGGCAGAACACCGGCGCCCCGAGCTTCTTCTTCACCAGGTCGATGTTTGCCCAGTGGTCGGCGTGCCGGTGCGTGACGATGATCATCTGCACGTCGGTGCCCTTCGCCGCATCGATAGCGCGCTCGCTCTCCAGCGGCGCATCCACGAAGATCGACTGCTTCGTCGCGCGGTCGACGATGACGTACGCGTTGTTCGCGTACGGTCCCAGCGGTCCTACCTTGATGACGTCTGCAGGCATGTTGCACCTCCGGTGAGTTGGATAGTGGCATAGTGAACAGTTGGACAGTCGGATGGCGAGATCTCCTCTATCGTAGCGCGGGGCGAACGTTTGGGGTGTTAGTCCGGGAGCGCGACGCGGCCGCGATTCACCACCACGAGCCCGTGCTGCTCGAGCGCCGATACCAGTTCTCGCACCTCGTCGACCGACAGCGCGCGGTGACCGTTCGCGATCAATCCGGGAAGCTTCGCCACGGCGAGCGACGCGCCCGGCGGCAAGCCCCGCAGCGCATCGACGATGCGGCCGCGGTAGAAGCGCGATGAGCCTTCGAACTTCGGTTGCGGTTTCTTCGGGCGGCTGGTGGCGTCGTAGGTGGCGCGTTCGTCGGCGACGCGGAGCGCGGGCGCAGCAGGCTGCGCCCCTACAACGATGCGGCGCGCTTTGCGTGGCATGGGTGTGACGTACCGCTCACGTGAGGGGCACCAGCGCGATACAACGCACTCGCCGCACTTCGGCCGCGGAACGCAGACACGCGCGCCGTAATCCATCACGGCCTGGTTCCAACGCGCAGGCTCGTCCGCCGCGAGCGCGCCATCGGCGAGCGCCTGCAGCCGCTTGCCGTCGATGCTCTCGTCGCCCGCAAGCCGCCCGAGCACGCGCCGCACGTTCGTATCGACGCACGCCGCCGGCTCACCGAACGAGAACGATGCGATGATCGCCGCCGTGAACGGGCCGATGCCGTCGATGCGCGCGAGCGACGCCGCATCGTGCGGCCAGCCATCTGCCACGATCGTGCGCGCCGCGCGATGCAGCCGCACGGCGCGCTGGTTGTAGCCCATGCCCGCCCAGACGCGGATCACGTCGCCCAACGATGCCGCCGCGAGCGATTCGACCGACGGAAAGGCCGCGATGAAGCGCTCGTAGGACGGCATGACGCGGCTCATCTGCGTCTGCTGCGCCATCACCGCCGCGATCAGCACCTCGTACGGGTCGCCGGACTCGCGCCACGGCGCACGCAGCCCGTTGTCGCGATGCCACGCAAGCAGCGCACGCTGGATGTCAGCGAGGCCGTCGATCTCGGGAGCGCTCACGCGTCGAGTATACGCCTGCCGATCATGACGCGTGGTTCGGCCGACGCGGGCGGCCACGTGGGGCCGCCCCTACAGCGGCGCGGACCTACGCGGCGACCGGCGAGGTGCAGAAGGCGCAGCGCTTTGCGTTGACCGGGATGTCGCTGACGCACTCGGGGCACTTCATGAGCGTCGGGTCGGCCGGCGGCTCCTTCTTCGCGCGCGCCAGCAGCGCGTTGACCGGCGTGATCACGAAGAAGAAGATGATCGCCGCGATGATGACGAACGAGATCACCTGGTTGAGGAACGCGCCGTACCGGAACACGCTGCTGTTGATCGTGAAGTGCAGCGACGAGAAGTCCGGCTCGCCCCCAAGCGCGCCGATCAACGGCGTCACCAGGTCCGCCACGAATGAATCGATGATCGACTTGAATGCCGCGCCGATCACGACGGCGACCGCCAGATCGATGACATTGCCCCTGAGTAGAAACGCCTTGAAGTCGTTGAGCATGCCCATGACGTAGCTGCCTCCCTGTCTGCGCTTCCAGATGGTGAGGCAGATCATAAGCGGCGCGGCGTCATGTGTAAACGGCAAGAAACGCACGGCCGTGCGTCATGTCAACGGCAGCCCGGATCATCTACGCCCGTGCCTACCGATCGTACTTCCAGACAAGCGCCGCGCCCGAGTGCCCGGCGGCGATCATCCCGTACAGCGCCAGCGCCGCAAAGGGGATGCTGACGACGTACAGGGCGACGTTCTCGTTGACCGGCAGGCGAAAGCGATCGGCCCAGCCGAAGCGTTCGCGCACGCGGTCGCCAAACGCGTGGTACAGGTACACCCCCAGGCACACCATGGCGAAGAGTCCGGCCGACGCGAACGCCAGGTCGCCCTGCTCCGAGTGGTCGTGCAGATGGCTGCCCTGCCTGGCGTACGCCGAAGCGAGCGTCTCGCCGCTCTGCTTCGCCAGGAACGCCGAGCCCGCGCCCGCCATCGCGATCAGCGCCACCGGCAGGTAGTAGACGCGCCGCCACGCCTCTTTCCAGCCGACCGCGACGAGCGCGAGCGCCGCGAGCGGCACCAGCACCACCGCCGCATGGACCAGAAGCGGGTGGGCCGGCAGGCCGAAGATCTTGGGGAATGACAGTTCCAGCAGAGGGAGCATTGGCATGGTCCTTTGATTCACAGCCCGTCGCGGTGTGCAGTCTATCGACCCTGCCCAACACGTCTGTTAACGAACTGTTGCCGGCGCCCTGCGCGTCAAACCGGGTCCGCCGGCGCGACGCCAGCGGCATGCGCCGCGGCCGCCGCTCGACGCACACCCGCGCGTACCCTACGATCTCCCCGCTGACGCAGCGCCGAGGGCCGACCCGGCGACTGACATCCGAAGCGCGCGCTCTTCTGGCCCGCGCGGTCGCCGCATAGCGACGACCGGACCGGAGACCCGATGCAAGAGATCACACCGCACGTCACGAGCCTCCACGTCGACCTGAAGTGGTTTCCGCAGCCCTACCCGCCCAACGTCTTCCTTATCAAGGAGGGCGGAGAGGCCGCGCTGATCGACAGCGGCTTCAGCGACGACGAGTCGTACAACACGCGCCTCAAGTTCCTCGAAGCGCACAGCTCCGCGAAGATCAAGTACATCGTCCTCACGCACCACCACTACGACCACTCGAGCGGCGCCCACCGACTGCGCGACGCCACCGGCGCGCAGATCGTCGTGCACAAGGACGAGGAGTCGCTGCTGCTCGACTCGACCAGCGAGACGGGCGACATGGAGATCCCGGAGGACCAGAAGGAAGCACGCGAACAGGCGAAGAAGTGGCGCGAAGAGGCGGCGAAGGCGATCCCGGACATCCGCGTCGAAGACGGCCACGTGCTGCAGGTCGGCGCGCTGCACCTCAAGCTGGTGCACACGCCCGGCCACACCGCCGGCCACCTCTGCATCCTCATCCCCGAAGAGAAGCTGCTGTTCTCCGGCGACAACGTGCTCGGCGTCGGCACCGCCGCGATCTCGCCGCCGCCGCACGGCGACATGGCGCAGTACGTCGCGTCGCTGAAGAAGATGCAGGCGCTCGAGGCGGAGCTGCTCGCGCCCGGCCACGGCCCGCTCGTGAAGGAGCCGCACCGCAAGATCCAGGAGCTGATCGACCACCGCCAGCAGCGCGAGGACCAGATCCTGCGCCTGATGGCCGACGGCCGCGACAACGTGAAGTCGCTGGTGAAGGCGATCTACCCGGAGCTGGACAAGCGCCTGCTGCTGATGGCGACCGGCCAGGTGCTCTCGCACCTGCACAAGCTCCAGTCGGAAGGCAAGCTCAGGCTCGAAGGCAAGGGCGCCGACACGAAGATCGTCGCGTAGGGCGCGGCGGTTACGAACTGGCGGCGGCGACCTTCGCACCACCGCGCAGGATCTCCTCACCGACGACGCGGCCATCGAGCATGCGGACGACGCGGTCGGCGTGCTCCGCGACGTCCGGATCGTGCGTCACCATCACGATCGTCAGCCCCGTCTTCTCGCGGATCTCCTCGAGCAGCGCGAGCACGCGATGTCCCGCCTCCGAGTCGAGACTGCCGGTCGGCTCGTCGGCGAGCAGGAGCGCCGGCTCCGTCGCGAGCGCCCGCGCCACGGCGACGCGCTGACGCTCACCGCCGGAAAGCTCGGTGGGCCGGTGCGTTTCCTTGCCGGCAAGGCCGACCAGGACCAGCATCCGGTCCGCCCGCGCGCGCCGCTCGCGGGCGGATAGCCCCAGCTCGAAGAGCGGGATCTGGACGTTTTCGCTCGCCGTGAGCGTCATCAGCAGGTTGTGGAGCTGGAACACCAGCCCGACTTCGCGCGACCGGTAGTGATTGAGGTCGTGCTCCGTCGCCAGGTCGCGGCCGTTCACGCGAATCGTGCCCGCGTCCGGCTGGTCGAGCGCGCCGACGAGGTGCAGCAGCGTGGACTTCCCGCATCCCGATTTTCCGACGATCGCGATCCACTCGCCTCGCCGCACGGTGAGGTCCGCACCATTCAGCGCCGGGATCAACCCCTTCTCGTACTTCTTGACGACGCCGTGCATTTCGATGATCGGCTCGCCGTCACTCATGGCGCAACGCCTCCATCGGTTCCAGGCGGACCGCGCGGATCGCGGGGTAGGCCGCGCCCACCAGCGCAACGACGATGGCGACGAGCAGCCCGCGTACGAAGATGTCGACGGTGTATTGCGGGTCCAGCACCGAGCGCACCGCCGGGATGAGCAGCACGCCGCGCGAGGCGAGCACGCCCAACGCCGACCCGACCACCGTCGCGATGAGGCACAGGATGAGCGACTCGCCGACGATCATCCGCATGATGCGGCTGCCCCGCCAGCCGACCGCGCGCAAGATGCCGATCTCGCGCGTGCGCTCGAAGACCGACATCACCATCGTGTTCATGACGCCGATCGCGCCGATGCCGACGGCCAGCGCGGTAATCGCCAGTTCCAGGGCGTCCATGATCACGATGCCCTGATCGACGCGCGACACTTCGGAGATGTTCGCGACCGTCGTGAGCAGCGGGGAATCGTCCCGGATGCTCTGGGCGACCTGCACCGGGTCGAATCCGGACTTGACGACCACATACACGCCGGTCACGGTATTGGGTTTCGCCGACGCTTCCTGCAGCGCGCTCAGCGGCGCCATGGCTCCGTTGTCCTGAAACGTGTTGCCCGTGTGGAAGATGCCCACGACACGGAAACTCCGCTTCTGGATCTCCACCGTGTCGCCGACGGCGGCGCGCAGGTTCGCGGCGCCTCCGTCGCCGAGCAGGATCTCATCGGTCGAACCGACGCTTAGCAGCGTGCCGTCGATGAGCTTCGGGGGCGCGAGCGCGAGATCCTCGGGCCTCACGCCCATCGTGGCGAAGAACGGGTTGTCGCCGACCTGCGTGATATCCAAGAGGTTGCGAATTGTGTGGTCCACATCCGGCCGCGCGGCGATCGCGTTCGCCTCCTGCTCGGTCAGCGTGCTCAGCGACAGGTCCGCTGCGCCGTTGCGCGCGACGAGGAAATCGGAGTTGTACGCCCGCAGGATCTGCGCCGTCGTCGCCTTCATCCCGCCGACGATCACGCCCAGCGCGACGACCGTCGTGATACCCACGCTGATCCCCAGCACGGTGAGAGCCGTCCGTGCACGCTGCCGGAACAGGTTCTTGACGATGAGCGCGAGAAAGGTCACGGACACGCCTCCAGTTCGATCGTGCCCGAGATTCACGTGGCGCCGACAGGGCCGGTCGGCCCGAAGATGCCGGCTGGCCGGACCGGCCGAAAGCGGCCAGGCGAGCCGCGCCCGGTGGCCGGACTCACTGCTAGAGTGAGCGGTCTGGATGGCCCTACGCGCACGCTTGACACGCGTCGTACCATGGATCCACCAAAGTCGCCTTGTGTTCAGGAGGAAACGATGGCCGCCTACGGCGCAACGTTCGACATCGACCACCAGGAGAAGTACGACCGCACGCAGGTCGCTATCCGCATCCTCATCGTCATCGTGCTGTCGATTCTCGCCGGCGCGATCGGCTGGATCTTCGGCGCGCTGTATCTCGCTATCCCTGTGCTCGCCGCGATCCTGATCTCGCAGAAGGGCGCGAAGACGTACCACGACGAGTCGGAGCAGAACATGACGATGTGGCTGCGCTACGTCGTCGCGTTCTACGCGTACCTCGGGTTGCTCACCGACAAGCTGCCGAACGAAGACCCGCGCCAGACGCTGCGCTTCGACGTCGCGCCCGCCGGCGAGCCGACGGCCGGCGGCGTGCTCTTGCGCATCATCACCGCCATCCCGCACGCGATCGTGCTCGGCCTGCTGGGCGTCGTCGCGGGCGTCCTCATCGTCATCGCCGCGATCATGATCCTGGTGGGAGAGACGTACCCGGAGGGCATCTTCAGCTTCTTGCGCGGCTACCTGCGCTGGCAGGTGCGCGTGTACGCTTACCTCGCCGGCCTCGTGCAGGAGTATCCGCCGTTCGCGCTCGACACCGGGCCCGAGTCGCCCGCGGTGCCGCAGCTGCCGGCTGGCGAGGGTTCGCAGACGTAGTCAACCACGCTTTTTCTTGCCCGGAGGTATCGCGACATGCAACAGACCACGACCGATGTCAAGATCGTCGAAGCGCGGCCCGAGCACGCGCCCTTCATCGCGTGGGTGATGCTGACGGCGGCGCGGTCGCACGTCGAAAAGGGGATGTGGGATTTCATGGCCGGCCCGGACGAGGCGCGCACGCTGCGCTTCCTCGAAGCGCTGGCGTCGACGGACACGCCGCACTGGGCGCACCACTCGCTCTTCCTCGTCGCCGAGGTCGGCGGCAGACCGGCTTCCGCGCTGTGCGGCTACTTCGACAGCGAGAACGGGACGGATACGCCTCGCACCCATGCTGCCGCTGGGCCTCCAGGCGGCAGGCGTCACGCCCGAGGAGTTCGCCGCGGGCTGGGCGGCCGGCGCGTCGATCGCCAACGTCGCGCCGAAGCACGTCGCGGGGGCGTGGATCGTCGAGCACGTCGCGACGCTGCCGGAGTTCCGGCGGCAGGGGCTCGTCGACCGGCTGTTGGAGGCGGTGGTGGAGAAGGGCCGCACACGCGGCGCCACCGTCGGCGATGTCGGCGTGCTCATCGGCAACGACCGCGCGCAGCGCGCGTACGAGAAAGCCGGCTTCCGCGTGATCGACGAGATCCTCGACGCGCCGTTCGAGGCTGCCTACCACTGTCCCGGCATCCGCGCGCTGAGCCGCCCGATCTAACGGCAACACGAAAGGCCGGCGATGTGCCGGCCTTTCGTTCGTTTCTCTGCACGATCCTTCGCGTGACGTTTATGTGCGCAGCTTCGTCGTGCGCAGGTACGGCTTGATCTGCTTGTACCCCTGCGGGAACAGCTTGTCCGCCTCTTCGTTCGGGATCGACGGCAGGATCACCACGTCCTCGCCGTGCTTCCAGTTGACGGGCGTCGCGACCTTCTGCGTGTCGGTCAGCTGCAGCGAGTCGATGACGCGCAGAATCTCGTCGAAGTTTCGACCTGTCGCGGCCGGGTACGTGAGGATCAGCCGCACGACGCCCTTCGGGTCGATGATGAACACCGAGCGCACGGTGAACGTCGCGTCGGCCTGCGGGTGGATCATGTCGTACGCCAGGGCCACCCTGCGGTCCGCATCGGCCAGCAGCGGGAAGTTCAGCGCGGTGCCCTGCGTCTCGGCGATGTCGCCGGCCCACTTGTTGTGGGAGTCGACGGGGTCGACGCTGAGGCCGATCGGCTTGACGTTGCGCTTGTCGAACTCGGGCTTCAGACGCGCGACCATCCCCAGCTCGGTCGTGCACACCGGCGTGAAGTCGGCGGGGTGCGAGAACAGCACCGCCCAGCTGTCGCCCTTCCACTCGTTGAAGTGGATCGGCCCCATGGTCGATTCCTGCGTGAAGTCCGGTGCCTTATCGCCCAGTCGAAGTGTCATCGTCGTCTCCCTTTGTGCTTACGTTTCGTGCGGTGCGCCGAATGCGACGCTCGCCCGGGCGCGTACGCCGGGTCGAGCGCGCCAGCCTGACGGCGTCCGGCGGTGGATTTAGCTTACACTAAA
>CAVUOT010000015.1:0-10850 GCA_963743185.1 uncultured Chloroflexia bacterium | reverse complement strand
CGCCGGCGTGTCCGTGAGTTGCGCCGGCGCGTAGTAGGGCTCGTCCGCGACGCGCGGGTGCGCAACGGCGGCTTCATACCAGAGCGTGCCGTTCTTCTCGGGCGGCTCAGAGCGCCCACGCCTGTCGGCGATACGCCCAACTCTCCGGGCGGAGCCGGACGGCTTCCTCGAGGTACGGGCGTGCGGCATCCGCGCCACCGTGCTCGATAAGGTACTCGCCGAGGCGGAAGTTCAGCGCCGCGATCACGTCGGCGTCGTCGGGCTGGTGCTGCCAGCCACGGCGCGTCTCGACCGTCGGAACGAAGCGGCTGCGGTCACCGTTCGCCGCCCAGTCGCGCACGGCGTCCAGGTACTCCTCCGGGCCAATGCCGATGATGCCGGCCATCGCCGCATTGGCTGCTGGCGTGTGGGTCGGCCGGACGATCACACCGCGCTCGTCGATCCAGACGGCGCTGGGGACGTTGACGAACTGGTAGAGATCGGCGACGGCATGGCGGCGATCGATAAGCGACGGATGTGTCGGCTTGGCGCGCTCGATGAAGGGGCGCGCGGCCTCACTGCCGCCGCTGTCGAGCGCGACCGTGATGACGGTCAGGCCACGGTCCGTCAGTTCTTCGTACAGCGACTGCCACACGGGCAGCTCAAAACGGCAGCCTCACCACGAAGCCCAGGCGACCATGATGATCTTCTGCCCTCGATACTCGGTGAGCGAATGCATCTTGCCGCTGAGGTCGGGCAGCGTGAAATCGGGCGCGTTGAGAGACGCCATGCGCTGCGAGCGCGCGTCGCGTTATCGACGAAGCACCACGTCTCCGTGCGCTCGATCGTGGACCGACGGCATATCGAGGAGGCGGGCCAGCTCCGCCAGGTTGAAGCGCGCTTCGGCGGTGTCTTCGCTGCGTACGAAGCGATCGCGTCGCGCCGCCGGCAGCGGCACGCAGACGTCGCCGAGGCAGGCGCCTTCGGACTTGAGCTGCCAGCCCGACGCGCGCGTCAAATCGTCGAGGTGAAGCCAGAGGTCCGCGCCGTCCGAAACGGCGTCGTCGATGATGGCATCGGTGTCGTTGTAGAGGATGGTGACGGCCATAGGCGAGCCTAACCGGGGGTGTCGCCCCATGCAAGGGGCGCGGTATGGTTGCTCGTGATTGGTGGCTGCTCGCCACTAGCGACGATTGGAGTTCTCTTGCCTTCGTTCACGATTGTGCCGCACAAGATCTCGACGCGGATCACGGACCCCATCGTCTCGCCGCTCGCGAAGATCGGCGTCACGCCGAACATGATCTCCGTCTTCGGCTTCGCCGGCAACGTCGCCGCCGGGGCGCTGGCCGCTGGCGGCTACTACGTGTGGGCAGGCGCGCTGATGCTGGTCTTCAGCGCGCTGGACCTGCTGGACGGCGCGCTGGCGCGCAAGACGGGCACGGTGACAAAGTTCGGCGCCGTGTTCGACTCGGTGCTCGACCGCATGTCCGAGGCGGCCGTGCTCGGCGGCGTGCTGTTCCATTACACACAGGTCGGCGGGCACGCGCAGGAGATCGTACTCTGCTACGCGGCGATCGTAGGTTCGATCATGGTGAGCTACGTGCGTGCGCGCGCCGAAGGCGAGGGATTGACGTTGCGGGAGGGGCTGTTCACCCGCGCGGAGCGCGTAATCCTCCTCGGAGGCGCGCTGCTGATCGGACATGGCGTGGTGTTGTGGGCGCTCTTGGTGCTCGCGGTGCTGTCGCACTTCACAGCGGTTCAACGGGTGGCGGCGGTCTGGCGGAAGCTGCGGGTCTGAGCGCGACGACCTTCCCGCATCGATGAACGGGCAGCAACTACTCCGGCTTCGACGCCACGATCAAGTACCGACTCTCTGTCACCACGATCCCGTCGTCGGTACCGAGCGCATCCGCCAGCGCGAGCAGCGCATCGATGTCGCGCCTAGGATCGAAATCCTCGACGAACCAGGGCGCAACGAGGAGCATGTAGACGAGATCGCCGAGCGTCTCGAAAGCGACGCGCTCCTCGTGCCAGCGCGCATCTTCGACCGTCAGGCCGGCGGCGGCAAAGCCCTGTCGATAGCCGTTGAAGTGATCGGGGAACACGGTCTTCGGCAGAAAGCGGCCGAGTTCCGGCCAGTCGTCCGGGCCGCATTGCTGCGTGATCACTGTGCCGCCCGACACGAGCACGCGCGCGACCTCAGCTGGTTCGAGCGCTTCGTGCCGGTCGAGAACGAGATCGAAGCTCGTCGCGACGAACGGCAGCCGCAAGCTGTCGGCGCGGACGACGCGCGCGCCGAGTGGCCCGAGCCGCGCCGCCGCCACGGGTGCGTTGATGTGCCACTCCTCCGTCGCGACGACGCGCGCGTTGCTCCCTGCGATGATCCGCGACAGCACTTCGCCTCCGCCGGTCCCGAGGTCGAGCACGGAGCGCGCCCGAGCGGCGCGGTCTCGCGCCAGCGCCTCATAGTCCCACGGCATCGGCGCACCGAGGTGCCGAACGCGGACATCGCCGAACGTCCAGCCCGAGAAGCCGCGGGCACGCTCGATGTACGGCTGCAGTTCCGCGAGCGCACGCGATCGTCGATCGTCCGCGGTCATGCGCCATGCTCCGAGCAACTCTGGATCAACGTGAGCGCGGCGTTTTCGCCGGACCAGCGCGTGACGGGTTTGCCGATCTCGATGCACCAGCGCCAGATGCGTTCGCGCTCCGCGTCGAGTTGCGTCGCGGCGAGCGGGAGCGGCGTGTCGACCGGCACCGCGAGGAGTTTGTGGTCGCCGTCGCTCCGTTCGAGGACATCGATCACGCGGGCCTGCATGTGCTGGCCGCGGGCGGGCGGTGCAGCGCCGATGAGCATGACGTCGAGGAGTTCGTTGTCGGCGGGGTTCACGATCGTAGTCGCGCAACCGTAATGCGCCGGCATCGGCGGCGTGTCGCCGTGGCGGAAGACGACTTCGCGG
This sequence comes from uncultured Chloroflexia bacterium, assembly GCA_963743185.1. Taxonomy (GTDB): domain Bacteria; phylum Chloroflexota; class Dehalococcoidia; order DSTF01; family JACRBR01; genus JANXYW01. The sequence continues at coordinate 7,911 of CAVUOT010000015.1, read as the reverse complement.
TCGGCGGCGACCCACTCCCAGCGGCCGGGCTCCCCCGCGCGTTGCTCGATCACGATCTCGATCGTGCGCAGCGAGCATCCGGCGCTTCGCTTCGCCCGCGAGGCCGTCGGCGAGGCGCGTCGGCTCCGGCACGCGATACTTGGTCGCGCAGGCGAGCGCCCAGCGTTCGGCCGACGCGAGGCTGATGCGATGCCCGACCGACACGTAGACCGGCCGCACGCCCGCGCGCGTCCGCAACAACGACCCCACGACCTCGCCCGCGTCGACGATGTCGGCGCGCGAGCCACGCAGGCCGGCCAGCATGCCCGCTTCGCCGATGAGCCGCGACTTCGCGACGCCGATCGTCGGCACGTCGAGCAGCAGGCCCAGGTGGCAGGCGAAGCCAAAGCGTCGCGGGTGTGCGTAGCCGTGTCCGTCGACCATCAGCAGGTCCGGCGTCCGGCGCAGGCGCTGGAACGCCGGGATCAACACCGGCGTCTCGCGAAACGACAACAGCCCCGGCACGTACGGGAACGTCACGGGCTCTTCGACGGTCACTCGCTCCACCGCCTCGAGCGACGGCCACGCCAGCACCACGATCGCGCCGACCGCGCGGCGCGACGGCTTGTCGAACGCCACGTCGGAGCCGGCGATGAATCGCACGGCGCGTTCGCTCACGTCGCCCGCCCGCACGACGCGCGCCGCAAGCTCGCGCTGAAGCGACACCGCCTCGCGCGGATTCAGGCCCCACGGATGGAGCGCGTTCACGTGCATGCGCTGATTCTAGTCGGCGGTCGCGCCGCTGGCACGTGGACTTGTCCGCGATGCGCCCGCCGCATAGCATGGAGTCGCGTGAGAACTCCCCCCTTCCTCCTGTTGCTGGTGTTGTCGTGCGCCCTGCTCGCGGGCTGCGGCGTGCGTTTCCGCGATCCGGAGCCGGGCAACGAGTTCTTCAAGTCGGCGACGGTGTCGGGCGATATGCGCGCGGGCGCGACGCTCACCGGCAACGTGACGATCGCGCAGCGATACGGCGTCGAAGTCGCCGTCACCTGCGAACTCCGGCAGGGCAAACAGCTCGTAAAGCCGATCGGCGCCGAGAAGATCGCCGCGCTGCCGGGCGGCACTCCGAAATCGACGCCGGTCGCGTCGCACTACACGTACGAGTTCACCGTGGACGCGCCGGGCGCCTATAAGTTCGAATGCTTCACGCCCGCCGACGAGGACAACTTCATCATCCGCGAGTTCACCGTGAGCTAGAGCGCGGCACCACACCGCCCGATCGGCCGCGCACGTCGTCGAGACCCTATACCACGCCTTCGCGGATCCACTCCCCCACACGCTCGCCGATCATCACCGAGGTCAGGTGGATGTTCGCCCGCGGGCACTTCGGCATCACCGAAGCGTCGGCCACGAAAAGGTTGTCGAAGCCGCGGACGTGAAGGTGCTGATCGACGACGCCCATCGGGTCGTTCGCGGGTGCCATCTTCGCCGTGCAGCTGGGATGGAAGCCGCTAGAAGCGACGTGCTTGCACCACGACGCGAGCTGTTCCTCGTCGGCAACCGTCGCTGCTGACGGCGCGCGCACGCCATCGGCGATGTGGGCGAATCCCGCGTGCGAGCCGACTTCGATACCCATACGCACGCCGTCCACGAGTCGCCGGATGTCGTCTTCGTGCTCGCAGAAGCGGTGCTCAATGCGCGGCTGGACGTGCGGGTCGGCCGACGTCAGCGACAGGCGGCCGCCGGGCGACTTCTGGCGCTCGATTACGGAGCCAATCGAGAACACCAGTGTGCCATCACGCGTCGGGATCTGCGACACGGGCATGAGCTGCATGTCGTTCCGCTCGCCGCCGATGCCAGAGGTGTAGCGGTACGTCACCTGCACTAGCGGGTCTTCGAATTTCAATATGCCGGGCTTCGCCGCGAAGACCGCGCCGAGCATCGGATGGTCGTCGAGGAACCCGCCCACGCCGGGAAGGTCGCGCACCACGTCGATCCCGTACTCACCGAGGTGTGCGGCGGGGCCAATACCGGAACGCAGCAGCAGCCACGGCGATCCGATCGCGCCGCCCGCCAGCACTACCCGATCGCCTTCGACGATCTGCGTCGTGCGGCCCGTCTCGACTTCGACGCCTGTGACGCGGGTGCCGTCCGTGATGATGCGTCGCGTGAAGCAATCGCCGCGTATCGTCAGGTTGAGCCGGTGCCGTGCCGGCTCGACGTAGCAGATCGCGACGCTCATCCGCGTGCGGCCGCGCTTGTTCATCGGGTGCGGTGCCAGCCCGGTCGAGTCGGGGTCGTTGTTGTCTTTCGCTTCCGGGTAGCCGAGCTCGCGCATCGTCCGCATGAACGCCGCCTGTACGGGCACGAGCTCGTCTTCGCGATAGCGGCGGATCGGTATCGGGCCGTTGCGGCCGTGGAAATCGTCGTCGAAGTCGAGATCGTTCTCCAGGCGCCGGAAGTACGGCAGCACCTTCTCCCACGACCACTCGCTGTTGCCGAGCGACGCCCACTCGTCGTAGTCCTCGGGCACGCCGCGGATGGCAATGGCCGTGTTGATGGCCGACGAGCCGCCGACAACGCGCCCGGCGGGCAGTGCAAATGGACGTCCTGCCAGGTTCGCCTCCGCCGTGAAGTCCCAGTTGTGCGGGGCGTACGCGTTGTTGTTGCCGTTGAGCAGATCGTCCGGCATCTGGTCGGTCGTCGGATAGTACGGCCCGGCCTCCAGCAGCAGCACGCTGCGCTTTGCGTCCTCCGATACGCGCGCCGCGATCGCCGCGCCCGCCGCCCCTGCACCGATGACAATCACGTCGTACTTCATGGCATGCCTCCGGGCGGCATCGTAGCGGGCGCGGCGCGCACGTGCACGGGCTGGCTGGCGACCGGCGCCCGCGCAGCCGATACAATTCCGTAGAGATGGATGTCTACCACGACCCCTATTGCGACGAACAGCACACCCCGCGCCAGCGCTGCAACGACGCGCTCGCCCCTGCTGCGCCAGTTGCGGCGTTCGACATCGACCCCGTCGAATCCCCGGATGGAGCCTGAAGACGCCGCCGAGCCACTCGCACCGAGCGCCGTACGCGAAGCGGTCGCGACGGCTGAGATGCCACAACCGGCACCCGACGTCACCCATGCGTGGGAGCGGACGGCAGCAGCCGTAGAAGCGACGCCGGACAACGACGCACTCGGCACCCAGCACGATGCGCGCCCCGCCCGGTCGACGGCGCGGATCGCCGTCCTGGCGCTCGCGCTCGTAGCCGCGTGGCTCGTCGTACGCGCCCTCCGTCCCCGCGCGCACGAGTAGCGCCGCTACCCTAACTCCGTCTGTGTCACTGTGAAATCTGTGGATGAACCCTGACGTCAACTCCAGAACGCCGGCACGTACGCGCGATGCGCGGTGAGGATGTCGTCCAGAAACGCCTCGGCGGCCCGGGCGCTGTGCACGCAGGGGTCGATGAGCAGCGCCTGCAGCGCGAGGTCGCGCGAGCCGGTGACGGCCGCCTCGACCGCCAGCTCCTGGATCGCGATCTCCTGTTGCACCATCGCGGCGACCGGCCCGGCCAGCCGCCCGACCTGCATCCCGCGGAAGTCGCCGTCTTCGATGATGCCCGGCACCTCGACGACGGCGTCGCGGGCGAGGTTCTCGACGTAGCCATCGTTGGGGATGATGAACGACGGCCGGCGGATCGTCCGTCGCGCGATCAGTGCCGCCATGATCTGCGTCACGCCGTGCCCGAGCCGCGATTCCCGCGACGACTGCTGGAGCAGCGACGCGACGGGCTTCACGCCCGCCGCCCAGGCGTCGACGTTGGCGTGCGCGAGTTCACGGACGCGGGCATAGCCGCCGAAGTCGTAGCCCTTCGTCCCGATGAACTCCGCCGCATAGCCGATGTACTCCCCGACGTGGTTGTCGCCGGTCGTCGGGAAGACACCGAAGCGATCGAAGAGCCACGCGCAGAAGCTCCACTTCTCCGGATCGGCCTGCGGGAGGCGCTCGCGCAACAGCGGCAGCAGGTCGCGACCGGACGAGCGCTCCGTCAGCGACGTCGTCCACACGAAGTGGTTCGTGCCCGCGCCGCGCAGGTCGATGTCGTCGCGCGGGATGTCGAGCAGGTGCTCGACCATCTCGACCGTCTCCGCGACGCCGTGGCAGAGGCCGATGCTCCGCACCTTCGTGTAGCGGTGGATCGCCAGGCACACGCGGTTCTCGGGATTCGTGTAGTTGAGCAGCAGCGCGGCCGGCGCCAGCCGCTCGACGTCCTTCGCGATCGCGAGCATCGGCGGGATCGATCGCAGCGTGTGCGAGAGGCCGCCTGGTCCGCCGTTCTCGCTCAACACGCTCGGGAAGCCGTGCTTCAGCGCGAGCCTGTGGTCGGTCTCCCATGTGCGGTCGCGGTCCACCGCGATCGACGTCACGACGTAATCGGCGCCCGGCAGCGCTTCGACGCGCTCCGACGTCGTCCGCAGCGTGACGTCCCAGCCCGACGCTTCGTTGAGCTTCTCCGCCAGCCCGCCCATGCGCCGCAGCGCGCCGGGGTCGAGGTCGACGAGCCACAGCTCGGCGCCGCGCAGCTCGGGCGTTTGGTACACGTCCCGTAACAGCTCCACGCCGAACACGAGGCTGCCCACACCGATGGCGACGATCTTTGTCATGACGCTGCTCCTGCCGAGAATCTGGCGCTCACGTCCTCCGCGGCACGCAGCCCTGACGTGAGCGCCGCTTCCGTGTACGGGCCGACGAGGTAATCACCTGCGAAGAAGATGCGGTCGCTGCGCTGGCGCCGCTCTTTGAATGCCGCGAGCGAGCGAATGTAGCCGGGGTAGAACTGCGGCACAAGCTCGGGCCAGCGGTGGACCACGTGCCCTTCGGCCTTGTCGAGCCCGCGGAGCGGCAGCTTGCGTAACTCGCCGTGCAGCGCCTCCACGACATCGCCGTCGGACTTCGCCATCAGTTCGGCCGCATACTCCTCGCTGAACGCGCAGTTGAACATCGTCTTACCCGGCGGCACGGCGCCCTCTTTGGGGTTCTCCATCGCCATGCCGTACAGCCGTACGCCCTCGGGACGGCTGATGCCCAGGCCATAGATGCCCGGATCAGCCTCGGTCGTCGACGTCATGACGAAGACGATGATGCTGGACGCGTAGCGGACGCCCTCGAAGAACCGGCGCTCGTCCGCGCTCAGCGTGTCGCAGAGGCGCGCGACGTGGTTTCCGGGGGTGGCGATGACCGCGGCGTCCGCCGTCAGCGTCTCGCCGTCGGCCAGCGTCACGGCCGCGTCGTCGGCCGACTGCGCGACGCGCGTGACGTCGGTGCCCGTGCGCACGCGGAGCTTCGAAGCCAGCGTCTGCGTCAACAGGCCGTTGCCGCCGAGGAACGCGCTGAGGCGAAACCCCGAGAACATGTAGTGGATCGTCGCGAGCACGAACGCGCGTGAAAGGTTCTCCGGCAGCACCGTGAAGGTCGACGCGAAGGGCGGTTCGATGAGATAGTCGAGCACCTCCCGCCCGAAGCGGTGCAGCGCCCAGTCGTGCGCGGACGCGTCATCGATGGGCGCGGCCTTCTCGATGGCGTAGAAGTCGAGCATGCGCCGCGTGCGGCGGAGGTCGTTGAGGATCAGCGGCAGGCGCAGCTTGCTGCTAAGGCGGAGGTCCCTCGCCTTCCAGATCGCCCGCAGTCCCGCGTAGTTGGAGCTGACGAATCTGCCGTCGCGGAGGACAGCGCCGCCGCCCGTCTTGAGCCGGCGCACCTGCGACGTGAGGCCCAGCTCCTCGACCAAAGCGCGCATGTTGCGGTAGCTGCTCGCCACGAACTGCGCGCCGCGGTCAACCACGAACTCGCCGTGGCGCTCGCTCCGCATCCGCCCGCCGGCCGTCTCGTTGCGCTCGATGACCTCGACGTCGAACGCGGCGTTCTGGAGCGTGTACGCAGCCGTGAGGCCCGCGATGCCGCCGCCTACGACGATGATCTTCCTCGCCATGGGCAAAGCGTACACACGCCCGCCAGCCGGGGCGAGGCCGGCTCAGCCGGTAACCGTCAGTGACCGTTTGACACGCTCCGTTGCGATGGCGTACGCTCGACACGACGCGGCGGGCGGATCGAAGTCCGCGCTTCAGTCGGTCCGGGAAGGAGGTGCGACAGATGAAGGACAACGTGCTCAACCCTGCATCCTCGCGCACCCGGAAGGACATGGAGTAAACGGCCGCTCTTCGCAGTTCGTCGTGATACTCAGACCGCCTTCGGGCGGTCGTTCTGTTTCCAGAGCCGTGCGCGTGACGCCACGGCTCTTTTCGTTCCGTACGCAACAGCAGGAGGTGCGACATGACCAACCACAACGTTTCGACGACCGCTACCTGGAAACGATGCGACACACGACGGGCGGCGACGCCCGGGAGGACGGTTTGGGACAGAACAAGGACAACGAGCAGATGGAGGCGCTCCAGCACTTCATCGATCAGGGCGGGTTGATCGGTGGAACCGATCGCGGCAGCGACGCGCTGGGGCTGATCGACGAAGTGCTGGGCGTCGTGAAGAGCGGGAAAGAGGCGACGGTCTATCTGTGCGCGGCGTCCGCCGGGGGCCTCGTGGCAGCCAAGGTGTACCGGTCCCGGCAGGTGCGTCAGTTCGCAAACGCGGCGGCGTACGGCGACGGGCGGATGCGCGGCGTGCACCGTCGCGACGCGCTCGCGATGACGAAGAAGTCGCGCGTGGGACAGGAGATGTCCTTCTCGCGATGGGTGTCGGAGGAGTACACGACGTTGCAGGTGCTCCACCGTGCGGGCGTCGCCGTGCCGAAGCCGATCGCCATGTCTGACAGCGTGATCGTGATGGAGTACATCGGCGATGAGGATGCGCCGGCATCACCGCTCGCGGCCGCGCGACTGGATCGAGCGGATGCCCAGCGGGTGTTCGGCGTGCTTATGCGGAATGTCGAGATGATGCTCGCGTGCGACCGCGTGCACGGCGACCTCTCTGCGTACAACGTACTGTATCGCGACGGAGAGGTGCGGATCATCGACTTCCCGCAGGCGGTCGACGCGCGGTTCAATTCGAACGCGTTGTCACTGCTGGAAAGGGACATCGAGAATCTCTGCGGTCACTTCGCGCGACTGGGTGTGGAGGCGGACGGGTATCGGATCGCGCGCGGGCTGTGGGCGCGATTCCTGCGCTCGGAGTTGAGACTCTGACCGCTGCCGTGCGCGTGCGCCGGCAGCGGTCGCTGTTAGAATGGCTGCATGGTCACACACGAGACGATGCGACGGGTTCTGCAGGAGCACGTGGACGCCGAGAATGCGCGCGACCGCGAGCGCGTCCTCGCCACGTATGTCGAAGAAGGTCCGGAGTTCGACGACGTGCCCACGGGGCGTCGGTTCACGGGCGGCGACGAGATCGTCGGCAACTACCGCAACCTGTGGGACGGATTCCCCGGCCTCGTGCGTCGCATCGACCGCTGGACCTTCGGCGAGGATGCGTGCGCCATCGAACTGACCCTGACCGGCACGCATGACGGCGACTATCGCGGCATCCCGCCGACGGGGCGGAAGCTGGAGCTGCGCATCTGCGCGCACTTCGCCTTCGACGCGTCCGGCCGCATCAAGCGCGAAACGGCGTATTACGACTCCCTGACCTTCATGCGACAACTCGGCCTCACGAAATAGCCCCATCCGTAGCGCGGACTTCAGTCCGCGTGAACCAATAGCCAAGAGCCAACCGTCAGCAGGACGAAGACCCCACTCGACGAGTGGGGTCTTGTCACACAGGCAGAGGAAGGAGGTAGCCGGATGACCGCCCCTGCAAAGCGATCCGCCGCTACGTTCAACATCGGCGGTATCGCGCGGACCTGTTGCCGTCGGCGCCACGAATTCTCCGCGGAATCTCTCGCACTCGAACGCTCGGCGGCACGGCGCGCATCTCCAGCGCCGGCGCATACA
>CAVUOT010000014.1:0-44033 GCA_963743185.1 uncultured Chloroflexia bacterium | reverse complement strand
CCGCGAGACCCACCGGGACCCATCCACTCCCGTGGACAGGTTATAGGTTGTGGGTCGTAGGTTGAAGATCAGCCGCCTACAGCCGGCAGCCGGCGCTTACTTTGCCGGCGCGCCGTCCGACTCGATGACGTGCTCGAGAATTGCGAGTCCCTGCTCGAGCTCCTCGTCCGTCACGGTCAGCGGCGGGACGATGCGCACGGCGTTCGGGCGCACGTTGTTCAGGATCAGGCCGTTCGCCAGCGCGGCGTTCGTGATCTGCTCGCCGATGTCGCTCGTGAACTGCACCGCCCACATGAGCCCCTTGCCGCGCACCGCCGCGACGTTCGGGCAGCGATCCAGCAGTGACTGCAGCCGCCGCTCGACGATCTGTCCCTTGCGCGCAACCTGCGCCGGGATGTCGTTCTCGATGATGAAGTTCATGACCTCGTAGCCGACGCGTGTCGTGAGCGGCTCACCGCCGTAGGTGCTGCCGTGATCGCCCGGCGTGAACACGGCGCAGTGCTCCTTCGCCAGGAACGCGGACAGCGGCACGCCGCCGCCCAGGCCCTTGCCGAGCGCCATGATGTCGGGCTCGACGCCGAACAGCTCATACGCGAACAGCGTGCCGACGCGGCCGCAGCCCGTCTGCACCTCGTCGAAGATCAGCAGGATGTTCTGCTCGTCGCACCAGGCGCGCAGCCGCTTGAAGTAGTCGTCATCGGGCACGTTGATGCCGCCCTCACCCTGGATCGGCTCCATGAACACGGCGACGGTCTTCGACGTCGTGGCGCGCTTCACCGCCTCCACGTCGTTGAACGGCACGTGGAGGAACCCCTCCGGCAAGCGGGCCGAACGGCGCCTTGTAGCGCTCGGTACCGCCAGCGGTGATCATCTGGAGCGTTCGGCCGTGGAACGCGTTGTCAGCGCAGATCACCTCGTAGGCGCCGGCCTTCTTCTCCTTGCCCCACTTGCGTGCGAGCTTCAGGGCGCCCTCGTCGGCCTCGGCGCCGCTGTTCATAAAGTAGACGCGGTCAAAGCACGAGTGCTCGATCAGCAGTTCCGCCAGCTTGAGCTGCGGGATGGAGTAGAACTGGTTCGAAACGTGAATCAGCTGCTGCGCCTGGTCGATCAGCGCATCCACTATCACGGGGTGCGAGTGGCCGAGGCTGATCGTCGCGGGACCGCCGAAGAAGTCGAGATACTGGCGCCCGTGCTCGTCCCAGATGTGCGAGCCCTCGCCACGGACGGCCATCAGGTCCATCCGCTTGCCCGCCCGCATGAAGTACTTCGCTTCTTTCTCGCGCCAGCTCGTGGTCATCGCATCTCTCCTGAAGTCAGGATAACAGACGCGCGGTTCGCTCCTTCCATCGGATGGTCGTTCACTTTGCGGCGGGCGAGCCCAGGTGCACGGCGTATAAATGCTGGGGCTCCGCGATGCCCTTGAGGGTGTGCTCGCCGCGGTCGTCGAAGGCGGCGCCCGCCGATGTGCGCGCCAGGCCGCGCACAACGTCCGAGACAAGGATCTCGCCCGGCCGCGATGCGCCGGTGATCCGCGCCGCGATGTTCACAGCGCCCCCGTACACGTTATCCCCGTCGCGGATCACGTCGCCGGCGTGGATGCCAATGTGCAGCTCCAGTCCCGTGCCCCGGACCGCGGACTCACACCGGATCGCTGCTTCGATAGCCGCGCGTGCCGACGCGAACACGGCCAGGACGCCGTCTCCCAGCACCTTGCCCTCGACCGGCGTACCGCCCGTCTCGCGGACGATCGACCGTATCGACGCGTCGAGATCTCGTGCGCGGTCGCGGAAGGCCGCATCGCCCAGCTCCTCCGTCAGCGACGTGGACTCGACGATATCGGTGAGCAGCATGACGACGGTCGTATGCGGGAGCTCGCGCGCGGCCGGGGCAAATGCTTCGCCCTCCGAAATGAAGGACCACGTTGCCGCGAACCCCGCGGTGTCCGCCTGCGCAGCATCGACGACTACGAGCCGCGCACCGGAGATCGCCGACGCGAGCCGGCGCGCTTCCGCGGCCGATTCCGGCACGTCGCTGTGCGCGATGACGAGGGTAGGCGCTGTGACGCGCGGCAGCAGATCGTCGACGTTCCATTCGCGCGCATACAGGAGGAACTGCTTGAGCGACTGCGGCGTCGTGCATTCGCGAAGTATCGCGGCGATCTGCCGCGCGACCTCGCTCTGCGACCATCCCGCCACCACGTGCGCCAGCGTCTCGCTGGTCAGCTCCCAGTTGGTGTCAGCGAGCGACATGATCCCCGCGAGGTCTTCCTCCGAGATGAGGTAGCCGGGCGAGAGCGTGTCGATGACCAGGTGAGAGACGCGCCCAGGGTTCCGTGCGGCATACGCGATCGCGATGGGCACGGGCAGGCTGCCGCCGAGGAGTTGGAACGTACCGAGACGGAGATGATCGGCGACCGCTTCGAGATCGAGCACAAGCCGCTCGACCGAGAAGTCACTCACCCCGCGATCCGAGAGTCCGAAGCCACGGGGATCGTAACGGATCAGGGTCCGCCGCTGGCTGAGCAACCCCATGCGCTCGCGCGCGCCGGGCAACTGCCATTCCATCAGCAGGTGCGACACGGGCAAGGACGGCATCATCACGAGGGGCGGTCCGCTGCCGATCGCGTAATAGGCGATCCGCATCCCATCGCTCGTGGTCGCATACTGGATCTGCGGGTCCGCCATGCCGCTATCGTATCATCGATGAAAGTTAACAGCGCCGTGACGAGTCCACTGGCGGCGGGACGATCCGGCGCACTGGGCGGCTTGCGGTGAACTCTATTCAGCGAGTTCGTCGATGTTCTCGCGCAGCTTGACGATCGCGTCGCACAGATCGTCGATGTCGGCCGTCGTGCCGAGGAAGATCTCGTGCGGCAGCCAGATCATCTCCTTGCCGGCAGCCTTCTCGGCGACCGGGCAGTGCGTCTGGCTATAGTCGACCTCGATCGGCGCATCCTTCCAGGCGAAGAGCGGGGCGTTGTAGACGGGCGTGTAGAAGGCGCCGTAGAGCTTCATCCCCTCGTTGTGCAGCGCCCACGCGAAACGGTCGCGCGAAACGCCGCGCCACGCGCGCTCGTCGTAGCGAAGGATGACGCCGTAACCCGAGCGCGCGGTGACGCGGTCGTCGTGCCGCAGCGTGCTGACGCCGTCGAGCTCGGCGATGCGCCGCTCGAAGTGCGCGACGGTCTCGTTGCGTAGCGCGACCTGCTCCGGCAGGCGCTCGAGCTGCGCGAGCAGCACCGCCGCCTGGAATTCGGTGATGCGATAGTTCCAGCCGAGCATCGTGCCTTCGGCGGCCTGGCGATCGCCGCCCGTGCCACGGCCGGAGTTCACGTACGCGTTGCACCGCTCCGCGAACGCATCGTCGCTGGTGATGACGATGCCGCCCTCACCGCACGTCATGAGCTTCGACGACTGGAAGCTGAAGCAGCCGAAGTCACCCAGCGAACCGGCTCCCTTACCGCGCCAGGCGCCGCCGTGCATGTGCGCACAGTCCTCGATCACTTTGAGATTACGCTCCCGCGCGATCTCGCCGATGCGGTCCATGTCGGCCATGCGTGAGCCCAGGTGCACGGGCAGGATCGCTCGCGTGTCGGGCGTAATGTGGCGCTCGATCTGGGCCGCGTCGATGCACCATGTCTCCGCGTCGATGTCGACGAACACGGGCTTGAAGCCCTGGACGAGTGCCGCGAACGCCGTCGCGTAGAACGTCAGCGCCGGCACCAGCACCTCGTCGCCGCGTTCGAGTCCGGCGGCCTTCAGCGCCACCTCGAGCGCCGTCGTGCCGCCTGTCGTGCAGATGCCGTAGGTCGCGCCATGGTACGCCGCGAACTTCTCCGCGAACTCGCCCGCCATCACGTTCGGCGACGGGAAGCCGCCCCAGTTGCCGCTTTCGATCACGCGCGTGAGGTTCGCCAGCTCGCGCTGGTCGTGCTGCGGCCACGCCGGCCAGGGCGCGGTGCGTATCGGCGTTCCGCCGCGGAGGGCCAGGTTCGGCATAGCCCAGTTAACCACGAGGACGGGATTCGCCACAGAGTCACCCGGGCACAGAACAATGGGGAGGTTGAAGTTGGAAGCTGCGGGCCGGAACGGATGGGTTGAGGCTGGAGGTTGGAAGCTGGAGGCCGACAACAGTAGTAGGAGATCTTCGAACCTATGGCGAAAATGGCAATCGCGCGCCCCGCCGCGAGCGCGCCAGGCATCAGCGCGGCGATCGCGACGCGCGTGTGGCTGGTGACGCGCTCGGTCGCGGTGCCGGCGAGCATCGTGCTACTGGCCCTGTTCCTCCGGGTCTACCGGCTTGAGCTCATCGCGTGGACACCCGACACGTACGAGCAAATGAACGCGGCACACCGCCTGGTTGCGGGCGAGTTTCCACTGTCGACGTTCTATCCTCCGGGCGTGGCGATCACCGTCGCGCCGGCGTTTGTGTTCTTTCCACAGACGCTGGCCACCCAGCAAGGCGTGGTGATCGCTGCTTCACTGCTCCTGGTGGTCGTTGCGTACTTCGCTATGCGCGCCGCGACGCCCGATCGCATCGCGCCGGTACTTCTGTCGCTCGGCGTCGCGATGACGCCGCAGATCGTCTACTTCTCTCGCGACGGTTTCTTCGATGCACTCAATGCCGCGTGGATCGTGAGTATGATCCTCGCCGTGCCCTGGCTGCGCGGGCGATCGCTCGCTACATTCGCGACGTATGGCGTCCTGCTCGCCGTCGCGATCAGCGTCCGGGCAACGAATCCGGCGTTTCTCCCGGCGCTTGCAATCTACTGGGCGGACATCGGCCGTCTGGGGCTGCGTCCGCGCGCGATCTGGCGGGCGCTGTGGTGCCGACAACTCATGGTCACCGGCGGCGCGATGCTTACGGCGTTCTTCTTCTTCGCCTACATCGGCGGCTCGCTCGCGCACTCGGCGGCGCATACGCCGTTCACGCTCGATCATGCCGCGCGGAATACGGCGTTCTACTCGGCGGCGGAGTTGGGTGACGCGTTAACGGCACTGCCGTTGCTATGGCTCGCGCTGCTTGGCGGCACGTACCTGTGGAACCGCAACCGCTCACTCCTCTTCGTCAGCATCTACATGATCACGTTCTTTCCACTGGCCCACGTGCCGCTGCCCTTTGCCAACAACCGCTACATGCTGCCCTCCATGGTGTTCGTGCTGCTGCTCGCGGCGCATGCGCCAGCGGCGGTGATGAGCATGACTGCGCGACAACCTGCGCTCGCACGGCGCACGTGGTGCGCGCTGGCGCTGACGCCAGCCCTACTGCTCGGCGCGTACGACGTGGGGGTGGACGGCATCATGGTCGTGAACTGGTCCGTCCATGCGGCCATCTCCGACGAAGCGGGTTACCGCCAGCTACGCCCGGTCATCGCCGAGCTGGCTCCGGGCAGCCTCGTCGTGAGCGGCGGTGCGCGCGGTGTCCGCGACAGCAACAGCCGTATCGAGTACCTGGACCTCGTCGATTACTCGCTGGCCACTGATAATGGCCCGGAGCGCGTCGACGAAGTCATGCGGCGCATCGACAGCGCGCTCAGCGAAGGGCGTTCGGTCTACTACATGTACACGAGCGTTGAGGGGATCAACATCACGTTCACGGCCTCAGGTCCCGGTTACCAGCCCTACTTCGCCGCGGCGCCACAACGCTTCCGACTGACGGAGGTTTACGCGACATCCCTCAAGTTCTTCAAGCTCTACAAGATCGAAAGGCAGCGGTGACCGCGGAACCGCTGAGCGCGAGCTTCAAGCCAGCGACTAGGAGACTCGGGTTCACACCGTCACCGGTTCGCGCTTCGTGAAGGTGTAGAGCTGCGCCGGCCTGTGCGCGCCTTCCATGCGCGTGCCGCCCGCGGCCTTGATGATGCCCAGCGACAGCATCCGGCGGCGAAAGTTGCGCTTGTCCAGCTCGTGGTCGAGGATCGCCTGGTACACCTGCTGCAACTCGCTGAGCGTGAACTGCCGGGGGAGCAGGCTGTACGCGACGTTCGTGTAGTCGAGCTTCGAACGAAGGCGGCGCACCGCGTAATCGACGACGGCGTTGTTATCGAACGCCAGCGCCGGCAGCGCCCAGGCGCTGTGCCACCCGGGCTGCCACTCACCGCCTTTGCGCAGCCGCACCTGCTCATGCTGCACGAGCGCGAAGTAGGCCACGGCGATGCCGCGCTGAGGTGTCGCGGCCGCGCGCTTCCCGTCGCCGCGCGACAGCTCGCCGAATGTGTAGAGCTGCTCGAGGTAGACGTCCTGCACGCCCGTCTCGTCGAGCAGCTTGCGCGCGGCGGCGCGATCGAGCGACTCGCCCTCGACGAGGAGGCCGCCGGGCAGCGCCCAGTAGTCGCGGAAAGGCTCCGCGCTGCGCTTGATCAGCAGCACGCGCAGATCGTCGTCAACGACGGTGAGGATGACGACGACGACCGCTACGAGCGGCGCTTCGGGGGTGCTGCGAGTTGCTGACACGGAACTATCGCTGATCCTTGCGTTGTTCCTCGAACAGGCCTTCGGCCACGTTCCAGATGAGACCGACGAGCGCGAACACAGCGACGAACGTCAGCGCCGGCAGAACAAGTATTTCGGGCGAGCCAAACATCGTTACACAGGGACCGTTGCGGGGAGCGCTGTTCCTTGCAATGACCACGCGGTCGCGTGCTCGATGCGGACGTTGACCAGCCGGCCGATGCCCGCGTCGCCTTCGAAGTGTACCAGCTTGCCGAGGCGGTTACGACCGCTCCAGCGCCCTTGACGGCGGCTTTCGACAAGCACTTCCTGCTCGGTGTCAAGAAGCCGCCGGTTGATCTCGAACGACACGCGCGCCTCGAGCTGCTCGATCGCGCGCAGGCGCTCCTGCTTCGCCTCCGGCGGCACGTCGTCCGACATCGTGCGGTGCGCGATGGTGCCCGGACGCGGCGAGTACGCGGCGACGTGCACCTTGTCGAAGCGCAGCCGCTCCAGGAGGTCGTACGTATGCTGGAACTCGACGTCGGTCTCGCCGCAGAAGCCGACGATGACGTCCGTCACCATCGCCGCTTGCGGCATCCGCGCGCGCACCATCTCGAACTTCTCGAGATACTCGCCGAGCGTGTAGCCGCGCCGCATGCGCTGGAGCACCGCGTCGTCGCCCGATTGCACCGGGATGTTGAAGTTCTCGCACACCTTCGGCAGCTCGGCGACGGCATCGATGATCCGCTGCGTCATGTCCTTGGGGTACGACGTGAGGAAGCGGATCCGCTCCAGCCCCGGCACGTCGTGAATCGCCCGCATAAGGTCGCCGAGGTCGGGTCGGGCCAGCAAGGTAGTTGCCCGTAACGCCTTCAACCCCCATATCCAGTCCGTAGGCCTCCACCGTCTGGCCCAGCAGCGTCACTTCCTTCACGCCGCGCGCACAGTAGTGCTCGACCTCGTTGCGGATGTCCTCGATCGTGCGGCTCTTCTCCCGCCCGCGCCTGTAGGGGACGACGCAGTAGGTGCAGAACTTGTCACATCCGTGGACAACCGGCACGAACGCGGTCACGGAATCCGGTTGAGCGAACGTCGTCGGCCAGAACTCACCGCCGCTGTCATCGACGCCGGCGATCTCCATGATCGGCGCGAAGTCCTGCGGCCGCGCGAACGCGTCGACGTACGGGAAGCGGCGGCGCAGATCGTCATCGCGTGGGCCGACCATGCAGCCCATGACGGCGATCTTGAAGTCCCTGCCCTTCGACCGCATCTTCTTCAGCCGGCCCAACTGGCCGATCGCGCGGTCCTCCGCATGCTCACGCACCGAGCACGTGTTCAAGACGACCAGATCAGCGTCTTCCGGCGCATCCACGGCCGAAAGGCCGCGCCGCTCCAGCCCTGCCGCCAACTTCCGCGAGTCGGCGACGTTCATCTGACAGCCAACAGTCCAGATGTAGTACTTCAAGCGCACTCCAGAAGCGCACGCACATGCGTGTCGCGGCGCGTCATTCTAGCAAGCAGGGCGGCATGACCTTCGGGAGGGTTCTTCGCGGTGCTCACGGTGATGCCGATGACCCGCCGCGCGGTGGTTACGCGCCGAACCGCGCCGGATCGAACTCGCGCGGCGTCTCATGCCAATCGCCCGCGACGATGCCGCGCGCGACGAGCTTCCCGGTCAGCGGACCGAGCAGGATGCCGTTGCGATAATGCCCCGTCGCCGCGATCACGTTCGGCCAGCCGGGCAGCGGACCGATCATCGGCAGGTCGTCGGGCGAGCCGGGACGCAGCCCCGCCCAGTTGAAGTGCGCGTCCGCCGCGGCGAGCTGCGGCACGAGGCCGATCGCCATCGACCGCATCGCCCGGATGCCTGCCTTCGTCGTACGACGCCGAAAGCCCACCTCCTCGACTGTCGCGCCCGCGAACACCAGCCCGTTCGCGCGTGGCACGAGGTAGCCGTCGGGCCCCCACACGATGTGCCGTATGGGCGTCGACATCCCGCCCAGCGCGATCATCTGCCCCCGCACCGGCCGCACCGGCAGCAGCGGCATGTTGGCTGTTGGCCGGTGGCCGTTGGTCGTTGATCGATGGCCGTCGCGCGAATGACGCAGCCGCGCCGCCACCTGGCCCGACCGCGCGCCCGCGGCCAGCAGCACTGTGTCGCAGGCGAACGACGCATCGCCGCTGCGCACCGCCGTGACGCGGCCAGCGTGCGTGGTGAATCCTGTTACCGGCGTCCCCTGCCGGATCTCCGCTCCGCGCCCGATCGCCGCCCGCTCCAGTCCGAGCGCCAGCATCTGGTTGCTGACGCCGCCTTCCTCCGGCGAGAACACGCCGCCGAGCACGCGCTGGCTGAGGCGCGGCTCCAATTCGCGGCACGTTTCCGCGTCGAGCCACTCAAGCGGTAGCCCCAACTCTCGCTGCCAGGCGAACCGGCGTCGCAGCTCAGCGATCTGGCCGGGCGTGAACGCGACTTTGAGGATCCCGTTCAGCCGCAGTTCGACGTCGAACCCGCACTCCGCTTCGACGTCCTGTGCCGTCGCCGGGTACTCCCTCAGCGCGCGCATGCCCGACTGCAGCATCGCTCCCGGACCGCGCGCTTCGATCATCGGCGCGAGCATCCCCGCCGCGGCGTTCGTCGCCTGCATGCCCGTCCTGCCGTATTCCAGCAGCGTGACCGATGCGCCCGCCTTCGCCAGTTCGTACGCGCACGCGCACCCGACGATGCCGCCGCCGACGATCACGACGTCGCTCATGCGGATCCTCCGCCGACCATGCGCACGATCTCCACCGCATCGCCTTCACGGACGAATGCCGCGTCGAAGTTGCCCTTCGGGATCACGTCGCCGTTGATCGCCACCGCCACCAGCCGCGGGTTCACCTCGAACGCACGCAGCAGCGCGGCGAGCGGCATCGCATCGGCGTCATTCGGGCCGGAATCGACGTCGCGCGGCTTACCGTTGACCGTGAGATGCATCGCTCTACGCCCCGACAACGCCAGCGGCGTCGAGCGCCGCGCGCAGCGCCGCCGCGGCCGCACGCGGATGATCCGCATCGAAGATTGCACCAATGACCGCGACGCCGGCCGCCCCCGCGCGCAGCAGGTCGCCGGCGTTCGCCGCCGTGACGCCGCCGATGGCGATCACCGGCACGCGCACCGCCTCGCAGACCGCCCGCACGCCGTCGACGCCGAGCGGTGCACGCCCCGGTTTCGACGCGGTCTCGAAGGCCGTGCCGATCTGCACGATATCGGCGCCGTCGCGCTCCGCCTGTACCGCCGCGGCGACGCTGTGGACCGCGCACGAGATCAGCACGCGATCGCCAACACGCGCCCGCACATCCGCGATCGACAGCCCTTCCTCCGGCAAGTGCACACCGTCCGCGCCAAGCGCGATCGCGGCGTCCACGTCGCCGTTGACGAAGAACAGCGCGCGGCCCGCGATTGCATCGCGCACGCGTCCGCCCACTGCGACGAGCGCGTCGTGCGACGCCGCCTTCTCCCGGAGCTGCACGACGCCGACGCCGCCGAGCACCGCCTCGCGCACGACATCCTCGAGCGCTCGCCCGCGCAAACGCGCGGTGTCGGTCACGAGCACGAGCGCTGGGCGTGGGAGCAGGCTACGTATCGCGTTCATGCATCTTCTTGCCACGGCAGGGCCACATCAGGTCTTCGCCGCAGCCGCCACGCCCTCCGCCGGGCTGCTCGCCGATGCGTACGGCTTCGATGCGATACGCCCGGCGAGGTGCGCCTCGCGCCCGGCCTCGACGGCCTTCTTCATTGCCGCCGCCATCAGCGGCGGATCCTGCGCCTTCGCTATCGCCGTGTTGATCAGCACCGCGTCGGCGCCTACCTCCATCGCCAGCGCCGCGTCGGACGGCGCGCCGATGCCCGCGTCGACGACGACCGGCACCTTCGCGTTCTCGATGATGATCTTGATCTCGTCGAGCGTCAGGATGCCCTGGCCCGATCCGATCGCCGAGCCGAGCGGCATCACCGTCGCGCAGCCCGCCTCTTCGAGGTGCTTCGCCAGCACCGGGTCCGCGTGGATGTACGGCAGCACGACGAAGCCCTCGGACAGCAGTTGCTCCGCCGCGCGCAGCGTGCCGATCGGATCGGGCAGCAGGTACTTCGGGTCGGGGATGACTTCGAGCTTCACCCAGTTCGATCCGGTGACCGACCGCCCCAGCCGCGCCGTGAACAACGCCTCGTCGACCGTCTTGCAGCCGGCCGTGTTCGGCAGCACCGTGTAACGCGACCAATCGATGAAGTCCAGCTCGGTGCGCGCGTCCGGGTTATCGAGGTCCAGCCGCCGGATCGCCACCGTCACCAGTTGCGTGCCCGAAGCTTCGAGCGCCGCCACCGTCTGCTCCGGGCTCGCGTACTTGCCCGTCCCGAGGAACAGCCGCGACGTGAACGTCTTGCCCGCGATCGTCAGCACATCATCCATGTCGATCCCTACCTGTCGTCCTCTGCGCCTCTGTTCGTCCGTGGTTCGACATCGGGCCGCACACGCCGTGACGACTCCGCCAGCCCCTCGACCAGACGACGCATCATGCGACCGCCGGCGAAGGCCGCGACGGCCATCCCGACAGCGATCGCCGCCACGACCCAGTCGTGTTCGACGACCGCCCACACGGCCAGCGCGACGAACGCCGCGGCCGCGAGGATGTAGAACCATCCCGGCGCGTATCCCGACCGTGCGTATCGTTTCCACAGGAGCTGCATCTACGCCTCGGTTGCCTGCTCTCTGTTCTCCGCTGTTGGCCCCACCCGCACCCCCGCCCGGTACTTTGGCCCGCTCGGCTGCCAGTATCGATAGAAGTGGTGCACCGGCCCGTGTCCGTGGCCGATCGGGTACGCGTGCTGAATCGCCAACGTCACGTACGACTTCGCCAGCGCGACCGCGTCGCCGAGCTGCATGCCTTTCGCCAGCCCCGCCGCGATCGCCGACGCGAACGTGCAGCCGGTACCGTGCGTGCTTCGCGTCTGCACGCGGACGGCCTTGAACGCGCGATACTGCTGCCCGTCGTATAGCAGGTCCGTCGACGACGCTTCTTCCTCGAAATGCCCGCCCTTGATCACGACGGCGCGCGCGCCCATCTCGACGATCCGCGCTGCCGCGGCGCGGGCGTCGTCCCACGACGCGATCGTGCGGTTCGTCAGCACCTCCGCCTCCGGCAGGTTCGGCGTCACGACGAGCGCGAGCGGCAGCAGCTCGCGCACGAGCGCACTCACCGCGTCGCGCTCAAGCAACTGGTGGCCGCCCTTCGCCACCATCACCGGGTCGACGACGAGGTTCTCGACGCGGTGTTCGCGCATCTTTGCCGCCACCGTCTCGACGATCGCGGCGTTCGCCAGCATCCCCGTCTTCACGGCGTCCGCACCGATGTCGCTCAGCACGGCGTCGATCTGCTTCGCGACGAGATCCGGCGGCATGGCGAGCCAATCGGTGACGCCGCTGGTGTTCTGCGCCGTCACCGCGGTGATCGCCGACGTGCCGTAGACGCCGAACGCCGCGAACGTCTTGAGATCGGCCTGGATGCCGGCGCCGCCGCCGGAATCGCTGCCGGCGATCGTCAGCGCGCGCGCCACCTGCCCGGGACCATCGTCGGTCATGAAAATGCGCCTTCCGGGCATCGCACCGGCGAGGCGCTGGCGATGTCCATTCCCTGCGCCGGCATTACCCGGTTCAGGTTCGGCGGTCGCCCTTCCGGGCCTCTCAGCCGGGCTCGACCCCAGCTCCCGCAGAACGTACTGCTGTCGCATTCAGCCTACGAAGGCGGCGGAGAGCGAGTCAAGCGGAACGGCTCTGAGCATGGAGATCCGGCGGCTCGGCGCCACCCTCACGTTGCCCCCAGCAACACCCCGCCGTCCACCGGCAGCACGACGCCCGTGATGTAGCGCGCCTCGTCGCTCACGAGGAACAGCGATGCGTAGCCGATGTCCCACCCGGTCCCCTCGATGCCCAGCGGCGACGCTTTCCGGCGCCGCTCGCGCATCTCGTCGCTCATGCCGGCGGCGTACACCATCGGCGTGAATACCGGCCCCGGCTCGATGCAGTTCACGCGGATGCCGTCGCGCGCGTGATCCGCCGCGAGGCCGCGCGTCAGCGCCTCCACCGCGCCTTTCGATGTCGCGTACGGCATCAGTCCCCGCGGCCGCAGCGCCGCGATCGACGAGATGTTGACGATGGCACCGCCGCCGCTCGCGATCATCGCCGGGATCGCGTGTTTCGCCGCCAGCATCATCGACGTGACGTTCACGCGCAGCACGCGATCCCACAGCGCTTCATCGACGTCCGGCGCCCGCCCGGCGCCGCCGATGCCGACGTTGTTCTGGAGGATGTCGAGCTTGCCCCAGCGGCCGACTGCGGCCTCGACCATCGCGCGACAATCGTCGGACCGCGTGACGTCCGCCTCGAACGCGACGGCCTCGCCACCCTCGGCGGCGATCATCGCCTGCGTGGCGTCCGCCAGTTCGCGCTTGCGATCGACCAGCAGCACCTTCGCACCCTCGCGCGCGAAGAGGATCGCCGCGGCGCGCCCGTTGCCGATGCCTTCACCGGCCGACCCGGCGCCGGTGACGATCGCTACCTTGCCTTCGAGCCGCTCGCTCATGGCTCACCGCCTTCCGAAAAGCTCACCCTCAGACGACGCCGCGCTCGCGCAGGAATCCGATCGCCGCCGCCACGTCCGCCGCCTCCTGGCGCTGGTTGATCTCGAACACGCGCAGCGCGGTCGCTGGCAGCCCGCCGGCGATGTAGCTCCAGTCGACGTCGCCGTTGCCGGGCGCGCGATGGTCCGCCAGCCCCGTTACGTCGTGCAGGTGCGATCCGAGCGTCCGCGCGCCATTCGTATCGAGCCACAGGCGCTTGTCGACGAGCCCGAGACGCCACTGCACCTCGGCGTGTCCTACGTCGTGCCAGTAGCCCACGAGCCTCGGGTGCGTAGTCGGCGAAGAGCCACGCGCCCTCCGCCGGCTGCGGGATCTCGTGATAGTGCAGGCGATTCTCGATGCCGAGGCCAATCTCGTGCGCCTCGGCGTGCGCCGCCAGCTCGCGCAGCGTGTCCCGAGCCTTCTCCAGCCATGGCTCCGCCGTCTCCGCGCGCTGCTTGTAACAGACCGCGCGCAGCTCCTCCATCCGGTCGCCGTCGCGCGTGCCGGAGTCGTACAGCCGCCGCATCTCGCGCTCCGCCTCGAACATCGGCGTGCCGACACCGCCGAGGTGCACGACGACGTACCGCCCGCCTGCCCGCTTCGTCAGCTCGATGCTGCGTTTTCGTGTACGCGATCGCCGCCTGCCGCTCATCGTCATCCAGTGGACGCCAGATTGAGCGCGCTGTTGGCGCCGTTGTTCGCGCCGTCACGCTCGAGAGGCGCGGGCGCGTGGATGGACGAGATCGACACGCCGGAAAGCTGAGCAGCCGTTCGCAGTGGCGCGGCCGGGGTCGAATGCGCGATCTCGATCGCGTCGTACCCCAGCGCCAGCGCTCTCCGCCGCGAACAGCATGCATATCGGCGATGAAGCGGTCCTGTTGCGCCCACATGGTGCTAGAGCGAGAGTGCCATTGGCTGTCCTTTGATCGAATGATCGAATTTCCGAAAAATATCGCGAATAATAACGAGTCAACTGACCGTGCCGGGCGGACATGGCGCCATCTGCCGCCAGCGTTTCGAAGCCAGCCTAGCATCCTTTCCCGCTGCGGCCGAGCGTGTGGTGTCACCACGATGCGGCACGAGATTGGGGGTGGGAAGCGAGAGACGAGCGCTCGATGGGGCTGGCACGGCGCAGGATGCGCCCCAGCCCAAGGCGTACCGGAGGACAGCCGTGCGTCAGGTGTAGAAACACACTGGCAATAGATTTCCCCGATAGTCCCGGCGCCCAACGCCGATATTGAAGCTAATAGCGGACCAACGCGTCGACGCTCCCGCGCCGGGGGCGAGCGACGGTGTTACCCCGCGCCGACATCAGCAGATATCGGTACGAAGGAGTATCGGCATGCCGCCAACCCGGGCGGGGAACACGTCTCCCGGTGCGCCCTTAGCGGGATTGCCGCTGGCGCTCTCATGGGGAGACTTCAAGATCGCGCACCGATTTCGCGCCATGAACACGGCGATCGAATTCTTCGCCATGGATCCGCGCAGCGCGGTGCATCTGACCGCCGCGGAACAGGTGTTCCATGACGTTGAGCAGCGCTTCAGCCGCTTTCGCGACGACAGCGAACTATCATGCCTCAATGCCCGGCGTGACACGCGCGTCGTCATTTCTCACGAGATGCTTGAACTCCTGTCGCTGGCGCAGAAGCTCCACACGGTCACGGAGGGGGTGTTCGAGCCAGCCGTGTTGCCGCGGCTGGAGGCGGCCGGATACGACCGCTCGTTCGAACGCGTGGAGCGTGACGGTACCGCGACGGCGGTGACTCAGCCGCAGGCACGCCACTCGATCGGTGACGTGCAGCTGGAGGCGACGAACCTGACGTTCGAAGCGCCGCCGGGCCTGCGCCTCGATCTCGGCGGCATCGGCAAGGGGTACACAGTCGACAAGGTCGCGGCTCAGCTGGCGCCGATCCGAGACTTCCTGGTGAACGCCGGAGGTGACATGTTCGCGTCAGGCACGGGCCCCGGCGGCGACGGCTGGCTGGCGAGCGTCGCCAACCCGTTCGATTTCGAGGAGGACCTCAGCGTGCTGCACCTGCATAACCAGGGGCTGGCGACCTCCACCACGGCCATGCGCACATGGAAGCGGGGCGGCAGGATCCTCCACCACCTCATCGACCCCCGGACCGGGGAGCCAGCCGAGAACGGTGTCGTATCTGTGTCCGTGCTCGCTCCGTCGGCGGCCCAAGCGGACGTCTTCGCCAAGACGGCGCTGATCATGGGGCTGGAAGACGGGGCGCGCTTCCTGGAATCGCAGCACACGCCGGGGATGTTCGTTCTTTCCAACAAGTCGAGTGCTTTGACGGCGCGCTGGCCCGGCGAACCGCCCGCGAGAAAGTGAGCCATCCCGATGCAACGACGAATCGCCCTAGCACTAGCGCTCGCCTTCACCACCGTCGTCGTGTTCTCGATGGTCGCGGTGGGGGCGAACGCGGGTTTCTTCAGCGACGCGAAAAAGAAGGCCTCGACGCAGAACGCGCAGGCGTCCGAACAGCCTGCGGCCGCTGATCCGGGCGCGTCCTCCGCGCAGCCGGCCGGGCAGGCCGGGGCGCCACAAGTCGTCACCGATTACGTGTACCTCGACGAGACGCCGGTCCCGAATGTGACGTACGTGCTCCGGAAGAGCCAACCGACGGCCGCCGGCGTCCAGTCCCAGCAGCACCAGGAGAAGGAGCAAGAGTCCAAGGTCGCGGCAACCCGGCAGCCGGCTGCCCCATCGCCGACGCCCGCGCCGCCCACAGCGCCCGTGGCTACGCCCACGCAGTCGACGGCTCCGGCGCTCGCACCCACACAGCCGTCCGCGCCGGCGACGCCAACCACGGCGCCGGCGACGAATATCCCGCCCCCGACGCAGGCACCAACAGCTCCGCCGCCGAGCGGTTCCTGTCCGACCGAGTTCGTGTCAACCGTCACGGCCATCCAGCCGGCGAGCCAGGGCAACTGGGTGACATGGGCCAACGGCGCGGTAACGCTGATCACGGCCAGATCGACGCCGCGCGTTGGCTCGAGCTACCACGTTCATGCGCAGATGCTCTCGGCCGGGTGCACGGCAACCGAGATCGGCGACTGACGGAGAGAGTGTCATGGGTTCGCTGACGAAGTTCTGGAAGACCAAGCTCGTAACCATCGCCACCAGCGTCGTCGCCATGGTGCTGGTTTGGAGCATCCTCGCGTGGCCGGACTGGGAAGCAGCGAAGGCGAAGGAGCAGAAGCAGTCCGATGTAGCGGCGGCGCTGCAATACCTGGCGGCGATGAGGGATCGAGGCGACGTTGCCGCCGCGAATGCGTCAAACGCGGAAGCCGGCGCCTATCCCCCGGCGTCCGCGCCCGCCCCCGCAGCGCCGGTGGTGGTACACCAGACCGTCGTCGTCCGGAGGATGGTCGGAACCCAGCAACACATCGTCATCGAGACGTCCGACCCAAATGCGGCCGCGAACGCCGCCGGCGATCCGGCGGCGGTACAGCAGGCAACCGGAGCGAGCCAGCCAGGGGCGACGACCTCCGCCAGCCCGTCGGCCGGCGCGCCGGCGTCGCCTAATTCGCCGGCCGCACCGCCGCCACCACCGCCATCTGCGCCCGTCGCGGCGCCTCCGCCAGCGGCACCTTCAGCCCCACCGCCTCCACCACCGCCTGCGCCTGCGCCATCGGCGCCACCGCCGGCGACAGCACCGCCGCCGCCAGCGCCGGCGCCTGCCCCCAAGCCAGCGCCGCCGCCGCCAGCCAAGAGTTGCGGCTCGACACCGTGCTAGCGTCACGATCTCGGCAGGGTGGACGCGCGCGTCCAAGAGGGGCGTGGTGATCGCCGCGGACGCGTCGAACGAGTGTCGCGGCTAGCGTTCCGCCTGATGCAGCGCGACGGCGCCACCGCCGAGGCGGCGATATCGCACGTCATGGAAGCCCGCGTCCCGCAGCATCTGCGAAAGTGCGTCAGCGTCGGGGAAGCCTGACAGCGAGTTCGGCAGGTAGCGGTAGGCCGCCCGATCGCCGCTGAGCAGCCCGGCGAGCGGTGGCATGATGCGGTTGAAGTACAGCCGGTAGAGGGCGCTGAACATCCCCGGCGGAGGCGGCGTCATATCCAGGCACACCAGACGCCCGCCCGGCCGGATGACACGCGCCATCTCCCGAAACGCCGCAGGCAGGTCGACGAGGTTCCGCAGCAGGAACCCGTTCGTCAAGCGGTCGAAACTGGCGTCGGCGAACGGCAGCCTGTGGCCGTCGGCGGCGAGCCAGCGGTAGGTCGGAGACCCTGCGTAGCGGCCCGTGGCGACGGCGAGCATCGCCGGGCTGAAATCGGCGCCGACAACGGACGCCGCGCCGCGCCGCACGAGCTCGTGGGCCAGGTCGCCGGTGCCCGTGCCGAGGTCGAGAACCCGCATGCCGCGGGGGTCCGCCGCATCAGCGGCCAGCCGGCGCCATCCGACGTCCATGCCGAAGCTCATGAGCCGGTTCATCCGGTCGTATCGCGGGACGATCCGGCCGAACATCGTCTGGATCTGGCGGCTACGCTCGCGGCGCCGGTCATCGGCTGCCGGCTGCCCGCTGTGCTCCTGTTCGCGCATGGCCCTCACGGTGTTATGCGCCCCGATCATTGCCACGAGATCACGGGGCTGGTAGGCTCAAAAGCGACCGACGTGTCAGTCGGTTTTGGACTATGAAATACGAACAAAACCGCGCGGAAGAACGTCACCGGCGCATCCTGGACGCCGCGCTGAAGGTCTTCTCGCACAAAGGGTACCGCGAGAGCTCCGTAGACGACATTGCCGGCGAGTCCGACACGTCGAAGGGCGGCGTCTACTTTCACTTCCCGGGCAAGGAGGCGATCTTCTTCGCGCTCCTGGATCGCGCCGCGCGCATGCTGCTCGACCGCGTGGAGGAGGCGATCGCCCGCGAGGCGGAGCCGGTCGCGAAGGCCGAGGCCGCGCTCCATGTCGTGCTCCGGACGTTCGGCAAGCACCGGGCTCTCGCGCGTCTGTTCCTCGTCGAAGCGTACGGCGGCGGCCGCACGTTCCACGCGCGGCTGATGGAGTTCCACGAGCTGTTCATCGACGTGATCAAGCGGCACCTCGACGACGCGATCGTAGCGGGCGCGATCGAGCCGGTCGACACGGAGCTGGCCGGGCGCGTCTGGTTCGGCGCGATGAATGAGATCATCACGCACTGGCTGCTGACGGATCACCCGATGCGGCTGGAGGACTCGTACACGTTGCTGCGCCCGCTGATCTTCCGCAGCGTCGGCGCCGAGATGCCGCCCGAGCGTGGCGAAGGAGCGACGGGAAGCCGATGATCGTCCTGCAACCACGCATGGCCACCGATGAGCAGCGCACCCTGGCCGAGACGGCGTGCGCCGAGGCGGCGCGCCGCGGCGAAGCGGTCCTGCTCAGCTACAGCCAACCGACGACACCTGTCGACGCGCTGCGCCTGTACCGCCGGGCGGTACGTGCCGGACATCGCACGTCGTACTGGGAGCAGCCGTCACGCGAGAGCGTTACGGTGGCCGCGGGCTCGGCCCGAACATTCGACGTGCGGGGCGAGGGGCGTTTCGCCGACGCAGCCGCCGCGTGGCGGACACTGTCCGGCGTCGCCGTGGCGAACCGGCACGACGACCTCGTCGCGATCGCAGGGTTTGCGTTCGCGGCGGAAGCCCGGCGCGCGGAGCACTGGTCGGCGTTCGGTGATGGCACGCTGGTGGTGCCGGAGTTGCTGTACCGCCGCGACGGCGGCGGCGCGCGCGTGACGCTGAATGTGATGGTGCAGGCCGGCCAGTCACCGGACGCGGTGCGTTTCCACCTCGCGTCGCTGCTCGGCGAAGGGGCCGACGACCAGGAGTCTGTCGCGCGGACCGCGTTCGCCGATGAGGGCGTTTCCGTGCCATTCGAGGAGTGGAGCGACGCGGTGATCGCGCTGACGCGGGCCATCGAAGCCGGAGGCGTCGAGAAGGTGGTGCTGGCGCGGGAGCTGGCGCTGCAGGCGGACGGCAACATCGACGAGACGGGGGCGCTGGCGCGGCTACGCGACGAGTACCCGGGCTGCACGATCTTCGCATTCCGCCACGGCGACGCCTGCTTCATGGGCGCCACGCCGGAGCGGCTCGTGCGCGTCGAAGGGCGCAAGGTGCGCGCCACGTGCCTCGCCGGTTCCGCCCGCCGCGGCACCGACCAGCAGGATGATGATGCCGTCGGGACCGCGCTGCTCGCCGGACGGCAAGGAGCGCCGCGAGCACCAACTCGTCGTCGGCATGATCGCCGAGGCGCTGATGCCGCTCTGCCGGGACATCGACATCCCGTCGGAGCCGGCGCTGATGCGGATGGCGAACGTACAACACCTCTTTACGCCGATCGAGGGCACGCTCAGCGGCGACGTCGGCGTGCTGGATCTGGTCGAACGGTTGCACCCGACGCCCGCCGTGGGCGGCATGCCGCGCACCGAGGCGCTGCGCGCCATCAGCGAGCGAGAGCACTTCGACCGCGGCTGGTACGCCGGTCCGGTGGGCTGGGTCGCCGCCAACGGCGACGGCGAGTTCGCCGTGGCGCTCCGATCGGCGCTCGTGACCGGCCGCGAGGCGCGGCTCTTCGCGGGTTGCGGCATCGTCGCGGGCTCCGACCCGGAGCGCGAGTACGAAGAATCAACCTTGAAGCTGAGGCCGATGCTGTGGGCGCTCAACCAGGCGTAAGCGTTGCGACGGACGAATGCGCTCGACGTCTGTGTCGGAGCGTTCGTCGACGAGCTGGCTCGCGCGGGCGTGACGGATGTCTGCATCTGTCCCGGCTCGCGATCGACGCCGCTCGCGATGCTGCTGCACGCGCATCCGGGGATCCGCGTGTGGATGCACCTCGACGAACGCTCGGCGGCGTACTTCGCGCTCGGCATGGCGAAGGCGTCGCGCAGGCCCGTCGCGCTGCTTGCGACGTCGGGTACGGCGGCCGTGAACTTCGCGCCGGCTGTGGCCGAGGCGTGTTACGCGCGGGTGCCGCTCGTCGTGCTGACGGCGGACCGGCCGCCGGAGCTGCGCGAGCTGGGCGCGCCGCAGACGATCGACCAGACGAACCTTTACGGCCGCCACGCGAAATGGTCGCTGGAGATGCCGCTTCCCGAAGCGACCGCGGGCGCGGCACGATACGCGCGCATCGTCGCTGCCCGTGCCGCCGCCACCGCTCGCGAGGCGCCCGCCGGGCCGGTACACCTGAACTTCCCGTTCCGCGAGCCGCTCATCCCTTCGCTGGACCGCCCGTTCGATGGCGCCCGCACCGCCGCGCCTGAGATCGCGGCGACGAGCGCGCCGCGCCGCGCCACGTCCGCGGAACTGGCGCCGCTGGCGGAAGAGCTGCGCCGGGCGCCCAACGGCATCATCGTCTGCGGTCCGCAGGACGACCCCGCACTCGCGCCTGCTGTCGCCGAGCTGGCCACTGCGCTCGGCTATCCGCTGCTCGCCGATCCGCTGTCGCTCGTGCGATGCGGGCCGCACGACCGCGCGCTCGTCGTCGATGCGTACGACGCCTTCCTGCGCGATCCGACGACAGCGGAACGGCTGCAACCGGACATCGTGCTCCGCTTCGGCGCCCTGCCGACGTCGAAGCCGTTGTTCCAGTTCATGGAGCGCCACGCCGGCGTGCCGCAGCTTGTGATCGATGAGGCGCTCTGGCCCGACCCGATCCACACGGCATCGAGCGTGTGGCACGCGGAGCCAGCCTCGTTCTGCCGCTCGCTCGTTGCGGCGTTCGAGGAGCGCCGGGGCGAAAGCGCATGGACGCGCCTGTGGTCATCGCTGTCGGCGCGGACCCGCGACGCGATGTCGGCATGCATCGACGGCGACGGCGGGCTGAGCGAGCCGTCGATCTTCGCCGACCTTGCGACGTCGCTTCCGGACGGCGCGACGGTGTATGCCGGAAACAGCATGCCGGTGCGCGACCTCGATACGTTCTTCCCGAGCGGTTCGCGCGACGTGCGGTTCTTCGCGAACCGCGGAGCCAACGGCATCGACGGCGTCGTCTCGAGCGCTCTAGGCGCGGGCGCTGCGCTGCCGGGGCCGCTGGTGCTGGTGATAGGCGACATCTCGTTCTACCACGATATGAACGGGCTGCTCTCTGCGGGCCGCCACAAGCTGGACGCGACCATCGTCCTGGTGAACAACGACGGCGGCGGCATCTTCTCGTTCCTGCCGCAGTCGGAGCACCCCGCGCAGTTCGAGGAGCTCTTCGGCACGCCGCACGGGCTCGACTTCGGCGCGGCCTGCACGTTGTACGGCCTCGGCTACGAACGCGCCGCGGATCGGCACGCATTCCGCGATGCCGTCGCGCGCAGCATCGCTGCGCCGGGCGTGCAGGTGATCGAGGTGCGCACGGAGCGTGCGGCGAACGTCGCGCTGCACCGCGCGATCTGGCGCGAAGTACAGGCAGCGACGGCGGGCGGTGGATGAGATGACGCGCGTCGAAGTCAACGGTTTGCACCTGAACGTCGAGAGCATCGGCGACGGATTCCCGCTGCTGGCGTTGCACGGCTTCACGGGCAGCGCCGCGACCTGGCAGCCGTTCGCGGCGAGCTGGCCGCAGATACCGCATCATCGCTGTCGATCTGATCGGACACGGCGCCTCCGACGCGCCGACGGACGAGTCGCGCTACACGATGGCGCACTGCACCGCCGACCTCGCCGCGCTGCTCGACGCGCTGGACGTGGAGCGGGCGGCGGTGCTCGGCTACTCGATGGGCGGGCGCGTGGCGCTGCAGTTCGCGCTCGCCGCACCGGAGCGCATCGCGGCGCTGGTGCTCGAGAGCGCATCGCCGGGCATCGAGGACGCGGGCGAGCGCGCCGCGCGCGTCGCGGCGGACCGCACGCTCGCGGACGATATCGAGCGCGACGGTCTCGAGGCGTTCGTCGATCGCTGGGAAGCGCTGCCCATGTGGGCGACGCAAGCGGCGTTGCCGGACGCCGTCCGCCAGCGACTGCGGGCGCAGCGGCTGCGCAACAGCACCAGCGGCCTCGCGAACAGCCTGCGCGGGATGGGAGCGGGCGCGCAGGAGGCGGTGCTCGGCCGGCTCGGCGAGCTGTCTATGCCGGTGCTGCTGATCGCCGGTGAGCACGACGCCAAGTACCGCCAGCTCGCCCGCGACATGCGAGAGCGCATTCCCGACGCGCAGATCAACATCGTCGAGGGCGCCGGCCATGCGGTGCACCTCGAACGGCCCGGGGCGTTCGCGCCGCTTGTAAAGGAGTTCCTGACGACATGCCTTCAACAGAACCAGCAGCCGGCACCATCCGCCCGGCGATAGCCTGGCAGGCGGCGAAACAGTACGGCGACATCCTCTACGACAAGGCAGAGGGCATCGCGAAGATCACGATCAACCGCCCGGAGGTGCGCAACGCGTTCCGGCCGGCGACGCTGTTCGAACTGAAGGATGCCTTCAACGATGCGCACGAGGACGGCGACGTCGGCGTCGTCATCCTCACCGGAGCGGGCGACAACGCATTCTGCTCGGGCGGCGACCAGCGCGTGCGCGGCGACGGTGGCTACGTCGGCCACGACGGCGTGCCGCGGCTCAACGTGCTGGAGCTGCAGCGGCAGATCCGCACGATGCCGAAGCCCGTCATCGCGATGGTCGCGGGCTACGCGATCGGCGGCGGCCACGTGCTGCACCTGGTGTGCGACCTGACGATCGCGGCGGACAACGCCGTGTTCGGCCAGACCGGGCCGAAGGTCGGCAGCTTCGATGCCGGGTACGGAGCGACGCTGCTGGCGCGTATCGTCGGGCACAAGAAGGCGCGCGAGATCTGGTATCTCTGCCGGCAGTATTCGGCGCAGGACGCGCTGAGCATGGGTCTCGTCAACACCGTCGTGCCGCTCGCGCAGCTCGAGGAGGAGACGGTGCAGTGGGCGCGGGAGATGCTGCAGATGAGCCCCACCGCGCTCCGCTTCCTGAAGGCGGCGTTCAACGCCGACACCGACGGCCTCGCGGGCATACAACAACTCGCGGGCGATGCGACGCTGCTCTACTACCTGACCGAAGAGGCGAAGGAGGGCCGCGACGCGTTCGTCGAGAAGCGCCAGCCGGATTTCTCGAAGTTCCCGAGGTTCCCGTAACCGATGACGGCGACGACGACGACGCAAGCGCGGCCGGGGTTCGCGAAGACGTGGATGCTCGCCGCGCGGCCGGCGACGCTGAGCGCCGCGGCAGTGCCTGTGCTCGTCGGCACGGGTGCGGCGATTCACGTCGGCGACTTCAACCCGTTCGTGCTGCTGGCGGCGCTGCTGGCGGCGCTGCTCATCCAGATCGGCACGAACCTTGCCAACGACGTGTTCGATTTCGAGCGGGGCGCGGACACCGACGAGCGGCTCGGACCGCCGCGGGTCACGCATGCCGGGCTGCTCGCACCACGCGACGTGCGGCTCGGCATGGCGGCGACGTTCGGGGCGGCGGCGCTGCTCGGGTTGTACCTGGCCTGGGTCGGCGGCTGGCCG
This sequence comes from uncultured Chloroflexia bacterium, assembly GCA_963743185.1. Lineage (GTDB taxonomy): Bacteria > Chloroflexota > Dehalococcoidia > DSTF01 > JACRBR01 > JANXYW01. The sequence continues at coordinate 20,496 of CAVUOT010000014.1, read as the reverse complement.
ATCATCGCGATCGGCACAGCATCGATCATCGCGGGCGTCGCGTACACGGGCGGGCCGTGGCCGTTCGGCTACCACGGTCTCGGCGACGTCTTCGTGTTCTGTTTCTTCGGACTCGTCGCGGTCTGCGGCACGTACTACCTGCACACCGGCGAAGTCAGCGGCCTGTCCGTCGCCGCCGCATCGGCCGTCGGCTTCCTGATTACGGCGATCCTCGTCGTGAACAACCTGCGCGACCGCGCGACGGACGCGCGGACCGGCAAGCGCACGCTCGCTGTGCGGCTCGGCGACCGGGCCACGCGCTGGCAGTTCGCGTGCGCTCGTAGGCGGCGCGTACGTTGTCGCCGATCGCGATGGCGGTCACGGCGTCGCTGTGGCTGCTGCTGCCGCTCTTGAGCCTGCCGCTCGCCGTGCGCGTTGCGGCGCCCGTGATGCGCGGTGCGGACGGCCGCGCGCTCAACCTGACGCTGAAGGGCACGGCTCAGCTGACGCTCGTCTACGGCGTCCTGCTCGCCGTCGCATTCGTGCTGTGAAGCTCGTCGAACTGCGCTGGACGCCGTACGCGGTGCCATTCACGGCGGAGTTCGCGACCGCGCACGGAGGCTGGCGCGTGCGCGAGGGAGCGATCGTGCGCGTGCGCACCGACACCGGCGTGACGGGCGTCGGCGAGATCGCGCCGCTGGCGTCGCACGGCACCGCTTCGCTGGCCGAATGTCTCTCCGTGCTCGAACGTATCGCGACCGCGCCTGCTGGGCGAGGACATCGATTCGCTGCCGGTGAAGCTGGATGCGCTGATCGGCGAAGGCGTCGCGCTACGCGCCGCTGCGCTGCGGCATCGAGACGGCCGCGCTCGACGCGCTGGCGCGCGCGGAAGGCGTCAGCGTCGCGTCGCTGCTGTCGAAGCAGGCCGCGCGCGACGTCGCTGTGAATGCGCTTGTCGATGCGGCGGCCTGCGCCGATGCTTCGGCCGCCGCAGCGCGCGCGGTGGCGTGCGGATTCCGTGAGATCAAGCTGAAAGCCGGCGTTGCGCGCTCGATGGCGGAAGAGGTCGCGCGCGTCGCCGCGGTGCGGGACGCGGCCGGGCCGAACGTCCGGCTGCGGCTCGACGCGAACGGCGCGTGGACGGAGGAGCAGGCGATCGCGACGATCCGCGCGATCGAACAGTACGACATCGATCTGGTCGAGCAGCCGGTGCCGCCGGGTGACATCGCGGCGCTGCATCGCGTACGAGCCGCCGTCCGCATACCGATCGCGGCCGACGAGAGCGTCGGCGGCACCGACACCGTGCGTGCGCTCATCGACGCCCGCGCCGTCGACGCGATCGTCGTGAAGCTCCCGGTTGCCGGCGGCGTGCGGCGCGGAGCGGAGACCTGCAAGCTGGCGCTGGGCGCTGGCCTCGGTGCGATCGTGACGTCGGCGCTGGATTGCGGGATCGGCGTCGCCGCGGCGCTGCAGCTCGCGGCGATGCTGCCTCCCGCGTCGCGGGGGTGCGGACTGGCGACGCTGGGTCTGCTCGAGGACGACCTCATCGTCGAGGAGCTGCGCATCGCGGACGGCCGGATGGAGGTACCGCGAGCGCCGGGCATCGGCGTCACGCTCGACGAGGACGCGCTGGCGCGATACGCCGCGGGCGCCGAGCGGGTGGTGCGCGCATGAACCCGGCGATGTCCGTCACCACCGACTGGCTCCGCAAGCGGGCGTGGCTGACGCCGTCGGCGCCGGCAGTGATGCTCCACGACGCGACGCTCACCTTCGGCGAACTCGACGAGCGCGTCGACGAAGTGGCCGCGGCGCTCGCCGCGCGGGGGGTTGGCGCGGGCGACCGCGTGGCGCTGCTGCTGCCGAACGGCCTGCCGTTCGTCGAGCTCGTGCACGCCGTCCCGCGTGTGGGCGCCATCCTCGTGCCGCTGAACACACGCCTCACGCCCGCCGAGCTGTCATGGCAGGTCGCCGACGCCGGCGCGCGGCTGGTGGTGTTCGACGACTCGACGGACGCGCTCGCCGCGGGATCGTCTCGCGATGACACGCGTGCGCACGCCGCCGAGCTGCACGGGCACGGACAGCGGCTGCCGGCAGTCGAGGACGGCGGCCTCGACCGCGTTCACAGCATCATCTACACGTCGGGCACGACGGGCAGGCCGAAGGGCGCGATGCTCACGTTCGGCAACCACCTCTGGAGCGCGATCGGCTCCGCGCTGAACCTGGGGCTCGATCCCGCCGACCGGCTGCTCGCCTGCCTGCCGATGTTCCACGTCGGCGGGCTCGCCGTACTGCTGCGCGGCGCGATCTACGGACAGGCGGCTGTCGTCCACGAGTCGTTCGATCCCGCGCGCGTGAATGGCGCGATCGATGACGGCGTGACCGTTCTGTCGGTCGTCTCTTCGATGCTCGCCCGCATGCTGGAGGATCGCGGCGACACGCCGTACCCGTCCACGCTGCGGGCGGTCCTGCTCGGCGGCGGTCCGGCGCCGCGGCCGCTGCTGGAAGCGTGCGCGGCGCGCGGCGTCCCGGTCGTACAGACGTATGGTCTCACGGAGGCTGCGTCGCAGGTGGCGACGCTGGCGCCGGCGGACGCGCTGCGCAAGCTCGGCTCCGCCGGCAAGCCGTTGTTTCCGACGGAGATCCGCATCGATCGGGACGACGCGGAGGCCGCACCGGGCGACGCGGGCGAGATCCTCGTACGGGGAGCGACCGTCAGTCCCGGCTACTGGAACCGCGAAGACGAGCCGCCGGCCGCGCCCCGCGACGGCTGGCTGCGTACGGGCGACGTCGGGCGCCTCGATGACGAGGGCTACCTCTACGTGCTGGACCGCCGCGACGATCTGATCATCTCCGGCGGCGAGAACGTCTACCCGACCGAGGTGGAGGCGGTGCTGCTGTCCCACCCGAGCGTGGCCGAGGCCGGTGTGTACGGCGTGGCGGACGAGCGCTGGGGCGCCGTGCCCGCCGCGAGCGTCGTGGCACGACCGGGCGCATCGGTGACGGCGGACGAACTCGGCGTCCTTCTGCCGAGAGCGGCTGGCGAAGTACAAGGTGCCCGTGCGCATTCACTTCGTCGAGGCGTTGCCGCACACGGCCGCGGGCAAGCTGCAGCGGCGGTTGTTGCGCGATCGCGAAACGGACGCGCCCGCTCCGTAGTCTGGCGGGGTCGGCGCCGCGTATCTTCCGGATGCCGTATGCTGCATCCCAAGCCGAAAGGAGCCGTCCTCTTGAGCGGATTATTCTCGATTGAAGGCAAGGTGGCCGTGGTCACGGGAGGCTCCCGCGGCATCGGACTGATGATCGCGCGAGGGTTCGCCGAAGCGGGCGCGCGTGTGTACATCTCGTCGCGCAACGTCGAAGCGTGCAGCGAGGTCGCAGCGGAACTGTCGAAGGTCGGGAGTTGCACGGCGATCCCGGCGGATCTCGCCACTGAGGCCGGCTGCCGCGGACTCGCCGACGAGGTGGCGAAGCGCGAAGAGCGCCTCCACATCCTGGTCAACAACGCCGGCGCAAACTGGGGCGCGCCGCTCGCCGAGTATCCCGATTCGGCGTTCGACAAGGTGTTCGCCCTGAACGTCAAGGGTGTGTTCAACCTCACGCGCTTCATGGTGCCGCTGCTCGAACGCGCGGCCAGCGACGACGACCCCGCGCGCGTGATCAACATCGGGTCGATCGACGGACTGCAGGCGCCGGCGCTGGAGACGTACGCATACTCGTCCAGCAAAGCCGCCGTGCACCAGCTGACGCGCTCGCTCGCCCACCGGCTGGCAGCGAGCCGGATCACGGTGAACGCGATCGCGCCGGGGCCGTTCGAGAGCAAGATGATGGCGGAGACGCTGAAGCGGTTCGGCGACCAGATCCGCGCATCGTGCCCGCTGGGCCGCATCGGACGCCCCGACGATATGGCGGGGACGGCGATCTTCCTTGCGTCACGCGCCGGCGCGTACCTCACCGGCGCGGTGATACCGGTGGACGGAGGCTTATCGACGCGGCACGCGTGACGGCGGCGGCCAACCAGCATCCGGAGAACGCTGTGACCAACAGCGACGACGAGCCGATCATCGAGCGCTTTCCGCGCGAACGCACGCAGCTGCTTCCGCTCCTGCTCGCCGTGCAGGAGCACGACGGACATCTCTCGGAGTCCGCGCTCCGAGCTATCGCGCGGCACGTGTACGTGCCCGAGAGCGAGGTCTTCGGCGTCGCGACCAGCTATAGCGAGCTGCGGTTCTCGCCGCCGAACGGACGGAGCGTGGCGGTGTGCACCGGGCTAAGCTGCGTGCTCGCCGGGGCGCGCGATCTTGCGCCGTCGCTGTCGGCGGCGCTGCCGGACGGATGGAGCATCGACGAGCATCCCTGCCGCTTCCGCTGCTCTGACGCGCCCGTGGTGGCGGTAGAGCGCCACTACGTCGATGGCGGCACGCGCGAGGCGGTGCTCGCCGCCGTCGCAACGCCTGACGCACGACCGACGCGCGAGCGCACGACGCGCCCGCCCCGCGATGGGGAAGTGCGACGCCTGCTCGCACGTTGCGGCAGCATCGATCCGGCGAGCATCGACGACGCGCTGGCCGGGGGAGCGTACGCAGGCCTGCGCGCCGCGAGTGCGATGGAGCCGGCGGCGATCGTGCGCCTGGTCGAAGAGGCGGGCCTGCTCGGGCGCGGCGGCGCGTACTTCCCCGTGGCGTCGAAGTGGAACGGCGCCCGGGCGCACCCGCGTCCGCGCTATCTCGTCGTCAACGCGGAGGAGGGCGAGCCGGGCGTGTTCAAGGACCGGCATCTGATCGAAGGCGACCCGCACCTGCTCGTCGAAGGCATCTTCATCGCCGCCCGCGCGATCGAGGCGGAAGCGGTGTACGTCTACGTCAACGGCGAAGCGGCGCTCGCGGCCGAACGACTGGCGACGGCGCATCGAGCAAGCGCGATCGCGCGGGCTGCTCGGCGACGGCGCGCCGTCGATCGAGATCCGGCGCGGCGCGGGCGGCTACGTCTGCGGCGAGGAGTCGGTGATCCTCTCGAGCATCGAAGGCCAGCGGGCGGTGCCGCGGCTGCGGCCGCCGTTTCCGGTCGACGCCGGGCTCTTCGGACGCCCGACGGTCATCAACAACGTCGAGACGCTGTGCAACCTGCCGTTCATCCTCCGCGAAGGGGCGGTGGCGTTCCGGTCGGCGGGAACAACCGAGCATCCGGGCACGAAGCTCGTCTGCCTGTCGGGTGCGCTGCGCGACCCCGGCGTGTACGAGGTGCCGCTTGGGACGCCGCTGCGCCACATCATCGACGTAATCGGCGGCGGCCCGGCGCCTGGACGAACCATACGCGCGCTGCTCTGCGGCGGACCGTCGGGCACGCTGCTGCCGCCTGCGCTATGGGATGCGCCGCTCGCGCCCGGCCGGCTCGACGAGAGCGGCGCCTCGCCGGGGGCCGGCGGCATCGTCGCGATCGACGACACGATGTCGATCCGCGACGTCGTGCGGCACCTGACGGCGTACAACGCCGACGAATCGTGCGGGAAGTGCACGCCGTGCCGCGAAGGCACCGCCCGCATGCGCGAGCTGCTCGACGAGTTCCCGGCAGACGCGGCCGAGCGCCTCGACGAGCTGTCGGAGGCCGTGTCAGCGGCGTCGCTGTGCGGTCTCGGGCAGATGGCGCCGCTCCCCTACCTGAGCGCGCGCCGCCACTTCGCCGCGGAGATGCAAGGAGATGCGCCGTGACGGTATCGCTGACGATCGACGGCACGAGCGTCGACGTCGCCGACGGCAGCAGCGTGCTCGACGCGGTGCTGGCGGCCGGACGCCACGTGCCACATCTCTGCAAAGACAAGGACCAATCTCCGATCGGCTCGTGCCGCACGTGCCTCGTCTCCATCGAGGGCGTGCGCGGGCTGCGGGCGAGCTGCCACACGCCCGCCACGGCCGGCATGGCCGTATCGACGTCCGGCGAGGCGCTCGACCGCGTGCGGCGCACCGTGCTGGAGATGACGGTGGCGATGGTCGACGGCAGCGCCGTCTCGGCGCGGGAGGGCGTGTCGAGCGAGCTGCACGGCGAACTGGAGCGATATGACGTGCGGCGCGACCGCCACGCGCCGCACCCGCGCGAATATCGCGACGCCAGCAGCCCCTTCTTCGATACAGATCTGAGCGCGTGTATCCTCTGCGGGCGCTGCGTGAACGCCTGCCAGGACGTGCAGCACATCAGCGCGATCGCGATCGCGGGCAGCGGGCGCGACGCGCGAATCGCGACGTTTGCGGACAAGCCGATCGCCGACTCGATCTGCACGTCGTGCGGGCAGTGCGTGTCGGTGTGTCCGACCGGGGCGATTCTGCCGAAGCCGGCGCCGGCCACGCCCGTCGCGAGGGAGATCGCGAGCACGTGTCCGTATTGCGGCGTCGGATGCGGCGTCGCACTGCAGGTCGACGCGGGCGACCGGATCATCGGCGTGCTCGACCAGCCGGCGAACCCGTCGAGCCAGGGCATGCTCTGCGTGAAAGGCCGCTTCGGCACGTCGTTCGTGCATCACGCCGACCGGCTGACCCGGCCGCTGATCCGGCGCGACGGCAAGCTCGAACCGGCGACGTGGGACGAAGCGCTCGACCTCGTCGCGGCAAAGCTCGTCGAGCATCGCGGCTCGTTCGCGGCGCTGGCGTCGGCGAAGGGGACGAACGAGGACGGCTACGTCTTCCAGAAGTTCGTGCGTCTGCTGATGGGCACGAACAGCATCGACCACTGCTCGCGTCTCTGCCACGGACCGTCCGTCAAGGCGATGATGCTGCAGATCGGCAGCGGCGCCACCAGCAACTCGTACGATGACTACGAGAACGCCGGCTGCCTGATGGTCGTCGGCAGCGACACCAGCTCGAACCACCCGGTGATCGCGTCACGGCTGCGCCGGGCGATCGACACGCGCGGCACCAGGCTGATCGTCGTCAACCCGACGCGCGTCGATCTGTGCGACTACACCGACATATGGCTGCGGCCGAACCCGGGCACCGACGTCGCGCTGTTCAACAGCATCGCCCGCGCCGTGCTGGACGAGCAGCTCGAGGATCGCGCGTTCATCGACGGCCGCACGGAGGGGTTCGACGAGTGGCGCGCAAGCCTCGACGCGTACGCGCCGGAGGAGACGGAGCGCCTGACCGGCGTGCCGGCCGAACTCGTGCGACGGGCGGCGCGGACCTTCGCGCGGCCGCCGTTCAGCGGCTCGTGCCTGCTCTGGGGCATGGGCGTGACGCAGCACACGTCCGGCACCGACAACGCCCACGCGCTCGTGAACCTCGCGCTGGCCACGGGGCAGGTCGGCAGGCCCGGCTCCGGCATCTCGCCGCTGCGGGGCCAGAACAACGTGCAGGGCTGCGGCGATGCCGGCTGCCTGCCCGACCAGCTGCCGGGCCTGCAGGGCATCGGCGCGGACGTGGTGCGGCAAGTTCGCCGACGCATGGGGCGGCGAACTCACCGCGTCGCCGGGGCTCACGGCGACGGAGATGATCGAAGAAGCCGCTGCCGGCCGCCTCGACTGCATGTACATCGTCGGCGAGAACCCGCTGCTCAGCGAGCCGCACCTGGCACACGCGGAGGAGGCGATCGATCGGCTGAAGTTCCTCGTCGTGCAGGAGATCTTCATGACCGAGACGGCCGAGCGTGCGGACGTGGTGCTGCCATCGACGTCCTTCGCGGAGAAAGACGGCACGTTCACGAACAGCGAGCGCCGCGTGCAGCGCGTGCGCCAGGCGATCCCGCCGATCGGCGAGAGCCGCCCCGACTGGGCGATCGTCTGCGACGTGGCGAAGCGCGTCGCCCGGCTGCTCGGCAAGCCCGCGGACGGCTTCGACTTCGGGAGTCCGGCGGCGATCTTCGACGAGCTGGCGGCGCTGGCGCCATCGATGAGCGGCATCTCGCACGCGCGCCTCGACCGCGAGGGCGGCATCCAGTGGCCGTGCCCGACGCCGGACCACCCGGGCACGCCGCGGCTGTTCGCGGAGACGTTCCCGCTGGGCCGCGGGCGCTTCGTGCCGGTGTCGCAGGGTCCGCCGGCCGCCGAGCTGCCGAGCCGCCGCTTCCCGTACGTCCTCAACACCGGCCGCGTCCTCTACCACTGGCACGGCGGCACGATGACGCGTCGCGTGCGCGGCCTGCTCGCGCGGTCGCCGACGGTGCGCGTGGCGATCCATCCGGTGGACGCGGCGGCCGAAGGCATCGCCAACGGCGATGAGGTCGTCGTGACGTCGCGGCGCGGCGAGATGCACGGCGAAGCGCTGCTCACCGAAGCCGTGCCGCGCAAGGAGATCTTCGTGCCGTTCGTCAAGCTCGCGGATTCGGCGGCGAACTTCCTTACGAACGCCGTGTACGACCCGAAGTCGAAGATCCCGGAGTTCAAGGTGTGCGCAGTGCGGATCGACAAGCCCGGCGCCGAGGGGAAGCCGCGCGGGGGCGGCCGCAAGCGCTTCTAGGGTACGATGGCGGAGCCATGGACGATGCTCCAACGTTCGGCGCCATCGTGCTTGCCGGAGGGCGCAGCACACGTCTCGGACGCGACAAGGCGTCGGAGCCGCTGCTCGGCCGTCCGCTGCTGCAGCATGTCCTCGATCGTGTCGGCGGCCTCGTCGACGAGCTGATCATCGTGCGGGCGCCGGGACAGACGTTGCCCGAGATCGACACTGCGCTACAGTTGCGCGTCGTGGAGGACATCTACCCCGGGAGCGGGCCGCTGGGCGGCATCTACACGGGCCTGCAAGGCTGCTCGCGCCGGACGCTGTCTGGCCGTGGCGTGCGACATGCCGCTGCTCTCGCGCCTGCTGCTGGGCGAGCTGCTGCGACGCTCCGCGGAGTGCGACGTCGTCATGCCCGTTATCGAGTTCCCGGAGCCCCTGCACGCTGTATACGCGCGTTCCTGCGTGGACGCGATGCGCGAGCGGCTGGACGCCGGGCAGCTGAAGATCACGGGCTTCCTGGGCGCGGTCCACGTCTGCTATATGCGGGAAGCGGAGTGCCGATCGTTTGATCCGGACCTGCGCTCGTTCGTCAACGCCAACACCGAAGAGGACCTCGTCCGCGCGCGCGCGTTGCTCGCGGAGGAGAGCGGCGGCTGACAGCGTCGCCGGCAGCACGTTGCTAGACGTGGTAGAGCGATGCAGCCTCTTTGCGCAGCTCGGCGCGAAAGTCCGGGTGCGCGACGGCGATCAGCTCTTCGGCGCGCTGGCGGATCGTCTTGCCGCGCAGCGTGGCGATGCCGTACTCCGTGACGACGTAGTCGATGAACGTGCGCGGCGTCGTGACGACGCTGCCGACGGGCAGCGTCGACAGGATGCGCGAGTGCCGCTCGCCCGCGACGGTGGAGCTCGACGGCACGGCGATGATCGAGCGGCCGCCCTCGCACACGGACGCCGCCACCGCGAACGTCGTCTGGCCGCCCGGGCCGCTGTAGATCTGCCCGTTCAGCGTCTCGGCCGTGACCTGGCCGGTGAGGTCGACCTGCAGGGCGTTGTTAATGGCGACGAAGTTCTCCTCGCGCACGAGCGTCGGCAGGTCGTCGGTGTGGCAGAAGTCCCACAGCTCGAACTTGGGGTTCATGTGCGCGACCGCGAGCTCCTCGCGGGGCAGGGCGGCGAACGCCGAGCCGATGACCTTGCCCGGCGCGACGTGCTTGTACTTTCCCGTCACGACGCCCTTTTCAACGAGATCGACGACACCGCCAGGGATCAGCTCGGTCTGGATCCCCAGGTCGTGCTTGTCGTCGAGGTACATCGCCATCGCTGTGGTCACGTCGCCGAGGCCCATCTGGATCGTGTCGCCGTCGTGCACGAGCTCGCTGGCGACCAGCGTGCAGATCACCTCCGCGGCGGCCACGACTTCGTCGGTCCGCGGCGGGATCGACGGCGCCGTCGTTTCGCCAGGGGTACCCTCGCAGAGTGCCGCCACCTGCGAGACGTGCACGTAGTTCTCGCCGTACGTTCGGATCATCGTCTCGTCGACCTCGCACAGGATGCGGGTGGAGATCTCAGCGACCGTCCGATTGATCCAGACGGCGCTGCCGAAGCTCATGTAACCGTTCTCGTCGGGCGGCGACGTCTTGACAAGCATGACGTCGATCGGCCCCATCGTCTCCTTGATCCACGACTGCCGGAAGTTGGCGACGGGCAGGTAGTCGGCCATGCCGGAGCGCAGCTGCTGCCGGTCCGAGGCGCTGCTGAAGACCGTGACGAGCTTGAACGATTCCACCGTCTCAGGCGTCGCCCAGACGAAGGGCGCGATGTAGTGGTAGATCGTGACACCGCGCAGGTCGCCCTTGCGGCCGAAGAGCGCGTCGCAGAGCGCGGGCGACGTGCTGGTGAACATGCCGGCGAACACGCGGTCGCCTGACTTCACGAGCTGCACCGCTTCCTGGGGCGTCATCAGCTTGTCGGCGTGTCTCGCTCGCCAGTCCATCGAACCTCCATGAACGTCGCGAGTGGCCATCGCGATCCGTTACTCACACTACGAGCAGCGGACCGCGTGAGGGAAGGGCTGTTGCGACCACGACCCCGGCGACGACTGGCGTGGGTGTGAACGTGCAGCGACGCGTCGTGGGCCGCCGGAGCGTACGACGCCCTATGCGAGGGACAAACAGAGGCCGACAGCCCCGCCACAGTTCTGTCGGCCTCTCATGCTCCAACCCATCCCTTGGTTGCGCATCCAGAAGGTACCAGACTTTGCGACCGCGCCGCCACACTCGGCAGCCTCTGGCAAGCCTCGAAACCTGCGAGGTGCCCCAAGCATCAAGCCCCTGGCTTCGGAATCCGAAGGGTGGGGCCAGATTCTCTCGGAATTTAGCACCAGTAAGCACTCCGCTTAATGCGGATCTAACATCTCGGGCCGATACTACGGGTGTAGGGCTTGATTCACGACGCGACCTAACCTCCCGCGCGTGAGATAACGGATACGGGCCAGGGCGCTCACAACGGACGGGAACCCAGACTTAGCGCCCTGGCCCACATCCTCAAAGCCCAGAAGGAAGCAGCATCGCGAAGGCCGAGCCTTCGCGATTTTTCGTTCTCCGACCTCGCCCTATTGCGGCGCCTGCACCGGGGCGGCCGGCTCCTCCCAGAACGACGACAGGACCTCGAGCCGCGACGATGGAGCTCTGCCGCCGAAGTGCTCGCTCAGGCGCACGAGGGAGAAGGCGACACCGAGCAGGAAGACGGGCGAGAACATCAGCACCACGTCGACGCCGACCAGGGACGCCACGGCGCCGAGCGTGAGGAGCGGGATGATCGACGAGCCGTTCTTCAGCGTGCTCTGAATGGCAAACGCCCGCCCCTGATACGAAAGCGGCACGCGCCGGTTGATGTACGTCTGCACCGACATCGTGGTCAGCGCCATCCCGAAACCCAGAGGGAGCACCAGGAAGGCGGCCGTGCGCAGAGGTCCGCCCATGTCGATTCCGACGACGCTCGCGAGGCGGAGCGCGTTGACCGGGTCCGTGAACGCCTGGAGGTCGTGCCGGACGAATCCCAGCAGGCACAGCGACGTCGCGGTGAACAGGAATCCGGCCAGCGCCGACATGCGCTCGCCGCGAAGCCTGATCAGCGTAGGAGCGGCCAGCAGCGCGAGTGCGAGTCCGATCGACGCGGGCGCGAAGACGTACACGGCATCGGCCGGATCGACTTCGAGCACCGTCTGCACGTAGCGCGGAGCGAGCGTCTGCATGACGACGTTGGCCGTGCCTGCCAGCACGCCGACAACGATCATCGTTGCGACGGCTGGCTCATCGACAAGCCAGCGAACCGTGGTCCGCACATTGACCTGCGGGCGCCGCCAGCGGATCTTCCGCTGGTCGCCGCTTGAACGGACGTTGAGGATGCGGCCGGACGCGAGGAAGAGCAGAACGCCCGCGACATAGAAGACCGCGCGCACGCCGATAAGACGCACGAGGATGGGCGCGAGCAGCGCGGTCCCGAACACCGTACCGAGATTCGAAGCCAGGCTGCCGAGCGAGTTCGCGCTGGCCAGCTCAGCCTCGGAGGCGACGAGCGGCACGATGGACTGCTCGGTCGGGCCCGAGACCTGGCCGAGGATATTCACGGCGAAGATGAGCAGCACAATCGCGCCCAGTCCTGTGCCGAACCACACGGGGACGATGAAACAGACGGCGGCATCCAGAATGTAGATTGCGCCGAGAGCAATGCGCTTCGGAAACGCATCGGCGACCGCACCGCCGTACAGACCGAGAAGCGTAGGCGGAACGAGCGACGCTACGCCGACGAGCGCGGCGTCGAGCGTGGAACCACCGTTGCGCGCGACCGCGATCAGCGCGCCATAGCGCAGTCCGTCGCGCGCGGCGTCGGCGAGGAACACGGACGCCATAAGATGCTGGAACCGCAGCGAACGGGCGATGGCCGGCTGCGGCAGGAAGAACCACAGGAAGCGGAACGCACGTCGCTCGCCGCGGTCGACCATGCCGTCGGCGCGGCGGTAGACGCCATCGGCGACCTGCCGGCTGTCGTCTATCGCCCGGCGGGCGTAGCGGCGCCCCTGTGGCCGCGGTGGTGGTGGCGCGTCGTCCATAGGCCGAGTGTATCGCGGTAGCGATTCCCGGCTATATGCGCATGGCAGGGAATCGGAGTGTTACCCATCGCACACGGCCGCCGATACTACTCGCGTAGACCGGGCACCCGGCCCGGGGAACCCACGCGGAAGGAGTCAGCCGTATGGCCTACGTGATCACGGAAGCGTGCATCGACGAGGTAACCCAGGATTGCATCGGCGTTTGTCCCGTCGATTGCATCCACTTCGACGAGAACGTGGATCGCAAGCTCTACATCGACCCCGGTGAGTGCATCGATTGCGGCGCCTGCGAGCCGGCTTGTCCGGTCGACGCGATCTTCGCCGAGAACAGCGTGCCCGGTCCGATGAAGGAGTACGTCGCGCTCGACGCGCGCTGGTACAAGGACCCGACATCTGTGCGAGCCCGAATCGACGAGCTCAAGCCGGGCACCGCCAGCAACGTGGCGTAGCAGCGTCGCGTGTGCACTCATCCGTTTCGGACGAGTTGACGCGGGCCGCGCGGCAAAGGCGAGAGCCCCGCGTTTTCACGTGGGGCTCTCATATACCCTGGCACTGGCCTATTTTCCACAGAGGATTGCTCCCCCAGTATCGTCGGCGCTGAGGCGTTTCACTTCCGTGTTCGGGATGGGAACGGGTGGGTCCACCTCGCTCTAAGCACCAGGAATATTCAATTGTTGGTAGCGGGGGAAGGATTCGAACCTCCGACCTTCGGGTTATGAGCCCGACGAGCTGCCACTGCTCCACCCCGCGACGTGCGCGCGTCGTGGCGTCCGCTCTTCAGCGTACGTCACGTGTTCGAATAAGGGAAACCTGCGTCAGTACTTTGGTTCGGGCTGCCGAAGCGAGCCCGCAATCACGTAGAGAATTCAATGTAGGTCAAGCCCTCGACCATTAGTACGGCTTGGCTAAACACATTGCTGTGCGTACACGTGCCGCCTATCAAACGGGTAGTCTGCCCGTGGTCTTACCTGGTTATCCAGTGGGAGATCTTATCTTGAGGTGGGCTTCGCACTTAGATGCCTTCAGCGCTTATCCCATCCAGACTTGGCTACTCGGCAGTGCTCCTGGCGGAACAACCGACACACCAGAGGTCTGTCCACCCCGGTCCTCTCGTACTAGGGGCAGCTCCTCTCAAATCTCCTACGCCCACGCCGGATAGAGACCGAACTGTCTCACGACGTTCTGAACCCAGCTCGCGTACCGCTTTAACCGGCGAACAGCCGGACCCTTGGGACCTACTTCAGCCCCAGGATGCGACGAGCCGACATCGAGGTGCCAAACCTTGCCGTCGCTATGAACGCTTGGGCAAGATAAGCCTGTTATCCCCGGGGTAGCTTGTATCCGTTAAGCCACGGCCCTTCCACTCGGAACCGTAGGATCACTTTGACCGACTTTCGTCCCTGCTCGACTTGTAGGTCTTACAGTCAAGCGCCCTTATGCCAATGCACGCAACGGGTGATTTCCATCCACCCTGAGGGCACCTTTGTACGCCTCCGTTACTCTTTAGGAGGCGACCGCCCCAGTCAAACTGCCCACCAGGCACTGTCCGTCTGCTTGATCAGACGTTAGAAGGTAAGTCAGGAAAGAGTGGTATTTCAAGGTTGGCTCCACCGAGCCCGAAAGCCCGGCTTCATCGCCTCCCACCTATCCTACGCATTCAAAACCCACCTCCAGTGCCAAGCTGCAGTAAAGCTCCACGGGGTCTTTTTGTCCTGGCGCGGGAAACGCGCATCTTCACGCGTACTTCAATTTCGCCGAGTCCCTTGTTGAGACAGCGCTCAGATCGTTACGCCATTCGTGCGGGTCGGAACTTACCCGACAAGGAATTTCGCTACCTTAGGACCGTTATAGTTACGGCCGCCGTTCACTGGGGCTTCGGTTCGAGCCGTGAAGCCCTCCCCTTAACCTTCCAGCACTGGGCAGGCGTCAGCCCCTATACATCCCCTTACGGGTTAGCAGAGACCTGTGTTTTTGTTAAACAGTCGCCTGAGCCGACTCTCTGCGACCCCCGGGCGCTCACGGAGCAAGTCCGGTCACGCTCAGGGGTGCTCCTTCTCCCGAAGTTACGGAGCCAACTTGCCTAGTTCCTTAACAAGGGTTCTCTCGTCACCTTAGGGTACTTACCCCTACCTACCAGTGTCGGTTTGCGGTACGGGCACGTGTGTTGCTCCCAACGACGCTTTTCTCGCCGGCATGGAATCAGCAGAATCGCTTTGACCGAGGTCGCTGCTTCCCCCGGAGCCTCCGCTTAACCTGACCGCGGATTTGCCTACGGCCAGACGCCTACGCTCCAGGGACGGACCATGTCCAATGGGCCCGCTCCACCTATCCTCCCGGGTCACGCCTTTGATCAACGCGTCACACGTGGTGCAGGAATACTAACCTGCTGTCCATCGCCTACGGCTTTCGCCCTCGGCTTAGGCCCGACTAACCCTACGCGGATAAACCTTCCGTAGGAAACCTTAGGTTATCGGTGCGACGAATTCTCATCGTCAATACGCTACTCATGCCTACATTCTCACTTCTGTCCGCTCCAGTGCCGGTCACCCGTACACCTTCACCGCTGAACAGAACGCTCCTCTACCACTGCCCTTGCGGACAGTCCACAGCTTCGGCGCCTGGCTTGAGCCCCGGTACATTGTCGGCGCAGAGCCACTCGACCAGTGAGCTATTACGCACTCTTTAAATGGTGGCTGCTTCTAAGCCAACATCCTGGTTGTTTCTGCAACTCAACATCCTTTGACACTTAGCCAGAACTTAGGGGCCTTAGCTGGTGGTCTGGGTTGTTTCCCTCTCGACCGCGAAACTTAGCTCCCGCGGACTCACTCCCGGACTTCTTCCAACGGCATTCGCAGTTTGATTGGGTTTGGTAGGCGATTAACCCCCTAGCCCATTCAGAGCTCTACCTCCGCTGGATAAAAATTTCCGAGGCTGCACCTAAATGCATTTCGAGGAGAACCAGCTATCTCCGGGTTCGATTGGAATTTCTCCGCTATCCACAACTCATCCAATAACTTTGCAACGTTAGAAGGTTCGGGCCTCCACGAGACATCACTCCCGCTTCACCCTGGCCATGGATAGATCACCCGGTTTCGGGTCTACGTCCAGCGACTCAACGCCCTATTCAGACTCGCTTTCGCTCCGGCTCCGTCAGTTTCCTGACTTAACCTTGCCACTGAACGTAACTCGTAGGCTCATTCTTCAATAGGCACGCCGTCACACGCTCATGTCGTGCTTCGACTGCTTGTAGGCACGCGGTTTCAGGGACTATTTCATTCCCCTCCCGGGGTGCTTTTCACCTTTCCCTCACGGTACTAGTTCACTATCGGTCATCACGAGTATTTAGCCTTAGACGGTGGTCCGCCTGAATTCCCACGGAATTACACGTGTTCCGTGGTACTCACGAACTCCCGCGGGAGGCACCCATCGTTTCACGTACGGGACTGTCACCCTCTGTGGTGGCCCGTTCCAGGGTCCTTCTGTTACGACGGTGCTTGCTAACTCCCTGCAGTCACGGCAGTGACTACTGCGAGGTCGTATAACCCCACCCATGCATAGGCCTGCCGGCCGTTAGGTCATTGGTGGTTTGGGCTCATCCGCGTTCGCTCGCCGCTACTGACGGAATGCTTTCTTTTCCTCCAGGTACTTAGATGGTTCAGTTCCCTGGGTTCCCCCCATCGGATCTATGTGTTCGATCCGCGGTACCCGGACATGACTCCGGGTGAGTTGCCTCATTCGGGTATCCCCGGCTACGCCTGTTAGACGGCTGACCGAGGCTTATCGCAGTCTTGCCACGCCCTTCTTCGGCTCGTGATACCAAGGCATTCACCGCGCGCCCTTAGTAGCTTGACCTACATCAACTTCTTCACGCGATTGAAGTACTCAACGCATGTTTGTTTCCCTTATTCGATTGGTAACGTGCGCCGCCCGCTGAGCCTCCCCGGACGATCCGGGTCTCTGCGTGCGCCGGCTCTCACAGCCGACCGCTCGTGTCGATGGGTGCCATCGATGCGAGGGGTCCGATGTGTGCGCCGTGTTCTGTTGTCGGTGGAACGCGATCGCGCCTGGTCAAAGAAATCGGCCTGATTGCTCAGGCCGAACGAAGGTCTGTCATCAGGACGAGTTGCTATTCAGTTGCGCGGTTCGGGTTCCTCATCAGGCGTTGCGTACTCGTCTGCTGTTCTTTCCTTGGCTATCGATATTCGATTGGCAGTGTACTGCCGCTCTTGATTTCGCCGCAAGCGACGTGTTGGTGGAGCCGAGGAGGCTCGAACTCCTGACCCCCTCCTTGCAAAGGAGGTGCTCTCCCAACTGAGCTACGGCCCCCTTGGACTGGAATGGTGGGGCATTCTGGACTCGAACCAGAGACCTCAGTCTTATCAGGACTGCGCTCTAACCAGCTGAGCTAATGCCCCCGGAACTCGTCCGTTGGCGTTACGTTTGCGGGCAAACTGACCAGGCCAACGCCTTAACCCTTGGATAGCGGTAAGAAATCGCGAATGAGGTTTCTGTTTTGCGCCGATTGGCCCCGGCGCGGGCTATCGGTAGGAGCTCATCCGAAGATGAGGTGTACCGATTGACCTGGAAGTTCCGGACATCTCCACACGTCTGAGGTGTGAGGAGCCGGAGGGTCTCCCTAGAAAGGAGGTGATCCAGCCGCAGCTTCCGCTACGGCTACCTTGTTACGACTTCGTCCCAATTACCAGCCCCACCCTCGGCGCCTGCCTCCTTGCGGTTGGCGCAGCGACTTCAGGTGTTGCCGGCTTTCATAGCGTGACGGGCGGTGTGTACAAGGCCCGGGAACGTATTCACCGCAGTGTGCTGACCTGCGGTTACTAGCAACTCCGACTTCATGCAGGCGAGTTTCAGCCTGCAATCTGAACTGAGGCCGGCTTTGTGGGATTAGCTCCAGATCGCTCCTTCGCAGCCCTTTGTACCGGCCATTGTAGCGTGTGTGTAGCCCAAGACGTAAGGGCCGTGCTGACTTGACGTCATCCCCGCCTTCCTCCGCGTTTCTCGCGGCAGTCTCGCCAGAGAAATACAACTGGCAACAGGGGTTGCGCTCGTTGCGGGACTTAACCCAACACCTCACGGCACGAGCTGACGACAGCCATGCAGCACCTGTGCTAGCTCCCCGAAGGGTCCCTCACCTTTCGGTTCGGTACCACTAGCATGTCAAGCCTTGGTAAGGTTCTTCGCGTTGCGTCGAATTAAACCACACGCTCCGCTGCTTGTGCGGGCCCCCGTCAATTCCTTTGAGTTTTAGCCTTGCGGCCGTACTCCCCAGGCGGGACACTTATTGCGTTAGCTTCGGCACGGAGGGGGTCGATACCCCCCACACCTAGTGTCCATCGTTTACGGCGTGGACTACCCGGGTATCTAATCCGGTTCGCTCCCCACGCTTTCGCGCCTCAGCGTCAGGTAGAGCCCAGAAAGCCGCCTTCGCCACTGGTGTTCCTCCCGATATCTACGCATTTCACCACTACACCGGGAATTCCACTCTCCTCTGCTCCCCTCAAGTCTGCCAGTATCCGAAGACCCCTCCCAGTTGAGCCGGGAGATTTCACCTCGGACTTAACAAACCGCCTGCGCGCTCTTTACGCCCAGTAAATCCGGACAACGCTCGCCACCTACGTATTACCGCGGCTGCTGGCACGTAGTTAGCCGTGGCTTATTCGCAGGGTACCGTCATTATCTTCCCCGGCAAAAGGGCTTTACGACCCGAAGGCCTTCATCCCCCACGCGGCGTTGCTGCGTCAGGCTTTCGCCCATTGCGCAAAATTCCTTGCTGCTGCCTCCCGTAGGAGTCTGGGCCGTATCTCAGTCCCAGTGTGGCTGACCATCCTCTCAGACCAGCTACCGATCATCGCCTTGGTAGGCCTTTACCCCACCAACTAGCTAATCGGCCGCAGGCCCCTCCAGAAGCGCCTTTCGGCTTTCGTCATCCCCTTCCAAGGGGTGACCACATGCGGTATTAGCCACCCTTTCGGCCAGTTATTCCCCACTTCTGGACAGGTCACCTACGTGTTACTCACCCGTCCGCCACTAGGTCGGACCGAAGTCCTAGCCCGTTCGACTTGCATGCATAAGGCACGCCGCCAGCGTTTATCCTGAGCCAGGATCAAACTCTCCGACAATTCAACTCACCGAAGTGAGTTTAGGTTCAACGGAGAACCCTCACCCGCACTATTTCTTACCGCTATCCAATTGTTAAGGTGCCGACCGGCCGCCTTGCGGCACGGCGAGAGAGTCTAGCGCGGCACTCCACACGTGTCAAACGCGATGCGTTCGGCACGCGGTGTCCACGACAGACACGCTCTGTTGACTTGGAAAAACTGCTGCGCCAGGTTAGCTCTGGGTCCCGCAGATGGCGGGACGGGGCTCTTCTGTACGCCGGTCCGGTTCGAAGAAACGACCCGTCGCAAGACGGGCCACCGGACACAGGGCCTCGCAGGACCCTCTGCTCTCGTTCGTCCTCCGCATGGTATCCGCGTGCGCGGCGTCAAGTCAAGGGATGCGCGCGCGAACTCGAGACGCGCGCGGCGCTGACCCGGAACGCGTCGCCGACTACCGCCGATGCCGCGACGCCGAACGGCGTCCACAGCACGTCGGCGCCGGCGGCGATGATGGGGGCGGCGTCGCGATCGCGGCGCGGGATCTTCCGGTCGACGTAGTAGTCTTGCAGCTTCTTGTGGCCGCGCATGCCGTGCGGCTGAATGCGATCGCCGGGGCGGCGGCCACGCACGACGGCGCCGACGGGCAACGCGATACGCGGCGAGGGCATCGCGGCGTCGCTGCCGTCCGCCGGCGTCACGGCGATGCGCCACGCGCCGAGCACGCCGTCGAACGGGAGCGAGCGTTCGACGTCCGGAGGGATCGATGGTTCGACGAGCGGTCCGAGTGAGAGGATGAGCACGCCGGAATCGACGGTGAGGCCGACGCTGCGCGGCAGCTCGAACGTGGAGCCGGTGGAGGCGCGCATCGCGCGGGACATGACGTCGTAGTGGCGGCGATCGAAGTCGCGAGCATCGCCGAGGAGACGCTGGAGAGCGAGTCGCCATGCGTACGGGACGACGGCGGGCGGAAGCGCGGCCAGCTTCGCGCGGGAGAGCGCAACGAAGGAATCGCCATCGTCGTTCGACGCGGGATCGAGCGCGTTGACGGCGACGGATTCGAGGGCGGCGACGCTCTCGCGCGCTTCGGTAGCGAGACGGAGGATGGCGGCGCGGGCATCGGGCGCGGCGGCATCGATGCGAGGGAGGAGATCGAGGCGGATGCGGTTGCGGAGGTAGGACGGGTCGGCGTTGGTGATGTCGTCGTTGTAGGAGAGATCGCGGGCGGCGCAGTACGCGCGCGTGTCGTCACGCGAGAGACACAGCATCGGACGGGCGAGCTGAGGGGCGGCGGCGATCACGGTTTGTGATGCCGGAACGAGGCTTCCGCCGTGTTGATTCCGGTCACTGGTTTCCGGGTTCGCGCGTCCGGTTTCGGATGACGGGATGAGCGGGCGTTGCGGCGACATGCCACACAGCCCGTTGAGGCCGGCACCACGGAGCGCGTGCATGATGACGGTCTCGACCTGGTCGTCGGAGGTGTGGCCGGTGACGACGGCGTCGATGTTGTGACGGCATGCGACGTCGACGAGGAAGCGGTAGCGCGCGTCGCGGGCGGCGGCCTCGCCGGGGCGGGGATCGTGCCAGGCGGCGGTCTCGAGAGGGAGGCCGTAGCGAGCGCAGAGCGCATCGACGGCGGCGCGATCGCGGGCGGCGGCACGGGGATCGCGGAGGCGGTGGTCGAAGTGGGCGACGACGCTGAGCGTCCGGGCGGACGACGCCGGCATCGACGAGGAGGGCGGCGGTGGCGATGGAGTCGGCGCCGCCGGAGACGGCGAGGACGGCGCGACCGGAGGCGAGCGCGGGGGTGTGCTCGGCGGCGAAGGCGCGCACGCGGACGATAAGGCGATCTGCGTCCATCACGGACGCATCG
>CAVUOT010000013.1:0-20032 GCA_963743185.1 uncultured Chloroflexia bacterium | reverse complement strand
CGTAAAGTCAATCAACTTAGTCAGGAACAGGTGCTTGCGGGTGTTGCGGCGCGGAGCCACACGCGAAAACACCAACAGGGCTCGACTACAGCGGTTGACTGCGGCACTAACCGAGAGTATTATCGGGGTCATCCGATTCACGTAGATAACGCGCGCAGACGAGCGATCGGCAAGACGTCAGCGGCGAGATGTTGACCGCGACGACAGAATCGGCCTGCGCAGGCAATGCGGACGCCCCGACGAAGTCTCCGAAGCACGTAGCCGAAAGGAATTACCATGACCCCGGAAGATCCGAACGATATGTCACCTGCCGGCGTCAGCCGCCGAACGTTCCTCGGACTGCTCGGTGCCGGCGCGGGAGCAATGGCGGTTGGGATGCCTGAAGGCATCGCCTTCGCAGCGCCGCCGGCGCCGCGCAGCGCCACCGTGAGGACGAGCCCGACGACGTTCGGGCGGATGTTCCCCCACCTCCCGCCCTTCGCCCAGGCGACCGATAGCGTGAAGGCTGCACTTAATGAGATGGGAAAGCCGGGCGGACTCCTCGACGCCGCTGATCAACTCTCAGCCGGTCCGGTGGCGCTCATCACCGATCCGAGCCTGAGCCTGAACAACCCCAACAATCCGACGCACACGGCTGGCACGACGTTCGCCGGGCAGTTCATCGATCACGACATCACGTTCGACACAACCTCAAGGCTCGGCGTTCCGACGAATCCCGGAGGCGCGACGAACACGCGTACGCCGTCCCTCGACTTGGATTCCGTCTACGGCGCCGGCCCCATCGCCAGCGTCCAGCTCTACGATCCCTCCGATCGCGCAAAGCTCCGAATCGGCTTCGGTGGCCTGTTCGAGGATCTCCCTCGCACGGAGGACAACACGGCCGTCATCGGCGACCCACGCAACGACGAGCACATCATGCTCGCTGGCCTCCATTCCGCATTCATCCTCTTCCACAATCGCGTCGTTGACCGCGTGCGCTCTGAACACCGTCGCGCGACTTCTCGCCATCTGTTCGAGGAGGCGCGGCGCCTCACGACCTGGCATTACCAGTGGATGGTCTTGCACGAGTTCCTGCCCCTGTTCGTCGGCCAGCAAGTCGTCGACGACGTTCTGGCGCATCGACGATTTTTCCGTCCCGAGATGGGCGAGGCGTTCATGCCCGTCGAGTTTCAAGGTGCGTGCTACCGGTTTGGGCACAGCATGGTGCGACCGTCGTACCGCGCGAATCTCAAGGGCGACAACGGGAACCCGTTCTTTGGCATGATCTTCGATCCCGCGGGCGAGGGACAAGCCGATCCCGTAGATCTGCGCGGCGGCGCGCTTGCGGGACGACGGTTCGTCGGTTGGCAGACATTTTTCGACTTCGGCGACGGCGAAGTGAAGCCGAACAAGAGGATCGACACGAAGATCTCAACACCACTGTTTAATCTGCCGCTCGGCGCGATCGCGAGTCACGATCAACCGCAGGCGCTCCCGCAGCGGACCCTGCTGCGACACTTGACGTGGAGTCTTCCGTCAGGACAGGCGATCGCATCGCGCATGGGGGTGAGCCAGCTCTCGCCGAGTGACTTCGACGACCTGCGGCAGTTCAACTCGGGCTTCGAGTCCAGTACGCCGCTCTGGTACTACGTACTCAAGGAAGCCGAAGTCATGGCCGGCGGCTTGCACTTGGGGCCTGTCGGCGGCAGGATCGTGGCCGAAGTCCTGGTCGGTTTGCTCATGACAGACCCTCATTCGTACCTCGTCGAGGAGCCCAAGTGGCTGCCGACGCTCGGGCCTTCGCTCGGCAGCTTCCGGATGGTCGATTTTCTGCGCTTCGCCGGCGTAGACCCGGCCAGCCGGCACGCAGCACAGCCGGCCTTCGCGTGAGTTGATGCCTGGCTGGGTCGCAACGCGAAGGAATGCGCGCGTCCACTGGTATTCGTGTGAGCCTGAAGTCCGCATCGCGGGCTACGGCGAGATGTTCGTCAGCGCGTTCGCCACGTCGTATGGGATGACGGCCGTGCCGTTAGAGCCGCTTATCAGACCTGCTTTCATGCGATTCTCGATAGCGACGACATAACTTGAATAGGTGGGATCGAGGTCGATGGTCGTGTATCCGGTCAGCGCCGGATTGCCGAAGTAGTTGCGCCGGATCGTCGTGAAGTCTCCCGCAACGACTCCGATGCCGCCGGCGGGGATCTCGATGTGGTTTGATTCGATGAGGCTGCCGCTACCACCAAAACGTGCATAGATCGCGGTTGCGTTACCGTAGAATGTTGAGTTCGTGACCGTGGTTCCGTTCTCGGCACTGACACCCCAATCCGTGTTGGAATGCACGATACTCGCGTCGAGTCCACCACCCGGTCCCAAAGCGACACCCTCTACGTTGCTATCGATCTGCAGTCCGTGGAACAGCCCGCCGCGACCCCCGTGATAGATCGCGAGGCTCCACCGGCGCATCACACCATTGACCACGCGCAGGTTGATGACACTGACGGCGTCGATCCCAGGATGGTTCCCGATACTCGGATCTATGCCGTCGAGCGTGAAGCCGTTGAGGTCGATACTGACGTTGTCCGCGGTGACCGTAATGCCGACACCGCTTGCCAGCGACAGGTTCTTCGTGACGACGTAGGAGCCCGAGGCGGTGATCGTGAGTGGGAGGCTGCTGATGGGAATCCGGCCGTCGATGCCACCGGGTGTGGATGCAGGCGGCCCTGGCGGATCGAGCGGACCGCCGGATGCGCGTGTCGCGAGTATCGCGATGATCGCACCCGCCATCAGGACGACCAGCACGAGCAGCAGGGTATTGATGCGGATCGAGAACGTAGCCATCAGGTACCTCCGAGATCGTCGCAGTGCGGTGCCGGGAGGCGCCGTCGGCTATCCGCATACAGTACGACTCCGCGGTAACTGCCGTCAACGGGAAGCGTGCCTTACTTGACGGCACGAGGTATGACGCCCTCGCCTCACGCTGCGGGGCGTGCAGACGCCGGCGTAGCTCAGCGGCAGAGCGGCTGTTTCGTACGTGCCCCGGCCCGAATGCGGTGCTCTCGCGGTGCTCTCCCGAGTGGCAGTGTCCACCGGAAATCCCACAGTTATCCGTTGTTCCGAATGCCACGCAGCGCGCATCGTGCGCCACTACCGATTGCCGCGAATCTCCGCATACCTTGCGAGAATTCACGCACCTGGCTGGACCGCGGCTTGCTATCGTCTCCGTTTATCCAGTACAACATCGCAATATTCTTGAGGAGGGTGCACCAATGAATCCGAACCAAGCATTGTGGGAAAAGGGCGACTTTACCCGTATTGCCGCGAGTATGCGCGGCAGCGGAGAGGCGCTCGTCAAGGGAATCGGCATCACGACCGGGCACAAGGTTCTGGATCTTGGATGCGGCGATGGGACGACCGCGTTGCCAGCGGCGAGACTGGGCGCCGACGTGTTAGGCGTCGATATCGCGAGGAACCTTGTTGAGGCCGGGAACAAGCGTGCGCAGGAGCACGGCGTGACGAACCTCAAATTCCAGGAAGGCGATGCGTCCGCTCTGCACGAGCTGCAAGATCATACGTTCGATCACGTCGTGAGCATCTTTGGCGCCATGTTTGCACCGAAGCCCTCGGACGTCGCCCGGGAGATGGTGCGCGTGACCCGGCCCGGAGGCCGGATCACGATGGGCAACTGGATTCCAAATGATCCGACGTTGGTGGCGCAGCTCTTGAAGATCAGCTCCGCATACTCGCCGCCACCGCCGGAAGGCTTCATCAGCCCCATGACCTGGGGGATCGAGGACAACGTCATCGAGCGGTTCGCGGGCGCGGGAGTCGCAAGAGAGAAGGTCTCCTTCGTCCGGGACACCTACAAATTCCACTTCCCCGGCGCACCAGCGGAGTTCGTTGCCGCGTTCAGAAACTACTACGGGCCGACCATGAATGCATTCGAGGCCGCGGAGAAGAACGGCCGAGCAGCTGATCTGCAGAACGAGTTGGAGGCTCTCTTCACCAGCCAGAACCAGAGCCCCAGCAAGGATGCCACCACCATTCCGGCAACCTTCCTGCGCGTTACCGTTGCGCCTTGAGGCCGTGGCTGCCGGGGACCTGCGGAAGATCAAGTTCGTCATGGAGGCTGGACCAGCACATCGCCGGCAGCACTCCTGACGCCCGCGTCCTGGCAGGAAGGTCGGTGTTCCTCTTCCGAGGGCACCGACCTTCGGTCGTCCAGCTCGATCCGCTATACTGGTCCCGCGTCCGCCATGCGGGCGCTTTCTCTCGCGCGCCGGCGTAGCTCAGCGGTAGAGCAGCTGTTTCGTAAACAGCAGGTCACGGGTTCGAATCCCATCGCCGGCTCCATTCCACACACGATACGCACGCCTGAAGGCGTGCGTATTTGCGTAAGTCCCCGATGCTCTCACCGGCGCGGATGCCGTAGCCTGCATAGGCCATGCGTGCACTCGCACACTCGCTCCAGATCCTCGCGCTCGCCGCAACGATCGCCGCGTGCGCACCGTCCGCCCACGCACCGGGCAGCACTCCGACCGCCACGAACAGCCCCGCGACCACCGCCGTCCGTCCAACGCCGCCGTCCGCCAGCGATCAGCCACCAACGACCGATGCCCAGCCGGCGACCGTCGTTTACCGCGGCAACGCCTCGCGCCGCATGGTGGCGCTGACGTTCGATGCGGGCAGCGACGCGGGATCCACGGCCGCGATCCTCGGCATACTTCGTCGCGAAGGCATCCGCGCGACGTTCAGCGTCACGGGCCTCTGGGCCGAGCAGAACCGCGACCTGCTGCTGGCGATCGCGGCGGCGGGACACCAGATCATCAACCACTCCTACGACCACGCGTCGTTCACCGGCGCATCGACGGGGGCGCCGCCGCTGACCGCGGACCAGCGCGCGCTGGAGCTGTCGCGCACGGAGGTGACGGTATACCACCTGAGCCAGCGCAGCACGCGCCCCTACTTCCGTCCGCCGTACGGCGACATCGACGAGAGCGTGCGGCGCGACGCGGCGGCGGCCGGCTACGGCACGATCGTGATGTGGACGGTCGACACGCTGGGCTGGAATCACGCTACGCGCAGACGCGATCGTCGATCGGGCGCTGTCGAACGCGGAGCCGGGCGCGATCTACGTGATGCACGTCGGATCGGAGTCGCAGGATGCGGCCGCGCTGCCGCGGATCATCGACGGCCTGCGGGGGCAGGGCTATGCGTTCGGCGCGGTCGAAGACGTGCTGGCGCCGTGAGGCTGGTCGCCGGTCGTTGGGGATCGCACGCGGGCGCAGCAGGCTGCGCCCCTACAAGCAACAACAGACAACAGACAACGTGCGGGCTACAACCTCGTGATGCGGATGGCGCCGGTGTGCGTGCGGAGGCGGACTTTCGGGCCGCTGCCGTTCGGCGAAGCGCCGCCCCGGCGCGGCGGCAAGTCCGAACGGACGGAGCCGATCTGGCTCTCCGCGTCGATGAAGAACGGCCGCTCAGGGTCGACGGCGAGATGGATGAGGCCCGTCTGCGCCTGCATGTCGATATCGGCCTCGACCTTGCCCTGGTAGCGGATCGCCCCGGTGTGGGCGCGCGCGCGGACCTGGCCGTGCGCCCCGTCGATCGAGACGGATCCGGTGTGCGCGGTGACGTCCAGGTCGCCGCCGACGTCGCGTATCTCGGTGGCGCCGCTGCGGGACTGCAGATTCGCTTTGCCGGTGACGCCTCGCACTTCGATGCGGCCGCTGCGCGCCTCGGCGATGACGTCGCCGCGCACCCGCTCGATCGCCAGGCTGCCGCTGCGCGAGATCACGGTCACTTCGCCGGCAACGTCTTCGACGCTGACGCGGCCGCTGGCCGAGTCGACGTGCACGCGGCCTTCGGTGCGCGCGATGTGCACGCGGCCGCTCTTCGACAGCACGCGCACAGCCGTCTTCACCGGCACGCGCACGGTGTAGTCGACGCGCGATCCGCGCTTGCCGCCCCAAAGGCTCCAGCCCTCCGTCTGCGGCAGAGACGGCGCTCGCACGATGACGCGATGCGCGTCCTGCTCCATGCCGCGCTCGACGAGGCTCGCCGCTTCGTCGGCCTCGGCCGCGTAGTCGGACCATACGTGCACCACCGCCTCGACGTGCACGCGCGCCACTTCGTGCGACTCGACGAGCACGGCGCCGGACCGCGACTCGACGTGCAGCACGGCCCTGTCGCCGGTGTCGAACTCGCGTGTGATCGTGCGGGTGTGTTCCATCTCAGGCGCTCTCAGCCACTCGTGAACCCCCAGAGCCGCGTGCTGAAGTCGTTCCAGAGCCCGCGAGCGCGCGGCGGCTCCTGCACGATCACCATGCTCGGATCGAGCGCGCGGCGGATCGCGCCCGCCAGCTCGCGGCGCGAATGCGGGCCGACGAAGCGCGCCAGCTCGGCGGAGTCGTGCAACACGACGAACGTCGGCAGCAGGATGATCTTGAAGCGCCGCCGCAGGTCGGGGTACGCATCGATGTCGACGGCGCGCACGGGAAGGCGGGCGTCGGCAAGCTCGATGCCGCCGGGACGCGCCGCCAGCGGCCGCTGACGCACGCGCGACGAGGTGAACTCGACGACCAGCGGCAGGTCGCCGCGGCGCGCCAGCTGCGCGTCACACGTGATCGCGTACTCCGGCGCGAGATTCATCGTCATGACCAGTCGTCTCCCCAGCCGTCCGTGTGCCGCATGCGGCGCCGGTCCATGCGCCGCTCCCACCGCGCCCAGCCGCGGTCCGCACGCTCGCTCCACCGCTCGGCTCGCCGCTGCCAGCGCCATGCGCGGTCGTCGTCGCGATCAGCGCCGAACATGTCGAACGCGATCATGCGCGGCATGCACATCGCCAGCCCCGTTACCACCGACAGCGCGATCAGCCAGTCGCGCGTGGGATCGATCGTCCCGGCCAGCAGCAAGACAGCCAGCACGAACGATGCGAGCCGCAGGTCGACCACGGGGCGAATGTGGAACCAGTTCCAGAACCGCGGACGGATCGCCGCGAGTCCCGTTACGACGACCAGCGTGATCAGCCAGCCGCGCGTCGGGTCGACCGAGCCGGCGAGCAGCAACAGTGCCAGGATGAACGCAAACAGTCTCACGGCCTGTCCCCTTTCCTGCCCGGACTAAGCGTCGTCTTCCCAGTCGTTCGCCTTCGCCCACTGGCGCGGCTCCGTGCACGCGCCGAGGTCCAGCGTGCGGGGCAGTCCCGCCAGGAACGCCGCCACCGGCGCCGTCGCACATTCGACAATCATCTCGGCGAACTCAGCGGCGCTCGTCGCAAGTGCCGTGAAGTCGATGTCGGGGCCGCCGGCGTCGCGCCAGTCCCGCTCGATCCGCGTCCGCCACGATTTCCACTCGCTCATCGCTCGCTCCTCTCAGTGCGCCCGTCGCGTCACCATGGCGACGCGCTCGACAGCGCCACGGTCCAACCACCCGCCCAACCGCACGAGCGCCGCGGCGATCGTCCTGCGAACGCCGCCCGCGTGCTGGGCGCGCGCTTCTTCCGCGAACTGCAACCGTGCCACGTTGAGCCGCTCAATCGTCGCAATGCGGTCGTCCACCAACAGTTCGTCGAATGTCATCGCGTCCTCCTTCTCGCCACCCAAGCGGCGAGCAGTGCGTCCGTTACTCGTCGTCGCCGCCAACCCAGCCGCTGAGCCGCGATCCGCGACCATGACGGTGCTCCTGGCGGAAGCCGGACGGAGGCGGCGGCGGGCCGGTCTGCACGTCGATGTTTCGCACCGCCCGCGCCAGCGCCTTGATGAACCAGGTGTTCGCGGACGTGCCGGCCTTGGACGCCGCCTGCTGCGCCAGGTCCTTCAACTCGGCCGGGATGCGGATCGTGATCTTCTCGACATCGCCTTCGGCGGTCGACCAGGGCGCGTCCTCGCCGTTTCCGGCAGCCTTCTCGTCGACTTCGACCTGCAGCCCTCCGGGCTGATACGAGAGCCGCACGCGATAGCGCCCACCGACCTTCTCGTCGATGGCCTGCGCCATCTGCGACATGAGGTCGAACACCGCCCGCTCGAGCGGCGTCCGGGCAGCCTCGATGTAGATCTCGATGCCGCGCCGGCGCTCGTCGCTCTCGATTAGCGCCAGTGGCTGCTTCAGGGCGTCGAAGACGGGTTCTGTGCGAAGCTCGGTGGGCATCTGGTCTGCCTCCCGCGCCGGCTGCCGAAGCTTACCGGCTATCTGCCAGCTCTGTGCTGGCACTATAATGGCACCGTGAGGTCGGCGCTGTCAAGAGGGATCGCGAGAAAGATCAGAGGAATTTGTCAAGGGGCGCCGACTCGGGATCGCGGGGGGCGTCGCCGGAGACCTCGCACACGGTCGATGGCCGTCGGAGGAGCGCACCGCGTCGATCCGGCTTCGCGGGACTCACAGCCGAGGGCGGCTGCGCTCCACGCTTTGCGTGGCGTCACTTCACGCGAACTCGAAAGCACTGGGAGGAGGATCGAGAGGAATGAGGCGCTGGCGGGCCGGCTATCCCGCCGGCTGAGGCGCGACCGCGCCCGCCGCGGCGTGTCCGTTCGCGCTCTGGCCGTTCGCCCCGGGGGCATGCTGCTCGTACGTCATGCGGTACAGGTTCGCGTAGCGGCCGCCCAGCGCAAGCAGGTCGTCATGCTTGCCCTGCTCGACGATGCGGCCGTGCTCGAGCACGATGATCCGATCCGCGTTGCGGACCGTCGACAGGCGGTGCGCGATCACGAACGACGTCCGCCCTTCGAGCAGCGTGTTCAGCGCACGCTGGACGATCACTTCCGTCTGCGTGTCGACGTTCGCTGTCGCCTCGTCGAGGATGAGGATGCGCGGCCGCGCGAGGATCGCCCGCGCGAAGCTGATGAGCTGCCGCTGACCGACCGACAGATTCATACCGCGCTCGTGCAAGTATGTGTCGTAGCCGTTCTCCAACCGGGCGATGAAGTCGTGCGCGCCGACCGTCCGCGCGGCCTCCTCGATCTCGTCGTCCGTCGCCTCTTCGCGGCCGTAGCGAATGTTCTCAGCGACGGTGCCCGAGAACAGGAACGGCTCCTGCAGCACGAGCCCCATCCGCCGCGACAGGCTGCGGTGCGAGATCTTGCGAACGTCGATGCCGTCGATCTCGATCGCGCCTTCGGTGACGTCGTAGAAGCGCGAAATCAGCGCCGTCAGCGTCGTCTTGCCCGCGCCCGTCTGCCCTACGAACGCGATCGTCTCGCCCGGCTGCACGTGCATGTCGATGTCGTCCAGCACCGGCACGTCGTCCACGTAGCGGAACGTCACATGGTTGAAGTCGACCCGCCCGGTGATGTCATCGACGTCGATGGCGTCGGGCGCGTCCTCGAACTCGGGCTTGGTGTCCAGCACTTCCAGAACGCGCTCGCCGCCGGCCATCGCCCGCTGAAGCTGCGTGTATTGCAGCACCAGGTCGCGCACCGGGTCAAAGAAAAGCTGCAGCTGCAGCGCGAACGAGACGAGTGCGTACAGCGCCATATTCCCGTGCAGGACGAGGTAGCCGCCGTAGCCGACGACCAGCGACATGCCGATGGCCACGATCACTTCGACCGCCGGCGTCACGGCCGCGGTCAGCCGGCCGGCGTAGACGTTCGCACGCAGGTTCTGCTGGTTGATGTCGTCGAACCGCTTCGCATTCTCGTCTTCGCGCGAGAGGCTCTGGATGACGCGGACGCCTGAGACGTTCTCCTGCAGGTTCGCGTTGACGACGGCAATGGCCTGCCGCACCTGGATGAACGCCTGCCGCGAGTAGCTCTGCCACACCCACATGGTGACCACGAGGATCGGCACCACCGTGAACGTCACCAGCGCCAGCCGCACGTCGAAGTACAGCAAGAAACCGATCGAGATGCCGATGCCGGCGATATCACCGATGATCGTCAGGAACCCGCTCGTCATCAGGTCCTGGAGCGACGTCACGTCGCTTGTCACGCGCGACATTACGCGCCCGACCTCGTTGTTATCGTAGAACCGCAGGCTCAGCTTCTGGAGATGCGCGAACATATCGCGCCGCAGCCCCAGCAGCAGCCTGTGCCCGATCCATCCTGTCGATGTGAGCTGCGTGTAGTAGAACCCGGCGGCGAGCACCGCCAGCACGATGTAGACCCAGCCCCACATGTTGAGAGCGCCCAGGTCCTTCTGTTGCGCTGCGTGGATCAGCCCGCCGACAGCCAGTGGCGCCGTGCGCGTCGTCGCCGCGTAGCCCAGCGTGCCTATCAGCGCCAGGAAGAGACGCCCGCGGTACGGCGCGACGAACTGGTAGAGGCGCGTGACCACGCGGTGGTTGTAGACGGAGCCGAGCTCGTCGTCATCCCAACCGTCGCTGCTGCGCCGCAGCGTGTTCGGCCGCAGACTGTTCTGCCAGTTGCCCCCACCGCTCCAGCCGCCCGCCGATCCCGCGCCACCGAAAAACGTCATCTACGTCCCCGCCACCGACGCCGTCGCCGCAGCGGCGCCCGCGTCAACCTGCGCTAACCGGTCTCGCTCCTGCTCGAACGCCTCCTCCTGGTCGCGCAGCTCCAAGTCGTAGATCTCGCGATATGGCCCGTCGCGCTTGATCAATTCCTCGTGCCTGCCGTGCTCGACGATGTTGCCGCCCTTCAGCACGAGGATTTGATCCGCCGACTTCACCGTCCGCAGCCGCTGCGCGATGACGAACGTCGTGCGTCCCTTCATCAGCTCCGCCAGCGCTTGCTGGATCAGGTACTCGGTCTCGGTGTCCACGCTCGATGTCGAGTCGTCGAACACGAGGATCTTCGGGTCCAGCAGCAACGTCCGCGCGATCGAGATGCGCTGCTTCTGGCCGCCCGACAGCGTGATGCCGCGCTCGCCCACCCACGTGTCGTAGCCGTCAGGCAGCGTCTCTATGAAGTCATGGATACGCGCGAGTTTCGCGACATGAACCACGACCTCGTCAGACGCGTTCGACGCGCCGTACGCGATGTTGTCGCGGATGGTCGCCGAGAACAGGAATACGTCCTGCTGGACGATGCCGAACGTGCGCCGCAGCGACGCGAGCGTCGCGTCGCGAATGTCGACGCCATCGATCGTGATCGCTCCGCCGGTGACGTCGTAGAACCGGGGCATCAGGTTCACGACGGTGGTCTTGCCACTGCCCGTCTGGCCCAGGAGCGCGACCACCTCGCCCGGGCGCGCGTCGATGTCGACGTGGCGCAGCACCGGGCTGATCACGTCATACCCGAACGAGACGTCCTCGAAGCGCACGTGGCCCTTCACGCCTGCCAGCTCGACGGCGTTGGGGCGCTCCTGCACCGCCGATTCGGCATCGAGGATGTCGTAGACGCGCTGGCCCGACGTGCCGGCCCGTGCCCACAGCGCCGTAATGAACCCCAGGCTGCGCACCGGCAACTGGAGCATCGTCAGGTACAGCATGAACACGGCGAGGTCGCCGGGCTGCAGGTTGCCGTGCAGGATCTGGTTCGCGCCGAACCAGGCCGTCGCCACCATCGCGAGCGCCCAGACGCCGCTGAGCACCGGCGCATATGCCGCCTGGATGCGGTTCGTCGCGTAGGAGTTGTCGAAGAGCTTCTGCGCCTGGGCGTTGAACTTGCGCTCTTCGTACTGCTCGCGACCGAACGCCTTCACCACGCGCATGCCGCTGAGGTTCTCCTGCAGCACGACGCCAAGCTCGCCCTGCAGATTCTGCACCTGTAGCCAGATCGGCCGCATCTTCGACGTCATGCGGATCGCGATCAGCGCGGTGGGCGGGATGAAGAGCCAACTCAGCAGTGCGAGCTGCCAGTCCGTCATCACCATAAGGGCCAGCGTGGCGACCAGCAGCACCGCGACGTACATGAGTCTGATGAAGCCCAGGCTGACGAACATCCTCACGGCCTCGACGTCCTGCGTCGCGCGCTGCATGATCTGCCCGGTCTGCGCCTTGTCGTGGTACGCGAAGCTCATCCGCTGCAGGTGGTTGTAGATGTCGTTGCGGATATCGTAGGCGATGCGCTGCGACACCCACTCGCCGGTGTACGTCTGCCAGAACTGGAATATGCCCCGCGCTCCGGCCGCCGCGGTGATCAGCACGGCCGCGATGAGCAACGTGCGCAGGTTGCCGTGCGCGACGTTGTCCTTCACTTTCAGCCCCGTGTCGATCGCATAGCCGACGAGCCACGGACCGATGAGCTGAAAGGCGGTCAGCCCCGCAAGCGACACGCAGGTGAGCAGGACGCGCCGCTTGTACGGCCACGCGTATGAGAGCAGGCGCACCGGGATGGGGACACGGCGGTGCTTCATGGTGTGCGAAGTCTAACGCACTCTAACGTGCACGTAAAGGTTGCGTGCGGACCGCAGTCATCCGGCAGTGATACGCAGCCGCTGGCTCAGATCTCCACGGGGATCGACAGCAGTTCGAATCCGGCGACCGTCCCTCCGCCCGGCGCTGCGTCCACCCAGACTTTGCCGCCGTGTGCCGTCACCACCTGCTTGACGATGGCCAGCCCGAGGCCCGAGCCAGGCGTGGACCGGGCGACATCGGCGCGATAGAAGCGCTCGAAGACGTGCGGCCGGTCGGCTTCGGGAATGCCGGGCCCGTGGTCGCGCACCTCGAACCGCCCGCCGGCGACGCGCACTTCGATCGGCTCGTCCTGCGGACTCCACTTGCAGGCGTTGTCGACGAGATTGCTCGCGGCGCGCTCGAGGAGGCCGTAGTTGCCGACGACCAGCGTTGGCTGCGCATCGAGTTCAACGCGGAGTCCGCTTCGCCGCGCCGCCCGTTGCACCACGGAGTCGGCGAGCTGGTCGAGCCGGACGTCAGCGAACTCTCGCGCCTCCGTTCGCGTGTCCGAAGCGAGTTCCACCAGCTCTCCCACAAGCTTCGTCAGCTCTTCCAGCTCGAACGTCGCGTCGCTCAGCATCTGCGTTCGCTCGGCGCCGGGCAGATCGTCGGCGCGCGCCAGCACTTCGATGTTCGTCCGCAGGCTGGTCAGCGGTGTCCGCAGCTCGTGGCTCGCGTCGGTGACCAGCCGCTGCTGCTGCTTGCGCGATTCGTCGAGCGCCTGGAGCATCGCGTTGAAGCTGGTCGCCAGGCGGCCGATCTCGTCTTTGCGGCGCACCTCGATCGATGCGGCGAGATCCTGCGTCGCCGCCACGTGCTCGGCAGCGGCTGTCAGCCGCGCGACGGGGCGGAGCGAGCGGTGCGCGACCAGCAGGCCCAGCAGCGCGGCGATGATCACGCCCGCGCCGCTGACGCCGAAGAGGATGTTCCGCAGGTCCGAGAGTGAAGCATCGACCTCGGAGAGCGAGCGTCCGATCTGCATGGCTTCGCCACTCTTCCCCGGCATGGTGAGCACCCGGAGGTGGAGGCCGCCGCTGGTACTGGCGTCATGGATGAACGTGCCGCGTTGGCCATTCGCCACAGCCACATCGCCGGCACTCACCGGGATCTGCGTGGCCTGAGTCGATGGCGCCCCGACAATCGTCCCCGCCTTGTCGATCGCCTGAAAGAACACGTCGGTGGCGCCGAACGGGTCGGGAGGGCCGCCCTCGCCGCGATTGTCTGCGTCCGGGCCGCGCCGCGGGAGGTCAGGACCACCCACAAGGCTCGCCGCACGAGAGCGCAGCGTATCATCGACCTGGTTGCGCAAGCGGTCTTGCACCGCGAAATATGCAACCAGCGATACCGCGACGACCGACGCGGCGACCAGGAGAGCCGTGATGAGCGTGAGCTGCGTGCGAAGGCTCATGGCGCCCGCGCTATGTAGCCGACGCCCCGGACGGTGTGGAGCAGCCGGGGCAGCCCATCCAGCTCCGTCTTGCGCCGCAGGTAGCCGACGTAGACGTCGAGCGAGTTCGAGTTGACGCCGAAGTCGTAGCCCCACACGCGGTCGAAGATGAGCTCGCGGGTCAGCACCTGGCCCGCGTTCCGGAGAAACAATTCCAACAGCTGGTATTCCATACGCGTCAACTCGATCGTCGTACCGGCGCGCGTGGCGACGCGCGTGCGCAGATCGAGGGTCAGGTCACCCAGCACGAGTACTTCCGCATCCTGCACCGGAGCCGCCCGGCGCATGATCGACCGCAAGCGGGCAAGCAGCTCCTCCAGCGCGAACGGTTTCACGAGATAGTCGTCGGCGCCCGCGTCGAGCCCCGCGACGCGATCGCCCAGGCTGTGCCGCGCCGTCAGTACCAGGATCGGCACCGCATTGCCTTCGGCGCGAAGTCGCCTGCACACCGAAAGCCCGTCGAGTTTCGGCATCGCGACGTCGAGGACCATCGCGTCCGGCGGATCGGCGGCGACCGCCTCGAGCGCCGCCTCGCCGTCGCGCGCGATGGACACTGCGTATCCCTCGCGGCGCAGCGCGCGATCGAGGGAATCGCAGATGCCGGGATCGTCATCAACGACAAGGATGCGCATCGACTGCAGCATAACAGGGCTCCCGATGCGGGCACCGGGCGCTACCGCGCGTGACGGGAGCGAGCCCGCAACAACCATTGCAGACACGCTACCTCCCGTTCCTAAGAGGATCGTGAGAATGCGGGCGGCGCTAGGGCCGTGCGCAATTTCTTACCCCGCTCTTAGTCACGCCTCAGACGTCGCTTAGCCGGGTCTTCGATCATGCCAGTGTCATGCACAACGCCGGCGAAAGGGGGCGAGGGATGATGCGGTGAAGCCGGCGTAGCGGCAACGAAAACACACAGAACGTGAGAATAGATGAAAGGACCCCTATCATGAACAGAGCACGCAAGTGGTGGATCGCAGTGGCGGGTGGCCTCGCCCTCGCCGGCATCCTCGGAGCGGGCGCGGTGATGGCGCAGACGCCCGTACCGGGCACGAGTACGACCGGCACGAGCTTCCTGTCGCGCGTCGCGCAGAAGCTCGGGATCGACACGCCGACGCTCGAGAACGCCGTGAAGGGCGCGAAGACGGACGAGATCGACGCCCGTGTCGCGAGCGGCGACCTGACCCAGGCGCAGGCGGACCAGATCAAGCAACGCATCGCCAACGAGCCGGCCGGCGCGTTCGGCTTCGGCGGAGGCCCCGGCGACCGCGGTCCCGGCCACGGCAGGGGCGGGTTCGCCGACCCGCAGAAGCTGGCGACGTTCCTCGGCATCACCGCGGACCAGCTCAGGACGGAGACCGACGCGAGCGGCGCCACGCTGGCGACGGTCGCCCAGGCCCACGGCAAGAGCCGCGATGAGTTGAAGGCGTTCCTCACCACCGAGATGAAGTCACACGTGGACCAGGAGGTGGCCAACGGAGAGCTGACGCAGGCGCAGGCCGACACGAAGCTCGCCGACATGACCAGCCATCTGGACCAGATGATCGACGGCACCGGGCACCCGGGCCACGGACCTGACGACGGGATGCGCGGCTTCGGCGGCTTCCCGAACGTTGCTCCCGACGCGAGCCCGTCGCCGGCCGCGAGCAACAACGGCTGATCTTCGCGATTCGCATCGCGGGTAGGCCAAACAGACGCGGGGCGTGCTCGACACGCCCCGCGTCGCTGCGTAGCTTCCCCCGCAGGCTACTTCCGCTTCGCCTTCGCCGCCTTCTTCGCGGGGGCGGGTGCCTTCGCCGGCGCATCGTCGTCCGGGAGCGGCAGCGTCTTCGCGAGCACGCGCGACATCTCGACGGCGTCGAACGCGCGCATCGTCACGCTCGTCACGTTGCCGGCACCCACGACGTTCATCATCGCCCCCATCATCGCTTCCTCCGAAGGCGCGTCGACGATGGCGACCATGTCGTAGGACCCCTGCGTCCAGTACACATCCTTGACCGTGAAGCCGACGCGCGCATTCTGCTGGCGGATGCGCCCGGCTCTCTTCACGCTGTCGCGGATGTTCTTCGCGCCTTCCGTCGTATACGTGTAGAGGATGACGTAGGTGGCCATGGACCCCTCCTTCTGAGCGAAGCATGAGTGAACGTGTTGGCCGATCATACGCCCTCCCCGCCCGGAGTCAAGGGACGGGTGGGTGGACTCACAGCCGGGGACGGCTGTGCGCACATTAGTCCGGAGCGGGCCGGCCGACCTGCGAACCTCCGAATGACCAGACAACCGCATCTCGTACAATCCTTGCATGTCCGACATCATCAGCACGGAGATCGGCGGCCATGTCGGCGTCATCCGCATGCTCCGCACCGACAAGCACAACGCCTTCAACCGCGAGTTGGACGCGGGCGTCGGCGCGGCGCTCGGCGAGTTCGACGCGGACCCCGACGTCCACGTCGCGATCCTCACCGGCTCCGGCGCGGCCTTCAGCGCCGGCGCTGACATGAACGAAGCCGTCGCCGCCATCGAAGGCAAGGGGCGCACCGAGGGTATGGCCGCCACCTACATGGCGGTCAGTTCGTTTCGCAAGCCGCTGATCGCCGCCGTCAACGGCATCTGCTACGGCGGCGGCGCGCTCGTCGCGATCAACTGCGACATCCGCATCGCGTCGGACACCGCGGCGTTCCGCTTCCCGGGCGCGGTCTACGGCCTGGTCGTCGGCGGCGCGCAGCTGCCGCGTATCGTCGGCCCGGCGTTCGCGAAGGAGCTCCTGTTCACCGGCCGCGTCGTGCGCGCCGACGAAGCCCTGCGCATGGGCCTCGTCAACAGCGTCGTCCCGTTCGCGGACGTCGATGCCGCCGCAATGGAAATGGCGAGGATGATCGCCGCCAACTCGCCGCAGACGCTGATCGCGATGAAGGAGACCGTCGACCGCGCAACGAGCGTCGACGAAGGCACCGAGCGGGAAGGCGCGTGGAACCGCGTCCTCCGCACCTCGCCCGAGCACCACGAGCGGTTCCGCGCCGCCGCGGAGCGTGTCGCGAAGGGCAACGCCGGCAAGAGCGAGTAGCGCAGGAGCGATCATGTCCGGCCGAGTCCCCTGGGAAGCCGACCAGACGGCGCCGTCCGCGCGCGAAGACGGCTACGCGTGGGAAGCCGCGCTGTCGCGGCGCGCGCACAAGATGGCGTGGTCGCCGTGGTTCCAGGGCACCCTGCCCACGCCATCCAAGCCGCCGATCATGCTCACCGGCGGCGTGCCCGACCCCGCATCGCTCCCTACCGACGAGCTGATCGCCTGCAACGAGCGCGTGCTGCGCCGCGAGGGCCAGGACGCGCTGATGTACGGCGGCCCGCAGGGGCCGCAGGGCCTGCGCGACTGGCTCGCACTCGACATCAACCGCCGCGAGGGCCTCGCGCTCGATGCCACGAACTTCGTGCTGACGTGCGGCTCGTCCGGCGCTTTCGAGAACGTCTGCGAGACGTTCCTCGACCCGGGCGACGTGATCATCCTGGAGCAGCCGTGTTTCGCCGGCAGCACGCGCATCGCGCTCTCGTGCCTGCCGGAGATCGCGACCGTGCCGCTCGACGACGACGGACTCGATGTCGCCGCGCTCGAGCGGACCGCGGCGCGCATCGCTGCCGAGGGGAAGCGCGCGAAACTGCTGTACACCATCACGAACTTCCAGAACCCTGCCGCGAACACGATGAGCCTGGAGCGCCGCAAGGCCGTTGTGGACATCTGCCGCCGCCACGGCATCCTCATCGCCCAGGACGACGCGTACGGCGCGATCACCTTCGACCGC
This sequence comes from uncultured Chloroflexia bacterium, assembly GCA_963743185.1. GTDB lineage: Bacteria > Chloroflexota > Dehalococcoidia > DSTF01 > JACRBR01 > JANXYW01. The sequence continues at coordinate 2,523 of CAVUOT010000013.1, read as the reverse complement.
GAGCCGTTGCCGTCGCTCTTCACCGTCGCCGGCGGCACCGGCGCGGTGCTGATGGGCACGTTCAGCAAGACGCTCGCGACCGGGCTCCGCGTCGGCTGGATCATGGGCGAGAAGCCGGTAATCGACGCCGTGACCCGCATGCGTTTCGACATGGGCGTCTCGCCGTGGACCACGCGCGTCATCGCCGAGTACTGCGCAACGGGCGAGTACGCCGCGCACGTGCCGAGCGTGATCGAGATCTACCGCCGCAAGCGCGACGCGATGCTCGCTGCGATGAACGAGCGCTGCTCGAAGTTCATGCGCTGGAGCGTGCCGAAGGGCGGCTTCTTCGTCTGGGCCGAGCTGGCCGAGACGGTCGACCCCGCGCGGCTGCGCATCACCGCCAACGAGGAGGCCGTGGGCTACGTCGGCGGCGAGGCGTTCTTCGCCGACGGCAGCGGCGCGAACTTCGTCCGGCTCTGCTACAGCAACGTCGCCGAGCGCGACATCCCGGAAGCGATCATGCGTTTCGGCCGCGCGCTCGAGCGCGCGGCGCGGGACTAGCACTCGCATGCGGACGAACCCCGCTTCGAGCACGTGGCGCGGGCTTTCGGCCGGCGATCGCCGCACGAGCACAATGCTTCCCGGGCTCGGTACGCCGTCCGACGCTCGCACTTATCGCGCTCGCAGCCGTCTGCACTCTAGCCGCCGCGTGCCGTGGCATCTCGTCGAACGCCAGCGCGACCAAGCCGGCGTCGATCTCCTTGCCCGAAGCCGAGTCGCAGCTGAAGCAGATCGTCCTTCAACCGGCTGACGCCGGCGCGGATTTCACGCAGGATCAGGCAGCGATGGAGACGAACGACGACCTGGCGAGAGCACGCCCCGATACGGAGAGCGCGCGAGCCCAATACGCCGGCTGGGGACAGACGCTCCAGTACAACGTGCAGCACTCCACCCCGATCACGCCCGACCTCGTCTTCAGCGGCAAGATCGCACGCGTCATGAACACCGCCACGCTCTTCCAGTTACCCGAGGGCGCGACGTCCGCGCTCGCCTTCATCCGCGATCTCGCCGCGCCGACCGTCGCCAACTTCCTGGTGAACGACGCCGAGGGCACGAAGATCAGCGACACTCAGGTCGTGAAGGACATCGCCTTCCCCGCGAAGGGCGATGAGTCCTTCGCCTGGCGCCTCACCGGCAAGGCCACATTCGCGGACGGCTCCACCGTCATCTTCGTCGCCGATTCGGTTTTCGTGCGCGCCGGCCGCGTGAACGGTAACGTGACGGCGGTCGCCTTCGGCCAGGCGCCGAAGCGCGACGACGTGATCGCGCTCGTCGACACGTTCGTCGAGCGGGCGAAGGCAAACGGATGATCATCGACAGCCACGCGCACGTCTTCCCGCCGGCCGTGATCGACCGCCGCACGTCGCTGCTCGCGACGGAGCCAGCGTTCGCGGAGATCTACAGCGACGCCAGCGCAAAGATGGCCACCGCCAGCGACGTGCTCGCGTCGATGGACGCCGCCGGCATCGACCGCACCGTCATCGTGAACTTCGCCTGGCGCGACGAAGCGCTCGTCGACGAGACGAACGCCTACATCATCGAGGAGGCCGCGCGGTCCGGCGGGCGCCTGATCCCGTTCGTGTCGGTGTACTTCGGCGAGAACGTTGGCGCCCACGGCCGCGCCGAGACCGACGACGCGCCCAGCGCGGCGCGCAACGACATCCGCTCGAAGCTGCGCGCCCTCGCCGCGGCCGGCGCCCGGGGCATCGGCGAGCTGCGCCCGGAGAGCAGCGGCTACAACCTCGCGAACAGCGACGAAGCCGATCTTCTCACCTGGGCCGCGGCCGCGTTCGACCTGCCGGTCCTCGTCCACGCCAGCGAGCCCGTCGGCCACGCGTATCCGGGCAAGGAGGGGCTGTCGATCGCCGCGCTGTATGCGTTCGCGCGGGCGCAGTCGGGCGTCACGATCATCGCCGCGCACTGGGGCGGCGGTCTCCCGTTCTACGCGCTCATGCCGGAAGTCCGCGAGGCGATCGACTCGATGTATTTCGACACGGCCGCCAGCCACCTTCTCTACGACCCGGCGATCTATCGGCGCGCCATCGATGCCGTGGGCGTCGGAACGGATCCTCTGGGCCAGCGACTTCCCGCTGACGTCGCAGGCGAAGGCGCTCGAACGCACGCGCGCGGCCGGGCTGACGGACGAGGAGCTTGCGGCCATCACGGGCGGCAACATCGCTCGCCTGCTGGGGCTGTGAGCGCGCCAGCGATGCGCGACGACAAGTCAACACACCTCGCAGGCGACTCCGCGCCGAAGTCCCTGCGCCTCTTCGTCGCGATCGACATGCCGCCCGACGTCAAGCGCGCCATCATCCGCACGATCGAGGACTTGCAGCGCACGCTCGCGACGCCTTCGCTGCGATGGGTCCGCCCCGAGGGCATCCACACGACGCTCAAGTTCCTCGGCGCGACGCCCGAAGCTCGTCTGCCCGAGATCAAGCAGGCGCTGGCCGAGTGCGCCGAGACGGCCGCGCCGTTCGA
>CAVUOT010000012.1:0-212073 GCA_963743185.1 uncultured Chloroflexia bacterium | reverse complement strand
GCGGAGTCGAACTCGCGCTGATCGTGTCGGGTCGGCCTCGGCGCCTATACTGCGCTCTACAGGTAGACGGAGGTAATGTCGATGCCGGGACCGTTGCAGGGCGTGCGCGTCCTCGACTTCACGATCTTCCAGCAGGGGCCGCAGGCGACGATGGTGATGGCGGACATGGGCGCCGACGTCATCAAGGTGGAGCCGCCCGGGTTCGGCGACCTCGGCCGCGTGCTGCAGATGCACGGCGAGCATCGCGTCAGCGCGTATCACCTGGCGCACAGCCGCGGCAAGCGCAGCCTCACCGTCCACCTCAAGACCGACGGCGGGCGCGAGATCGTGCGCCGGCTGCTGCCATCGATGGACGTGCTGGTGCACAACTTCCGCCCGGGCGTGATGGAGAAGCTCGGCTTCGGCTACGACGAGGTGCGCGCGCTGAACCCCGGCATCATCTACGCGCACGCGTCGGGCTGGGGCGGGCAGGGTCCGAAGACGACGCACCCGGCGTTCGACATCGCGGCGCAGGCGCGGTCGGGGCTGATGTCGATGACCGGCGAGGTCGACGGCGGGCCGCTGCCGGTGGGCGTGGCGATCGCGGACTACGTCGGCGCCATGAACCTCGCGATGTCGGTGATCGCGGCGCTGTATTCGCGCGAGAAGACGGGCATCGGGCAGAAGATCGAGACGTCGTTGTTCGGGTCGGCGATCGCGTCGCAGGCGTGGGAGATCCAGTCGTACATCCTCGGGCGGCGGAAGCGGCGGTCGGGGCGGGGCCACGCGTACCTGCCGACGATCTGGCGGACGTTCAAGACGGCCGACGGCTGGGCGGTGATCGGCGGCGTCGGCGACGATCGCTGGCCGGCGTTCTGCGCGGCGGTCGGCATGCCGGAGCTGGAGCACGACGAGCGCTTCGCGAACGCGCTCGGCCGCATCGTGAACATCGACGCGCTGTACGCGCTGCTCGACGACAAGTTCCTGGTGAAGACGACGGCGGAGTGGATCCCGGTGCTGGAGTCGCACGACATGATCTGCGCGCCGGTGCAGGACTACGAGACGCTGCTCGACGACCCGCAGGCGCTCGCGAACGAGTACGTGCTGACGGTCGAGCATCCGACGAACGGGCCGACGCAGATCGTCGGCTTCCCGTGGAAGTTCAGCGAGACGCCGGCCGAAGCGGCGCCCGCCGCGCCGGAACTCGGTCAGCACACCGAGGAGATCCTGCTCGACCTGGGCTACACGTGGGACGAGATCGGCGCGCTGCGTGAGGCGAAGGCGATCTGACGGAGGTGTCCTGAGCAGGACTCTCCAACTTAGACTCGCACCAGATGGGCGCGGCCAGCGGCTCGAAGAGACCTGTCTTGATTGGCCTGATCGCCAATCCCACGCCAGGGATTGCCGCGCGTGGCGCAGGCCCTCCAACGTGGCCGAGCCAACAGCCAACAGCTGACCGCTACGCGCTACGCCTTGTACTGCAGGTGCGCGCGGATGCTGTCGAGCATGCCGGACGATGCGGCGTCGTGGGCGAAGCGGATGGCGTTCTTGATGGCGCGGGCGTCGGAGTTGCCGTGGGCGATCATGACGACGCCGTTAACGCCGAGCAGGGGGACGCCGCCGTAGGTGCCGGGGTCCATGCGGTCGCGGAGCTTGAGCAGGCCCGGGCGCAGCACCATCGCGGCGAGCTTGTACTGCAGCTTCGACGTGAAGGCGGCGCGCAGCTCACGGAACAGGAAGTCGGAGACGCCCTCGGTGACCTTCACGGCGACGTTGCCGGTGAAGCCGTCGGTGACGATGACGTCGGCGCGGCCGAGATGCACCTCGCCGCCCTCGATGTTGCCGACGAAGTTGACGCCCGCCTTGCTGAGGCGTCCGAAGACCTCCTGCACCAGTTCGCTGCCCTTCGTGTCCTCGCCGCCGATGTTGAGCAGGGCCACGCGCGGATTCGGAATGCCCAGGACGCGTTCGGCGTAGGCCGCCCCCATCTGGGCGAACTGGACGAGATAGTTCGGCTTCACGTCGGCGTTGGCGCCGACATCGAGCACGAGCACTCCGGCTTCGCTGTACGGCGCGACGGTGCCCAGCGCGGGGCGCTCGATGCCCTGGATGCGTCCGAGCGTCATCAGCGCCGACGCCATCACAGCGCCGGTGTTGCCGGCCGAGACGAAGGCGCCGGCGACGCCGCGCTTGACCATGCTCATCGCGACATTGATCGAGGCGTCGCGCTTCGTGCGGACCGCCTGGGCGGGATGCTCGTCCATGCTGATCGCTTCGCTGGCGTGGATGATCTCGAACGCGGATGCGGGCTCGCCCTGGCGAGCGAGTTCGGCTTCGATCACCTCTTTGGCGCCGACGAGCGCGATGTCGACCCCGAGTTCGGCGCGGGCAAGAAGCGCACCGGCGATGATCTCCGCCGGTGCGTGGTCGCCACCCATGGCGTCAAGTGCGATGAGCACGAAACCTGTCCCCCAACCCCTTCCCTGTGTCGGAAGAGGAGCTCCTTGCGCGCGAGCCCGTATTCGAACTACCGGTGCGGTTGTGCCAGTTCAGCTACGACGAACAGCGTATCGCTGCTGTCGTCGTAGGGCGAGAGGTCGGGCGCGCCGTAGATGTTGGCGATGCGGAGGCCGGCCTGCTCCAGCAGCAGCTCGAACTCGTAGCGGCCGTAGGCGCGGAGAGCCACATCGAGAACGCGACGGCGGACCGTGCCGTCGTGCGCGATGCGGTCGAAGATCAGCGTGTCGAGCGTCGTCTGGCGCGCGGGGGACGACGTGACTGAGTGGAGCTTCGTGACGCGCTCGCCGGTCGCGGGATCGGTGCGGGTCCACTCGTGGCGCAGGGCGGACGGCTCGTGGCTCCAGTCGATGGCGGTGAGGGAGCGGATCTCGGCCGCGAAGACGCCGCCCGGCGCGAGGTGCTTCGCGACGCAGCGGAGCGTGGCAAGCTGGTCGGCGGTCGCGTGAAGCAGCTCGAGCGAGCAGAGCGCGCAGTAGATGAAGTCGAACTGCTCGCCCAGGTCGAAGTCGCGGACGTCGGCCTCGACGAGACGGACACGGCTCGCGGTCTCGCCGTCGAGTTGCGCCTCGAGGCGCGCGAGCATGGGCCGCGAGTTGTCGATCCCGACCACGCGATGCCCCTGGCGCGCGAGGTGGAGCGCGACGCGTCCCGTGCCGGCCATCAGCTCGAGCGACGGCAGATCGCCGCGGCGGGCGAACGCCTCGTAGAACGGCAGGTCGTCCGTCCAGCCGGCGTATTGAAGGTCGTAGAGCGCCGCGAGTTCCTCGTCGGCGTACTCGTCGAGCGCGCTCACGGCGAAGGCGCCGTCTGCCGCGAGGCTTCGAACTCGGCGCGCATCGCGGCGCGCAGGTCGGCGTCGGCGAGGATATCGATCGCGGTCATGGCGAGCGCCTTCGCGCCGTCGATCACGGCCTTGTCGCCGGACGCTGACGCCGCGTATTCGGCGAACGCGGGCGAGTGGCTGTTGACGTTCGCCGGCGCGATGGCGATGCCCGGGTGGATGCCGGGGACGACCTTGCTCACGTTGCCCATGTCGGTGCTGCCCATCGGGCGGGGCTTCTCGGTCTCCGGCAGCTCGCGGCCGAGCGCGGCGAGGTTCTTGCGATGGGCGGCGGCGATGGCGACGTTGGTGTTCATCGCGGCGTACTGGTTGGGGTTCCAGCGCACCTCCAGCGTGGCGCCGGTGGCCGTCGCGCCGGCCTCGAAGCAGGCGATGACGCGCAACTTCAGCTCTTCCAGGTAGGCGTCGTCCTCGGCGCGGACGAGGAAGCTCGCGGCGCTGTGGCCGGGGACGATGTTCGGCGCCTCGCCGCCGTCGGTGATGACGCCGTGGACGCGCGCGGTGCCGCGGATGTGCTGGCGCAGCGCGTTGATGCTGTTGAAGGCGATGATCATCGCTTCGAGCGCGTTGATGCCGCGCTCCGGCTGCGCCGCCGCGTGCGCTTCGCGGCCGTGGTACTCGACCGTAAGCTCGGCGCAGGCGAGCGCCCTGGCGATGACGGTGTCCTGCGTGCCGGGGTGCGTCATGATCGCGGCGTCGAGGCCTTCGAACGCGCCTTCGCGGATCATCGCGACCTTGCCGCCGTACACCTCCTCGGCGGGCGTCCCGATCACCTGCACCGAGCCCTGCAAGCTGATCGATCACGGCGCGCACGCCGATGCCGGCGCCGAGCGCGGCGGTGGCGATGATGTTGTGGCCGCAGCCGTGGCCGATGCCGGGGAGCGCGTCGTACTCGGCGAGGATCGCGACCGCCGGGCGGCCGCTGCCGGCGACGGCGCGGAAGGCCGTCGGCAGGCTGCCGATGCCGGGCGTGACCACGAAGCCCTGCTGGCGAAGCGCGTCGGCGAGCCAGGCGGACGCCTGCACCTCGTGATACGCGATCTCCGGGTTGGCGTGGATGCGGTGGCTGAGGGCGATCAGGTCGGCGGCGTGGGCGTCGACGGCGGCGCAGGCGCGGGACTTGAGTGCGGCGGCGTCCATGCGTACTCCCACTCGTCCGTGCTCTTCGTGGATCGTGAGGAACAGGGAGAAGTGGTCGGGGTGGGCAGATTTGAACTGCCGACCTCTCGGTCCCGAACCGAGCACTCTAGCCTGGCTGAGCTACACCCCGACGGCCCGGCCATGGTAACAGACGGTGTTTTCGGCGGCCAACGATGAGGTTGACGCGCGGCCAGCCGTGCTCGTGGTCGCGCGACCGCTACTTGATCGCCAGCATCCGGTCGAGCGCGAGCTTGGCGTTGCGCGCGATGTCCTCCGGCACGACGATCTGGTTGATCACGTGGCCTTCGACGAGCGCCTCCGCGGCCCAGGCGACGTAGGCGGGGTGCACGCGGTACATCGTCGAGCAGGGGCAGACGACCGGGTCGAGGCAGAAGACGGTCTTGTCGGGGTTCTCCTTCGCGAGGCGGCTGACGAGGTTGATCTCGGTGCCGACGGCGAACTTCGATCCGGCGGGCGCGTTCGCGATCGTCTTCGCGATGAACTCCGTCGAGCCGTTGAGGTCGGACGCCTGCACCGTCTCCCAGCGGCACTCCGGGTGGACGATGACGGTGATGTCCGGGTACTTCGCGCGCGCCTCGGCGATCTGCAGCGGCGTGAAGCGCTGGTGCACCGAGCAGTGGCCGGCCCAGAGGATGATGCGGCTGTCCTGCAGCTCTTGCAGCGTGCGGCCGCCCATCGATCCGTACGGACGCGCCCAGCCCCAGAGCTGCATCTGGTCGAGCGGCACGCCCATGGCGTAGCCGGTGTTGCGGCCCAGGTGCTGGTCCGGGAAGAAGAGCACGCGCTTCTTCCGCGCGAACGCCCACTCCAGCACCTTCTTCGCGTTGCTGCTGGTGCAGACGGCGCCGCCGCGCTCGCCGACGAACGCCTTCAGCGCCGCCGCCGAGTTCATGTACGTGACGGGCAGCGTGTCCTGCGCGATGCCCAGCTCCTCCAGCTCCGCCCAGGCGTTGTAGACGTCGTCCGGGTCGGCCATGTCGGACATCGAGCAGCCGGCGGCCAGGTTCGGCAGGATCACCTTCTGGTGCGGCGCGCTGAGGATGTCGGCGGCCTCGGCCATGAAGTGCACGCCGCAGAAGATGATGTACTCCGCCTCCGGGCGCTCGGCGGCCCACTGCGCGAGCTTGTAGCTGTCGCCGCGCACGTCGGCGAACTCGATCACGTCTTCGCGCTGGTAGTGGTGCCCCAGCACCACGAGCCGCGTGCCGAGCTTGCGCCGCGCCTCCGCGATGCGGGCGCGGATCTCGTCCGGCGCGAGGGCCAGGTACTCGGCCGGGATGTCCTGCTGCCAGTAGGCGAACGACCGCTCCTGCGCGAGCGGCACCGTGGCGATGCTGTCGCTCTCGCAGGCGATGCCGCCCGCGGTCTTGCGTTCGGTGATGGGGAGGGTGAGTGTGGTCATCGCACGACTCCTGCTCGTGACTTAGTGTCACTGTGACACTAACATAGCACCGAGGGGAGTTGGTGTCAATGTGACACGAACGTTCTGGGGGACCGTGGCCTGGGATTTCAGACCAGCCGGTGCCCGGCGCCACGGCCTACACGAACCGCACGCCCTTCCGCTACGCTGATACGGCGCGAGCGAGGCGCGCACACGCATGCAGCTGGAAGTCACACGCGAGCTTGTACGTATCCTCGAAGCCGGCGAGCGCTTCGCCGTCGCGACGCTCGTCGACGCGCACGGCTCCACGCCGCAGCGGGTAGGCGCGCGACTGCTCGTCCGCGCCGACGGCACGAGCATCGGCACGATGGGCGGCGGCTGCATCGAGGCCGACGTCTGGGAGGCCGCGAAGCAGGCGATCGAGACCGGCGTGCCGCGCGTGCTCGACTTCACGCTGAACGAAGACATCGCCGTCGATTACGGGCTGGCCTGCGGCGGCACCGAGCGCATCCTCGTCGATCCGACGATGGCGGCGGGCGACGCGGCCATGGCGCGGCGCATGCTCAGCGCCGCATCGGGCGAGAGCCGCGGCGTGGTTGTCGTCGTCGTGAACGGCACCGCCGAGGTAGAAGCGGCGGCGAAGATCGGCGTCTGGGAGGGCGGCGTCGTGGATGGCGATCTCGGCGCGCTGCACGCGGAGGCGACGCAGCTCGCCGCGCGCCTCGTCGCCGCGCCGCGCCCGAAGCCCGCGCTCGTCACGCTCTCGGACGGCGCGGAGGTGTTCGCCGACGTGTTCGCCGAGCCGCCGGAGGTGATCGTGGTCGGCGGCGGCCACGTCGGGCGCTCGCTGGCGACCGTCGCGAAGTTCCTGGGCTACCGGCTGGCGGTGATCGACGACCGCACCGACTTCGCGAACGCGCAGCGCTTCCCGGACGCCGACGCCGTCATCGCCGGCGACATCGAAGCCACGATCGACGCGTACCCCGCGACGCGCAACAGCGCGATCGTCGTCGTCACGCGCGGCCACAAGTACGACTACCAGGCGCTGTCCGCCGCCGCGCGCTCGAAGGCGGGCTACGTCGGGTTGATGGGCAGCCGCCGCAAGGTCACGCTCATCTACCGGCAGCTGCTCGCCGATGGCATCCCGGAGGAGCGCCTGCGCGACATCCACGCGCCGATCGGCCTCGACATCGGCGCCGTCTCGCCGGAGGAGATCGCCGTCAGCATCATGGCGGAGATCACGATGGACCGGCTGGGCGGCACGGGCCAGCCGATGCGCGGCGACGGCGCCGCCCTCAAGCACGCCCGCCCGAAGACCGTCGCCTAGCCGTGGCGACCGTCGCCGCCATCCTGCTCGCGGCGGGCGAGTCGACCCGCATGGGCCGGCAGAAGGCGCTGCTCCCGTGGCGCGGCACGACGCTCATCGCGTACCAGCTCGCGCAGCTCGCCGCCGTCGACGCGATCGCGGAGATCGTCGTCGTCACCGGCCACGAAGCGGCGGGCATCACGGCGCTCGCGGCGCAGGCTCCCCGCACGCGCGTCGTGCACAATCCCGACTACCGCACGGGCAAGGTCAGCTCGATCAAGGCCGGCCTCGCCGCGATCTCGCCGCACGCCGGCGCCGTGCTGCTTCTGGCCGTCGATCAGCCGCGGCCAGCAGGCGTGCTGGCAGCGCTCGTGCAACACCACGTTGCCGCGCACGCGGCGATCACGGTGCCGGTGCACGAAGGGCATCGCGGCCATCCGGTGATCTTCGATCGTAGCCCTGGTGCCCGAGCTGCTCGAGATCGCGGAAGAGACGCAGGGCATCCGCGACGTGATGCGGCGCCACGCCGGCGAGGTCGTCGAAGTGGCGATGCCGGACCCGGTCGTGCGCCTGGACCTGAACACGCCGTCCGACGTTGAAGACGAAGACGCGCGGCCGCGCTAGCGAAGGTGCCGCTGGATCGGCAGCTCGCGATGCCGCTGGCCGGTGCGGTCGAAGACGGCGTTCGAGATCGCCGCGGCGATCGGCACGATCCCCGGCTCGCCGGCGCCCGTCGACGGCGTATCGTCGTCGCCGCACAGCACCGTCTCGATCGCGGGCGCATCGTTGCTGCGCGGCACGCGGTAGCGCGTGAAGCCGGCGTTGAGCACGCGGCCCGACTGGAAATCGATCGCCTCGTACAGCGCGGTGCCCATGCCCATCACGATCGAGCCTTCGAGCTGATTCCTCACGCCGTCCGGATTGACAACGAGGCCGCAATCGACCGATGCGGTCACGCGCTCGACGCGCACCTCGGCGCCCTGCACGTCGAGCTGCACGCACGTCGCGGCGTAGCTGCCGACGTCGAGGCCGATCGCCACGCCCTGCCCCGTTTGCGATGGCGATGCACCGGCGCGCCACCCGTGCTGCTCGGCCGCGCGCTCCAGCACGCGGCGATAGCGCGGGTTCGAGAGATTGCGCAGGCGCAACTCCACAGGGTCGATGCCCGTGGCCGCGGCGATCTCGTCGACGTGGACTTCGCGCGCGAAGTGGTTCGTGGCGCCGCCGAGCGAACGGTAGGAGCCGGAGGCCAGCGGCGAATCGGAGATGTACGTCGTTACCTTCGTGTGCGGCGTGTCGTACGGCGTCTCGGAGCCGCGGCGGGCGATAAAGGGGACGTTGCCGGCGTGATATGCGTCGAACTGCCACGCGACGATCGTGCCGTCGGATCGGAAGCCGCTCTTGATCGTGATCAGCGCCGCCGGACGCACGGTGGCGTACGTCATGTCCTCGGCGCGCGTGTAGGCGACGCGCACCGGCCGCCCGGCGACGCGCGCGAGCCGCGCCGCTTCGTGCGCGATCGGGTACGGGCTCTTGCTGCCGAATCCGCCGCCGATCTCGGGCGCGATCACGCGCACCAGCGGCTCATCGATGCCGAAGCGCTGCGCCAGCTCCGCGCGGATGCCGAACGGGCGCTGCGTGCCCGCCCACACGGTGAGCCTGTCGCCGTCCCACGACGCGACGGCCGCCCGCGGCTCCATCGGCGCGTTGGAGACGTACGGGAGGAAGTACGTCGCTTCGAGGATGCTGTCGGCCGCACGGAAGCCGTCGTCGAGCGAGCCCTGCTCCTGCGTGACGAACGGATCGTGCGCGCTGCGCCGCAGCAGGTCCGGCAGGTCGAGCTGCGAGAGCGGCTCCGCGGTCTCCGCCCACTGCGCCTGCAGCAAGTTCGCCGCCGCCGCCGCGTGCTCGTCGCTGTCGGCGAGCACGGCGACGAGTTCGTCGTCGCGTACCACCTGCTGCACGCCCGGCATGCGCTCGGCGATCGTCGCGTCGACCGACGACAGTTTCGCGCCGCGCGACGGTGGCCGCAGCACGGCGGCGAACAGCATGCCGTCGAGCACGACGTCCTGCGAGTACACCGCACGGCCGGTGACGCGCGCGACGGCGTCGATGCGCTGCTGCGGCCGGCCCATCACGGAGAACTCGCCGGACGGCGTCAGCGGCGCATCGTCGGTGAGCTCGTGCGTGACGTTGAGGCCCGCCAGCAGCTCCGCGTACGTCACGCCGCGTCCGCATCGCTCTTCGACGTCACGCGCCCGTTCGAGCGCGCTCAGCTCACCCGCCGGCAGATCGAGGCGATCCGCGGCGAGGTTGAGCAGCGCCTGTCGCGCGGTGGCAGCGGCCTTCCGCAGTTGCAGGCCGACGCGCGCCGTCGACTGGCTGCCGAACGTCCCCATGTCCCACGGCACGCGGTCCGTATCGCCGAGCACGACTTCGACCGCATCGAGCGGCACGCGCAGCTCGTCCGCCACCTCGATCGCGAGCCCGGTGCGGATGCCCTGGCCGTACTCGACCTTGCCGGCGTACGCGATGACGCTGCCGTCGGGCCGCACGGTGAGCCAGCGCGCCTTCTCCGCGTCCGGCTGCGTGTTGCCGTAGGCGCCGCGCGCGTAGCTCGTCCGTGGCGGCGGGAATCCGGGCGCGGCCCCGCCGACGATGTGCAGACCGGCGTCGTTGGTGGTGCTGTCGCTCATGGCGCTTCTCCGGCCATGCGCTGCGATGCCTTCTCGACCGCGCTGAGGATCCGCTGGTACGTGCCGCAGCGGCACATGTTCTGCGACAGCGCCTCGCGCACCTGCGCCGGCGTGGGATGCGCGTCGCGGGCGAGCAACGCCACCGACGTCATGATGAAGCCGGGGATGCAGTAGCCGCACTGCATCGCCGATTCCTCGATGAACGCCTGCTGCACGGCGTGGAGCTGTCCGTCCGGCGCGAGGCCTTCGATCGTCGTGATGTCACCGCCGGCCACCGCGCCGACGGTCGTCTGGCAGGCTCGCAGCGGCTGGCCGTCGACCAGCACCGTGCAGGCGCCGCACAGCCCCTCGCCGCAGCCGTACTTCGTGCCGGTGAGGCCGGCATCGAAGCGGATGAAGCTCAGGAGATTGCGCCCGGCGTCGGACGTCTCATGCGATTCGCCGTTGATGCGTACGCTGATCATGTGCGGCGCCTCGATGCGAGACCGATGTGACACGGAGATCGTGCCTGCGGAGCGCGCCGCCGTCAAGGGAGCAGGTGCGGATCGGCGGTGGCGCGGCTCCGGTTAGGTGCCAGTGCGCACGACCATCCGCGGATGTGAGGAGAAATAGTGCCCGAGGTACGAGACCTCACCCGGCGAGCGTACGGAGGAGCAGATCGCCGCGCTCGTGCCGGAAGTGGCAGATCGTCCGGTCGAACTGTTCGGCTCGCGTGCTGCGCTGACGATTTTCAGCTGGAGAGCGACAGGCGACGTACTGGTGACGTTCGACCCGCGTGCCAGCTGGACGTTCCGCGACGATATGGCATGGAAGAGAGTCTTGTTGCGTTGTTCGCGCGTCCCGTCGACGCTCGTGGCAGCGGCAGCTCGTCGGAGCAAGAGCCCGCCTGTCCGTGCGTCCACACATGCGTCGTGGCGGCTCGCCCGACATGTGGCCGACGCGATCGCTGCTCGTGGACATGCTGATCGCTCCGCGTGAGGACGTCACGCGTATTGCAGCGACGTCACGCTGCGAGGAACTCCGGACGCCGCTGCAGCGCGCTCGCAGAACTCGTGGCCGATTATCGGCGAAGCCGCGAGCCGGCTCTCACCTCGGCGCGACGCGAGACTGCCGATGATGCTGTCCGCTGGAACGGACATTCGGCTGCAGCCGGCCGTGCACGACTACACGCACGGAACTATCGAAGTCGGTCCGCGTGGTCGATGACGATCTGCCACGCTGATCGCGGCCTTCGAGCCGTTCGTGCCGCGCGGCAGATCCGCGTGCACCGCGCAAGGGCGCGATGGCTCGCGACCGCGCGTCCGTTCCCGGAGCTTGCTGGCGCCATACCAGTCGATCAGGACGACGGGCTCGTTCCGACGACCCAGGCGTCGTGGCCCTGCGGCAGACCGTGACCTCGCCCGGGCCCACTTCGAGCTCCGTCCCGTCCGCATCTTGATGCCGATGCGTCCGGTCAGGTCGGTACTCGCATGCGGCGCCTCGCACCGTTCCAGTCTTGGCTGATGGGCTTGACGTGCAGCGACCAGCGCCGACCCTCGGCTGGACGTACGGCGGCCGACGACGCCGCCGCCGATGTTGATCGGTCGACCTGTGCCGTCTCGAGGTGCGCGCCCGTGCCGGTTTGTTGAGCGTCCTGACGCTCGGCGGCTGCCATGAACGTGTCCATCCACTGAACTGTCGATGACGTCGATGCGTCCGAGGCCGACGCGCGACTCCGCGCCGCCGGCGTCACCTTCCGCAACGAAGTGATTCGCGGCCCGGGCGGCGCGCAGACGGTGCTCGATGACCCGTCCGGCAACCCGGTCGAGCTGTTCCAGCCGGCTTAGTCCCTCGTCCGCGGCTACTGGCTCTTCGGCACGAACTCCACCGCGTCGATGCCCACGGTTTGTGTGCAGCACGTGCCCGTCGCATTGCTGGCGTACACGTAGTCGCCTGACGTCCCGGCGAACGTGTACGTCCCCAGCGAGACCCACGCGTCGGAGTACGACGCCTGGTTGACGGCGCGCGTCGTGCAGCCGCCGGAGTAGCAGATCTGGTACGTCACCGTCGCCGTGCCGGTGACCGCCGGCACGAAGACGCGCGCCTCGTACTTCGATCCGGCCTGCAGCGACGCGCGCCACGTCGCCGTGGCCGACGCCGTCGAGCCGTTGGCGGTCGCGCTGCGCACGCTGTTGTCGAAGCCGTCGCCGCTCAGCACCGAGAACGTGCCGGTCAGCGTCGCCTGGCCGTCGTCGACGTACTTCGTCGTGCGGTAGTCGGCGGCGGTCTTGTTCCAGTCGTACGTGCTGCCGGACGCGACGTCCTCGTTCGACGTGCTCGCCGCGAAGGCGGCAAGCTTCGCCATGAAGTTCGTCGCCGGACACGGGCAGGTGCCGTTCGTGTTGACGTAGCGGTGGAAGTCGTTGTCGTACGCCAGTTCCTGGTAGTCGTGGCCCGGCACGTTGCCGGCGTTGCTCGACCAGTTGCCGAGCATCGCGACGACGCAGCCGTCCTGCGACGCGGGGTCGGACGTGCGGTCGAACACGATGAACTTGCCGGAGTTGATGCGGTGGAAGCCCTGGTATGCCGTGAAGCCCTTGTGCTTCGGCGCCCAGCTCGAGAAGCAGGGGATGCCGAAGCCGTAGCCGCGGTTGACGTTCGGGCTGTCCTGCGTCACGCCGCCCGTGACGTCGGCGCCCAGCGAGTGGCCGTAGATGTACACCGCGCCCGCGCCGGCGCTCTTCGCCTTCGCGGCGAACTTCTGCCCCTTGTCCTTGCCGTCGCTGAACGCCCAGCCGTAGATGATGTTCGTCCGCCAGTAGTCCAGCTCCATGATCAGCACGTGGCCGTTGTTGGCGGTCTGCAGGTAATCGGCGGCCGGCACCTCCCAGTCACTGCGTGATTGCGAGTTGCCGAGCGGGTTGTAGCCGGGGATCAGCAGGTAGACCGTGCCGCCCGAGCGCAGGAAGTCGTGGATCGCCTGGGCCGACTGCGTCGTCGCGCTCGCCGCCCTGTTGGCGATGTCCCACGCGTCGGTGTCGGCCCCGCGTGTCGAGAGCCACGTGCCGTCCTGCGACGTCCAGGGGATGTTCGCCGTGTCGGTGATCGGCGGCGAGTAGCCGATGTAGACCGCGCCATCGGCGGCACCGATCTGCAGCCCGGCAAACAGCATGGCCGCAAACGCGGCGATCATCACGTAGATGCGCATCGTGCTCCCCCTCTGAATCCGTTCGTCGCGGTCGAGATTGCAGCGATACTACGCCTGTGCGGCGCGCTGGTCAAGCGGCTCAGGGGCCAGCGGGCTAAACGCCTCTCTTCTCCCGCCAGCGCGCCATCCACTCCGTGTGCACTGCTTCGTGCAGGGTGCGCAGACCCGCCTCGCCGTACAGCGAATCGTCGAGGCCACGCGCCGTTGCCGACGAGATCGCGGTCAGTAGCCGTTGCCGCGATGTCTCCAGCTCCCAGCGCACCTGGTCGAGCGAAAGGCTAAACCGCAGATCATAAGCAAGCGCGTTGTAGGCCGCGTCCTGCTCATTCGTCATGCGCCAGGCGGACTCGTGACCGGCGGAAATGCGGGCGACCTCGCTCGGCCCGGATATCGTCCCAGGCGGCGATGTGCGCGAGGTGGTCCTTCACAGACCAGCCGTCGAGCGACGGTTCCGTCAGCAGCGCGTCGCTCAGACCTTCGATCGCCGAGAGCAGATCCTCGCGCGTCTGCCGGTAGTGCCGCAGCAGGCCTTCCTTGTCGTCGGTCATGGCGCCTCCTCACTCCTGAGCCCGCCTCTGCCTGAAGATCGACGGCCTGTGCGTGCACCCGCTGCGCGCTTACGTGCCCGCGAGCCGCGCGACGACGGGCGCCAGGCGGTCGAAGCCGTCGCCCGAGAAGGCCACGTAGCTGATGCCGTAGCGTTCGCGTCGCGCCTGCAGCGTCTCGACGATCTGGTCGACGCTGCCGATCAGCGCGTGCGGCGAATCGAGCACCTCGGCCGGCGACATGCCGAAGCCGGGCGCGACGCGCTCCGCCATGCCGGCCTGATCGTCGGTGACGACCGCGACGAAGACCGTGACGTTCAGCTCCAGCTCGTCGAAGCGCGAGCCGGCGGCCGCGCGGATCCAGCCGATCTTCTCGTCGGTCGAGCCGGCGCCGCCGGTCTGCATCGTCGTGCGGTTCACGGCGCCCTGTTCGAGGTTGAAGTTGATGCCGACGATGTTCGCCTCGCGCGCGGCGATCGACAGCACGCGCTTGCCGCCGCCGCCGACGAGGATCGGCAGCGGCTTCTGCACCGGCTTCGGCGTGCCCTCGTGGTTCGTGATCGTGTAGTACGTGCCCGCGAAGTTCACCGGGCCTTCGCCGAGCAGCCCCTTGATGATCGTGAGCCCCTCTTTGAAGCGGCTGATGCGCACGCCGGGGCGGTCGTACACCATGCCCGAGGCGTCGTAGTCCGTGCGCATCCAGCCGGCGCCCAGGCCGAACTCGAGCCGCCCGCCGGAGAGCACGTCGATCGTCGCCGCCTCTTTCGCGTGCACGAGCGGGTGCTTGTAGTCGTTGTCCAGCACGAGGCTGCCGACGCGCAGCGTCGTCGTCGCGTCCGCGGCGGCCATCATCGCCGGCATCGGCGCCAGCTGATCGTTGAAGTGGTCCGGGATGAGCAGCGTCGAGTAGCCGAGGCTCTCGACCCTCCGCGCCTTCTCCGCCCACTCTTCGCGTGTGCGTCCGCTCGAGGTCTGTACGGCGAACCGGAACTTGTGCTGTGCCATCTTGCTCTCCTTCGACGACGCGCGGAAGTGCGCCCACCCGTACTTGCTGCCGCATATCGTAGCGTGCCCGTGACGCTGATCCACGTGCTGTCAGCACGGCCGCCCGCGCCCGAGCGCCCGCGTCGCTTTGCGCCGCGCCCTTCGGCACGCGACACTGTCGCATCGTGGAGGAGAACGTGACCGGACCGGCCCAGACCATCGCGCGGAACCTTGAGGAGGTGCTCACACGCGAGGACCTCGAGCATCTCGTCGCCTCCGGCACGCCGCTGCGCCACTACATCGGCTTCGAGATCTCGGGCAAGATCCACCTCGGCACCGGGCTCGTCTGCATGTCCAAGGTGAAGGACTTCGTCGATGCCGGCGTCAGCTGCACGATCTTCCTCGCCGACTGGCACTCGTGGATCAACGACAAGCTCGGCGGCGACCGCGAGACGATCCGCCGCATCGCGCTCGGCTACTTCGCCGAGGGGCTGAAGGCGTCGTTCCGCTGCGTCGGCGGCGATCCGGCGAAGCTCAACTTCGTGCTGGGCACCGACCTCTACCACAACAACGACCGCTACTGGTCGACGCTGATCGACGTCGCGAAGAACACGACGCTGGCCCGCATGCAGCGCAGCATCACCATCCTCGGCAGGCGCGAGGGCGATTCCGTGGACTTCGCGAAGATGATCTACCCGGCCATGCAGGTGACCGACATCTTCATGATGGGCGTGAACATCGCGCACGCCGGCATCGACCAGCGCAAGGCGCACGTCATCGCGCGCGACGTCGCGTCGAAGATGAAGGTGACGCCGCTGCTGGATGCGAAGGGCGAGCGGATCAAGCCCGTCTGCGTGCATCACCCGCTGCTGCTCGGCCTGAAGAAGCCGAACGTCTGGCCGCCGCCCGAGGGCGACCTCACCGACTTCTGGTCCTCGATGAAGATGAGCAAGTCCGAGCGCAGCTCAGCGCTCTTCGTCCACGACTCGCCCGACGAGATCCGCGCGAAGGTGCGCAAGGCGTTCTGCCCGCCCGACTCCGTGCAGTTCAACCCCATGCTCGACTGGGCGCGCAAGCTGATCTTCGCCCGCGACGGCGAGTTCCGCGTCGCGCGCACGCGCCGACCACGGCGGCGACCTCATCTTCACGTCGCCCGAAGAGGCCAACCAGGCCTACCTCGACGGCGCCCTCCACCCCGCCGACCTCAAGAACGGCATCGCCGAGTGGCTCGTCGAAGCACTCGAGCCCGCCCGCAAAGCCTTCGAGTCGCCCGAACAGCGCGCCCTGCTCGCCGAGCTCGATGAGCTGATCACGAGGTAGGGGCACGCGGTGGCGTGCCCGTTTGCGGCGACGCTCGAACACACTGGCACGGCAAAGAGTCCTGACACCATCCGTCACCAACATCGCGTCCGGTTGCTAGAATGCCCGAGTTCCTGACATCTAACTCCTGGCTACGTCACACACATGAAATACGGATTCGTGCTTCCCTCCGGCGACGCGCGCACCGCCGCCGAGTACGCCGAGGCGGCAGAGCAGGCCGGCTGGGACGGCTTCTTCGTGTGGGAGCCCGTCTACGGCTGGGACGCCTGGGTCATGCTCGCCGCCGCCGCGATGCGCACCACCCGCATCCGCCTCGGCACGATGATCACGCCCGTGTCCCGCATGCGCCCGTGGAAGCTTGCGGGCGAGGCGCTCACCGTCGACCACCTCTCCGGCGGCCGTGTCACGCTCGCCGTCGGGACTCGGGGCGACCGATACGGGGTTTGCCGAGTTCGGCGAGACCACCGATCGTCGCGCGCGAGCGGAGCTCCTGGATGAAGGGCTGGAGATCATCACCAGTCTGTGGCGGGGTCAGCCCTTCGTGCACGATGGCAAGCATCACCGCGTCGACGGGAGCCACCTGCACTACCCGCCTCCGCCGCCCGTCCAGCAGCCGCGTATCCCCATCTGGGTCGTCGGCGCGTGGCCGTTCGAGAGATCCATGGCGCGCGCCCTGAAGTACGACGGCATCATCCCCTCGATCATGGACGCCGCTGACGGCCACGCTCGCCAGGTGACGCCGGAGGAACTGGCGGTGATGCGCGAAGCGATCGCCGAGCGGCGTGACATCTCGTCCTTCGACATCGTCGTGGAAGGCACGTC
This sequence comes from uncultured Chloroflexia bacterium, assembly GCA_963743185.1. GTDB lineage: Bacteria > Chloroflexota > Dehalococcoidia > DSTF01 > JACRBR01 > JANXYW01. The sequence goes on along the minus strand of CAVUOT010000012.1, from coordinate 195,331 downwards.
GTCCACGTCGGATCGCGATCGCGCCGTCGCCAAGGTCCGCCCGTGGGCCGAGGCCGGAGCGACGTGGTATCTCGAAGCGCGTTGGGGCGTGCAGGAAGGTGAGGTTACGATGGATAGCGTCCGCCGCCGCCTCGAAGCCGGACCGCCCCGCGTCGATTGACCCGCCGTCCGCCCTCAGTCGCCCGTCCGTCCGACTCTCAGTGCAGTGAACCGCTGCCTCGCCTCACAGCAGCCGCGGCGACTCCGCCGCCTCCCGGTCGTTCGCCGGCGCCAGGCACGCTTCGATCGTCGTTCTTCACGGAGTTCACCCGCTGCGACACCTCCGTCGCGACGAGCACGTCCGCGGCCGCCGGCACCAGCACGCCGCGCAGGATCTTCGCGTACGACTCCTGCTCCGGCTCGCGCGGCGGCACGTACAGCCACTCGTCGATGCGCTCCGGCGGCAGGATCACCGGCATGCGGTCGTGTACCGGCGCGACGATCTCGTTCGCCTCGGTCGTCAGGATCGTGAACGTCCGGGTCCACGCGTCGCTCTTCGGGTCGCGCCACGATTCGTAGAGCCCGGCGAAGAGCAGCAGGTCGTCGTGCGGCGCGTGGAACCAGATCGGCCGCCGCGCCTCCTTCGCGCCGATCCACTCGAAGAAGCCGTCCGCCGGCACCGCGCAGCGTCGATGCACGTACGCGTCGCGGAACGCCGGCCGCGTCGGCGCGCTCTCGCTCCGCGCGTTGATCTGCTTGAACGCGCCCTTCGCGTCGGGCTGCCAGCTGTTCACCAGCCCCCACTTCGCCGGCAGCAGCTGCCGCTGCTCGCGCTTCGTCCGCAGGATCCAGTGCTGGTCCGTCGGCGCGATGTTGTACCGCGGCCGGTAGAGCGGCGCGTCGTCCGGCAGCACCTCCGCCTCCAGCGACGCCGCGAGCTGCTCGAAGTCCTTCCGCGTGAGCGTAAACCGTCCGCACATAGCACTCTCAGCCTACTGCAATCCGTTCGAAATGCGTGCGATTCTCAAGGGTTAGGCTCCTCCAACAGCCAACAGCCAACGGCCAACGGCCAACAGCCAACGGCCAACGGCCGACGGCCAACGGCCAACAGCCAACAGCCATCGACATCAGCCGTCGCACAGTCGTAGACTGCGGATCACCACCAGCGACCGGTCACCAGCGACCAGCAACCCATCACAGGAGGTGCGAAATGGTCGTCCAGTCTTCCATCATCGGCAAGCTCATGGATTCGCGCGAGCGCGGCGTGCAATACGTCCTCGGCCACCAGCGCGCCGACGGCGCCGTCGGCAATCCCGAGAAGGACGGCCTCGGCCCCTACTACAAAGCGCTCTGGGCGTTCGCCGCCGCCGGCCGCAGCGATCAGGGCAACCGCCTCGCGACGTGGGTGACGAAGAACGTCCTCACCGAGGAGGGCGACTTCGCCGGCGAGATGCGCGGCAAGCTCTTCGACTACAGCTACGCGTACCCGAACGCCTGGATGATCGCCGGCGCGCAGAAGCTCGGCCGCTTCGACGTGAGCCGCCGCGGCATCGAGTTCCTGCTGGGCCTCCAGCACGAGACGGGCGGCTTCCGCATCCAGCGCGATAACGAGGACGCGCCGCAGGACGTGATCAACAGCGCGCAGGCGGGCAACGCCTGCCTCTTCACCGGCCACCTGGCCGAGGCGAAGACGGTCGGCCGTTTCCTGCGCACGGTGTGGGACGCGCAGCCGTATCCGGACCGCGAGCTCTTCTTCGTCTACAAGCCGGGCCAGGGCCTGCGCACGGACTTCCCCGAGGACCGCCAGCGCATGCACTCGATCCGCATCGACACGCCGCGCCAGATGTACTTCAACATGGGCATCGCCGCCGCGTTCCTCGCGCGACTCTCGATGGCGACCGGCGACGGCTCGTGGGTGGGCCTGGGCCGCAACTACCTGCAGATCGGCTTCAACGTGCTCGACGAGATGTACGAGACGGCGCAGGTCGGCAAGGTCGGCTGGGGCGCGGCGCTCGTCTACGGCGCGACGGGTGACGAGAAAATGTTGCACCTGGCCGAGCGCGTCGGCGATGCTCTGGTGGCGCAGCAGACCGACACCGGCGGCTGGGACAACACCGGCGGCTACGTGAACGACGCCATCCGCATCGAAGTCACGTGCGAGTTCATCGTCCTGCTCGACGAGATGATCGCCGGCATCGCGGCGCGGGTGTAGAAACGAAAAGCAATAACTCCCCCTCTCCACGTCGTGGAGAGGGGGCCGGGGGGTGAGGTGCTCGTACCAGCGCCGAGTCCCGGCGCGAAAAACACAAAACTGCGAAACGAAACCCCGCGTAGATTCAAATCGCGCGACATAACGCGAAAAAGTGGCCACTGGTGTCAGCAGATCTGGCAGGTAGTGTCAGGAGATCGAGCATGAAAGCCGCCATCTTCCACGGACCGCACGAGCCCCTGACCATCGAGGACGTCGAGATCGACGCGCCGATGCCGCGCGAGATCCTCGTGCGCACCGTCGCCAGCGGCGTCTGCCACAGCGACCTCCACTTCGTCGAAGGCCTGTACCCCATGCCCGCGCCCGCGATCCTCGGCCACGAGGCCGCCGGCATCGTCGAGGCGGTGGGCGAGCACGTGTCGTACGTGAAGCCCGGCGATCACGTCATCGCCTGCCTGTCGGTGTTCTGCGGCGCCTGCGAGCAGTGCATGACCGGCCACCCGAACCGCTGCACGAACCTCGGCAACCAGCGCTCGCCGAGCATGCCGCCGAAGCTCAGCCAGAGCGGCACGACGGTGCACCAGTTCGCCAACATCTCCAGCTACGCCGAGAAGATGCTGCTCCACGAGAACGCCGTCGTGAAGATCCGCGACGACTTCCCGCTCGACCGCGCCGCGCTGATCGGCTGCGGCGTCATGACCGGCGTCGGCGCCGCGCTCAACACCGCGAAGGTCGCCCCGGGCTCGACGGTCGCCGTCTTCGGCGCGGGCGGCGTCGGCCTGTCGGCGATCCAGGGCGCGCGCATCGCCGGCGCGCGCAAGATCATCGCCGTCGACATGGTGGAATCGAAGCTCGCCACCGCGAAGCAGTTCGGCGCGACGCACATCGTCGATGCGTCGTCCCGCGACGCGGTGCAGGCGGTGAAGGACCTCACGGACGGCGGCGTCGACTACTCGTTCGAGGCGATCGGCCTCAAGAAGACGGCCGAGCAGTCGTTCGAGTGCCTCGGCCCGGGCGGCGTCGCCACGATCATCGGCATGATCCCGTTCGGCACCAAGATCGAGCTGGACGGATGGAGCTTCCTGCAGGGCGAGAAGCGCATCCAGGGCAGCATGATGGGCTCCAACCGCTTCCGCGTCGACATGCCGCACTACATCGAGTTCTACGAGCAGGGCCGCCTGAAGCTCGACGAGATGATCAGCCGCAAGGGCCGCCTCGAAGACGTGAACGACGCCTTCCGCGCCATGAAGGCCGGCGAAGTCGCCCGCACCGTGCTGATGTTCGATTAGCGAGCGTCGTTGCGACGGTATTGATGTAGACGACGTAGGGACGCAGCTTTAGCTCCGTCCAGACGTCTGGGACGGAGCTGAAGCTGCGTCCCTACGGCCTCGAGGCGGTGCGATGTTGCGAAGGCGACCAACAGCTACCGCCACCGCCAACGCGTCGCGCTGCCGGCGTACACGCTCTCGGCGCCCATGCCGGCGCTCGGGCAGAGCCACGCGAACGCCACGTGCGGGCGCAGCGCGTACCACTCGTCCTGCGTGCCTTTCCAGAGGTACTTCGCGCAGTACGCGTCGTTGATGCGCTTGATCAACGGCTTGCCGGTCGCCATCTCGACGGCGCCCTCGATGATCACGACGTCTTCGCCGCTCTCGAGGTGCACCGACACGCGCGGGTCGCGGGCGAGGTTCCGCGCCGTCAGCGCGCCGTTGCTGAAGTAGCACGTGTCGTCCAGCCAGACGCCCCACACGGGGATGCTGTGCGGCCGTCCGTCCTTGCGCGTCGTCGAGATCCAGTAGACGTACGAGTGCCGCATCCGCTCGCTGACGCGGCTCCACGGCAGCAGCCCGATGCCTTCCTTCGGCCCGCGCAGCCCGTACGGGATGTTCGGCCGGTCGGCGATCGGCTTCTTCGCCCGCTTCGTCGCCGCCGGCTTTGTCTTGCGTGTGGTCGCAGGCATGGCTCACCTCTCGTCAGAAATGAATGGCTGTCGTGTTGATTCTACGCGTCCACCGCTCCCTCGCGACCCGGCTCCCGACACGTGATGGCAGGAGTCAGCGCCCCATCTGGACGCACAGGTGACGCGCACCCGTTGCGCGACGCCCGCCGCTATCGGATCATAGGCGCACCGACCACCCTGCTGTCTGCTGTCTGTTCTCTGTTCTCGCCGGAGGCGCCCATGACCACCACCCACGAACGCGTCGCCACCCCCGATCGGCCCGGAGCGCCTGCGCGGCCAGGGGCTCGACCCGCAGCAGTACGAGTCGGGCGACCGCGCGATCCACGCGCTGCTCACCGACGCGACGGCCGGGCCGCAGACGGATCTCGTCATCACCTGCCGCGACGACGCGTACGAGGTCTGGGCGACGCGCGGCATGATCCGCTTCCAGCGCTTCTACGCCGCCGACGGCCACGGCTACGAGTATCGCGTCATCGAGCAGATCGGCGACAATCCCGTCGCGAACCAGGACCGCAAGGCGCTTGCGACGATCGACGACGAGCTGGCCGCGTCGAAGGCGTCCGGCTTCCCCGGCGTCGACCCGAACACCGCCTACGTCGAGCCGGAGCACAACACGTATCCGTTCGCGTACGAGCGCATCGCGCAGCTCTTCGACAGCCCGAACGCGCCCGACATCGTCGTCAACCCGAAGGCGTACGCGTTCGGCCGGCAACCCGGCCAGCACGGCGCGCTCGACGTCATCCAGGCGCGCTCGCCGCTGATCTTCTCCGGCCCCGGCGTGAAGCGCGGCGTGCAGACCGACGCGCCGTCGCAGCAGATCGATCTCGCGCCGACGATCGCGCATCTCAGCGGCTTCCCGCTGATCGACGGGAAGGACATCACCGGCCGCACCTCGTCCCAGCGCGGCGTCGCGCCCGACGTCTACCTCAAGCGGCAGGACGGGCGCGTCCTCGACGAGATCATCGACCCGGCGAGCCGCGCGCGGCCGGAGCGCGTCTACATCTTCCTGCTCGACGGCCAGAGCAACACCGAGCTGAAGTGGCGCCTCGCGCACGACCCCGACGCGATCCCGAACCTGCGCCGGCTGATCCGCAACGGCACGATGTTCGAGTACGGCTCGCTCACCAACTTCCCGAGCATCACCTGGCCCAGCCACAACGCCATCGGCACCGGCGCCTGGGGCGGGCACCACGACATCGTCAACCCGACGTACTACCTGCGCGACAGGCGCGAGGTCGTGACGCCGCAGGGGCAGCAGTTCGACACGGCGAAGTTTCTCGGCGACGGCGTCGAGACGCTGTACGAGGCGTACCACCGCGTCTTCGGCCCCTGGCAGGGGCAGCACGGCGCGTTCACCGCATCGATCCACGAGCCGTGCACGCGCGGCGCCGACCACGCGACGCTCGAGCGCCTCGTCATCGGCGACCGCACTCGCCTGAAGGAGGCGACCGCGCGCTACGACGGCGACACCAGCGCCAAGTGGCTGGAGGACGACCAGAAGGGCGCGCACGGCGAGTCCATCGTCGATGCGCGCGGCGTGGCGCAGGCGGTCGTGCTGTACACCGACGAGGGGCACCCGCCGCCGAAGTTCATGTTCCACGAGCTGACGCTGACCGACGGCGTCGGCCACGACTACGGCCCGCACTCGGAGGGCCAGCGCGTCTCGCTCGACGAGACGGACACGCGCATCGGCCACGTGCTCGCGATGCTCGAAGCCGCGGGCTTGTACGACGACACGCTGTTCATCGTCACGACGGACCACGGCATGGCGCCGGTCGATGCGTCGCTGAAGGCGAACCAGGTGCGCGCCGTCACCGACGCCGGCATGAAGGCGGTGATCCCCGACCCGCTCGTCTACCTCATCGACATGGCGGTGGACATCACCCGCCACGAAGACGGTCGCACGGCGATGGTCGAGGTGCTGGCAAACGACGCCGACGAGTCGGGCGCGCAGCCGCCGATCGAAGGCGCGGAGGTGACGCTCAGCACGCACAACGCGAAGGTGCTGGCGCGCGCGAAGACCGACAGCGGCGGCACCTGCGGCCTGCCGCTGCCGCTCGACGTCGATGCGTCGGAGATGTTCGTCACCGTACATCACGACGACTACAACGCCCGCCACCTGCGCCTGGACGGCACGAGCGTCCGCGAGGACATCCGCGAGCTGTTGTACGGCCGGCGGTGACGCCATCGTGGTCATGGTGGTGGTGAATGATCGGAGTGGACAACCCCTATACCCATAGGCGCGATTCGCGGACAATAGCCGTACGATGCGGCTCGCACTCAACGGCGCCACGATCATGCACTCGCCCCTGGCCGACGATCTGGAGATCGCCGCCGAAGCGGGATTCACGGCGCTCGAGGTGTGGGCGGGGAAGCTGGAAGCGTATCTGCGCGAGCGCTCGCTCGAGGAACTGGGCGGGCGGATGCGGGCGCTCGGCGTCCAGCCGTGGTGCATCAACTCGATCGAAGACATAACGCCGCGCGATGCGTCGGGCCGCGCCGAGATCATGGCGCAGCTCGAACGCATGGCCGCGGTCGCGCGGGCGATCGGCGCGCCGAGCATCGTCGTGGTGCCGGGGCTGGCGCCTGCCGGCTTCGGGCGCGGCCGCGCCATCGCGGACGCGGTGGACGTGCTGCGCCAGATGTCAGATGTGGCCGGCGACGTCGGGCTGGCGTTCGAGTTCCTGGGCAAGCCGGGATGCGCCGTGCCGACGCTCGACATGGCGATCGAGATCGTCGAAGCCGTCGACCGCCCGAACGTCGGCATGGTGATCGACACGTTCCATTTCTACGCGGGCGGCAGCCGGATGGAGGACCTCGCGCGGGTGCCGATCGACAAGCTGTTCGTCGTCCACGTGAACGGCTGCGAAGATCGCCCGAAGGGCGAGCTGACCGACGCGCATCGCCTGTATCCGGGTGAGGGTGCTATTCCGATCGAGGAGATCCTGCGCACGCTGCGCGCGCGCGGCTTCGACGGCACGGTGTCGATTGAGATCTTCCGGCCGGAGTACTGGGAACAGGACCCGCGCGGTGTCGCGCGAACCGCGCGAGAGAAGGCTGAACGCGTGTTGACGAAAGCGGGGTACACGATCTAATGGCTGAATTCGCGACCATCCGCCGCTGGGCCCTCAAGGAGGGCGCCACCGAGGAAGCGCTCCTCGCACTTGTTGCTGAGAAGATGATGCCCGCGTACAGGAAGGTGCCGGGCTGCCTTCGCCAACACCTGTTCCGTGCCGGCGATCCACCGTCCTACGTCGCGCTTACCTTCTGGGAGAGCAAGGCGTCGGCCGACGCGTGGTCAGGGCCCCCCGGCCAGGCATGGCGCGATGAGCACGGAGCGACGCTCGCGCGCTGGCTTGAACTCATGTCGTTCCGGGAAGAACTGGATGCTGAAGTCGTGGTGTCGAGCTGATGGACACCCTTCGCATCGGCTTCGTAGGCGCCGGGTTCATCGCTGGTGTACACGCAGAGGTGCTGGCGCGCGATCCGCGGGTTCGCGTGCACGCGGTGATCGACCCGAACCTGCACCGCGTCACGATGTTCGCACTCGATACCGGTGCCAGAGTCGTGCCCTCGCTCGATGACCTGCTCGGCGATGTCGACGCGCTCTACATTTGCACGCCCAACGCCCTGCACGCCGACGTGGCGATCCACGCGCTCGACGCGGGGGTCTCCGTGTTCTCCGAGAAGCCGATGGCGACGTCGATCGAGAGTGCGCGGGCGGTGCTCGATGCGGCGACGCGCGCTCGCGGTGTGTACCAGGCAGGGTTCAACCGCCGCTTCGCCGGCGTCTATCGCGAACTCAAGCACCGCATCGCCACCGGCGATCTGGTGCCGACTTCGGCGTTGCTGAAGATGAATCGCGGCGAGCTGCAGCGGCCCGCCTGGACGGGCGATCCGCTGATGACCGGCGGTTTCCTCTACGAAACGCCGATTCACATGCTCGACCTCGTGCGTCATCTCTTCGGCGATCCCGTCGAGGTGGTGTGCCGCGCCCGCGCGACCGTCTACGACCAGCTGGACGACTTTTCGCTGCTGTTCACGTTCGCGTCCGGCATGTCCGCCGTGCTCGCGACCTCCGCCCACGCGACGTGGCTGTACCCGTTCGAACGGGTCGAGGTGTACGGCGACCACGCCTCCGTCGTCACCGAGGAGATGGAGCGCATCACCTTCGCGACCGGCGTCGGGCAGGCGGCGGTGACGCTGGACTTCGCGCAGCAGCCGCGCGACGAGCGCTGGGGCTACATCGAAGAGGACGGCCGCTTCGTCGATGCCATGTGCGGCGTTGGAGAGCCGGCAGTGGGCGTCGCCGAGGCCTTCGCGACGACGGAGCTGGTGGAACGGTGCTACGCGGCTGCTCGAGAAGCGCCGGGTTCGCTATCGTAGCGGCCGTTTCCTCTCAGGCGAGACGGTGCTCCGTGCCTGTGACTTGACGTAATAGGCATTGGCACACGCGCGCGCCAACTGATCGTAACGTAGCGGAATCGCACCTTTGTTCCGATTTTCGACGTCCTGTGTGCGCGGCTTTACAGAATCCGCACGAAGATCGCACATGGGGGTTGACAGCTTCGGGGCTTCCGTCTTACCATGTTCCTGAAATCACAAACGCATTCTGCGGGGCTCCGCAGGGTGCGGGGGTCGCCATTCGGGCGCCCCAAAGCCGAACCTGACGGCGGCCCGCCTGGGCCACGTCAGGACGGGGGAACCGATCGCCGCGCTATGCGGCCGGGGTGAATCGCGCAGCGACCCGGAAACGGCGCGCTGACGCGTAGGGCAGCCTTTCCGCCCGAACCCGACAGCTAACCCCGTAGGCATTCGGAAGGCCCTTGGCTGGCACGGCGCCTGGCGCCGTCTGACCCTCTGCACGGGCGGAGGAATGGGGCCCCCACGGGCTCCGGGAGGGACCACCGCATGACCACCGCTCTTCCCCGCACGTGTCCGCGCTGCCGAGGTTCGATGATCGTGGAACGCGACTGGTACGGCGCCTACAGCACGTGCCTCTGTTGCGGCTATGTGCACGAAGCCGTGTCTACGCCGCCGATCGACCTTATGGAAGAAGAAGAGGGACATCCCCGGCAGCGCCGCCGCCAGCCATCACACGGCAAACTTCGACTCTAACCGTTGTCCTCAGGGACACACCCGCCTCCCGACCCGCCACAGAGAACGCTCGACGTGCCACGTTCGAGCGTTCTCGCTTGTGATCGATCGGTCATGATGGGGCGCGGAAGTCCGACTGACAGCTCATGCGCACGGACTCAGGGGTGCGTGACACCGCGCGATTGCGATCGCGCCCTAGACGACCGCCGGTACCGACTCGCGCTCTTCCAGTTCGGCGAGGTCGGGCTCGGTGTTCGCCAGCGTCCAGCCCACCCAGAACGCGAGCGCGCTGACGAGGCCAACGGCCGCCAGCACGGGCAGCGCGATCGCCAGGTAGCTGCGTCGCATGGTGCCGATCAGCATGATCAGCGCCTGGACGGTCGCACCGATCATCAAGAATGTGCCGAGTTGCTTGGAGCGTCCCATGGGAATCCCTCCAGGTCAGGCGCCGCTCGTTGCCTTGCGCAAGTCCGGCGGCAGCAGATTCGGGATGCTGTCCTCGATGGGGTACCGCTCGTTGCACTTGGCGCAGTAGAGCGTGCCCCGGATGACCTCGTCGTCTTTCTCTTCGTCGATCGTCAGTGTCAGCTCGCTCTTGCACATGGGGCAGGCGAGAATCTCCATCAGGTCCTTGCGCATGGCGGCTCCTCTGTGTCGTGTCTGCTGTGCCACAGGATACACGCGCGCCGCGTCTAGCCGAAAGCGGGACGGGCGGGCGTCTCGCGGCGCGTGCGGGCGCGTCTGGCCGCGAGCACTTCGTGATAAAGCGCCTCCGTACTCGCGCCGGTCTGGTTCCACGTGAAGAACTCGAGCACGCGCCGGTGCGCGGCCGCGCCCATGTCACGGCAGCGTTCGGGCGACGTGAGCAGCGCGGCGATCGCTTCCGCAAGCGCAGCCGGGTCACCTGCCGGCACGATGCGCCCGGTCTCACCGTCAGCCACCAACTCCGGAAGGGCGCCCGCGTCGCTGGCGATCACGGCCGTGCCGGACGCCATCGCTTCCGCGACCGGAAGCCCGAAGCCCTCGTACAGCGACGGCGAGACGAGCACCTGCGCACGCCGGTACCACGCCGCGAGTTCGCGCTCAGCGACGCGCCCGACGATCGTCACGCGATCGCCGATGCCAAGCCGTTCGATCTCGGCCGGCGCCACCCGCAAGGTGCCGGATGGTCCGCCGACGATGTACAGATGCGCACTCGCGCCCGCCGGCAGTTGCGCCATCGCCCGAAGCAGATAGACCACGCCCTTGTTGTAGTCCTCCGAGTTGCCGACGAAGAGCAGGGTGCCCGGCTCCGTCTCTTCGGTTGCGCCCGGGTGGAACGCGTCGAGGTCGACGCCGTCATAGATCGTGTGCATCAGGCCGGGCGGCAGGCGCCAGAGGCGTTCGATGAGCTGCGCTGAAGCACGCGAGCCGGAGATCAGCGCGTCGAGCCGCCTGGCGACGACGTGCTGCATGTGCCACGGGTACCAGACGATGCGCTTGATCCTGCCTCCGATCGATCGGACCTCTCGCAGCCCATTCGCGACGTCGACATCGAGCGGGTGGTGGACGTTGGCGACGACAGCGCGGTCGAGCAGGCTCCGCGTCAGGTAGGTGCCATAGCTGAGCGTCTGGTTGTCGTGAATGATGTCGAACGGCCCGTATCGTGACTCGACCTGCTTGAGCCTGACAAGCGCGCGCAGACTGAAGACGGCGATGAGCGACGAGAACGTGAAGCGCGTGGAGGCGAACTCGTAGAAGTTCAGCGGCTGCAAATGGCTGAGCGGCGACCGTTTGCCAAAGTAGGCGTTGCGGTCGAGGAGCATCGCCTGGAAGCTGTGGGTTGTGAGACGATGTTCGGTGACGGCGGGATCGAGCGCGGCATACGGCGGGCCGGAGATGACGTGAACGTCATGTCCGAGCCGGCTCAGCGCACGCGTGATGTTCGCCAGGTACACGCCCTGTCCGCCGGATTCCATGGAACCGTGATACATGAGGAAGCAGATCTTGATGGCGAAGACCTCCGGGTGGCTACGGCGTGCTATAACCTACCACCTGGCGCGCAGGGACTCTGCTCGTTGACTTGGTAGGGCGGTGTACCTATAATTCCTTGCGCCGTCGAACAGCGGACGCTGTGTGCTCCGCCCGGCCTCCGCCGCATGGCGGAGTGCGCGGGCGATTTGCTTTGAGGCGCTTTTCGGAGGTTGACCTTGCACGATTATGAGCTGGTGGTCGTCATCGACCCCGAGATCGTCGAAGAGGACGTTCCGGCCGCGATCGAACGTGTCACTGCCGCGGTCACGAGCCGTGGCGGCGAAATCGTCGATCTGCAGCCGTGGGGGCGGCGCCGGCTGGCGTACCCAATCAACCGGCGCACGGAAGGGAATTACGTGATCGGCCAGATCAAGCTGGACCCCGAGCGCGCGCACGAGTTGGAGAGCGGATTCCAGATCTCGGAGGAGATACTGCGGCATCTCCTGATCCGCAAAGACGAAGAAGCGTAGCCGTCCGGGCGGGCCCGCGTAACGACGAGAGGGACATCAGATGGCGGGTTTGAACAAGGTCATGCTCATCGGCAACGTCGGGAAGGATCCCGAGATGAGGTACACCGCAAACGGGAAGGCGGTGACAACCTTCACGATCGCCTGCAATCGCACGTTCAACTCACCCGATGGCGAACGCCGCGAAGAGACGGACTGGTTCGACGTCGTGACGTGGGAGAAGCTGGCGGAGCTATGCAGCCAGTTCTTGCAGAAGGGCCGGCAGGCGTACGTCGAGGGCCGGCTGCAGACCCGATCGTGGGAGGGGCAGGACGGCCAGAAGCGATACAGGACCGAAGTCGTCGCGCAAACGGTGTTGTTTCTCGGCAGTGGCGGTGGCGGCGGCGGCGGCGCGGCGCGCGCGGAAGATGCCGGATCCGGTCCGCCCGTAGATCCGGACGACTTGCCGTTTGAGTAGACAGCCCGACGCCGATGTGCGTGTGAACAGACCGGAGGAAGACATTGACGAATGAGGTGAGCGAGAGCGAGCAGAACGCTCCGGCGACGTACGCACCCGCGGAGTACGCGTCGCCCCGCCCGGAAGGCCCGGGCCGGTCCGAGGAGCGTTCGGGTGGATTCGGCCGCCGTCCAGGTGGCGGCGGTGGTGGCGGCGGAGGACGCGGGCGCTTCGGTTCGCGCCGGAAGGTGTGCGCGTTCTGCGTCGACAAGGTTGACATCGTCGACTATAAGGATGCCGGCAAGCTTCGGCGTTTCATCTCCGAGCGCGGCAAGATCGAGCCACGGCGAAAGACCGGGACGTGCGCCCGGCATCAGCGCCGGCTGACCGTCGCGATCAAGCGCGCGCGGCATCTCGCGCTGCTGCCATACACGGCGGGGCAGGCGGTCGTCTCTCACTGACACGTGCGGAATGCCCGGACAGCGCGGGCCCACTTGGCGGGCGTGACGGCGGCCCGCCGGACAGCGCTCGGACGGGGAGGATTTGGAGTCGATGGCCAGCCAGGGGAAGCCAGGACGCGCACAGGGATCGGCCGAGAGCAAACCGGGCGTCAGGAAGCCGGCCACCCGGGGCGGCCAGGCGCGAGGCGCGCGCGGGGGTCTGAGCCTCGACTCCGAACAGTCGGCGCGCCTGCTGATCTTCGGCGTGGTCGCGCTCGTTGTGATCGTCGCGGCGGGCTTTCTTGTCTTCGGGTACTGGTACTCCGTCGTGCGGCCGCGCAATCGCACCGTTCTTCGCGTCGAGAACATCAGCGTGTCCTACACCGCGATGAAGCGGCGCATGGCGTACGAATTCCTGACGAACACCAACTACCAGACCCAGACGGGCGTGCAGATCCTGCCCGAAGCGACGTATCAGACGCTGCTCAACGAGCTGACCGAGATCACGCAGGCGGAGGGCAAGCTGGGCGTCACGGTGGACGATGCGACCGTGGACCAGCAGTTGCGGACGCGGATCGGCGTGGCGGCGGCGGCAGACCAGCGGACGTTCGCCGACGGTCTGCGGAAGGAGCTGGAGAAGACCGGACTGACGGAGTCCGAGCTGCGCCGGCTTGGTCCGGACGGACGTCATTACGTCGAAGCATCAAGGACAAGTTCACGGCGGAGGTGCCCGCCGTTCTCCTGCAGTCGAAGGTCGAAGTGATCGCGACGCAAACGGAAGCGGACGCGAAGCAGGCTATCGATCGGATCAATGCGGGCGAGGACTTCGCCACGGTCGCCAAGGCCGTTTCGAAGGAGGCCGACGTGCAGACGACGGGTGGCCTTCACGATTATGGCCCGCAAGGTTCGTTCAACGCCGCCTACGATGATTACGCCTTCAGCGGCGAAATCGGGAAGCTCAGCGCGCCGCTGTCCTCCGGCGGCACGAACGCGGCGTTCTACGTGGTACGCGTGATTGATCGCTCGGATCAGCCGGTTAAAGACAGCCAGAAGCCGACGATCGCGGACAAGCAGTACGCGGATTGGCTGAAGAACACGCAGGACGAACTGCAGAGCGCCGGCAAGATCACGCGCGCCTGGGAGCAACAGGCGCAAAATGACGCGCTGAATGCCGTCATCGCCGATGCCGGACCGAAGCTCGTGGCGCAGAAGCAGAAGGACCAGCAGGATCAGCAAAAGGCGCAGGAAGTGCGTCAGACGACGGTTGCGCAGCTGACGGCCAGTCCGGCCGTTGCATCGACGCCCGCTCCCGACGTGACCGCAGCCGCTTCGACACCCAGATCAGGGGCAGAGTTCGAGCCCCGTGGCCCCGTCGCAACCGGTCGCTCCCGGCAGCAATGGACAGTGATCGGCGCGCCATCGGCATCGGCCTGATGGGGCTGGGGGTCGTCGGTAGCGGCGTCGCTCGGATCCTGCAGCAGAAGGCCGATGTGTACGAGCGGCAGATCGGCCGCCCGCTCGTCATCAAGCGCGTGCTCGTGCGCGATCCCGCGAAGAAGCGCGAGTTCCCGATCGATCCGGCGCTGGTCACCACGCGGGCGGAGGACTTGCTCGCCGATCCTGAGATCGAACTCATCATCGAAGTGATGGGCGGCGAGCGGCCGGCGTACGACTATCTTCGGGAGGCGTTGCAGGCCAACAAGTTCGTCGTGACGGCGAACAAAGAAGTGATGGCGAAGCACGGGCCGGAGCTTCTCGCCTCGGCGCGCGAGCACAACGTGGATCTGCTGTATGAAGCCAGCGTGGGCGGCGGCATCCCGATCATCGCGCCGCTGAAGCGTGATCTGCTGGCGAACGACATCGTGAGCGTGACGGCGATCATCAACGGCACGACAAACTACATTCTCACATCGATGAGCAAGGGCGGCGGGAGCTTCGCTGAAGCGCTCGCCGCGGCCCAGGCGCTTGGCTATGCCGAGCCCGACCCGACGAACGACGTCGAGGGCATCGATGCGGTGTACAAGCTCTGCGTCCTCGCGACGCTCGCGTTCCACATGGACGTGCACCCGGACGACGTGTTTCGGGAGGGCATCACGCATCTCGGCGAGCGCGACTTTCGCTACGCGCGAGAGCTGGGATACGCGATCAAGCTCCTGGCGATCGGGCGGAAAGAAGGCGAGCGCGTGCAGCTTCGCGTGCATCCGACGATGGTGCCGGTGGATCAACTGCTCGCGAGCGTGGATGGCGCGCTCAACGCCGTCGAGATCGAGGGCGACCTGATGAGCCGTGTGCTGTTCCAGGGTCCGGGCGCGGGATCGCTGCCGACGACGTCGTCGGTCGTGGCCGATGCGCTCGACGCGGCGGTCAGCATCAGTAATCGTGTGTACTGGCCGTATTCGTCGCGGCACGAAGCGGGTCTGAGCGTGATGCCGATCGAGGACGTGCGCACGCGCTACTATCTCCGTATCGGCGTCGCTGACAAGCCGGGAGTGCTGGCGCGCATCGCGGGTGTGCTGAGCGGGCGCGAGATCAGCATCGCGTCGGTCATCCAGAAGGAAGTCGATGGGCAGGAGACGGCGGAGATTGTGATCATGACACACGATGCGCGCGAAGCGGATGTGCAGCGAGCACTGCAAGATATCCGTAAGCTCGACGGCGTTGCCGGCGTCGACCAGGTGCTACGGGTGAAGCCGTGACGATGAGCGATCCCCAGGGTGAAGCGCGCGGCAGCCTGGACGCGGTGAACTGGTTGCAGGACCAGGTCACGCAGCTCAAGACCGCCCTGGTCCGCATGCAGCAGCAGAGCGACCAGATGCAAGCCGCGACGCTCGATGTCAACGAAAAACTGCGAGACGCGGAGACGCGACTTCGCGAGATGAGCGCGAAGGCGGTGGGCCTGCCCGCTATGCAGGATCAATTGAGGCAGCTTTCGGGCCTCATGGAGCGCATCCAGGACGCCGAAGTGCTCATCGACACGAAGTTCGAGATGCTCGAGCGCATGAACAGCGAAGAGCGCGGCCGCGATCAGGCGGAGAAGAACGACCTGTACCGCCGCCTGCAGGACCTCGAACGCCGCGCCGAGAGCCTTACGGAGCGGCAGGTCGCCGTCGATGACGCGACGCGCCGATCTCAGGAGGAAACGTCGCGGTCGCACCTCCAGCTTCAGTCGATCAACCAGCGGCTCGAAGCCGTCGAGAGCAAGACGGGCCGGAATCTCGATGCCGTCAATCGCATGGAGCAGGCGCATTCTGAGATCGAGCAGGCGATCCGCGCTCTGCGCCGGGAGGACGACGTTCTGGCCGAGCGCACGCGCCTCGCGCATGAAGTGGCGGCGCGGCTCGAGACCGAGATGCACGCTCAGCAGGAGGAGTATCGCGGGCTGTCCTTGCTGGCGGAGCGCGTGGAGCTGCTCAGGGCCGAGCGCCAGCGGTTGGAGGATCGGACCTCTCGTGCGGAGGAATCGCTCGAGGATGTGCGGACGCGCACGGAGCGCGAAGAGGAGTTCTCGGCGCACGTGGATACGAGGCTGAACGCGCAGGACGCGCGCGTCGACCACATCCACTCATCGACCCTGGAGTACCGTCGCACGCTGACGGACCAGTTGCTGAAGCTGAACCAGATGATCGAGCGCATGAAGCGGCGCGAGGTCGAAGAGACGGAGCGCCAGGTGAAGGAGCTTCGCCTGCAGGCGAACCAGCTCAAGAACGAGGACGAATGACCGCCGAGACATCGCGGCGCACAGAGGACGACGCCCCGAACCGCGGCGTCCTCCGGCGCTTCGCGGAGCACCTGCCGATCACGGATGCGACGCCGATGATCTCGCTCGGCGAAGGTGACACGCCGCTGGTGAGGTCGACGCACATCGTGCGCGACATCGGCTGCGAAGCGCTCTACTTCAAGCTTGAGAGCTGCAACCCGACGGGCTCGTTCAAGGATCGCGGCATGGTCGTCGCCGTCGCGAAGGCGATGGAAGATGGCGCCAAGGCGATCATGTGCGCGTCGACGGGCAACACGAGCGCATCGGCCGCCGCCTACGCCGGGCGCTACGGGCTGGCCGTCTACGTCGTCGTGCCGGACGGGAACATCGCGCGCGGCAAGCTGGCGCAGAGCGCGGTCTACGGCGCCGAGATCATCGCGATAAGCGGCAACTTCGACGCGGCGCTCCGGGTGGCTCGTGAGATTACCGACAGGCACCCGATCGCGCTGGTGAACTCCGTGAATCCCTTCCGCATCGAGGGCCAGAAGACAGCCGCGTTCGAAATCGCCGACGCGCTTGGCGATGCGCCCGACGTGTTGGCGCTGCCCGTCGGAAACGCGGGCAACATCACGGCGTACTGGAAGGGGTTCGTCGAGTACCACCACCGAGAGCGGACCAGCCGGCGACCTCGCATGCTGGGGTTCCAGGCGGCCGGCGCGGCGCCGCTCGTGCTCGGCGCGCCGGTGGAGCAGCCTCAAACGGTCGCGTCGGCGATCCGCATCGGCAACCCGGCGTCGTGGAAGACGGCGATCTCCGCCCGCGACGAGTCGGGCGGCAGCATCGAAGCGGTGACGGACGACGAGATCCTGGCGGCGTACAACCGTCTCGGGCGCGAAGAGGGCATCTTCTGCGAACCGGCGTCGGCGGCGAGCGTCGCCGGCCTGCTGAAGCAGGTCGCGGGCGGCGCGAGCTTCGCGGGCAAGACGGTCGTCTGCATCATCACGGGCAACGGCTTGAAGGATCCGGAGACGGCGCTCAAGACCGAGCCGCCGATGCACCACGTCGCCGCCGACGTGGCGGCGATCGAACGCGAGATGGGCTGGGCGTAACGCCCGGGCTCGGGCTACGCGGTGCGGCCCGCTGCCGGTTGCAGCGCGCGGATACGGGCGACGGCGGGCGGCAGGACTTCGAGCAGCGTCTCCACGTCAGACATCGTGTTGTCGGTGCCGAGCGTCAGGCGCAGGCTGCCGCGCAGGTACGCCTCGGGGACGCCCATGGCGACGAGCACGTGCGACGGTTCGAGCGAAGCGGTGGTGCAGGCGCTGCCGCTGCTGGCGGCGATGCCCTGCAGGTCGAGCTGCAGCAGCACGGCCTCGCCCTCGACGTGCGCGAACGCGAAGCTGGCGCTGTTCGGCAGCCGGCGCGCGCGGTCGAGCGGGCCGGTGATGATCGTGTCCGGCACGCGGCGCGGGAGTTCGTCGAGCAGGCGGTCGCGCATCGACGTGAGACGCGCGTTGCGAGCGTCGCGTTCGCTCGGTGGCGAGGCGGAGGGCGGTGGCGAGACCAACGGCGCCGGCGACGTTCTCCGTGCCGGCGCGGCGGTTGCGCTCCTGTGAGCCGCCGACGATCTGCGCGGCGAACGGCGTGCGGCCGCGGACGTAGAGCGCACCGACACCCTTCGGGCCGTAGATCTTGTGCGCGGCGATCGAGAGCAGGTCGACGCCGAGCGCATCGACGTTGAGGTCGAGCGCGCCCGCGGCCTGGACGGCGTCGGTGTGGACGGCGATCCGCGGGTTGTGCGCCTTGACGATGCGCGCGACCTCGGCGATGGGCTCGATGGTGCCGACCTCGTTGTTGGCGTACATGACGCTGACGAGGATCGTGCGGTCGTCGAGCGCGGCGCGGAGGGCATCGAGGTCGACGAAGCCTTCGCCATCGACCGGCAGATACGTGACGCGGAAGCCCTCCTTCTCGAGTGCGGCGCATTCGTGGAGGACGGCGTGGTGCTCGATGGCGGTGGTGATGATGTGGTCGCCGTGCGCGCGGGCCGCCATCGCGACGCCGCGGAGGGCGAGGTTGTCGGCTTCGGTGCCGCCGCTGGTGAAGACGATCTCGTTGGGCTTCGCGCCGAGGACCTCGGCGACGGTGCGGCGGGCGGCGTCGAGGCCTTTGCGGGCCTCGCGGGCCTCGGCGTAGATGCTGCTGGGGTTGCCCCAGGCGGAGGTGAGGTACGGCAGCATGGCGGCGACGACGCGCTGGTCGACGGGAGTCGTGGCGGCGTGGTCGAGGTAGATGCGGCGGCCGGTCATGCGGGCATGATAGCCGAGCGCTACCGGGGCCGATCCACGAGACCTGCGCCCGGATACCATTGCGGCACCGCGGTGTTCCGATCGAGAGAGGAGCCAGCTGTGACGGATGAGCCTGGCGCTAACGTGAGCGGGTCCGCGGCGCTCTACGCGCCGCCCTCGTTCCATGTGCTCGCGAAGCCGACCGGCGCGATCTGCAACCTGGACTGCGCATACTGCTTCTTTCTCTCCAAGGAGATGCTGTATCCGGGCAGCCGGTTCCGCATGGCCGACGAGCTGCTCGAGACATACATTCGGCAGCTGATCGAAGCGCATCGCGGCAGCGAGGTCACGGTGTCGTGGCAGGGCGGCGAGCCGACGCTGATGGGGCTCGACTTCTTCCGCCGGGCGATGGAGTACGCGGAGCGGTACCGGCGGCCCGGCATGCGCATCGTGCACACGATCCAGACGAACGGCACGCTGATCGACGACGAGTGGGCTGCCTTCTTCAAGCAACACGACTTCCTGGTCGGCATCTCGATCGACGGCCCGCGCCACCTGCACGATGCGTACCGTGTCGACAAAGGCGGCAAGCCCACGTTCGATCGCGTGATGGACGGCCTTCGCGTGCTGCAGCGGCATGGCGTGGAGTACAACGTTCTCACCACGGTCCACGCGGCGAACGCCGGCAGCCCGCTCGAGGTGTACCGGTTCTTGCGGGACGAGGCGGGCGCGCGTTTCATCCAGTTCATCCCTATCGTCGAGCGCATCAATGCGGACGGCGGGACGCTTCTGCAGGAGGGCACGACCGTCTCCGATCGATCGGTCAGCGCGGAGGCGTGGGGGCGCTTTCTCGTCGCCGTCTTCGATGAGTGGGTGCGCCGCGACGTCGGGAGCGTGTATGTCCAGCTGTTCGACGCGGCGCTCGCGTCGTGGGCAGGCGCGCCGCCCGGCATGTGCATCTTCGCCGAGACGTGCGGCGGCGCGCTGGCGCTGGAGCACAACGGCGACCTGTATTCGTGCGATCACTTCGTCGAGCCGAAGCACTTGCTCGGCAACATCGAACGCGACTCGATGATCGAGCTGGTCGCATCGGAGAAGCAGCGCAAGTTCGGGAACGACAAGCGCGACACGCTGCCGCGCTACTGCCGCGAGTGCGACGTGCGCTTCGCCTGTCACGGCGAGTGCCCGAAGAACCGCTTCATCGAGACGCCCGACGGCGAGGCGGGGCTGAACTATCTGTGCGCCGGGTACAAGGCGTTCTTCCACCACATCGACGAGCCGATGCGCTTCATGGCGAACGAGTTGAGGTACAACCGCGCGCCTGCCGGCGTCAGCGCGTACATGAGGCGCAAGGACGCCGAGCTCCAGAAGGCCGGCGCGTCGGCCGGCCGCAACGACCCGTGCCCCTGCGGCAGCGGCCGGAAATTCAAGCACTGCCACGGAGCCGCCTGACGCGGCGGGCCGGAGCCTGCCGGTCGCGCACGTTCGCCCGACCCGGTTCGCACGGGCGGATCGGTTCGCTCGATCGTTTCGACAGTCGCGAGTTGCGTAATCGTTCCGTAGCACAATGCCCCTTAGATCGCGGCTTCGCATGGTCTAGAATCAATGTGAAATGTGGGAAATCTTCAATCCGTTCGACCTCCTCACACGGGAGCGAGCGCGGTTCGGAGCGGTGGCCGGGAACAGTCCCGGTGCAGTAAAGCGGAGGTAGCGGACCATGACTCGTCGCTGGGCACTTGCGGCATCACTCGTCTTGACGGTCTTCGTGGGATTCTTCGTCCTCACGTATGGCACAAACGCTGGCGTCTTCGCGTGGAGCGGAGCCGGTGGCGCAACCCAATCCCCGAAGATCATCGGGGCCAGTCCCGGCGAGCAGCTGCCGGCGCAGGAACCGGCCGTGATTCCGGCGGCGCCTATCGCCGAATTTGTCAACATCGACCAGGCAACCCTGCAGCCGTCCGACCAACCCGCTGCTGGTGACCGGCGCGAGCATGAGGGCGACGATGACGGCCATGATCGCGACCACGATGGGGGCGAGCACGAAGGCGCATCGTGAACACGATCCAGACGAATGGCACGCTGATCGACGACGAATGGGCTGCCTTCTTCAAGCAACACGACTTCCTGGTGGGGATCTCGATCGATGGCCCGCGCCATCTGCACGACGCGTACCGTGTCGACAAAGGCGGCAAGCCCACGTTCGATCGCGTGATGGACGGCCTTCGCGTGCTGCAACGGCATGGCGTGGACTACAACGTTCTCACGACCGTCCACGCGGCGAACGCCGGCAGCCCGCTCGAGGTGTACCGGTTCTTGAGGGACGAGGCGGGTGCGCGCTTCATCCAGTTCATCCCTATCGTCGAGCGCATCAATGCGGACGGCGGAACGCTTCTGCAGGAGGGAGCGACCGTCTCCGATCGCTCGGTCAGCGCGGAGGCGTGGGGGGGCTTTCTCGTCGCCGTCTTCGATGAGTGGGTGCGCCGCGACGTCGGGAGCGTGTACGTGCAGCTGTTCGACGCGGCGCTCGCATCGTGGGCAGGCGCGCCGCCCGGCATGTGCATCTTCGCTGAGACGTGCGGCGGCGCGCTGGCGCTGGAGCACAACGGCGACCTGTATTCGTGCGATCACTTCGTCGAGCCGAAGCACTTGCTCGGCAACATCGAACGCGACTCGATGATCGAGCTGGTCGCATCGGAGAAGCAGCGCAAGTTCGGGAACGACAAGCGCGACACGCTGCCGCGCTACTGCCGCGAGTGCGACGTGCGCTTCGCCTGTCACGGCGAGTGCCCGAAGAACCGCTTCATCGAGACGCCCGACGGCGAGGCGGGGCTGAACTATCTGTGCGCCGGGTACAAGGCGTTCTTTCACCACATCGACGAGCCGATGCGCTTCATGGCGAACGAGTTGAGGTACAACCGCGCGCCTGCCGGCGTCAGCGCGTACATGAGGCGCAAGGACGCCGAGCTCCAGAGGGCCGGCGCGTCGGCCGGCCGCAACAGCCCGTGCCCCTGCGGCAGCGGCCGGAAATTCAAGCACTGCCACGGAGCCGCCTGACGCGCGGCGAGCTCGGAGCCTGCCGGTCGGCACGTTCGACCGACCCTGGTTCGCACGGGCGGATCGGTTCGCTCGATCGTTTCGACAGTCGCGAGTTGCGTAATCGTTCCGTAGCACAATGCCCCTTAGATCGCGGCTTCGCATGGCTTAGAATCAATGTGAAGTGTGGGAAATCTTCAATCCGTTCGACCCCCTCACACGGGAGCGAGCGCGGTTCGGAGCGGTGGCCGGGAACAGTCCCCGGCGCAGTAAAGCGGAGGTAGCGGACCATGACTCGCCGTTGGGCACTCGCAGCATCACTCGTCTTGACGGTGTTCGTGGGATTCTTCGTCCTCACGTACGGCACAAACGCTGGCGTCTTCGCGTGGAGCGGAGCCGGCGGCGCAACCCAATCCCCGACGATCATCGGGGCCAGTCCGGCTGAGCAACTGCCGGCGCAGGAACCGGCCGTGGTTCCGGCCGCGCCTGCCGCCGAATTCGTCAACATCGACCAGGCAACCCTGCAGCCGTCCGACCAACCCGCCGCCGGTGACCGGCGCGAGCATGAGGGCGACGATGACGGCCATGATCGCGATCACGATGGGGGCGAGCACGAAGGCGACGATTAGCGCGGACGCGACGGAGCTCGGGCCATGAACGTGCGATTCCTGACCAGCAAGATCACGTCGATAGCGGTCGCGCTCGGGTCGTTTGCGGCGATCTGGATCTGGGCGGCCGCCTTCGCAGGACGCGGTAGCGCGACGGTCGAGCAGCCGCCTGTCGAGCCGCAGCTCACGGGCGCCCAGTACAGCCCGGCGCTGCCGGTGCCTCCGGCCGTGACGACACAGCCAGCGGCTGGCCGCACCGCCCCGGGCGGCCGCGCGGTCGCGGCACCTCCGCAGCGAGCCGCCGTCAGTCCACGTCCCGTGACGCGAACGAGAGTGAGCTAAGGCGTGCAAGCCACATCGATGCGCGTCCTGCGCCTCGCGGCGCTCGCCGCCGCTGTGCTCTTCGGCGGAGGGATGGCACTGCAGCTCTCGATGCCGTCGGGCGCGCCAGCGGCGGCGGACCAGATGTACTCGGTGCACACGTGGTGGTACATGGGGCGCGCAAGCGGCTTCGTGGCGTTCGGGTTGCTGCTGAGTTCGGTGCTGCTCGGGCTCGGCGTCAGCTCGCGCGTGTTCGACGGGCTGCTGATCCGCCCGTGGGTCTACGACATGCACCAATTCCTGTCGGTCTTCGTGGTCCTGGCGATGGCGTTCCATGCGCTCATCCTGCTGCCGGACCCGTATTCTCACTTCACGCTGATCGAGCTGCTGGTCCCGTTCGCATCGGCGTACCGGCCGATCGCGGTGGGGCTTGGAGCGATCGTCCTGTACGGATCGGTCATCGTGACGCTGAGCTTCTACGCGAAGCGATGGATCGGGCAGCGCGGCTGGCGCGCGCTCCATTACGCGAGCTTCGCGCTGTTCGGCGGGGCGCTCGTGCACGGCATTACGTCGGGGACCGACTCTCACGAGACCTGGGCGCAAATGGTGTACCTCGCCGGCGGCCTCGCCGTGCTGTTCTTCACGTTCTTCCGGATCCTGGCCGCGCGGAACGCGGCGCGCGTGAGGCCGCCGGCATCGCGCGAGGGCGCGGGGCGTGTCGGCCACGAGGGCGCGCGCTGACACTGTCGGCGGCTCGGTCTGGCCGGCGCTGCCGCGCCGCCGCGCGACCTCACCTTCCCGGCCATCGTGCCGTGCGTCCTCCGTCCGCTGTACCCCGTCGTCGAATTGGCGGTAGGCTACGGGATCGGTCTAGCCGCGCCGAGCATTGAATAGTCACCGGGATGGATGGACGGGCGGCTCCGAGCAGGATCGTTGCTCATTGAGAGGCGCTATTTCTATGTTCCTTACGGCTCGCCGCTGCTCCGTTCTCTCTGCTTCTCGCCGACTTCGTCGATGGCCGCGTTCCTCATCGCGTGCGGGGGCGGCAAGTCGAGTCCGTCCGGCAGCGTTACGCCGGCGCCCGCGGCTGACATCAACGGAACGTATGTCGTCGTCCAGGACTCGGACGGCACGCGTCCGAAAGCCGGGGCGACGGTGACGCTCGTCCTCGATAAGGGGACGTTGTCGCTGCGTGCGGTGAGCGCCGACGAAGAGCTGACGGACAGCGGCACATACAGCATCAGCGACGGGCGAATGACGATCGCATTCAAGGAGCAGGGGATCTCGGCGACGGATCAGCCGTACAAGCTTGACGGCGACACGCTCGAGATCCCGGTGAAGATGTTCGGCGAAGGCGCTGGCTCATCGACGTGGAAGCGTGCGGCGCCCGGAGCCGCCGACGCTCAGCCCACGCCGGGCGACGAGGCCGCGGCGACCGGCGACGCGACCGCGGGCGCCGGGCGGCCTCTCCGATCTGCAGGCGAACTGGTCGCTCTTCGACGACAAGTACGCGACGGCGGCGGCGATGAAGACGTACGTCGAGAGCGTGAACGACAAACAGATGACATGGGAGGCCGCAGTGACGGCGGCGGCGGACCGGGCGAAGAGCTTCAGCGACGTCACGGGTGTGGACATTTCACCGAACGGGCTGAACGCCGTCATTCACTACAAGGACGGTCACGACGAAGACCTGCTGACCGAGCGGATGACGTTGACAGAGGGCGGCATCTCGGCGAGTGGCGAGCAATCATCTGAGCCGTATGTCTCGGCAGCTCCGGTGACGACGGCGGCGTCGGCGTGCCAGACGCTGCCGAGTGCGCCGAGCGGGGTCGCGAAGACCAAGCAAGGCAACATCGCGCAGCCGGGGCGTGAGGGCATCCAGCCGCAAGGGCAGCCTGTACGGCGTGACGAACTACAACCCCAAGGGGCAGCCGAAGCCGATCACGAGCGACGACTCGCCGCCCGCGGGGGCGCGTACGGCGCTGCTGTTCGCGCCCCTGTACGACATGCCGCACCCGGGCCCGGTGTACAAGGGCGACCGCCTGACGGTCGGCACGTGGTCGGGGTTTCGCGACGGCAGCGGCGGGAACAACATCGAGTGCATCACGGCAAACCTGAAACGGGCCGGGTACGCGGTCGAGACGATCCTCGGGCGCGTTGAGAAGGGGAAGCCGGTCGAAACCGGGATCGACGCGCTGGTCGCGCTGACGAAGAAACTGACGAGCAGCGAGTACGGCGTGATCTACATCATGACGCACGGCGCGGCGTACGACGGCAACGTCATCAAGCTGGAGATGGGCACGCTTTCGGACGAGGACCGCAAGGCCGTGATCGGCGAGCGGAAGATCCGCCACGAGGACGAGACGACGCTGGAAGATGCGATCCGCGAGAAGGTCCTGCGCGAGGCCGGGCTGCCGCTTGATGACGACCTGAAGAAGACGATCCGGGCGAACGTGGAGGTCGACGGCAGGCTGGAGCTCTGGGTGTCATCGGAGTATTTCCGGCTGTTGCGAGAGAAGAAGGGCCTCGACTTCTCTCACACGATGATCTTCGTCAACGCGTGCTCGTCGGCGGCGAACCTGGGGCTGGTGAACGCATTCGACGCGAAGGCGTTCTTCGGATTCGAGCGGCCGCCCGACCTGTCGATGTCGAGCGACGCCGCCCAGGAGATGACCGACCTGCTGCCGGACAAGGCGCGGTCGGCGCGGGACGCGTGGGCGATGTGGGGCCGATACCACCGCTGGCTGCAGGCGTTGTCGAACGTGACGCCGGCCGACAGGGTGAAGGTGAGCATCCTGAAGGCGTACGGCAAGAACGGCGTGGAGTACGCGCCAATGACGGACCAGACCGTGATCCTGATCTACCGACTGCGGCACGGGCCGACGTCCGCCGCGTCCGACATCACGAAGAGCATCAGCGTGGTGCAGAGTTGCTCGCAGCAGTTCTGGTCGTCCGGGACGAGGACCGGCCTGAAGAGCCCGGGTTGCCACAATCTGGAGTTCGGCAGCCACCTGCCGACGGACGCAGAAGTCGCCGACGCCGTCTTCGAGGTTGGTGGCGGCGGCGACCTGCCGTACGGGCGGTGGACGCTGGCGGATTAGGTTCTGCCTCGCGCATCGGAGCCTGTGCCGCATCCGACGGCTGCATCCCAGCCGTGCGCTCACCCCGCCCGCGCGTGTTGCTCCGCACCCGCTGCGCGCAGCGCTTCGCGCACCGACTCTACGTCGGCGCAGGTTTCGGGGCGGGTCTTGAGCTCGCCGGCGATGCGGGCGATGCCGGCGAGGACGGTGCTGTGGTCGCGGTGCCCGAGGTGGCGGCCGATCTCGGCGACGGTGCTGCGGGCATCTTCCTTCAGCAGGTACATGGCGAGGTGGCGGGCGTAGGTGACGTCGCGGCTGCGGCTGCGGCCGCGGACGTCGGCGGGCGTGACGCCGGTGCGGCGGCTCACGGCGGCGACGATGGCGTCGGGGTCGGGGGCCGGGTCGTCACGGCGACCGTCTGCGTCGGCGAAGGGCGAGAGCGCGTGCGCGATCGCGTCGGGCGTGGCGTGGCCGCCGACGAGCGGGATGTAGGCGAGGACGCGGTTGAGGTAGCCCTCGAGCTCGCGCACGGACTGGCAGCAGCGTTCGGCGATCGTCTCGAGCGCGGTCTCGGGGAGCTGCACGGCGTGGTGGAGCGCCTTCGCGCGGAGGATGGCGAGGCGCGTCGCGAACGACGGACGGCGGAGGTCGGCGGCGAGGCCCCACTGGAGTCGCGAGCGGAGGGCGTCGCTGAGGCCGGTCATCTGCGCGGGCATGCGGTCGCCGCAGACGACGATCTGCTTGCCGGCGGCGTGGAGGTCGTTGAAGGTGTGGAAGAACTCCTCCTGGAACTTCTCCTTGCCTTCGAGGAACTGGACGTCGTCGATGAGCAGGATGTCGGCGGTGCGATAGCGCTGGCGGAACTGCTCGAGCTTGCCGCCGAGTGCGCGGACGTAGTCGTTGCCGAAGCGCTCGGCGGGTGCGTAGACGACGGTGCGCCCGTCGGCGTACGCGGCGTGACCGATGGCGCTGAGCAGGTGCGTCTTGCCGAGCCCGGCGGGGCCGTAGATGGTCAGCGGGTTGATGACGCCGGGCGCGGCGACGACGCGGCGGGCGGCGTCGAGCGCCATGCGGTTCTCGTCGCCGGCGACGAAGGTGTCGAAGGTGAGTGCGGGGTTGAGCGCGGGCGGCGCGCTGGTCCGGCGGAGGAACGCGGGCACCTCGTCGGCCGAACCGGGCGCGGCGGCATCGGCGATGAGCGCGGGCGGGGGCGCATCGTGCGCGCGGACGACTTCGAAGGCGATCTCGACGGCGTGGCCGAGGACGCGGGCGAGCGTCTTGAGGATCAGGGGGCGGAGCTTCGTCTGGAGCCACTCGGTGGCGAAGTCGTTCTGGGCGCCGACGACGAAGCAGCCGTCCTGGTGCCGGAGGCCGACGGTCTCGCGCAGCCAGGTGTCGTAGTTGGCGGGGGTGACGATCATCTGGAGCTGGCCGAGCGTGGCAGCCCAGGTGGTGGCGGGAGTCAGGGAGCTCGTGGCGGCGTTCATCGTGCGTTGGCCGTTGGCTGTGGGCTGTTGGCTGTTGGTCGTTGGTCGTTGGTCGCTGGTCGCTGGTCGTCGGCGTGAGCGGACCACGACGGAGCGTGGAGCGAGATCAGAGGTGTGATGAGAGGCGGGAGCTTGCGCCGCACGCGCACCTCATCCGCAGCCGCTGTCCACGACGTGGAGACGCGATGCTGATGCGCTGACCATTCCGGCGCGCGGACGGCGACGAGCGGAATGATGGCGGTGTTGAGCGTCGCGCGGCGTCGCGGCCACATGGCGGCGTGCGCGCGCGAGGTGTCCGCGGCACGGCGATTGGTGCAGGGTGTAGGTGTGATGCTGGGTCCTGCAACAGGCGACACGGATCCCTCCCGACGATGCGTCCGGTGAACAGCGCGCGGTTGAGCGAGTGATGATGCCCTAGAGCTTCCTGAGGTTGTGGTCTCCGTCGTGTGTGCTGGCGTCGCCGCGGTTCATTGCCCTCCCTGGCCGCGGTGCGGATGCACCTGGTGGCGGTGCAGTCCGCGTGAGGCCGTCCGGAGCCCCTCAGGACAGGGGGATGATACGTGGGTGCCGTGAGGTGATCAAGGCTTTTATGACGACTCGACCGGCGAAATTTCTCCCCTTTCCACAGCGTCGCTGCGACGCGTGCGCACGTAATGTTTCGTGGCGGTTGCGCGCACTGCGCGGCTCCGCATAACGGCGGTGTTATGTGCGTTGCGAGGCGCCGGCGTGGCACATAGAGTGGAGCGGGCGAGAACATAGAGCAGAGAGCAACCGGGTCAGCAGACGACAGACAACAGACAACAGACAACAGGCGACGTACAACAGATGCTTGATGTGATGCGCGGGCGTGAAAGTCGCAAGGCGTTTGTCCGGCGCGGCGTCGAGCTGTTGCAGCGGCATCGCGTGTATCGCGATGTGTTCGAGATCGGGCTGGTCGCGCTGGCGTTCCTGTTCTACTTCCTGGTGCGAGGCGCGGTCGTGTACCGGCACGACGAGGCGTTCGCGAACGCGGGTCGCATCATCGACTTCGAGCGGGCGATGGGGATCTTCTGGGAGCCGCGGCTGCAGGAGATCGTGCTGCATCGGCGGCTGCTGATCTCGCTGTTCAACTTCATCTACTTCTGGATGGACTTTCCGCTGATCGTCGCGGTCGGATTGTGGATGTACTTCTTCCGTCGCCACGAGTACACCGTCGCGCGCGATGCGATCCTGCTGTCGGGCGCCATCAGCCTGGTGATCTACGTGTTGTTTCCCGTGATGCCGCCGCGGCTGCTGCCGACGGGCGAGTTCGTCGGGACGATCGAGAAGTACAACGCGCTGAGCTATCAGGCGCAGTCGCTGGGCGCGTTCGTGAACCCGTACGCGGCGGTGCCGAGCCTGCATTTCGGGTGGGCGATGATCATCGGCGGGGCGATCTTTGTGACGATGCGGCAGCCGCTGCTGCGGGCGTTCGGCCTGCTGCTGCCGTGGGCGCAGATGGCGGCGATCGTATTCACGGCGAACCACTACATCGTGGATGCAGTGGTCGGTTGCGCGGTGTGCGTGGTGGGGTTGGCGCTGGCGGCGGGGATGCAGCGCTGGGTGTATCCAGCGGTGCAGCGGGCGGCTGGTTTGTAGTCGTTATGTTGTGGGTTCATCGTGCGGTAGACGAAGAGAGGGGCGCCCAAGCGGGCGTCCCTCTCTGCTTGCTGTTGGCGGCGATGGTTCGGCGGGCGCGGGCACGCCACCGCGTGCCCCTACAGTGATCTCACTGCTCGCTACTTGCAGAACCCTTCGGGGTCGTAGCGGCAGGAGTTCTTCGCCATGAACTTCTGGACCGTGGCTTTCTGCTGGTCCCAATCGGTGTACGGGAAGTCGAGGATGCGTGTCCACGACGACATGCCGATGGTGCCCTCGGGCAGATCGCCGTCATGCGCCAGGACGACGCGGTTGTCGAAGTTGCTGATGCGATCGTTGGCGAGGTCCTTGAGCTTC
This sequence comes from uncultured Chloroflexia bacterium, assembly GCA_963743185.1. GTDB lineage: Bacteria > Chloroflexota > Dehalococcoidia > DSTF01 > JACRBR01 > JANXYW01. The sequence continues at coordinate 166,242 of CAVUOT010000012.1, read as the reverse complement.
TGCACGACGTCCGTGCAGGCCGTGTCGCCACTCTTGCAGTTCCAGCCGACAAAGACACCCGCATGCTCGAGAATGTGCGGAATAGCGTCGCGGGGCGTCTCGACGTCGTCGGGGTAGACGTCGGGATCGGCGGGGATGTTCATGATGTTGCCGCCGCCGACGTCGACGTTGCGCTGAACGTTGAGGTGCTCGCCGGAGGACGGCGGGTTGCTGTTGTAGCAGTTCGACGGGACGGTCGGCGTGGTGTTGACCGTGCCGTGCGCCGTGGGGCTGGCGCCGGGGCTCGGTGTGGCCGAAGGCGCGGGCGTCGACGTCGAAGACGTGCTGGTGGTTGTGCCTGATGCCGGTGTGCCGCCGCCGATGATGGTGAGTTTGGCGGACTCCGACACCGCGACGCCGTCGCAGAACGGGGTCATCTGATGGCCGGTGAAGCCGCCCGGGAAGTGTCCGCGTCCCTGGCTCTGGACGTACGTGCCCGGGATGTCGGTGCTCGTGTTCTGCTCGGCCTGCGTCGCGTTGTCGGCGCTGACGCCGCCGGAGTTGCTCTGGACGACGAGGTACACGATGAGGCCGACGACGATGACGATGCCTCCCGCGATCGCCAGTGCAGCGGTCGGAAGGCGGCTGCCGCCACCCACCTTGACGGGGGTCCGGCGTGACGGTGGCGGCGCGCCGGCTTTCGTCTGCTTTCTCCGGTCGGCCCTGCGTTGTTCTCGGCTCATCTGGTGGTGTTCTCCTGCGTCGGTGCTGGCAGCGGCGGTTCCCGGTACGTCGCGGCATTATGACAGGAGGGCGGGTTTATCCACAGACGATCGCGGATGGGAAGCAGATTTCGTGGTGAGAATCGGGTTTGGTCCCGACGCCGGCAGAGTGTGCGCTCCGCTCGCCCGAGTCAGTCACACCACCAGGCGAGGGCCACGAGGCCGGGGCCGGTGTGGACTCCCATGACCTGCGTGAACTCGGTGACACAGGACTCGACGAGATCGACACGGCGTTGCGCGGCCGCGAGGAGCCGTTCGGCGTCGGCGGGGGCGTTGGCGTGATGGACGGCCAGGTGTGTGGGGCGGCCGGTGGTCTGCGCGGCGAAGAGCTCGATCATGCGCTCAAGCGCGCGGGCGCGCGTGCGGGTGCGGGCGACGAGCTTGATGTCGGAGGCGCTGAAGCGGACGATCGGCTTGACCTGGAGCATGCCGGCTGCCCAGGCGGCGACCCGCGGTACGCGGCCGCTGCGCGCGAGATAGCTGAGCGTGTCGAGCATGGCGAGGAGGGTGACGCGCGTGCTCATCGCTTCGGCGCGGGCGGCGACTTCGTCGATCGTGGCGCCGGCGGCGGCCGCGCGGGCGGCTTCGAGCACGATGAAGCCCTGGGCCATGGCGGCGTTGCGGGAGTCGAGCAATCGGATATCCGCGTGCGGAGCCTCGGCCCTGGCGATCTCGATCGCCTGGCGGGCGGAATCGTACATCGCACTGAACTGCGCGGAGACGGTGATGCACAGCACGGCGTCGGCGCGGCGAGCGGCGCGGCTGATGGCTTCGAGGAACATGCCCGGTGATGGCGCGGCGGTGGTGGGGCGATCGCCGGACTTCGCAAGCAGTTCGTAGAACTCGCTCGTGTCGCTGGTGATGGAATCGACGAAGGTGCGGCCGCCGAAGATCAGGTGCACGGGGACGATCTCGATGCCGTACTGCTCGGCGAGGTCGGGGGGGATGCAGGCAGTGCTGTCCGTCACGATGGCGACGGTTGGTCGCTGGCCGTTGGAGGTCGGAGGTTGGAGGAGCGGCATCGGGGCATGATAGCGGGAGTGGCGGCGCGTGGTTCTCCCATTGGGTGGCTTGCGAGTTCTTCGCTGGTCAGGAGCGAGCCCTGCTTGGCGGGAGCGGAAGCAGACGGCGATCTGCGCCGCGTCCGGTCCGGCTTCGGGGGATGCGCAGGTGCGGGCGGTTATGAGTCACGCCTTGCGTGTGAATCGGGCACCGGCCAACGGGCGCGGGGATTCCCCGGTTGCCCTTTGCGGGCGGAGTCCGATAGACTCCATCGATGAATACGAGGAGAGACGAGACTCTATGGCGCTGACTGCAGAGCGCAAGCTTGAGGTTATCGGACAGTACAAGGGGCACGAGACGGACACGGGGTCCGCGGAGGTCCAGATCGCGCTGCTTACGGAGCGGATCAACTATCTGACCGAGCACCTGAAGGCGAACAAGCACGATTACCACACGCAGCGCGGGCTGTTGAAGCTCGTCGGACAGCGCCGGCGGCAGCTGGCGTACCTCAATTCGAACGATGTATCGCGCTACCGCGCGATCCTCGCAAAGCTCGGCCTCCGCAAGTAGGGCAGGTGCCCGCGGAGGCCTTTCCATTTGCCCGGGTCAGGGACGCGGGCACCTGACGGAAGACGTACGAGATCAGCGTTACCTCTCTCATGGATCGACGAACGCGTTGGGCGCGAGCGCGCCGCAACGAGCGTGCGTGTCGCTGATCCGCGAGCGGGCCAGGTCTGAAGACCTGTCCGTACGAGAGAGAACCCTGCGCTCTTGACGCATTACCCGGGCCTACAACGGGCCCGTTCACCCAAGAAGGACGGAGGATCCTCAACACATGGCTGGACCTGATATCAAGACATTCACACGAGAACTGGGCGGCAAGACGCTGACCATCGAGCATGGGCGCGTGGCCGGATTGGCCGGCGGCGCGGTCTGGATCCGCTACGGCGATACCGTCGTGCTGTGCACCGCGACGATGGCGCGGACGCCGCGGCCCGGGATGGACTTCTTCCCGCTGACCATCGACTTCGAAGAGAAGATGTACGCCGCGGGCAAGATCCCCGGCGCGTTCTTCCGGCGCGAGGCGCGGCCTTCAACCGAAGCGACGCTCAGCGCGCGGCTGACGGACCGGCCGCTGCGCCCCCTCTTTCCGAAGGGGATGCGCAATGAGGTGCAGGTCGTCATCACGGTGATGGCGGTGGACAAGGAGAACGACCCGGACGTGCTGGGCACGGTCGGCGCGTCGGCGGCGCTGTCGATCTCGGACATCCCGTTCGCGGGGCCGGTGTCGTCGGTGCGCGTGGGCTACATCGACGGCAAGTACGTCGTGAACCCGACGTTCCAGCAGCTCGAAGAGAGCATCATCGACATCGTCGTCGCCGGGACGAAGAACGCGATCATGATGGTGGAGGCGGGTGCGAGCGAGGCGCCGGAGGAGATCATCCTCGGTGCGATGGAGTTCGCGCAGCAGCAGAACCAGATCCTGATCGAGCTGCAGGAAGAGATCGTGGCGGCGCTGAAGCCCGTGAAGTGGGAGTTCACGCCGGTCGCGGTGCCGGACGAACTGAAGAAGCTCGTGTTCGCGGACCTCGCGGGCAACGTCGAGGAGTTCCTGGCGCTGGCGAAGGACGAGCGGCAGGGCTCGCTCGACGAGCACAAGGAGCGCCTGGTCGCGAAGTACGGCGACGAGTACACGCCCAAGGCCGTCGGCGAGGCGCTGGACGCGTTCATCAAGAAGACGGTACGGGAGTCGATCCTGAACGACGACCGGCGGCCGGACGGGCGCAAGTCCGCCGAGGTACGGCCGATCTGGTGCCAGGTGGGCGTGCTTCCGCGCGTACACGGCACCGGGCTGTTCACGCGCGGCCAGACGCAGGTGCTGAGCGTTACGACGCTGGGCGGCGTCGGCGACGCGCAGCGCCTGGACACGCTTTCGCCGATCAGCAGCAAGCGGTTCATGCACCACTACAACTTCCCGCCGTACTCGGTTGGCGAGACAGGCCGGATGGGCGGCGCGGGGCGCCGCGAGATCGGTCACGGCGCGCTGGCCGAGCGCGCGGTGTCGGCGGTCCTGCCGGACGTCGAGGAGTTCCCGTACACGATCCGCGTGGTGTCGGAAGTGCTTTCGAGTAACGGCAGCACGTCGATGGGCAGCGCGTGCGGCACGATCCTCTCGCTGATGGACGCCGGCGTGCCGATCAAGGCGCCGGTCGCCGGCGTGGCGATGGGCCTGATCATGGGCGCGGACGGCAAGTACAAGGTGCTGACCGACATCGCCGGGCTGGAAGACGCGATGGGCGACATGGACTTCAAGGTCGCCGGCACGGAGAAGGGCATCACCGCGCTGCAGATGGACATCAAGATCCAGGGCATCCCGATGGAGGTGCTGCGGGACGCCGTAACGCAGGCGCGCGCGGGCCGGATGCACATCATGGGGAAGATGCTGGAGGCGATCTCGGAGCCGCGCAAGGAGATGTCGCCGTACGCGCCGCGGATGTACCGCTTGCAGATCGACCCGCAGAAGATCGGCACGGTGATCGGGCCCGGCGGGCGCGTGATCCGGTCGATCATCGAAGAGACGGGCTGCACGGTCGACATCGAGGACGACGGGTCGGTGTTCATCGGCGCAACCGACGAAGAGTCGGCGAAGCGGGCGATCGCGATCATCGAAGGGATGACGAAGGACGTGGAGGTCGGCCAGATCTACACGGGCCGCGTCGCGAGGATCATGAACTTCGGCGCGTTCGTGGAGATCGCGCCGGGCAAGGACGGGCTGGTGCACATCTCCGAGCTGGCGGACTTCCGTGTGCCGTCGGTGGAGGATGTCGTCAGTATCGGTGACGAAGTGCAGGTGATGGTGACCGAGGTCGACTCGATGGGCCGGATCAACCTGTCACGCCGCGCCGTGCTCGCCGGCGAGACGGACGTGGCGGCTGTAGTCGCGCGGCAGGCGGCCGAGCGCAGCTCGCGCCCGGGCGGCGGCGGTGGTGACCGCGGACCGCGCGGCGGTGGCGGTGGTGGTGGCTACGGTGGCGGCCGAGGCGGCGGCGATCGAGGCGGACCGCCTCGCGGAGGTGGTGGTGGTGGTGGATACGGCGGCGGTGGCCGCGACCGGCGCCCTGGCGGCGGCGGTAGCAGCGGCGGCCCGGCCCGCAGCGCCGACGGCGGTCTGCGCGACCGGCGGCCAAACCGCCCCGATGCACCTCCAGGCCCGCCGAGGCCGCCGTTTCAGGGCGGATAGCTCGAAGCTTGTTAGTTGTCTGGAGAGGCGCCCGATGGGGCGCCTCTTCTGCTATGTGGCAGTTTGGCTGTGCTCGACCTGTCTAGCCAGCTTCATCACCTCTCGCATGAATGCGGGGAGATCCATCGGCCAGCGCGAGGTGACAAGATTGCCGTCGACAACCACCTCTTCGTCTTCCCAGATGCCGCCCGCCTTCGTTATTTCTTCAGGCACGCCATCGTGCCAGTAGGAAGTGAGACGCCTGCCTCTCACGACACCAGCCGACACGAGCGTCCAGGGTCCATGGCAAATCGAGGCGACGGGCTTGTTCTTCTCGAAGAATGACTTCGTGATCTCCTGCGCCCGTCTGATCTTGCGCACGGTTGCCGGGGCACCGTCTGGAAAGCCGCCGGGGACGATGAGCAAATGGTATTCGTCGGGGTCAACTTCGTCGATGGTCTTATCGGGCTTTAGGACGTAGCCGTTCTCTCCGCTCATGTCCTTCATGTCGGGGGCGGCAATATCTACTTGCCATCCCTCCTCAAGCAAGCGGAACACAGGGAAGAAGACTTCCATGTCCTCGAACTTGTCAGCCGTAAGAACAACGGCCTTGAATATCGGCTGATCAGGAAGTTCTATAACTTGTTCCACAGGCTCGAACCTTGTGCTGAGTTCCAAGAAGGCTGGAACTTCCGTGACGAACGGCTGGCTCGCCCGCTGGGCGGGCTCGCCAACTCTTCGTTAACTGGCGGAGGGGGAGGGATTCGAACCCTCGATCCCGGTTTCCCGAGATAAGCGCTTAGCAGGCGCCCGCACTAGGCCACTATGCGACCCCTCCGCGCGTGGCGAGGGGTAGTGTACCACGCACCCGGCGGGCGTCACGGCTCATGCCGCCAGGTGCAACTCGTCCTCGTCCGGCTGCACGAAGTCCAGGTCGCCGCGCTCGAACAGGCGCACCAATGCGTCGACGACACGCGGGCTGAACTGCGTGCCGGAGCAGGCGACGATCTCGCGCACCGCCTCGTCGACGGGGCGGCTGCGGCGGTACGGCCGGTTGTTCGTCATCGCGTCGAAGCTGTCGGCGATCGTCGTGATCAGCGCGCTCTCCGGGATGTCGTCGCCGGCCAGGCCGTCCGGGTAACCGCCGCCGTCCCAGCGTTCGTGGTGGTGCCGCGCGACGCTCGCCGCCAGCTCGAACCCCGGCTGGCCCGCAAGGAACGCGCTGCCCCACAACGTGTGCTGCTTCATCAAGATCCACTCGGTCTCTGCCAGCGAGTTCGAACTCCCGAGCACCGAGTCCGGCACGCGGATCTTGCCGATATCGTGCAGCGTCGCCGCCATGCCGAGCGCGGAGACGTCGTCGTCGTTGTAGCCCAGCTCGCGCGCCAGCGCTTCGGTGATCGCCCGCACGCGCTGCAGGTGGCGGCCGGTCGTATGGTCGTGCGCCTCAGCGGCGCTGGCCAGCATCAGCACCGTGCCCTCGTGTGCCTCACGCAGCCGCGACGTTGATGTCTGCAGCTCGTCGACCAGGGTCGACATGCGTATGATTGCCGTCACCTGCGAGGCGATCGTGAGGAGGAACTGCGCGTCGTGCGGGCCGAAGACCGCGCGCTGCTTGCTGCCGACCGACAGCATTCCCACGACCTGGCCGTGCCAGATCATCGGCGCTACGAGGCCCGACGTCAGGCCGGCCGCCGCGAGCAGCTGCTTCTGCACGGGTGTGATCAGGTCGCTCGTTTGTACGTCGTCGATGATCACGGGGCGGTGCGTGCGATCGAGCAGCAGCCGCATCGGGTGGGGCTCGCTTTCGCTTCGCTGGTCGTCGGTCCAGGCCTCGGTGATGTCGCGCGGCGTATCGGCGTAGACGTTCGCCCGCGCCGGCCCGCCCGGCACCTCATCGAACACGGCGAACGTCACAGCGTCGTAGCCGTTGCCGGTAGAGAGGCGCTGCGAGACGAGCCGGAGCTTCTGCTCAAGGTCGCCCGGCGACGTCAGGTACGGCACCAGTTCGCCAACCAGCTCGGCCGCGCGGGCGCCGTCGGGCGTGCGGCTGAGCGCTCCGGCACTGCGCGCCATCCCCTGTCGGCGCGACGCATACATCGCGCTGTCCGCAAGGCGGATCAAGTCGTCCGCGGACTCCCCTTCCTCGGGGAACATTGCGAGTCCGATGCTCACCACGACCGGCACGCGTGCGCCCGTCTGCAGGTCCGTCAGTGTCGCGCCCGCGAGCGATGCGAGGACGTTGTCGCGGTACGCCTCGGCCGTTTGCTGGTCGGCCCCGCGCAGGATCGACACGAATTCATCGCCACCATACCGGCCGACGGCGGCGCCGTCTCGCATCAGGTGTCGCGCCACGAGCGCCAGCACGGCATCACCCACTTGATGGCCGTAGGTGTCGTTGGCCGCCTTCAATCCGTCAACGTCCACCATCGCGATCGCGAGGGTATCGGCGTTCGCCTCGTCGATCACCTCACGAAGCGCGTCGGTAATCGCGGCATGGTTCAGCGTCCCCGTCAGCTGGTCGCGGCGCGAGCGCTCACGCTCCAGCTCCAGCGCCCGCTCCAGGAGGGCCGACTTTTCCTCGATGCGCGTGTTCGATGTTTCAAGCTCGGTGTTCGCTTCAGCGAGGCGCTCGTACATGCGCTCCAGCTCGCCCGTGCGACCTTGCATCGCCTTCTCGGCGCGCTCGCGCTCGATGGCGATGCCAGCAACGTGCGTGGCCATCCCAACAAGCGCGCGATCGCCGCCGCGTACGCCGCCCGGCGTCCGGTAGTACACGGCGAACGTGCCGAGCACCTCACCGGTGCCCGAGAAGATCGGCGTCGACCAGCAACTGCGCAACTCGTGGGAAAGCGCAAGATCCCGGAAGTTCTTCCAGAGCGGGTCGACGGCGATATCCTCGACGACGACCTCCTCCCGGCGGTAGGCAGCCGTGCCGCACGAGCCCACGTCGGGGCCGATTTCGATCCCGTCGATGGCCTGGTTGTACGCGTCGGGCAGGCCCGGCGCGGCCGCGTGGAGCAACCGCTTGCCGTCTGGCGAAAGCAACAGCACGGAGCACAGGGCGCCGGGGGCGTGCTCCTCCACGGTGGTCGCGAGCGTCTGGAATACCGCCTCGATGGGCGCGCCGACGGCGATCATCTCGAGCAGCCGACCCTGCGCGGCAACGAGCGATTCCGCGCGCCGCCGATCCGTCACGTCCTGCACGATGGAGAAGAGCAGCGGGCGGCCGTCGACTTCCACCGGCCCGGTGTACACGTCGACGTCGCGGATCTCGCCGGACTTCAGGCGATGCTTGAACTGGAAGAAGGTCTGATGCTCGTCGCGCGCGCGTCGCATCTCCTCCAGGATCTCCTCCCGCGTCAGGGTGTTGATCTCCGAGACGGGCTTGCCGGCCATCTCCTCCGCGCTGTACCCGTAGAACGCGCACGCCGCCTGGTTCGCTTCTTCGATCAGCCCGGTCGCCGGGTCGACGAGGATCCACGCTGCGCCGTGCGTCTCGTAGATGGCACGGTAGCGCTCTTCGCTCCTGCGCAGCGCTTCCGTGGCGTGTATCCGGTCGGTGACGTCCATGACGAGGCCGATCGTGCCGGTGACCTCGCCTTGCTCATCGCGGACGGGAGACTGGTGTACTTCCAGCGCCGCAAGGGGCCCGCGGAACTGGTACGTCACTTCTTCGCCCGCGAGTGCGCGGCGCGCTCCGTCGACGACCTCCGGGTAGCGGGCGTGCACCTTGAACATCGACCCGCCTACATAGTGACCAGGCCGCAGCCCCAGGCGCTCGAGGCCTTGGCCTTCATACAGCGTGTACACGCCCTCCCGGTCCGTCGCGAACAGGATGAGCGGCGCGTTTCTGACGAACGAACGCAGCCGCGCTTCGCTCTCGCGCAGCGTCGCCTCCATCGCCATCCGCTCGCCGATGTCCCTCGACACGATGACCGCGCGTGACTCTCCGGCTTCGTTCCGGTAGACGTTGGCGCTTACGTCCAGCCATGCCCACGTCGTGTCGCTTCGCCGGAAAGCGGAACGTAATCGTGCCGGACGCGGGATCGGCGATGGCACCGGCGTACTCTTGCACTACCCGCTCCTGGTCGCCCGGGTGGATCAGCTCGAATGCCACACGCCCGATCAGCTCGGGCGGGCTGTACCCCAGCACGCTCTCGAAGTTCGGACTGGCGTAGACAAACCGCCCCCCGCTGTCCAGTTCGCAGACCAGATCGAACGCGTTCTCCGCCAACGCGCGATAGCGCGCCTCGCTCTCGCGCAACGTCTCTTCCGTACGGCTGCGCTCGGTAATGTCCCGGATAAGTCCGGCGAACTGTCGGGTCCCGCCGACATACATGTCACTAAAGGCGATCTCGATCGGGAACTCGTGGCCGTCCTTGTGGCGCCCGACCGCGAGCGCGGCCCGCCAGTCCAGTCGCTTCTCGCCTGTTGCCACATAGCGCCGGAAACCCTCGCGGTGCGCTTCACGCAGCCGCTCTGGCTGAAGCACCGTCAGGTCGTGGCCGATGACCTCCTCCGGCGTGTAGCCGAAGACGTCGAGCAGCGCGGAGTTTGCGAACAATACGCGGCCGTGTTCGTCCAGGGCGATGAGCGCGTCCACCGACGTCTCCCACAGCAGGCGGTAACGCGCTTCGCTATCGACGATCTGTTTCTGCGCGCGCGTACGCTGAATCGCCAGTGCGGCCAGCGCCGTCGCCGTCTCGATGACACGGGCCTGCCACTCGTCCGGCAGGCGCGGCTCGCGGGTGTATAACGCCAGCGTCCCGAGCACCGGCCCTTCCGGCGACAGGATCGGTGTGGACCAGGCGGCGCGCAGGCCGTGGCCAGCCGCCAGCTCGCGGTAGTCGCGCCACAACGGGTCGGCGTCGATGTCCCGCGTCATCACGGGCGCCTTGCGGAACGCCGCTGTTCCGCAGGACGCAGCGACCGGGCCAATCGCGATGCCGTCGATCGCCGCGGCGAAGCTCTCGGGCAGCGTGGGGATCGCGGCGCACGCGAGAGTCGCGTCGCGCTCATCCGTCAGGAGGACGGCGCATTGCGTTCCGGCGAGCTGCTCGACGGCGACGGCGACCGCCATGAGGACCTGGTCGAGGCTCCTGTCTGACAGGATCATCTCGAGGATGCGCCGCTGCGCTTCGAGCAGCGCCTGCGCGCGCTTCCGCTCCGTGATGTCCGTCGCCGTCGCCGCGACTCCGACGACCGCGCCGTCTCGCACGATGGGCGCCGCGTTGAACGAGAGGCTGACGATGGCTCCGTCCGGGCGTAGCAGTTCTGTCTCCAACCCTTCGGCCGGCGCGCGTTCGGTGATGATCCTGCCGAACGTGCCGGCGAGCCGGGCGATGGCCTCGGGCGATTGCAGGGTCGCGAACGGCCTGCCGATGAGATCGGCTTCGCTGCGGCCGGTGATTTCGCACATGCGGCGATTTACCAGCGTGAATCGCCGCTCGAGGTCGAACGCCACCATGGCGCCCGTCGCGCTCTCCATGAACAGATCCCGCAACGCGCTTTCTTCGCGCAACGCCTCGCGCGCGCGCTCCGCGTCTTCCTCGCGGGCCGAGGCGTACTGGCGCAGCTGCATCTGGGCCACGACCTGCCGGCCCAGCATCACAAGTGCATCGGTCTGTGCTTGCGTCAGGACGCGCGGCACGGTGTCCATCACGCACAGCGTGCCCAGCGCGAGCCCCTCAGGCGTGCGGAGTGGCACACCCGCATAGAAACGGACGTACGGTTCGGATACGACGAGCGGGTGCGCAGCGAAGCGCGCGTCGGCTCGGGCGTCGGGCACGACGAGCGGGCCGGACTCGTGGATGGCGTACTCAGAGAACGCGATGTCGCGCGGCATCTCCCGCGGGACCGTGCCGGTGGTCGACTTGGCCCAGTGCCGACTCTCGTCTGCGAGCGTCACCAGCGCGATCGGTGTGCCGCAAGTCTGCGCGGCGAGGCGCGTCAGGTCGTCGAACGCCTGTTCTGGCGCCGTGTCGAGGATATCGAAGCGCCAAAGTGCTTCGAGCCGCTCGGTCTCGTCGTTGAACAGAGGTGCCGTCATAGCAACGAGAATCTACCTTCTAAGCTAGCGACACTCCCGCCCCGCATCGCGCGGCCAACGGCGCGCACCGACGCGTGGGTACGTATCGGCAGATCGGCGCCGCACTTGAACGGTCCGTGGATTCAGCCGTCGACGTGGACAGGACGTCGGACGCACCGCCGTGGGGCCGATGAACGCCGGTCCCGGCGCATACCCAACCGTCGACCGCTCGCCTCGGCCCGGGACCTTCGGCAGGGGCCGTTTGGCCTTGACGCAACACGACCGGCGCGACACTCTTCGGACGATGCAGGAAGAACAACTCGCCGCCTACCTCACCTCGCGCATGCCGGACGCTCGCGACATCCGCGTCGCGAACATCGCGCGCATCCCCGGCGGTGCATCGCGCGAGACCTGGGCGTTCGATGCCCGGTGGACGGAGGCCGGCCAGACCGTCGAACGCAGCCTCATCGCCCGCCGCGATCCGACGGCCAGCCTGCTCGAAAGCAATAACGACCTCGAGTTCGACCTGTACAGCGCACTCGAAGGTAGCGGGGTTCCCGTCCCGAAGGTCCACTGGATCGAGCGGGACGGCACCGCTCTCGAGCGGCCGTTCTTCATCATGAGCCGGCTGCCGGGCGCGACCGACGCTCGCACGCTCGTTTCGTCGCCGGAATTCGCGGACGTTCGCCCCACAGTCGCCCACCAGAAGGCCGAGATTCTCGCCAGGATCCACGCGTTCGACATCGCCCGGCTGCCGTCGCTCGAACGCCCGCCTTCGCCTGCCGCCAGCGCCATGCACGAGATCGAGAAGTGGGAGAGCACGATGCGCCGGGACATGCTCGAGCCGCAACCCGTGCTCGAATTCGCGTTCAGCTGGCTGAAGCGGCACCTGCCGCCGCCGCCGGCGCGTCTCGCGCTCGTTCACGGCGATTATCGGACGGGGAACTTTCTCTACGACCAGACCGGTATCACCGGCATCCTCGACTGGGAGATGGCGCACGCCGGCGACCCGATCGAAGACATCGGCTGGCTCGCCATCAAGTCATGGCGATGGGCGGGCGATGGGCGCGTCGGGGGCCTCTGCACGCGCGAGGAGTTCGTGAAGCTCTACGAAGGCGCGGGCGGCGTGAAGGTCGATCCGGAAGTGCTGAAGTTCTGGGAAGTGCTGTCGAACGTGAAGTTCGCCATCATCTTCATTACCGGCACGAAGTCCGTCGTCCAGGGCAAGACGGCCGACCTGTTGCTCTCCCTGACCGCGTTCATCAACCCTGGTGTGGAGGCGGAGCTGATGGAGCTCATCGCATGAGGCCGTATCCCGAAGAAGTCGTGCGCGCGATCCAGTCCGGCGTGATGACCCACTTTGCGCCGGAGCTGACGTCGTCTTATGCGCAGGCGCAGCTCGCCTTCGGGATGCTTCTCTTTGCGATCGTGCAGCGCGACTACGACACCGCCGTACCTGACCTGGTGGAAGCCAGCGCGGCGTTGCGCAAGCTCCTCGCGTCGGCGGACGCCGGTCTGGCCCTCGTCGACAGCGAAGACGCCCGCGCCGCGCGCAAGGCGGTCGCCGCGATCCCGGGGCCCGCCGTATCGCTCCGCCTTTCGGACCTCCGCGCCGAGAACGAGGCCCTGCGAGAGGTGGTCGGCAAGCTCGCTCCGCTGATCGAGCCCGCAGCCGATGTGCCGGCGCTCGCGCCGCTGCGGGCGGTCCGCGCGTCGATGTGCGAGTGGCTGACGGCGGACGCCAAACGCCGCATCTTCCCGATCCTCTCGGCCTAGCCGCGCGCCTTCGTAGACCCGGAGCAGCGTCATATGCTCGGTGTGCCGGGCGGCGTCGCGACGCCCTTCTCCGCGCTCGAGCCGAGGCGGAGGAGCTCGCCCGGGCGGATGCCCATGAGCCACATGGCGACCAGTCCGATACCGATGTTGAACACGGTGCTGACGACGTGCATGCCGACGGCGAACGCCAGCGCCTGCTCCGCCGAAACGCCGTACAGGGCGAGGACGCGGAGCAGCGCGAACTCGAACGTGCCGACGTTGCCGAACGTGATGGGGAAGACGGTGATGATCGCGACCGCGATCGTTACCGACAGATACGCGCCGATCGACACGTCGAGGTGGAACGCCTGGCCGTAGCCCCAGACGATCGACAGATCGGCGAGCCAGCCGAAGACGTTGAGGCCGACCATGATGAGGAGGAGTCGCGGCTGGCGGATGACTTCGAGGCCCGCGTAAAAGCGAGGCCATTGCCTGCTGACCGCGTTATAGGCGGGAGAGGGCAGTGCCGAGAGCCACCGCCAGGCGGGGGCCTGCTCCGGCAACAGGTTGCTGCCGACGGCCGCCACGACGAACACCACGAGGGCGGCGCCGGCCATGAGGGCAAGCACGGTGCCCGAGGCGACGCCGGCAGCGGGCAGCGCGAAGCTCGTCGCGATGAACAGCACCATGATCAGCGCGTTCACGATGCTCTCGACCCCCCGCCCCGTGATGAGGCCAGTGCGCGAGAGCCCGTAGCGGTTGGCTATGATCTGGACCTTGGCAACGTCGCCCGCGCTTGCCGGGATCACGGCGTTTACGAGCGTGCCGATGAGCATCGCTCCGAAGAGCCCGCCGAACGGCGGGTGGCCGACTTTCGTCAGTGTGATGCGCCACTCGACCGTGTGGATGAGGCGCGATGCGAAGTAGACGGCCAGCGCGACGGCGAGCCAGCCGTACGACGCATGGTTGAACGCGTGGAGTAGATCGCCGAGGTCGACCTGCCATGCCGCGAGGCCGAGGAGCACCGCGGCGATCGCCACCTGGAACGTCCAGGGGCTGCGGATGATCCGCCCGAGCAGGCCGCCGCGCCTGGCGACCTCCCCGTTGCCGTCGTCTGCTTCGGGCACGTACTCCTCCGCGCTTGCGTCCCGGCGAGAAGCCTCGCCGGGACCGTCGGGCGCCGTCAGTAGAACGGGATCGGGCTGATTTCACAAGGAGCCGTGCGCGGCGAGCCTCGCAGGCTGGCGTGAGGCGGCGGACGCGTTACGATGGCGCCATGACGACCTGGTTCAACACGGCGCGGTTCGGCATGTTCGTGCACTGGGGCCACAGCAGCCAGCAGGGCATCGAGCTTTCGTGGCCGCTCGTCGGCGGCGTGCCGGTCTTGCCGCACAGCCACGACGTGCCGGTCGAGCAGTACCACTCCACCGCCGCGACCTTCGATCCGCGGCGCTATGACCCGCGCGAGTGGGCGCGGATGGCGAAGCGCCTGGGCATGACGTATGCCGTCTTCACGACGAAGCACCACGACGGCTACGCCATGTTCGATACGAAGACGTCGGACTACGGCGTCATGCACTCGCCCTACGGGCGCGACATCTTTGGTGCGTTCGCCGACGCGATGCGCTCGGAAGGCATCCGCGTCGGCGTGTACTTCTCGTTGATCGACTGGCACCACCCCGACTATCCGGCGTTCGTCGAGACGGACAAGCCGTACGCCTTCGGCAGATGGAGGCAGCCGTCGCCCGAGGGCTGGGCGCGCTTCGTCGACACCATGTTCGCGCAGATCCGCGAGCTGCTGACCAACTACGGCAAGATCGACGTCATCTGGTTCGACGGCGGCTGGGAACGCTCGACGACGCAATGGCGCTCGAAAGAGCTGGAGGCGATGATCCGCGAGCTGCAACCGGAGATCCTGATCAACGATCGGCTGCCGGGCGCAGGCGACTACGCGACGCCGGAGCAGTTCGTGCCGGCGCAGCCGCCCGCCGGCCCGTGGGAGACGTGCCTGACGATCAACGAGACGTGGGGCTACTGCCCCGAGGACCGCGACTTCAAGTCCGCGCGCCAGATCATCCACACGCTGTGCGAGGTCGCGGGCAAGGGCGGCAACCTGCTGCTCAACGTCGCTCCGATGGGCGACGGTCTCCTGCAACCGGAGTTCACGGAGCGGCTTGGCGTCATCGAGCGCTGGATGGCGCGGAACGCGGAAAGCATCGCCGGCACGATGCCGGGGCTGGAGCCGTGGCAACACTATGGCCCGTCGACGCGGCGCGACTCGCGCGTGTACCTGCACCTGCTGTCGCGTCCCTACGACTCGATCTCCGTCCGTGGCGTGCGGATCAAGCGCGTGCAGGCGGTGACCGCGCTCTCGAACGGCGCGGCGCTCGACTTCACGACGCGCTGCTCGATCATCGATACGTTCGCGAACCCCGACCCGCTCGGTGAACTGACGATCGCAGTGCCCGAGGCGAGCATCGACCCGTATGCGACGGTGATCGCCGTCGACTTCGCGGAGCAGCCGCTGCGGTAAGCGCCAGCGTTAACCCCGCCACACCCGCCCGTTCGGGAACTCGTGGTCGTCGAGCGACTGCTCGTGCATCTGGATGCTGAACCCCGGCGCCGTCGGCGGCATGTAGCGGCCGCGGCGGATGTTGACCGGGTCGACGAAGTGCTCGTGCAGGTGCTCCGTGTACTCCAGGGCACGATTCTCGAGGCTGCCGCTCACGACGATGTAGTCGATGAGCGAGACGTGCTGTCCGTACTCGCACAGGCCGATGCCGCCGGCGTGCGGGCAGACCGGCACGCCGAACTTCGCCGCCATCAGCAGCACGGCCAGCACCTCGTTCAGCCCGCCGAGGCGGCAGGTGTCCATCTGCAGGAAGTCGATCGCCTCGGCCTGCAGCAGCTGCTTGAACATCACGCGGTTCGGGCAGTGCTCGCCCGTGGCGACGCCGATCGGCTTCACCGCGCGGCGGATCGTGGCGTGGCCAAGGATGTCGTCCGGGCTCGTCGGCTCTTCGATCCAGAGCAGCTTGTACGGCTGCAACCGCGCCATGTGCTCGATCGCTTCGCCGACGTCCCACGCCTGGTTCGCATCGACCATCAGCGCGCAGTCCCAGCCGATCTCTTCCCGCACGAGCTGGCAGCGGTGCTCGTTCTCGGCGGCGTCGCGGCCGACCTTCAGCTTGAAGCGCGTCCAGCCGTCCGCCAGCGCCTGCCGGCACAGCTCACGGATGCGGTCGTCGGCGTAGCCCATCCAGCCGACCGACGTGACGTACGCGGGATAGCCGTCGCGCAGCATCTCCGCCTCGCGGGCGGCTCGGCTCGGCGCGTTGCGTCGCAGGATCTGCAGCGCCTCGCCCGGCGTCAGCGCGTCGGTGATGTAACGGAAGTCGATGCACGCGACGATCTGCTCCGGCGTCATGTCGGCGACGAGCTTCCACACCGGCTTGCGTTCGACCTTCGCCCACAGATCCCAGGCGGCGTTGACAATCGCCGCCGTCGCGAGGTGGATCGCGCCTTTCTCGGGCCCGATCCAGCGCAGCTGGCTATCGCCCGTCATCGTGCGCCAGAAGCCCGCCATGTCGGCGGCGATCGACTCCAGCGTCTCGCCGACCACGAGCGGCGCCAGCGCGTTCGCGGCGGCGACGCAGACCTCGTTCCCGCGGCCGATCGTGAACGTCATGCCGTGGCCTTCGATGCCGTCCGAGCGGTCCGTCTCCAGCACCACGTACGCGGCCGAGTAGTCCGGGTCGGTGTGCATGGCGTCGGAGCCGGCCTGCGTGCGGGACGTGGGCATCCGGATGTCGCGGGCGCGGACGCCGGTGATCTTCGTGGGCATGGTCGGCTCCTGATCTATCATGCGACGCGACGGGATGATACAGCGGCGCCGCGCGTGCGGCACGATGACGGGAGACACCATGACCGAGGCGTCCCAGACCCAGCCCGCGACCCTGCCGAAGAACGCGATCGTCATCCTGCTCGATAGCCTCAACCGCCACATGCTGGGCGCGTACGGTGGCACGGAATTCCTGACGCCGAACCTCGACCGCTTCGCGAAGCGGGCGCTGCGGTTCGAGAAGCACTACTCGGGCTCGCTGCCATGCATGCCGGCGCGCCACGACATGCTCTGCGGCGCACTCGACTTCCTCTGGCGCCCGTGGGGCTCCGTGGAGCTGTGGGACCGCACCGATCACGTCGTACCTGCGCGAGGCGGGCGTGACGACGATGCTCATCTCCGACCACCCGCACCTGTTCGAGACCGGCGGCGAGAACTACCACACCGAGTTCACGGCGTGGGACTACGAGCGCGGCCACGAGGGCGACCCGTGGAAGACGCGCCCCGACACGATCGTGGCTCGGGCGCGCCGCCCATGGGCCGCGCGAAGATGCCGTACGACAACTCGCGCGGCTACTTCCGCGGCGAGGCCGACTTCCCCGGCCCGCGCACCATGGCCGCCGCCGCCGCGCTGGCTTGACGACAACGCTGGCTACCACGACCGCTTCCTGCTCTTCGTCGACGAGTTCGACCCGCATGAGCCGTTCGACACGCCCGACGAGTACGCGCTGATGTACGACGACACGTGGGACGGCCCGCACCTGATCTGGCCGCCGTACGTCAGCGGCGCCATCGCCGCGGGCGTGCTGACCGAGCGTCAGGCGCGTCAGCTCCGCGCCTGCTACGGCGGCAAGCTGACGATGATCGACGCGTGGTTCGGCCGCATCGTCGATGCGATCGAGCGGCACGGCATGTGGGACGACACCGCCGTCATCGTCTGCACGGACCACGGCCACTACCTGGGCGAGAAGGACATCTGGGGCAAGCCCAACGTGCCGATCTACGAGACCGCTCGGCCACATTCCGCTGATGGTCTCGTGGCCGGGCGTCGCGGCCGGCACAACGCCGCGCGCTCTCGACCAACGTCGACATCTTCGCCACGCTCGCGGACCTGTTCGGCGCGACCGTGAAGCACCGCACCCACGGCAAGTCGCTGATTCCGGTGATCCGCGGCGAGGCGCGCTCCGTGCGTGAGCATGCGTTGTCCGGCGTCTGGGGCCGCGAGGTGCACCTGATCGACGAGACGAGCAAGTACGCGCGGGCGCCCGTCGGCGACAACGCGCCGATCTCGATGTGGTCGAACCGCTGGTCGACGATGCCGATCCCCAGCAGGCCGAAGCTCCGGCTGCCCATGCCGGACGATCGCGCCTTCCTCGACCGCATGCCCGGCTCGAAGATCCCCGTGATCCGCCAGCCCTTCCAGCCGGGCGACATGCTGCCGTTCTGGGCGCTGGGGCCGTTCAGCGGCAACCACCTGTACGACCTGTACAACGACCCGTCGGAAGACGAGAACCGCGCCGGCGAGCGCCGCGAGCGCGAGGCCGCCGACCGCCTCCGCGCCGCGCTGATCGAGATCGAGGCGCCGGACGACCAGTTGACACGTCTGGGTTTGAAGTAGCGCGCATTCGGCGTGGCGCCTATACTCGTGGCCTGATGGACGAACTAGAACGTAAGTACTGGATCGCCTTCGCGCGCGTCTCGCGCGTAGGCCGTGCGCGCGTGCAGCAGCTCGAAGAGCACTTCGGCAGCCTGGAGCCCGCGTGGCGAGCGACGCCGGGCGAGCTGAAAGCGGCGGGCCTCGACTCCGGCGCGATCAACGCGATCGCCGCCGCGCGCGAGAAGGTCGACCCGGACGCCGAGGTCGAGACGCTGGCGCGGCACGGCGTGCGCGCGCTCACCTGGCACGACGACGAGTACCCGAAGCGCCTCCGCGAGATCTTCGACCGGCCGCCGGTGCTGTTCGTGCGCGGCACGCTCACCGCCGCGGAC
Organism: uncultured Chloroflexia bacterium; assembly: GCA_963743185.1. Classification (GTDB taxonomy): domain Bacteria; phylum Chloroflexota; class Dehalococcoidia; order DSTF01; family JACRBR01; genus JANXYW01. The sequence goes on along the minus strand of CAVUOT010000012.1, from coordinate 147,643 downwards.
GAATGGGCGGTCGCCGTCGTCGGCACGCGCCGCGTCACCGTGTACGGACGCCAGGTCGCGGAGGAGATGGCGCGCGGTCTCGCGTCGAACCGCGTGACGGTGGTGAGCGGGCTCGCCCGCGGCGTCGACGCCGTCGCGCATCGCGCGGCGCTGGAGGCGGGCGGGCGGACGATCGCCGTGCAAGCGTGCGGGCTCGACCTGGTGTATCCGCCGGAGCACAAGCGGCTCGCCGAGGAGATCGCCGAGCGCGGCGCCGTCGTCAGCGATTATCCGCTTGGCACGCAGCCGCGCAGCGAGTTCTTCCCGCGCCGCAACCGCATCCTCAGCGGCATGTCGCTCGGCGTGCTGGTCGTCGAGGGCGACGTCAAGAGCGGCGCGCTGATCACCGCGCGACAGGCGCTGGAGCAGAACCGCGAGGTATTCGCCGTGCCGGGCAGCATCTACTCACCGAACTCGCGCGGGACGAACAAGCTGATCCAGGACGGCGAGGCGAAGCTGACCCTCGACGTGCAGGACGTGCTCGCCGAGCTGAATTTGAGCATGGTGTCGCACCAGATCGAGATGACCGAGCTGATCCCGGCGGATGAGACCGAGAGCGTGCTGCTGCGGCACCTCGGCGCGCAGCCGGTGCACATCGACGAGGTGCGCCGCGAGTGCGGCCTTCCGATCGGGACGGTGACGGGTGCGCTGGCGATGCTCGAGCTGAAGGGGCTCGTGCGGCAGGTCGGGCGGATGAACTACGTGCGGACGGCCGCACGGGGATGAACCTCGAGCCGATCGTGCCGGAAGCGCGGCCCGTCGTCGAGAAGGCGGCGGCCGTCTACATCCATCACACGCGGCAGGACTTCGTCGGACTCATCGTGCATGGCTCGGCGCTGAAAGGCGGGTTCATCGCCGGTTGCAGCGATGTCGACCTGCAGCTCTACGTCATGCCGAACGCGCTCGACGCCGCGGGCCATCTGCCGTTCGAGCTGACCGTCGCGATCCACCGCGACCTCGCGCGCATCGACCCGGCGCCGTTCCGCTACATCCAGTGCTACGCCTTTTCGACGCGGATGCGGGACGGCTGGGTTGGCCCCGTGCCCGGCGCGTATCACGTCGTCGCCGGGCGGCTCCCGATCCCCGAAGCCACCGGCGAGCAGCTCGGCCAGGGGGCGCGCGCGTCGCTCGCGGCGCTCAATCCGGTGCCGTCGTACCTGACCGACGGCCTGCTCGACCATGGCGGTGGCCGTCTCGAGGCGCGGGTGCGCCTGCTCTGCACCGAGGTGTGGCCGGCGCTCTATCACGTGCTCATCGTGCGCGGCGCGGATCCCGCTCGAGGCGTGGCGATTGCCGAAACAGCTGGCGCTGGACGCCCTGCCCGCAGGTACCGAAGCGGGTGCGGCCATCCGCGGGTTCTACGACGCCCTGCTCCGTTACTATCCCGCCGAAGCGCCCGCGGACGCCGGACTGGACGTGCTCGTCCGCGGTGTTGCCTTCCTTCGGGCTGCGAAGGCCGATGCCATCGGTGGTGCGACAAACGGCTGACTTCGCTACCGTTCGCTAACGGCCAAGAGCTAACCGCTAACCGCTGAGGGTACCGCCATGACGACATCCACGCTCGAACTGCTCGGCTACGCGCCTGACGAGCGGGTGCTGATCATCCACGTCGACGACGTGGGTTTCTCGCACGGGTCGAACGTGGCGGCGTTCGAGGGGATGCTGCACGGCAGCCTGACCTGCGGCTCGACGCTGGTGCCGGCGCCGTGGTTCATGGAGACGGCAACGCTCCAGAAGAGGCACCCCGAGGCCGACCTCGGCGTCCACATGACGCTGACGGCCGAGTACGAGACCTATCGCTGGCCCGCGCTCACCGGCCGCGGCGCGGCGACGTCGCTGCACGCGCCGGACGGCGGCATGTGGCGCGACGTCGCGAGCGTGGTCGCGCATGTGTCGGCGGAGGAGGCGCGTGCCGAGCTGCGGGCGCAGGTCGAGCACGCGCTGGCGACGGGCATCGACGTCACGCATCTCGACACGCATATGGGCGCGGTGATGCACCCGAAGTACATGCTGCCGTACGTCGACCTGGCAATCGAGTTCAGGCTGCCGATCTTCTTCATCCGTCCGAGCGACCGCCGTCTCAGCGCGCTCGGCGATGGCGCGGCGGTGTATGCGGAACAGGCGGCGAGGCTCGAATCTCGCGGCTGGCCGCTTCTCGACAACATCATCGTGCGCACGCTGAGCGAGATCGCGCCGGACGACAAGGACCGCAGCTTCCGCGAGTTCTTCGCGGGCTTGCGCCCTGGCCTCACGCACTTCCTCTGCCACGCGGCGAAGGGCAGCGAGGAGCTCGACGCGATGACGCCCGTCGATAGCGCCCACCGCGCGAAGGAGTACGAGCTGATGCGCTCGCCCGCGCTGCGTGAGTACGCGGAGTCGCTGGGGATCAAGCTGACGGGGTACCGGGAGATCCGCGACCGGCTGCGGGCGTCGCTCTGAGGCGCGCTACGGGACGAAGCGGCCGCCGGTGAAGAGCGTGTCCTCATCAACCATGCAGATCGGATTGCCGAAGGGGTCGCGCGCGTAGAAACTGCGCTCGCCCCACGGCCGCGTCGCGATCTTCTTCTCAAGCCACGCGCAGCCTGCTGACCTTGCGCGGACGAACGTCGCCTTGAGATCCGGCACGGCAAAGTAGATGTTATCGGGGTTCGGACGAAACTCCGCATCGGGGTTGTCGCCTCGCGGGTCAACGCAGGCGAGGAGCGTGCCGCCGCAGTCGAAGTAGTGCCGCCCTCCGGATACGCGCTCCCCCGGCGTGCCGAAGAGCGCGCCGTAGAACGCCGCCGCGCGCTCGATGTCCGAGACCGGCACGATCACGCGGTACAGCCTCGGTGCTGCCGCGGGCGGCCCGTCGCCCAGCTCCGCCGCGACGAGGCGGCGCTCTCCGGCGGTCAGCTCCGCCTTCGTCAGCAGGTCCGGCCGCCGTCGGGCGGTGCGGAGGACGCTCTGGCGGCGGCGCCACTTCGCGACCTCGGCGTGGTGGCCTGACAGCAGGACCTCCGGGACCGCCATGCCGCGGTACTCCGGCGGGCGCGTGTACTGCGGGTATTCGAGCAGCCCCTGCGCGTGCGACTCCTCTTCGAGCGAAAGCTCCGAGCCCAGCACGCCTGGCTGGTGGCGCGCGACCGCATCGACCAGCACGATCGCCGCGGGCTCGCCGCCGGAGAGCACGTAGTCGCCGATGCTGATCTCGTCGTCAGCCAGGAACTCGCGCACGCGCTCGTCGACGCCTTCGTAGTGGCCGCAGATGAGGATGAGGCGCGGCTCCGCCGCCAGCTCGGCGACGACCGCGTGGTTCAGCAGGCGGCCCTGCGGCGTCAGCAGCACGACTTTGCCGGGCGCATCGGCCATCGGGCGGACGGCGTCCACGCAGTCGAAGATCGGGTCCGGCTTCATCACCATGCCGGGCCCGCCTCCGTAGGCGTAGTCGTCGACGATGTGGTGTTTGTCTGTCGTGTAGTCGCGCGGGTTGTGCAGGGCGATCTCCAGCACGCCGGCGTCGCGCGCGCGGGCGATGATGCTCGCGTCGAACGGCCCGGCGAACATCTCCGGGAAGAGCGTGAGGATGTCGATGCGCATAGACGTAGGTTATAGGTTGTCAGGCGGTAGGTTGTAGGCTTGGTTGCGCGGACCAGCGCGTCAGCTCCGGCCCTCCGCCCTCCGCACCATCCAGTCGCGGAGCGCCTGCTCGGTCGTCTCGAACGCGAGGTCCGCCCAGGGGATCTCGTCGGTGGTGCACCAGCGGACGGCGAGCGATTCGTGGTCGGCGGCGTACGCGTCATCGGTCGCGGTTGTGCCTTCGTACACGACCATCACGATGCCGACGTGCGGGCGCGTGTAGACGCCGTGCAGCCGGCCAAGCGTCACGTCGAGCCCCACCTCCTCCTTCGCTTCGCGGAGGGCGCCTTCGGCGGGCGTCTCGCCGACCTCGAGGAAGCCGCCGGGGAACGTCCAGCCGCCCACGGCGGGCCCCACCGCCCGCTGCTGGAGGAGGACTCGCCCTCCGTGCTCGATGATGACGGCGGCGACGACGCGCGGGTTCATATAGTGGGTGAAGCCGCACCCTTCGCACTGGTACCGGCTGCGCCCCTCCGCTTCCACGACACGCTCGATCAGGTCGCGGCCGCACATCTGGCAGTAGCGGGGTATTGACAAGCGTTCAGGCGACACGGTTGACATCTCCGCGCATGATGTTGATATTCGCCATCGAAATCGCTTGACTCAAAATTGACACCTGTCCTACACTCTGCGTCATCCACGGATCGGACCGGGACGTTTCGTACCCGCGACCGCGGGCTTCATTACCTGTCTCAAGGAGGGGAAACAGTGGCATTTGAAGATAAGTCATTGACTTGTCGCGATTGCGGCGGGACCTTTGTGTTCACCGCTGGCGAGCAGGGCTTTTACCTTGAGAAAGGACTGCTGAACGAGCCCCAGCGCTGCGCCGGGTGCCGGGTCAGCCGGCGCCGCGAGCGCACATCCGGCGGCGGCCGCGAGATGACGACGGTCGCCTGCGCGAGCTGCGGCGGCAACGCGACGGTGCCGTTCGTGCCCAGGCTCGACCGGCCGGTGTACTGCAGCAGCTGCTTCGAGCAGGAGCGCGCGCCGGTCGCCAGCTGACCCGCACGTCCGGCTCACGAACGCGGATGCCCGCCGACTCACACCCCGGCGGGCATCTCCATATCCGGAGGTTTGCGTCCCGCGTGTGCTCCGTTCAGCTTCCGGCCTCCGCCTTCTCCGAGCCTGGCATGTGGCCTTCGATCCACGCTTCGCCGTCCTCCCAGACTTCCTTCTTCCAGATCGGCACGATCTGCTTGATGCGGTCGACCGCGAAGTGGCACGCCTCGAACGCGGCGACGCGATGCGCCGACGAGACGGCGACGAGCAGGCTCGTCTCGCCAATCTCCAGGCGGCCGACACGGTGCAGCACGCCGATGCCGGTGACCGGGTACTTCGCGCGCACTTCCTCCGCGACCTCCCTCATCTTCTTGAGCGCCATCTCCGGGTAGACGTCGTACTCCAGGTACTGGACGTTGCGGCCCATGTTCTCGTTGCGGACGACGCCGTAGAAGAGCGCGACGGCGCCGCTCTCGTCGCGGCGCACCGCTTCGACGAGCGGCGCCGGGTCGAGCGGTTCGTGCGTTACCGCGAACATCATGCGTCCTCCACCGTGGCTGAGCCGCCGCTCACGGGCGGGATGAGCGCGACATGGTCGCCGTCGCGCAGCACGTGGCCCGGTTCCACGTAATCTTCGTCGACGGCGCAGACGAGCGTCGGCAGCAACCCCCGCACGACGGGGTATTGCTCGCCGAGGGCTTCGCGGAGCTGCTCGACGGTGGCGCCGTCGGGCAGGCGCATCTCCAGCACGCGCTCGCCGATGAGCTGGTGCAGGCCGGCGAACAGGCGGACGCTCACCGTGGTCATTCGGGCTCCTGGACTACGTCTCGTGCCACCATTGTAGCGGCAGGGCTTACCATGCGGCGTTTGCCCGGCCGCCGTGCGGGCGTATACTCGCCGCACGATGGTGCATGTACTGGCACGGACGTCGCGCTTCGCGCTCGACCTGCTGTTCCCGCCGCGATGCGCGCTTTGCCGGGCCGGCGGCTCGATGCTGTGCCCGCGGTGCATTGCGGCGCTGCCGCGGCGGATGGGGGGCGCTGCGCGCGGTGCTGGACCCCGGTCTCGCACGGCACGGTCTGTGCCTACTGCGCATCAGACCACCCTACCGCCTTCAGCTCGGTCCGGGCGCCGTTTGTGATGGAGGCGGGCGGACGGGCGCTCGTGCACCAACTCAAGTACGAGGGGCTCTCCGCGCTCGGCGAGCCGATGGGTGCGCTGATGGCGGAGCGGCTCGAGGTGGCGTGCGACCTCGTCGTGCCCGTGCCGCTCCATCGCGGTCGGATGCGGGCGCGCGGGTACAACCAGGCGGCGCTGCTCGGCAAGCACATCGCTCTGGCCGCGGGGCTGCGGTTCGATGCGGGGGCCGCCCGGCGGATCCGTGCCACGAAGCCGCTCGCGAAGACGATGCACCGTGACGAGCGGCGGGCCATCGTGGCCGGCGCCTTCGCCGCCCGGCCCGAGCGCGTCGAGGGGCGCCGCGTGCTGCTGGTCGACGACGTCGTCACGACGGGGGCAACGCTGGACGCGTGCGCTTCGGCGCTGCTCGACGCCGGCGCGGCGGATGTCCACTGCGTCACGTTCGCTCGGGCCGACTGATCGACGCAGCGCTGGCCCCGCCGTATAGTGCGTTCCAGCCGGATCCTTCCTTGAGCGCGGAGCGAACACATGCTGGGTGAGCAAGAAGTCCGCCGGATAGCGGAGAAGGTGCTGGCGGCGAGCCGCGCGGACCAGACGGAGGTCGAGGTCTTCGCGAACGACTCGGCGCTGACACGCTTCGCCAACAACTACATCCACCAGAACGTCGAGCAATCGGACGTTGATGTGCGCGTGCGCGCGGTCATCGGCCAGAAGATCGGCGTTGCCTCGTCGAATGAGATCTCCGACGAGGCGCTGGCGCGGCTGGCGGCGCGCGCGCTGGAGCTGGCGCGGCACCAGCGCGACAACGAGGACTTCCGCTCGCTGCCGCGCCCGGCGCCCGTGCCGGAAGTCAGCAGCTACGCGGAAGCGACGGCGCGCTGCGGGCCGGAGGAACGCGCGGGCGTCGTCGGGCAGATCTGCGACGCGTCGTCGCGCGCCGGCCTCACCGCGGCGGGCGCGTTCCACACGACCGCGCAGGAGCTGGCGGTCGCAAACTCGTACGGTGTGTTCGCCTACAACCGCGAGACGCAGGCGGACATCAACACCGTCGTGATGTCGGAGACATCGAGCGGCCACGCGGCGCGCGTGAGCAAGGACGTTGGTGACATCGATGGCGAGGCGGTCGCGCAGGAGGCGGTCGATAAGGCGCTGCGCGGCGTCAGCCCTGCGGCAGATCGAGCCCGGCGAGTACGAAGTGATCCTGGAGCCGTACGCGGTCGTCGACCTGCTCGACTTCTTCTCGTACCTGTCGTTCAGCGCGCTGCCGTACATCGAGAAGCGCAGCTTCATGGCGGGACGCCTGGGCGAGAAGGTGATGGGCGACAACATCAGCATCTGGGACGACGGCCTGTCGCCCGACGGCATCCCGTCGCCGTTCGACTACGAAGGCGTGCCGCGCGAGCGCGTGTCGCTCGTCGATCGCGGGATCGCGAAGGGCGTCGTCTGGGACAGTTATCTCGCGGGCAAGGTGGGCGGCGATGCGCGTTCGACGGGGCACGCCTTGCCAGCCGGCGTCACGTTCGGGCCGATCCCGCTCAACATGTTCATGGCGCCCGGCAGTGCGACGCGCGACGACATGATCCGGCACACGAAGCGAGGGCTGTGGGTGAGCCGGTTCTGGTATACGCGTTCGGTGCACCCGCTGAACGTCGTGGTCACCGGCATGACGCGCGACGGCACCTTCCTCATCGAAGACGGGAAGATCGTTGGCCCAGTGCGGAACATGCGGTTCACGCAGGGCTACGTCGACGCGCTGAACTGCGTCGATCTTGTCGGGAAGGACACGATGCTGGTGCTCGGCGACCTCGGCGGCGGCGTGCGTAGCGTGCCGGCGCTGAAGATCGCGAAGTGGAACTTCACGGGCGTCAGCGAGATGTGAGGTGGCGGCGGGCGCCGCCGAGACTCCGGAACCAGGAACCCGGAAACACGAGCCCGGAATCGGGCCAACACCGTCCGGGCAAGGACCACCAGAGATCGATGATCCTCTTCACGCTCGAACAAGCCGAGGCGATGCTGACGCAAGTGCGCGACGAGTTGCTTGCGATGCAGGCGTGCAAGCGCGAGGTCGACGGGTTGCGCGGTGCGTTCGAGCAGACGGCGGAGAGGAGCGCCGGCAACGGCCACGTTCCAGACGAAGGTGGTCTCGCTGAGAAACGCCGACGCGCGGACGCGCTGGTCGAAGAGATCAACGAAAGGCTCGCGCGGCTCAACGAATGGGGCGTCGAATTGAAGGGCATCGACGAAGGCCTGGTCGACTTCCCGAGCCGCCGCGACGATCGCATCGTCTACCTGTGCTGGCGTCTCGGCGAGGGGAGCATCAACTGGTGGCATGAGATCGACACCGGGTTCGGCGGGCGGCAGCCTCTGTAGAGCTCCGCGGGCCGAACAGCGGACGCGGTTGGCCGCGCGAGGCGCGATGGCGGCGAGCCGTGGACATAACATCGTCCGCGAGGTGTCATCTGGCTATTGGATCAGCTGCGTTAACTTATGCGCGCTCAGAATTGCGTTAATCGAGTGTGTCCCCGAGAATGACCGCAGATTCCGGAGCGTTATTCCCGTTGAAGGCGGTGTGATGGAGCAGATGATTGTCGAAGCGCGCCGGGAGACCGTAGCAAGGTCTGACGCCCCCTCCTCTCGCGTGGTATGCGACGCGCTGGAGTTCGAGACGACGACGGCGCCCGAGTTCATCGACATTACCGAGGACGTGATCCGGGTCGTCGAGGCGTCGGGCATCGTGTTCGGGCAGGTCGCGATCTTCTCGCAACACACCACCGCTGCCATCAAAATCAACGAGTTTGAGCCGCTGCTGCTGCGTGACCTGGCGCGCACGCTGCGCAACTTTGCCCCGCCGAACGCCTATTACGAGCACAATGACTTCTCGCGGCGCACCGTGAACATGAACCCCGATGAGTGCGCGAACGGCCACGCGCACGTGCAGCACCTGTTCCTCGGCACGAGTGAGACGATCCCCGTCGTGGACGGGCGCGTCACGCTGGGCACCTGGCAGCGCATCTTTCTGATCGAACTGGATCACCCGCGGCTGCGCCGGGTGCTCGTCAACGTCATCGGCACCACGTAACAAGGCGGCTCGCCCCGTGACGTTCGCAGACGCTCCGGAAGCCCGTGCCCGCGGCTTCTACGCCATCGCGCATCGCGCCGGCAACAACCTGCATCATCTGGAACGGGCGCTCGATGCCGGTGTCGACGCGATCGAGTGCGACTTCTGGCACGACAACGGCCGCCTGACGCTGCGGCACGAGCGTAAGCTGCCCGGCGCTACCGGTGCTCTACGACAAGTGGTATCTGCGCTGGTCGTGGGGCGAACTGAGCCTTCCCGCGCTCCTGCGCGAGATCAACTTCCGGGCGGAGCTGTTCCTCGACATCAAGTCGTCGACGCCGAAGGCGGCGTCGGTCGTGCTGGACCTCTATCACGATAACGAGGCGATGATGCCGCGAACGATCGTTTCGTCGCCGCAGTGGCGGCTGCTGGACCAGATCGCGGCTGCCGCAACCGAGATGCGCATGTGCTACTCCGTCCGCAACGCCGGGGGCGTCGACGCGCTGTTCCGTCGCTGCGAGCAGGATCTGCCGCCCGCCGGCACGTCGATCCGCCACACGCTGTTGTCGGAGTTGCTGGTCGCGCGGCTCCACGCCGCCGGGCTGAAGGTGTACGCGTGGACCGTCAACACGGCGCACCGCGCCGAGGAGTTGCGGGGTTGGGGCGTCGACGGCATCATCTCCGACGACCTGGACGTCTTCCGGCGGGCCCACCCCGGCCGATTGAGTCCGCTTCCCCGTTGGTGACTCCCCCTATTTTGGGTATGAGGTGCACCGCAGTCGCCTTGAACGACGCGACGACGGGCGATCCCTCGCCGATCCCGAGATCCTCCAGCGACCGCCGCGTCACACGCGCGAAGAGCGAGAAGCCGCAGTCGATCTCGACCCGCGCGTCGGCGCCGGTGCGGACGATGCGCCTCACGCGTCCGGGGATGCGGTTGCGCGCGCTGCCCGGAGCATGCTCGCCCGCGGGCGCAACGGTCACATCTTCCGGCCGCAAGCAGACGAGTGCTGCGGTGAATGGCCCTCCGTCGAGTGCTTCGATGGTGTGACCGGCCGCCATGAGCGTCATGAGTCCGCCGGCGCGATCGACAACCGTGGCCGGGATCATCGTCTCGACGCCGACGAACGCCGCGACGTCCTCATCGGCAGGCGCACCGAACACGTCCGCGGGCGTCCCGACCTGCCGGATGCTGCCGCCGATGAGGACGGCGACGCGGTCCCCGAGTCGCGCGGCCTCGTCGTGATCGTGTGTGACGATGACGGTGGTCACTCGCGTCTCGGAGAGCACCGCGGCAAGGTCGTCGGTGATCGCGGCGCGCGTGGGGGCGTCGAGCGCGCTGAAGGGCTCGTCGAGCAGCAAGACCTCCGGGTCGAGCGCGAACGCGCGGGCCAGGCTGACGCGCTGCGCTTCTCCGCCGGAGAGCGTTCGCGATGAGCGCTCGGCGAGCGCAGCGACACCGAAGCGCTGGAGCCAGCGCTCCGCGCGGTCGCGGCGCTCGGTACGCGGCACGCCGCGCAGGCGCATGCCAGTGTCGACGTTGGCGATCACGGAACGGTCGAGCAGCAGCGGCTCCTGGAAGACGACGGCCATGCGCCGGCGCAGTGCCAGCTCGCGGTGGCGCGTTGGTTGGCCTTCGAACAGCACCTCGCCATCGTCAGCGCCCTCGAGGAGCGCGAGGTGGGTCAGCAGGGTGGTCTTGCCGGCGCCGTTCGGGCCGATGACCGCCAGGACAGTGCCGGCAGGCACGTCGATCCCCGGCACGTCGAGGATGATGGCGGCGCCGCGCCGCACGCGGAGGCCGCGTACCGCCAGCTTCGGGGTGGCGATCAGCGGCTCAGCCACGTCCGCACCGTCGGCGCTGCGGACGTCCGCGCCGCCCCCTCGCCCGGGCGCATGACGTCGCGCCGGATGCCCAGCTGCACCCAGGTGAAGAGCGCGTTTACCGCCACCATCATCGCCAAAAGGATGATGCCGAGCGCGAGCGCCACGCCGAAGTTCCCTTTGCTCTGCTCGAGCAGGATGGCGCCCGTCAGCACGCGGGTCTGACCGGCGATGTTGCCACCGACCATCACCGAGGCGCCGACCTCCGAGATCGCCGCGCCGAACGCCGCCATGATCGCGGCGAGCATCGGCAGACGCACCTCCTGGAGCAAGATCCACAGCATCTGCAGCCGAGAGGCGCCAAGTGCGTACACTTGCAGCCGCAGCCGCTGCGGAAGCGCGGCGAGCGATGCCGCCGTGAAGCCCGTGATCACGGGGGCAGCGATCAGCGTCTGCGCCACGATCATGGCGCGAGTGGTGTAGATCCAATCGAGCTCGCCGAGTGGGCCGCTGCGCCAAAGGATGATCGCGATGAACAGACCGACGACGACGGGTGGCAGTCCCATCGCCGTGTTCACGAGCGTCATCGCGATCCAGCGGCCCGGGAAGCGTCCGAATGCGAGCGCCGCTCCCATCCCGATGCCGAGCACGAGGCTTATCATCGTCGCGACGCCAGAAACGTAGACCGAACGCAGGGCGATCTCGTAAACACTGTTCCGGTTGTGCGCGAGGAGGCTGACGGCTTCCTTGAGGCCTTCCCAGATCAGGTCCATGCGCCGCCTCGATTACCGACCACGACGGAGCGGGGGCCGCTTCAACCCGCGCATCATCGACTGCCCACTGTGACGTATCTTATCGCCTATGGGACCGGCTCCGGCTTGCCAGCGTCCGCGAAGAAGAGCGCCTCGCCGGCGGTGCTCTTACCAAAATCGCCGATCACCTTCTGGATGTCGGGCCGCACCAGGTACGCGGCGAAGGCCCGCGCGCCCACGACATTCACGTTGGGGTGCTTCGCCGGGTTGACGACGATGACGTGGTAGACGTTGAGCAACGATGGGTCGCCCTGGTTCAGGATCTCCAGATCGAGGTTCTTCTTCTGCGCGAGGAACGTCGCGCGGTCGGTGATGGTGTAGGCGCGCTTCTGGCTCGCGATCTGCAGCGTCGCGCCCATACCCTGGCCAGACTCCGAGTACCAGCTCTGGCCCTTCGGGGTGATGTTGACCGCCTTCCAAAGGTTCAACTCCAGTACGTTCGTGCCGGAATTGTCGCCGCGGCTGATGAAGGGCGCCTGCTTGGTGGCGATCGCTGCCATCGCGTCGTTCGCCTTCGTCACGGACTTGATGCCCGCAGGATCGTCGGGCGGCCCGACGATGATGAAGTCGTTGTGCATGACGAGCGCGCGTTCGATGCCGTCGCCAGCCTCGATCATCGGCTTTTCCAGCGAGGCCGCGTGTACCAGCACCACGTCGGCGTCGCCTCGCGAGCCTTGTGCGATCGCCGCCCCGGTGCCGACGGCCACCGTCTTCACTGTGTAGCCGCTCTCCTTCTCGAACATCGGCACGAGCACGTCCAGCAGGCCGCTGTCCTGCGTGCTCGTGGTGGTGGCGAGGATCAGGTTGCCGCTCGCCTTCGTCGCCGCGGGTGACGGGACTGCGGTGTTCGGAGCGGCGGAAGTGGGCGTCTTGGTGCTCGCGCTGTCGCTGCTACAGGCGGCGGCGAAGGCCGCAAGGATCAGGGCGAACGCGAGGGCGACGGTAGATGTGCGACGATACATGGCGGTGCTCCTCCAGACAATGCGGTATGGCGGACGGAGCATAACGCGGCTGATCGCTGAGGTCTAGCCGTTACCTGTCGTCGTCGAACATGCGGGCGAAATCTCTGGCGACGTCTTGCTCGACGGCGGCGCGAAAGCGCTCGTAACGGTCGACGAATTGATGTCCCTCAGCTGTGAGGCGGGAGCTGCCGCCGCCGGCGCCGCCCACCGCGCTCTCGACGAGCTTCACTCCAAGGTTCTGCTCGATCTCCTTCAGCTTTCCCCAGGCGCGGCGATACGAAAGCTGCATCGCCGCAGCAGCGTCAGCGAGCGAGCCCGTCTCGTCAATCAGCCGGAGCAGCCGGACGCGGTAGTCGCTCAGCGCGAGCTTACCGTCCTTCTCGATCCAGAGTTTCGATTGTGGTTCCACCGCGTTCAGCGTACAAGCTGGCAGGCAGGCCGCAACAGCGCCAACCGTCCTACGGCTTTCCGAGTGGTGTCGACGCGCGTTCCTGCGGCCCGCGTGGTGGCCGGACCGCGGGCGCCGATGTGCTGCTCCCGACCCCGGCGGTGCTTTCGGGCGCGGGCTCCGCCTCGAAGTCCGACAGCATCTCGTACGTGGCACGCAGCGGCACTTCTTTCAGCAGGAAACTGATGAGGAACCCGACGAACATGAGCACCGTTGCGATCAGGAAGACTTCGGCGATCGCCGTCGCCAATCCTTCCTTCATCGATGCGACCGCCGCATTGAACAGCCGGTCGGCGTCGTTGCCGAAGACGGGTACGAAGCCCTCGTTGTGTACGCGCTCGAGCGCGGCGCGGTCGAGCAAGAGGCGCGAGTTCTTCAGCACCTCCAGCAGCGGCGCCGGAGCGCGCTGCGTGACCTCGGTCGGCAGGCCAGTGGCCAGCTCGGACTCGAGGCGCTTGGTCAGCAACGAGCCCATGATGGCGACACCGATCGTGCCGCCGACCGAGCGCGAGAACTGATTGATCGACGTGGTTACGCCCATCATCGAGTAGGGCACGGCGTTCTGCGCCGACAGCACCAGCGGCGTGAAGGCGACGCCGAGGCCAGCGCCGAGCACGGCCATGCCGCCCATTCCGGCGATCCTGGACGAGTGCGCGTCCATCGTCGAGAGGAGGTAGAGTCCGCCGGTGGCGATCCCGAATCCCGCCACGCAGTTCCACTTGTACTTGCCCGTCCGAGAGACGAGCTGGCCGCTTACCAGACTGCCCGCGACCATCGAGAGCATCATCGGCATCATGACGATGCCGGAGTTGGTCGCGGAGAATCCGAGCACGCCCTGCATGAACAGCGGAATGTAGATGCTGCCGGAGTACATCGCGGCGCCCGAGACGAACGTGATCAGCGTCGAGACGGCGAAGATCGCGTTCCGGAAGAGCACGAAGGGGATGATCGGTTCGGGGGCACGGCGTTCAACGACCACGAACATCGCCGCCATGATCGTCGACAGTGCGAACGATGCAGCGACCTGTGGCGACCCCCAGGCGTATTCGTTACCCGCCCACGAGAAGCCAAGCAGCAGTGGCGCTATCATCGCGGCCAGCAGGAACGCGCCGGCGTAGTCGAGCTTGCGCGACGCGTCGTGCTTCTTGCTTGCGGGTAGCACGGTCGCGAGCACGAAGAGCGCCACCAGGCCCAGGGGGATGTTCACGTAAAACACCCAGCGCCAGCTCAGATTATCGGTGATACCGCCGCCGACGAGCGGACCGATGACGCTGGCGACACCGAAGACGCCGGTCATCATGCCGGCATACTTACCGCGCTCTGCCGGCGTGAACAGGTCTCCGACGATGGCGAAGGCGTTCGCGAAGATCAGGCCGCCGCCCAGGCCCTGGACGCCGCGAAAGATGATCAACTGGATCATCGATTGCGATGTCCCCGACAGGATCGAGCCGGCCAGGAAGATGACGATGCCGAGCAGGAAGAGATTCTTCCGGCCGTAGATGTCGCCCATCTTGCCGACAATCGGCACCGATGTCGTCGACGCGAGCATGTAGGCCGTGAACACCCACGAATAGAGCTTCAGCCCGGAGAGCTCGGCGATGATGCGCGGCATCGCCGTGCCCACGATCGTCTGATCCATTGCGGAGAGGAAGAGGCCGAGCATGACGGCGCCCATAATCGCCCAGCGGCGGTTGTTATCGAGCTGCCCCATCGCGGTGTTCATCGTGCGGTCTCTTTCGCACCTGCCGTCGCATCCTCCGCAGCAGCTGCGCTCAGCAGTGTCAGACCGCGAATCAGCGTCGCGAGCTCGTCGGGGGAGAGGCGGCCGAAGATGGAGTCAAGGCGTGCCGCGGCGTCACGCTCGATCTCGCTGACGACGCGCAGGCCGCGCGGCGTCAGGTGGTGGCGTACGAGGCGCCGATCGCCGAGATCTTCTTCGCGGCGGACGAAGCCCTGCCGGACGAGCCGGTCGACAAGTCCCGATGCGGTGGGCGGGGAAACCTGCATCTCGCGAGCGAGGTGACGCAGCGGCAGACCAGGCTCCGTGCGAAGCGCGAAGAGAATGCGGAGCTGGCTCGTCGTCAGCTCCGCATCGCTCCACATCTTGAGGCGGATCGGGTCGACGATGGCCATCGCTTGTTCGTAAAGGTGCATCGCAAGACGGTGTTGCTCGTCTCTGAGCATGCCGCGCTCTTTTCGCTGAACGCCAATAGTTAGCACAACGCTAATAGCTTAGCGGAGGCGTAGAAGTCGATCAAACGGGGATGCTGATGAGGACGAGCGAAAACGGCGAACAACAACCCGCCGAAGGGGGCGGCGGGGAGCGTCCCTGCTTCGGACGCCACCTATCCCTTCGGCGGGCTGCTTCGTCCAAGCGATACTAAGGCAAGAATGAGCGTGTGTGTGGGAATTTTATGTGTAATCCGCCATGGAAAGCCCAAGCGGCAGAAGGAGCGACGTTACGCAGCCTTGAGCCTGCCGGGCGTCGCGTCAGCGTCGGCGTCGGCGGACGAGACATCGGGCGGCGGCGCGTCGTCGATCGACAGGCTGCGGCTCCAGAACTCTCGCACCAGATAGGCGGTGGACGCGGCGACCAAGATGCCGAGCGCGATGAAGAACTGCATGGCGTCCTTCTTCGGGTTGGTTGGTGTGGCCTGGTCTTGAACGGCCAAGACCAGGCCACAAAGTCTGACTTCCGTCGGTTCGGAGGCATGCGGGCGGCGGCCGGGGACTGCCGCCACCCGGCAAACCTACTTCTTGGCCGCCGGCTTGCGGGCCGCCGTCTTCTTCTTGGCGGCCGGCTTCTTGGCGGTTCGGGACTTCGCTGCCGCAGCCTTTAAGGGCTTCTTCTTGGCGGCCGGCTTCTTCTTCGCTACGGCCTTCTTGGCGGCCGGCTTCTTCTTGGCGGCCGGCTTCTTCGCTGCCGCCTTCTTCGCTGCTGGCTTCTTCTTGGCTGCCGGCTTCTTCGCTGCCGGCTTCTTCGCTACAGCCATTATTCCCTGCCTCCTGTCTTCCTTGACGCTTGTGCTCCCACCGTTAGGAGCAGCCACTCGTGCTACCGCAGTTCTCACAGCGATAACACGTCCCCGACCTGATCATGATCCAGCCGCAGCTGGCGCACGCGGGCGCATCCGCGTGCCCGTTCGCTCGCGGGGCCCTGTACACGAGCGGCAGCACGTCGTCCGCACCGGTGGGCGCGTGTCCGTTCGTGCTGGCGCTGCTACCGGCGGCCGCGGATGCGGCCGCTCCTCCGAGCGGTAGCGGGTACTGGCCCGCGGCGAGCGCGGCTTTGATCGCCGGCGTCATCACGCCGACTTCGTAGGCCTCTTCCGGCGTCATGTAGCGGCTCGCCAGCCACCGGAAGACGTAATCGATGATCGACTGCGCGACCGGGATGTCGCGGTTCTCCGTGCGCCCCATGGGCTCGAAGCGCATGTGGCTGAAGTTGCGCACCAGGTCCTGGATCGGCACGCCGTACTGGAGCGCGTACGACACCGCGCGGCCGAACGCCTCCATCAGCCCGCTCACCGTCGAGCCCTGCTTGGCCATCGACAGGAAGATCTCGCCGGGCGTGCCGTCGTCGTACAGGCCCACGGTGATGTAGCCGTCGTGGCCTTCGATGCTGAACTTGTGCGTGAGCGAGCTGCGCGTGTCGCTCATCTTGTGCCGGACCGGGCCCTGCGCGGCGGGCGCCTCGCTCGCGGCGGCCGCGCCGCCCTTGCCGGTCGAGAGCGGCTGCACCGTCTTCGAGCCGTCGCGGTAGATGGCGATGGCCTTGATTCCGTGGCGCCACGCCTCGACGTAGGTGCTGGCGACATCGTCGATCGTTGCCTCGTTAGGGAGGTTTACGGTCTTGGAGATGGCGCCCGAGATGAACGGCTGCGCGGCACCCATCATCTTGATGTGCCCCATGTGGTGGATCGAGCGCTCGCCGTTCTCCGGCCGGAACGCGCAGTCGAACACCGCGAGGTGTTCGGGGCGCAGCGCGGGCGCGCCCTCGATCGTGCCGGTGTCATCGATGTAGCGGACGATCGCTTCGATCTCCGCGGGTGCGTAGCCGAGACGCTTGAGCGCGCGCGGCACCGTCTGGTTGACGATCTTCATCACGCCGCCGCCGACGAGCTTCTTGTATTTCACGAGCGCGATGTCCGGCTCGACGCCCGTCGTGTCGCAGTCCATCATGAACGCGATCGTCCCTGTTGGTGCGAGCACTGTTGTCTGTGCGTTTCGATAACCAAACTTCTGTCCCAGCTCCAACGCTTCGTCCCATGCACGCTGCGCCGCGTCGACGATCTGCTCCGGCGCAAGCGCTGCGTTTATTGTACGCGATTCGTCACGATGTTTCGCAATGACGCGCAACATCGGCGCGCGATTTTCGTGGAACGCGTCGAACGGACCGACGCGCTGCGCGATCGCGGCGGACGTCGCGTACGCGTGTCCCGTCATCAGCGCGGTGATCGCCGCGGCGTACGCGCGTCCGTCATCGGAGTCGTATGGAAGACCGAGCGACATCAGCAGCGCGCCGAGATTCGCGTAGCCGAGACCGAGCTGACGCATCGCCTCCGTGTTCGCGGCGATCTTCTGCGTCGGGTAGCTGGAGTTGCTGACGATGATCTCCTGCGCCCAGATCGTCACCGTCACCGCGCGCCGGAACGCTTCAACATCGAACGTGCCATCGTCGTCGATGAACTTCATGAGGTTGAGTGACGCCAGGTTGCACGCGGAGTTATCGACGTGCATGTACTCCGAGCACGGATTGCTGGCGTTGATGCGCGCGGTGTTCGCGCACGTGTGCCAGTCGTTGATCGTCGTGTCGTACTGCATGCCGGGGTCGCCGCAGGCCCACGCCGCCGCCGCCATCTGCCGCAGCAGGTCGCGCGCGTTGACCGTCTTCATCGTCGCCCCGTCGAGCGTCGTGCGCAGCGCCCAGTCGCGTCCGTCGACCGCCGCCTGCATGAACTCGTCGGTCACGCGCACCGAGTTGTTGGCGTTCTGGAACTGCACCGAAGACCAGGCGTCACCGTTCAGCGACATGTCCCAGCCGGCCTGGCCCAGCGCGTAGGCCTTCCGCTCCTCGTTCACCTTGCAGTCGATGAACTCCTCGATGTCGCCGTGATCCACGTTCAAAACGACCATCTTGGCCGCCCGGCGCGTCTTGCCGCCGGACTTGATGGAGCCGGCGATGCTGTCGGCGCCTCGCATGAAGCTGATCGGCCCGGAGGCCTGGCCGCCGGCCGAGAGCTGCTCCTGGCTGGAGCGGATGGGCGAGAGGTTGATGCCGGAGCCGGAGCCGCCCTTGAAGATCATGCCCTCGGTCTTGCACCACTCCAGGATCGACTCCATCGTGTCTTCGACCGACAGGATGAAGCAGGCCGAGCACTGCGGCTTCTCTTCGACGCCGACGTTGAACCAGACGGGGCTGTTGAACGCCATCCGCTGGTTGAGCAGCAGGTGCGTCAACTCCTCGTGGAACGTCTGCGCCTCCGCGGTGTCGTTGAAGTAGTTGTCCTTGATGCCCCAGTCCGTGATCGTGCCCGCCACGCGGCCGATGAGCTGGCGCACGCTGCGCTCGCGCTTCTCGCTGCCGAGCGGGCCGCGGAAATACTTCGAGACGACGACGTTCGTCGCGGTCTGCGACCACGTCTTCGGGATCTCGACATCCTTCTGCTCGAAGAACGCGTTGCCGCTCTCGTCGGCGATAACGGCCGTGCGCCGCTCCCACTCCAGCGCTTCGTACGGATCATCGCCGCTGCGCGTGAAGAAGCGCTCGACAGTAAAGGCAGTGCTCGTAAGTGATCTGCGGACGTCCGGCTCGGCCTGGAGCACCATGATCGCGGGATTCCTTTCCTTGTCTAGCCTGCCTGTGATCTCATCTCGACGGGTGAGCCAGCGAGTCGCGCCACCGCACGCCAGCTCGTGATGTTCGCGTTGTACGCGGGCAGATCTTCCAGCGCCGCACCGGTCGCGCGTGTGAACTCCCGCAGCCGGTGCAGGTGGGCATCGGCCTGTCGTTGCGCGTGCTCGATCTCGCTGTTGTGGATGGCGCAGAGAAACGCGAATGCATCCGCGCTGATCTCAGCGACAGCCTGATCGAGAACCGTGGCCGCTGCAACTACTGTCATCCCACCTCTCGAAGCGCTAATCCCACGCTCCGCATAA
Source organism: uncultured Chloroflexia bacterium (assembly GCA_963743185.1). Lineage (GTDB taxonomy): Bacteria > Chloroflexota > Dehalococcoidia > DSTF01 > JACRBR01 > JANXYW01. Next base: position 128,584 of record CAVUOT010000012.1, on the reverse strand, counting down.
CGATCGACGCCGCACCGGTCGCCTGGGCGACCCGTACGGCGCCGTTGACGGACTAGTTCCAGGCCGCGAGTGCGACCCCTGCCTGATACTCCTGCCAGCGGCGCGTCAGCTCACGCGCGATCGCCTCCGGCTTCAAGACCGCGAGACCGGCCGGCGAACGCCCCGCACGCAGCGTCGAGAGCAGCATCTCGAGCCGCGCTTCGTCCATGCCGCCCGCAAGGCAACGAGTCAGCAGCGCGATGCCATCCTCGATCGCGCGCCGCTCGCCGCCGTCGGGCAACAGGGCGAGACGCCGCCGGAACCCGGTCACGACTTCATCCATGAAGTTCTCTACGCTTGGCACTCCGTGCCCTCCCCACGACACCCGCCCCGCACGGGTGTTGCTGCCCTGTATCAGCGCGCGCCGTCCGCGCGCACGGTGTCGTCGACGAGCCGCAGTTTCGGCTCGGGTGCTGCCTCCGGCTCCGGCTCCGCGGCGGGCTCGGTGTAGCCGGCCGCCAGGTGCTCCGGCACCCGCTCGAGGATGCGCAGCCTGTAGACGGAGACGCGCTGTTCGGTCGGGCCCTGGAGCTTGAACGTCAGGTGCTTGTCGCTGATGGCGAGCAGCGTGCCGTCGGCGAGTTCGAGCAGGAGTTCGCCGCGCTCGCGCTCGAGCATGTGCATCTCCCACGAGGGCCACATCGTGACCTCGCCGCGCTCGCGGTTTACTTCGCACGGTCCGTTCGCGATGAACTCGCCGCCTGCGTTGGTCAGCTTGCCTTCGATGCGCACCGGACTCACTCCCTCCCGCCGCTCACGCTGGCGACGAAGTCGCTGGGGATCCGCACGATCGGCCGCCAATCTTCGTCCGGCGAATCGCGCACCCAGGCGGTCTCGCAGCCGCACAGCTCGCGGCCCGGCATGTTGATCCACTTCGAACAATGGATCAGCGAGCGGACTTCCATGCCCTCGGCCGGGGCCCCGTCGATGCCCCGCGAGCGCCAGAACGCCATCGCCTCGTCGGGCGTCGCCGCCCGGTTATGCGCGGACGATTTGCATACGGCGCAACCTAACGTGTCCATCGTGCCCTCCGCCTCCGCTCGACCACTGCTATCGCGCCTTCCGCCTCTTCGACTGATCCCGCGGTGCATGCGCCTGTTCCGCGAGCGAAACGGGAGTCTGCACCGGCCGCACCGGGCGGCGGGTACGGGTTCGTACATTCGGTGCGGCCGGTCGCAGCCGAAGAGAAGGGGGAGTGAACTCGGGGTCCATGAACGGCAGCTGCGCTTCCGCGGGCCGTGCACCGGACGCCATCGACGCGAGTTCCTCCTGGAGCGCCGCAACGTCGGCGAACTGCCGGTAGACGCTGGCGAAGCGCACGTACGCGATCGGGTCGAGCGCGTGGAGCCGCTCCATCAGCAACTCACCGATCGTGGTCGACGGGATCTCCGGGACGTTCGTCTGGTAGAGCGCCGACTCGACGTCGGCGGCGAGCGCTTCGACCGCGCCCGCCGGCAGCGGGCGCTTCTCGCAGGCCTTGCGCAGCCCGCCGAGAAGCTTTTCGCGTGAGAACTCCTCGCGCCGCCCGTCCTTCTTCACGACATAGAGCGCGACTGACTGGACGCGCTCGTGCGTCGTGAAGCGGCTGGCGCAGTCGGGATTCAGGCATTCGCGGCGGCGGCGAATCGTGTCGTCGACGTCGCGAGAGTCGACGACCTTCGAGTCGTGGTGGCCGCAGAATGGACAGCGCATGGCGGGGTGTGCCCTCTCCTTGCCGCTCGGAGCGATCCACTCAGGCGACAAGCGCGAGGTTAACACTACATCTGGTGCTTGTCAACGGGCTGGAGGGCTCGCGAACACAATATCTTGCGCTCGTGATGTTGCGCATCGTCGCGCAGATGAGACACGGGCAGCATTCAGTTGTCATAACTGCGAGCTAGATAGACTGAATAGTGAACTCGGCACTGGCGGTGATGAAGTGCGGGCCGGACTGCCGAACGGCCCGGAGAGAAGACATAACGTACGACGAACGAGGGCGAAACGGCATGGACTTGCCGTAACGCGGCCGCTGCGGGGTTATGGAAATCCTGCGGCCGGGGTTGTACAATATCGCGCAGTAGCCCAGGCTCCCGGTTCTGTGGTACCTGCCCGTGCCACCTCACCGGGTCGGGCTACTCTTTTTCTCTCCGGCGCAGGCCCTCAGGGCCAATTGCCGGGGAGATGGGTAGGCCGTGAGCGGCGTCATCTCCCAATACCGCCGCTCACGGCCCTTGCTTTCCCTGGTGGGGGAAAGTGCCCGAAGTACCTCTACTCCGGGACAACGCTGGCTAGACAGGCTCCTCCTTTCCTCACTCCTCCAGACGTCCTCTCTAGCGCGCCGCCACGGTGCGGCGCAGGAACGTCGGCAACTCGGTGTCGTTCGGGTCGGTCGCCGCGGCGGCTGCCGCGGCGCGGACCGCTTCCAGGGGCTGCGGATCGGCCGGCCGGTCGTCGCCGGGCATCTCCCGCCGGTACTGCTCCGGGATCGGGTTCACCGCGACCGGCCGCGCGAAGCCCGTCGCGATGAGCGTGATCTGGACTTCGTCGCCCATCTTCGGATCAACCGCGGTGCCAAAGATGATCTCGGCATCGGTGCTGACAACGTCGGCGATGATCTGCGCCGCGGCGCTGATCTCGTGCAGGCCCAGGTTCTTGCCGCCCGTGATGTTGAAGAGCACGCCCTTTGCGCCGTCGATCGAGACTTCGAGCAGCGGGCTGGAGATCGCCATGCGCGCCGCATCCTCGGCGCGGTTCACGCCGGAGCCGCGCCCGATCGCCATCAGCGCCGGCCCGGCTTCCGACATGATCTTGCGCACGTCGGCGAAGTCGAGATTGATGTCGCCGGGCAGCGTGATGATCTCGCTGATGCCGCGGATGCCCTGGAGCAGCACGTCGTCGGCGGTGCGGAACGCGTCTTCGATACTCGACTTCTCGTCGCAGATCTGGAGCAGGCGGTCGTTCGGGATGATGATGAGCGTGTCGACCTTGTCCTGGAGGCGCTGGATGCCCTCTTCGGCCTGGTTGCGGCGCTTCGCGCCCTCGAAGCTGAACGGCTTCGTGACGACGCCGATCGTCAGCGCGCCGGCTTCTTTCGCCACCTCGGCGACCAGCGGCGCGGCGCCGGTGCCTGTGCCGCCGCCCATGCCCGCAGTGACGAACACCATCTCGCAGCCGCGCACGGCGTCCAGCAGCTCGTCGCGGCTCTCCTCGGCCGCGCGGAGGCCGCGGGCCGGGTCGCCGCCGACGCCGAGGCCCTTCGTCAGCTTGTCGCCGACGCGGATCTTCACTTCCGCTGCGGACTGTTGCAGCGCCTGTGCGTCGGTGTTGACCGCGACGAACTGCACGCCCGGGATCTGCTCCGCGATCATACGGTTGACGGCATTGCACCCGCCGCCGCCAACCCCTACGACCTTGATGGGCGGCAACCCGTCCGAATACCCCTTGCTCATCACTGACTCCCTTCGTTGCTCTTCTTGCCGCAGCTCCCTGAGCTCTTCTTCGAACATCGCCACCTGCGCGTAACGGGGCGGCGGGTCGCTCGTCGCCCGTCGCGGGCGAGACGGGTGCGCCGGATTCTGCGCGTCGCCACCGCCGGTCATCATGTCGTCACCGAATCCTGCCATTCCGCCTCCTTGCTCTCGCGTCGCCCCGTCGTTCCGTCTGTCAGTCTCTTCGTCGCTCAGTCGTCGGTTCGCGCACTAATCACTCACTGTCACTAACCACTAGCCCCTACTCCGGCAGCAGCACGCGCGCCCAGTTGCCCAGGCGGCGCCAGACGCCGCTGAGGTCCAGCGATGCCCGCGGAGAACGGTGCCACGAGCTTGCCTCGGCTTCGTTCACGGCCCACTGCAGCAGGCCGACGCTGGTCGCGTACGCGGGATCGATCAGCAGGTCGGTAAGGCCGTGGAGGTTGCGCGGCATGCCCACGCGCGCCGGCCAGCCGGTCACCTGCTCGGCCAGGAGGTCGATGCCGGTGAGCTTCGCGCCGCCGCCGGTGAGGACGATGCCGGCGGAGATCACGTCGTCGTGGACGGCGCGCTTCACCTCGGCCGTCACCATCTCCAGGATCTCTTCGTTGCGCGCCTGCACGATCTCGCAGAGGCGGCGCCGCAACTCCGTCTTCGAGCCCTCGGAGCCGAACGCCTCGATCGTGATCTCCTCGCGCGCGTCCACCATGCTGGGGATCGCGTGGCCCCACTTCCGCTTCGCTTCCTCCGCCGCCTGGTAGGGCGCGCGCAGGCCGACGACGATGTCGCGCGTCGCGTGGTTGCCGCCGACGGGCAGCACGGCGGTGTGGTACACGCTGCCTTCGAGGAAGAGCGCGATATCCGTCGTGCCGCCGCCGATGTCGACGAGGACGACGCCCTGCTCCTTCTCCTCCTGGTCCAGCACCGCCTCCGCGCTCGCCAGCGGCTCCAGGATCAACCCGTCGACCTGGACGCCGACGTTCTCGACGCATTTCGTCAGGTTCTGGATGGCGCTGTCGATGCCGGTGACGATGTGCGTCTCGACATCGAGGCGCGTGCCGTACATGCCGACCGGGTCGGAGATGTGATCCTGGCCGTCGACGACGTAGTAGCGCGGGATGACGTGGATGATCTCGCGGTTCGTCGGGATGCTGACGACGCGGGCGCCGTCCAGCACGCGCGTGACGTCGTCGGGCATGATCGGCCGCGTGCGGTCGGGGATCGCGATGATGCCGCGGTTGTTCAGGCAGGCGATGTGCTGGCCCGCGACGCCGACGTGCGCGGAGAGGATGCGCGTGCCGCTCGACTTCTCCGCCTTGTCGACCGACGTCTTGATGGCGTCCGTCGCGTCGCGGATGTTCTCGACCATGCCGCGTGACAGCCCGGCCGACGGCGCGATGCCGACGCCCAGGATGCGCATGTCGTTCTCGTTGGCGATCTCGCCGACTACGGTGCAGATCTTCGTCGTGCCGATATCGATCGAAGCGAATGTTCCCCCCCGGGTCATGGCTGCCTCCCTGGCCGTCGCCTGTTACTGTGTTGCGGGCGCATGCACCCTCCCTCGCTCATTGGAACGTCAGCCTGTCGCCGAACCGCAGGTCGACGGCGTTCAGGCTCAAGTCGGACTGCCCCGCCTGCTCGATGAGCACGTAGAGCGCGGCGATCTTGTAGTCGTAGTCGCGCGAGTCACCGAACGTCACCCACAGCGGCCGGTCGTCGGTTTCGGAGCCCGACAGCACCGCCGTCAGCCCGGAGCTCTGCCGGTACACCAGCGCCATCACCGTGCGGCCGAACGCGGTGTTCGATTCGCGCACGAGTCGCGATGCCAGTTGCACCGCGCCGGGGTCGAGGCGGTCGCCCGTGTTGACGACGCGCTGCGGCGCGATTTCGACGATCACCGGCGAGCCGGCGGGCGCGGGCGGCCCGTCGAGCACGTAGCCGTCGACATCGATCGGCACGTTGACGCCGTTGATCTGCCACGAGCCCCACGCCGTGCGCTCCTCCACGTCGATCGTGACGGCGTTCCATCCGTGCTTCACCACCGACACGTTGCGCACCTTCGGCAGCGCCGCGACGCGGGCCCGCGCACCATCGATGTCGAGCGCGAACGCGCTCCGGCCGTCGAGGCCGGCGGCGGCGCGCACCTGCTCCTGCGTCAGCGTCGCCGTACCGTTCACCGTTACCTTCTGCACCGTCAGCCACGGTGAGTGGTACGCCCACCATGCGCCCGCGACGATCGCCGAGAGCATCGCGGCCAGCACGATGAGCCGCGCCTGGCCGGGCGTGATGACGGCGCGCGGCGTGCGGCTTCTCGCGGCGACGGACGCCGTGCTGCTCCGGCTCTCGCGTCTTGATGACGCGACGCGTGCGGGCGGGCTGCGCCGCGCGGTAGGGCCACTTGCCGGGCGTCCTCGCCTCAGGCATGCGCACCCCCCTCACCGAGACGTGCACGCGACCGATCGCGCGCGAAGCGCTCCAGCGCGAGGTCGACGATGCGGCTGATCAGCTCGCGGTAGGCGATGCCCGCCTTCGCCCAGAGCAGCGGGAACATGCTCACCGGGCGGAAGCCGGGCAGCGTGTTGATCTCGTTGATCAGCGGCTTGCCGTCCGGTGTGAGGAAGAAATCGACGCGTGCGAACCCGGCGCCGTCGATCGCTTCGAAGGCGCGGACCGCGGCGTCCTGCAGTTGCGCCGCGACGCCAGCCGGCAACTCGGCGGGCGCGACGAGGCTGGCGCTGTCGTCGAGATATTTCGCGCCGTAGTCGTAGAACTCGCCGGCGGTCACGATCTCGCCGATCGGCGACGTCGCCGGGGCATCGTTGCCCAGCACGCCGCACTCGACTTCGCGGGCGGCGATCGCCTCCTCGACGAGGACCTTGCGGTCGAGATCGAACGCCGCGCGCATCGCATCGCCCAGATCCTCGCGCGAGTGCACCTTGCTGACGCCGAGACTGCTGCCTCCGTTCGACGGCTTCACGAACACCGGGTAGCCGAGTCTGGCCTCGATGTCGCGGGCGACGGCGTCGCGGCCGGCGTCCCAGTCGCGCTCGATCAGCGTCATGTGCCGCGCGACGTTCAGTCCCGCGCGCACGAACAACTCCTTCTGTAGCGCCTTGTCCATGCCGATCGCGCTCGCCGCGACGCCGCAGCCCGCGTACGGGATGCCGAACATCTCGAGCATGCCCTGGAGCCTGCCGTCCTCGCCGTTGACGCCGTGTACCAGCGGGAACGCCGCATCGACCTGCCGAAGCGCGGCGAGCACGTCGCCGCGTTCGAGCAGCGGTGGCACGTCCGCCTCGATGCGCTTCTCGAACGGCTGCTCGGCCGGTCGAGCTGCGCGCGCGTCTCGGCGGGCGTCAACCAGCGGCCTTCGCGCGTGACGCCGAACGGCACGGTCTCGAAGCGCGCCGGGTCGGCCGCCTGCAGCAGCTCCATCGCCGAGACGACGGAGACCTCGTGCTCGACCGACTGGCCGCCGAAGACGACGCCGAGACGCAGCTTCGCTGTCATTCGAAGCCCTCTCCCACCAGCTCCACCTCGTTCTCCAGATCGATGCCGAACTGCTCCTTCACGCGCCGCTGCGCCTCGCGCATCAGTGCGGCCACGTCGGCCGCGCGCGCCGCGCCCAGGTTCTCGATGAAGTTCGAGTGCTTCTCGGAGATGCGCGCGTCGCCGATGCGGTGGCCGCGCAGCCCGACCGCGTCGATCAGGCGCCACGCGTGGTCGCCGGGCGGATTCTTGAACGTGCTGCCGGAGTTGCGCCCGCGCGGCTGCGCACCAAGGCGCTGCTCGTCGAGCGCGGCGATGCGGCGCATCAGCGCCGCGCTGTCGCCCCGCGTGACGGCGATCTCGACCGAGAGCACGACGCAGCCCGGGCACTCGCCGCGGAGGATGCTGCTCGACCGGTACGCGAGCTTCAGCTCGGCCGCCATCACCGTCTTCGTCGTGTTGTTGCCGTCGAGCATCGTGACGGAGCGGAGCACGTCGGCGAGGCAGCCATCGTAGGCGCCGGCGTTGTACACGACCGCGCCGCCCAGCGTGCCCGGGATGCCCGCGGCCCACTCGACGCCGCCGTAGCCCTCGCGCGCGAGATTGCGCGCGAGCGACGCGAACGGCACGCCCGACTCCGCGCGAACGACGTACGTGCCATCGATGAGCGCCGGTCCCTCAATCGCCTTCGCCTGGTTGTCGATGACGACGCCGCGGATGCCGCGGTCGCCGACGAGGATGTTGCTCCCGGCGCCGAGGATGAACACGGATGCGGCGCACTCGCGCGCGACGATCACGGCGCGTGCCAGCTCCGTGGCGTTGCGGACCGTGACGAAGACGTCGGCGGGGCCGCCGATGCCGAACGTCGTGTGACGCGACAACGGCTCGTCCGTCCTCACCGGCGCGATGGCCCGCAGCTTCTCGATCAAGCGGTCGTCCATAACCTCCGCGCGTCCCTTCGCGCTCACTGCTTCCTGCGTCACCAGCGTCATCGCCTCCGCAGCCGCTCCAGCACCATCGGCCCCACGCTGTCTACGTCGCCCGCGCCGACGGTGAAGAACACGTCGCCTTCGCGCAGATCCGCGGCGATGCGGTCTGCCGCGTCGTCGAACGCATCGACGTAGATCGCGTGCGGTGACGTCACCGCGGCCGCCAGGTCCGCGCCGCTGAGCCCGGCGTCCTGCGTCTCGCGCGCCGCGTAGGTGTGCGTGATGTACAACGCGTCGGCGCCCTCGAAGCAGGTCTTCCACTCGTCGATCAGGTACGCCGTGCGGGTGAACGTGTGCGGCTGGAACAGCACGACGAGACGCCGGCCGGGGAAGCGCTCGCGCGCTGCCGCGATCGTGCCGACGCGCACTTCGGTCGGGTGGTGCGCGTAGTCGTCCATCACCGTCACACCGGCGGCGTCGCCGACGTACTCGAAGCGCCTCTGCGCGCCGCGGTACGACGCCAGCGCCGCCTGCATCACCCCCGTGGCGATGCCGATCGTGCTGCCCGCGGCGATGCCGGCGAGTGCGTTGCTCACGTTGTGGCGGCCTGGCAGCGCGATGGTGAACGTTCCGAACGGACGCCCCTCGCGGCCGACGTCGAAGCTCTGGCCGCTCTCGTGCTGGATGACGCCGCTGGCACGCCAGTCGGCGGGGCCGTCGATGCCGTAGGTCTGCACGTCGCGCGCCTCGATGCCGCCCGCCGCGACCGTCTGGCGCACGCGCGGGCTGTCGGCGCAGGCGATGACGTGGCCGTCGATGGGCGCGCTCGCCATGAACTGCGCGAACGCCGCCGTCATCTCCTCGACGGTGCCGTAGATGTCCAGGTGGTCGGGCTCGATGTTCGTGACGACCGCGACGTCGGGCGTGTAGCTGAGGAACGCGCGGTCGTACTCGTCCGCCTCGACGACGATGTACTTACCCGCGCCGGGCGCGGCGTTCGTGCCCAGGCTGCGCACCTCGCCGCCGATCAGGTACGTCGGGTCGAGCTTCGCCTCGACGAGCATGTGGGCGATGAGCCCGCTCGTCGTCGTCTTCCCGTGCGTGCCCGCGACGGCGATGCTGTAGCGCCCCTCCATCAGCCGCGCGACCATCTCGGCGCGCTTGATCACGGGGATGCCGCGCCGCTGCGCCTCCACGATCTCCGGGTTGTCGCCGTGCGCCGCTGACGTGGTCACGACGAGCTGCGCTTCGCCGACGTTCTCGCGCCGCGTGGCCGATGGCGACGCGCACGCCGAGGCCGGCGAGCTTCTCCGTCATCGCGCTCGCGCGCTGGTCGGAGCCGCTGACGCTGTGCCCCCACGCGTGCAGGATCACCGCGATCGCCGACATGTGCGCGCCGCCGACGCCGACGAGATGCACGCGCTCGGGCACGTTGGTCACCTTCACGCCGCCGCCTCCATCAACACGTGCGCCAGGTCGCGCGCCGCGTTCGGCCGCGCCAGCCGCCTCGCGGCCGCGCTCATACTCGCCAGGCGCGCGTCGTCGCCCAGCAGATCGAGCACGGTCGCCGGCAGGCGGTCGAGCTCGCTGTTGCGCAGCATCACCGCCGCGCCTTCGGCCTGCAGGAACTCCGCGTTTGGTGCCTGGGACCACCCTTCGTACTCGCCCGGGATCAGCACCCCGGGCGTGCCCGCCGCCGGCAGCTCGCCCAGCGTTGATGCGCCGGAGCGGGCGACGGCCAGATCGGCGGCGATAAGCGCGGCGGGCATCTCGGTCGTGTAGCCGCGGACGTGGTAACGCGCCTGCTGGTCGGGCGTCAGCCGCGAGCGCTGCTCGTTCGCCGCCGTTTCGTCCGCGGCCCCGGTGATGTGCAGCACGTGACAGCACTCGAGCAGCCGAGGCAGCGCGGGCCAGATCGCGTCGTTGATCCGCCGCGCGCCGAGGCTGCCAGCGGTCACCAGCAGCACCTTCGAATCGAGCGGAAGGCCCAGACGCGTTCGGGCGGACGCCCGGTCCAGCGTCCAGAACTCGTCGCGCACGGGGTAGCCGACGACGGTCATCTTCTTCGCAGGCAGGTACGCGAGCGCGCGCTCGGACGCCGTCGTCATCTTCGTCGCGAGGCGCGACAGCAGGCGTACTGCCCACCCCGGCGTAACGTCGGGCAGGTAGACGACCAGCGGTCGCCGCAGCAGCCGCGCAGCGACGCCGACGGGCACGCTGGCGTAGCCGCCCGTGGCGAACACGGCGTCCGGCTTGAATCGCACCAGGATCCACGTCGACTGCGCCACGCCCCACGCGAGCCGAAGCGCGTTGCGCGCGAACGTCAGCGGCGACGACACGCGGAGCGCGCCCGCGGAGATCGCGCGGAAGGCGATGCCCTCCGCCGGCACGATCGTCTCGTCGACGCGGCCGTGGACGCCGATGTACAGCACGTCGAGCGTGCCGCCCGTTGCCGTCATTTCCTTCTTCAGCGCGCTGGCGACGCAGAGGCCGGGGTACACGTGACCGCCTGTGCCGCCGCCCGCGAAGATCACCTTCACCGCGCTCCCTTCCGGTCGGTCGCGCGGTCCGGCCAGTCGCGCGCCTCGCCGCGGCGCTTCGCGGTCGATGTCTTGCGCGCCGGACGCACGATCTTGTCCGAGCCGTCGACGGCTTGCGGCTTCTGGCCGATCGACTTCACATCGACTCCGAAGCGCGACACGCTGAGCAGGATGCCGACGCCGGCGAGTATCGCGAGCAACGCCGAGCCGCCGTAGCTGAGGAACGGCAGCGGCACGCCGGTGAGCGGCAGCGTGCGCGTGATGCCGCCGATGTTGATCAGCGTCTGGAAGCCGATCCAGGAGACGATGCCCACGGCGAGCAGCGAACCGAAGTCGTCGCGCGCGCGGAAGATGACGCGGAAGCCGCGGATCATCAACAGCGCGAACAGCAGGATGACGGCCGCGCAGCCGATGAAGCCCAGCTCTTCGCCGATGATCGCGAAGATGCCGTCGGTGTGTGCGCCCGGCACGTAGAAGAACTTCTGGCGGCTGGCGCCCAGGCCGAGCCCGTGGACGCCGCCGCTGCCCAGCGCAATGAGCAGTTGCAGCGTCTGGAAGCCGCGTCCGCTCGGGTCGTCCTCCGCCCTGACGAAGGCGAAGATCCGGTCCGCGCGATATTGGCCCGTCAGGATGAGCATCGACGCAGCGACGCTGCCGATGCCGCCGAAGGCCGCAAGGTGCGTCAGGGACGCGCCCGCGACGAACACGAGTGTGCCCGTCGTCAGCACGACGATGATGGTCGTGCCGAGGTCCGGTTCGAGCATGATCAGGCCCGCCGCGATGCCAACGAGCACGACGAATGGCACGAAGCCGGTCCAGAGTTCCTTCACGTTCTCGCCGCGGCCGGCGAGCCATGCCGAGACGTAGATGATCAGCGCCAGCTTCGCGAACTCGCTCGGCTGCAGCGGCGGGATGGGGCCGCCGATCTTGATCCACCGCGTCGCGCCGTTGCTCTCCAGCCCGATACCCGGAACCAGCACGGCTGCGAGACTGAGCAGCGCAGCCAGCATCAGCAGCGGGCTGATCACGCGCAGCTGGCGGTAGTCGCTCTTCATCAACAGCCACATCACGACGGCGCCGACGATGGCGAACATCACCTGGCGCAGCAGGAAATAGTTGGCGTCTCCGAACTCCAGCAGGCCGAGCGCGAAGCTGGAGCTGTAGACCGCCACGACGCCCAGCACGACGAGCACGCCGACCGCGGCCATCATGATGTAGTCGGGGCTGCTGGTGCGCAGGCGGGACGGGTGCGCGGTGATGCCCATCAGCGACCCTCCGCGGCCATCTCGCGCACGAGTCGGCGGAATTCCTCGCCGCGCTCCTCGAAGTTGGCGTAGGCGTCGAAGCTGGTGCATGCGGGCGAGAGCAGCACGATATCGCCGGCGCCCGCCATGCCGCGCGCCTCGCGCACGGCGTCCGCCAGCGTCGCGACGCGCACGGTCTGCGGGCGCTCCTCCTGCGACACAAACGCCGCATTGGCCTCGACGGCGGCTTCCAGCAGCGGGACCGTCGGCGCCGAAGAACACGATGCCCGCGCAGCGGCGCAGCGCTTCCTGCGCCAGCTCGTCTTTCGGCAGGTTCTTGTCCTTTCCGCCGAGCAGCAGCACGAGCGGCTCCTCGAACGAGCGGATGCCCGCCAGCGTGCGCTCCGGCGTCGAAGCGATGCTGTCGTTGACGTACCGGACGCCCTCGACCTCGGCGACCAGCTCCAGCCGGTGCGGCACGGCGTGGAACGTACGTACCGCCTGCGCGATCGCGTCGACCGAGACGCCGGCTGCCGCGCCGATAGCTGCCGCCGCGAGGACGTTCGCGACGTTGTGCATGCCGCGCAGAGGGATCTCGTCGATGGGCAGCACCATCGATTCGATGCTGTCGTGGCGCAGGAAGACGGCGCGGTCGCGGACGAATGCGCCGTTGCCGGGCACGCGCTCGCCCAGCGTGAAGAAGGAAGCGTGCGCCGGCGTGAGGTCGGTCATGGCCGCGCTCACGTCGTCGTCGAGATTCAGCACGACATAATCGTCCGCGGTTTGATAGCGCACGAGGTTGCGCTTCAACTCGACGTACTCGTCCCACGAGAACTGGTCGAGGTGGTTCGGCGTCACGTTCAGCACGGCCGCCACGTGCGGGCTGCTGCCTGTGAGTTGAAGCTGGGTGTGGCTGATCTCCATCACCGTCCACGTGCGCTCATCGATGCCGTCCAGCAGGCCGAGCAGGCCGTTGCCGATGTTGCCGCCGACGCGGTAGGCGCGACCATCGGCGGCCATCATCGCGGCGACGAGGCTCGTCGTCGTCGTCTTGCCGCTGCTGCCGGTGATGCCGATCGTCGGACCGGGGCAGTGCTCGAGGAAGTAGCGGGTCATCGAGCTGACGGGAACGCCTCGCTCGCGCGCTGCCGCGAGGGCGGGGAGCGTCAGGGGCACGGACTGGGAGGCGAAGATGACATCGCAGGTGGCGATATCGTCGATGCGCTGGGGCTGGCCGAGTGCGTATTCGATAGGAAGGCCCTCAAGCTGCTTCAAGCGCTCGGTGAGGGCAGCGGGAGACTTGGAATCGGAAACCGTGACGATTGCGCCGTGCGTTGCCGCATACCGCGCCACATCCACGCCTTCGATACCGAGACCGATAACGGTCACCCGTTTCCCCACCAGGAAGTCTCGTTCACCTGTCATATCACGTTATCAATTCCTTGTCAAGCACTTCGCCGCGTCTGCGCCGAATCTGTGCGACTACCACAGCGCCAGCGCCACGCCCGCCATCGCGCCGACAACGCCGAGGGCGATGAATCGCGCCGTGACCGTTGTCTCGTGCCAGCCGAGCTTCTCGAAGTGGTGATGAATGGGTGCCATCCGGAAGACGCGCTTGCCGCCCGTCAGCCGGAAGTAGCCGATCTGGATCACGTCGGACGCGATCTCGACCACGAAGACGACGCCGATAACCGGGATCAGCAGCCACCAGCCCGTCATCAGCGCGACGACCGCGAGCGCGCCGCCCAGCGCGATCGCTCCCGTGTCGCCCATGAAGACGCGCGCCGGGTAGGCGTTCCAGTAGAGGAAGCCGAGCAGAGCGCCCACCGTCACGAAGCAGAACGTCGCGACGCCGGTCTGGTGCTGGATCAGGGCGATCGCGCCGAATGCCGCGAACGCCACGGCGGAGGTCCCGCCGCACAGCATGTCGAGCCCGTCCGTCACGCCGACCGCGCTCGTCGTCGCGATGATCACGAACGCCGCGACGACGATGTACAGAGGGCCGATGTCGTAGGCGCCGGCATGGTGCGGTACCAACAACAGAGGCGCGTCGATGCGGTCGTAGAGCACCCATGCGGCGATCACAGCGACGGCGGTGAAGCCGACGAGCTTGAGGATCATGCCGGCGCGGTCGTGCGCCTCGCGTTTCTCGCGATCGATCAGCGTGCCGAGATCGTCGTAGAGGCCGATCGCGCAGAGCACGAGCATGACGGCGAGCGGCAGCCAGACGTCGCTGTCTTTCGGGATCGCGGCGGCGAGCGCGAATGCCGCGCTGACGCCGACGATCAGCAATCCACCGAGCGTCGGCGTGCCCGCCTTCGAGAGATGCGACTCCGGCCCGTCCGCGCTGATCGCTTTGCCGATCTTGCGACGGCGCAGGTACGAGACGAACGGGGCGCCGATGATGGCCGACGCAATCGCTGCGAGGCAGCCGGCGATGAGTGCGTACGTCATTCGCCGGCCTCCAGCGCTTCGACGACCGTTTCGAGCGCGAGCGCGCGCGACGCCTTCACGAGCACGACGTCGCCGGGCGCAAGCTGCGGCAGCAGCGCCGGCGCTATCTCCGACTTGTCCATGACGATGTGCACGTCGCTGTGCCCCGCCTTGAACGCCGCATCGCCGATCCAGCGACCCAGGTCGCCGACGGCGAAGATGACGTCGGCGACTTCCGCCGCGCGCCGGCCGATGTCGATGTGGCCGTCGTGCCCGGCATCGCCCAGTTCGCGCATATCGCCCAGCACGGCGAACTTGCGGCCCGGCACTTCGCCCAACAGGTCGAGCGCGGCGCGCATCGAGTCCGGGCTGGCGTTGTAGGTGTCGTTGATGATCGTCGAACCGTTGGCACCCTTGTGTGCGGAGAGTCGCGTCGGGATCTGCGCTTCCGTCAGCGCTTCGGCGATGTCCGCGAGCGCGATGCCCTCCGTGAGGCCGGCCGCCGCCGCCGCGAGCGCGTTGTGTACCATCGCCCGGCCGGGGAGGCGCGAGTAGACGGCCGCGCGCTCGCCGTCGTGCACCAGCGTGAACCGCACGCCGGCGAGCCCGCGGCTGTCGATCTCTTCGGCGCGCACGTCCGCCCTGGCGGACAGGCCGTAGGTGATGACGTTCGCGTTCGTGCGCTCCGCCATCGCCGCGACGCGCGGATCGTCGATGTTCAGGATCGCGTCGCCGTCGGCGGGCAGCGCCTCGAGGAGCTCCGCCTTCGCATCGACGATCGCGTCGATGCTGCCGAGGCGCTCCATGTGCGACGGTCCGATATTGGTCACGATGCCGACTTCCGGTTGTGCGATGTCGCAGAGGAGAGCGATCTCGCCGCGAGCCCACATACCCATTTCGAGCACCGCGCGACGGTGGCGCGCCGTCGCTTCGAGAAGCACGAGCGGCAGGCCGATTTCGCTGTTGAGGTTGCCTTCGTTCTTCAGCACGTGATAGCTGACATCGAGCACGGCCGCGGTCAGTTCTTTCGTGGTCGTCTTGCCGACGCTGCCGGTGATCGCGATGACCCTGAGCTTCGTGCGCGTCGCGCGGCGCAAGCGGGCGAGGTCCTGCAGCGCGGCGAGCGCATTGGGCACGACGTACTGCGCGATATCCGCCGCGACGGGGCGCTCGACGATCGCGCCCGTCGCGCCGCGCTCGGCGGCGTGGGCGACGTAGTCGTGCCCGTCGACGTTGTCGCCCCGCAGCGCGACGAAGAGGTCACCGCGCCCGGCCCTCCGGGAGTCGACAACGGCGTGCCGGAATCGCATCGGCCCGACGGACGGTGCGCGGATCAGCGCCGGGCGCAGTGCGGTGGCGATCTCTTTCGCTGTGATCATGCGCGGTGCCGGCCTGCCTTCGGCATCGGTGGTGCGGATGCCGCACCTTGTTCGGTTATCTTGCCGCTTTCTCGCCACGGCGCATTGCACGAGCGTCACGGCGTCGACCGTGCACGGACGCGGCGTCGCCTAGCGGCCCGTCGCGACGAGCTGCGGGCCATCCGGCTTCACGCCAAGGTAGGCGAGGATGCTGGGCGCCAGGTCGGCGAACACCGGCGCCGAGACCATGCCGCCGAGCCGGTCTTCTTTGAAGTCCAGCTTCACCAGGACGATCATCCTGGGATCGCTGACCGGCGCGAAGCCGATAAACGAGGCGACGTTGCCGTTGTGTACGGCGCCGTCGGCCAGCGTGGCGCCGGTGGTGGTGCCTGTCTTGCCCGCGACGTGGTACCCCTTGATCGCCGCCAGGTTGCCTGGAACGCCCTCGACGACCTGATTCATCATATCGGTTACCGTCGCGGCTGTTTGCTCGCTGATCACCTGTCGCACCACGACGGGGTTGAACGTTCGCTCGCCCTCCGGCGTGTCCATCTCCTGCACGATGTATGGACGCATCAGCTTGCCGCCGTTTGCGATCGAAGCGACCGCCGTGATCACTTGCAGCGGCGTCGCGGCGATGCCCTGGCCGAAGCTGTTGGTGGCAAGGTCGACCTCCGTCCAGTTCGGGTCGGTGTTCGATCTCACCAGGCCGTCAGACTCGCCGCCAAGGCCGACGTGCGTCGCCTCGCCGAGCCCGAACTTTCGCGCGTAGCTGTAGAAGGCGTCCGGCCCAATGAGCCCGCTCATCCACACCGCCCCGGTGTTCAGGCTGCGCTGGAGGATCTGGGTCACGGAGGTGACGCCGTTCACGCTGTAATCCCAGTTGCGGATCGTCGAGGAGCCGATATACGCGGCGCCGGTGTCGTTGTAGGTGCTCTCCGGCGTCACCAGGCCCAGGTCGACCGCCATTGACGCCGTCAGCGTCTTGAAGACGGAACCCGGCTCGTACACGTCGGTCACGGCGCGGTCGCGGAAGAGCGCCTGGTCCGGGTTGTTGAGGTCGAGGTGCGAGAGCTTGAAACCCGGCTCGCTCGCTATGGCCAGCAGCGCGCCCGTCTTCGGCTCCATCACGATGATCGAGCCACCCAGCGCACCCGTCTTTGCGATCTGTGCGTCCAGTTCACCTTCGACGAGGCGCTGAATGTATCGGTCGATGGTGAGCCTGATGTTGCCGCCGGCCTTCGGTTGCTGGCCGATCCGCTCGGCGCCGAACGACAGCTTATTGCCGATGCTGTCGCGTTCGAAGTAAATGGTCCCCGGGACGCCGCCGAGCTCGCGGTCGAAGTCTCGTTCGACGCCGGTGAGCCCGGTGTGGTCGCGGCCGACGAAACCGAGCAGCGTCGATGCGAGGTCGCCCTCCGGATAGAATCGCTTGGTTGTCTGCACCATGCGCAGTCCCGGCGCGTCGGCGTCGTGCAGCGACGCACCCTTCTCGAAGTCGAGGCCGGCGTAAGCCAGGTAGAGGCCCTTGTCTTCTTTTCGCACTTCATTCACAAGATCGTCAGTCTTCTGCCCGATGAGCGGCGCGATAGTAGCAGCCGCCTTCCGCGCGTCGTCGAGGTTCTGCCAGTCTGCGCGGTTGACGAAGACATCGAACGCATCGACCGTCGTCGCAAGCGGATAGCCGTTGCGGTCCAGGATGGCGCCCCGGGTGGCGCGCACCTCCTGCTGTCCGAAATGCTCGTTTTGCGCCTCCGCGCGGTAGTGACCGGTATCGACGAGCTGTACGTACGCGACGCGCGCGGCCAGCGCCGCTCCGCTGAGCAGGAAGATCGCTGCGAGCGCCCAGAGGCGCCCGCTCATCCGTCCGCGCTGTCCGAACATCTGCCCCCTCGCCCTGCCCCGGCCGCCGCCATTCCGTGCCCTAGAAGAATGGCAGCGCCTTCAGTAATCGCTTCCACATCGGATCCGCCGCCTGCCCGGCGTCCGGCGCCTCGGCCGGCAGAAACCGCGTGGGCAGCGTCTGCCGGTCGGGCACGGCATGGTTCACCGTGATGTACAGCGTCTGTTGCGCTGGCTCCAAGTGCAGCCGCGTTCGTGCCTCCCAGTCGACTCGTGCCAGGGAGGAGAGCTGCGCCACCTCCGCTTCCAGCGCGTGGTTCGCCGCTTGCCGCTCGGCGCGCTGGCTGCCGAGTTCGTCGATCTGATAGCCGGTGCTCGTCAGGCGGCTGAACTGGTTCACCTGGAACCCTGCCGCGACGACGACGAGCGCGAGCGCGCCGGCGACCACCAACCTCACCGGCCGCGGTTTGCGGAAGATGCGTGGCGCCGGTAACGCGGGCCGGTGGAGCGCCGCCATCAGCGCCTCCTAGGCTGCGTAATCGGTGATACGTTCGGCGGCGCGTAACCTGGCGCTTCGCGCGCGCGGATTCGCGGCCACCTCGTTGAGGCTTGCCTTCAACGCACCCTTCGTCACCGGTCGGAGCGTCGCCGTATGTCCGCACCGGCACTCGGGCAGTCCCGGCGGGCAGATGCAGTCGCGCGATTCGCGCCGGATGTACTCCTTGACGATGCGGTCCTCCAACGAGTGGTAACTGAGCACGGCGATCCGTGCCCCAAAGCCGAGCAGGCCGTGGGCCTGAGGAAGTGCGGCGGCCAGCGATGCCAGCTCTTGATTGACCGCGATGCGGAGAGCCTGAAACGTCCTGGTGGCGGGGTGGGTTTTCGCTGCGGCTCTCCTACCCACGGCCTGCTCGACGGCTTTGGCTAGTTCGGCGGTCGTCCGAATCGGACGGCTCGCGACGATGCGGCGGGCGATCCTGCGGCTCGCCGGGTCTTCTCCATACTGAAAGATCAGGTCGGCCAGCTCGGCTTCGCTGTAGGTGTTGACGATCTCCTCGGCGGTGACGCCTTCGCCGCCGAAGCGCATATCCAGCGCTGACTCGTGTTGGAAGCTGAACCCTTGCCCTTCGGTAAGCTGGTTCGACGAGAGGCCGAGGTCCATCAGCACGCCGTTGACGGGCGCGAACTGCATCTGGCGGCAGATCTCACCGACGTTTCGGAAGTTCTCCTGCACCAGTCTGAAGCTGCCTTCGAAGCGGCTGAGCCGGGCCGCGCCGCGCTGGATGGCCGCCGCGTCCGCATCGATGCCCAGCAGCGTGCCGCCGGGCTGGGCGCGTTCGAGGATCGCCTCGGCGTGGCCTGCGCCGCCGAGCGTGCAATCGACATAACGACCGCCCGGGTGCACGTCGAGCGCGTCGAGCACCTCGTCCAACATGACGGGCACGTGTGTCGCGGCGGACATCATCATCGCGCTCGTGGTTCCACCGATTCCAGCATCGTGACCAGTTGGGCGTCTACCCGGGCCATCTCCGCTTCGTAAGAAGGCGGGGACCAGATCTCCAGGTACTCCCCGGCGCCGACGACCAGCACCTTCGCTGAAAGCCCGGCGTACTCGCGCAACGGCGCGGGAATGAGGATTCGGTTCTGCTTGTCCAGCTCCGCGTGGACCGAACGGGAGAAGAAGACCGCCCGCAGGTCGCGCCCTACGCGGTGCAGCGGCGACTCCGCCGTGTATTCGGACGCCAGCGCGGTAAAGGCCGCTTCCGTATAGACCCGGAGGCAGGTGTCCGGGGAACCCTGGCTGAGCACGATCCCCTCCCGGAACGCGTCGCGATAGCGAGGCGGCAGCGGAACCCGCCCCCTCTCGTCCATCGCATAGTCGAAGGTTCCGAGGAACAACATTGGATCGCGTGTCCTGCCGGGTGCTCATCGGGTCCATCCGTAGCCAGATTTCCCACGAACCCCCATAGATTACCACTCGTTATTCAGATGTCAAGTGCTTATGCAAAAGGAATTTCCCACAACTCTCCACATCTGCGCAAACCATACGCTCATCCCGCATTAGTGTCGAGCCCGCAGCGAGCCCCGGCTGTTACGATTGCCCCATGATCCGGGCAGGAATCCTCACCGTCAGCGACTCGGGCAGCCGTGGCGCGCGCGAAGACACGAGCGGCGCGGCGATACGCGAACTGCTGGTGGGGATCGGTGGCGGAAGTTGGTCGTTACGAGATCGTTCCCGACGAGCGAGAGGTCATCGCCGCCAAGCTGGCCGCGTGGTGCGACCACGGCGGCATCGACCTCATCCTCACGACCGGCGGTACCGGACTCGCCAGCCGCGATGTCACGCCAGAAGCCACGCTCGACATCGCGGAGCGCCTGGCGCCGGGCATCGCGGAGGCGATGCGCGCGGAGGGCATGAGGCACACGTCCAAGGCGATGTTGAGCCGCGCGGTCGCGGCCGTCCGCGTGCGGACGCTGATCATCAACCTCCCGGGCAGTGAGAAGGGCGTGCGCGAAAGTCTCGGCGCGGTGCTCGATGTGTTGCCGCACGCCGTCGAGTTGCTGCAGGGAAGAACCGAGCACCCGGCCGGCGGCTGACGGCGCAGTACGGCCTTAACATCCGCGCAACATGTTGCTTCGCGCCCTCCGGCTCGATGGGCTATACTCGTCAACGACTCAAACGACTCCTCGTGTGCTGGCGGACGGCGGGCAAGCCGCCTGCGCATGACCGTTTGCGGCGCCGACCCGACGGCAGGAGACCCTTCGTATGACCTCGCGCACGCTGGCGTGGACCGGCTTCATCGCCATCGTCGCCTTCGTTCTGATGGCGGCCAGCCGCCTCACCCTCCTCGATCCCGTCGAAAACGTCACGCTCAACGTCACCTCGCCGCTGCAGGCCGCGATGCGCGGGGTCACCCGCCCCGTCGCCGACTGGGTGAACAACATTACCGATGCCGGCGCGCTGTCCAGCGAGAACAAGAAGCTGCGGGACGAGAACGAGCGCCTCACGAACGAGCTGGCGCGTGCGCGCGAAGACGCGATCCAGCAGCAGAGCGCGAAGAACCTCGACTCCATCCGCCAGCAGTTCCCGAACGACGTCTTCGTGGCGGGGACGGTCGTGTCGCGCGACTCGACCGCCGTGCGTTCGATCATCGCGATCAATCGCGGCGCGTCGGACGGCGTGAGGGAAGGGCAGATCGTCGTGTCGGACGGGCGGAGCCTCGTCGGTACGATCTCGAAGGCGTTCGACAGCTACGCGTGGGTGACACTGATCACCGACCCGAAGAGCGCCGTCAGCGCGATCGTGCAGGAGTCGCGCGCGGAGGGGGTCGTCGCCGGCAACTATGACGCATCGCTCAACATGGAATTCGTCGGGCAGGGAGCGACGGTGAAGCAAGGCGATTTCGTCTTGACGTCCGGCGTTGGCGGCGGGTACCCGGCGGGCATCGTCATCGGCCGCGTCTCGACGGTACAGAAGACCGACCAGGACCTGTTCCAGAGCGTACACGTCGACCACCTCGCGAGCCTTTCGAACATCGAGCACGTGCTCGTGCTCACGAGTTTCGAGCCGCAGAAGCTGGAGGCGCCGTAATGCGCTACTGGACCGGCAGCGCCATCGCGATCCTCCTCGCACTGCTACAGGCGTCGTCCGTCGAGGAGTTCAAGGTGCTCGGTGTTACGCCAAACCTTCTCCTCGTGCTGCTCGTATCGTGGCTGGTGGTACGCGGCCTCGATGACGTATTGCCGATGATCGCCGTCGCGGGCGTCACGATCGGCTTCGTCGGGCTGCAGACGCCGGGCCTTGTGCTGCTGGCGCTGCTGCCGATTGCGGGCCTGGGGATATTGCGCGAGTTGCACGTCATCCATAGCGACATCTTGCTCGTCCTGGCGTTTGTGCTCGCGGCGACCGTGGCATACGAGTTGATCATCGTCGCCAGCCTGATGCTCACCGGCGGCGGGCTCGACCTGCTGACGGCGTTGCGAAGTGCTGTCGTGCCGGCGGCCATTGTGAACCTCGCGCTGGCGCCGCCGGTCTACGTGGTCATGCGGCTGGCGAAGCCCTCCGATCGGCGGAACCGGCTCGCGTATTGAGATCGATCGCGCCGCGGGCGCGAACTTTCAGCGACGCTCGGCCATCATCGCTGTGGTGGCGTAGCGTCGAGGGGACATATGGGCATACTCGCAGGCAACAGGCGGCGGCGGTGGCGCGCGGAACACGCGGAGACTGCCGATCCGCGCCAACAGGTCAATCAGAAGCTCTGGATTCTGCGGTTCGTGGTGCTCGCCGCGTTCGCTGCGCTCGCGGTCCAACTCGGCAGGTTACAGCTGGTCCAGGGCAATCACTTCCAGCAGCGCGCGGCGCTCAACCAGCTCCGCATCGAACCGGTGATCCCTTCGCGCGGACTGATTACCGACCGCAACGGCGTGCCCCTCGTCGCGAATGTGCCCGGGTTCTCCGCGGCGATCGTCGCCGCTGACATCCCGGCGGATCGCGACCTGCAGATCGCAGGTGGGATCGAGAAACTCCTGGGCGTGCCGGCCCTGGAGACGACGCTCCGTATCGAGGCGGCGCGCAAGTCCAGAGATCCCTTCACGCCGGTGGTCATCAAGGACGGGCTGGACCAGGTGACGGCGTTCCACCTGCGCGAGCAGTTGCCCTCCCTGCCCGGCGTGCAGGTCGTCGTCGATCCGGTGCGGCGCTACCTTGCCGGCGACGTCCTCAGCGATGTCCTCGGTTATACCGGCCGCGTCGACGAAGAGGACTTCGCGGCCCTGAAGGACAAGGGCTACATCGCGAGTGACCGTATCGGCAAGGCGGGCGTGGAGGCGGTGTACGAAAGCTATCTGCGCGGTCAGGCCGGACGCAAGGAGATCGAGAAGGACGCGACCGGGCGCGAACTGCGGACGCTCGGCGAGGATCCCGCGAAGCCGGGCAACGATCTCGTACTGTCGATCGACCTCGACTTGCAGAAGAAGACCACCGAGCTGGTGCAGGCGGTGGCGAATGGCGGCCAGGCCGCCGCCATCGTGATGGACGTGCACACAGGCGAGGTGCTCGCGCTCGTGTCATTGCCGATGTACGACAACAACATCTTCTCCGGCAAGATCGATGAGGCGAAGCTGCAGCAGTATCTCGACGACAAGAACAAGCCGCTCGTCAACCACGCACTGTCGGAACAGTACGCACCGGGTTCAATTTTCAAACAGATTACAGGCGCTGCCGCGTTGCAGGAGGGCGTCGCCAACCCATCGACGACGATTACCAGCAACGGCTACATCAGCGTGCCGAACGAGTACGACCCCTCAATCCTCTACACGTTCAAGGATTGGCGCACGCTGGGCACCCTCGATTTCTACGGCGGCGTTGCGATGTCGTCGGACGTCTACTTCTACTATCTCGCGGGCGGGTACCACGCCTTCGGGCAGAACTTCGATGGCCTCGGCGTCGACCGGCTGGCGCAATACGCCCGGCAGTTTGGCCTGGGCCGCAAGACGGGCATTGATATCGCGGGCGAAGCAGACGGGAACATCCCCGACCCGGCGTGGAAGAAGCAGACGTTCGGCGACGACTGGTTCCTCGGTGACACGTACAACATGGGGATCGGGCAGGGGTTCGTGGCCGCTACGCCGATCCAGATGGTGCGCGTAACGGCGGCCGTCGCGAATGGCGGCACGCTGCTGACCCCGCGCGTCGTGCGCGAGGTGCGCGATGCGCAGCAGCACGTCATCGTCCCGGCCGGACCGAAGATCGAAGGCAACGTCGGCGTAAGCGCGGCGAACCTGGCGATCCTGCGGGATGCGATGACCCAGGCCGTTAGTTGGGGAAGCGCGAACCCGGCGAGCTTGCCGGATTTGAAAATCGCAGGCAAGACGGGCACCGCCGAGTTCGGCGAGCGCTTCCCCGACGGATCGTACGAAACGCACGCATGGTTCAGCGGCTTCGCACCCGCTGACGACCCGCAGGTCGCGATCACCGTGTTCCTCGAGCGCGGCGTCGGCGCCACGAACGCGGCGCCGCTCGCGGCGCAGATCCTGCACTACTACTTCAACCGTGCCCAGCAGAACACTCAGGCGGGCCAGCAGCCGCCGGCGGGCGTCACACCATGAACCTCCGCAATACGCCCACGCGCGAGTTCGACTTCGTCCTGCTGCTCGCAGCGCTCGGGCTGACGGTGTACGGCGCGCTGCTCATCTACAGCGGCAGCCTGACCACGTACGGCTCGCCGGGTCGCGCGCTCTCGCACCCTGTTTCGCGGCAGATCCTGTTCGCCGCGATCGGCCTCGGCGCGATGCTCGTGCTTTCGCGCTTCGACTACCGGGCGTTCGGGCCGCTGAGCCTGACGCTCTACGCCGTCACGCTGGCGATGCTCGTGTTCGTCATGGTCGTCGGCGCGAGCGCCTACGGATCACGCCGCTGGATCGTCGTGTTCGGGACGCAGGTCCAGCCATCGGAGCTCGCCAAGGTCGCGACCGTGATCATGCTCGCGAAGTACTTCTCCGACAATGAAGAGAACATGCGGTCGCTGCGCGTCTTCCTGACGTCCCTGCTCATCGCCGCCGCGCCCGCGGTGCTGGTGCTGCTGGAGCCGGACCTTGGGTCCGCCCTGGTCTTCGGCGTCATGTGGCTGGGCATGGTGGTGATCGCGGGCGTGCGTCCGGCGCACCTCGCCGGCCTGTTCGCGACCGTGCTCGCGCTGACGCCCCTGGCGGTGGTGTTCGCGCAGAACTACCAGCGTGACCGCTTCGACATCTGGCTCGATCCGAACAAGGATCCGCTCGGCACCGGCTTCAACATCCTGCAGGCGGAGATCAGCATTGGCTCGGGCGGCCTCCTCGGCAAGGGCTTCACGCACGGCACGCAGACGCAGCTCGATTATCTGCGCACCCAGACCACGGACTACATCTTCAGCGTCGGCGCCGAAGAGCTGGGGTTCATCGGCGCGATGGTGCTGTTCGGGCTGTTCATCGCCCTCCTGTTCCGCTGCCTGCGCGTCGCCGGACTCGCCGATGACAGCCTTCGGGAGGCTCATCGCCGTGGGCGTGATGACATTCATCCTGTTCCAGGTGTTTGTGAACATCGGCGTAAACATTAGACTGGTGCCGGTGACGGGCGTGCCGTTGCCGCTGGTGAGCCAGGGCGGCAGCTCGCTGATCACGGTGCTGGCGTCGCTGGGGATATTGCAGAGCATCCTTGGGCATCGACGCAAGCGCGGCCGGCGGATCTGAAGCGGCGAAGGGCGGGTTCCTCTCCGGCCGCCTGTTCGCTGCCGTGCGTGTCATCGCCACGCTGGCGATCGTCGCCGGACTGATCGTCAAGCTCTCACCCGGCGATCTCGGTGACACGGTTCGCCACTCCAACCTCTGGCTGCTGCTCGCAGCGCTCGGTCTGATGGTCGGCGTGCAGGCGCTGGTCGTCGTCAAGTGGCTGGTGCTGCTGCGTGCCCGGGATGTCGCTGCTCCGCTGCCGCAGGTCGTGCGCGCGTACTGCGTCGGCAACCTCCTGAGCAACGTGCTGCCCACCGCGGTAGGCGGGGACGTGTACCGGGTCTACCGCATCCAGCGTGAGGCGAACGCGCGCGCCGCCGACGTCACGATGAGCGTGCTCTACGAGCGCGCTACCGGCTACGGAGCGATGACGTGCCTGGGCGCGCTCGGCGCGGCGTTCTACTACGGAAACGTCGCGATCGGCTTCCTCGCGCTGGCGGCGGGAATGCTGGCAGCGGTGCTGCTGGCGATCGTCTTGCCGCGCCTGCCCTTCCCCGCCGTGCGGCACGATCACTTTCTGCGCAACTTGCTCGCGCATCGACGCGAGTTGATGGCCGTGTACCAGATGGCGATCTTCTCGCTTGCCATCCAGGCGCTGTACATCTCGACGATTGCGCTGCTCGGGCGCGCGTTCGACGTCCACGTCTCGTGGTGGTACTGGGCGTTCGTGACATGGGTCGTCGCCGTGGCCGTGTTGATGCCTGTAACCTTGGGCGGTCTCGGCGTGCGCGAGTCGAGCTTCTCGGCGCTCATAAAGCACGCGGGCGCCAGCGCCGCGCAGGGCGCGTCGACCGGATTCGCGCTCGGGCTGCTGCTGATCGTCGTGAACGCCGCGGGTCTGCTCGCAGTCGAAATGGCGGAGCGGATGGGATACGGTGCACGCTCGGGCGAACCGGGAGCGACGCCGACGCCGCGCGAACCGGTGCCGGTCGAGCGCTAGCGGCGCGTTGCGGTCGCCTCTGGCTTGCCGGAGGCGGCCGGCGCGCTCGCGTCCGCGCGCTTCTCGCCGCCGCGGCCGATCCTCGGCTCCGTGCCGGCGAGAAGTCGCCCGATATTCGAGCGGTGCTTGTAAACGATGATCGCCGCGGCCCCGATGGCATACGCGGCATACGCCCACGGGCTGATCCCAAGCGCGGCCAGCACGACGAACAGTACCGCCATCGCCGGCGCCATCGTGATCGACATCACCGACATGATGCGTACGCTCGCCACGACGATCGCGGCGACCGGGATCAGCGCCGCGGCCGCGAGCGGGTTCATCGCCAGCGCCGCGCCAAAGCCGCTGGCCACGGCTTTGCCGCCGCGGAACCCCGCCCATACCGGCCACACGTGTCCGCACACTGCCGCGAACGCGCCCGCCGCCGCGACCCACGCCCGCTCGTCGTGGCCGATGCCGGCCGCGTGGCCGAGCGCGATGCCCGCGTACACGGGCACGATGCCCTTAGCGATATCGAGGAAGATGACAAGCACACCGGCTTTCGCGCCGGACGTGCGTATAACGTTCGTCGCGCCGGTGGCGCCGCTGCCGTAGTCGCGGACGTCGACGCCGCGCGTGATCCGCCCGACGATGATCCCGAACTGCACCGACCCGAGCGCGTACCCGAACAGTGCGCTGACGACGATTGCCCACCACATGTTCGCGTCCCTTCGTGAATGCGGTCCGACGCTGAACTGTAACGCACCGGCGGCGGCTGATACCCGCTTCGATCAGGTGGAGGAAGTTCGTGGAGCAACGGCTGCGGAGTCGGTGCCTAGTACTTCGAGGCTTCGTCCAGGGCGTGTTCGTCACCGCGGCCGCGGAAGACGAGCTTGATCGCGGTGCCCTCGAAGCCGAAGGCGCCGCGGATGATGTTCTCCATGTAACGGCGATAGCCGAAGTGCACCAGTGATGCGTCGTTCAGGAAGAATACGAACGTCGGCGGGTCGACCTCCGCCTGCGTCACGTACAGCAGCTTGATGCGGTGTCCCTTCGAGGGCGTAGGCGGCGGCTTCTGCGCCACCGCGCGACGGATCACCTGATTCAGCGCGCCGGTCTCGACGTGCCGCTGCCGCTCGGCGCCGGCGCGCACGGCCTCCTGGAGCAGCTCCGCGATGCCAGTGCCGTCGAGCGCCGAAATGAAGCGGATCGGGATCCACGACGCGAACTTGAGCTTCCAGCGCAGGCGCCGCTCCCAGTCCTCCTGCGTCCACTCGCCGTCCTTCACCAGGTCCCACTTGTTCGCGACCACCACGACGCCGCGCGACGCGTCGAGTGCATACCCGACGACGTGTGTGTCTTGGGCGGTGAATCCTTCCGACAGATCGAACAGGCAGAGCGCCACCTGCGCCCGCTCCAGCGCCCGCCGCGCCCGCAGCGTCGAGTGCTTCTCGACGCCGGGCTCGATCGAACCGCGCCGGCGCAGTCCCGCCGTGTCGACGAGCACCAGCGGATGGTCCTCGAAGTCGAACGGCGTGTCGATCACGTCGCGCGTCGTGCCGGGCACGTCGCTGACGATCACGCGCTCTTCGCCGAGGATCGCGTTCACCAGCGACGACTTGCCGACGTTCGGGCGGCCGACGATGGCGAGCCGCAGCCCCGTCGTCTCTTCCACCGCCTCAGACGGTGGCAGCGAGTCGACGATCATATCCATCACGTCGGCGACGCCGTGGCCGTGGTGCGCGCTGATCGGGATCGGTTCGCCCAGCCCGAGTTCAAAGAACGCCACGGCTGCCTCTTCTCGCTCGCGGTTCTCGGCCTTGTTCGCGAGCAACAGTACCGGCTTGTTCGTGCGGCGCAGCAGCTCGGCGACCTCGCGGTCCGCCGCGGTGACGCCTGCGATCGTATCGAGCACGAACAGCACAATGTCCGCCTCGGCCAGCGCGTATTCGACCTGCGCCCGGACCAGCGGCGTGTACGTGCCCGGCACGTCCGGCTCCAGTCCGCCGGTGTCGACGACCTTGAACTCGCGCGCGCGCCACTCGCAGTCGCCGTAGATGCGGTCGCGCGTGGTGCCCGCGATGTCCTCGACGAGCGCGGGGCGGCCACCGACGAGCCGGTTGAACAGCGCGGACTTGCCCACGTTCGGACGTCCGACGATGGCGACGATCGGTTTGCGTGCGGTCAGTGTCGTTGTCATTGCCTCAGTACCAGTGCGATCCCCAGCTCTGCGGGGTCGCTGCGCACCATGGTTGTGCCGCCCGGCGGCGTGATCTGCATGGGGATGGAATGCAGCCCGGCCGCCAGTCCCTGCGCATCCGCGATTACGGCGATGGATTCCGGCGTCACTGCCTGGAGCGTCGGGACGTCCCCGGCGAGCGTCACGGTTACGGCGTCCGGCTGCGTGACGACGAGGCCGGCCGCAACGTTTCGCACCTGCGGCACGACGCGGAAGCTCTGCTCGCCTCTGGCAGGGTTGACAGAGATGGTGACCCGCACCGGCACGGGCGCGCTCCCCGCGGCGCCCTGCTGCCGCGCGCCCGCCGGCAGTACCAGGTTCGCCGTACGGACGACATCGCCACGGGCATCCGCGATCGAGATCTCGTCCGTCGAAATGCCGCGTACTGCGTCGATCGACTGTAACACATCAAGCGCGCCGGTCACGCTGACGATGCCCGGGTCGACGCTTACGCCCGTAACGTTGTAGCCGGCCGCCGGCTGGCCCGTGACCGTTGGGCTAACGACGAACGCGCGAGTGAACTCGCGCTGCACGATGCTGACGTTGACGCGCGCCAGCTGCGGATTCACCTTGACTCGGCTAATCTCGCCGCCGCGCGCGTCCCTCGGCTTCAGCTCGACGCGGTCCTCGCTCACGTCCGCGCGGACGCCGGTGAGGATGACCTCGGCTGCGACGGAATCGACGAGCGCGACCAGGCTCTCCGGGCCACTTACCGTCGCCGTGGCAGGATCCGGCGTCTGCCCCACGGCGGCGAACCCTTGCTGTGGCTCGCCGATCAGCGCGACTTTGACCGGCACTTCCTTGCTGCGCAGGCTCTCCAGCGTTACGTCGATTCGCGGCGGCACGACGTCGAGCACGTGCACCCGGCTATTCGACGACGTCGCGTCGACCGGCACCGTCACCTGCCCGCTTGGGAAGCCGCCGAGGTTGACGCTCGCCTCGAAGTCGGCGGGGCGCAGCTTGCTGATCTCGTTCTTCGGCGCCTCGATGCGCAGGCGCACCGTCGTCTCCGATGCGTTCGCCACGTCCAGCCCGTTCGGCACGTTCACAAACTTCAGGGCGATCGATCCGTTGAACGTCTGCACCTCCGTCGGGTTCTCGCGGTCCGTGACGAACACCCACAGGCTGGCGCCCAGCGCCACCGAAAGCACTGCCAGGCTCAGGTTCCCGAACACCGAGGTGAACGCGCCGCGCGCGAAGAACCAGAGCGCGCCGGGCAGGCGCTGGATCCAGCTCATGGTCGCGCTCCATTCCCGCGCCCCGCCAGCAGGCGATCGAGCAGCGCACGCAGCCGCTGCTCGTCGAGCCGCGTGTGCATGCGGCCCTCCGCCGCCACGGAGATGCGCCCCGTCTCTTCGGATACGATCACCGACACTGCGTCCGTGTGCTCGGTGATGCCCAGCCCGGCGCGATGGCGCGTGCCCAGCTCGCCCGGCAGCGTGTTCTCCGACAGGGGCAGCGTGACGCCCGCGGCGACGACACGGTTGCCGCGCAGGACGAGAGCGCCATCGTGCAACGGTGAGTTCGGGAAGAAGATGCCTTCGATGAGTTCCGGCGACGGCAGCGCATCGACCGCGATGCCCGTATCGATGTAGTCCTGCAGTCCGGTCTCGCGCTCGATCACCAGCAGGGCGCCGATGTGCCGCTTCGCCATGTCGGAGGCGGCGTCGGTCACCGCATCGAGCGTCCCGGTGTCGCTGACGCTGACGCCGAAGGCGCGCGCGCCGGTGCGCCCGACGCGCTCCAGTGCCCGCCGCAACTCCGGCTGGAAGATGATCGGCAGCGCGATCAACAGCCCCGTGAACGAGTTCGCGATCAGGAAATTCAGCACGCGCAGGTCGAAGACGCGCGCCATGGCGAACGCCGCGATCAGCAGGATAAAGGCGCCGCGCAAGACCGCCATCGCCGTCGTGCCGCGCAGCAACATCAAGAACGAGAAGAAGATCAGCGAGATGATGACGATATCGATCGCGGATGTCGCGTTGAACTGCCCGAAATTGTCGCGAAGGAGGTTGAGCAGGTCGCTCATGCGTGCGACCTACAGCGCATCGTCGCTCGTCGTCAGGGCGAGGATCGCTTTCTGCGCGTGCAGGCGGTTCTCGGCCTGGTCGAAGACGACGGAGTGCGGGCCTTCGATGACGTCCTCCATCACCTCTTCGCCGCGGTGCGCCGGCAGGTCGTGCATGAAGATGGCGCCCGGCTTCGCCAGCGCCATCAGGTCCGCCGTCACCGCGAACCCCGCGAACGCCTCCTTGCGCGCGGCGTAGCTGTCCTCCTGCCCCATGCTCGCCCACACGTCCGTGTAGACGACGTCGGCGCCACGCACCGCCTCCGCCGGCGTCTCGTAGAAGCCGGCGCTGCCGCCGTTCGCGTTCGAGAGCTCCGCCACGAGGCGCTGCGTCTGCTCGGGCAGGCTGTAGCCCGCGGGCGACGCCATCGCGAAGTGCACGCCGGTCAGCGCGCACGCTTCCGCCAGCGACGCCGCGACGTTGAACCCGTCTCCGACGAACGCCAGCCGCACGCCCCGCAGCGAGCCGAACCGCTCCAGCACCGTCAGCAGATCAGCGAGCGCCTGGCACGGGTGCTCTTCGTCCGAGAGCGCGTTGATCACCGGGACATCGGCGTGTCGCGCCAGCCCCAGCAGCGTCGCGTGCGAGTACGTCCGCGCGGCGATCACGTCGACGTAGCGGCTCAGCACGCGCGAGACGTCGGCGACGGACTCGCGCTGGCCGAGGCCGACTTCCGCCTGGCTCAGATAGATGGCGTGACCGCCCAGTTCCGCCATCGCCACGTCGAAGCTGACGCGCGTCCGCAGCGACGGCTTCTCGAAGAGCAGCGCCAGCGTCTTGCCGCGAAGCAGGTCGTCGCCGCCCCCGTCGCGCTTCAGGCTGAGCGCGGTGCGGAGGATCAACTCGATCTCGTCGGGGCTAAGTTCGGCAATCGAGAGCAGATCGCGGCCGCGCAACGGCAAACCTCCGGAAAACAGACGGTGAGGCCAGTATAACGCGCATCCTGCTTCGCCCCTGCGCGCGCTTGACGTGGCCGTGGGCGGAAGAACGCGTCGATCCTGCGCCGTAACGTATCCGCAGCACCGCCCAAAACGCCCGCGCGAGCGTGAGGTGCCGACAAGCTCCCATGCCCCCTGTGATACAATTCCACTAAGTCGTCCAGCAGTTCCTAAGACACCCATATGCCACAGACCCCGATCCGCCCCGCAAAGCTCGCGCTGATCTTCCCCGGTCAGGGCTCGCAGCATGCCGGCATGGGCCGGAAGGTCGCTGAGGTCTCGCCCGACGCCCGCCGGATCTTCGCCGAGGCGGGCGACATCCTGAAGCTCGACGTCACGAAGATCGTCATGGAAGGCTCCGAGAAGCAGCTCTCCAAGACGACGACGACCCAGCCCGCGATCCTCGCCGTGAGCTGGGCGTATCTCGCGTATCTGCGCGAGCGCGCCGCCGAGATGGGCCGCCAGCTCCGCCCGTCGCACGTCTCCGGCCACAGCTTCGGCCAGTTCTCCGCCGCCGCCGCCGCCGACTCGATCTCGTTCGCCGACGCGCTGACGCTCGTGCGCGAACGCGGCCGCATCATGACGAAATGGTCGAAGAGGCGCCCCGGCGGCATGGCCAGCGTCATCGGCCTCACCGACGACGATGTGCGCGACGTCTGCAACAAGATCTCGCCCGACGGCGACGTCGGCGTCGCGGCCGTGAACGCGCCGGGGCAGACGGTCATCTCCGGCACGCTCGCCGCGCTCGGCCGCGCGATCGAGTCGCTGAAGGAGCGCGGGCGCGTTGTGCAGCTCCCGATCTCGGTGCCCGGCCACTTCCCGAAGATGTCCGAGGCGCGCGAAGAGCTCCGCCGCTCGATCGACCGCATCGAGTTCCGCGACCCGATGTCGCCGATCGTGTCGAGCCTCACCGGCCGCATCCTGACGACGGGCGCGGAGGTGCGGCAGGAGCTGAGCGACCAGATGACGGGCGCCATCAACTGGATGCGCGCATTCCTGGAGATGCGCAAGGGCGGCGCGTCCGCCTTTTTCGAGATGGGCCCGGGCCACGTGCTGGGCAACATCAGCAAGCGCGTCGACCGTGACGCGCAGTTCATCGACATCTTCGACGAGACGCAGTGGCACGACCTGATCCTCGCCGGCCCACCGCTCGACGCCAGCATCGGTCGTTGCTCGAACGAATCGTCGGCTCGCGCGCGCGGGGCGTGCCCTCGCCTCCACACGACGCTCTCGACCCCGGGACCCCCGTGCCACCCGAATCGCTCCCGAACCGTCGCGTCGTCGTCACGGGCATGGGCACCGTGTGTCCGCTCGGCAACAACTGGCGCGACGCCTGGCAGGCGATGGCCGACGGGCGCTCCGGCATCGCGCGCCTGACGCAGTTCGACGTCAGCCAGTTCGAGGTGCAGATCGGCGGCGAGGTGAAGGGCTTCCATCCGGAGGAGGTCATCCCCGTCAAAGACCTGCGCCGCATGGACGAGAACGTACAGTTCGCCCTCGTTTCGGCGCTCGAGGCCGTCGCCGACAGCGGCCTCGTCATCGACGAGCGGAATCGAGACGATGTCGGCGTCATCTTCGGGTCCGCGGGCGGCGGCTACGGCCTGCTGCTGAAGCAGAACGAGATCTTTCTGAAGAGCGGCTACCGTCGCGTCAGCCCCTTCCTGATCAGCAACATCCTGCCCGACGCCGCGTCCGGCCAGGTCGCGATCAGCATCGGTGCGAGCGGTCCGAACATGGCCGTCGCGTCGGCGTGCTCCACCGGATCCGCCGCGATCGGCGAGGCCTGGGAGACGATCCGCCGCGGCGACGCCGAGGCGATCGTGGCGGGCGGCACCGACAACCCGCTGCTGCCCGTGCTCTTCGCCGGTTTCCACGCGCTCCGCTCGCTCGCCGACGACCCGGAGCACCCCGAGCGCGCGAGCAAGCCGTTCGACGCGCGTCGGGACGGCTTCGTCGTCGGCCAGGGCGCCGCCGCGCTCGTGCTCGAAAGCCTCGACTCCGCACGCGCCCGCGGCGCCGAGATCTACGCCGAGGTGATCGGCTACGCGTCCAGCGCCGACGCGTACGACATGGTCGCGACGCTCGAGAGCGGCCGCGCCTCCGCGCGGGCGATGACGCGCGCGATGCAGAAGGCCGGCATCGAGCCGTCCGAGGTCGCCTACATCAACCCGCACGGCACCGGCACCCCCCTCAACGATCGCGCCGAGACCGCCGCGATCAAGCTCGCGTTCGGCGACCACGCGAAGAAGCTTGCGATCAGCGCGACGAAGGCGATGCACGGCCACCTGATGGGTGGCGCCGGAGCGCTCGAGGCTATCGCGGCGATCCAGGCGATCCGCACCGGCATCATCCCGCCAACGCTCAACTACGCCGTGCCCGACCCGGACTGCGACCTGGACTACGTGCCGA
Source organism: uncultured Chloroflexia bacterium (assembly GCA_963743185.1). Classification (GTDB taxonomy): domain Bacteria; phylum Chloroflexota; class Dehalococcoidia; order DSTF01; family JACRBR01; genus JANXYW01. The sequence goes on along the minus strand of CAVUOT010000012.1, from coordinate 95,427 downwards.
ACGTCGCGCGCCACGCTGACGTGCGCGTGGCGCTCTCGAACTCCATCGGCCTTGGCGGCCACAACGCCTGCGTCATCTTCCGCCGCTACGAGGAGTAGGCGCGCCGCATCGACGCGTGGTAGCCTGAGCACTCATGCCGCAAGACCCGATCTACGAGAAGACCCTGTCGCTGCCGTTCGGCTACGTGTTCACCGCGCGCGCCCGGCCGTCGACGATTCGCCGCACAGCGATCCGGCTGCTGCCGTGGGCGCTCGTCGCGATGGCGCCGGCGGGGCGCGGGTCGAAGATCGCGCAGTCCGTCGCGAAGCGCCTCTCGCCGCTCGCGAAGTACAAGATCAGTTGAGAACCCCGGCACGGTAGGGGCGGCCCCGACGTGGCCGCCCGCGTCCCTGACGAGCGCGCCGCGTCACTCGTCCGAAGCGAAATACTCCCGCACCGCCTGCACGTCCGCGCTCGTAGCGCGCACCAGCGCCTCGACGCTCTCGAACTTCAGCTCGCCGCGCAGGCGGTGCAGCACCTCGATGCGCAGCTCGCGCCCGTAAATGTCGCCTTCGAAGTCCAGGATGTACGTCTCCACGGACGGCGCGACGTTGTCGAACGTCGGGTTGATGCCGATGCTCGTGGCGGACAGGTAGACGGCGTCTCCCACGTGCGAGCGCGTGACGTAGACGCCGAACGCGGGCAGTGCGCGGTCCGGTGTCACCGGTATGTTGGCCGTGGGGAATCCGATCGCGCGCCCGCGCTCGTGCCCGCGCACGACGGGCCCGCGCAGCGAGAACGGGCGCCCCAGCAGTCGCGTCGCCGTCTCCATGTCGCCCTCGCTGATGGCGTGGCGGACCGCCGTCGCGCTGATGCGCCCGTTGCCGCCGCCGAGCGCCTGCGGCAGCACCTCCGCCTCGAAGCCCAGCTCGCCGCCGATCTCCGCGACGCGTTGCGGCGTGCCCTCGCGCTTGCGTCCGAAGGCGTTGTCGGGGCCCATCAGCAAGAAACGCATGTCCAGCGCGTCCCGCAGCATCGTCAGGAAGTCGAACGCCGACAGTTCGGCGACCTCCGACGTGAAGGTCAGCGGCGCCACCGTGTCGACGCCGGTGCTTTGCAGAAGCTCGATGCGTTCCTCGAGGCTCGTCAGGTAGGCGACGCGGATCTCCGGCCTCAGCACCTGCACGGGCGAGGGGTGCAGCGTCACGATGCCGCTCGCGAGCCCGCGCGCCGCCGCCCGCTCCTTCAGCGCGTCGATGAGGAAGCGGTGGCCGGTATGCACGCCGTCGAACACGCCGAGCGTGATGGCTGTCGGCCGCCCGGTGGCGTGGTGTGCGAGCTCTTCGCGCGCAAGCAGCATGGCATAAGGGTAGCCGACGGCGATGCCAGCGGCAGCGCGAGAACCGGCCGCGTCGCGCTTCCGTCAACTCCATCGAAACGGGCGGGCGCCACTCCCACCGGCAACGTGCCGGAGCTCAGGTGCGGGTCGGCGGCGGGCGTGCATCGCACCTTGCATCCGCCGTGATAGACTGCATCCACACACCGCCGATCACCGGAGCCGCACGTACGCATGGATACCGAGTACCACCTCGATTACAGCGCGATCCTCAGGACCGTCCGCGAGTCGGACGTGATCGCGTTCCGCTTCCTCACGGTGCCGTTGCGGCTCCTCATCGACAACCGTTTCAGCGAGACGGACGCGCCGATGTTGAAGCTCGTGCCCAGGGCGGGCAGCGCAGAGGAGCGATTCAAGAGCCTCAAAGCCCTGCGCCCGCGCTTTCGCCTGCCGCCGAAGATCAGCGCCATCTGGTGGCCACGATATATCGACGGCCTCGCCACCACCGGCGTCTGGGAGGCCATCACACGGCGCATCGTCGACAACGGCTTCCCGGCCGCCGCGACCGAATGCGACGAGCTGCTGTGCGAGCTGCGCCGCATGGAGCGCCTCGAGATGGTCAACGCCATCGGCGGTGAGGGCTATCGCACGCTCTGGCCCGCCGCGCGCTCGTAGCCCCCGTCATGGAACGCGCCCGCTTCATCAGCCTGATCCGGCAGGCGCTCCGCGACGTGCCGCCGCCCTTTAGCGAGCATCTCCGGAAGATCGACATCGTTGTCAAGCGCCGCCCCAGCCGCGCCGACCTCCGCGAAGCGGACCTTGCGCCGGACGAATCGATGTACGGCTTCTACCGCGGCATCCCGCTCACCGAGCGCGACGGCGGCTACCAGATGGTCGCGCCCGACGTGATCGACGTCTACCAGGAGCCGCTGGAGGAGGACTTCCCGGACGAGCGCGAGCTTGTCAAGGAGATCCGCACCACCGTCCTCCACGAACTGGCGCACTTCTTCGGCATCGACGACGACCGCCTCGACGAATTGGGGCTCGGATAGCTTCGGATATGGGCCGGCGGGCCGGTGGAAGCGCCCCTGGGATGCCTCGGATAAGGATAATCCCGTTTGACGCCCGACAGACGCTTCGGTACGCTCGGACTGACCCCGATCCCGCGCGGCAGCGGACAACAGCGAAGCTACATGCCCGAATTAGGCAAGACGTTATCCCAGTCGAGAGTCGCGCGCGGCCTCACGCTCGAGGACTGCGAGCGCGATACCCGCATCTCCAAGCGCTACCTCGACGCCCTTGAGCGCGAAGAATGGAAGATCTTCCCCGCGCCCGTCTATAGCCGCGCCTTCCTGCGCACCTACGCGTCGTACCTCGGCCTGAACCCGGCCGAGTTGATGCGCCTCTTCCAGGCGCAGACCGAGGAGCCCGCGTTCACGCCGCTGCCCGAGGTGAAGTCGCCACCCGCCACGGGCTCGATGAACTGGCTGCTCGCGGGCGGCGTTCTGGCGTTCCTCGCCATCGCCGGCATCTTCCTCTACTTCTCCAGCGGCGGTGGCGGCGGCACGACCGCGACGACGGCGCCAAGGGCGGTCCCGACCATCGTGCGCGAGGCGCAGGGCGGCGGCCCCGCTCCGGCTGTCGGCAAGCCCATCGGCGAAGTCAAGAAGGGCACCGTGCCCGACCTCACATCCGCGCGCCTTGACGACGCGCTCGCCGCCCTCGCGCAGGCGGGCCTCAACTACGTCGTCGTCGAGACCGACAAGGCGAAGGGCACGCCCGGCGTCGTCACGTCGCAGGATCCCGCGCCCGGCACGAAGGGTGGTCAGAGCACGTCGGTCACCCTCGTCGTCCCCCGCGGCAGCTGATGTGGCACAGCCGTCCCCGGCTGTGACTCGCGGCAGCTAATGTGGCACAGCCGTCCCCGGCTGTGAGTCGTCGGCACCCGCTCCTCGCTCGCCGATTCTCCGCAACACCGATCAGCTACCATGAATCACGTGCGTTATCACATCGTCACCCTCGGCTGCGCGAAGAACGTCGCGGATAGCGAGCGCATCGCCCGCGTTCTGGGCGATGGCGCCCATCACGAAGTGCCACGGCCGAGCGAGGCCGACGTCATCATCGTCAACACCTGCGGCTTCATCGACGCATCGAAAGAGGAGTCGGTCAACACCATCCTCGAGCTGGCGTCAGAGAAGCGCGACGGCCAGCAGCTCGTCGTCGCCGGCTGCCTGACGGCGCTGCACGGCGCCGAGCTGCGCGCCGAGGTTCCGGAAATCGACGCCGTCTTCGGCGCCGAGGACTGGACCGGCATCAGCGCGTACGCGCAGACGGTCGTGCCGGTGGCGCTCGAAGAACCGCCGTTCCATATCCCCGAGACGACGCTCAGCCGCCGTCCCAGCGCGTACCTCAAGATCTCCGACGGCTGCAACGCGCCGTGTACGTTCTGCATCATCCCGAAGATGAAGGGGAAGCTGCACAGCACGCCGGCGGACGAGATCGTCGCCGAGGCGCAGCGGCTGGCGGCGCAGGGCGTGCGCGAGATCGTGCTCGTCGCGCAGGACAGCACCGACTACGGCCGCGACCTCGGCCTGCGCGACGCGCTGCCGGACCTGCTCGAGCGCCTCTCCGCGGCGGTGCCGGAGGTGCCGTGGCTGCGCATCATGTACGCGTACCCCGGCCACGTGACACGCCGTCTCGCCGAGACGATGGCGCGGCTGCCGAACGTCGCGCGCTACATCGACATCCCGCTCCAGCACGGCTCCGAGAGCGTGCTGCGCCGCATGAAGCGCCCGAGCAACACCGGCATGGTGCGCGAGATGCTGGCGACGCTGCGCGAGGCGATGCCGGACATCGCCATCCGCACAACGTTCATCGTCGGCTATCCGGGCGAGACCGAAGCGGAGTTCGCCGAGCTGCTGGCCTTCGTACGCGAGATGGCGTTCGACCACGTCGGCTGCTTCACCTTCTCGCCGCAGTCGGAGTCGCCCGCGGCGCACGAACCGGACCCGGTGCCGGAGCGCGTGAAGAAGCGGCGCCAGCGCCAGCTCATGGAGGTGGCGCAGCAGGTCTCGCTGATCAAGAACCGCGCGATGGCCGGCCGCGAGATCGACGTGCTCGTCGAATCGTCGAGCACCTCGCGTGAGGGCTACGACGCCGGGTTCGTCGTCGGCCGCTCGTATCGCGACGCGCCGGAGGTCGACGGCCTCGTGCTGCTCGAAGGTGACTTCGCGCCGGGCGACTTCGTCCGCGCCCGCGTCACGCAGGCGCTCGCGTACGATCTGGTCGCCGTGCCGGTGCCATCACCCGTGGCCGCGATCGCCACCCCGTAGGGACAGGTCTTCAGACCTGTCCGTCGCCTCACCCCTCGTCCATCGTGATGATGTCCGACTCCACGTCGATCACCTCAGCGTCCAGGCGCGAATCGCGCACGTAGGCCACGATCTCGTCGAGCATCTCCTCGCAATGCCGGTGCGTATTCGTGACGCAGGCGACGCCGATTGTTGCGATCTGCCAGAGGTCGTTGTCCCCGACCTCGGCGACAGACACCTGGAACTTGTTGCGGATGCGCTGTGCCAGGCTGCGGACCACCTGCCGCTTGTCTTTCAGCGAGCCGCTCTCCGGCAGGCGCAGCGTGAAGCGCAGCACGCCGGCGTTCACATGACGGCCTCGTCGTCCTCTTCTTCCGGCTCCTCGGTCAGCGGAAGCGGCGGCAGGTCGTCCGGCTTCTCCAGCCCGAAATATTCGAGGAACCGCACCGTCGTGCCGAACAGCACCGGCCGCCCGACGACCGGCGCGCGGCCGACCTCCTCGATCAGCTCGCGCGCCATCAGCGTGCGGATCGGGCCGTCGCAATCGACGCCCCGTACCGATTCGATGCCGGTCCGCGTGATCGGCTGCCGGTAGGCGATGATCGCCAGCGTCTCGAGCGATGGGTTCGTCAGCGGCGGGTGTTCGAGCCCCAGGAATCGCTGGACGTACGCCGACGTGCGCGGCGCCGAGACGAGCTGCACCAGGTCGCCTGTGCGCTGCAACCGCACGCCGCGTCCACGTAGCTCCTCAGCCAGTTCGCCGAGCGCCTCCGAGACGTCGTGGCGCGTGGAGCTTCACCGTCCGGGCGAGCGCGCCGATTTCGATCGGCGCGTCGGCCACGAAGAGCACTGCTTCGAGCACGTTGCTCAGCTCTTCGCGGGCGGGCGGCTCGATCAGTTTCGCCTTGCGGCGCTTCAGTTGTGCGGGGCTATCCTCGTTCGTCAAGTTCTCCCTCGGGGATCGTCGGCCGTTCCCGGCCGCTTACGTCGTGTTGCGCGGACGCCGGCGTCGCGTTCTCTCCGCCCAAGCGTAGCTCGCGATAGTGCAGTCGTGCACGCGGCAGCGCCGCCATCTCGATGCCGAGCTGCTGCTCGACGAGCACATGCGCACGCCGGCACGCCTCGTCGGCCGTTTGCGACAGGATCGCGCCCGCGCCGACGTGCAGGTCCAGCACGACGTCGACTTTCTTGCCGCGCGCCGCTACCGTTGCCGCGCACTCGGCGATGTGCGGGACGTGCAGCACCTCGGCGTTGATGCGCTCCGCGATCTGCGCGGTCGTGATCACGCCTTCGCCCGGACGTCATGCTGCGCACGCGCATCTTCCGCGCCGGCGATGGCGTCACCTCCACGATGATCGCTGTGAGCATGAGCAACACGATGACCGCAGCCGCTAGCGAGATGATGGCTTTCGTCTCGCGGTCGTTATGATGGCGCAGATAGCCGGCGAAGTCGGCGATCCGCGTGATCGTGTCGCCGGGCGCGCCCCACGCGAGAAGCGCGATCAGCAGCGCGATGAACACGACGACGAGCGCCCCTGCGACGATGATGAAGCGGTTGAGCTGATCCAGCGGGTCGTCGCTCAATCGCGCGCTCCTTCAGCGGCGGGAAATCGTGCGACGCATGTGCGGAGATCGGTGCAGGCCGGGATGATGCGCTCGCCCTCCTTGCGGAATCGAGGCCATCATACAGCACGGCCGATCGCGCCATCGGCACCGCGACGTTGGGCACGCGGCGACGCCCCCACGTGCGGCAGGTAGGGGCACGCGGTGGCGTGCCCGCGCCCGGCTCAACTGCAGGCGCTGAAGCCGCACACCGGGCAGGTGACGCATCCTTCCGCGTGGACCAGCGGGCCTCCGCAGTCAGGACAGGCGCGCGAGCGCGGGACCACCAGGGTGCGGATACGGACGCGGCGTGTCATGACGACCTCCAGTAGAACGAGCGTTCTGTTCGATCCACAGTATAGAACGCCCGTTCTGTTTGTCAAGGAGCACGTCGGAGCCGCAGAGAGACACCGCAGGTCGAGCCTCGTTACGCTGTCAGCGATGCGAATCCTGGTCGCGCCGCAGGAGTTCAAGGGCAGCCTCACGGCCATCGAAGCCGCCGCCGCCATCGCCGCTGGTGTGCGCAGCGGCGCTGCCCGACGCCGACGTCGTCGAAGTGCCGATGTCCGACGGCGGTCCGGGCCTCGTCGACGCGATGCTGGCGGCGTGTGGCGGCGAGCGCATCGAGACCGAGGTCCACGATCCGCTGATGCGGCCGATCCGCGCCGCCTGGGCGATCCTCGGCGAGCGCCGGAGAGCGCACAGCGGCCATCGAGATGGCCGCCGCGTCCGGCCTCGTGCTCCTGCGGCCGGATGAGCGCGATCCGCTCGTGGCCACGACGTACGGCACCGGCGAGCTGATTCTGGCGGCGCTCGACCGCGGCTGTGCACGGATCATCGTCGGCGTCGGCGGCAGCGCGACTGTGGACGGCGGCGCTGGTGCGATGCAGGCGCTCGGCGCACGGCTGCTCGACGCGTCGGGCGGCGACCTGCCGCCGGGCGGCGCGCCGCTCGCGCAGCTCGACCGCATCGACCTCGCCGGGCGCGATGCGCGGCTGGCGCGTGCGACGATCCGCGTCGCGTCCGACGTGACGAATACGCTCTGCGGCCCGGCAGGCGCCGCTGTCATGTTCGGCCCGCAGAAAGGCGCGTCGCCGCGCGATGTGGCCGTGCTCGACGCGGCGCTCCGGCGGTTCGCGGACATCGTTCGGCGTGACTGCGGAGTCGATCTGCTCGCCCTTTCGGGCGGCGGCGCCGCGGGCGGCCTCGCGGCGGGCCTCGCCGCCGTCGCGGGCGCGACGGTCGAGCCGGGCTTCGGCATCGTGGCGGAGGCCGCCGGCCTGGAGGCGAAGATCGCCGCCGCGGACCTTGTCATCACCGGCGAAGGGCGGCTCGACGCGCAGACCGCCTACGGCAAGACCGCGAGCGGCGTCGCGGCGCTGGCGCGCAGGCATGGCAAGCGCGTTGCCGTCATCGCCGGCAGCGTCGACCCCGGCTACGACGCTGGCGGCGGCGCGTTCGATCTCGTCGAGAGCGTGCTCCAACCGGGCATGTCGGTCGAAGATGCCATGCGCAACGCCGCGTCGCTCGCTCGCCGCGGCGGCCGAGCGCATCCTGAGCAAACTGTAGGGCGGCGTCAGGACTATCTGTGCTCGTAGCGCGGGCTTTCAGCCCGCGCGCATGGTGCGGCGTGCACTCCGCCCGCGCGTCAGCTGTCGCGGCGCCGGAAGCGGCCGGGCTTCCGCGCCACATCGCGCGCGCGCAGCGGTGCTTGACGGGACGTTGCATCGTGATCGGAACCCTCTTCGTCCGTCGTCTCGTCCTCATCGTTGTCGACGTCTTCCTCGTCATCAGCTGTCGGAGAAGAACTCGAGCGGATGGCTGCTCCACCAGAAGTAGAACAGCATCACGAAGAAGACCAGCGAGACCACGAGCAACAGCACGCCGTCCGGGTCGCTGTGAAACAGCAGCCCCCACGAGGTCGGCAGGATGATCGCGAGTTGCGCGCCGTACGGCACCCAGATCAGCAGCCGGTATCGCTCGCGCTTCCACGCCAGCAGTGCGTACACCGGCACGAATACGATCATCTGCGTGCCGACGATCTGTTCCGCCATGCGGTCGTTGCCGCCCAGCGACAGGGCGCTCAGCCCGCCCGTGAACAGCGCGAACCCCTCGAAGAACGACCAGATCGCGAGCAGCACGAGCAGCACGCGAAACGCACCGTACGCGCTGATGACGGCGACCGTCGTCTGCGTCGTTTGTGCCGCCGGCTTCCCCGGTTCGGGCGGCGTCGGAGTGCTCATCGTCAGATCGAATCCGTCTGTCGCGGGAGGTTTGTCATCAGCAGCACGAGGAACGCCGCCGCCGCCAGGATCGGCAGGATCGCCTGGCCCGCGCCGAGGTCGCCGCGCGCCCAGTGGAACGTCGCCGCGAACATCGCCACGAACTGCTCGAGCGATGCCAGCCACAGTACGAAGCGATGCCGGATCGGGTTGCGCGCGGCGTAGATGTAGGCGATCGCCAGCACGGCCATCGAGCCGCTCACGGAACGCGCGCCGAGCACGCCGTCGATGCCGCCGATCCTGAGCAGTCGCGTATTCGTGAGTTCCAGCAGGAACGCCAGCAGGTCCCACGCGGCGAGCAGGATCAGGAGAAGTTGGAGACGCGCCTGCGACGTGGGGTTGGGCCGGCCGATCTGCCGAGCGGACATGTTGCGCGCGCCTCCATACGACGGGCGTAGCTTATCACGGACACGCCACCGAAGGCGACAATCAGATCATATGACTACACGGTATGGCCGGCGCTGCCCGGCGGGGCGACAAACGGGGCGCCGCACAGCGGCGCCCCGTTGAGATCGCGTACGTTCGTTCGGCTACGGGTCGTCATCCTCGACGATGGTGCCGTCGTCGTCTTCATCGAACTCGTCGACGTCATCGTCGCTGACAAGCGCCTCTACTTCGGCGATGCCGCGCTCACCCCACAGCGTCTCGTACTGGTCGCCCGTGATCGCGCGCCGCAGCTCTTCGCGCTCGAGCTTCACGAGTTCCGCGTGACAGCGGTCGCACTCGCGCACCGCTTCCGGCGATCCCGTGTCGGCGAAGCGCCGCACGATGCGCTCCCAGATGCCCAGGTCGATCAGGCTCATCGCGTACTTCGGCCACGGGATGATCGTGATGCTTTCCGGCCGCCCGAAGCGCGGCCGCATCTTCAGCAGCGATTGAAAACGCTCTTCCGGCGTGTTCGCCATCGGCACCACGCGGATCATCGGTCCTTCGATATCGCTCGCCCGCATGTCCATGAGCAGTGTCTTGCGGAGCAGCGGGAAATACAACGCGATGACGTCGGCGACGTCGACGTTGCGGTTCACTTCGGAAACGTCGATGCGGTAATCCGAGTCCAGAACGCCCTCCCCCGGGCATGCGCGCCCGCTCATTCATGATAGCACGATGTCGCGCCGCGCAAGTTGATCGTCGCCCTAGAAATTGACGCGGCCGGTCGGCCACCGGCCGTCAGTCTTCTCGCGTACCGACGGGCGCCGGCTGCCCGCGCAATCGAGCGCGTTACAATGCGTGTGGGCGCAACCCGATTTGACGAAAGCGTGAGGCGTGAACCGACGGATCCCGACAAGGATGACGCGAGCGTTGCCGTGGCGGCGCGACGGCGAACCGGATGTCGCCGCGTCGGTCGATGACGCTGGCGCCGCGTCTCTCGACGAAGCCCCGCCGCCGCCCGACGGCATGTTCCGCGCGCTGCGGAACCGCAACTACCGCCTGTACTTCATCGGGCAGACGATCTCGCTGAGCGGCACCTGGATGCAGACCATCGCTCAGGCGCTGCTGGTGCTCAAGATCACCGACTCGAAGATAGCGCTCGGCACGGTCACGCTCCTGCAGTTCTTGCCGATTACGATCTTCGTGCTCTTCGCTGGCGTCATCGCCGACCGGGTGCCGAAGCGCAACTTCATCCTCGTGACACAGTCGCTGGCAATGTCGCAGGCGTTGATTCTCGCGGCGCTGGTCTGGTCGGGTCGCGTCGAGCTGTGGCACGTGTACGTGCTCGCACTGGTGCTGGGCATGGCCAACGCCTTCGAGCAACCGACGAGGCAGGCGTTCGTCGTCGAGATGGTGGGCAAGGACGACCTGATGAATGCCGTCGCGCTCAATTCCGGCATGTTCAACGGCGCGCGCCTCATCGGGCCGGGCATCGGCGGCCTCATCATCGCCGCGTTCGGGCTGAAGTGGGCGTTCCTGCTCAACGGCATCAGCTTCGTGCCCGTCATCGGCAGCCTGCTCATGATGGACCTTGCGCACCTTTACAGCGTTGGCAAGAAGGCTGCGGGCAACCCGCTCGTCGAGCTGCGCGAGGGGCTGTCGTACGCGTTCCGCACGCCCGCGGCGCTGCTGATCATCATCCTCGTCGCGATCATCGGGACGTTCGGCTACAACTTCACGGTGGTGCTGCCGTTGCTGGCGCGCTACGTGCTCCACCAGGGCTCGGCGGGCCTTGGCTTTATGACGGCGGCGGTCGGTCTGGGCGCGCTGGTCTCCGCCCTCGCGCTCGCGGGCCGCAAGGCGGCGACGAAGGAGATGCTGTTCGCCGGCGGCGCCGGCTTCGCGTTGATGCTGGCGGCGGTCGCGGTCAGCCAGTGGCTCGCGGTGACGCTGTTCTTCCTGTTCCTGCTCGGCATCGCCAACACGGCGTTCGCGGCAACGGCGAACACGTCCCTGCAGCTCGCGACGCCCGACCACTTGCGCGGCCGCGTGATGGCGATCTACATGCTGCTCTTCGCTGGCTCGACGCCGATCGGCGGCTTCCTCACCGGCTTCATGGCCGAGCACCTCGGCGTCGCGACCGCCGTCGGCATCAACGCGAGCGCCTGCGCGATCGGCGTCGCGGCAGGGCTGCTGTACTACTTCTCGCACCGCGGCAAGATCGCCGACACTGCGATCAGCGCCGCCCCGGCGTAAGCCCTCGGCGAAGCCCAGCACCGTAGGGGCACGCGGTGGCGTGCCCTCGCCGATTGCGAACCGCGCACGTCAGCCGGCGTGCCGTCAGCGCGCGCGCGCCGTAAGGGCACGCGGTGGCGTGCCCTCGTCGGTCGCGCAGCCCGTGCGCGCCCGACGTCACGCCGGCGTAGGCGTCCCGAGCTTCACCGCCAGCAGCTCGCCGCGGCCGACCGGGACGACGAGTGCCGAGAGCTGCGGGTGCGTCAGCGCGCGTTCGCGGAACGGCGCCAGGTCCTCGGCGTGCGACAGCAAGTTGTCGGCGACGAGCACGCCGCCGGTGGGCAGGAGCGGGACGACGATCTCGAAGAAGGCGGCGTAGTCCTCCTTCTCGGCGTCGAGGAACACGAAGTCGGCCGGTTCCGTGCGCGTTCGCAGCCAGGCGAACGCGTCGCCTTCCACGATCGTCGCGACGTCGTCGACGCCCGCCTCACGCAGGTTGGCGTCCGCCATGCGCACCTTCACCGGATCGATCTCCAGCGTCGTGACGGTAGCGCCGACGTCGCGTGCCGCCGTCGCCAGCCAGATCGTCGAGTAGCCGCCGGACGTGCCGATCTCGATGATCGAACGCGGACGCGCGGCCAGCACGAGCGTGTGGAGCAGCCGCCCGACGTCGGGCATGATCTGGCGCAGGCGCACCGACCGCGCGACGTCGCGCTCGCGCTCTCCGGCGTCCTGGCGCTCCATCCGCGCGAGCACCGCCCGCGCTCGATCGTCAATCATCCGTAGAGTTGGAAACGCACGCTCCCACCTCGGACCTCCCGGCTCCGACAGCCTACGGAATAGCCCCTGCTTCCTTCAGCGCGATGATCTGGTCCCAGTCGTGGCCCATCTCCAGCAACAGCTCTTCGGTGTGCTGACCCAGCTCCGGCGGCAGCCCGCGCGGGCCGCCCGGCGTGCCGTAGAAGTCGACCGGTGTGTTGACGATGGGGATTGTGCCGTCCGGGCCTTCGACCTCCGTGAACGCGCCGGACGCCTGGACGATGGGGTCCTTCAGCGCCTGGCTGATCGTGTTCACGGGCGCCCACCAGACGTTGTGCTCGTCGAGGATCGGCCCCCACTCGTCCAGCGTGCGCTTGGCGAACTCCTTGTCCAGCTCCTGCACCATCGATTCCGCGTTCTCGCGCCGTGCGACGATGTTCGCCCACCGCGGATCTTCGCGCATGTCCTCGCGGCCGACGGAACGCAGCAGGTCGGGCCAGTGGCGGTCGCCCTGCAGCAGCAGCAGCCAGATCCAGCGCTCGTCCTTCGTGAAGAAGCAGTTGATGATCGGGTTCGGCGCGTGAAAGCGGTCGTAGGGGATCGTCCGTGCGCCCATGCGCATCTCGAGCGCGTAGTCCCAGCCCATCATGTACACGCCGGTCCGCACCAGCGATGCCGCGACGCGCTGGCCCTCGCCGGTGCGCTCGCGCTTGAACAGCGCCGCGGAGATCGCCCCGGCGGCGCTCATGCCCGTCATGTGGTCGCCCATGCCGCCGCGCTGCTGCGGGATCGACGCGCCCGCCGGCGTCAGCGACGCGCCGAGTCCTGCGCGCGACCAGAAGGCGCCGATGTCGTACGACGCCCGGTTGGCCTCCGGGCTGTCCGGCCCCTGGCCCGTGACCTGGCAGTAGACGATGCGCGGGTTCGTCTTCCGGACCTCGTCGTAGGAAAGTCCGAACTGCTCGCAAACGCGCGGCCGCATGTTGGTGACGAAGACGTCCGCCTCATCGACGAGCCGCCTCGCCAGCGCGCGACCCTGCTCGTTCTCCAGGTTGAGGCAGATGCTGCGTTTGCCCCGATTGTCTACCTCGAACGGCGGGTTGAGCGGCACCGCCACGCCGAGCGCACTGGCGAACAGTCCGCGGAACGGGTCGCCGTTCGGCGGCTCGATCTTCACGACGTCCGCGCCCCAGTCGCAGAGGATCGCCGCCGCCGACGGCCCCGCCACCCAGACCCCCATCTCGACGACCTTGATCCCTTCCATCGGACCGGACATTGAGCGCTCCTTCATCTACCGTTGCGAGTTGCGGTGATTATAGGGCCGGCGAGCGCTGGTGTCGTCCGGGCGCTCCTTCGATCGTCGAGCTATCGCGTGCATAGGCGCGCGCGCGACAGAATGGCACCGTAGATTCACCTGCGCATGCACTTGTATTCCGTAGCCGTATCCCGCAAAATGCGCGCACACGCAATTCAGGAGCCGGCCATGACACCCGATCTACAGACCGTCGAACGCGGCAAGCACCACAAAGACCAGCGCCAGCGATGCCTCATCGAAGCCGGCACCCAGGTCTTCGCCCAGAAGGGCTACGACGCCGCCACGACCCGTGAAGTCTCCGAGCGCGCCGGCTGCTCAGAAGGCCTGATCCACCGCTATTTCGGTGGGAAGAGCGGCCTGTTGATGGCGATCCTCGAGAGCAAAGCGGACGCCTTCATGGAGGCCTCGCCGGAGGTGATGCCGGAAGAGCTCGATCTCGGCGCGGAGATCGAACAGATGCTGATGTGGCCTGTCGATGCGTTCTGGGACGACCGCGAGTTCATGCGCGTCTGCGTCGCACGTTCCGTGGTCGATCCGGCGGTCGGCCGGCTCGTCGGCGACCGGCTCAACGGCGCCCGAGTCACGTTCGCGGCGCAGCGGCTGCGCTGGCACCAGCGTCAGGGGCGCATCCGGGCGGATGTCGACGTCGACTCGGTTGCGCTGTCGCTGTCCGGCCTGAGCTTCTCCGCCGGCTTCTTCGTCCGCGTGATCTTCGAGAAGGAGCGCGACGACGTACATCGCGTGGTGCGCGACATCGCGAAGGTGATCACCCGCGGCATCGAATCGGAACGCACTCCCACGGCCAAACCGTAGAAGGCGAGCCAGGACATGAAACGCATCGAGTACAAGTACATCGTCGCCATCCTCGCGGTCTTCTCTATCTTCATGGAGCTACTCGATTCCACCGTCGTCAACGTCGCCGTGCCGACGCTCCAGCGCGATTTCAACGTGCAGTCGGCGTCGACGATCCAGTGGGTGATCACCGGCTATCTCCTCAGCCTGGCGGTCTTCATCCCGATCAGCGGCTGGGCGGGCGACCGCTTCGGCACGAAGAAAGTCTTCATGTTCGCGCTTTCGGTGTTCTCGGCCTCCTCGCTGCTCTGCGCGTCGGCCTGGAACGTAGAATCGCTGATCGGCTTCCGCATCCTGCAGGGCGTCGGCGGCGGCATGCTCTCGCCGGTGGCCTTCACGACGCTCTGGCGCGCCTTCCCTCCGTCCGAGCGGTCGAAGGCCGCAGGCATCATGGTCATCCCCGCATCCGTCGCACCGGCGAGCGGGCCGATCGTGGGCGGGCTGCTGCTCAAGTACGCCACCTGGGAGTGGATCTTCCTCGTGAACGTGCCCATCGGCATCGCCGCGCTCGTCATTTCGTTCCTGTACCTGAAGGAGCACACCGAGCCGGACCCCGGTCGCTTCGACCCTGCGGGCTTCGCGCTCTCGGCGTCCGGGCTCGCTTCCGTCATGTACGCGCTCGCCGAGGCCGGTGGCCGTGGCTTCACCGATGCGCGCGTCCTCGGCTTCGGCATCGCCGGCCTCGCCCTCATGGCGACGTTCGTGTTCGTCGAGCTGCGCACGTCGCAGCCGATGCTCGACGTCCGCATCTTCGCCAACCGCCTGTTTCGCGCCTGCAACCTCGCGTGGCTCGTGACGATGTTCGCGTTCGGCTCGCTGATCTTCCTCCTGACGCTGGAGCTGCAGGCCGAGCGCGGCCTGTCCGCGCTCGAGTCCGGGCTCGTGACGTTCACGATGGCGATCGGCGTGATGTTCGCGGCGCAGCCCGCCAGCCGCATCTACCGCGTCGTCGGTCCGCGGCGGATGATCGCGCTCGGCCTCGCCGTCTCGGCGCTCACCTATCTGGCGATGTCGCAGGTTGACCTCGAGACGAGCAAGTGGACGATCCGTGCGCTGATGGTCGTTCGCGGCGTCGGGTTCGGCTTCGTGCTCGTGCCCCTGCAGGCGGCGACCTACGCGACTATCGCGCCGTCGCAGACCGGGCGAGCGACCGCCGTCTACAACGCGGCCAGCCAGGTGGCGGGGAGCCTCGGCGTCGCCGTCGCCGCGTCGGCGCTGACGAACCGCCTCTCGTACCATCACGCTGTGCTGGGCGACCCTCGGACGCGTGACGCCGCGCTCGGCGCGTTCCAGGACACCTTCCTGCTGGCTCGGGCTCATCTCCCTGGCGGGCATCGCCGTCGCCGCGCTGATCAGCGACCGCGACGCCGCGCCCACGATGAACATCCGCACCACCCGCGTCACGCCCGAGGATGCGGAAGCCACCGCCCCCGCCACCGGGTAGGGGCGGCCCCGCGTGGCCGCCCTGCGCGGCGCACGAACTCTTCGTAGGGGCGCAGCCCGCTGCGCCCGACCCCCGCGCCCGCACCGCGCACCTCACCCCGAACCCTCTCCACGCAGTGGAGAAGGGGGGCGCGGCCTGTGAACTGTGAACCGTGAACTGGAAACTACAAACCACCAACTACCAACTCCGCCATCTGTGTAATCTGTGAAATCTGCGGTTCCCGTCCCCTCCCTCCGGAGGAGCACCCATGACCGACGACATCACCCCCAACGGCACAGGCGGCACCGGATGGAAGAGCGGCATCCCGCTCGGCTCGCCGCCCGGCGACGGTAAGCGCGAGCAGCAGTTCCTCTCCGGCCCGCAATCGCGCGGGTTCGAGATCTGGTTCGCCATCAAGGTCCTCTTCGAGATGCTGCGCGGGTTTCGCGCCCTGCACTTCATCGGCCCGTGTGTCACCGTCTTCGGCTCGGCGCGATTCAAGGAGGACCATCGCTACTACAGGCTCGCGCGCGACGTGGGCGCGCAGCTCGCGGGCGCGGGCTTCACCGTCATGACCGGCGGCGGCCCCGGCGTCATGGAGGCGGCGAACCGCGGCGCCAAGGACGCGGGCGGCCGCTCCGTCGGCTGCAACATCGAGTTACCGAAGGAGCAGCAGCCCAACCCGTACGTCGACGTCATGGTGAACTTCCGTCACTTCTTCGTGCGCAAGATCATGCTCGTGAAGTACTCGTACGCGTTCATCGCCATGCCCGGCGGCTTCGGCACCTACGACGAAGTCTTCGAGGCTGCGACGCTCATCCAGACGGCGAAGATCAAGCACTTCCCGATCGTCCTCGTAGGCGCGGAGTACTGGCAACCGCTGCTCGACGTGATACGCAACACGTTGCTGCGCGAAGGCACCATCGACGCCGCCGATGTCGCGATGCTGCGTATCACCGACTCTGCGGAGGAAGCCGTCGCGTACGTGCGCGAAGTCGCGATGACAAGTTCGGCCTCCAGCTACGTGCCGAAGGTGCGGCGGCGATGGTTCTTGTTCGAGTGACCGCTCCGCGTACCGTCGGCGCGGTCGACGTGGACCGCTATCTCCGATCGTCGCACGCCTGATCGACGCGGATCCGAAAAGGTAACAGCCGCCCGGCACATTTTGGCGTGATCGTCCCGCACGACGGCGTGTTCTTTGCGCCCGGCGTCCGACACGTGTCCGGTTATGTGCAGGGCGCCGGCACACAATCCACCCATCGATTCTTACGCCGCCCGGCCGCGCAGCGTACGCTCGTTCCATCAGCCCCTTCCGATGCCGGGGGGTGGTTTGGGGGACAGGGTGATGGGCATCGAGTTGCTTCATCGAGTGCTTCGAAGAAGCAGGAAGGGATCCTTATGATCCACAGATCAGCACGCATCAAGACGGTTATCCTGGCGCTCTCGTTCGCGGCTGTCGTCGCTGGCCTCGTCATGGTCAGTGCGCGGCAGAACGTGCCAACGGCGGGAGCGTTCCCGAGCCAACAGCGGGACTGCTCCAACTGCCACGGCGCCGGCGGATTCGGCGTGTATACCAATCACGTGACCGCCGTGCCCAGCACGCTCACGCCCGCGCCAGGCGCCGCGTACACGGTGAAGATCACCGTGGACCCGACGACCGACGGCTCGAGCACGGGCTACTGGATCGCCAACTCCGATGCGGCCGGTGCTACGGGCACCACGACCGGCGTCTACGCCTACTCGGGACCGTCGCCGCAAGCGATGACCGCACCTGTCACTGCGGGTACCTACTACTACAAGGTGTTCGGGCAGAGCGGTCGCACCGATCCGGGCGGGTCGGTGGGGTTCGCGATCTACAGCATCACGGTCGGCGCGGCAGCGACGCCAACGCCGACGAACACGCCGGTGCCGCCAACGCCGACGCCGACGAACACGCCGGTGCCGCCGACGCGACGCCACGAACACGCCGGTGCCACCGACGCCGACGCCGACGAACACGCCGGTGCCGCCGACGAACACGCCGGTACCGCCGACACGCCGACGAACACGCCGGTGCCGCCGACGAACACGCCGGTACCGGCAACGCCGACGAACACGTCAGTGCCGCCCACGAACACGCCGGTGCCGAATACAGCGGTGCCGACGAATACGCCGGTTCTCGCCACGCCGACGCCGACGAACACGCCGGCACTGCCGACGTCGACGAACACGCCGGTGCCGACATCGACGAACACGCCGGTGCCGCCGACAAGCACGCCGGTGCCGCCGACGAACACGCCGGTAGCCGGCACGGCGACGGCGACGCCGACTCCGGCATCGCAGCCGTGCTTCACCTCCGACCAGAAGGAGTCGCTGGCTAGAGGCATGATGCGGCGATTGGGCGCGTTCCGCGGAAGCGAGCGCTATCAGTCGCGGTACGACCTCAACCGGGACGGCGTTATCGACATGAGGGATGTCTGGCAGTTGGCGAACGCGCCAACCTGCCACGAGGACGACCACGAGGACGACCACGAGGACGGCTACGGTCACTGAGCCGTAGTTCCGCCCGTCGATAACTAGCAAGCGAGGAGGCGATCCGCCTCCTCCCTTCGCGTCGCGGCGATCGGTCGCTGATCGATGGGCGGTGACCCATTCGCCAGAGAAGTGGCACCGCCTGGATCAACTCGCCACACAGCCTCTGCGTTTTCTGCAACCCCGTCACCGTTGCTCTTCATCGCGCCAGCAGACTAGTGTCGGATCAGCGAAAAGGAGTGCTGATGTACGACGACGAACTCCGCTCGCGTCGCTACTACGAGGGTCGAGCCCGGCTGTACGATTGGGGTAACAGAGTCGCGGCACTCCTGCGCGGGACGTCCGGGCACGGCCAGCGCCTGAAGGCCATTGGCCGCCTCGACTTGAACCCCGGCGATCGCGTGCTCGAGGTGAGCGCTGGAACCGGCACGAATCTCGACCTGATGCGGCACGTCCTCGCCGGGCGCGGGACGCTCATCGGGCTGGACATCTCTCGCTCGATGCTCCTCCGTTGCCGGCGGAAGCCGTCGCTCAACGCTTCATCGATCGTGCTCGTGGAGGGGGAAGCGGCGCATCTTCCGTTTCGGGACGACGAGTTCGATGCGGTGTTCCACCACGGCGGCTTGGCTGAATTCGGCGATCGGACCGGGGCGCTGGCCGAGATGGTGCGTGTTGCCCGGCGCGGAGCAAAGATCGTGGTGTGCGATGTCGGCGTGCCCACCGATCGGAAGCTTTCGCTCATGAACCGGCTGTTGATGATGACGCAGCCGGTCTATCGGAAACCTCCGCCGCTCGAGCTCCTGCCCGCAAACGTACGAGACGTGCGGCTCGCGTGGATCGGAGGCGGCGCCTGGTACCGCATCGACTTCTCGAAAACGTGACGGCACCGGCTGGCAGGCCCGACTTGCCGCGGGCTTCGGCGCCTCGCTTACGTTGGCCGCCGCCTTGCGCGTGCGAGCCGCGCCGCCCCGATGCACGCGAGCCCGGCCGCCGCAATCGTCAGCGCCAACCGCATGATGCTGTCACTCGGTTTCGACGCGCGCCCGCACCGGTCGACGGCAGGCGGACGACGGCCGGAGCGCGACCGCGCTCCCGACTGAGGCGGACGCCGGCGGCTGGCGACAGCGCCCGTCGTCTCGGCGCTAGGCGCGACCGGCTCGATCGCTGATTGAGGTGCCGGCGCCGCGGCGGGATGGGCTTCCGAGGCGTGCTCCGTCGCCCTGGAGCAGTCGAGAAGCCGCCCAATCCGCTCAATGCTGAGAGGTCCAACTGCCAGCCAAAAGCGGGACCGTCGGCGTGTGCCGTCCGGCCGTGCCGGCCGTGGCCGGCGATGAGTGCGAGTAGGGAGAGTGAAGCCGCCAGTCTGAGTGTCGTCCTGTGCATCGTCCATGCTCTCTGCTCCCCGCTGTACCCCGATGATTTCCCCCGGGGAGAGCATCGGCACGCCGCGCCCCAACTGATGCTGCCCCGCAGGACGCCACTCGAACCACTGTCACCCGCTCGTTCGACACCCACACACCCGGCCCGCTACACTCGCATTCGATGGTCATCTCCGCCTCGCAGGATGCGCGCGCGGACCTCGCCCCGGGGCGCAGGCGGCGGTGGCGCGGCCGCGGCAAGCCCGACGTCATCCCGCAGGGCGACTGGCCCGAGCTTGCCGGCCGCCTGCTCGCGTTGCGCGGCGTCACCGATGCCGCGACGGCGTCCGCCTTCCTCGGCCAGCCCGGCGCTCAACCCGACACGTCCGCACTGCCCGACATCGATATCGCGATCGACCGTCTCGCGAGCGCGGCGCGTTCGGGCGAGCGCGTCGCCGTCTACGGCGACTTCGACGTCGACGGCGTCACCTCCGCCGCGCAGCTTGCGGAGGCGCTCTCGTCGCTCGGCGCCGCGCCGATGCCGTACATCCCCGACCGCTTCAGCGAAGGCTACGGCCTGAACATCGGCGCCATCGAGGCGCTGCACCGCGACGGCGCGACGCTGCTCGTCACCGCCGACTGCGGCACCAGCTCGATCGACGAGGTGGCACGGGCGCGCGAGCTCGGGATGGACGTGATCATCCTCGACCACCACACCGTGCCGCCGGACCTGCCCGACGCCACCGCGCTCGTCAACCCGCGCGTCCTGGGCGCCGCGCCCGGCGGCCTGCTGGAGCTGGCGACGGCCGGCCTCGCGTTCCACGTTGCCGCCGCCCTGCACGACGCGTGCGGCCGCCCGTTCGACGCTGACGCGTACCTCGATGTCGCCGCGCTCGGCACGGTCTGCGACATGGCGCCGCTCGTCGACGAGAACCGCCGCCTCGTGCGCGCCGGCCTGCCCGCGATCGCGCGGACGCGCCGTCCCGGCCTCCGCGCGCTGATGGAGGTCTCGCGCACCGACCCGTCGTCGCTGAGCGCCGAGGACATCGGCTACAAGCTCGGCCCGCGCCTCAACGCCGCCGGCCGCATCGCCCACGCACGGCTCGCGCTGGAGCTGCTGATGACGCGCGACGAAGATCGCGGCCGCGAGCTGGCGCAGCAGCTCGATGCGCTGAACCGCGAGCGCCAGGAACGCACGCTGCAGGCCGTCGACCTCGCCACGGCGATGGTCGAAGAAGCGGGCGAGCCACCCGCGCTGATCATGGTCGGCCACGAAGACTTCTCGTCCGGCATCGTCGGCCTCATCGCGTCGAAGCTGGTGAACCTCTACGGCCGCCCCGCCGTCGCCTACGAGCGCGGCCCGACGACCAGCCGCGCGAGCTGCCGCAGCATCGACGAGTTCCACATCACCGACGCGCTGCGTGCGCGGCCGGAGCTGTTCGTGCGCTTCGGCGGGCACCGCGCGGCCGCCGGCTTCACGGTCGAGAATGCGCGCCTCGACGAAGTGCGCGAGCACCTGGTCGGCGAAGCGGCGCGTGCGCTCGCCGGACGCGAGCTCGCGCCGGTCCTGGAGATCGACTGCAACCTGCCGCTGCGCCAGTTGCGCGGCGAAGAGATCCGCTGGCTGTCGCGCATCGGCCCGTTCGGCGCCGGCAACCCGCAGCCGATGTTCCTCGCGCGCGGCGTGACGGTGGTCGACGCGCGCACCGTCGGCAACGGCGACAAGCACCTGAAGCTGCGCCTCCGCGACGGCAGCGTCACCTGGCCCGCCATCGCCTTCGACATGGGCGCCTTCGCCGCCGGCCGCGGCGATCGCGTCGACATCGTCTACGCCCTCGATCTCGGTCGCAGCGACGGCGCGCTCGAGATCCGCGTCGAAGACATGCGCCCGGCGGCGGTCGATCCGGCGAGCTGACGCGCGAGCGCAAGACGTCCGTTGGACAGCGTGGCGCGTCGTCGTAGCGCGGGCTTTTCAGCCCGCGCGGGCGCAGTGTACGACGATGCGTCGCCTACTACGACCATCACCCCGTGGCAACCGTAGGGACAGGTCTTCAGACCTGTCCGTCTCCGATTTCTGTACGATCACGGCTTCGACATCGTTTGCGCGTCTGCGCGCGGCGAGTCCGCGCCCGCTCCACGTTCGCATCGCAAATCGAGCTCACGCCTGCGCCGCCGGTGCGGAGAGGCGGGCTGGGGGTGAGGTTCGGGCCGGGGACGCGGCGAACCACGATGCACCGTAATGGCCGGCTGACCGCAACGGGCTGCAAGAGCCCGCTCTACGACGTCGGATAGCGATGCAGCCGCCCAGAGCCGCGGCTCGGGCGTGAACCAAACCCCGCGCCTGCGTACACTGTCCCCACCGGAGGCGACACGAACATGGCGATACGCACACCCACCCGCAAGCCCACGGCCGCCGCGAAGCCGAAGGCCGCACCGAAGCCCAAAGAGCCCACCGTCGACGAGAAGTGGGCGGCGTACGAGCGCGCGCTCATCGTCACGGCGCATCCGGACGATGCGGAGTTCCTCGCCGGCGGAACGATCGCGAAGCTGTGCGATGTCGGCATGGACGTGACGCTCTGCGTCGCGACCAGCGGCGACAAGGGCACGCGCGACGCCAGCCTGCGCCCGCAGGAGCTTGCCGCGATCCGCGAGGCGGAGACGCGCGCCGCCGCGAAAGTGCTCGGCGTCAAGCGCTGCATCTTCTGGGGGCTGCCCGACGGGTTCCTCACCGCCGACCACGAGCTGCGAGGCATGGTCGTCAAGCTCATCCGCTCGACGCGCCCGGACCTGGTGCTGTCGTGGGACGGCTTTCGCCCCGGCTTCAACCACACCGATCACCGGATGATCGGCCTCGCCGTGCGCGACGCGCTCTTCCCCGCCGCCCACGACCCGCACTACTACGCGGAGCACCGGCGCGAGGGCATCGGTCCGCATCGCGCCGCCGAGCTGCTGCTGGCCGGCTCGCACGAGCCGGACTTTCACGTCGACATTGGACCGTACTTAGACAAGAAGGCCGACTCGATCCTGTGCCACACGAGCCAGATCGATGGCCGCACGCGCGACCAGATCATGAACGTCTGGCTTCAGGCGGGCAAGCGTGACAAGGAGCGCCGCAAGCGCACCGGATACGACCATGCGGAGTCGTTCCGGCGTATAGAATTCAGGAGGCCGCCCGGCGCGCCCGGGACGCCTGAGCCGAAGAAGAAGCGCTAGCAACCTCAGCCGGAAAGCAACTCGGATTGGAATCCCTGGCCTATAACTCCTTCATCGCCGCGTACGTGCTCTCGCTCGTCGCTGCGGCCGCCTACGTCGCGCTGCCGCTGTGGCCGCGCGTTGCGTATCGTGCCGCCGAGACGACGGCCGGCACCAGCATGACCATCGCGTCGAAGAGCGAGCCGCCGCCGTACATCGGCCCGTTTGCCACGACCGCGTCGTGGCTGATGTTCGCGACGCTGACGCTGTCGCTCGCGTTCCGCTGGGCCGCGACGAAGCATCCGCCCTACGCCAACATGTACGAATACACGATCGCACTCGGTTGGGGCTCGTCGCTCTTCTACATCATCTTCGAGCGCATCTACCACCAGCGCTCCCTCGGCGCAGTGCTGCTGCCGGGCATCGCCGCGCTGTTTAGCGTATCGCTGCTCTACTTCACGCCCGAGATCACGCCGCTGATCCCGGCGCTGCAGGCGAACCGGATCCTCGCGATCCACGTCGGCATGATGATGATGTCGTACAGCGCGCTGTCCGTGTCGTTCGGCGCGGCGGTGCTGTACTTCGTCCAGGACGGCAAGCGGCGGTTCGCGCGGCTGCCGTCGGCGCGTGCGCTCGAAGAGATCGCGCACAAGTCGGTGCTCGTCGGGTTCCCGATGCTCGCGCTGGGCATCGCGCTCGGCGCCTGGTGGGCGAACTCAGCCTGGGGCCGCTACTGGGGCTGGGATCCGAAAGAGACGTCGGCGCTCGTGACATGGCTGATCTACGCGGGCTACCTGCACGCGCGCGGCCTCAAGGGCTGGCGCGGAAAGCGCTCAGCCGCGATCCTCGTCCTCGGCTACGTCGGCGTGATGTTCACCTACTTTGCCGTGAACCTCTGGGTCAGCGGACTCCACTCGTACGCTGGCGTGTAGTCCGAAAGCCGACACATCCGGCTACACTGCCGCCGTGCGAAGATCAGCGCTCTCGCTCCCGTTGTTGCTCGTCCTGCTGCTCGCCGCCGCATGCTCCGGCTCCACCGCCGCGCCCGCGTCGCCATCGACGCAGCCGAGCGCCACGCCCGCGCCGTCGCCCACGCGCGCCGTGCCGACGGTCGAGCCGGTGACGAAGCTTCTGTTTACGGGCGACCTCATCCCCGCGCGCTGCACGTACGCGAAGATCATGGCGCTCGGCGGCGACTTCACGCTGCCGTTCCAGCCGCTGCACGACATGCTGGCAGCCGCCGACATCACCATCGGCACGCTCGACGCCACGGCGTCCGACGCCGGCACGCCGTTCGGCTGCACGCCGACATTCAGCCTCGCCGCGCCCGCAGCGGCCGTCGCCGGCTTCAAGTACGCGGGCTACGATGTCATCTCGCACGCTGCGAATCACATCAAGGACTGCGGCACGAGCGCGTGTGGCGACCGCGCGATGTTCGAGACCGATGCGAACCTGCGCGCGGCCGGCATCAAGCCCGTCGGCACGGGCCGCAACCTGTTCGAGGCGCGTGCGCCGCAGATCGTCGAGCGCCACGGCGTCTACTTCGCGTTCCTCGCGTACGACGACATCGCGCCGTACTACCAGGCGACCGAGGACGGCGCGGGTTCGGCGCCGCTCGATGCCTCGACGATCGCCGAGGACGTCGCGAACGCCCGCAAGGTGGCGAACGTCGTGATCATCGTGCCGCACTGGGGCGTCGAGTACACGGCCGACCCGTCCGCGCGTCAGCGGGAGTTCGCGCGCGCGGCGGCGGCAGCCGGCGCCGACATGATCGTCGGCAACCATCCGCACTGGGTGCAAGCGCACGAGAAGATCGGCGGCATGTTCGTCGCGTACGCGCTCGGCAACTTCGTCTTCGACCAGGACTGGTCGCTGGAGACGCAGCAGGGCGCGCTGCTGGAAGCGACCTTCACCGGCACGCGCCTGACATCGACCCGCTACACCGCCATCCACATCTACGAGCAGTACCAGCCGCGTCTCGCCGACCCGCCCGAGGCGCAGCAGATCCTCGACCGCATCGAGACCGCGAGCACGAAGCTCATCGCGCCGTAGCGCGACGATCGCCAAGGCGCGCGCTGAGGGTAGGGGCACGCGGTCGGCGTGCCCGCGGGCGCAGCCCGCTGCGCCGCATTCGCGCGACGCCACGCCCGCCTTCGTCGTCATCACCGCATCTCGTGCTGGCGCCCAACCCATCTGTGTAATCTGTGAAATCTGTGGTTTCGCCCCTACTACCGAGGCGGCTTGCGCGTCGCCAGCGCCGATTGCACCTTCTGCAGCATCTTCGTCTCTTCGAGGACTTCGCCCGTTCCCTTGACCACGCAGAGCAGCGGGTCCTCGGCGACGTAGACCGGGAAGCGCGTCTCCTGCGCGAGCCGTCGGTCGAGGCCGCGCAGCAGCGCTCCGCCGCCGGCGAGCGCAATGCCGCGATACATCAGATCCGCCACCAGCTCCGGCGGCGTCACTTCGATCGTCGACCGCACCGCATCGATGACGGCGTTGATGCTGCCGGAGAGCGCGTCGCGGATCTCCACCGTGCTCACCTCGACCGACTTCGGCAGGCCCGTCGCCAGGTCGCGGCCGCGGATGTCTACCGTCGACTCTTCGTCGAGCGGGTACGCCGATCCGGCCTCGATCTTGATCTCCTCCGCCGTGCGCTCGCCGATCAGCATGTTATGCACCTGGCGCGCGTACGCCATGATCTCCTGGTCCATCTCGTCGCCGGCGGTGCGGATCGACGTGCTGACGACGACGCCGCCCAGCGCGATGACGGCGACTTCCGTCGTGCCGCCGCCGATGTCCACGATCATGCAGCCGTTCGGCTCCATGATCGGCAGCCCCGCGCCGATCGCGGCCGCCATCGGCTCTTCGATCAGGAACGCCGCCCGCGCGCCGGCGTTCAGCGCGGCGTCGTGCACGGCGCGCTTCTCGACCTCCGTGACGCCGCTGGGGATGCCGACCACGACGCGCGGCCGCGGGATGCCGAAGCCGAAGCGCTCATGTACCGAGCGGATGAAGTACTGGAGCATGCGCTCCGTCACCTCGAAGTCGGATATGACGCCGTCCTTCAGGGGCCGTACGGCGATGATATTCGACGGCGTGCGCCCGACCATCCGCTTGGCCTCGGCGCCGATCGCCAGGATCTTCTTCGTCTGACGGTCGATAGCCACGACGGACGGCTCGTCGATAACGATGCCGCGGCCCTTCACCATGACGAGCGTGTTCGCCGTGCCGAGGTCGATCCCCACGTCGTGGGAAAACAGCCCGAGCAATGCCGTTAGCGGGTTGATCACCGTCGATACCTCGGCCGGGAGATGCTGGAGTGCCCTCGCGCGCCTCCGGCGCGCAACGAGCCAGTATAGGGAGCAGTGGCCCCGTATTGGAAGCACGCGTGCGATTTCGTGCTAAGAGAACACCCGGAGGACTTTCCGCAGCACGAAATACGAGGCTCGAGGGGAGGCTCCCGCCCTACGGAGCGCCTACGAACGCCACGACGGCGCCCGACGAGACCGCGTCCGCGAGGATGATGTCGTGGCTCGCCAGCGGCACCGACTCGATGCTGAACATCTGCGATACCGCCGCCTCGCCTGGCAGCACCTGGGTGTCACTGTCGTCGACCCACGGAAGCGCGGGCACGCAGAGAGTGGGGTTCCAGAAACAGTCGCGCACGTTGCCGAAGGTCGCCAGGCGGATACTTTGCTGCGCCATCGCCTGCGCCTCTTGTCGGCGCCGCTCGGGCGTCGCCGGATCCAGCTTCTGCTCGACGATCTCCCCCCCGGCGAGGTAAGTCTTCCCGCATGGGTCGATGTCGAGCACGAGCTTCTTGTCAGGCGACGCGCCCTTCAGCGGCGCATCGAGCGTCACCACCGCGTCGATGCCGAGCTTCGCGGCCGGCGTGCGGCCTGCTTCGCGCGCGCCCTCGAGGAACACGAGGAATCCACCCAGGCTGTGGCCGACGAGCGTGAAGTGCGCGTTCGGATGGTGCGCGCCGTAATCGCGAAGCATCGTCTCCAGCGGGATGAGATTGTCGTCCGACCGCCGGTCCGTCAGCTCGCACGGATACGGATCCGGGCGCCAGGTGCCGTCCTGCCTCACAGCGCCGCCGGCATAGCTGAAATCCAGCAGCGAGGTGCGGGCGTAGCCCTTCGCGGCAAACTCGTTCTTGAGGACGTTGAACCGCTGGCCTTCGACGATGCTCGCCTGCGTGCCGTGCTCGTCGTACGTCGTGTAGTACCCCTGCACGAAGATGATCACGCGCGTCCCCGGGGGATAGCAGCGCGCGCCCGTAAGCATCGACGCGAACACCGCCAGCGCCAGCACGAGCGATGGTCCGCGTAACGAGCGGGCGATGCGTGAGAAGAGCGAGTAGGGACGAAGCTTCAGCTCCGTCCGTGCGTCACCGTCATGTTGGCTGCCACGATCGACGACCGATTCCGCGTCCAGCGTGCTGCCTCCAGCTTCACTGCTTCCCTGCAGTAAGTATCGCCCGATCTTCTTGCCCGTGTCGCCTCGACCGTTATCCCAGGAACTCGTAGCCGCCCGAGACGCCCTCCGGCTTCTGGTCGATGATGACGTTGACGCACGCGGGCTTGCCCGAAGCGAACGCGCGCTCGATCGCCGGGAAGATCTGGTCGGGCTCGGTCACGTACTCGCCGTGGCCCCCCAGCGCCTCAACGACCTTATCGTACCTCGCATTGTCGCCGAGCCGGGTCGCGACGACGCGCTCCGCCCCGTACATCTTCTCCTGCCCGACGAGGATCTGCCCCCACTGCCGGTCGTTGCCGATGACCGAGACGACGGGCATGCCGAAGCGCACGAACGTGTCGAAATCGAAGCCGTTGAGCCCGAACGACCCGTCGCCGTTCACCATCAGGATCTTCTTCTTCGGATAGACGGCGTTCGCCGCCATGCAGAAGCCCGTGCCGACGCCCAGCGTGCCCAGCGGTCCCGGACCCATGAACTGGCCCGGGTGGTTCACCGGCAGCACCTGCGATGACAGTCCGACGATGTCACCGCCGTCGCCCACCACGATCGTCTCGTCGTCGACGAACTTCGCCATCTCGTTGCACAGCCGCAGCGGGTGGATCGGGTTGTTGTCGGAGTGCAGCCACCGCTGGCGCAGCTCCGTCACCTTCGTCTCGCCGTCGCGCAGTTTGCCGAGCCACTCGTCGTGCCGCGCCGACCGCGCGCCCAGCTCCGCCGTGATCTGCTGCAGCGCGTGCTTCGGGTCACCCTCGATGCCGACGTCGATGCCGCGGTTGCGGCCCAGCTCGCTCGGGTCGATGTCGATCGAGATCACCTTCGCCGCCGGGTTGATGCTGCGGCCGTACCGCAGGCGGAAGTCGATCATCGTGCCGGCGAAGAGGATCACGTCGGCCTCGCCGAATGCCGTGCGACGCGTGCGGCTCATGAACTGCGCGTGCTCCTGGCTGACCGTGCCGCGCCCCATGTCGTTCAGGTAGATCGGCGCCTGCACCTTCTCCGCCAGCTCCTGCAGCGCCGCGCCGGCGTCGGCCCAGTACACGCCCGTGCCGCCCATCACCGCCGGCCGCTCGGCGTTCGCCAGCAGGGAGGCCGCTTGCTTGATGAGGCCGAAGTCGCCCTGCGTGCGCCCCTCCGTCCGGTACCCCACCGGCAGCGGCACCTCCGACTCTTCGACGCGGCCGAACAGGATGTCGGACGGGATCTCCAGGAAGACGGGGCCGTAGCGTCCGGTCAGCGCGACGCGGAACGCCTGTGCGAGGTAATCGGGGATGCGTTTCGTGAAGGGTATGGTCGCCGACCACTTCGTGATGGGCCGCATCATCTCCACCGTGCCCGGGATCTCCTGCAGCGCGCCCATGAGAGACGTGCTCAACGGTGCCGCGCCTCCGATCACCAGCATCGGGCTCGCGTTCTGGTACGCCGTCGCCACCGCCGTCACGACGTCGGTGACGCCCGGTCCCGCCGTGACCACGGCGACGCCGCACTTCCGCGTCAGCCGGCTGTAGCCTTCCGCCGCATGCCCGGCCGACTGCTCGTGACGCGTGTCGATGACGCGGATGCCTTCGTCGATGCAGCCGTCGTAGATGTTCTGGATGTGCCCGCCCGAAAGCGTGAAGATCGTGTCGATCCCCTCGCCCTTGAGCATGCGCGCGACCAGGTCGCCGCCGTCGATCTGAGACATGGCGAAGCTCCTCTCGTGCCCGGGAAGGGGGCGTGGCGTTACATAACGGCGGCCCGACGACCGATATCTTCGGTGGGCCCATTCGAGTCTACGACCTGCATCCGCTTCGGGGTATGGGCGGCTGTGACAGGCGTGGGCGCGCCCCCGCCGCCGTGACGGCGGCCTCCGTTTCCCCTTGCCAGGCGCCACGGGTGCATCGTGGCGGTCAAGGGGAGTGCGGTATCGGACGATAACTACCGGGGGACTGTGGTTTGTTCGAAATGTTCCGCGACCCGCGCTACCTTGCGCCTCTCGGTGTTCTCACCGGCGTGATCCTCGTGTCGGCCGCGCTCGCGCTGCACGGCCCCGGCAGGAGCGCCGCCGGTTCCGACGCGTCGCCCACTCCCGCGGCGACGCTCGCCGCGCCGGCCACACCCACGCCGGACAACGCCGCCGTCGACGCGCGGCGCCTCCTCGACCTCGTCAAGGTGCGCGATGCTTTGCTCTCCTACCGGCGGCTGCATGGCTCGTTCCCGGTCACGAAGAACGGGATCACCACCGTCTGCGAGGGTCCGTCCGATCCCGGATGCGTGCTCGCGTCGATGCCCGGTGGCGCGCCGTTTGCTGACGGCGACCAACCGTACTGGTTCGTCTCCGACGGCACGCGCGTCGTCCTCGTCGCCCATGCCCTGACCGCGTCCGATACGGCGCAGTGTCCCCCCGCGCTGCCGCCCACCCTCACCGGCGTCCCCCTCATCTGTCTCAAGTTCGAGAGGCCGGCGCAATGATCGGCAGGCTCAACCCACGGCTGCTCGTCGCCCTCGCACCCGGCCTGGTCCTCGGTCTGCTCGCGATCGTCATGGCGGACCAGGTCGAGCCCGCGTCGGCGCGCTTCATCCTGCAGTTCCTTGCGATCGGCGCCATCGCGGACATGTCATGGCGCGTCGGTGCCGCCGCGCTCGGCGGTACGATCACCCGCGCGCACGGCCTGCCCGAGCGATTGAAGCTCGTCACAAGCGATCACCGCCGCACCACGTTCGACCACGAAACGGGCCTCCACTCCGAGTGGTACTTTCGCCTTCGCGTCGAAGAAGAGATCGCGCGCGCACGCCGCTACTCCCAGCCGTTC
Organism: uncultured Chloroflexia bacterium; assembly: GCA_963743185.1. Classification (GTDB taxonomy): domain Bacteria; phylum Chloroflexota; class Dehalococcoidia; order DSTF01; family JACRBR01; genus JANXYW01. The sequence goes on along the minus strand of CAVUOT010000012.1, from coordinate 65,632 downwards.
TCGATAATCATGGTCGCGGGATCGCGCAAGGTGCTCGACGTCGTCCGCATCACCATGAAGCAGTGGCTGCGAGAAGTCGACTACGCCGGCGACCTCGACGACGTCCTGGCGCTCTGCCTGCCGAACAGCGATAGAGCCAGCGGCGAGGTTGTTGTACAGCGTCTCACGTCGCTCGTCGAGGGCGTCCACGTCTCGCTCGCGGAGTACCCGATCGATGGAGCCACGCTGGCCGCGTTGCTCGGCGAAAAAGGCTCACGCGAGAACGGACTGCGCGCCACCGTCGCGTAGCCACCGCTGGCATCTCTCGCACTGGCGCTGGCGCTGGCCGCTCGTCGCGCGCGAATCGCGCATCCTTCGCGCTGGACGCCCGGCACTGAGCGTGTGGCAGGAACTCGCCCAGGTGCTTGCCACGTCGTGTGCTTCGGCGCCGGGTCGCCGTGGCCGGTCGTCCGCGTCAGCAGGCAGCTACCGATGAGGAACTCGAACAGGTGCTCTTCGTCCTGCGGCAGCGGACTGCCGATGTGGCTCCGCTCGGTGGCGAATATGTTCGCCAGCTTCGCGCGCAAGGCCGGATCGTCGCGTCGCCGTGCGGTACCCTGATGGCGGTTCTCGTGTCGCCAACGGTTGAGGTTCGCAGAACTTGGTATGAATCGTCCTCGTTCTCGGCTGGCGGGAAGCAGTGCATGGCGTAACGGCCATCGCGCGCGAGGTCGTCGCGCTTCGGCGATGGCACGATGAATACGCGACTACTATCCGCCGCCGCGAGCGAGGATCGGCGTGGCACATCGGGTGCACGCGAGGCCCGCCCGTCGCGACGCACCGTCGAGAGGAACGCGAGCCCGACGCCGAACTGGTACACGGAGCGCCTGGTCCGCCCTCTGCCAGCTCTCGGCTGAGTCCGTTCGCCAACTCGCCCCACGTCAGCATCGCTGTATGGTTCCGCTCCTGGCGACCAACGACCGACCGGACCTAGTACAGCGCCTGCTCGACGAGCGCTTCCGCGATCTCTTCGTCGCTGAGACCGAGGATCTCTTTGCAGACGTACTCGTTGTCCTGCCCCAGGCAGGGCGCCGGCGAGCGCAGCGTGCCCGGCGTCTTCGACATCACGAACGGTGCGCCGTCGTAGGCGGTGTGTCCGGCCTCCGGGTGGTCGAGGTACTGGTAGTAGCCGCGCGCCTTGAGGTGCTCGTCCGCCTCCAGCACGTCGCGCGCGTTCTGCACCACGCCCGCCGGCACGCCCTTCGATTGCAGCAGCGCCATCAGCTCTTCCGCGGTATGCTCGCGCGTCCACTCCGTCACGTGCGCGTCGAGCTCGTCCTCATGCTGCTTGCGCGCGTCGAGCGTCGCGAACTTCGCGTCGCCGGCCCACGCCGGCGCGCCCATCGCGTCGACGAGCCCGCGCCACTGCGCGTCGTCGAATGCACCGAAGGCGATCCAGCGGTCCTGCGGCTTGCCGTCCCACGTGATGTCCTCGCAGCGGAATGCGCCATGCGGCGACGCGTACGAGATGCGGTTGCCTTTCCGCGTCTGGACGCGGCCGTTCGACGCGTAATCCATCACCGCCGGCGCCAGCGGCGCGATCGCGGACTCGATCTGCGCGAGCTCGATGCACTGTCCCTTGCCCGTGCGCTTGCGGTAGCGCAGCGCCGCGAGGATCGCGATCAGCGTGTGCCCCGGGTTGATCACGTAATCCGGGTAGTTCGTGCCGAGGCCCATCGGCGGCCGGTTCGGGAAGCCGCTCAGCTCGTTGTAGCCGGTGATCGCGTTCAGCACCTGCCCGAAGCCGAAGAAATCCTTGTGCGGCCCGTCGAACCCCTGCATCGGCTGGTATGCGGCGATAATCGTCGGGTTGACCTTCACCAGCTCCTTGTACTCGAAGCCCCAGCGCTCGATCATGCGCCCCGTCTGGTTCGTGAGGAAGATGTCGCACCAGGCGATGAGCTTCAGCGCGAGCTGCTTGCCGAGATCCGTTCCCAGGTTGAGCGTCAGGTCGAGCTTGCCCGCGTTGTAGTTGTTGAAGTAGCCGCTGACGTTGTAGCCCGTCTTGCCGGTCGCGAACGGGTTGACGCCGCGCAGTCCGTCGATGTGCGCCTCGGACTCGACGCGCACCACCGTCGCGCCGAAGCGCCCGAGGTTCTCCGCGCAGATCGGCCCCGCGCCGAACCACGAAAAGTCCGCGACCTTGATCCCGTCGAGTGGCAGCTTCGTCATCTCCCGGACTCCCTGTTCGACGCTAGACGATGCCTTGCGCGTGCAGCCGCTGCAGATCCGCTGCGCCCAGCCCCAGCTCGCCGAACACTTCGACGTTGTGCTCGCCGGGCAGGGGCGGGCGGCGCCGCAACGTCCACGGCGTCTCCGAGAGGCGGTACGGCGGCCCCGCGTAGCGCACGCTCGCGCCGAGGTGGTCGTGCTCGACGTCCTGGTACCAGTGCCGCGCCGCCAGCTGCGGGTTCTTCGCCAGGTCCTCCGGCGTCGAGACGATGCCGATCATCAGCCGCTGCTTCTGCGCCTCTTCGTACAGCGTCCACTTGTTCATGTGTGCGCAGAACCGCGCGAACACGCCGTACATGTGGGCCAGCGTCTTGATGCGCTCCGTGAGCTTCTCCGGCTCCAGCAGCAGGCCGGTCAGGAAGCGCAGGTTCAGCCCCTGGACCATCGAGAGGTACGGCTCGTCGTTCAGGTCTTCGGCCAGCCCTTCGCGGTTCATCCAGTCGAGCATCACCGTCCAGGGCGCGCCGCCCGGCGTGCCCAGGTACGAGAACACCTGGCCGTCCTTCGCCTCATAGATGCCGATGCCCGGGATGTCGATCGGGACCATGCCGCGTGGCCCGGTGCGCGTGATGATGCGCTGGTTCATGTCGTACGTCATCATCGCCGTCTCCATGTTGATGGAGAGCGCCTCCTGCATCGACACGTCGATCTGCTGCCCCTCGCCGGTGTTGTCCCGATGCACCAGCGCCATCATCGTGCCCGTCGCGCCGTCGATGCCCGCGCATATGTAGCCCTGGTTGCCGTACGGCCGGTTCGGCGGGTCCTCTTTGTCGCCGGCCAGCGCCATCATGCCGCCCATCGCGACGCCGACGATGTCCGACCACTTGTAGTGCGCGTGCGGCCCCGTCTGCCCGAACCCGGTGATCGACGTCAGGATGATGTCGGGGCGGATCGCGCACAGCCCGGCGTAGCCGAGCCCCAGCGAGTCGAGGTAGCCCGGCTCGTACGTCTCGACGACGACGTCCGCCTTCGCGACGAGCCTCTCGAACAGCGCGCGCCCCTCGGGCTTCGTGAAGTCGAGCGTGATGCTGCGCTTGTTCGTGTTGAGGTTGAAGAACGAGAGGCTGCGGTCCGCCGCCCGCTCGTCGTGCCAGAACGGGCCGATCGAGCGCATCGGGTCGCCGTCCGGAGGCTCGATGCGGATCACGTCCGCGCCGAGGTCGGCCAGCAGCTTCGTGCCGTAGACGCCCGTCTCGCCGGCGAGGTCGAGCACGCGGATGTCGTCGAGTGCGGATTCGGTCATGATCTTCTCGTGGTGGTGCTATCGCTCATCGGGCCAGAGCAGCTCTCCGCGTCTCCGCGGTGAATCGTTACAACGACGCCTTCACGCGCCTCGGCAGCCCCTCGGCGATGATCTCCGCCGCCTCGCGCACCATGTCCGCGAGGATGTCCTTCGCCGGACGCGACTCGTGCAGCATGCCCGAGATCTGCCCCGCCGGATTCATCAGCAGCTCCAGCTTGTTGGCGCGCGTCGCGCCCGACATGATCTCGCCCGAGACGATGCCCTGCATGCCCATCGGCAGCGCGTCCAGCTTCTGCGACTCCCAGTACTCGATCAGCGGGTTGTTGATGTTGCGCATCGTCTTGCCGCTGTACAGCCGCGTCACCCGCGTGTCTTCCTCCGTCGCCGCCAGGATGCGCTCCTTCAGCACGTCCGGCCACGTCGCCTCGCGCGACACGACGAACGCCGTGCCGACCCACACGCCGTCGCAGCCCATCGCCAGCGCCGCCGCGATGCCGCGCCCGTCGCCGATGCCGCCCGCCGCGCATACCGCCGTCGGCGCCACCGCGTCGATCACCTGCGGCACGAGCGCCAGCGTGCCGATGCGTCCGGTGTGGCCGCCCGCCTCGGTGCCCTGCGCCACCACCACATCGGCGCCGCCGTCCGCGATGCGCCGCGCGTTCTTCACGTTGCCGACGAGTCCGATCACCTTCGCGCCCTGCGCGTGGAACGCTGCCGCGTGCGGCGCCGGGTTGCCGAGCCCCGCTGCGAACACCGGCACCTTCAACTCCAGGATTGCGTCTACCTGACTCTTCGAGAAGCCCGACGCACCCAGCCGGCTCATGCCCGACGACCACTCCTGGTCCTCGCCGCGCGCCGGCAGCCCGAACTCCCGTTCCGCGCTGTCGATGAACTCGCCGTACTGCGGCGGCAGATAATCGCGCGGCCGCTTCGGGGCTCCCGCCGCTGCGGGCTCGCGCGCGCCGCTCTCAGCCTTCGGCTCCCTGGGTGTCGCCACGCCGGACGGCAGCAGCACATCGACGCCGAACGGCTTCGACGTCAGGTCGCGGATGCGCCGCACCTGCCGCTCGATCTCGTCCGCCGCCATGGATGCCGCGCCGAGGATGCCCAGCCCCCCGGCCTCGGATACGGCGGCGACCAGTTCGGCCGACGCCACACCCCCCATGCCGGCCAGGATCACCGGATACTCGATGTCGAGGATGTCGCAGAGTCGCGTGTGCAGTACGGGCCGGCCCATGGGCCACCTCCAGAGTGAACGTTCGTCGAGCGCCTCCGCACCCGACGTAACGGCGAGGGCAATCTATCGCCGGGTGCTGGCGCGAGCAAGCAGCGATCGCGATGTGACGTGCACCACCACGACGCCACCGTAGTCGCGCGAATACTGGAAATTCGTTTCCGGAATCCCAACAGGAGGTGTCGCTGCTGCCGATGGTATGGGATAGGGAGGACGTTAGCCGGATGCACGCGCTGCGGGGCGCGTCGCGACCACGCCGTGCGACGGTCTCGAGGGCGGCTCACATCGGTCGGTTCACGATGGGGGTTGCCGTGCGTACCTGCATATTCTTTGTCGCTGCGTTTGTTCTTGCGTCCCTGGCGTTTTCGCCCACACCGGCGTCGGCTGCGGCGATCGGTCCGCCGACCGTCGTCATCTTCTCACCGCAAGACGGCGCGGTGATCCCGCTCAACACCGTCATCACGTTCTCCGGTGCGGGCGCCGACTCAGACGGCACGGCGCTTGTGCGCGGCCAGCTCTACTGGACTTCGTCGCAGCAAGGTTTCCTGGGCACGGGCCCTTCGTTCACGCGCGACTCGTCGACGATGAACCTCGGGTTGCACACCATCCGGCTGCTCGCGACCGGCAACAACTTCATGCAGTCGCGACGCAGGTGAAGATCTGGATCGGCCCGCCACCGACGGCGACGCCGACATCGACGTTCACGAGCACCTCGACGAGTGTGAACATCTGGATCGGGCCGCCACCGACGGCGACACCGACATCGACGTCCACGAGCACGCCGATTCCTACCGACATCCGACACCGACACAGACGCCGACTGACACGCCGCTGCCGACCGATACGCCGCTGCCGACCGACACGCCGACGCTGACGCCGACACCACGCCGACCGCCACTACACGCCAACGCAGACCGCGACGCCGACACCTCCGCCGCTAGGCGAGCCCGCCGGTCGCCGGCACCCCGCGACGGGCGCTCGCTGCGCCGACTTCGATGGCGACGGTCGCGTGACGTGGCGCGACGTGTGGCTGATCGCCGGCGCGGTTCGGCGCCACAGCCACGATTCTGAAGTTCGACGTGAACGGCAACGGGCGCGTCGGCGCGAGTGACTTCTGGGCCACCATCCACCAGCTCGGGCATCGCTGCGACGGTTCGACGCCTGCGGCCGTGCGCCGGCACGCCGCGGCTGGCGGCGCGAGGCCGGACTAGGCGACGCGAATCGCCGGACATCAAACGGGGGAGCCGACGCGGCCCGGGGCATCCCGGGTCGCGTCGCGTCTGTGCGCACCACGCTGCCTCGACTCCGGCGATCCAGTCGCCTACAATCGCGGCTGATGCTTCCCCATGAAACAGTGCGCGCGCGCCTCGAAGAGCGAGAGCAACTCCTCGCGCCCGGCGCGATGCGCGTCGTCGAGACGCGCGGACGCGCACGGCCGGAGCCGCCGTCCGACATGCGCACCGAGTATCAGCGGGACCGCGACCGCATCATCCACTGCAAGGCGTTTCGGCGGCTCAAGCACAAGACGCAGGTGTTCATCGCCCCGCCCGGCGACCACTACGTCACGCGTCTCACACACACGCTCGAAGTCGCGCAGGTCGGGCGCACCATCGCCCGCGCGCTCAACCTCAACGAAGACCTCACCGAGGCGATCGCCCTCGGCCACGACCTCGGGCCACACGCCGTTCGGACACGCCGGCGAGCAGGCGCTGGGCAACCTGCTGCCGGAGGGCTTTCGCCACAACGAGCAGAGCGTCCGCATCGTCGACCTCCTCGAAGCGTCGGGCGCCGGACTCAACCTCACGTGGGAGGTGCGGGAAGGCATCCTCAAGCATTCGAAGCCGCGCGAGGGCATCTTCTCCGAGCTTGAAGAGCGCTACTGGTCCCCGGCCGATTGGGGCGATCCGCTGGCGTCGACGCTCGAAGGACAGATCGTGCGCGTCTCCGACTCGGTCGCTTACCTCAATCACGACATCGCCGACGCTGTCCGCGCCGGCCTTCTCCGCGCTGAAGACCTGCCGCTCAACGCCCGCCGCGTCCTGGGTGAGACGCACTCGCAGCGGATCGATGCCCTCGTCAGCGACATCGTCGATGCGTCGTGGGCTGCCGCCGCCGCCCCGCGCACCGATGCCGGCCCGGCGCTGCCGATCGCGATGAGCGCGGAGGTCGCCGCCGCCACGGACGAACTGCGCGACTATCTGTTCGACAACGTCTATCTCTGGGAAGAGCGCCTCGCCGAGGCCGACCGCGCCCGTCGCGTCATCGAGTTCCTGTGGGCGCAGTTTCTTGCGCGCCCGCAGGAGGTGGCGGCGTCGGAGTACACGCGTGAGGACGACCCGCTCGTCCGCCGCATCGCCGACTACATCGCCGGCATGACGGATCAGTTCGCGATGAACGCCGCGGAGCGATTGGGGTTCACGGGATAGCGGTTGCCGTGCTGCCGCACATCGGGGCACGAAGGGAGGGCGCGCCCGCGGCGCGCCCTCAATCAGGAGAACCGTTGAAGTGGGCTCAGTTCGCCATTGACGGCTGGCGCGGGCGCTGCCGCTCTTCGACGACGATCTGGTGCACGCGCTGTCGTGACACCTTGAAGTGCTCCGCCAGCCGCGACTGGTTGCCTTTGGCCAGGCAGTTGCGCTCCAGGAGGTAACGTACGGCGATGCGAAGGCGTTGTGTGCGCTCGGGATCCCGCTTGGCCATGGTTCCTGTGTCTCCGTTTCGCATGAATCAGTCCTGCTTCCCGGTGCTTACGACGCGCGGGCTGGCCGTTGAGCGGGATCCTCAGCCAGTCGCTTTGATTCCATGAGCCGGCGCTCTTCGACCACGAGCTGATGTACGCGCTGCCGCGACACCTTGAAGTGCTCGCCCAGGCGGGTCTGGCTGCCCGACACGAGCGTGCCGCGCTCGAGCATGTACCGGATTGCCGTGCGGAGCTTGTCGGTGCGCTTGGGGTCACGTTTGGCCATGACGCCTTCTCCGATATTCTTGACACAGGTAAGAACGAAGCGTGCCATGCGTTGTTACGCCCGGCCGCGCGGATCTGGCGGTCCCGGCCCCTGCCGCTCGAAGCTGCGGCGAAGCCGCGAGAGCCGCCGGGCGGTGTAGATTCGGTCGATACGCGCAGATCGCGCCCGGACACGGAGAACAGGTATGGCGACGCCCGAAGCCGTCCGCGAGCTACTTGACAAGATGGCCGGCGAACGCGATGCGCTGCTCGCCCAGGCCGAAGCGCTGTCGGACGAAGCGGCGTCCTACGCCCCGCCGGACGCCGTGGGCGAGGCGCAGTGGTCGCCAAAGGAACAGCTTGCCCACCTGGCCGAGATGGAGACCTCGTATCGGGCCTGGGTACGCCGGGCGCTCGAGGAAGATGCGCCCGACCTCACGGGCGTCGTCGGCGAACGGCCGGCCATCCCGCTGACCAGCGCGAACCGCCACAGCGTCGCGAGAGCTGACGGCGCAGCTCCGCGAGCAGCGCGCCACCACGCTGCAGCTCATCGCGTCGATGACGCCGGACCAGTTCGAGCGCACCGCGTCGCAGCCCATGTTCGGCAGCCTGACCGCGATGCAGTGGCTCCGGTCGTACTATCGCCACGACCGGATGCACCGCGACCAGATGGCCGGCCGCGACCCGTCGTACAAGCCGAAGTTCACCGGCGGCAAAGAGCCCGACCAGCGGCGCGGTCCGCGCGTGTGACGGCGGCTGCATGCGCGAGCGACACGCGGCCGTAGGAGTTCGCGCACGTAGTGGCGTATCATCGACTCAGCTGCGGATGGTGATCGACACCCCGGTCTGTCCGCATGCGGGATGGCGCTGAAGACATAAGACACTTGACCCATTATTATTCGCGATTTTTTTTCGCACGACAATCAAACCGCCGCTCGCGCAGCTCGAAAGGTCCTCGTCCATGAAGAAGCTCGAAGGCAAGGTCGCGATCATCACCGGCGCCAGCCGCGGCGTCGGCGAGTACATCGCGCGCGAGTTCGCGAAGGAAGGCTGCAATATCGTCGTCGCGGCTCGCACCGAGGCCGCCGGCCAGTCGAAGCTCGAGGGCACGATCGCCGAAACGGCGGCGGCGCTCTCGGCGCTCGGCGTTCGCGCGATCCCGGTGCGCTGCGATGTCAGCGACGAGGACAGCGTCAATGCCATGGTGCAGCGGACCGTCGACGAGTTCGGCCGCATCGATATCCTGGTCAACAACGCCGGCATCATGGCGCCGGCGCGGCTCGTCGATATGCCGCTCAAGCGCTGGGACCTGATGTGGCGCGTGAACGTGCGCGGCGCGATCGCCTGCTCCAAGGCGGCGCTGCCCCACATGATCAAGCAACGCGACGGCGTCATCATCAACATCTCGTCGATCGCCGCCGACCAGGACGGCGACGGCAACATCTCCTACACGCTCACCAAGCACGCGTTGCGCGAGCTGAGCAGGGGCCTCGCCGCGGAGGAGAAGGAGCACAACATCCGCGTCTTTGCGCTCTCTCCGTACGGCTGGGTGCCCACACCCGGCACGCTCTTCTACCGGCTCGACGAGACCATGCCGTCCGTTGGCCCGATGCTGGAGCGGCCCGAGGCGATGGGCCTCGCCGCCATCTACCTGTGCGGCGAGGAGGGCAAGGAGTTGAGCGGCCAGCACTTCTACAGCCGTCACCTGCTGCGTGACCGCGTCAACAACGGGGTCGACCTCTACCAGGGGGACGCGGCGTTCCTCGCCCAGTACAAGTGAACGAAGAGCCGCGCGACGAGCGAGCCGAGCGGCGCCATCGCCGGCAACAGGCCCGCCGGGAAGCCATGCGCAAGCACGGCGCGACCACCGGAGAGGCGTACCGGAACGCCATCCTCAAGCGCCTCAAGAAGCACGCCGGCAAGAAGCCCTGACCTGTGGGGCGCATCTGCGCCCATGGCGTCGATGCCGCTGACCGCCGAATGAAAGCCCGTCCTAAGGCGCTGAACCTGCGCAAATCGGGCATCGCCTGGGTTTTGCGCGCTTCGCGAGCCACAGATCGTCACAGATACGCCTGCGTGCGGCCGATAGTTGCCACGTAAGGGAATGCCCCATGGGGTAATTCCTCGGAGATTCTCCACGCACCCCTCAAGCGCTCCCCCAAAGCCGCCGATAAGCACGGTGTGAGGCCACCATGGGCGTCACGGTCCGGCTCGATGCCAGAGGGGGTATCCATGTTGAAGAAGCTGAATAGTGAACAGGGCTTTACGCTCACGGAGCTCCTGATCGTCGTGGCGATTCTGGGCATCCTGGTCGCGGTCGTGCTGCCGAACTTCGTCGGCCTGCTCGGCGGCGCCAAGAGCAACGCGGGCTCGGCCGAGCTGAATATCGTCCAGACAGCGGTCGATGCCAAGCTCGCGAACACGAGCTCGGCGACGACGACGGCGATCACGCCCGCGACGAGCGACATGACGACGGCCGCCGGCGGCTTCGGCTCTGTCGCCGACGTACATGCGCAGCACCGTCGACGCACGGCACGTACAGCGTGGACACGACGGGGAAGGTCACGCAGGCCAGCTACCCGTAGCGTCTCGATGCGCTCACCACTTCGCCTGGCGGCGGCGAGAGGTACCTGAATGGAAGCCACAGCGACGCTACGCAAGCGCCTCGGCCAGATGCTGGTCGAGGCGGGCTTGCTCTCTGAGGCCGACGCGCAGCAGGCGGCGCAGGACGCGGCGCAGGCCGGCCGCAAGATGGGCGAGTACGTCGTCGAGCGCGGCCTGGTCACGGCCGATGCGCTGGCGCTGACGCTGAGCCAGCAACTGGGCATCCGCTTCCTCGACCTCCTGCGCATCAGCATCCAGCCCGAGGCGACGGGCCTTGTGCCCTCCGACTTCTGCCGCGAACACCTGTTGATCCCGGTCGAGACGGACGGCCGCTCGCTGCTCGTGGTCATGACCGACCCCGGCAACATGCAGACGATCGAAGAGCTCCGGTCGATGACCGGGCAGGAGATCAGGCCGGCCGTCGGCATCCCGGAAGAGATCCGGCGCGCCATCAACATCCAGTACCGCGTCAGCTCCGAGATCGAGCGCGAGGTGGGGCTGGCGATGCCCGTCCAGCCGGAGAAGCAGGCACAGGCGGACAAGCAGGACCTCGACCTCCAGCTGGGGCAGGCGCCTATCGTGCGCACCGCCGACCTGCTGCTTGCGCAGGCCGTCCGCGACCGCGCCTCAGACATTCATCTGGAGCCCGAAGCGGATGCGCTGCGGGTGCGCCTTCGGATCGATGGTGTCCTGCATGAGGCGATGCGCTTGCCGAAGGACATTCATGCGGCCCTCGTCTCGCGCTTCAAGGTGATGGCCGGCATGAACATCGCCGAGCGCCGGCGGCCGCAGGACGGCCAGATCAGCACGGAAGTCGAAGGCAAACGCATCGACCTGCGGGCGGCCACGTCCGATACCACGCACGGCGAGATGATGGTGCTGCGGGTCCTCGACAAGAGCGTCTCGCTGATGTCGCTTCGCGAGCTCGGCTTCTCGCCGGTGGCGCTGGAACGCCACATCCGCCTGCTGAAGTCGCCTTTCGGCATGGTGCTGGTCAGCGGCCCCACTGGCTCCGGGAAGACGACCACGCTTTACGCGTCGGTCAACCAGCTCAACGACGCCGAGCGAAACATCGTCACGATCGAAGATCCCGTGGAGTACCAGTTCGAGGGCATCAGCCAGATCCAGGTCAACGAGAAGGCGGACATCACCTTCGCCACGGGGCTACGTTCGCTGATGCGTCTGGACCCGGACGTCATCCTCGTCGGCGAGGTGCGCGACGGCGAGACGGCGCGCATCGCCTGCCAGGCCGCGCTGACAGGCCACCTCGTGCTTTCGTCGATTCACGCGAACGATGCTGTCGGCGTGCTGCTGCGGCTCACGGACCTTGGCATCGAGCCGTTCCTCGCGGTTTCGTCGCTTATCGGCGTCGTGGCGCAGCGCATGGTGCGCCGCGTCTGCGCGTATTGCGCGGCGGACGCGCAGCCCACGGCCGAAGAGCGGGCGGTCTACGAATCTGATCTCGGCGAGCCGATCGAGAGGATCAAGCGCGGAGCAGGCTGCAACCTGTGCGCCGGCACCGGCTTCCTCGGGCGCATCGGTGTCTATGAGATCCTCTCGCTCAATGACGACATCCGCCGGTTGCTGCTCGCTGGCGCGTCCGCCGCCGCCATCAGAGAGCAGGCGATCGCGGACGGCATGGTGCCCATGCGCCGCGACGGCATGCTCAAGGCCAAGCAGGGGATCGTAACGCCCGCCGAGATCCTCCGCAGCGTCTACTCGATCAGCTAGGGAGCGTCGCATGGGTTTCCGCTACGTCGCACTTGGCCCGGATGGTGAGCAGGTCCGCGGGGCGCTTGATGTAGCCAGCGAAGCGCAGGCGGAGCGTGCGCTCTGGGACGCAAACTATCGCGTCATCAGCATCCGCGAGGAGCGCAAGCTCCCAAGCGTGGAACAGATCTTCCCGAGCCTGTTCGCGGTGAAGAAGCGCGCTCTGATCACGTTCTCGCGCCAGTTGGCGACACTGCTCGAATCGGGCGTTCCGGTGATGCGCAGCCTGGAGCTGCTCGAAGAGCAGGCCTCGTCGAAGCCGATGGCCAACGCCGTCGCCGGCATCTCGAAATCGATCCGTGGCGGCTCGACGTTCGCGTCGGCCATCGAGCAGTACCCGGCGGTCTTTCCGCCGCTCTACGCACGCATGGTCGAGCTGGGCGAGCGCACGGGCCACATCGAACAGATGCTGCGGCAACTCGCCACGTACATGGAGCGCGAGGAGGCGGTGGCCAAGCGCGTGAAGGGCGCGCTTGCCTATCCCGCGTTCATGATGGTGCTCGCCGTGATCGTAGTCGGCATCCTGGTGACGACGGCGCTGCCCGCGCTGGTCGAGCTGTTCAAGGAGTTCAACGGCGATCTGCCGATCACAACGCGTCTCCTCATCGGCTTCACCGAGTTCACCAAGGCTTATCGCATACAGATCCTGGTCGTCGCGGCCGGTATCGGGCTGGGCGGCACCTGGCTCTTCAGCCAGCCCGTCGGCAAGCGCATGATCGACCGCGTGCTGCTGACCGTGCCGGTGTTCAAGGCGATCACGATCAACGCGAATGCCGCGCGCTTCAGCCGCACGCTCGCCATCCTCCTGCGCGCCGGTCTGCCGCTGACGGAGATCATGGACATGGTCGTCAAGACGACTGACAACGGTATTCTGCGCGGTCATGTCGAGGACGTCCGCCGCCAACTCATGGACGGCGAGGGGCTCTCCGGGCCGATGGCGGCCGCCGGGTGCTACCCGCCGCTGCTCATCCAGATGGTGGCGGTGGGCGAAGAAACCGGCACGCTGGATGCGAACCTGGAGATCACAGCCGACTTCTACACTCGGGAAGTCGACGAGAAGGTCGACGCGCTGACGGCGATGATGACGCCGGCCCTGACGATCGTCATGGGCGTGGTCGTCGGCTTCATCGCGCTCTCGCTCATCATGCCCATGTACCAGCTCATCGGCCATGTCAACGACGCAGGCGCAGGGGCGGCGCCTCCGAAATGAGCGCTCGGCTCGCCTCCGAGCGCGGCGTTGCGCTGACCGAGACGCTCATCGCCGTCGCGATCCTTGGCATGACGCTCGTCGTGTTCCTCGCGGGGCTCTCGACGGGGCTGCTCACGACCGGCCAGTCGGACCGGCTGTCCACGGCGCACGAGCTTGCGCGCTCCCAGATGGAGTACACGAAAGCCGCCGTCTACGCGGCGCCGCCGTACACGTACGCGACGGTGACGCCACCGAGCAGCTACGGCGTCACGGCGACCGCCGAAACCGTCAGCGGAGGCGACGCGGACATCGAGCTGATCACCGTTCAAGTGAGCAAGGACGGCAACGCCGTCTACACGCTCGAAGGTTACAAGGTGAACCGATGAAGACGCGGCGCGGCGAGCGCGGCTTCGGCCTTGTAGAACTGCTGATCAGCCTGGCAATCACCGGCACCATCCTTAGCACGCTGGGCATGACGCTCGTCGCCACGATCAAGGACTCCGCCGCCGGCCGCGACCAGCAGAGCGCGACGCATCAGCTCCAGGACGGCCTCTTCTGGCTCAACCAGGACACGCAGAGCGCCGTCGTGACACAATCGACGATCGCAGCCAACGATGCGGTGCTGCAGTGGACCGACTACAGCACGGGCTCGACGTACAGCAGCCACTATGAGCAGATTGGCACCGATCTGCAGCGCACGCTGACGGTCAATGGCACGCCAACGGCGCGTGTCGTCGCCCGCAACCTTACGGCGGGCGGCTTCACCGCGGCGCTGTCCGGCGGCTCCGTCACGTATGCGCTCACCGTGCAGAACGGCGCCGGCACACAGTCCCGCACCGAGACGACGTTGATGCGCGTCTCCGACGTGCCGATCACGCCGTTCCCGACGGTGACGTACACGCCGACGCCAACGGCGACCCCTGGCGGGGCCTGTAACGGCCTGAACGGGGAGTACTACGACAACATCGACCTCACGGCGCTCAAGCTCACGCGCGTCGACTCGACGGTGAACTTCGACTGGGGGACCGGCTCGCCGGACCCGAGTATCGGGGCTGATACGTTCTCGGTGCGCTGGACGGGCCAGGTCGTGCCGCTCTACTCGGAGACGTACACGTTCTACACGACATCGGACGACGGCGTGCGTCTCTGGGTCAACGGGCAGCAGATCATCAACAACTGGACGGACCATGCCGCGATCGAGAACAGCGGCACGATCGCTCTGACGGCCGGCGTGAAGTACGACGTGAAGATGGAGTACTACGAAAACACCGGCTTCGCCGCAGCGAAACTCTGGTGGTCCAGCGCCAGCCAGGTGAAACAGGCGGTACCGCAAACGCAGCTCTGTCCCGGCGCGCTGGCGGCTACGCCGACGCCGTACCCGCTCGGCACCGGCGCCGGCTTGCAGGGCAACTACTTCGACAACATTGACTTCACGGCGCCGAAGCTGACGCGTACCGACTCGACGATCAACTTCGACTGGGGCAATGGTTCGCCTGATCCGACCATCGGCCCGGACACGTTCTCGGTGCGGTGGACCGGCTACGTGCAGCCGCGTTACTCGACGGCGTACACGTTCTCGACATCGTCGGACGACGGCGTGCGGTTGTGGGTGAACAACGTGCTGGTCATCGACAACTGGACCGACCATGCGGAGACGGTGAACACCGGCACCATCACACTCACCGCAGGCGTGAAGTACGACATCAAGATGGAGTTCTACGAGAACGCCGGCCAGGCCGTGGCGAAATTGCGCTGGTCGAACTACTACCTGCCGGAAGAAGTGATCCCGCAGACCCAGCTCTATTTGCCCGCAGCCGCGACGCCGACGAATACGCCGACGTCGACGCCTACCGACACGCCCACGAACACGTTTACGCCGACGCCGACGGCGACGCCTACGGACACGTTTACGCCGACGCCAACCCCGACGAACACGCCGACACCGACCGTTACGCCGACGCCGACGGACACTCCGACACCCACCGCAACGCCCGCGCAGTGGTTCCAGGCGGGGTCGTACACGGGCAACGGCTCCGCGGGCCTGACGATCAGTGGTCTGAGCTTCCAGCCCGATATCGTCATCGTCCGGTCAAACGGCGGCGCCGACGCGGTGATCCGCACGTCCGTGATGCCTGCGGGTACGGCGAAGGACATCACATCCGGCAACGCCCTGGAGTCGAACCTCATCACGTCATTCGGCGCGACCAGCTTCGTCGTCGGCAACGACACACTCGTCAACGCCAGCGGCACGACGTACTACTGGACGGCCATGAAGGCTGGCGCGAACGTTGCCGTCGGCTCGTACGCCGGCAACGGCGCCGACAACCGCAATATCACCGGCGTTGCCTTCCAGCCGAGCTGGGTGATCACTATGGGCGATGGTGAGGCGGACTACTTCCGCCCGGAGCTGCTGGGGGGCGACGCGTCGTTTGCCATGAACGGCACCGGCGCGAACACGAACCGTATCCAGGCCATCCTCTCGAACGGTTTCCAGGTCGGTTCGGATCAGAACGTGAACCAGTCCGGCATTGCGTACTACTGGATCGCGTTCGCGCCGACCTCCGAAGTTGTGACCGGCACCTATACCGGAAATGGTGTCGACAGCCGCATCATCACCGGCCTTGGCATGAACCCGGGGTTCGTGTGGGTGAAGCGGTCCAGCTCCAGCAGGGGCCCGTGGCGCACCGACCAGGTGCCCGGCGACCGGAGCCTCTACTGGAACAACACGAGTCCGACAACGAACCGGATCCAGTCGTTGATCAGCGGCGGTTTCCAGGTTGGCACGAACGCGGAAGTCAACAGCAACGGCGCGACCTACTACTACCTGGCGCTGGCGCCATGATGAACGCGTTACGTCGGTGGCTGCGGACCCTTAAGGGAACACGAGGACAGGCGCTTCCCATCGCAATGGGAGCGCTGGCGCTCGGCGCCATCCTGATCACGCCGCTGCTGGTGGGCGCGGGTACGGGCTCACAAGCCACCAACCTCGTGGGTATGCGCGCGAAGGAGCGTTACAGCATGGACGCCGGGGTCGAATGGTCAGGGTGGCGCCTACTGTCGAACCCCCAGCTAACGGCCGTCACTACATTCACGGCGACGCCGCTTCAGCCGTTCCCGGCCACCGTGAACGGGGCGTCGTTCCCGGCGACGGACATCCGTTTCGTCGCCGGTGCCGGCGCGGTGGAAGCGCAAGCCCCTGCCTGGCAGGGCGGCGGTGGTGTGAAATGCTACTCGTTCTCGGCGTCCGACGCGGGCACACTCTCGGCGCGGATCACCGTGCCGTCCGGGACCGTGACGGTAGGCGTGGCGGCATCGTGCGCTATGCCGGTCGGTGCGCCCTCCGGCGGATCGCCCTTCGGAGCGGATTTCACGCTGGCGGCGGCGGGGTCGTACCAGCTCGTGGTCTCGACAACAGCAGCGACAGGCACATTGCAGCTCAGCGTGCCGGCGGCGACGTACGAGGTGCGGTCGGTGGTCGGAAGCAGGAACGTCATCGCGCGCCTCGTGGCGGGCTATAGCGGCGTGAGGGTGGCTTCGTGGCAACTCAACTGATCCGCAAGAGTCCGCCCGCTGTGGCGCAGGAGCGCCTGCGATTGAGCCCGTCGCCGCGCGTCTTGCTGGGCGCGTTCGCCTTACTCGTCGCGCTCAGCTTCGCGTCGCTGTTCGCCGGCATCTATACGGCGCACCGCGACGAGGATGCGGCGCGCAGGCGCTTCGCGGACGCGCAGGCGCTCGCGGCACTGCCACCCGCGTCCACCGACTCGATCCAGGAGGACCTGACCGTGGTGCGCAACTCGCTCGCCACGGCTGAAGCCGCGGCGCCGTCCTCGCAGCCGGCGCCATCCGCGGACGCGACAACGACATCTCATCGTCCGCGGCGCGCAGGCGGCGGGCCTCAGCGTGAAGGCGGTCGCGGGGGTCGCGGCCGGGCAGGCGAAGGCTGGCGACAGCACGTTCGAGACGCAGGGCGTCCGCGTGACGCTCGATGGCAGCGTGGGGCAGATCGTCGCATTTCTCAACGCGGTGGGCAGCTCGCAACCATGGCTTGTCCCCTCGCTGACGACGATGACGCTCAACGACGCTGGCGTCGCGCACGCGGAGATAGTGTTCAGCACGTACACCAAGGTCGTGCCGCCAACGCCTGCGCCCGCGGCGACGCCCATAGGGAAGAAGAAATGAATCTGCGCAGGCTCCTGTGGCAACCCCTCCTTACCGTTGCGTTCCACGACGGCGAAGTGCGCTGGACCGTCGGCCGCCCCGGCGCGGTCGCGCGGTCCGGGCGCGCACCGCTGCCGCCGGGCATCGTACAACGACGGTCTCGTCGTCGATCCTGCCGCGGCGGGCGCGGCGCTGCGGGCAGCGCCGGGCTACCGGGGCGGTGGGCGAATGCAAGTCGCGGTCGGGCTGCCGGCACAGCGCTCGGTGTTCCGCCAGCTGGAGCTTCCCGCGCTGGGCGGGAAGCAGTTCAAAGAGCTGGTCGAACGGGAGATACGCCGGGACATGCCGATGCTCGCCGAGAATGCGTACGTCTCATGGCAGCGCACCGGCAAGCGCGACCGGCACGGCCTCCGTCTTCGTTGTGGGTGTTGCGCGCGACGTGCTCGATTCGCACGTTGCCGCCGCGCGGGCCGCGGGCCTGCAGCCGCAGTTGGTCGACCTGCGTGTAATCGCGGCTGCGCGGGCCGTCGGGGAGCCCAACTCGATCATCGCCTGCGTCGAAGGCGCCGAGGTGGAGCTGGGCATCTTCCGCGATGGAGTGCCATGGATCATCCGCAACATCGCGATGACAGCTGCCTGTGGCGAACCGGAATGGACCGCGCAGATCACTGCCGAGCTGGAACGCACCCTGAAGTTCTACCGTGACTCCCATCGCGACGACACGACCATCGATGCGGTGCCCGTATCGTTCGTGGGAAGTTGCGCGAACTTCGCCGTGATGGCGAGCGAGATCGGCGTCGCGACGCGGCACGACCTCGCCATGCCGCCTCTCAGGCTCGGCGTCAAGCCCGAGCAGGACAGCGCGGTGTTCGCGGCGAATGTTGGTCTGGCACTGAAGGACCTCGCCGCATGAAGATAGCCAAGCGGCAGTCCCGCATCATCGACATCAATCTGCTGCCCCGCGATCAGCGGCCTCTGGAGGTCGCGCCCGCCGCCGCGGCGGTCGTCTTCGCGCTGCTGCTCTGCGTTGCCGCGCTGGTGCCGCTGGCGTTCCGCGCTCACGACGCTCGCGACGCCGCCGCGACCATGCAAGGGCAGGCCGATGACGCCACGAACGGCGTGCGGAGCATACAGCTGAACCTCACACGACAGCGCGCGTTGCGCAACGAACTCGAAAGCACGAAGGCGACGCTCGCGCACCTGGAGCTGCAGCAGGAGCAGCTCCAGGGCGGCAAGCGCCCGCTCAAGGACGACCTGACCATGCTTTTCGGCTACGGCGCCTTCCTGCCGCCGCGCGTTCGCGTCACCGCGATCTCGGGAGCCGACGGCGCACTCAAGGTGGACGGCGTAGCGCCCGGCCCGCTTGAAGCCATCGCCTATGCCGACACGCTCGTTAAGTCCGGCGGATTCGCGTCCGCCCGCCTGTCGAGCTACGCGCCGGCCGCGAAAGACGCGGGCCAGTTCACCATCGAGGTCGCGCGGTGACGCTCGTCTACGCTGTCCTGTTCGGCGTCGCTTTCGGAAGCTTCGTCAACGCCGCCATCGAGCGCATCCCGCGCGGGGCATCGCTGAACGGCCGTTCCCGTTGTGACGGCTGCAGGCGGCCCCTCGGCGCGTGGGAGCTCGTTCCGTTGCTGAGCTATGCCGTCCTGCGCGGCCGCTGCGCGTCGTGCGGCGCGTCGATCGGCATGCGGACGCCGGCGATCGAGGCTCTTTGCGGCGGAGCGTTCGTGGCGGCATTCTGGGCGCTGGCTGCGCCGGCGGCTGTTGCGGTGTCCGCCGCATTTGTCACGGTCGTCATCGCGCTGGGCGTGGCGCTCGAGAAGAGGGGCGCGAGGTCATGAGCGAGAGCATCGGCGAAGCGCCGCGACTGCGCGAACTCCTGCGCCGGATGGTCGAGTCGGACGCGTCCGACCTGCACCTCTCGCACGATACGGCGCCTGTCTTCCGCCGCCACGGTGCGCTCGTGACCGACGCCGACCCGCAGCCCGTGTCCTCGCAGGACCTCCGGGGCGCGCTCGAGATGATCACGAATGAAGGCGAGCGGGCGCGCTTCGAGCAAGAGCGCGAACTGGACAAGGCACTTGAACTCCCGGGTACGGGACGCTTCCGCGTCAACGCCGCGTTCGAGCGCGGCCACCTTTACTTCTCGTTCCGCCTCGTCAACGATGCAGTCCTCTCCATCGAGGATCTTGGCCTTCCGGCGATCTGCAACCAGCTTACGCAGATCCCGCGCGGCCTGGTCATCGTTACCGGACCCACCGGCAGTGGCAAGTCGACGACGCTCGCTTCCATGATCGACCGCATCAACGAGCGCGACGCGCGCCACATCGTGACGATCGAGGATCCGATCGAGTTCATGCACCGCAACAAGCGCAGCATCATAGAGCAGCGCGAAGTCGGCATCGATACGCGCTCCTTCGCCGACGCGCTGCGCCACGTGCTGCGCCAGGATCCTGACGTGATTCTCGTGGGTGAGATGCGCGATCTCGAGACGATGTCATCGGCGATCACCGCCGCCGAGACCGGGCACCTGGTCTTCACCACGCTGCACACGCCTGACGCTCCACAGACCATCGATCGTATCGTCGATGCTTTCCCGAGCCACCAGCAGCAACAGGTGCGGCTCCAACTCTCGATGGCGGTCGAGGGGATCGTTTCGCAGCTCCTCCTCCCCAACGAGGCCGGCGACGGACGTGTAGCCGCCTGCGAAGTCATGCTCGGCACGCCCGCTATCCGCAACCTCATCCGTGAGTCGAAGACGCACCAGGTGCCGATGATGATGGCAACGGGCGCGGCCATCGGTATGCGCACGCTTGACCAGGAGCTTGCCGACCTCGTGAAGCGTCGCGCAATCTCGCGCGAAACGGCCGAGGCGTACGCCCGCTCGCCGGAAGAGCTTGGCCGCCTCCTGAACGCCGGCGCTCCCTATGCAGCTTGAGGTGCTGCGGCCGCGCAGCCTCGCCGTAGCGCACTGGCCCCGGCCGCGGCTTGCGCTGAGCTCGCGCGCCGTCTCGCTGCTCGCCACCGCGAGCGTGGCCGGCTGTCGCGCTCGCTTTCTATCTTGCGACGCTCGCACCGACGGTGATGTGGTACGACATGGGCGAGTTCGTCACGACTTCTGCGACGCTCGGTATCGCGCACAACACGGGCTACCCGCTGCTGATCCTTGTCGGCAAGGCCTTCACATTCCTCCCGATCGGCGACACCGCCTATCGCGTGAACCTGATGTCGGCAGTCTTCACCGCGCTCGCGATCGCGCTCGTCTTCGGCATCATCCACGACCTGACGGGCGACGCCATCGGCAGCGCGGTGGGAGCGCTCACTCTCGCGTTCGCGTCGACGATCTGGGCCAACGCCACGTGGGCGACATCGTACGGGCTCAACCTGTTCTTCACCGCGCTTGTCACGCGCCTCATGCTTTCGTGGTGGCGCGACCGGCAGCCACGCACCCTCGCGTTCGCCGCGCTCGCGTTCGGTCTCGGCCTCTGTAACCACCGGCTGATCGTGCTCGTCGCGCCGCCGTCGCTGCTCCTGCTCGTGCTCGGCTGGCGCAGCCTGACACCGCGTGCGGTCGCTATGGCGATCGCGGCGTTCACGGCCGGTCTCGCCGTGTACATCTACCTGCCGGTGCGCGGCGAGATGGAGCCGGCGCTGTCGTGGGCGCGCCCCGCAAACTGGCACACGTACTGGTCGATGTTCCTCAACGGCCAGACGCCGTCCGGCTACTGGCGCATCGAACTCGCCGACCGCATCGATGTGCTGTGGGCGTATCCGTCATACGATCTGACGTGGGCGGGGCTCGCGCTCGCGGGTGTTGGCGCCGTCGTCTGCGCGAAGCGACACCGCACCGTCGCCGCGTACCTCGCGATACTCATCGTGCTCGACGCCATCGTCGTTGAGACGTACTCCATCCACAACGTCTACAACTACCTGACGCCCGGCTACCTTGCGCTCTGTGTGCTCATCGGCGTTGCCGCTGCGTGGCTCGGCGAGGTCACGCGCCGCGCGGCAGTCCGGCGGACCGACGTTCGTCCGTGGTTGCAGGCCGCCGCCATCGGCGCATGCCTCGCGCTGCTGCCCGCCGCGCTCGTCGCGAAGAACTACAGCCGCGTCGACCGCAGCGGTGATCGTTCCGCCTACGACTTCGCCCAGACGACGCTCGATCGCCTGCCCTCGCGTGCGGTCATTCTGACCGATAGCTGGACCGCGTCGCCGCTCTGGTATCTCCAGTTCGTCAAGGGCCAGCGACGCGACGTCATCGTCTCGCCGATCTTCTCCGTGCCCGGCGAGGACATCTCCGCCTTCACGCGGCGTCAGATGTCGGACGGACGTCCCGTGTACCTGGCCGAGGGGCTGCGCACTCCGCGCGACGTCCTCGCGCGCGATTTCACGGTGCAGCCTGTCATGCTCAACGGCATCGAGCGAATGCTGGTGAACACGTTGCCAAAGCCGCAATATCGCGACGACCTCGTGGCAACCGGCTCGCTCTTCGCAGTGCTCGATACGACTCCGAACAGCGAAGTCGCATCGGTGCCGCCGGCCGCCGTCCGCGGCGACTCGTTCGAGCAGGGCGTCACGCTCGCCGGCTTCGAGTCACCGGATGCCGTCGCGCGCGGCGATGTCGTGCAGCTCACATATTATTGGCGCGCGGACCGTCCGATCGACGTTGACCTCAGCGCGGTCACGCTGTTCTTCGACGCGGACGGCAAGGCACAGAGCGTCCGAGGCATCCCCGTCTGGTCGCAGTCGCGCGAACTCGGGCAGGGCGTCGTGCAGACTTCGAAGTGGCGGCCGGGCGCTATCATCCGCGAGTCATACTTTGCGCTCGCGCCGCGCACGCTACCCGCGGGTGACTACGAGATCCGTATCGCGGTCTTCGACGGCACGGCCGACGCGGCCCGCGCCCACGAAGGCGCCCGCCGCCTCGTCACGCTCGGCCGCGTCAGGGTGCGATGACGGTTGGTCTACAAGCTGGTGAGCATCACGCCGGCCGCCGGTCGGATCGCGGTGCGCTGCGCAATGAGGCGCGAATGCAGTCGGGGAGGCCGCCGCCCCGTGCGGCCACGACGAGCCCGAGCGCGAGCCGGTAGGCGAGCGCCGCGGCGACAACGATCATTGGCGTCAACACGGCGAGATTGAAATCAAGATCGCCGATGCTCAGGAAGCCGGCAGCGGACCGCCCTTCTTCCGGCAGACGCGCCACCACCCCGTTGATGAGGAGGCCCGCGAGTACCCACGACGCCAGCGCGAGCGCCAACAGGACCGTGGCGTTCGCGGCGCGCCGTGTGCCCGCGCGGACGGCGGCCAGCACCGGCGCTCCCGCGAGCATGGCGCCCACCAGGAGCACCAGTTCGCTTGCGGCGCAGAGGATAATGATGCGCATCGCGCGCTCCTTCGCGGGGTCTTCGTTCGTCGCGGGGGCGGCGCGGGTCTGCATCATCGTATCGTGCGGCGAGCCGGTTGTCAGTGACGGCTGTCAAGTGGTGAACCCGCGAGGGGCCCCGTTCGAAAGGCGATAACGCCGGCAGCTCACGCAGGCCGTGCAGGTGCCGCCCGTCCGCGAGCGGCGCACTCGCGAGCCGCAAGCATTGATTGTCCGCTACACTCCGGGTATGTACACGCCCCCGCCTGTACTCGCACGCCGCCGCGGTGATGGCCTGTGACACACTTCGACGGCGAACGCGGGCCGCTTGGGCCCCCGCCCATCGCGTTCCGGCTTCCTGAGCGGCCGGGTGGCTTCGGCCGTTACGGCCGTGCGCTGCCTTTCATCGCAGTCGCCGCGACGCTCATCATCCTCTACGTCATCGCCAACATCGGCAAGGATCTCTACGCCGACCTCCTCTGGTTCGACAGCGTCGGTTACCGCTCGGTGTACACGACGCGCCTGGTTACGCGCGTATGGCTCTTCTTCGCAGGCGCGGGCGCGTTCCTCGCGCTCTCCGTCACGAGCATCCTCGTCGCGCGGCGGCTGGCGCCTTCCGCGGACGACCCCGACTTCGAAGTGAGCTACGAACTGCGCGAGGTGATGGCGGAGTTGCAGTCGCCTGCGGTGCAACGCATCGCGCTCATCGCCATGCTGATCCTGGCGACGCTCATCGCGGTCATCTTCGGCTCCAACGCGGCCGGCCACTGGGACGATGTCCTGTTGTTCCGACATGCGCAGGACTTCGGCATGAAGGACCCGCAGTTTCATCACGACCTCGGCTTCTACGTGTTCAAGCTGCCGGTATATCAGTTCGCGCTCGACTGGTTGATGGGCGCGCTCATCGTCACGATCATGGGCACGCTTGCCGTGTACGCGTTCCGCGCGGTGCTGTACGGCTTCCGTGTCGATGCGCCGCGGCCGATCGCGCGCCACGTCTTCAGCATCGACGTGCCGCGCGGCATCAAGACGCACATCTCGGTGATGCTCGTCGCGCTGCTGCTGGTCTTCATTGCGCGCTACTACCTGAGCACCTTCGCCCTCGTGTACTCGACGCAGGGCGTCGACCTTGGGCGCCTTCTATACGGACATCCACGCGAACCTGCCGATCGTGTACGTGAAGATGGCGGTCGCGGCGATCGTCGCCGTGCTGATGGTGATCGGGGTGTTTCGCGCGGGGCTTCTGCTGCCGGTCGGGGGGATCGTCGTCTGGATCGCGGTGTCGATTGCCGGCGCGGTCTATCCGGCGATCATCCAGAACTTCATCGTCCAGCCGAACGAAGTCTCCAAGGAAGAGCCGTATCTTGCGCGTAACATCGACATGACGCGGTACGCGTTCGGCCTCGACGCCATCGACGAACGGCAGTTCCCGGCGAGCCAGCAGGCCACCGAGCAGGAGGTGGCTGACAACCAGGATACGATCAACAACGTGCGGCTCTGGGATCCGGAGCCGCTGCGTGCCGCCCTCCGTCAGATTCAGACCATTCGGCCGCTCTTCGACTTCCTCGATGTCGACGTCGATCGGTATACGATCGACGGCAAGACGAGGCAGGTGATGCTCAGCGCGCGCGAGCTCGACTCGAACAAACTCCCGGTCGATGCGCAGACCTGGGTCAACAGCCGCCTGCAGTTCACGCACGGCTACGGTTACACCGTGGCGGCGGTCAACGAGGCGCAGCCCGACGGCGGTCCGAAGCTCCTCGTCAGCGACATCCCGCTGCAGGGGCCGCTGAAGACCGACCGGCCGGAGTTGTACTTCGGCGAGCAGGCGGACCACTACATCATCGTCGATGGCAACGAGCCCGAGTTTACGCCGGCTGGCAGCGACCCGACGCAGAACGTCCAGACGAAGTTCGAGGGCGGCGGCGGCGTCAAGCTCGGAAGCCTGCTCCGCAAGATCGTGTACGCCTGGAAGTTCGGCGATCGCAACATCCTCATCTCGGGCGCCATCAACAGCAACAGCCGGCTGATCTACCGCCGCAACATCCAGCAGCGCATCCACGAGCTTGCGCCATTCTTGCAGCTCGACGCCGATCCGTACCTCGTCGTCGACCAGGGGAACATGTACTGGATGCAGGACGCGTATACGACGACGGACCTGATCCCGTACTCGCATCGGACCGGTGGTGTCAACTACATTCGCAACAGCGTGAAAATCGTCGTGAACGCGTATTCGGGCGAGACGAACTTCTATGCGACGCAACCCGACGAGCCGCTGCTGAAGGCGTACTCCGCGATCTTCCCGCATCTCTTCAAGCCGTTCGATGAGATGCCCGCGACGGTGCGCCAGCACATCCGCTATCCGGAGGATCTGTTCCGGCTGCAGACGCAGGTGTACCTGCGCTACCACATCCGCGACGCGCGCGCGTTCTACCAGAAGGAAGACCAGTGGGACGTGCCGACGGAGATCTTCGGCAGCAGCGAGCAGACCGTTCGCCCGTACTACGTCATCGCGCGCATCCCCGGCGAGACGAGCGAAGAGTTTATGCTGATCTTGCCGTTCGTGCCGCTCAACCGCACGAACGCCATCGCCTGGCTCGCGGCACGTTCAGATGGCGACAACTACGGCAAGCTCGTCTCGTTCCGCTTCCCGTCGAGCGTGAGCGTGCCCGGCCCGACGCAGGTGGAACGCCGCATCGATTCCGATGGACGCGTGTCGCAGCAACTCACACTCTGGAACCAGGCCGGGTCGAAGGTGATCCGCGGCAACCTGTTGATGATCCCCATCGGCAACGCCAACGTCTTCTTCGAGCCGCTCTATCTCTCTGCCACGGCAGGCGGCAACGAGCTGCCGCAGCTCAAGCGCGTCGTCGTCGTCAACGGCGACAGCATCGCGATGGAGCCGACGCTCCCGCGCGCACTCGACGTCATCTTCGGACGCGCCGCGCCCTCCGGACTCGATAGTACCGGTGCCAGCGCCGCATCGCCGACGGCCACGCCCGCCGCGACGTCGCAGGCCACGACGCCACAGGCCACGCCGCAAGCCACGCCGCCGCCGTCGACGACGGCCGCGCCCGTGAGCGGTGACGTCGCATCGCTCGTCGCGCAGGCGCAGGAGTCGTACAACCGCGCGCAGACGCTGCTCCGCAACGGGGACTTCGCCGGTTACGGCGCCGAGCTCGACCGCCAGAAGCAGATCCTCGACCGGTTGCAGCAGCTCGTCGGCACGCCGATCGCGACACCATAAGACGCGGCACACCACGATGAGAGACGCCCTTATTCCCGCCGAAGACCAGATCTACGCGTGGATCGAAGAGGTCTTCGGACATGGCATCCGCCGCCCCGGCTATCCGGCCGATCGTTGGGCCGAGCGGTGGATACAGGAGCAATTCCTCAGCTTCGGTCTCGGGAACGTCCGCGCCGAACCCGTGCCGCTGCCCTATTGGGAGCCGAGAAGCTCGTCGCTCGTCGTAGCCGCCGGCGCGAGTCGACCCGAGATGGAGATTGGCTGCTTCCCGCTACCCCACACAAGTCCGATCGGGCGACTGCAGGCCGAACTCGTCGCGTTCGATCCAGCTACGCCCGAGCGGATGCGCGGCGCTATCGTGCTCTGCGACGTACCGCTCTTGCGCATGCCGCACGCGGTGCTCGCCGGCCTCGCGACGTGGCCGTTCGATCCGGATGGCACGTTCGCGAGCTCGACACACGTGCTGCCGTTCGGCCGGGAGTTCCAGGACGTGATGAAACCGGCGATTGACGCCGGCGCGGCCGGCTTCGTCGGGACGCTTAGCGATTACCCCGGGGACTCGCACGACTACTACGTGCCGTACGATGGCAAGCTCAGGCCGCTCCCAGGCGTCTGGGTAAGCGGCAGCGACGGCAGGCGTCTGCGCGAAGCGCTGGCCGCGGGGCCCGCGCGCGCGACGCTGAGCATCGATACGCGCCGCGAGAACATCACCTCGTACAACATCGTCGGTGAGCTTCCAGGCGCGGACGATGAATCGGTGATCATCGGCTCGCACCACGACGGTCCGTGGAGCTCCGCGGTCGAGGACGCTTCGGGAATCGCACTTGTGCTCGCGCAGGCGGCGTACTGGTCGCGCGTGCCGCAGTCGGAGCGGCCTCACCGGCTTGTCTTCTTGCTCAATGCGGGACACATGATGGGCGGCGCGGGCGCGGAGGCGTTTGTCGCCGCCCATCGCGCCGATATGGAGCGCGTCGTGCTGGAAGTTCACCTCGAACACGCCGCGAACGAATTCGTCGAAGAAGACGGCGAGCTGCGCCCCACAGGTCAGCCGGAGGCCCGGTGGTGGTTCACGTCGCGCACCGGAAGGCTCGAAGCGTCCGTCCGGGGGGCCATCGAGGCGGAAGATCTGCGCCGCTCGTTGGTGCTGCCGCCCGAAGTCTTCGGACCGCGGCCGACGACGGATGGCAGCGAGTTCTACGTGGCTGGCGTGCCCATCGTGAACTACCTGACGGCGCCGTTCTATCTGTTCGATGCCGCCGACACGATGGACAAGATCCACCGGCCGAGCCTGGCGCCCGTCACCCGAGCCGCCGTCCGCATCATCGAATCCACGCAGGGCGTTTCAGCGGGATCGATGCGCGGGCACCCTGCCTCTCCGTGAGCCGAGCTAGGCACCGCCGGCCGTGCGCGGCGAGAGGCGGTGCTACTGAAGGCTCACGACCACGGTTACACCCATGGCCACCGCGGCACCGACAACCATCAGCGCCACCAGGACGCTGACGAGCATCGTCGTGGCCCGGGCCAGCGCCGCGACATGTTGCCGCTGGCGCAGCACTTGCTGCGATGGGTCGGCACTCAGGAACAACTGCGTGCAGTCGTACACGACGACTGTCGCGCCAGCGAGCGCGGCGCTGATCAACAGGGAGTAACCGCTGAGCAGTATCAGCGGGATAACAAGCGGCATGGCAGCGATGGCATTCATGGTTTCGGTGCTCCTTCCCGCGACATCGTGGACGCCTGATACGCGAACACGGCCGCCTGAACGCGGTTGCGCGCATGCAGCTTCCGCAGGATGCGGCGTACGTGCTGCTTCACGGTGCTGTTCTGGATGCCGAGAGCGACCTGGATCTGACGGTTGCTCCACGCACGCGCTATCAGCGTCAGCACTTCCCACTCCCGCGGCGTGAGCTTCGCGTGGGGGTCGCCGTCATCAAGTTCGCGAAGCCCGAGGCCGACGGGCGCCGGCGCCCCGGAATCGAGACCGACGTCGCGCACCGTGCGAATCCGCTCGAAAATCTGGGTGGCGCGGGCGCTGGAGTTCAAAACGCTGTGAACGTCGTCCCCGAGCAGCGGATGCTCTTCGTTGCTGCGCGGCGGCACCAGCATGATCACCTTGATATCGGGGCTGATATGGTGAATGCGACGTGCCGTCTCCTGGCCGCCCGCCGAAGGAAGGTCGAGCGCCAGCAGTACGACGTCCGGTCGCTCTCGCCTCGTCTGATCGATTACTTCCGCGGTGT
Source organism: uncultured Chloroflexia bacterium (assembly GCA_963743185.1). GTDB lineage: Bacteria > Chloroflexota > Dehalococcoidia > DSTF01 > JACRBR01 > JANXYW01. Next base: position 37,367 of record CAVUOT010000012.1, on the reverse strand, counting down.
CGGCAGCTTCGCCGACGACGCTCAAGTCGGGCTGAGTCGCCAGAAGCTGCGCCAGCCCCTCTCGGAACAGCGGCTCGCCGTCGGCTACGATGACCCTGGTCGCCATGAACTGCACTCCTTCGCCGCTCACCACGATCAATGTAGGCCGGAGGTATCCCGCTGGCTATCGCGTAAACAGGTGATGGAGGGGTGAGGAGTGGCTATTCCGCACTAGTGGAAGAACCCTAGGGACGGCGCGTACATCACAACCGGTTGCGTCAGTCGATGAGCCCCGACTTGATGGCGTATCTCACGAGCTCAGCGCGCGTGTGCAGATTCAGTTTGCGCATGATGTGGCCGCGATGGGCCTCGGCCGTATTGATGCTGATGACGAGCATCTGCCCGATCTCACGATTCGAGTGGCCGTTGGCGATCAGACGGAGGATCTCGCGCTCCCTATCGGTCAGGCCGTCGTAGTGGACGCGATCCTCGCTGCCGCTGCGGACGCGCCGCAGATAGTCGTTGAGCAGATACCGCGCGATAGAGGGATAGAAGTACGCCTCGCCTCGATAGGCGGCGCGGATCGCGGTGAACAGTTCCGTGGGAGTCGCTGCCTTGAGCACGTACCCCACACCTTCCGCCTTCATGAGTTCGAAGAAGTATTCGGGGCTGTCGTGCGCCGTAACGGCGAGCACCTGGATCTTCGGATTCTCCGTCCGGATCTGGCGGGTCGCTTCGATGCCGTTCATGCCTCCGAGCGCGATATCCATCAAGACCACGTCGGGCAGTAGCGTCCGGGCCAGCGTGAGCGCCGTCTCCCCGTCTGCCGCCTCGCCGACGACCTCCATCTCTGCATGCCCCTTGAAGAGAGCGCGCAGGCCAGCCCGCACCATCTCGTGGTCATCGACGAGCATCAGGCGAATCTTCTCGCTCATTTGCCGACAGCTCCTGCCACCGGAATAAGAACGCGGACGTCCGTGCCCGCGCCCGGCCGCGACACCAGTTCCAGCTTCCCGCCCAGCAGGGATGCACGCTCTTTCATGCCCATCAGACCGAGGCCTTCGCCATTGCCATTTGTGTGCACCGCGGCCGGATCGAATCCGACACCGTCGTCCCGGACGCTGAGCTCGACGGTCCCGTTCCGTTGCGCGAAGCCGATGACCGCATGCGCCGCCTGCGCGTGGCGGGCGATGTTGTTCACCGCCTCCTGCGCGATGCGGAAGACTGCCGTCTCAGCGTCGAGCGTGAGCCTCTGCGCCGGTCGCTCAAGGTGCGCTTCGACGGCCACTCCGGCGTCGGTGAGGCGGCTGCGCGCGTAGGCCGCCAGCGCCGGGATCAAACCGAGATCATCGAGGTCGCTGGGACGAAGCGCGACGATGACCTTCCGGATCTCCCAGAGCGCGTCGGTGATAATGCCGCGAAGGTCCGACAGGCCGTCGCGCAGATACCGTTGCTCCGCGGGAACACGCTCTTCCAGCCCGCCGACGTGGATGGCTGCGGCCGATAGCAACTGCACGGCCTCGTCGTGTAGCTCGCGGCCAATGCGCCTCCGCTCGTCTTCCTGCGCGCGGATGACCTTCCCCACCGTTGTCTGCAACGCCTCGTTCAGCGCCGTGGCCCGCTCGTTCAGGACGGCCAGCTCCTGGCCGCGTCGTACCGCCTGCGCTTTCTGGTACGCGGCCTCGGCCATTTCATTGCGCTGCTCTTGTGAGAAGTACGCGCCGAGCAGCGAGACGACCAGGAAGCTGGTCGAACTGCCGATCGCCACGTCGCCGGACCACCCGTCGCTCAACGCGATGGCGGCAAGCGCGGTGCCGATGGCGAGAACGACGGCCGACGCAGCGGCTCGCATCTCGAGCGTCGCGACGGCGAAAAGGAGCACCGGGATGTAGATCAGGTAGACCTGGTGCTGGGCATCCTGAGAGAGGAAGACGACCGCAGCGTCGAAGGCAAGGAGAAGCAGTGTCCATGCGTAGAACGGCCATCCACGGCGCGATTCTTGCATCCAGCGGCTGAAAGACGGCAGGCAGGTGCCCAGGTTCCCGAGTGCCGCGGCGCCGAGCAGTCCCCACACGAGCCAATGGGCGCCCAGCTCCGTGGGGGAGTGGTGCGAAACGGTGAGCGCGGCGACGCCGGCGAGTGTGATCCATGCAGCGTTCCGGGCAACTCCTGCTGTCCGCAACCGGAACCCGACCAGGAGCTCGCGTTCGCCTGCCGCTTCCAACCGTCGCGTACTCATCAGCCTCACTCGCACTACCCCCGACTAGTATGTATGAGTGGCCGCGGCGTGGGATGGTCCGGACGCCCCTGATTCGCGGGGCATTCGATACAACCGGGATTCATCTCGCATGTGTACGCGACGGAACGCCCCTTGTGCCGAGCGCACCGTATCCCTAGATACCCTCCGCGCGCAGCGACGGGCCCGCGTCGCGACGTGCCTGCGCCAAGCACTGTCTTGATGCCGCCCGAGAGTCGGCGCCGTGGCGGGCGATGCCACTAGCGCCGCGTAGCCATTCGATGCCCTTGAATAGCGTCTTTGCGCGATAGCCCAACGGATACCTGCTTCCTACATTGGTCGCGGAGGTAAGCGGCAATGACCACGCTCCAGCAGGCCAGCACAAGCGTTCGGATTGGCGGGACGCGGCGTCGCCCGCGCGTCTTCCTGAACCCGCTGACGGTTCTCGGCGCATTGTTGGCGTGCCTGGGAGTTGGCGGAGCGTGCCTGGCGCTCGTCTTCGGATTTCTGGACGAAGACCCGAGTGCCGTAAAGGGCATTCTTGGCTACGTGGTGATGCCGTCGATCGCTCTCGGTGGCGTAGTGCTGATGCTGGCCGGGGGGATGCTGGGAGCCTGGCGCGAGGTGCGCATTGCGACGGCCGCGGGTGAGAGCCCGGAGATACGGGTCGACATCGGCAACTGGCGCCAACTGCTGGGAATCGGCACGTTTGGCGCCATCGCCATCGGCTCGCTGACCGTACTCGGCGGCACGACGTATCGGGCCATAGAGTTCATGGAGTCCACGACGTTCTGCGGCACCTGCCACACGGTGATGCAGCCGCAGGTTGACGCCCACCTGACATCGCCACACGCCGAAGTGGAATGCACGAAGTGCCACATCGCGTACCGGTCAGGGCCGTTGGGACCGAACACGCCGGCGTATATCAACGCGAAGATCGGCGGCATGCGCCAGACCTTGGCCGTGATGACGGGGAACTACGACCAGCCGGTGCGAGCACCCGCCGACAAACTACCGCCTACGAACACCACCTGCGAGGGTTGTCACGCTCCCGACAAGAACTACGGCGTGATGATCCGGCAGTTCAACTCTTCCGCCCCGGATGAGCAGAACAATCGCCACATGCGTTTGCTGGCGTTCCAGGTCGGCGGCGGCAAGACAGGCCAAGCGACCGGAATTCACTGGCACGCGACCGCCAAAGTCTGGTATCGCGCCAGTGACGAACTCCGGAGCGTCATTTCGTGGGTCGGCGTCGAGACGTCGAACGGTCTGGAGGAGTGGACGAACCCGAACGCGCCGGCAGTTGAACCCGGCGCGCGGCAGCTCATGAGTTGCATCGACTGCCACAACCGGGTAGGTCATCGGATCCCCGGCCCGGACGAACTGGTAGATGACGCGCTGGATAGCGGCCGCCTGGACCGCAGCCTGCCGTATCTCAAGCGCGAAGCCGTGAAGCTGCTCGGCGGCGACGGCGTTGGCGCAAACCCGGAACTGCTCGCCGCGCGGCTCGGCCAGCCGACGTGGTTCGATCAACTTGCTACCTTCTACAGCAACAACTACCCGGAGATCGCCTCGTCAAAGCAGGACTCGATCCGGAACGCGACGGAGGAGATAAGGAAGATCTCGAAGCAGATCCTGTACCCGGACATGAGCACCGACTGGTTGACGTACCCGGACAACCTCAGCCACCGCCTGCCAGAAGGGATCCAAACGCTTGCGGGACAGGCGAATCCGGGGTGCTTCCGTTGCCACGGAACGCTCGTGAAGGCGGTGACGGGTGAGCGCCTCGCCGGGACGATGGGCGGTGACAGCTGCCTGTCTTGCCACGGTGTCGGTGAAGGATCGCAGTTGCAGATTCGGAAGGGCGATCCGATCCAGGCGGAGTCCTGCGCGCTCTGCCATGTGAACGTCGACACGACCCAAGTCACGGGCGCGGGGGTTGCGGCCGGCTCCGGAAACGCGTCGCCGATACTTCCGACGGATCAGATACACCAGCGCTGACGTCACGGTTGACCTATGACGTCGTCAACGTGCCTCTGGATCCGCGATTGGCATGCCTTCTCGCCGTCCTTCCACGGGTACGATGTCACCGTAACGGCAAGGATGCCCGCAGCGACCTCCGCCCACCAACTCGCGGCCGAGTTTCGGCGTTGACTCGCCGAGGGATCGGCGTATGATGGGTCCTCACGCTGAGATGCTGCCGCCTCGCCGTGGTAGGAAGGCGCATCTGGTTCGATGCAACGCCCCTTCATCGTCCTCTGCGCAGCGGCGGCGGCCGCAGCCTTGATGCCGTTCCAAGTGCGGCCGAGCGAGGCCGTGGGTGGCGGATGGGTTACCGAGCCCAACATGGTCGATGCGCGCTCGCGTCATACCGCCACGGCGCTGCTGAACGGCAAGGCGCTCGTTGTCGGTGGTTTTAATGCGCTCGGAGCGACGCCGCCGCCCCAACTGTACGACCCAGTTACCCATACGTGGTCCTCCGCCGGCACGTTGACACAGACCATTCAGGGCGCCACGGCGACTTTGTTGCTCGACGGTCGCGTGTTGGTGGCGGGCGGCGGATCTGCCGGAGCGGAGTTGTACGATCCGGCCACGAACACGTGGACGGCGACGCCGAATATGAGTTCGTCTCGGTCGGGCGCCACGGCGACGCGGCTCGGGAATGGGCAGGTGCTGGTCGCTGGCGGCGGCCTCTTCAGCGGTGATGCGGAGCTGTACGATCCGAACACCAACACGTGGTCGTCCGCGGGCACGCTCGGCGAGAGCCGCGCCGGACACGGCGCCGCCCTCTTGCACGATGGCCGAGTCATGATCGTCGCCGGCTCGCACCCGCATCCTTCCGCCACCGCCGAGATCTACACGCCGGCGACGAACACTTGGTCGTCGGCGGCGAGCATGGCGCAGTCTCGCGGTGGGGCGTCGGTCTCGCTCCTGGCGGACGGCCGGGTGCTCGTCGCAGGAGGCGTGTTCGGCTCGACGGCGTTCGCGAGCACGGAGATCTACGACCCCGTCACGAACATCTGGATCGCAGGGCCGCCGATGTCGACGCCCCGCGGCGGCCAGGATGCAGTCGCGCTCTCGGCGGGGCGCATCCTGGTGGCCGGAGGCGCCAACTCGACAGGAGATCTCTCCGTCGCCGAACTCTACGACGCAGGATCGAACACCTGGTCGACGACCGGCAGCATGAGCAACCCGCGCGAGTTCCTGGTGCTCACACTCCTGACGAACGGGAACGTGTTGGCGACAGGCGGCGAGGATCCGGGACCCATCCCATATGCCGAGCTGTATTCGCCACCGTGCTTCACAGGATGTGCTTCGGTCGGTGGCGTGGCGCTGGCACCCGATGCGCCGCGGTCTGCGGCGCCGATTCGTGCTGCTCCGGACGCCATTCGTTCGGCCAGGCAATACGAGGCGCTCGCGATCGCTAGCGGTCTGTTGTTGTCCGTCGTAGCGGCTGCCGCGTACGTCGCCCGCCCGCGCCGGTAGTCGTCGATGGGCTGGGCCGCGTCCGGCCTCCTTCTCTCGACAAGGCACTAGCGTCCATCGGATTGCGTAACGTCGACGAGCGTCAGGTCGGGTCACCGGCCGACGCATCGGCATCGGACTCGTCCCGAAGGCGGTAGTAGGACGTGGCCTTGTAGATGGCGCGGCAGGCGCGCTCCATGCTCCGGAACACCGGCACGCCGGCCTGGAGGAACGACTCCGTGATCCGCAACCGCGCGCGCTCGGACTGGAGGTTGTCGCCGCTGTTCCGCATCGCCACGACGATCGGCTTGCTCGCTCGCCGCGGCGAGGCGAACTCCACAAGGTTCTCCATCATGCGCTGCGCCCGCTTGCGGCCGCCGTGGCGCGCCATCATCGGGTGCATCTCGATGATGACCACATCGATCCCGGGGTCGCTGGCGACGAGTTCCAGGACCCGCACGTAATCGTCCGGTCCCTTGAGCTGCATGCCAACATCCATCGGGTTGCGCACGCTCGTGCCCGCGACGCCGATGAACGTCCGCAGCTTGCGCTGGACGTCCTCTGAGATCTCGGGAACGGAGAGTCCGATCCGCGCGCAGATGTCGGTCGCCGCTACGCTATTCCCGCCCGCGCCACCCATGAGCGCTATGCCGCGACCGGTGAATGCCGGTAGCCGCGACAGGATCTGGAGAACATCCGTCATCTCTTCGATGGAGTCGACGCGTATGGCGCCCGACTGGGCGAAGAAGCCGCTCCAAACGGCACTCTGACCCGCCAGCGATCCCGTATGCGACGCCACCGCGCGCGATCCGGCGTCCGTGAGGCCGCCCTTGAGGATGACGATGGGCTTCTCCGGCGCGATCTCTTGCACCATGGCCAGGAGCTTCGCGCCGTCACGGACACCCTCGAGGTACATGCCGATGTATCGGGTCTCCGGATCGGACGCAAAATGCTCCAGGTAGTCGGTGCAGTCGAGGACGTAGCCGTTGCCGTACGAAATGACTTTATTCATGAACAGGCGCAGATCCGCCGCCAGTCGCGAGAACTCGCCGCCGAGCGCGCCGCTCTGTGAGATCATCGAAACCGGTCCGACCTCTGTCGGCAGCTTGCCCCATGCAGAGATCCGCCCGCGAGCGGAGTAGATGCCCATGCAGTTCGGACCGACAATGTTCAGCCGACCGCGGCGGGCGACCTCACGCAGCCGCTCGGCGAGCGCGACGCCACTCTCGTCGCCCGTCTCCTCGAAGCCCGCGGTGAACATGTGGATATTGCGGGCGCCCTTCGCGATGCACTCCTCGAGCGCCTGCTCCGCGCGCGCGACGCCGACGGCCATAATGACCAGGTCCGGGATCTCGGGCACCGCGGCGAGCGAGGGGTAGCACGGTAGTCCCATGACCTTCTCGGCGTGCGGGTTGATCGGGTAGAGACGACCCTCGTACCCCATCTCCTGCATGCCGCGAATGAAGCCGTTGCCGCCGCCGCGCCGCTTTGTCGACGCCCCGAGGACGGCGACCGATCCCGGGTTGAATGCCACGTCGAAGGTCGGATCCCACGCCACGTTGTTCGTATCCTCTCTTGGGTGCTCTCCCTTGCGGGCCAGCGACGCGCAGTATGTTGCCGCGTCGCCTCGAACGATGCAAGCGCGTCGACGGCTGACCGCCTCCAAGCAGGCTACGGCGGCGGGCTCCCTGGAACACGGGCCGATGGTCATGCTTGAGGTACGGCCCTTCGGCATACGCGGTCAAGTCTGGACCGCCCGCAATGGCTGCTGCTGCTGGCAGCGATTCGCCGTTGCGTTAAGCCTCACCGGGCGCCCGGATCGAGCGCGCGTAGCGAAGGGCCACTCCGTGACGATGACGAACCACGACAGGCGCGCCATGCGATAGACTTCGTGCGGCGCGCTCCGCGAGCGGGAGTAGCTCAGTTGGTAGAGCATCTGCTTCCCAAGCAGAGGGTCGCGGGTTCGAGTCCCGTCTCCCGCTCCAGTCCCTTTCCCACATGAAAGGCCCGGCAGATGCCGGGCCTTTCTCGGTCCTTCCCAGATTCAGAACTGCAGGATTACTTCAGGGAAACTTCAGGGAAAACGGGCGGTCCGGCGGTCCGAATCAGGCGTGTGGGTGAGAACGCCGCGTGCCGGCGCGCGGCCTGCTCGGCGTTGTAGCTGGCGGAGTAGCGGCGCACCATCTGCGGCGATGAATGCCCGAGCAGCAGCTGGACGTCGAGCTCCCGCGCGCCCTGCTGGATGGCCCACGTCGCGAACGTGTGCCGGAACCGGTGTGCGTGCACTTTCGTCAGGCCGGTCCTGCGTCCGAGGCGGCGCAACAGCTGTTTCACGCCGTTGGCCTGGAGCCGCGTCGCGGGCAGGAGACGAGCCCGGCCTGTGGACGCGCAGAACAGCGGCCCTGGCGTCCGGCCTCGCACGCTGAGGTACGCGAGCAGCTCCTTGCGGCACGCCTCGGAGAACGGGACCACGCGCTGCTTGCCGGCTTTGCCGTGCAGGACCCGCACACGCAGCGCTTCGACGTCCACGTCGTCCAGGTCGAGCTGGGCGAGCTCGGACACCCGCAGGCCCGTGTCCAGCAGCAGGAAGAGCACGGCGCGGTCACGGGCACCGATCGGTGATGCCGGGCATTCGGCCACGAGGCGCAGCACGTCGTTCGTGGCGTACGGCTGCACCACCTTCTCGGGCAGCCGCACATTCTTCATGTGGCGGAACGGTGACTCGCCCAGCCGGCCCGTCGAAACGAGCCAGTTAAAGAAGGTCCGGGTCTCGCGGAAGTAGCGGTTGCGCGAGCTTGCGCTCAGGCGTGCCGACCGCGCCAGGAAGGCGTAGACATGTTCTTCCTGCACGGCCTCGGCCGTCGACAGCACACCGTCCTCGTCGAGCGCACGCAGGAAGCGACGCAACGATTCTGCGTAAGCCATGACGGTCTGCTCTGACTTCCCCTCGGCGCGGCAGCGGAGGAGATACTGATCGACGAGTTTCGTCAGGGACGGCGTCTTCGGTCGGCGGGGCGCACGGCTCATACCTTAAGCAATTGCTCGCGGAGGTGAACAAGTCAAGCATCGCGCGTACAAGCGATACACCATCTTACGATCCGCATGTCACTCAATCGCTTGCGGTCCGGCAACCAGCTGCTGCGCATCGTGGTCACGCGCTTCGGGGACGGGCGGCCAAGCGCTCGTTGACCTGCGCTGCCTTCTTCTCGCGGTCTTCGGTCTCGTCCGGGAGATCCACGCCACCTCGCGCGGGACGTACGGTGTGCCACGCGTGCACGCCGAATTGCGATTCGGCTGTGGCGTGCGGTGCGGACGGATGCGCGTCGCGGGACTGATGCGGACTGCAGGTTTGCACGGCATCTACGTCCGCCGCAGGAGGCGGGGCTGCCCGGCACGTCCCGTGTTTGAGTCGGCAAGCGATCAGGCGCCAGTGGCCCCGGATGCAGCGCTTCGCGCGTGTTCGAGTACGATTCTTCGTTCGGCGACGGCGATGTTGTGGCGGGTCTGTTCGATGACGTCGGGATTGACGGAGATGGAGTCGATGCCCCAGCGGACCAGTTGCTCGGCGTAGTCGGGGTAGACGGAGGGGGCCTGGCCGCAGATGGAGGAGTGGAGACCGAGGCGGCGGCAACCGGCGATGATGGCGCGGATGGTCTCCAGGACGGCATGGTCGCGCTCGTCGAAGAGGGGGGCGAGGGTCTCGTTGTCGCGGTCGACGCCGAGGACGAGCTGGGTGAGGTCGTTGGAGCCGATCGAGACGCCGGCGACGCCGAGGCGGGCGTACTCGTCGAGCCAGTAGACGACGGACGGGACCTCCGCCATGGCCCAGAGCTGAAACGTGCCATCTTCGGCGAGGGGGGACGCATCGACGAGTCGCTTGACGGCGCGCATTTCGCTGCCGGTGCGGACGAACGGGATCATCAGGTGGACGTTCGGGGATTCGCGGCGGATGCGGGCGAGCAGTTCCAGCTCCAGCTTGAAGGGACCGGGGTCGCGGACGTAGCGATAGGCGCCGCGGAGGCCGATCATCGGGTTCTCCTCCAGCGGCTCGTACTGGTCGCCGCCCTGGAGGCCGCGGAACTCGTTGGTGCGGAAGTCGGTGGCACGGTAGATGACGGGGCGCGGGTGGAATGCCTGGGCGATGACACGGAGCTGGTCGGCCATGCGGTCGACAAACTCTCCGCCGCGGCCCTGCTCGATGAGTTGGCGGGGATGGACGCCCTGGAGGGCGCTGAGAATCATGAACTCGGCGCGGAGGAGGCCGACGCCATCGACGTCGCGGGCAGCGACGGCGGCGGCTAACTCGGGCTCGGCGAGGTTGACCATGAGGCGCGTGGCGGTGACGACGCGGCCGGCGGCGACGGCTGGTGCCGGCGTCACGGCGCGGGCGGATGCGGCGGGGACGTCAGCGCGGCCTTCGAGCACGGTGCCGGCGGTGGCGTCGACGGTGACGAGCATGCCGTCGTGGAGGACGGAGGTCGCCTGGCGGGTGCCGACGACGCAGGGGAGGCCGAGCTCGCGGGAAACGATGGCGGCGTGCGAGGTCATGCCACCGGCATCGGTGACGATGGCGGCCGCGCGGCGCATGAAAGGGACCCAGTCGGGCGAGGTCATGCGTGCGACGAGGATGTCACCGGGCTGGAGGGCGTCGGCATCTTCGATGCGGAGGGCGACGCGGACGGGGCCGACGGCAACGCCGGGGCTGGCGTTGAGGCCGCGGACGAGCTCCTTGCGGGCGTGAGCGGTGGGCGGCGCGGCCTCGGCGGCGAGCCCGACGGCGGTGACGGGGCGGGACTGCACAAGGTAGACGCGGTTACCCTCAACCGCCCATTCGACATCCTGCGGGGAGCCGTAATGCGCCTCGTCACGGCGGACGAGATCAGCGACGGCGGCGAGCTCCTCGTCTGCGAGGACGCGGGCGGCGGCGCGCTCGGGCGGGAGATCGATGCGGATGTTGCGGCCGTTGTCGTCGCGGGTGAGCATGAACGCCTTTTGTGCGACGCGAATGGTGCGCACGGCGAGGTCGCGCTTGCCGACGACGTAGTGGTCGGGCTCGACCTGCCCGCCGACGACGACCTCGCCGAGGCCGAAGGCGGCCTCGATCACCATGTTCGACGGATCGCCGGTGGAGGGATCGATGGAAAAGGCGACGCCAGACTTCTCGGCGTTGACCATCATCTGGACGATGACGGCGATCTCGGGCTCGCCGACGAGTTGGAGGCGTTTGCGGTAGAAGATGACGCGCGGGCTGTAGAGGGATGCCCAGACCTCGCGCACATTGTCAGCGAGCGCCTCATCGCCGACGACGTTGAGATAGGTGCGGTTCATGCCGGCGAACGAGGCTTCGGCGGTGTCCTCCATGGTGGCGGAGGAGCGGACGGCGACCAGGGCAGGGGCGCCGCCCTCGCGGCGGGAGAGCTCGCGGTAGGCGTCAGTGACGGCGGCGAGGACATCGCGCGGAACGTCAGCGGCGCGGATGCGCGTCTGGACAGCGTCAGCGGCGTCGGCGAGGGCGCGGCGGTCGTCGACGTCCGTGGCGGCGATCGCGCGCTCGATGAAATCTGCGAGGCTGGCGTGCTGGATGAAGGCGCGGTAGGCCTCGGCAGTGACGACGAAGCCGGGCGGGACGGGGAGTCCCGCGCGAGTCATCTCGCCGAGGTTGGCGCCTTTGCCGCCTGCGACGGGTGTATCGTCCTTGCCGAGCTCGTCGAACCAGCGGATGTAAGTAGCCACGGCGTCGCCTCGTAGCGGGTGCATTGCCCGTCGCAGTCAGTGAAGCACCGGCCGGGCGCGTGCGCGAGAGCCGTGCAGACGGCGTGCGGGGGGCCGAACGTCGCGATGCGTCGGCGAGCGCGGTGCATCGTTCGAACGGCACGTCGCGCCGAGCATCTCTGGCTGCCGAAGAGTCGCGCTCGCGCCAGCTTTCGTGAGGTTCTGGCACATAGCGAAATGGCGCCCTTTGCCTGTGTCACGTGGCTTCCTGATCCCGTGCACGCTCGCTTGTGTATCTCGCTTACATACCTAAAGGCACCGTCGCACGGAGCGCAGAAATGCGTACTCTTGGCATGGCTCCAATCGGCGCCGCCCGCCTCATGATCCCGGCGACCCCGTGCGGCCTCACCGCGAGCGTGGCCGGGGAGAGGAGCGCAAGCCATGAAGAAGGCGCGTGGCACGGCCGATCGAGAACGCACGCGCGCGGCGGACGCCATGACGGTGCGCGAACGCAACGGCCGCCACGGATCCAATCCGCCGAGCGAACCGGCAGGCCCCGCGGACGCGGCGCGCCAACGCATGGCCGCGCTCGAGCAGCGCGTCGCGTCGCTGCCGCCGGATCAGCGAGAGTCCCTCGTCGATGCCACACAGGCGTTGCGGCTCGCGCTGGAACGACTGCCAGGCATCGGCGAATCGCCTTCCGACGAAAAGCCGTTCGAAGATGTGTCGCCTCACTCCGACTCGATCGTGCGCGAGCTCAGGGAAGCGGTCCCCGACGTGATGTTCCGGGTCCGTCGCGACGGCACCTACTTCGATTACGCGCCAGCCATGGGCCTTGGGCCGTACGGATCCCCTGAACGGTTTCTCGGGCGGAGGATCGACGAGATTCTGCCGCTGGAGGTAGCCCGTCCCGCCATGCGCGACGTGGAACGCGCAATCGAGACGCGACAAATGCAATCCGCCGAGTACGACCTCACCGTCGACGGTACCGTGCGCAGCTACGAAGCGCGCACTGTGGCAGCGGGTGCAGACCATGTCGTGAGATTCGTACGGGAGATCACAGAACGCAAGAGCCTCGAGAATGAGCGCGCCGCCCTGCTCGAGCGCACTGCTCGCGAGTCACAGCATCTCCAGGCGCTGGTCGATATGTCGCCCGTTGGCATTATGGCCATCGAAGGTCCCGACCAGCAGATCGTGCTGATCAACCGGGAGATGGAGCGCTTGCTCGGGTTCGGCATCCCGGATCAGGCGAGCGTCGACGAGGTCGTGCGCCCCCGCCTGTCGTTTCGGCGGCCGGACCTCACGCTGCTCCAGTTCGACGAACTGCCGTTGCAGCGAGCCCTCGTCTATGGCGAGACGACCCGAGCCGAGGAGATGCTGTTCGAGTTCCCGGACGGCCGCTTGATCCCCGTGCTCGTCAACGCGACGCCCATACTGTCGTCCACGGGTGAAGTCATGAGCGCGATCGCCGCTGTCCAGGACATGACCTCGCTCGAAGAGGTGGAACGCTTGCGAAACGAGTTCCTCGGCATGGTCACCCATGAACTTCGTACGCCGCTCACCACCATCAAGGGCGCCGCTGCCACCATGCTGTCGAGCCGTCGCCCTCTCGCGCCCGACGAGGTGCGCGAACTCTTCGAGATCATCGACGGCCAGAGCGACCGCCTCCGCGATCTCGTTGACAGCCTGCTCGATATGACGCGCATCGAAGCGGGCGCGCTCTCCGTCACGGCGACGCCCATCGATCTGCGCAGCGCCATTGACGAAGCTTCCCTGTCCTTCGCGCGCGCTGGTGCTCTGCACCGGGTCGAGCGCAACGTCCCTGAGGCCCTGCCCGCTGTCTCTGCTGACAAGGTGCGCGTCGTGCAGGTGCTGACCAACCTCCTGGGCAATGCCGATCGTTTCTCACCTGCTGACTCGCCGATCACCGTCAGCGTGGCATCGGATGCGGCGGCCGTCACCGTCCGCGTCATCGATCATGGGCGCGGCATTCCCCAGGACAAGCTCTCGCTCCTCTTCCAAAAGTTCTCCCAAGTCCACGAAGACGACCGTCGCGGCGCCGGCCTCGGTCTCGCCATCTGCAGAGGCATCGTCGAAGCGCATGGCGGCCGGATCTGGGCCGAAAGCAACCAATCCGGCGGCGGCACGACGATCAGCTTCACGTTGCCCATCGCGCCTCACGTCGCCGACGCGTCGACACGGGTGGTGCACAGGGCCATCTCGGGCGGCAACGTTCGCCAACGCATCCTCGTCATCGATGATGACCCGCAGATCCTGCGGTACCTGAAGCGCACGCTCGAGGACGCCGGCCACCACGTCATCGCACTCAGTAATCCATCGGAGGTAACTGCGCACGTTCAGGCGGAGCAGGTCGACCTCCTGCTCGTTGACCTCACCATGCCCGGCACCACCGGCTTCGAACTGCTGCAGCGGGTCCGTGAGTTCTGCGCCGTGCCCGTGATCATCCTCACAGCCAGCAACAACTGCGAAGACGCCGTCCGTGCCCTGACGCTGGGTGCCGATGACTACGTCACCAAGCCCTTTGCGCCGTCAGAGCTCCTCGCACGCATCGGTGCTGTGCTGCGCCGTCGCACCACGGTCGGTGTCCAGGACGAGCGCCAGCCCTACACCGCCGACGGCCTTACCATCGACTTCGTCGAACGCCGCGTTTCCGTGGCCGGCATTGGGGTTGACATGTCGGCGACCGAATACAAGCTGCTGCGTGAGCTCGCTGTGCACGCCGGTCAGGTCCTTACGCACGATCAGCTCTTGCAGCGCGTCTGGGGCGATGGCTACGTGGGCGATACCGAGCTCCTCCGCTCCTTCGTCCGTAACGTTCGCCGCAAGATTGGCGATGATGCCCGACAGCCCCGTTACATCCTCACGGAGCGCCAGGTCGGCTACCGCATGCACAAGCACGCCGGCTGACCGGCTTCGTTCCTGCACGATACGTTTACGTAACGCTACGTCCGTTGCACGCGCGCTGCACACGCGTGTGGGAAGATCGTCCCGGAAGCAGGGGGTTTCTGCATGTGGGACCGATGAGCGCACCGACCTGCGTCCTGGCCATTGGCGACGAGGACGCTATCCTCCGTGTTCTGACCCTGCAGCTCTCCCAGCGGGGTGTGCGAGTTGTCGCGGCGCACGTCGGCCCAGACGCGCTCCGCCTCGCAGAGGAGGAGCAACCGGACGTGGTCCTGGTCGATGTCCGCGCGCCGGGCACGGACGGCATCGCCTTGCTGCGTTCTCTGAAGGCGCGCTTCAGCATTCCCGTGATTGTGATCACGGCGGCCCCCAGCGAGGCCGACCGCCGCGCGAGCCTTGAGGCCGGCGCGGCGGCGTACCTCGCGAAGCCCATCGACCCGGATGATCTCTATCAGCGCGTCCACACATCGCTCTCCGGCAAATGACCGGTCTTCATGGATTCTGCATGTACTGGCACGCCGGATTCACACCGGCTTCACAGATAGCCGATAGCGTGGGTCTGTCGGATCCATGAGCCGCGCGAAGCGCTCGGCACACGCGGTTTCTTGCAGCCAACCCGACGGGCGCGAGTATCGCCAGAGAAGGTTGCGGCGCGACAGGAGGGAGCCATGCAACAACAGACCATAACCTCGACTCTCGAGATGTTCGCACCGGCGGCGACGGCTGCTCCTGTCCCACGCCGCCGTCGTTCACGGCGCAAGCGCGGCGCGCACGCGCCAGCTCGTGAGGAGTTGCTGCGGCACGTGATCGGTTGGGTGAAGCAACACGGTGGCGAGAGCACGCACTTCGTCGCGGACGTCGCGTCGATCCTTGAGATGCTCGGATCGGGCCGCTCTCCCGAGTCAATTGCCGGCTGCCTGTCGCGTGTCGAGGAGGACGCTCCTCGTGCGGGCGCCCGCCGGCGCCGCGCTTCGGCCTGCTGAGGAAGCAGCCTGGCATCAACGAAGGTCAAGGAGTAGCGACGTGTCCACGAACGGAAAGACCCAACTGCAGATCCGGCGCCCGATCTTCTCCGAACTCCAGGAGATGCGCGAAGACGTGCGCGACATGCTCCGCGGTATGCGGGACACGCGATGGCCGCTCATGCCGTCCTTCCGCGCGTTGAGAATGGCCGAGCGCGAGCTCGCGGTCGACGTGTTCGAGCGCGATGGCAGCGTCGTCGTCAAGGCCGAGATGCCCGGCATCGCCCCCGACAAGATCGATGTCAGCATCTCCGAGAACGAGCTTCGCATCAGCGGCGAGCGCGAAGAGGAGAAGGAGACCCAAGAAGAGACCTACTACCGCTCGGAGCGGACGTATGGCCACATCTTCCGCGCGCTCGCTCTTCCCCAGGGCTGCACCGCCGACGGCGCCGCGGCGGCCGTGAAGGACGGCGTGTTGGAGGTCGTCGTGCCGCGCAAAGCGGCGGCGAAGAGCACGAAAGTCGCGGTGACATCCGCCTGATGCGCGCCGTGATCAATTTGCGTCGGGACGAAACGCGACAGTTGACAATATCCGGCTGAGCGCGCGGCCGCACTCAGCCCGGCGGCGCGAGTGCGTATCCCCGCCGGACACTCCCGTCCGGCGGGGATACGCTCGACGAGGAATCGGGGCCGCGAGAGGCACTACGATGTTCAGCAGCACGGACGCTCATCTCCGGCTCCGCATCCGGCCAATCGAACCGGCCGAGTCCCGCGCGCGGCTCTGGACCGCGGCTCTCCGTCGCTGCCCGACCCGCTACGTTGCGCACGCGTTCGTACTCACAATTGCGGCTGTGGTCGCGCTCGGAGGCCTGATGTGAAAGCGTTACTTAAAGCCTGCCTGCGATGCCGTGGGGACCTGCTCATCGATACAGCGGACGGCGCCTGCCGCACGTACGTTTGTCTGCAATGCGGCGTGCGGGCCGAGCGGCGGCGGAACGACGCCCTAGGTACCGGGGCGCTGGCGCAACGATCGGCCGCCACGCTGAGCCGCAATCTTCGCGCATCGCACACGGCGAAGTAGTCGGCCGCGGACAGGATCAGCGTGAGCGTCTGTTTCATCGGTCGGGCCGCGATCTCCGTCTTCCCGAGATCTTGACCCGGTCCTGAGCGGCGATCGTGCGCGTCGAAGTTACTGCGTCGGCTTACGCCAGACCAGGGCGCGGGTATCGCGCGTTCGTACGGAAAACAGTCCGGGCGGCGAGGCATCCGCGAGCAGGCGGCGGATCTTCTGCCTCGAAAGCAGCGAGCCGGTCCCCGAACAGGGGCGGCGCGCTGTGGGAGTGCGAGTAGTAGAAGGCGATGACGTCGTCTGTCGTGCGCACGAGCGGTTCCCCGCCCTCGGCGCGCACTTCCGTCGGCCCGACAAAGCCGGCGCGGTCGAGGATCGGAGGGACGTCGTGCAGCACGGCGGCGATCCGGTCGCGGTGTCCCGTGCGGCGCTCCGGCCCTCCCAGGTAGCGCTCCAGCACTTCCTCGATCGCAGCGCGCGGCGGCTCCTGATGCGGCAGCTGGCCGCCGGGCTCGGGCGATCACTCGCCAGCCTCGGACAGCACGACGAACGCGCCGCCCGGCTCCAGCGCGTCGAACAGCACCGGCACCAGCCGCTCGTGATCCATCCAGTGGAACGACCGCCCGAAGGTCGCGACGCGGAACGGCCCCAGCCCCGCCGGCAGCTCTTCGGCCCGTGCCTGGAGCCAGCGAGCCTTTGTGATGCCTTCTTCCTCTGCGCGCCTGGCCGCCTCGGCGAGCATGTCGGGGTCGATGTCGATACCTACGATCTCTTCGAAGAGATGGGCGAGGCGAAGCGCGACGACGCCCGGACCGCAGCCGACATCGAGCAGCTTGCCGTGGCCGTCCAGTTCCAACGCCCGTGCGAGCGCATCGGCGAGGCCCGAGGCGTACGGTAGCCGGCCCCGCACGTAATACGGCGCCGCGCCGTGGAACGGCCGCGCGCTCCCCTCCGATGTTGTGGTCATGCGTTTACTCTACTACAGGGGCGCGTTTCCATCTTTTCGCTGGCCGTCTGTGCGTGCACCGGGAGCAGTCGCCCGCCTCGGACGCTTCGGGGTTGCCGCGCGAAGGCGAGCGCGCCACATGCGTTGCACAGTGCGCCGGGGCGCGCGCTCGGTGCTTCCTGCGCGGCTCTGCAGGCTAGCGGCTCACCTGGTCGAGCCGGGAGAGTTCTTCGTGCGTCAAAGCGAAGGCCATCGCCGCGGCGCTCTCGCGCGCCTGCGCCGGCTTGCTGGCACCGGGGATCGCGACGACGGTGTCCCCGCGGGCGTTGATGAGCCAGTTGAGCGCAACCTGAGCGGGCGTCACGCCGTGGCCGGCCGCGATCTCCTCGAGCGCCGATATGAGCGGCCGGCTGCGCTCGATCTTGCGACGCAACGCGAACCGCCTGCCGATCGGCCGGGTCTTCAAGAGTTCCGCGTCACGATGGAACTTGCCGGTGAGGAGGCCCATCTCCAGCGGGGAGTAGGCGATGATCGTCACGCCCAGTTCCTTGGCGGTGGCGAGCACGCCGTTCTGCTCGATGCGGCGGTCGAGGAGGCTGTACTTGACCTGGTTGGACGCCAGCGGTACGTCACGCCTGCCGAGCGCCGCGTGGGCGCGCCGCATGCGATCGGCGGAGAAGTTGCTGACGCCGACGGCGCGGATCTTGCCTTGCAGGACCAGGTCGGCCATCGCGTCCATCTCTGCCTCGACCGACGAAAACGACGCCGGGTTGTGGACCTGGTGCAGGTCGATGCCGAACGGCGACAGGCTCTGGAGCCGCCGGTCGATGGTGCGCCCGATGGAGCCCGCTCTGCGCAGCAGCGGCTGCCACTTGGTCGCGATGACCACGTCGCCCTGACGCTTTCCGGCCGCGGTGAGCGCGTGCGCAAGGGCACGCTCCGATCGGCCTCCGCCGTACGCTTCCGCCGTATCGAACCAGTTGACGCCCCCGGCCAGCGCTGTGGCGACGATCTCCTCGGTCACGGGCTGATCGATCCGCGACCAGACGAGGCCGTTGAAGCTTCGCCCTTCGGAGAACTGCCACGTCCCGAGGCCGATCGGCGTGATTTCGATCTCTGTCCGGCCGAGACGGCGCTTCGTCATGTTCGGCGTGTCTGTGCTCAACTGGTTCCTCCTCCCTCAAGGCTCGTCACGCCTGCCCGTCGACGTGGCAATGCGCCGTCGTACTCGACTGGCCAGGTCAGTTGAAGCCGGCAGCGCACCGCGTTCTCTCCGCACGGCAGGGAGTTCGTGCCGACGGGCCTCGAAGCCGCCGTCCGGCTGTACGGTGGCAGACATCGCCACCAGAATCAATGGTGCGTCGTCGCCGCGGCCAGCCACACAACAACCGGTCGCGGATTAACCTCCGCCAGCTTCCGAGCCGTCAGAGCGAGCGCCCGGTGCGTGGGCTGGTGCAGGCGTACCCGACGCGCCGCGTCATGACGACTCTCTGCGGCCCCCCGCGCCGTTGTGCGACGGCCATCGCGGCTCATTCGCTGTCGGTAGCACCACGCGGCGCGTTGTTCATCTGCCAGTCCTCGAAGCGCATCACGACGAGCCGCAACGGCTTCTTGCCGGCGCGTGGCTGGTTCAGCACCACGACCGGTACCTTGCTCGTCTTCTCGTACGCTTCGATGCTCTGCTCCATCGCCGTGCGGACGCGCGCGGGCATGGCCTTCATGGTCTTCACTTCGATGCCGTACTGCCCCGCCTCCATGTCGCTGCGGCGCGCTCCGTTGTTCGCGATCAGCGACGTGCCGAGCGCATGGGCAATGCGCTGCTCCTGATGCTTCCAGCGGCGATTGCCCCCGTTGCTCGTGCTCACGTTGCGTACCTTTCGATGAACAGCTCGCGCGTCAATGACGCGATGCCGCTCCCGTCAACTCTCTGGCCGAGGATGCACGAGCAAGACCGGCGCGACGCCTGCATGCACGACCTTGTCGGCGACCGAGCCGAGCAACATGCGGACGACCCCGCTCCGGCCGTGTGTGGCCATGACGATCATATCGGGGTGCTCCGACCGCGCGCGCTCGACGAGGATGGTGGCGGCGTCCATGGGATACATCGCTACGACGGTGCTGACGCGGCAGGCCGGGCCGTTCGGCAAGCGGCTCGCGATCCGGTTCAAGTAGGACTCCAGCTCCTGTCTGCGCTTGCTGATGGCGTCGTCGTCAAAGGCCGTGGTGACTTCTGCGACGGAGCAAAGGTCGATCTCAACATCGGGCAGCGCGGCCAGCAACGTGAGTACCGGGATGCTGGCCTCCGAGAAGGGAGACTCATCGAACGTCGCGAGGATCTTCATTCCATCACCCTACCGCAACGCCCGGGCGAACGGGTCACGCAAGGGCATCGCAGCGTCCGGTACCATGACGGCACGCCTCTCCCCGTCCAGGCAGGACCAGGAGAACATGCCACGCGACTGCGCCACCAGGACGACACGGTCATCCAGTTCATCAGCACGCGCACCCGTGAAGTGCTCATCGAATTGAAGATGTTCGACGGCGCGCTCATCATCTGGGGCCAGACGAGTCCCGAGCAACTGAAGGTGCGTCTCGCCGACGGCATCGTGCAGCCGTGGCGAGATGGCGACGATCGACCGCGACGAGTCGGCATCTCACATCGTC
This sequence comes from uncultured Chloroflexia bacterium, assembly GCA_963743185.1. Taxonomy (GTDB): domain Bacteria; phylum Chloroflexota; class Dehalococcoidia; order DSTF01; family JACRBR01; genus JANXYW01. The sequence continues at coordinate 17,409 of CAVUOT010000012.1, read as the reverse complement.
GCTCCGCATCGACGTGAGGCCCTTCGACCCTGATGCGCTACAGCGGGGTCAGTACGGCGACAAGCTTCTGGCGCGTGATTGATCAGGTTCGCAGCAGCGAAGCGCCGCGAGTCAACCGTTTCAGTCCCGCACCATCACCGTATCGTTCCTCTCGCGTACGCGATCGACGCGGATGAGGATCGCGTACCCCTCGGCGTCTTGCGCCAGCTCGAACGGGTTGGCCCGCTCCATGATCTGCAGGCGCACCGGCCCGTCTTTGAGCACCTGAGCCTTGCCGTAGAAGCGCCAGCTCTGTTGCGTCTCACGGTTGCGATAGGAGACGACGATGTTCGGGTTCCTCATGAGGTTGGAGAGCATCTCCCCCCTGGCAGGTTCCCAGAACGCCAGATGGTCGGCGTCGAACACCATCACGCTCCCCCGGGAGTACGGGTCGGGCACACCCTTGCGCGAGACCGTAGCGACGAGGCACGGGCAGTGTTGCGCGACGGCGTTGTCCAGCGCAGTCGCCATCTCATCGGTCAGCGTGATCGCCATCGCTTGCCTCGCCGCCCACCTTCAGGCCTGGGTCTCCCGAGTCTATCAGCGCAGGGCAACGGGTGCGTTTGCTCCCGTAGCCGAGATCCCGGTACTTGACGCGGGGGCGTTGACAGCCGGCTGCGGAAGGAGGACGATCTACGGGCCTCCTTCGACGAGGCAGACTCGAAGCGAGCTGGTGAAGGGAGGCGGGGCCTGACACCAGCTCGCTTCTTCCATTGCCCGACGTTCGCCGGCCTGCCGCCGCGAGGGGCACAGTCACCATTCCGCCGTCGTGTGCGGCGCGGCTCGGGTTACCCTAACAATTTCGTAGGATCTTGCGCCGGGTCCTTCGCGATAATGCGCTGGGCAGCTCGCGCCGGGCTACGGCTTCGTGCGGTCTGCATCGAGTGACGGAGGAGCTACGTCGCCGAGAAGTATGAGCGCGCGAATCGGCGAGGTGGATAGCGTTCTGCGAGAAGCCGGGCGGCGCACGCCGATAGCTGCCACGATCCGTGCGGACCGGCTGCAGTGGCTGCCGTGCGTGGCCGTCGTCCTGCTGTCGCTCGGGTTGAACACGTGGTCGCTGTCCGTGGCCGGCTACGGGAATACGTACTACGCCGCGGCGGTCCGGTCCATGACGATGTCGTGGAAGAACTTCTTCTTTGGCGTCGTTTGATCCCGGCGGGTTCATCACGGTTGACAAGCCGCCGGCGTTTCTCTGGGTCGACGCGCTCTCCGCCCGGATCTTCGGCTACTCGACGTGGTCGCTCTTGCTGCCCAGCTCGATTGCCGGCGCTGCAAGCGTGGGACTCCTGTGGCTGATCGTCCGACGGTATTTTGGAATTCTGGCTGCGACGACAGCGGGCCTGGCCCTGGCACTCTCGCCTGTCTCCGTCGCGGTCAATCGCCTGAACCTGCCAGAGCCGTTCTTGATCCTCGCGCTGACAGGGGCGGCGGGCGCCGTACTGCAATCGCTCGAAAGCCGCCGCTGGTGGGCCTGGACGGCAGTGTGCCGGCTTCCTCGTTGGCGTGGCCTTCAATACAAAGATGCTGGCCGCCTGGATTCCGGGCCCCGCATTCGCCGCCGCCCTCGTCTTCGCCAGTCCTACGCTGTCGCTGGGCGACAGGCGCGAAACCTGCTTGTTCGACTCGCGATTCTGAGTGCCGTAACCCTGGTGGTTTCCTCCTCGTGGCTGCTCGTCGTCGACGCATGGCCGCGATCTGACCGCCCATACATCGGCAGCAGCACGAACAACACCGTGCTCGATCTCGCCCTCGGGTACAACGGATTCGCCCGCGTAGCAGGGGACGGCGGTGGTCCCGGGCCGGGAGCCGTGAGCGGCCCGGGGGGTGTCTTTGGCGGAGTCGCGGGACCTCTCCGGATGCTCGATGATGCGAACGGCGGGCAGATTGGCTGGCTCCTGCCGTTCGCGATCGGCGGCGGACTCGTCGCGATCTGGACCTGGCGGGCTGACCCGACGCGGCGAACCAGCGCATTCATGTTTCTTGGCTGGGTCGTGCTGTACGGAGCGATCTTCTCATACGCCCAGGGCACCTTCCATGCCTTTTACAGCTCCGCAATGGCGCCTGCCGTAGCGGCCCTGGTCGGCATCGGAGCCGCTGGGTTAGCGAGTGCGTTACGGCGCGACAGGCGATGGCTGATTGTTGTGGTCGGACTCGTCGGAGTCACGGTCTGGACGCAGCTCCAAATCGCCGATCGCACGCCGGACTTCTACGGATGGGTTCGACCCCTGACGATATTGACCGCACTCGCTGGCATCGTGGCTATCGTCATCGTCACACTCCGAGGTCGTCCGGTCGCCGGCGCCGTCGCGCTGAGCGTTGCAGGGCTCCTGTTGTTGCCTGCTGCCTGGTCGCTCAGCGCGTCAGCGAATGCCTCTCTCAACGCCACGCTTCCGCAGGCGGGACCTCAGCGAGGTGTTGGGGGCCGAACCTTTGGTTCGCAGACGTTCGACGATGGCACAGCCGAACTCGCGGCGTGGCTGAGATCGCACACCGATGCCGGCGCGACGTGGCAGCTGGTCGTGCCCAACTCGCAGGACGGGTCAAGGCTTATCGCTCAATACGGACTCTCGGTGATGTCGCTGGGCGGGTTCCTGGGCAGAGACGACACGATCTCCGTCGCCCGGTTCGCGGACCTCGCATCTTCTGGATCTGTTCGTTATGTGTTGCTCGGCACCGGAGCAAGGGCAGGCGGAGGCGGCTTCCGACGGTCCTTTCCCGGTGCCGCGGGCATTTCCATATCGGGGCCAAGCGCGGTGCTGTCGGCAGTCGGCGTCGCCTGCAGCCCGGTGCGCGCCGCGGGCGTGCCGGCGAGATACCGCGACGTTCTCTATGACTGCGCGGGAAGCGCTGCAGCGATACGCCAGCAGGCGCGCTAGGAGTACTTCTCATGTCGGCATCGGGTGCGCCGCTCCCGCAGTACCAAATGCCACGCTTGACGATCGTTCGCTTCGTCTTGGACGTGCTCGTCGGGCGACCTCGGTCGTTCGCCCGGGACGCGCGCGACGTGCTCGACGCCAATCCTTATGCACGAACGATTATCGGGATCGAGCACGTGGCCACCGATGGCCCGCTCATCGTCGTGATGAACCACTTCAACCGGCCTGGGCTCCGCCCGTACCACTGCGCCATGGTCGTGAGCGCGGCCCTCGCCGAACGGCTCGCTGGCGGACCAGAGATTCGCTGGGCGTTCACCAGCGAGTACCGTGATCGGAAGGTCGGACCCGTGCCCATCCCGCCCGCCGTGTTTCGCTGGGCGTTCAGTCGCATGGCGCACCCCTACGACTTCGTCGCCATCCCCCGGCAGGAGATGCTGGTGATGAATCGCGCGCTCGCGCTCCGACAACTGGCGCGCGGCCTCGCCGTCGGACCAATCGGCTTGGCACCGGAGGGGCTGCTGGCGTCGGACACGCTCGTCGAACCGCCGCCGGGGAGTGGACGCTTCCTTCAACTGATCGCCAGGGGCGTGGTTCCCCTGCTGCCGGTGGCGGCCTGGGAAGACGGCGCCGTCTTGACGGTGAGGTTTGGCGAACCCTTTCACCTGTCTCCCGCCGACGGACTCTCACGCGAGGAGCGGGATCGTCTGGCGCGCGACCAGGTCATGATCGCGATCGGTTCCCTCATGCCACGGCGTTACTGGGGGGTGTATGAAGCTCGGATCGCGGCGTCGGGCGCGCCACTGGCGTGATGGTCGGCGCACGTGTCTATCACTCGAAGGAAGCCACTTCCGGAAGGTTCTCGAGTTGACGGCGTCGTCGATCCCGCCCAGGCTCCGGTCGTTCACGTTCAGGTGACCCAGAGCGCCGGCCATCGGCGCGCCGTCCTGTCCAGGGACAGAGTCTGAGGAACCACGACTTGGTTATCGAGTCCGCAACTACAACGGCGTGATCAGGGTCAGCCACCGAGCAACTGCTGCAACACCTGCTTCGCCGTGCTGATCGGCACGGCATAACCGACGCCCGCAAACGTACTGGTGTCCGGGTTTTCGAGCGCGGAGGTGATGCCAACCAACTCGCCTCGCATGTCGAAGAGCCCGCCCCCCGAGCTTCCTTCATTCACGGCAGCATCGACTTGCAGGAGCCCTTGCTGACCCGTTTGGCCGCTGCCATCACTCAGCGTCCGGTCAAGTCCGCTGATCACGCCCGTGGAGAGCGAGCCCTTCAGGCCGAACGGATTGCCCACAGCGGCAACGACGTCGCCCACCTTCAACGCTCCCGAGTCACCCAGCGTCGCCGGGTGCAACTCACTCTGCGTGGCATTCGTCGTGATGACGGCCAAGTCGTCGGCGGCATCCGTGCCGACGACAGTCGCTAACGCCGTCGAGTCATCGGCGAACGTAACGGTGATCGTCTGGGCGCCTGTCACGACGTGTTCATTGGTGAGGATGTGCCCTTTCAGGTCGAGCACCACGCCAGACCCCTGGCCCTGGACCTGTCGAGGACGGCGGCGACCACCCTGCCCCGCCGTGTCGATCTCCACGATCGACGGCCGCACGGCGGCATAGAGGGCAGCAAAGTCGTTCGCAGCCGCGGCGGGGGCCGTGGCCAGGGTGCTCTCGCTGATCTGTTGCGTGCCGACGTTTTGTGAGGTCGTGGCGGGTGCGTTCGTTCGCTGGCTGGGGCTACCCCGGGCATAGTGGATGCCCGCAATGGCGCCGAGGGTCGCGAGCACGCTGACAACGGCGACCGCGATGAAAGGACTCAAGCGCTTCACGATCCCACCTCACCCGGCAGGAGCAATCGCGCGGGCCTGCACGCTTCAGTATGCCTCTGCGGGCGGCATGAGGTGCTTCGGAGGTGTTAACTCCACGTGAGGGTGAACCGCGCACCAACGGTTGCTCAAGCAGGACGCCGGACTCGACCCGAACGACGTGGCCGGGATTACTCCTGGATGTCCCTGCGCCGAAATTGCCAGAGGGCAAACGCGAGGAAGCCGAACGCCCACAGGAGCAGGATGAGGGTGGCCCGCCAGACCGGTGCATCGCCCGACCCGAAGATGAACGGACCGGCGCCCTCGGCGCTGAAGGTCCCGTTCGCCCGCATGACCGAGTCGCCGTTGAAGTTCAGCAGCGCTTCGGGCACGTGCGACATCCAGCCCTGGGTCCTGTCGAGGATGGCCGTGAAGATGCCCTCCAGGAGGTACACGCCGAGCGTTGCACCCACCGCCTGTCCCGCCGACCTGAGTATCGTTGCGAAGAGAAGCGCGAGAAGAACCAATGGAAGCATGACGAATACGGTTCGCGCCAGGCTGGCGACTGCGGTCCCGAGACGCGCGAGATCCAGCGAACCGTATGGAAGGCTGTAGAGATGTGAGAACCAGGCGCTGGCAGCCATCGCAACAAGGAACCCGATCATCACGACCAGCGCGGTGAACAGCGCACTCACCACCGCTTTCGCGGCCACGAAATGCCAGCGGCGGACCCCCTTGGCGCTGAACAGCCCGACCGTGCGCCAGTCGAACTCGTTGCCCATCAGGCTGCCGGCGAAGATCACGCACGCGATCGTGGCGAAGAAGCGCTCCAGCGTCAGCCCGTACGGCGTGACGCGGAGGAAAGACATGGTCGTTTTGAGCGCGAACCAGTCCGCAAGCGCATTCCGTCGATGACCCGGGCCGGCTCGAATGCCCCACCACAGGAGCAGGTACGAGATCAGGACGAGCAGACCAACCGCCAGCAGGAGGATGTAGGTCATCCGGCGCCGGACGACCTTGAAGAGCTCCGCATCAATCGCGTGCCAGAGACGGAGTGCTTCCAGTCGAAGCGCGGCACTCATCGATGCTCGTCCTCATCCACGAGTTCGAAGAAGACTTCTTCGAGGGTCTGCCGCACCGGACGCAGCACATCGGCGAACAAGCCGCGTTCGGCGAGGAACCGGTTGACGGTTCGCCCTTCGATGCCGGCCCCCATGATGTGCAACACATCGTTCTCACGTCGCATCGAATCGGCCCAGGGCGACGACCGTAACGCGATCTCAGCGGCGTCAACCTCAGGGAGACGGATCTCCAACTCGGAGCGATCTCCGACGAGTTCCGTCGTCTTGCCTTGAGCGATGACCCTCCCTCGCTGGAAGATCGCCACGTGATCGCAGACCTGCTCCACTTCATGCAGAAGATGGCTGCAGAGCACGACGGTGCGGCCTTCGGCGGCCAGCTCGGGAATGAGCTCGCGCACTTCGCGCGTGCCCTGCGGATCAAGGCCGTTCGTCGCCTCATCGAGGATGATCAATTCAGGGTCGTGGAGGATCGCGGCGGCGATGCCGAGTCGCTGTTTCATGCCCAGCGAGTAGTTCTTGAAGCGCCGATCCGCCGCCTCGCTGAGGTGGACGCGATGCAGGACGCGATCGATGGCCTCCTCCCCGGCACCGGGCGTGTACCGGTCGAGCAGCCTGAGGTTGTCCCGTCCCGACAGGTAGGGCACGAAGGCCGGCGTTTCCACGACTGCGCCGACGCGGCCCAGAAGGCTCGGTGCGTCATCACTGAGCGGCTGTCCGAAGAGTTTCACGGTGCCCTGATCGGGGCGAGCGAGGCCGAGGAGCATCCGAACGGTGGTCGACTTGCCTGACCCATTCGGACCCAGCACCCCGAAGACGCCGCCCTGTTCCAGGACGATGTCGACGCCCTGCACGGCGACCGTGGCGCCGTAGCGCTTGAAGAGTCCGCGCGCCTCGATGATGTATTCAGGCAAAGTTGGGCTCCGCCGGCGTCATACCGTCTCCTGCCGAACGATACCGGCGAGTGTCGGCAGCATATGTTTCGATATGGTTGTCAGCGCCGTCGCAGGAGCACGGAAATCGCTACTGCATGCGCCGCGTCGCCTGCCAGAGCGAGACGCTGAGCAGCGCCAGAGCTGCAACCGGCATGAGCCACCACGCCGCGACATCGAGCGCCGCAAGCATGGCCGTACTTGCGAGTGCGAGGATGATCCCCGCCGCCACGCGCCAGTCGTCACCGACGATGAAGTCATACCAGAAGAGCACGAAGCCGCAGATGTACTTCATGGATCGACCCTGATCGCGCGCGTGCGCTCGGCGCCGGTCCAGATGTACGTGCGCTGGCGCTGCAACAACCGCACGAGCGCAAGCGAACTCACAAGCACGAACACGAGGACGAACGGCAGTGCGATCTCACCGCCCGGCCACGCGGCGCCCGTGCCCTCCGCGCCCCAGAAGATGCCAAACGTCGTCAGCAGCACGCCGACCGCGAACTTCATCGTGTTCTCGGGCACGCGACTGAGCGGCGCGTGCACGAGCGCGCCGGTCGTGCCGACGATGACGAGCGCGAGGGCGGCGCCGAGCGTCGCGAGCGGGATGCTGTGCTGCGCGCTGCCGAACGTCACCACGATGAACGCCACCTCGAGGCCTTCGAGGAAGACGCCCTTGAATGAGAGGGTGAATGAGTACCAGTCGATCAGGGCGCGCGCTTCCAGGCCGGCCGCGCGGGCCTCCTCCGCTTCGCGCTGGAAGATGGCGTCTTCGTCGTGCAGCGCCTTGTAGCCGCTGGCGCGGAGGATCGCCTTGCGGAGCCACTGGAGTCCGAAGACCAGGAGCAGTCCTCCGACTACGAGCCGCAGTGCCTCGATGGGGACGAGCGTGAGGGCAGGCCCGAACGCGCCGATCACGGCAGCCAGCGCGAGGGTGGCGACGGCAACGCCGACCAGCGTCGAGCGCCAGCCCCGCGTGACGCCGACGGCGAGCACGATCGTGAGCGCCTCGACCATCTCGACGCTGCTGGCGAGGAACGCGGCGAGGACGAGGAAGACGTTACTCACAGGGACTCTCTCCGTGGCGCGCGCGATACGAGCCTAGCAGTGCGCCTGCGACTTTGGAAAGGACGAAGGTGAAGGCGTGTCGGGGGCGCAACGCCGGAGGCGGGGCCTGACACCAGCTCGCTTCTTCCATTCCTGAGGTTCTCCGGCCTGTCGCCGGATAGCGAAAGACCGCGAGGGGGGACACTCTCGCGGTCTTCTGCTCAAGCCCTACGTTTGGAAGTCACTGGTACTATCGCACCAGGGTGTGATCCTCCTGTGTGGCACCCGTTAACGAAGTGCAAAACATCAGGTCATCCGTCTGACCGTACCATGCACCGGAAGCAGAAAGCGCGCGTGGGGGGCGACACCACGTGGCAGCCCGACGTGCTGCCGTCCGCGCGTGCCACAATGAGGATGATGTCAGACGTCGGTGTACCAATGCCGCAGCGCGTGGCGGTCGTCGGGACGACGGGTGCGGGGAAGACGACGTTCGCTCGGCGGCTGGCGACGATTGTCGGCGCGAAGCACGTCGAACTCGACGCGCTGTACCACGGGCCGAACTGGACGCCCTCCGAGCCGGAGGTCTTCCGGGCGCGCGTCGCTGAAGCCATGGCCTGCGAGCGCTGGGTGACGGACGGCAACTATAACGATGCACGGCCGTTGATCTGGTCGGCAGCGGACACGCTGGTGTGGCTCGACTACGCGTTTCCGCGCGTCATCGCGCAACTCGCGCGTCGCACGGTACGGCGCTACGTGCGGCGTGAAGAGTTGTGGAACGGCAACCGCGAACCGTTCTGGGGCCACTTTCTGCCGAACGACAAGTCGCTCTTTTTCTGGGCGGTGAAGACGCACTGGCAGCGGCGGCGCATCTATCCCGAGCGGCTCCGCCAGCCCGAGTGCGCGCACCTGCGGGTGGTGCGGCTGCGCTCGCCGCGTGAGGCCGAACGCTACCTGGCGGCGGTTGAGCGCGAGGCGGGTCAGCTCATCAAGGGGATGACGGATAACTGTGCGTCCGCCGTTTGACACGGCCGCCGCAACCGACTTCCTCGCCCGCCGGTATGGCGACCGCGCATCCGGCGTCGTCGAGATCGGACGCGGCGAGTGGGCAACGGCATACGGCTTCCTGCTCGATGGTGAGGCCTGCGTCGCCCGCTTCGGCGCACAATCGGAAGACTTTGCGAAGGATCGCATCGCAGCCGCGTATGCCGCTCCGGGACTGCCGATTCCGTCCATCCTCGAGATCGGCGAAACGCCGGGCGGCTTCTATGCGGTCTCCGAGCGCGCCTACGGCAGCGACCTCGATGCGCTCGATGAGGCTGGGATGCGTGCTGTTCTCCCGAGCCTCTTCGCGGCGCACGATGCCATGCGCCTCGCCGACGTTTCACGCACTACCGGCTACGGCGGGTGGGATGCGAGCGGTAACGCGCTGCACGCGACCTGGCAGCAGGCGTTGCTGGCCCTCCCTGGCGACGGCCCGTCGAGCCGTATGCACGGCTGGCGCGATCGCATGACAGCGTATCCAGCGGCGCGCGCCGCCTTCGACGAGGGGTACGACTGCCTGCGTGGCCTGGTTGCGCCCTGTCCGTCCAGTCGCCACCTCGTCCACAGCGACCCGCTCAACCACAACATCCTGGTCGCCGGCGGCCGGATCACCGCTGTCCTCGACTGGGGCTGCAGCATGTACGGCGATTTCCTCTACGACCTGGCGCACCTGACGTTCTCGCCGTGCTGGTTCCCTGTGTGGCGCACCATCGATTTCGCGGCCGAGGCCGAGCGCTACTACGCCGCCATCGGCGTCGACGTGCCGGCGATGCGGGCGCGCCTGCGCTGCTACGAGATCCACATCGGGCTCGACGCGCTGGCGTACAACGCCTTCTGCCAGCGCCCGGCCGAGCTTGACCTCATCGCGCGCCGCACGCTGGAGGCGGTGCGCCGCGACGACCGGGGCGCCTAGGTTGTGTCTATGCCGCGCCCTCGCTAACGAGGTTGGCGACCCCGCAGGTTCGTTCCTGGGGTGGGCCGGCGAATCCGCCGCTGATCTTTGGCAGCGCCGGCAATTCGAACTCGCTCATTCTGAAGTCGAGCGCGCCGTCTCCCGGGCAAGCTGCTCCAGTCCCATTGGCCCGAGCCCCAGCGCTTCCGTATGAAACCGCTTCAAGTCGAACGACGCGCTCTGCCGCTGCTTGGCGCCCTCGCGCGCCGCGAGCCAGGCGCGCTCGCCCACCTTGTAGCTGATCGCCTGCGCGGGCCAGCCCAGGTAGCGGACCAGTTCGCTCGTCATCAACTCCGCGTCCTGCCGGCTGCGCTCCTGCGCGAACGCCAGCCCCAGCGCGTGGTCCCACGTCTCGTCCGGGTGGAAGCGCTCGCCCTCGGGATCGCCAGCTCCAGGTGCATGCCGATATCGATGATCACGCGCACGCAGCGCATCGCCTGCGCACTGAGCATGCCCATGTAGTAGTCGGGGTTGTCCAGGTAGCCGAGCTCCCCCATCAGTCGCTCGGCGTAGAGCGCCCAGCCTTCGCTGTAGCCGGAGACTCCGGCAAGGCTGCGCTGGTAGCGCGACAGTGTTTCGCCCAGGCAGCGCGTCCCGCCGGCAGGTGGTGGCCGGGCACGCCTTCGTGGTACGCGGTCGAGACGTCCGTCCATTTCGCGAAGCGCGTGCGCGTACCGGCGGGCCACCACGTGCGCCCCGGCCGCACGTAATCCTCCGACGGACCGGAGTAGGAATCGCGATGAGGACACTGTTGGGACATGGCAACTCTCTGCCTCCGAAGCAGATGCTCAATTTGCGTCACCGAATCGAATGCGCTCTAAGCCAATAGCTCATCGCCAACCGCCATCACTCTGTCAGCCGCCGACCGTGAAGAGCCCGCCGTCGCTGCGGCCCGACACTTCCGGGAAGAACTGCTCGTACGCCGTCGCCGGCGGCAGCCGGAATTCGCCGGGTGTCGTGGCGCGCGCGAAGTACGTGTACTCGTACACGCCCTTCGCCACGAAGCGCGCGAACAGCGCGACACGGTTGTCGCGGATGTCGGTGTGGCCGAACGGGCTGTAGCCCCTGCCGACCTGGTACGACTTGCGCTGCGCTTCCGAGAGCTGCCGCTGGAACTCCGGCGGCGTCGTCTTGAGGCTGGTATCGATCGGTTCGAGGCCGGCTGGCAGGTAATCCTCCAGCACCAGGAAGTTCAGGTCGGCCGGCGCGACCAGCGTCACCTTCACCTTCACCACGTCGCCCAGCTTCGCACCGCGCACCGGCGCGTCACTATCCCCAACGGTGTATTGATGCGAGACACCGATGCCGTAGTTCGCGGCGTCGACCTCATCGGCGGGCGTGAAATAGCGCAGGTGCGCGGTGTAGTACAGGCGTCCCGCCGCGTCCCCCGGCGTGCGCTGGAGGCGCAGCTCGTTCACGGTGTCCTTCAGCAGGTCTTTCATCTGGATGACCAACACGTCGTCCGGCTGCACCTTGCCGGCTTCGGCCTTGCCGCTGAGCTTGCGCGACCCGTTGAGGTCGATCCGGTAGTCGTAGTTGGCCTGCGCGTCCTTGCGCACGAGCATGAAGTCGGTGATCGCGAGCAGCGCCGCGGCCGTGTCGTGGGGCGATTCCCAGTGCCCCTCCTCCTTGCGCGCGACCATCAGCCAGCGCAGCGTCCCGTCGACGAGCGGCTGCTCCGGCAGGAACGCGGTGAACGCCTGCAGCACCTGCGCCGTCGTTTGCGTGCTGTTGCCGAAGACGTTCGGGTCGTATTTGGCTTCCTCCCAGTGGTTGCCGGTGGCTGACGGGATCGCCGCGGCCTGCAGTTCGTCGAGCAGTGTCGTCAGCCGCGGATCGCTGTCATTGCCGCCCCCCTGCTTGATGGCGAGCGCGACCCAAGCCCTCGCGGCGTTGCCGAGGAGCGCATGCTGCTCGGCGAGCGCGTAGCTGCGGCCCAAGTCGCCGTGCTCGTCGCGGGCGAGCGCGTAGAGCAGGTACGCGCGCATGTCCAGTTGCGGAGAGACGACGTCACGCACCTGGTCGAACTGCTGCGTGAGGTAGGCGACGGCCTGCTCGTCGACCCGTGCGTCGACGATGTAGCCGGCGCGGCGCGCCTCACCCAGGCCTATCACGGCCCACGCAGTGATCGCGGGGTCAGAGTCGTCGCCCGGCCACCAGCCCCAGCCGCCATCGACGTGCTGGTTGTTGTACAGGCGCTGCAGCGATCGCTGGACAAGCGCATCGACGTCGCGCTTGTCACCGGAACCGACGTCCTTCAGTCCGAGTTCTGTCGTCGCCCGCTGCAACGCGAGCGCCGGGAGGAAGCGGCTCACCGTCACCTCCGCGCTCTCCCACGGATACTCGTTGATGTACGTCAGCGCCGTGTTCACGCCCGCCGCCAGCGACGGTGCGACGTGCACGGTCAGTTCGCCCGCGTCGGGGCGCATATAGTACGGCACCTCGATGGCTTCCGACGCCTGGTCCGTGACCTCACCCGCGGTACCAGCGGTCTCCGGCGTGAAGAACGCGTAGAGCGGCAGCGTGAGCTTGACCGCGTCGGACTTGCCGCCGGCCTTCGCTTCAAACGCGAGCGTGGCGCTGTCGCGCCCCGGCGGAACCGTCGTCTCCCATCGCACTTGCGCATCCGCATTCGCCTCGACGTGCACGCGTTGTGACGCATCGCCCGACACGGTCACGCCCTCGGCCTTGAGCGTGACGTCGAGGTCGGCGGCCGCGCCTGTGAAGTTGTGAACGATCGCACCGAGCGCCGCCTTGTCGCCGGCGACGAGGAAGCGCGGCACGGCGGGCCGGATGATCACGTCCTTCGCCGTCACGATGTCGTTGTAGGCGTCACCCGCCTTCGTGTCCTCGGTGATGCCGCGCGCGGTGAGACGCCACGTCGTCAGCGTGTCCGGCAGCTGCACGTCGACGGTGACGCGACCGTCGGCATCGGTGCGGAGCGCGGCGTTCCAGTACGCCGTGTTCGGGAAGAACGTGCGCGTCTGGTCGCCGGGACCGCCGCCACCGCCCTTGCCGCCCTGCGTCATGCGGATTGCCAGCTCGTTCGCGCGGTCGATCGACGCGGCAAAGCTCGACGCGCTGATCACGCTGAGGGAGCGTCGCGACCAGAACGCGTCGAGCGGCTTGCGCGATAGGTCGTCCTGCAGCGACAGCACCGACTTGTCGACGAGCGCGAGCGACAGCTCCGTCGGCACGCCGTGGCCTTCGCTGTCGGTCGTGCGGATTCTGTATGTCACCGTCTCGCGCGGACCGAGCTTGTCGCGGTCGGGCTTGATGTCGATGTTCAGCTTCTTCACGTCGGTCGACACCTTCAGCTCGACGATCCCGAGTTTCACCTGTGGAAGGGGATTGTCCGCTGTCGGCGCCTTGAAGAGCATCACGCTGACGAAGACGTTCGGCACGTGGTCCTCTGTGATCGGCACGTCGATCACCTCGGAATTCGTCGCGAAGTCACGCAGTTCGGACTTGAGCAGCCGCCCGCGCTCCTGCGTCACGAGCCCGCGGCTCGCCGTGAAGGGCGCCGCCACCAGGATCTTCGCCGTGTCGCCAGGCTTGTAGGAGTCGCGGTCCGCTACGAGCGTGATCGTATCGTCGTTGCCGACCCGCCAGCTCGCGTATTCGCCGCTCGAGGCCCACACCGACGTCGACGACCGCACGGCGTTGCCGGCGGAGTCCTTCGCTTCCGCGAGCACGTAATACTCACCGCTGTGCTGCGGCTTGAACGAGAAATCCCCCTTGCCGTCGGCTGCGGTCGTAACGTCCAGCGCCTGCACGAGCGTGTCGTCATGCTCGCTCTGGAAGTGCTGTTGACCGTCGGCGTCACGGACGCGCACAGTCCGCCACTTGCGCTCGAAGATGCTCACCTTCGCCGGCACATTGCCGGTGGTCTTGCCGTCCGGATCGACGCTGACAACGTTCACTTTCGCGTCGTCGCCCGCGGTCGCGACGTAATCGTCAGGCCGCAGTCCGATGTAGAACCTGCCCTTGTGGACGTGCACCGCCGCAAAGGCGCCCACGGCCTGGCCGTTCTGGTCAGTGACGTTCGCTTCGAGCGTAAACGTCTGGCTCGTGCGGTCATTCACCACGTCCGCAGGCACGCTGAACGAGAAGCCGCCTTGTGCGTCGATCTTGCCCTCACCGGTGCCGCGCACGAGCTGCTGATACTCGTAGTACGGTCCCTGGCTATCATCGTAGGTCGGCGTGTAGTCCGTGAAGCTGTAGCCGGCGAACTCATCGGGCCGGAAGAAGTACGGCTGCGATGTCGCCGTCCACTTCACGGCGGCCCCGGCGAGCGGCGCGCCGAAGAAGAGGTCGGCCGACACGGCGGTGTCGATGGTCTCGCCGTTGACGTACGACTCTTTCGACGGCTTCACCGACACTTCGAACTCCGGTTTGCGGAACTCCGCGACCTGGAATTGCACGTAAGCCAGCTGGGGTCGATACGCCTCCGCCGGGGGCGAAACGCTGCCGGGCACCGCCGGAGCCACGCTGCCGAGCTCGAGCGCCGCGTAGTAGCCGCCGGTCCCGGCCTCGCTCGCCAGCGAGAGTTTCGTGTCGAACGTGCCCAGATCCGACAGCTGCACCGACTGCGACTCGATCGTGTGCCCGCGGTCGTCGCGGATGGTCAGCGTGAGCGGCGTCGCAGATGGAGGCAGCGAGTAGCGGGCGTCGTCGTCCTTGCGCACGACGCCCTTGAAGTACACCGTCTCGCCTGGCCGGTAGATCGGCCGGTCGGTGTACAAGTAGCCAACCATGTCAGGCAGCTCGAACGAGAAGGGGATGCTGGGTGACGCGAACCAGGGCGCGATGCCGTTGTTCCAGTTCGTGTCGGAAAGGACAGTGCGGCCACCGCTGACGGCCGAAACGTAGTAGCCAGGATAGTAGTCGCCGCTTCCAGGATCGGGCGTCGTGACCTTCGCCACGCCGTCCGCATCGGTGGTGCCAGTCGCGATCGGCCCGGCGTCCCGGCTCAGCACCTGGAACGGGATGCCAGCGAGCGGCGCACCGGACTGCATATCGACCATCCACACGAGCAGCTCGTGCGGCGTCCACTTCGTGATGACGTTCGCGCTGCTGATGACGATCGGCATCGTCTCGAAGCCCAGCGTCCCGGGCGCGGTGACGCGTATGGCGTAGATCCCCTCGGGCAGCTTCTCGCCGGTCCCGGCGAGCCGAGTCGTGGTGATCACCGGCTGGTCGAGCGGCGGGTTTGCGATTGGCTCGCTCCACCGACGGATCAGGTCCGTATCGGGCGGGTCCAGCGTCTGGCCGCCGCGCTCGCCAGCGATGAGGCCTTCGCTCGTCAGGTGATACAGCGCGAAATCGAGCTCGTTGAGATTCCACGACGTCGCGCCGGCAACAGGATTGAGGTACGCGTCGTACGTGCCCGACGTCGACGAGCGGAACAGGCTGAACCCGGGCTGTTGCCGTTCCGTCACGAAGCGCAGATCGAGCGGCTCGGCCAGGTGCTGGCCGTAGCGGTCCTGCGCGTCGGTCGTCAACGTGACGCGAAATGGCGCGGACGGCGGCATCTGGAAGCCGAGACGCAACACGAGGTCGCCGGGATCCCAGTTGAAGTACGGCTCGGCGTCCGGCTTCGGCTCAACGGCGATGTGTTTCTCGACCGAATCGTGGTCCATCGGATTCGAGAAGGTGATCGTCACGCCGTAGCGCTGGGCGCTCTGCGCGCCGTTGAGGGGGTCGGTCGACGCGATGCGCGGCACGCCGACCGTCGTGAAGCGCCAGCCGACGTCGTCGGCGGTACGCGCGGTCACGCCCGGCGCCGTGACGCCCGCGTGCACGGTCGCGAGGAACGTTGTTGCCAGCGCGAGCGGCCGCACCGGGTGGAAGACGAACGTTCGGTCGTCGAGCCATTCGAAGCGGCCGTCGACGCGCTCCCGTGACGCTTCCGCGACGACGCCGAATGCCGCCTCTGCCGACGCGCGGTCGATCGGCTGGTTGAAGCCGACTTTGATCTCCGGCTCGGGCGCCACGAAATTCGTGTTGTCGAGCGGGAAGAAGGTCAGCACCTTCGGCCGCAGCGTCGTAAACGAGAATGTGTAGTCCTGATCGAGTGTTGCGCCGAGCTGATTTGCGAGATCGGCGAGGACGCGCGCCTTGTACGCCGTCGAGGGCGACCAGCCGGCACCGGCGGGCGTGAACGTGTACAGAGACGTGTTCAGCCAGCGTCCCTCGCCCAGCATCGGTGGGTCGAAGTCGAGGATCCCCTGCGGGCCGCGCTTGTCGATCACGGTCAGCGGTGCCACGCTGCGGCTGAACTGCACCATCACCGCCGCGTCGAGCGCGACTTCCTGCGCCCCGTCCTGGGGGAACGCCGACGCGATCTTCAGCTTCCCCTCGGTGGTGAAGTGGAAGCCAACGTCGACGGGATCGGCGCCACGTGGCACCTCGCGGTCCGAGAGCTTCAAGTTCACGTCATAGGTCGTGCCCAGCGCGAAGCCCGGCCAGTCCGGCTTGAATGTGAGCACGTCGTGCTGCAAGTCCACGCGGCCCGCCGGCGCGTTCGCGATCTGCAGCGCGTGCACGGCGACGTCGCGGTCGACGCTCCCGGCGAGCCGGATGCGCACCGGCGTCATCGGGCGCACCTCTTCGCCGGAAGGCCCCAGCACCTCGACGCACAGCGGCCGGTCGCAGCTGCTCTTGTCGCCGCCACCGCCGGTGAGAACGAGCACGAGACCAGCGACGAGCGCGCCGAGCGCGGCGAGCCCGCCGCCGGCGGCGGCGAGGCGTCCGCGGCCGCCAAGGCGCGACCAGCGACGGCCGAGCGCGCTGAACGCTTCGGTGACCGATGCAGCAATCCGTGGCTTCATGACATCCTCCTCATGGCGGCAGGACAGTGACCGTCGCCGCTTCGCTCCAGACTTCGCTGCCGCCGGAAACGACGGCACGTGCCCGAAACTGGTGCACGCCCTGCTGCAACTGCCAGCTCCGCCTGTATGGCGCCGCGTCGAGGAGTGCCAGCAGCGCGCCGTCGACGTACAGCTCCACGCTCGTGACCGCCGCTGCCGGCAACGCTTCGGCCATCAACGCCTGGTCTTCTGGCCGCACGTCCCGCGAAATGTGGAGCGTGATCCCGTCGGCGGGCGACACAAGAAGGAGCGCTCCCGGTGCGGGCGCCGCATCACCGGCACGCACAGCCGGCGCATTGGTGTACGGCGGCACGGGTGGCAGCGCGACGTCGGCGTCGCGCGCCCACGGGATGGCTTCCATGGGCACGAACGTGAACACACGGTCGCGCACGCCTCCGCGGCATGGCGCCGATGCGCCGCCGGCCGGCGCGCCTGTGGCGTCGCAGATCGACAGCGCCCGGTAGTAATCGTTCGGCGCAGTAGGCGCCGTGCCGGCGACGAACAACTCCACGCGCTCGCGCTGGCACGCCGGCGTCGGCAGCCGCCCGGACGGCAGGCAGACCCGCACGTGCTCGATGCCCGACGGCTCGGCGAACGGCGTCGCGGGCCTGCCTGCGAGCGCTGCCTGCATCACGTCGCGCCAGATCGGCGCAGCACCGTCGACACCCGATACGTTGAGCATTGCCGACTTGTCGGAGTTGCCGGCCCAGACGCCCACGGCGAGGTCCGGGTACTAGCCAAGTGTCCAGTTGTCGCGGAAG
>CAVUOT010000011.1:0-28714 GCA_963743185.1 uncultured Chloroflexia bacterium | reverse complement strand
CTGACTCCTACTCAAACTCCCAGGCGCCGCCCTTCTTGAACTCGCGCAGCACGCGGCGCGCGACGACCATGCGGTGGACCTCGTCGGGGCCGTCGTAGATGCGGGCGGCGCGGGCGTTGCGGTACATGCTCTCCAGCGGCGTGTCGCCGCTGACGCCGCGCGCGCCGTGCACCTGGATCGCCCGGTCGATGACGTCGTGCAGCACCTTCGCGCCGAAGAACTTGATGATCGAGATCTCGACGCGCGCCTCGTCGCCCGAGTCGATCTTCTGGGCGGCGTGCATCGTCAGCAGGCGGCAGGCCTGGATCTCGGCGGCGGAGTCGGCGATCCAGTTCTGCACCGTCTGCTTCTCGGCCAGCGGTCCGCCGAACGCCTCGCGCGTGAGCGCGTAGTTGCACATGATCTCGAACGCGCGCTGCATCTGGCCGAGCCAGCGCATGCAGTGGTGGATGCGCCCCGGCCCCAGCCGCCGCTGCGCGATGCGGAAGCCGTCGCCGACCTCGCCCAGCACGTTCGTCACCGGCACGCGCACGTTGTCGTAGATGATCTCGCAGTGCGCGCCCTCGGTCTCGCCCATCACCGGCACGGGGCGGAGGATGTTGAAGCCCGGCGTATCGGTCGGCACGATGATCTGGCTCATGCGGGAGTGCGCCTCGGCGTCCGGGTCCGTGACCGCCATGACGATGGCGAACTTCGCGCCGATGGCGCCGCTGGTGAACCACTTGTGGCCGTTGATCACCCACTCGTCGCCGTCGCGCACCGCGCGCGTGCGCAGCCCCGTCGGGTCGGCGCCCGACACCGCCGGCTCCGTCATCGAGAAGCACGACCGGATGTCGCCGGCGACGAGCGGCTTCAGCCACCGCTCCTTCTGCTCCGGCGTGCCGAACTGGAGGAGGATCTCCGCGTTGCCGGTGTCGGGCGCGGCGAGCCGAACGCGCGCGGCGCGTACGGGCTGCGGCCGAGGATCTCGTTGATGAAGGCGTACGGCAGGAACCCCGTGCCGGTGCCGCCCGCCTCCGGCCCGATGAACACCGCCCACATGCCCATCGCCTTCACGCGCGCCTGCAGATCCTTCATCAGCGCCTCGGCGTTCGGACCGTGCTCCGAGAGCGCCGCCTCGTTCGGGATGATGTGCTCGTCGAGGAAGGCCTTCACCTTCGCGCGCTGCGCCTTGATCTCGGGGGAGAGTGTGAAGTCGATCATGGGTGGCTCCTCGCGAGTGGTTAGTGGTTAGTGGTTGGCTAGTTCGTAGTCGAGTGTAGCCCTGCCGGGGCTTACGGTCTTGGCCGGCCGATGGTGGCTACAGGCGCCGGGCTGTACTACGATGTGCCTCTACCGGCGATCAGAGAGGCGGCTTCGCGGCCATGGCACTCAAGTTCAGACTCGGCGCGTTGTCGTTCGCGCTCGCCATCGCGCTCGCCGCATGCGGCGGCTCCGGCGGCGGGACGAAGACCGCCGCGCCGTCGTCCGCCGCCGCCACGACCGATGCGACCGCTGCCGCCACCGCGACGGCGGTGAAGCCGACGGCAGCGGCGACCGCCGTCCGCACGCCGCCACCGGCTGCCACCTCCACGGTGCCGCCGCCCACAGCCACGGCGCCGGCAGCCGTATCGACGCCCGTGCCGCCGACGCTCGCTCCTGCCACCGAACCGCCGGGCGCGGCGCCGACCGTCGTCATCGGCGTCGTGCCGAACGCGACGATGCAGTACTACGACCTCACCGGCACCAGCGTCGCGCAGCTGCGCGCGTCGATGGACGCACAGGGTCCCGTCGACAGCAGCGGCCGGCGCAACGACGCCTTCACGACGTGGAACATCGACTGGACGTGGCCGCTGACCGGCGAAGGCGTGTGCATCCTCTCGGGCGCGACGATCACCGACACGATCACGGTCACGTTCCCGCGCTGGCTGCCGCCGGCGGGCGCGCCCGCGTCGCTGATCACGCGCTGGAACACCTACGAATCGGCGCTCGTCACGCACGAGAGCGGCCACGTGAGCTTCGTCGTCACGACGTCAGCCGACGTGCTCGCCGCGATCAAGGGCGCGACGTGCGCCACGGCGGAGGCGGCCGCGCAGGCCGTCGTCACGCGCATCCGCCAGCACGACGTCGACTACGACGCGGAGACGGACCACGGCGCGACGCAGGGCGCGCGGTTCCCGTAGCGGTCGCGGGCGGCCGCTGCGAGGCTTCCGGCACGAGCCGCGCCCGCTTACAATGCCCGCACCGCACTCATACCAAGGAGCAGCGCGCATGGTCCTCGAACGGCTGAAGCTCGACGGGAAGGTCGCGATCGTCACGGGCGCCGGGCGCGGGCTCGGGCGGCAGATGGCGCTCGCGCTGGCGGAAGCGGGCGCGGACGTCGTGTGCGCCGCGCGCACGGCCGCGCAGATCGACCGCACGAAAGCCGACATCGAGGCGCTCGGCCGGCGCGCCGTCGCGCAGCCGACGGACGTGCGCGACTCGGCGCAGTGCGACGCGCTGATCCAGCGCGCGGTCGACGAGTACGGCAAGCTCGACATCATGCTCTCGAACGCCGGCATCGGCGACATGCGCGGCGCCAACGCGGAGCTGTGGGACGTCAACGACGACGACTGGCACGACACGCTCGACGTCAACCTCTCGAGCGCGTTCTACTGCGCGCGCGCCGCGTCGAAGGTGATGGCGGCGCAGGGGCACGGCGGCACGATCATCAACCTCGCGTCGGGCACGGCCATGCGCGCCTACCCGATGAGCTTCGGCTACGGCGCCGCGAAGGCGGGCGTCATCGCCATCACGAAGTCGATGTCGGCGATGCTGGTACGGCACAACATCCGCGTCAACTGCATCATCCCGGGCTTCGTCATGCAGGCGCCGCCCGGCAACGAGCAGGCGGAGATCTTCGCGCAGACGCGCGGCCGCTACCTGCCGGCGCAGCGCCTCGGCTACGCGTGGGAGCTTGGCCCGCTGGCGATCTTCCTGGCGTCCGACGCCTCGAGCTACGTGACCGGCCAGGGCTTCGTCATCGATGGCGGCGGCCTCGCCGGCGGCCTCGCGCCGATGGGCTTCGCGCCGGAGGTGCCGGTGTGAACGGGATGGACGCGAACTGTGAACTGTCAACTGTGAACCATGAACTGACTGTGAACTCACCATGAAGAACGAATGGGGCGACGTCCGGCTTGGCATCGATGCCTACGATCTGAGCGGCAAGCGCGCGCTCGTGCTCGGCGCGGGCGGCGCGGCGGGGCGCGCGATCGCGCTGGCGCTCGGCGAGGCGGGCGCGGATGTCACCGTCTCGTCGATCTCGAGCGACGGCGACGAGATCATGCGCGTGAAGCGCGTGCAGCAAGAGCTGACCAAGATGGGGCGCAAATCGTCGACCGTGGCGACCGACGTGACGCTGGGCGCGGGCGTGCAGGTGATGGTGCGGCAGGTCGCGAAGGCCATGGACGGCCTCGACATCATGGTGAACGCGCCCGACCTGTTCCTGGGCAAGGCGGCCGAGGCCACGACCGACGTCGAGTGGAACAAGGTGATGCAGGTGAACCTGGCCGGCACCTTCCACGGCTGCCGCGCCGCCGGCAAAGAGATGCTGAAGCAAGAGACCGGCGGCCGCATCATCAACGTCGCGTCGGTGCTGGGCGAGCGCGCGATCGCGCACGCCGCCGCGTACTGCGCCGCGCAGGCCGGCGTGCTGAACCTGACGCGCGCGCTGGCGACGGAGTGGGGGCCGCACAAGATCACGGTGAACGCGATCGCGGCCGGCTGGATGGACTACTCGGCCGCGATCGGCAACCCCGACCCCGCCGCGAACCAGACCGTGCGTTTCGTGCCGATGAAGCGCGCCGGCGCCGCCGACGAGCTCGCCCCGCTGGCCGTGTACCTCGCGTCGGACTCGTGCGGCTACATCAGCGGCCAGGTGATGTTCGTCGACGGCGGGCTGACGACGCATCTGTATGCGAACTCTCCCCTCTCCGCCAGGCGGAGAAGGGCTGGGGGTGAGGTGCCCACCATCCACGTCCGCGGCGTTGACCTCTACTACGAGGAGTACGGCTCCCCGGACGACCCGCACCTGCTGATGGCGCACGGCCTCATGGGCAGCATCGCGCTGATGCGGAGCTTCGCGGAGCGCCCGGAGGAGATCGCCGCGCGCGGGCTGCACGTCATCGCGTACGACGCGCGCGGTCACGGCAGGTCCGGGTACACGACGGCGCGCGCGGACTATCGCTGGGCGTCGCTCGGCGAGGACATGTACGCGCTGATCCGCGCGCTCGGCATCGAGAAGACGAGCGTGTACGGAGGCTCGATGGGCGCCGGCACGGCGCTCATGTGCGCGCTCGAGCACCCGGACGCCGTCGACAAGCTGATCCTCATGTCGCCGCCGCCGTTCGGCGCGCACGCGAAAGCCGCGAAGCGGTACCTGGGCGGCCTGTCGTACCTGTACCAGCTCTTCGGACCGAAGCTGACCGCGCGCATCATCGATGGCGTTTCCGCAGGCGAGGCAGGCGCAGCGCGCGAACCCTCGCAACGACCTGCGCGCGTTCTTCGCGGCGCAGCGACGCGCGTCGATCGTGCCGGCGATCCGCGGCCTGCTCTTCGACGGGCCAGGGCTGCCGACGCAGCGCTTCGCCGAGATCCAGCACCAGACGCTGGTGCTCACGCACCCGGACGACCCGATCCACCCGCTCGCGTCCGGAGATCTCCTGCACGAACGGATGCCGCACGCACGCCTCGCCGTCGCGCCGACCGCCACGTACTGGGACGAGAATCCGGATGCGCTGACGCACGTCGTCTCGGCGTTCGTGAGGGGCGAGCCGATCGCCCGGGGCCTGCCCGAGAAGGTTCGGCACGAGCACGCGGCCGGCTAACGCCGCGTCCATCCGTCCACCGAACGTTCCTCCTGGCTGCTAGCCCGCGATCAGCAATCATCCCATCTGCGAAATCTGCGTAATCTGCGGTTCCGTCACGCGTCGCCGGCAATGCGCCACGCGAATATCGCGTGATGCTCGACGCCAGCCGAATGCGCATACTGTCAGTGAGAAGCCGGGAATGCGCCGGTTACGCGCGGCGCTTCGCCGCACAGGAGGACTTCGATGATTCTCGTCACAGGCGGCACGGGCTTCGTGGGTTCGGCGATCGTCAAGGAGCTGCTGCGGCGCGGCGAGAAGGTCGCCGCGCTCGGGCGAGACGCCGACAAGATCCGCCGGCGCCTCGGCACGGACGTCGAAGCCGCGCCCCGGCGACGTGCGCGATCCTGCAACGCTGCCGGCGGCCATGCAGGGCGTCGATATCGTCATCAACGCCGTGCAGTTCCCCGGCTCGCCGATCGAGAACCGGCGCAAGGGCTACACGTTCGAGGAGATCGACCTCAAGGGCACGCGCAACCAGGTCGACGCGGCGAAGGCGGCAGGAGTGAAGCGCTTCGTCTGCATCAGCGGCGTCGGCGCGTCGAAGGACGCCGAGAAGCACTGGTTCCGCTACAAGTGGGAGGCCGAGGACTACGTGCAGACGAAGCGGGCTCGAGTGGGTGATCTTGCGCCCGGCCTGGGTGTTCGGGCCGGAGGACGTCTCGCTCAACCGATTCCTCGGCTTCGCGAAGCGCCTGCCGTTCATTCCCATGTTCGGCGACGGCAAGCAGGACATGCAGCCCGTGTTCGTCGACGATGTCGCGCGAGCCGCCGCAGACTGCGCGCTCAAGCCGGAAGCGGCTAACCTCGTGTTCGAGATCGGCGGGCCCGAGGTGATGTCGATGAACGATGTCGTTTCGACCGCGCTGGAGGTGCTCGGCAAGAAGCGGCCGCTGCTGCACCAACCGGTGTTCGTTGGGAAGACCATCGGCACCCTCAGCAGCATCCTGCCGTCCCCGCCGCTCTCCGCCGACGCCGTCGACTTCATCACGCAGCCCGCAACGGCGGACAACACGCGGCTGATAGAAGTGTTGAAGCCGAAGCTCACATCGCTCAAGGATGGGTTGAAGACCTACCTCTAGCCTAGTGATTCCGAGATACCGTCAGTTCGAGAGCCGCGAAGCATGTGGCGCAGCCGTCCTCGGCTGTGAGTCCGGCGATCCTAGAGTCGCCGCAGGATACAGCCGGACCGACGCGGTACACACCACGTCCCCAACGATGGTGCATCCGTACCATCGATCCCGCTCCGGCTGGCGTGCTACGCTGATATCGGTAAAGTTCTCGTAACTTGACGCTGGAGGCATCCGCTCGTACCGTTCAAGAAACTTTACCAGAGGGTGATGGCATGCTGAAGACGCGGGTCTTTGAGGTGCTGGAGGGGCGCGGGCAAAAGCAGCGCTGGCTTCTCGGTGAGCTCGAGCGGCGCGGCTATCGCGTCAGCGAGGGCTATCTCTCGCAGATCAAGTCCGGGGCCAAGCAACCGAACCGGCAGTTCATCGATGCGGTATGCGGCGTGTTCGGCATGGCCGAGCAGAAGCTGTTCTACGTTGAAGGAGGCAGAGGAACGATGGCGGGGAAGACGACAAAGCAAGCAACTAAGGCGCCGGCGAAAGCGCTGGTAAAGGCCGGCGGCGGCAAGCGCCAGAAGGGCAAGATCAACGTCGCGATCATCGGCGTCGGCAACTGCGCATCGTCGCTGGTGCAGGGTCGCTACTTCTACCGCGATGCGCAGGAGGGGCACCTCATCCCCGGCCTCATGCACACGAATCTGGGCGGCTACCACATCAGCGACATCAACTTCGTCGCGGCGATCGACATCGACGAGAACAAGGTGGGCCACGACCTGTCGGAGGCCGTCTTTACCACGCCGAACAACACCTTCAAGTTCAGCGACGTGCCCCATCAGGGCGTGCGCGTCTCGCGCGGCATGACGCACGATGGGCTCGGCAAGTACCTTTCGAAAGTCATCACGAAGTCGAAGGGCCCGACCGACGACATCGTGCGCCTGCTGAAGGAGACCGAGACCGACGTCGTCGTCAGCTACCTGCCCGTCGGCTCGGAGGAGGCGACGAAGTGGTACGTCGAGCAGGTCCTCGCGGCCGGCTGCGGCTTCGTCAACTGCATCCCCGTCTTCATCGCGCGCGACCATTACGGCTACTGGCCCAAGCGCTTCCAGGAAGCTGGACTGCCGATCATCGGAGACGACATCAAGTCGCAGGTCGGCGCGACGATCGTGCACCGCGTGCTGACACGGCTGTTTCGCGAGCGCGGCGTCCGATTGGACCGTACATATCAACTGAACTTCGGCGGCAACACCGACTTCCTCAACATGCTCGAACGAGAGCGGCTCGAATCCAAGAAGATCTCGAAGACGAACGCCGTCACGTCACAGCTTGACTACGAGTTGCCTGCCGGCGATGTGCATGTGGGGCCTTCGGATCACGTGCCGTGGCTTCTGGACCGCAAATGGTGCTACATTCGGATGGAAGGCACGACCTTTGGCGACGTCCCTCTTAACGTTGAGGTGAAGCTGGAGGTCTGGGATAGCCCGAACTCTGCCGGCGTCGTCATCGACGCGATCCGCTGCTGCAAGATCGCGCTCGATCGCGGCATCGCCGGCCCGCTCGAGGGTCCGTCGGCGTACTTCATGAAGTCGCCGCCGACGCAGTACGCCGACGACGTGGCCCACGACATGGTGGAAGAGTTCATAGCGGGATGAGGCACGGTTGCTCGACAGGACGGTCTACTGGCTCTTCCGGCTGGCGATCGTCGTCACGCGGCCGCTGCCGCTGCGGGCTGGCTACTGGTTCGCCGAGCGTGTCGCGCTGCTCTGCTACTGGGTGATCTTCCCCCGCCAACGCAAAGCGCTCAATGCGAACCTGGCGCACGTGCTGCAAAGCAACGACGCCAGGTTCGTCGATTCGGTGGCCCGCCGCTCGTTCCGCAACTTCGGCAAGTACGTCATCGACTTCGTCCACTTCCCGTCGATCACCCGCGACGAGATCATGGGCCGCATCCGATTCGAACAGTGGGACGAGTTCCGCCAGATGAGCGAGGCGACGGACGCCAGCCGCGGCATCATCATCGCCACCATCCATTTCGGTAACTGGGATTTCGGCGCCGCCGCCATCGGCGCCTACGGCTACCCCGTCAACGCGATCGCCGAGACCTTCCCCTATCCGCCGATGAACGACCTCGTGCAGGGGTCGCGGAGCAAGCTCGGCACGAAGGTGATCGGCCACGACCGCATGGGCCCGACCGTCTTCAAGGCGTTGCGCCGCGGCGAGATTCTGGCGCTCCTGGTCGACGTCGCTTCGGGATCGACCGGCCTTCGTGTCGATTTCTTTGGCGCCCCTGCGCTCGTCTCGCCCGCCGCCGCGCGCATCGCCCTCCGGACGAACGCCTGGGTCGTGCCCGCGGTCGTACTCCGCGGCCCTGAGGACGACATGGAGATCCGCCCGATCATCGACACAAGCTTGCGCGATTTCGAGCCCACCGGCGACGAGGCCCACGACGTGCAGGAGTTGATGCGGCTGATCATGGCCGCGCTGGAGAAGATGATCCGCCAGTATCCCGACCAGTGGTTCATCTTCCGGCGCCTCTGGAACAACACGGCCACGGCTCCGGCGTCGACGGGCACGCTGGCGGAAGAGGTCTGACGCGTGCGATTCCTCCCCCGCCTGAGCAAGTGGCGCTACTACCTGATGTTCGCCGTGATCCAGACGATCGGCCGCATGCCGATGAGCTGGCGCTACGGCATCGGGCGGTTCCTCGCTGACCGCGTCTACGACTGGGGTCCGCGGATCGGCAAGAACGTCCGCAGCAATATCCGCCACGTGCTCGGCCCCGAGGCATCAGAGGAGGAAGTCGACCGCATCAGCCGGCAGTGCGCGCGCAACACCGCCCGCTACTACGCGGACGTGGTCGGATTGCACCGCATGGACATGGAGAAGTTCTGGAACGAGGACATGACAACCGACGGGTTGGAGTACCTCGACGAAGCTCGGGCGGCGGGCCGCGGTGTGATCATCGCATCCGCGCACTACGCCAATCCCGAATTCGCCGCCCAGGGTCTCGCGGCGATCGGCATCCGGGTATTTGCGCTCGTCGAGCCGCTGGAGCCGCCCGAGCTGGGGCGGCTCATGCGAAGCCTGCGCACGAAGCACGGCCACCTCTGTGAGCCCGTCAGCTTCGGCGGCATCAAGAACGCGCTGGCCTGGCTCCGCAACGGCGGCGTCACCGCGATACTCATCGACCGCGACATCCAGAAGCGCGGTATCGTGCTCGACTTCTGCGGCGCGCCCGCGCGGTTCCCGACCGGCGCCGTCGACCTCGCGATCCGTACCAACGCGATGCTGCTGCCCGGATGGGTGCGCCGCACCGGCGGCTTCAAGATCTACACGCGCCTCGGCCCGCCTCTGGAGATGATCCGCACCGGCGATCGCGACGAAGACCTGCGCGTCAACACTGCCGCCCTGCTCGCGCTGTTCGAAAAGCACCTGAAGGAAGATCCGGGCCAGTGGAGCGTCCTCGACCGTATCTGGCCCGACGATCTGCAATCGAAGCCGGCGTCGACCGCGTCCGTTCAAGCGCCGCCGAAGTAGCGAGCCCGCCGCGTTACAATGGCCGCGACCCGCGAAGGTCACCGCCGAATCGTCCGCCGGGCCGGCGAGCACGCGTGACCCCGGCGCAGGACAACAGCACATGGGCACCGCCGACCTCCACATCCACACGCGCGACGGCGACGGCATGGCGACCGTCCCGGAGCTGCTCGCGTACGTCGAGGCACGCAGCGACCTCGACGTGATCGCGGTCACCGAGCACGACACCCTGCGCACCGCCGACGATGCGCGCGAACTGCACGCCCGCCGTGGCGGCCACCGCTTCGAGCTGATCTGCGGCATGGAAGTGACGACGCTCGACGGCCACCTGCTGGCGCTGTTCATCGACGAGCCCGTCGCGAGCTTCCGCCGCATCGAAGAGACGCTCGCGGCGATCCACGCGCAGGGCGGCCTGGCGATCGTGCCGCACCCGCTGTCCTGGCTCACGCGCAGCGTCAGCGTCCGCGTGCTGGAGCGCATCGCCGCGATCCGAAACGATGCCGTATTCTTCGACGCCATCGAGGAGTACAACCTGAGCCCGGCCGGGCGCGTGACGTCGGCGAAGGCGCGGCGGCTCAACCGGGAGCGGTTCCACCTGGCGGCCGTCGGCTGCAGCGACGCGCACTTCCTGCAGTCGATCGGCAGCGCGCACACGCTGTTCGAGGGCACGTCGGCGGCCGAGCTGCGGCGGGCGATCGAGACGAAGACGACGTCAGGAGCGCCGGGCAGGGCGCCGCGCATGTCGGAGCTGGGCTACCGCAACATCGCGCTGCAACAGTGGCGCGGCATGATGGCGACACCGCGCGCCATGGGCTGGGTGCCGACGATCCGCAGCTTCATCGTCAGTCACGCGCGTCACAAGCCGTCGCCGGCGCCCGGCGCGCCGCCACCGCGTCCAGAGAGCGGGCCGCGATGAAGATCGCCCTCGTGTCGCCGTACGACTGGTCCGTGTCGGGCGGCGTGAACAACCACATCGCGCACCTGGCGGAGAAGTTCGTGCAGCTCGGCCACGAACCGCACATCATCGCGCCCGGCGTGAAGCAGGTGGACGGCGGCCCCTGTCCGATCACGATCATCGGCCGGCCGATCCCGCTGCGCGTGAGCGGATCCATCGCGCGCATTACGCTCTCGCTGCGCACATCGGGCAGGATCAAGGCTGTGCTCGACGAGACGGACTTCGACATCGTCCACGTCCACGAGCCGTACATGCCGCAATTGCCCATCCAGTTCCTGCGTTACTCGACGGCGGTGAACGTCGGTACGTGGCACGCCGCACGCGAATCGAACTTCGCGTACGTGTACGGGCGGCGGCTCATCCAGCGCTGGGCGCGGAAGCTCGACGGCAAGATCGCCGTGTCAGCGGCGGCGGTGAAGCACATCGAGAAGTACTTCCCCGGCTACTACAACATTATCCCGAACGGCGTCGACATCGAGCACTTCGAGAGGGACGTGGCGCCGCTGCCGGAGTTCTCCGATGGCAAGCGCAACGTGCTGTTCGTCGGGCGGCCCGAGAAGCGCAAGGGGCTGAAGTACCTGATTCGCGCGTTCGTCGGTGTGCAGCGCGCCATCCCCGACAGCCGGCTGATCGTCGTCGGCGCGGGTGAGTTCGGCCGGTACGAGAGCGCGGTCCGAAAGGCGAAGCTGCACGACGTCGTCTTTCGCAGCTACGTGCCGTTCGACGAGCTCCCGCGCTACCACCACAGCGCACGCGTCTTCTGCGCGCCGAACACCGGCTTCGAGAGCCAGGGCATCGTGCTGCTGGAGGCGATGGCCGCCGGCCTGCCGATCGTCGCCTCGAACATCGACGGGTTCGCGGGAGTGCTGACGCACGGCGTCGAAGGCCTCCTCGTGCGCCCGGAGGACCCGCAGGCGCTCGCCGGCGCCCTGATCGAGGTGCTCAGCGATCCGTCGCGCGGCGAAGCGATGGCCGCGCGCGGCCGCGAGCGATCGCAGTACTACAGCTGGGACCGGGTCAGCCAGCAAGTGCTCTCGTACTACGAGCGCCTCATCTACGAACGCCGCCTCGCGGAGTAGCCGACGGGCACGCCACCGCGTGCCCCTACGCGATCCATCCGCGCAGCTCGCGATGCTCACGTCCCCGCGCTGGCCGCGTCCAGCGACGCGATCTCTTCCGCCGATAACCGCAGGTCCGACGCGGGCAGCAGCGCGGCGAGCTGATCCGGCGTGTTGGCGCCGATGATCGGGCCGGTGATCGCGGGGCGCGTCATCTGCCACGCGAGGGCGACCGCGGGGATGCTGACGCGGTGCGCCTTCGCGACGGCATCGAGCGCATCGATCACGGCGAAGCCCTGGTCGGTCATGTACTGCTTCGCGCGACCCGCGCGTTGACTCTCGGGCAACGGCTGATCCTTGCGGTACTTGCCGCTGAGGAAGCCGCCGGCGAGCGGGCTGTACGGGATCACGCCCATCCCCTCGCGCACGCACAGCGCGGCGAGTTCGGCCTCATACTCCTTGCGATGCACGAGGTTATGGTGCGGCTGTAGCGTCGAGAAGCGCGGCAGCTTCTTCTCGCGAGCGAACTTCAGCGCCTCGCCGAGCTGCGCTGCGCTGAAGTTCGACGCACCGATGTAGCGCACCTTGCCGGCCTTGATCAGCTCATCGAAGACCGTGAGCGTCTCCTCGACGGGCGTCTTCTCGTCGGGCCAGTGGCACTGGTACAGGTCGATCGTTTCGACCTGCAGGCGGCGCAGGCTGTCCTCGACGGCGCGCGTGATGTGGGCGCGGCTCAGACCTTCGCCGTCATCGCCCTTCCACATCGGCCCGCGCACCTTCGTCGCGAGCACGATCGACGAGCGGTTGCCGCGCGCCCTCATCCAGCGGCCGATGATCTCCTCCGAGACGCCGCCGGGATTACCCGGCGACCAGTTGCTGTAGATGTCCGCCGTGTCGATGAAGTTGCCGCCCGCCGCGACGAACGCATCCATCACGGCCGCCGAGGCCGCTTCGTCGGCCGTCCAGCCGAACTGCATCGTGCCCAGGCACAGGTTTGAAACGGTGAGGCCGGTGTTCCCGAGTTGTGTCGTGTTCATGCGCGAAGGCTACCGCGCTTCGCGAAAACAGAGAACCGCCAGCAGAGCGCCTCGGGCGCTATCGCGTGCGCGCCGCAGCCGATAACCTTCGCATCGTGACCCCCGAACACGACGACGAATATCGCCTCCTGCACGCGGCATCGTTCATGGCGCTGTTCTGCCTCGGGCTGTACGCATCGTCGTTCGGACCGGTGCTGCCGTTCATCTCCGACGACCTCGGCGTCTCGCTCGACACCGCCGGATTGATGCTGACGGCGCTCTTCGTCGGTTCGATCACGGCGTCGGCGGTCGTGGCGATCGCGCTGCACGGACACGATACGCGCGTGCTCTGCATCGCAGGACTGGCGTTCGCTTCCGCCGGCGTCGCGTTGCTCGGCGTGGCGCCGAACTGGCCGACGGCGCTCGCGGCCGGCGTCGTGCTCGGCGTCGGCGACGGCCTGATCATCGCCGCGACGCACATCTTGATGCCGCTGACGTCGAGGGACGTACCGAGCGCCGTCAACCGGCTGAACCTCTTCTTCGCGCTCGGCGCGATCGCCGGGCCGATCTGGGCGGGCGCGATCCTCGCAACCACCGGCGAGCGCTCGATCGTGTACGCGGGCGTCGGCGCGTTCTCGCTGCTGACGCTCGCGGTGTTCGTGGTCGCCGACGTCGCCGTCCACCGCCCGCTCGCCGCGCCCGACGAGGAGTTCTCGCTGCCCGGCAACCCGACGGCGTGGATCATGGGCGCCGTGCTCTTCCTGTACGTCGGCGCCGAGTTCGGGCTTGGATCGTGGGTGTCGTCGTACACGCGCGAGACGGCGCACGCCGGCGTGTTCGCCGGCGCCTTGCTCACGTCGGGCTACTGGGGCGCGCTGGCGCTCGGTCGTGTCGTCAGCGCCGTCTACTTCGCGCGCGGGCGCGACGCCAGCGCACTGCTGGCCGTCGCCGTGGCCGGCGCCGGCATCTCGGCGCTCGTGCTCGCGCTGTCGTCGGGGAACATCGGGCTGAGCGCGGCTGCGGCGTTCGGCGCGGGATTCTGCTTCGGTCCCGTGTGGCCGACGACCGTGGCGATCGCCTCCGAGGGCGCACGCTCGAGCGCGACGGCGGCCACCGTGACGATGGGCAACTCCGGCGGGCTGGCGATCCCGTGGCTGCAGGGCAAGGTGCTGGTAGGCGCAGGTCCCGGACAGGGCGTCGCCGTCACAGCCGTACTCTGCGCCCTGATGTTCGGCGTCGTCACGTTCTTCCGGATGCGCCGCCAGGCCGCCACCGTGCCCTCGCCGGGCACTCGCGCGAGATCGTAGGGGCACGCGGCGGCGTGCCCTGACCGGCGCGACGCAGCCTGAGCGCTCGCCTTGAGCGAACCGCCGCATTCACGGATAGTCATCTAGGTCCCAGGTTCTAAGTTCCAGGTTCTACGTTCCGCGTCCCAGCTTCTTCGCACCCGACGGGAGTAAGCATGCCCGAGATCACGCACCGCACGATCAAGACGAACGGCATCAACATGCACATCGCCGAGGCGGGCGAGGGGCCGCTGGTGCTCCTGCTGCACGGCTGGCCCGAGTCCTGGTACTCGTGGCGCCACCAGCTGCCCGCGCTGGCGGCGGCAGGCTACCACGCCGTTGCGCCCGACGTGCGTGGCTACGGCCAGAGCGACAAGCCCCAACCCATCGAGGCGTACAGCATGAAGAACATGCTCGCCGACTACCTCGGCATTCTCGACGTGCTGGGCGAGAAGACGGCCGTGGTCGTCGGACACGACTGGGGCGGGCCGATGGCGTGGGACAGCGCCGCGCTCCACCCGGACCGCTATCGCGCCGTCGTCGGCATGAGCGTGCCGCACCTCGGACGCGGGCCCATGCCGCCGACGCAGATGCTCAAGGCCGTCTTCCAGGACAACTGGTTCTACATCCTCTACTTCCAGGAGCCCGGCGTGGCCGAGGCGGAGTTCGAAGCCGACGTCCGCAAGACGATGCGAACGCTCCTCGCCGGCGTTGCCGGGTTCGACACGGCGGCCGCGCCGGTGCTGGCGAAGAAGAAGGGCGACAAGTTCCTCACCGGCATCAACGCGCCGGAGAAGCTGCCCGCGTGGCTCACGGAAGCCGACGTCGAGTTCTTCGCGAAGGAGTTCGAGCGCAGCGGCTTCCGCGGCGGACTCAACCGCTATCGGAACATGGACCGCGACTGGGAGGAGCTGCCGCGAGCTTGCGACGGCGAAGATCACCCAGCCCGCCCTCTTCATCACGGGCGAAAATGACCCGGTGCGCGCGTTCGCGCCGGCCGAAGCGATGAAGCCATTGGTGCCGGGCCTCAAGGACATGATCGTGATCCCCGGCGCCGGCCACTGGATCCAGCAGGAGCGCGCGGCAGAAGTCAACGACGCCCTGCTCAAGTTCCTGAAAGGACTGTAACGATGCGCATCGGACTCATGCACGGCGAGGCCACGAACTTCACGGTCGCGGAACTCGTGCAGCAGGTGGTCGACGAGGAGAACGACGGCTTCGACTGCGCGTGGTTCGGCCAGATCTTCGGCGCCGACTCGATGACGGCGATCGCGATGGCCGGGCAGCGCACGTCGCGCATCGAGCTGGGCACGGCCGTGATCCCGACGTACACGCGCCATCCCTGGGCGATGGCGCAGCAGGCCATGACCGTGCAGGCCGCGACGAACAACCGCTTCACGCTCGGCATCGGCCCCTCGCACAAGGTCATCGTCGAGAACATGTGGGGCATGTCCTACGACAGGCCGGCGCGCCACGTGAAGGAGTACCTGTCGGTGCTGCTGCCGCTGGTGCGCGAGGGCCGCGTGGCGTTCAGCGGCGAGGTCTTTCGCACGACCGGAGGCATCACCGTGCCCGGCATCAAGCCGCTGCCGGTGATCATCTCCGCGCTCGCGCCCATGATGCTGAAGATCGCCGGTACGATGGCCGACGGCACCGCCACGTGGATGACCGGCCCGAAGACGATCGAAACGCACGTCGTGCCGGGCGTCACGGCCGCCGCCAGGGAAGCCGGCAAGCCCGCGCCGCGCATCGCCGTCGGGTTGCCCGTCGCTGTGACCGAAGACGTCGCGGCCGCGCGCGAGGCCGCCGGCAAGGCGTACCAGGTGTACGGCGGCCTGCCGAACTACAAGCGCATGCTCGACAAGGAGGGCGCAACCGGCCCCGGCGACGTCGCCATCGTCGGCAACGAGGCGCAGGTCGAGCGACAGATCCGCGCGCTCGCGAGCGCCGGCGCCACCGACTTCGTCGCGCCGGTCTTCCCGGTCGGGCCGGATGCCGCGGCGTCGCTCGCGCGGACGCGCGCGCTGCTGAAGAGCCTCATCGGCAAGGTGTAGCCGCGATCGGAGCCGTGCGATGACCACCGCCATCACGAACGCAACGCTGATCGACGGCACCGGCGCCGAACCGGTGCGCGCCGCAACGATCGTCATCGACGACGGGCGCATCACGCAGGCCGGCGCCGGCATCGACGTGCCGCGCGACGCGGAAGTCATCGATGCGGGCGGGCGCACGGTGATGCCGGGCATGATCGACTGCCACGTCCACATGCTCTACCACCCGGCTTCGCTGCAGGAGCGCCTGCTGACGCCGCCCACGCTGCAGACGTTCCTGGGCGCCCGCAACGCGCGCGACACGCTGGACGCCGGCGTGACCTCCGTGCGAGACGCGGGCGGCACGCCGCAGGGCTTCAAGATGGCGCTCGACCGCGGCCTGATACCGGGACCGCGCATGAAGATCGCCGTGACGGCGCTCTCGCAGACCGGCGGCCACGGCGACTCGACGATGCCGTCGGGCGTGCGGGTGCGCGCCCTCGGCAGCCTCGGTCCCGAGTGGCCCGAGAACGTCGTTGACGGACCGGACGAGGTGCGCAAAGCCGTGCGTGCGATCCTGCGCGCCGGCGGCGACTTCATCAAGCTGATGTCGACCGGAGGCGTGCTTTCCCCCTCCGACGAGCCGGGGCACACGCAGTTCACGCCGGAAGAGATCACGATCATGGTGCAGGAGGCCGCGGCCGCCGGGAAGACGTGCATGGCCCACGCGCAGGGCACGCAGGGCATCAAGAACGCGGTCAACGCCGGCGTCGAATCGATCGAGCACGGCATCTGGCTCGACGATGACGTCATCGCCGAGATGAAACGCCGCGGCACGTTCCTCGTGCCGACGCTCGTCGCGCCGCTCTGGGTGCTGCGCAACGCCGAGAACGCGCCGGGCAGCGTGCTGCCGCAATCGATTCGCAAGACGAAAGAAGTGATGACCGACCACAAGGCCAGCATCACGCGCGCGATCGCCGCAGGCGTCCGCGTAGCGATGGGCACCGACAGCGGCGTCGGCCCGCACGGCCACAACGCGGAGGAGCTCGAGCGCATGGTCGAATGCGGCATGACGCCGATGCAGGCGATCGTCGCGACGACGAAGACCGCCAGCGAGTGCATGCACACGCAGAAGGACGCCGGCACCCTCGAGCCCGGCAAGCTCGCCGACCTGCTGATCGTTGACGGCGACCCGCTGGCCGATATCAAGCTGCTGCAGGACAAGGCGCGGCTCGCCCTGATCATGCAGGGGGGCCGCATCCACAAGAACGCCCTCTAGCGGAGCGCCGAGGAGCCGCCCCGGTTGTCGTGGCGCGGGCTGACGAGCCACCCTCACTATCGTGGCGCGGGCTCGTCAGTTTCGTTATGTCATAGCACAGCTTCGGAGTCCCCTCCGTAAGAAATCTCGCCCTCCCCGGTCTAACTCCCGAAGCGCAGCAACTATGTGCTTCCCGGGCGGCAAGACCGATACATAGCCGGGATCCCTTAGGGATTCCTAATGGAGGAGGGACCAATGAAGCTCACCACCATCAAGACAGCAATCCTGGGCGTCACCCTCGCGACGGTCGCGGTGGGCGGCGCGATCTTCGGCTCCGGCCGCGCCACGCCGGCGCTGGCATCGCCGTGCGCCGGCACGCCGTGCCTGTGGCTCGACGCGATCCCCGGTGGAACCGTCGACACCACGGCCAGCGTCGGGCACGAATTCGACGTCGACGTCTACGCGGACAACTTCGCCGGCAACCTCGGCACGATCCGGTTCACGCTCACCTACAACAAGTCGCTCTTGAGCGCCGACCCGCCATCGACCGCGACGCTCTCCACGTCGCTCTTCGCCTGCTCGGGCGCGACGGGCGCGCTTCCCGAAGCGAATCCCAACGCCGACGGCGATCTCGCTACGGGCGACGCCTACATCTACTGCGACGGTACGCCCGCCGGCGTCGGCAACGGGCCGATCGCGCGCATCCACTTCACGTCGCTCGCGGCGGGCGTCGATACGCTCCACCTCTACCACGTGCAGATCGGCAGCAACGTCGGCCTCGAGATCATGAGCTGCAGGCCCATCATCATCACCGACGGCTACTGCGGCCCGGCGACCGTCACGTTCGACGCGCCGCCCGTGCTGCCCCCGCCGCCGCTGCCGCCGCCTGACGCATGTCACGTGACGCACGCCATCGAGGGCAACCTGGTGCAGTGCGCCGACGGCCGTCACGTCCACTTCATAGGCGTCGGTTCGCCCGTCGCCGCGGAGCCGGGCTCCGACTGGGCGCGCGCGGTGACCAACTGGTTCCTGGGCGGCAAGACGATCACGCTGGAGACCGACGTCAGCCTGACGGACGGCACCGGCGCCGCGTTCGCCTACCCGCACGTCGTGGGCACGGACAGCGCCGACTACAACATGTCGGCGGTGCTCATCTACGTCGGGATGGCGCGATCGACGTCGGACGGTGTCAACATCGCGCACGTCGGCTGGTTCAACGCGTCGCAAAGCTACGCCAAGTCGCAGTGCTGGAACATGTGGAAGGCCGGCAACCCCTGGGCGAGCGAGTCGGGCTGCCTCTAACCGTCCACGGACCATCGCGCAAAACGCGACGGGCGGTACTCCAGCGAGTACCGCCCGTCTTCATGTGCAGGGCGCGTGCGCACGCGGGCGTTCGCCGTGCGCTAAGCCGCTGCCATCCGTACTCTGAGGGCCGTACCGACGATCGGAGGATCCACATGCCGCAACTGCCTGATGCCATCGTCACTGAGCTGCTCCTCGAAGCACACATCGATCTCGCGCCCGCCGAGATCGTCGGCGCGACGCCGTTTGGCACGCGATCGATCCACATCGTGACCGGCGGCACGTTCGCCGGCCCGAAGCTGCGCGGCACGGTCCGTCCGGGCGGCGGAGACTGGTTGCTGACGCTCGCCAACGGCGTCGGCGAACTCGACGTGCGCGGAACGCTGGAGACCGACGACGGCGCGCTCCTCTACATCAGCTATCACGGCGTCCTCGACGTCACGCCGGCCGTCATGGCGCGCGTACTCGGGGGCGAGGACGTCAGCCCGTCGGAGTACTACTTCCGCACCACGCCGCGCTTCGAGACCGGCAGCGAGAAGTATGCGTGGCTGAACAAGACGGTGTGCGTCGCGACGGGATACTTCCGCGCGCGTGAAGTGGGCTATCGCATCTTCGCCGTGAAGTGAGCGCGGAAGACGGAGCAGCGGGAGCTGCCGGCGCCGCAACGGCGTCAGCGCCTGGAGAACAGCGCCGCCACCGGCTTCACGAATGCGCCGTCCAGGACGTCATCCACCTGCCACCACCAGAGAGCGGCGACGCCTATCAGCGAGCCGGCCATACTGGACACGTTGTTTCGCGTTGCCTCCGACATACCTCCGGGCTGGAGTTCCGTGCCCGCGAAGCGGTCCAGGAGGTACTCCTCCATCTCCCACATACCGTGCAGCGATGTGTAGATCGCGAGCCCGACAAGGGCAGCGCCCCAGAAGCCCAGCCGGACCACGCCATTGCGCTCCAGCGCCAGCACGGCGACGACGATGAGCACCATCAGCGGGACGGCGTTCAAGAAGTGCACGGTATCGTCCCAGTGCTTCCAGTTGCCGTACCAGTGCAGGTCGTTACCGACAATGTCGATGGTGAGCGCGAAACTCCAGCACAGATCGCACAGATGAGGATACGCAACATGCCTCCGCCGCGCGTACAACGCAAGCGGCACACACGCGAGGACCGGATACGCGATCGCACGAGAAAACAGCGACTTGTTATCGAATTGCGGGAGATCCGGGTAGAGGAAGATGAACACGACGCCGCCCGCCAGTGTCGCCTTCACGCTCATATTGGCGGCGACGGCAAGGAG
This sequence comes from uncultured Chloroflexia bacterium, assembly GCA_963743185.1. Classification (GTDB taxonomy): domain Bacteria; phylum Chloroflexota; class Dehalococcoidia; order DSTF01; family JACRBR01; genus JANXYW01. The sequence continues at coordinate 9,031 of CAVUOT010000011.1, read as the reverse complement.
GCGGGCGAAGCCGGCTCCGGCCAGCGCACCAGCCGTCAGCGAAAACGCCAGACCAAAGAGCGCCAGCAGCGCGAGTCCCGGCGCTCCCACACCGCGCCCCTCGTGATGAAACCAGAGCAGAAAGCCCAGCTTGCCGGCGTCGCGCTCAGAGGCGACGAATACGCCCGCGAGGCCCGCGGCTGAGGCGACAGCGACCGCATATGCGAAAAGCCGTCGCTTCGACTCGTCTTGATTCAGTCGCGCTGATGTCGTCTGCACACACACAGTATGGTCTCATGCAAGCGCCGCCGTACCGGTGCAAACGGCACACCGGCAACCTGCCACTCGGCCGAAGAGTGTCTGAGGCAGACTGTTAGGCCGTGACGGCGACGGCGCTCTCGATCATCGAGCGGAAGATCACGAGCCCGTCGCTGCCGCCCATGAGCGGCTCGGACGATCGCTCGGGGTGCGGCATCATGCCCAGCACGTTCCCGCGCTCGTTGATGATGCCCGCGATGTTGTTCAGCGAGCCGTTCGGGTTCGCATCCGGCGTCACTTCGCCGTCCGGCGTCACGTAGCGGAAGACGACGCGGCGCTCGGCCTCGAGCCGCGCGACCGTCTCGGCATCCGCGTAGTAGTTGCCTTCGCCGTGCGAGATCGGCACCATCAGCACCTGGCCGGCGTGCCCCGCGCGCGTGAAGATCGTCTCCGCGTTCTCGATGCGCAGGTACGTCGGCACGCAGCGGAACTGCAGGCTGTCGTTGCGCATCAGCGCGCCCGGCAGCATGTGGGACTCGCACAGCACCTGGAAGCCGTTGCAGATGCCGATCACGGGCTTGCCGGCGTCGGCGTGCCGCTGCACCGCCTCCATCACCGGAGAGAAGCGCGCGACAGCGCCGCACCGCAGGTGGTCGCCGTACGAGAAGCCGCCCGGGATGACGACGGCGTCGTACCCGTCCAGGCTGGATTCGCGGTGCCAGACGAGGTCCGCGGACTGCCCCATCTCGTGCGAGAGCACGTACTGGCAGTCGCGTTCGGACCAGGTGCCGGGGAAGACGAGCACGGCGAACTTCATCGATCGCATTATATGGAAGGCCACGGCCATACGCGAGACGCGAAGCGCCGTCTGGTAGGCTCAGGCGTGCGCTCACGCATCATCGTTCTCCTGCTCGCGGCAATCGCGCTGATCGGCGCGCCCCGCGCCGAGGCCACGCAGCCGTCGTGCGTGGTCGACCGCGTGATCGACGGCGACACGTTCGTCTGCGTCGGCGGCACGCACATCCGTATGCTCCAGATCAACGCGCCCGAGCTGTCCGCGTGCGGCGGCGCGTGGGCCGGCGCGGCGCTGCGCAACATCTTCCTCCGCCCCGGCACGCACGTCCGGCTCGACTACGACGCGGTGACCGTCGATCGCTACGGCCGCGATCTCGCCGCGCCGATCGTCACCGGCGCCGACGGGGCGGACTACAACATCAGCATCGTCATGGTGTACGTGGGCCTCGCGAAGGCCGCCTACTACGGCGACAACGAGAAGTACCTGTCGTGGGCTCGCGCGTCAGAGGCGTGGGCGCGCACGGCGCAGTGGAACATGTGGGCGCCCGGTGGTCCGTTCAACGGCGGCACGAACTGCGGATGAGCATCGCCGCGAGATGGACATGGCCGCGCCGGTTCGCACTCGCGATGCTCTTCGCCGCGGCCTTGCTGCCGGTGGCGTGCGCCTCCAGCGCGCCTGCCGCGCTCGACACGGGCGCGGCCGTCATGCCGGACGCGAAGCTCACGCCGGGCGATGTGCTGACGACGAACGCGAACGAGATCTGCGTGTCGGGCTACGCAAAGCGCACGCGCGACGTCAGCTCACGGACGAAAGATGACGTCTACGCCGAGTACCACATCGCGACGCACGGCCCGGGCGAATACGAGGTCGACCACCTGGTCCCGCTCGGCGTCGGCGGCTCGAACGACATCAAGAACCTCTGGCCGCAGCCGACGGAGCCGCGCCCCGGCCGTCTCGAGAAAGATGCGCTGGAGGACGAGCTGCACCGCCGCATCTGCGACCACAGCCTGGACGTCGCAACGGTGCAGCGCGAGATCGCGACGGACTGGGCGGCCGCCTATCGCAAGTACGTGCGGAACAGGTGAACCCGCCGGGCACGCGCGTCCTGACTAGTGGCGTGTCGCTTGAATAGTGATCTGTCGTAGTGTGGGTGGGATGGTGGCTGCGGCTGGGGCTTTGGAGATGACGGGTGGGCAGCGGGTTGAGCTGGAGGGGCTTGCTCGTTCGCACACCGCGCCGGCTCGGGAGGTGCGCCAGGCCAAGGCGTTGTTGTGGGCCGCCGCGGAGGGAACCGCTGCGGTGGGGCGCGCAAGAGCCGCGAACCAGGGTCCCATGATGCGGCCGGCTCGGGCTACAAGCCCGATGGCTACCTTCTCGGCTCGTACCGCATCGCCACTGCCCCCGAGCCGAACTCCAGCCGGCTCACGAGCTTCAAGTCGACATGCTTCGATAGCCCCGCGAACAACGTCGGCCCGTGGCCCGCGAGCCTGGGATGCACCACGAACTCGTACTCATCGATCAATCCCAGCTCCGTCAACGCCAGTGGGAGCTTCACACCTCCCACGAACAGTCCCTTGCCCGACTCCCGCTTGAGTTGCTGAACGGCCTTGCCCAGATCCCCGCGCACGAGTTCCGCGTTCCAATCGACCTGCTCCAGGGTGCTCGACACGACGTACTTCTTTGCTACGTCGATCGTCCGGGCGAAGGGTTCCATCCAATCGGCCATCCAATCCGGCCTCACCCCCGTCGGCGCCGGCGGCCGCCACGCTGATTCCATCATTTCGTAAGTCACCCGGCCAAAGAGAAGGGCATCGGCCTGGTTGAGGTTCTCGACCGCGTGACGATGCAAGTCTTCGTCCACGAGGCCGGCACGATGATCGCAGCACCCGTCCAATGTGACGTTGATGGAGTACCGAAGGGGTCGCATTTCGCAAAAGGTCTCCCACTGGAATTGACGTCCGAGCGCCCGACCATGACCTCCGCGGTGTGCCGCTACACGCCGATCGCGGACTTCAGGCCCAGCAGCGTGCGGCACAGCTCCAGCTCGCCGAGATGCGTGAAGCCGTGCGTCATGCACACCTGCCCGAGCGCGCGGATCGCCGGCATCTCGCCGAGCGGCTTCACCATCACCGGCGTGTCGAACACGGACGTGTCGGGGTTCGCGAGCCAGGTCGCCGTGCTCTGCCAGACGTCCTGGATGTAGCGCTTGAACGCATCGAGATCGGCGATGCGCAGCGCCTGCGCGTCCGCGGCCGTCATGCCGGTGCCCTGCGCGATCGGCGGCAGCCCCAGCTTCTCCGCCCAACCGCCCTCCATCCAGACCGTCGGCTTGCGGCCCTGGATGATGAAGCGCACGATGTTGTCCTCGGTCCGCGCGTAGTGCCACATCTCGAAGGCGATGTGATTGGCCGCGTGATTGCCCGCCGGGATGGCGTGCCACTGCTCCGGCGTCAGATCAGCGACGCCGCGATCCAGCGTCCCGTGCAGCCGCGTCAACTCAGCGGTAATGAACTCTACAAGCGTCATCGCTCGCTCTCTCCCAACTCTATCCACTAGCCACTAGCCACTACCACTATCGTCCCTTGAACACCGGCGCACGCTTGTCGAAGAACGCCTTGCGCGCCTCCGCCGCGTCGTTCGTCGAGAACGCGCGGCGAATGTTCGCCAGCTCGAAGCGCACCTGGTCCTCGAGGTCGATGCGCGTCGCGCGGGCGATGCCGCGCTTCGTCAAGCGGCTCGCGATCGGCGAGCGCTCGGCGAGGAACGCGCAATACTCCGCCAGCCGCGCGTCGAACTTCGCGTCCGGCACGATCTCGCCGACGAACCCCAGCCGCAGCGCCTCGTCGGCGTCGACCGTGCGATTCTCCAGCAGGAAGCGCATCGCCTGCTCGTAGCCGATCGCCTGCGGCAGCGTCCACGTGAGTCCGCCGTCCGGCGAGCCGCCGATGCGCGGATAGCCGGCGATCAGCCGCAGCCGCTGCGCGCCGATGCGCATGTCGCACGCCATCGCCAGCGAAAGGCCGGCGCCGGCCGCCACACCGTTCAGCCCGCCGACGATCGGCTTGTCGCACACCTCGCGCAGCACCAGCGCGAAGTTGCCGACCCAGCCGACGTCGTCCATGAACTGCGCCTGCGGCGACAGCGGCGACGCGCCTTCGCCCGTGCCCGTCAGATCGAGCCCCGAGCAGAACGCATCGCCCGTACCGGTGATGGCGATCACCCACACGGCGTCGTCGCGCGACGCTTCTTCGACCGCGGTCACGATGCCCCACGCCAGCTCGTCGGAGAGCGCGTTCTTCTTCTCCGGCCGGTTCAGCCGGATCGTGCGCACGTGCGCATCGTCGGAGATGATCAGTACGTCGCTCATGTAGCTCCTATTCGATCGCGAACCGCTGCCGTCGTTGGCGCTGGTGGTCGCCCGCCGTAGATCTCGCTCATGCCCGGCGCGAAATCATCAGCCGCCGGGCATTTCGCTCGGCGGCGACGACAACAGGTGCGAGAAGACGAGGTCCGCGCGACCCTTCTCGACAACTCCGGCGGCCAGCGACGTTACGCCAGGCGCATCCCCGAGATCGCCCGTGCGATGACGAGCTGCTGGATCTCCGACGTGCCCTCGAAGATGGTGTAGATCTTCGAGTCGCGGTGCCACCGCTCCAGCGGCGCGTCGCGCACGTAGCCGACACCGCCGGCGATCTGGATCGCGCGCTCGGTCACCCACACACAGACCTCGCCGGCCTTGAACTTCGACATCGATCCTTCGGCGGCCAGGAAGGGCTTGCGCGTCTTCGCCATCCACGCCGCGCGCCACACCAGCAGCCGCGCCGCGTCCATCTCCGTCTTCATGTTGGCCAGCATGAACGAGATCGCTTGATTCTCGATGATCGGCCTGCCGAACTGGTGGCGCTCCTTCGCGTAGTCGAGCGACCACTCGTACGCGGCGCGCGCGGTGCCGAGCGCCATGGCGCCTACAGCTGGCCGCGTCGCCTCGAACGTGCCCAGCGCCGCCTGTTGGCCCGACTTCAGTCCTTCTCGCGCACGCGCCAACCGCGCGTCGAGCTTCTCTTTGCCGCCCAGGAGACACCTGCCCGGCACCTTTACGTCGTCGAGGAACACCTCGGCGGTGTGCGACGCGCGGATGCCCATCTTCTTGAACTTCACGCCCTGTCGCAGTCCCGGCGTCTTTGGCGGCACGACGAACGACGCCTGTCCGCGCGTACCGAGCGCAGGATCCACCACAGCGACGACGACGTGGATGTCGGCGATGCCGCCGTTCGAGATCCACGTCTTCTGCCCGTTGAGCGTCCACTCGTCCTTGGCTTCGTTGTACACGGCGCGCGTCTTCATGCCGGCGACGTCGGAACCGGCGTCGGGCTCGGAGACGCAGAAGGCGCCGAGCTTCAGGTCGTCGGGGGTGCCGTAGCACTGGGGCACCCACTCGCCGATCTGTTGCGGCGTGCCGTTGCCGCCGATCGCCGTCACCGCGAGCGCCGTGCCGAAGATCGCCATGCCGATGCCGGCGTCACCCCAGAACATCTCCTCGACCGCCACGGGCAGCATCAGCCCCGTCGGATCCGACGAGATATGCGCCATGAACTGCGTGCCGTAGATGCCGACCTGCGCCGCTTCCTTGATGATCTCCCACGGCGTCTCTTCGCGCTCGTCCCACTCGTGCGCGGCGGGCCGCACGACCTTCTCCGCGAACCCGTGCACCCACTGCTGCAGCTGGAGCTGCTCTTCGTTCAGGTCCAGCGAGAAATTCGCCGTCGTCGCTGGAGCTTCCGTCGCCGTCACCATCGCGTCACCTCGACTTGAACCTCGCGCGGAACATCGCCACCGATGCGCGCGTACAGGTTAAGGATACGAGGCGCCGCCATGATTAGCACTGGAAACGCGTTTCCGGCAACCGAATTCGGTTGACGTGCGAGACCGCGGCGTCGGCGTCCTCACAACCCCGGCCCGCAGCGGGCACCGAGCGCGTTACGCGCCCTTCGAGCCCTTGACGAAGCTCACGACCGCGGCCGCCAGATCCTCGCCCTTGTCCTCCTGCAGGAAGTGGCCACCGCCCTTGATCGTCGTGTGCGGTTGCCCCTTCGTGCCGGGCACCATCTCCTGGAAGGCGCGGTCGCCGCCGCGCGTGATCGGGTCCTCGTCGCTGAACGCGCAGAGGAACGGCTTCTCCCACGCGCGCAGCACCTCCCACGCCTTGCGGTTCGCCGCCGATGCCGGGTCGTCCGGCCGCGTCGGCACGAGCAAGGGGAACTTGCGCGCGCCGGCCTTGTACGTGTCGTCGGGGAACGGCGCGTCGTACGCGGCGACGACCTCCGGCGGCACGTCGGTCTTGCAGCCGCCCTTCACGATGTTGCCGATCGGCAGCGACGGCGCCTTCTGCGAGAACTCCTGCCAGCGCAGGAACGCCTCGCCGGGCGGGTTGTCGCCGGTCGGCAGGAACGTGTTCGCGGCGACGATGCGGGCGAAGCGCTCCGGGTGCTCCGCCGCGAGGCGCAGGCCGATCAGCCCGCCCCAGTCCTGGCAGACGAGCGTGATGCCGCGCAGGTCGAGCTTCTCGAGGAAGGTCGCCATCCAGTCGACGTGCGCCTGGTACGTGTAGTCGTCCTGGCGTCGCCGGCTTGTCGCTGCGGCCGAAGCCGATGAGGTCCGGCGCGACGGCGCGCAGCCCGGCGGCGGTGATGATCGGGATCATCTTGCGATACAGGTAGCACCACGACGGCTCGCCGTGCAGCATCAGCACGACCTCCGCGTCGCGCGGCCCCTCGTCGACGTAGTGCACGCGCAGCACGCCGCCCTGCCGGTCCGGGACCTCCACGTAGTGCGGCGCGAACGCGTAGCCGGGCAGCTTGCTGAATCGATCGTCGGGGGTCCGCAGGACGTTCATCTCGATTCCTCCTTCAGCAGCGCACCGATCGTGCGCGCCATCACTCGCCGCGCCTGCGCGACGGTCAGTCCCTGGTGCGCCCGCAGCGCCTCCCACGTCGACCACTCGGCCGCCACCGCGATCGCGGCGAGCAGCTCGCGGCGAGCAGCCGAGGGCCGTGGGCGGAGAGTTCAGCATGAAACATCCGGGCGACGTCATCGCGCGCGAGGTCGCGGGCCCACTTCAGGCGCGCGGCCAGCGTCGGCGAGAACGGCTCGTTGAGCACGGCCGCCCGCCGCACCGGCGTGATCGCCTCGAGCATGCGCGAGCGCGCCGCGACGAACGCCTCGATGCGCTCCGCAAGCGGCCCGTCGGCCGGCAGCCTCGGCGGCATGCCGACGCGGCGTGTCTGGCGATCCGCGGCGGCGCCAAGGAGCGTCTCGAGATCCTGGAAGTGATGAAAGACGCTGCGGAGCGATACGCCCGCCCGCTCGGCGATGCGCTGCGCGCCTGGCCGCAGGTCCCCTTCGTCGATAAGGCTCAAATAAGCTTCCACGACAGCGTCGTTCGTACGCGCCGCGCGGGCCGTGCGGCCATCGACGCCTGCTCGGGAGGGCTGCCTGGAGACCACTGCTGAGGTCATCGCAGCGAGCATATCGCTACTTGCACTCACAGTGCAAGAACTAGTCGAAGAAGAACCGGCGGGCTCGCACCCGCCGGTTCACTACTCACTACAAACTACGAACTACGAACTACATCGCCTCGATGATCGTCGAGATGCCCATGCCGGCGCCGATGCACTGCGTGGCCAGGCCGTAGCGCTTGCCGCTGCGGCGCAGTTCGTGCGCGACGGTCGACACCAGCCGCGCGCCCGTCGCGCCGAGCGGGTGGCCGATCGCGATCGAGCCGCCGTTGACGTTGACGCGATCCAGCGAAATGCCGAGCTCCTTGCAGGACGGGATCACCTGCGCGGCGAAGGCCTCGTTGAACTCGACGCGGTCGATCTGGTCGGCCGTAATGCCGGCGTGAAGCAGCGCCTTCTTCGTCGACGGGATCGGGCCCAGGCCCATCACCTGCGGCTTCACGCCGCCGACGCCGATGCCGACGATGCGCGCCAGCGGCGTCAGGCCGAGCGCGCGGGCTTTCTCCTCGCTCATCAGCAGCGCCGCCGAGACGCCGTCGTTCGTCGGGCACGAGTTGCCGGCCGTGATGCGCAGCTCGCTGCCGGTCAGGCTCTGGATGCCGCTGACGGGCTGGAGCCCGCTCAGCGTCTCCATGTTCGTTCCGGGGCGCAGGCACTCGTCGCGGTCGAAGATGACCTTCTTGCCGTGCTCGTCCGGCAGCCAGTTTCCCTGGTCGTCGAAGACCGGCGTCTCGACTTCGAGCGGGATGATCTCCTCCTTGTAGATCCCTTTGTCGTAGGCCGCGGCCAGCTTCCTGTGGCTCTCGACGGAGAACTGGTCCATTGCTTCGCGCGAGAGGTCGTAGACCTCGGCCACGTTCTGGGCGGTCTGGGTCATCGACATGATCGGGTCGAGTTGAGGATGTCGTCCGGGAACGGCACGGAGAAGTCCTGGTCGTGGTCGGGCGCCATGTTGCGCTGCACCGCGTTCATCTTCGCGAGCGTCCTTGTTGAACTCGGTGATGCGCGTCTTCGGGCCGCTGCGGGCCGCCGCCGAGCGAGCGGCCCATGCGCTCGATGCCGAGGGCGATGCCGCACTCGGTCGCGCCGACCATGATCGACTGCGCGACGCGGTGCAGCGTCTCCATGCTCGAGCCGCACTGGCGGTTGCTGTCGAACGCGCAGACCTCGGCGGGCAGGCCGGCCAGGCGCGCGACGTTGTTCGCGCCGATGAGGATCCTCGCCCGCGCCCCTGACGTTGCCGAGGCCGATGTCCTCGATCATCCGTCCTTCACCTTCGGGTTGCGCTCGAGGAGCGCGCGGACGATCTTGCCGCCGGCCTCATCGAGGCGCGTGGCGACGAGCTTGCCGCGGCCGCCGCGGCCGAACGCCGAGCGGACGCCATCGACGACGACTACGTTGTTGAGTTGTGCCATTGTGGGAATACCTCCGTCGTCACGTCACCCGGGCGCCAGCGCTCGACGCGAATCAAGGATAGATGCCG
>CAVUOT010000010.1:0-586290 GCA_963743185.1 uncultured Chloroflexia bacterium | reverse complement strand
GGCGTAGCGGCGCCCCCGCGGCCGCGGCGGTGGTGCTGGGTCGTCGATAGCCCGAGTGAAGTCGCGGTAGGATTCCGAGCGAGATGTGCTCGCCAGGCGCTCGAGGTGCTACCCATCGCACACCGCGGCCGATACTACTCGCGTAGAACCGGGCACCGGGCCCGGGGAACCTACGCGAAGGAGTCAGCCGTATGGCCTACGTGATCACGGAGCGTGCATCGACGAGGTGACCCAGGACTGCATCGGCGTTTGTCCGGTCGACTGCATCGACTTCGACGAGAACGTGGATCGCAAGGTCTACATCGACCCCGGTGAGTGCAACGATTGCGGCGCCGGCGAACCGGCTTGTCCGGTCGACGCCATCTTCGCCGAGAAAGCGTGCCCGGCCCGATGAAGGAGTACGTCCAGCTCGACGCGCGCTGGTACAAGGACCCGACACCTGTGCGGGCGCGGATCAACGAGCTCAAGCCGGGCGCCGCCAGCAACGTGGCGGAGCAGCTCCGCGATGTACTCATCCGTAATCGGACGAGTGACGCAGTCCGCGCGACAAAGGCGAGAGCCCCGCGTTTTCACGTGGGGCTCTCATATACCCTGGCACTGGCCTATTTTCCACAGAGGATTGCTCCCCCAGTATCGTCGGCGCTGTGAGGCGTTTCACTTCCGTGTTCGGGATGGGAACGGGTGGGGTCCACCTTGCTCTAGGCACCAGGAATATTCAATTGTTGGTAGCGGGGGAAGGATTCGAACCTCCGACCTTCGGGTTATGAGCCCGACGAGCTGCCACTGCTCCACCCCGCGACGCGCGCGCCGTGGCGTCCGCTCTTCAGCGTACGTCACGTGTTCGAATAAGGGAAACCTGCGTCAGTACTTTGGTTCCGGGCTGCGGGAAGCGAGCCGCAATCACGTAGAGAATTCAATGTAGGTCAAGCCCTCGACCATTAGTACGGCTTGGCTAAACACATTGCTGTGCGTACACGTGCCGCCTATCAAACGGGTAAGTCTGCCCGTGGTCTTACCTGGTTATCCAGTGGGAGATCTTATCCTCGAGGTGGGCTTCGCACTTAGATGCCTTCAGCGCTTATCCCATCCAGACTTGGCTACTCCTCGGCAGTGCTCCTGGCGGAACAACCGACACACCAGAGGTCTGTCCACCCCGGTCCTCTCGTACTAGGGGCAGCTCCTCTCCAAATCTCCTACGCCCACGCCGGATAGAGACCGAACTGTCTCACGACGTTCTGAACCCAGCTCGCGTACCGCTTTAACCGGCGAACAGCCGGACCCTTGGGACCTACTTCAGCCCCGAGGACGGCGACCAGCCGACATCGAGGTGCCAAACCTTGCCGTCGCTATGGAACGCTTGGGCAAGATAAGCCTGTTATCCCCGGGGTAGCTTGTATCCGTTAAGCCACGGCCCTTCCACTCGGAACCGTAGGATCACTTTGACCGACTTTCGTCCCTGCTCGACTTGTAGGTCTTACAGTCAAGCGCCCTTATGCCAATGCACGCAACGGGTGATTTCCATCCACCCTGAGGGCACCTTTGTACGCCTCCGTTACTCTTTAGGAGGCGACCGCCCCAGTCAAACTGCCCACCAGGCACCGTCCGTCTGCTTGATCAGACGTTAGAAGGTAAGTCAGGAAAGAGTGGTATTTCAAGGTTGGCTCCACCGAGCCCGAAAGCCCGGCTTCATCGCCTCCCACCTATCCTACGCATTCAAAACCCACCTCCAGTGCCAAGCTGCAGTAAAGCTCCACGGGGTCTTTTTGTCCTGGCGCGGGAAACGCGCATCTTCACGCGTACTTCAATTTCGCCGAGTCCCTTGTTGAGACAGCGCTCAGATCGTTACGCCATTCGTGCGGGTCGGAACTTACCCGACAAGGAATTTCGCTACCTTAGGACCGTTATAGTTACGGCCGCCGTTCACTGGGGCTTCGGTTCGAGCCGTGAAGCCCTCCCCTTAACCTTCCAGCACTGGGCAGGCGTCAGCCCCTATACATCCCCTTACGGGTTAGCAGAGACCTGTGTTTTTGTTAAACAGTCGCCTGAGCCGAACTCTCTGCGACCCCCGGGCGCTCACGGAGCAAGTCCGGTCACGCTCAGGGGTGCTCCTTCTCCCGAAGTTACGGAGCCAACTTGCCTAGTTCCTTAACAAGGGTTCTCTCGTCACCTTAGGGTACTTACCCCTACCTACCAGTGTCGGTTTGCGGTACGGGCACGTGTGTTGCTCCCAACGACGCTTTTCTCGCCGGCATGGAATCAGCAGAATCGCTTTGACCGAGGTCGCTGCTTCCCCCGGAGCCTCCGCTTAACCTGACCGCGGATTTGCCTACGGCCAGACGCCTACGCTCCAGGGACGGACCATGTCCAATGGGCCCGCTCCACCTATCCTCCCGGGTCACGCCTTTGATCAACGCGTCACACGTGGTGCAGGAATACTAACCTGCTGTCCATCGCCTACGGCTTTCGCCCTCGGCTTAGGCCCGACTAACCCTACGCGGATAAACCTTCCGTAGGAAACCTTAGGTTATCGGTGCGACGAATTCTCATCGTCAATACGCTACTCATGCCTACATTCTCACTTCTGTCCGCTCCAGTGCCGGTCACCCGTACACCTTCACCGCTGAACAGAACGCTCCTCTACCACTGCCCTTGCGGACAGTCCACAGCTTCGGCGCCTGGCTTGAGCCCCGGTACATTGTCGGCGCAGAGCCACTCGACCAGTGAGCTATTACGCACTCTTTAAATGGTGGCTGCTTCTAAGCCAACATCCTGGTTGTTTCTGCAACTCAACATCCTTTGACACTTAGCCAGAACTTAGGGGCCTTAGCTGGTGGTCTGGGTTGTTTCCCTCTCGACCGCGAAACTTAGCTCCCGCGGACTCACTCCCGGACTTCTTCCAACGGCATTCGCAGTTTGATTGGGTTTGGTAGGCGATTAACCCCCTAGCCCATTCAGAGCTCTACCTCCGCTGGATAAAAATTTCCGAGGCTGCACCTAAATGCATTTCGAGGAGAACCAGCTATCTCCGGGTTCGATTGGAATTTCTCCGCTATCCACAACTCATCCAATAACTTTGCAACGTTAGAAGGTTCGGGCCTCCACGAGACATCACTCCCGCTTCACCCTGGCCATGGATAGATCACCCGGTTTCGGGTCTACGTCCAGCGACTCAACGCCCTATTCAGACTCGCTTTCGCTCCGGCTCCGTCAGTTTCCTGACTTAACCTTGCCACTGAACGTAACTCGTAGGCTCATTCTTCAATAGGCACGCCGTCACACGCTCATGTCGTGCTTCGACTGCTTGTAGGCACGCGGTTTCAGGGACTATTTCATTCCCCTCCCGGGGTGCTTTTCACCTTTCCCTCACGGTACTAGTTCACTATCGGTCATCACGAGTATTTAGCCTTAGACGGTGGTCCGCCTGAATTCCCACGGAATTACACGTGTTCCGTGGTACTCACGAACTCCCGCGGGAGGCACCCATCGTTTCACGTACGGGACTGTCACCCTCTGTGGTGGCCCGTTCCAGGGTCCTTCTGTTACGACGGTGCTTGCTAACTCCCTGCAGTCACGGCAGTGACTACTGCGAGGTCGTATAACCCCACCCATGCATAGGCCTGCCGGCCGTTAGGTCATTGGTGGTTTGGGCTCATCCGCGTTCGCTCGCCGCTACTGACGGAATGCTTTCTTTTCCTCCAGGTACTTAGATGGTTCAGTTCCCTGGGTTCCCCCCATCGGATCTATGTGTTCGATCCGCGGTACCCGGACATGACTCCGGGTGAGTTGCCTCATTCGGGTATCCCCGGCTACGCCTGTTAGACGGCTGACCGAGGCTTATCGCAGTCTTGCCACGCCCTTCTTCGGCTCGTGATACCAAGGCATTCACCGCGCGCCCTTAGTAGCTTGACCTACATCAACTTCTTCACGCGATTGAAGTACTCAACGCATGTTTGTTTCCCTTATTCGATTGGTAACGTGCGCCGCCCGCTGAGCCTCCCCGGACGATCCGGGTCTCTGCGTGCGCCGGCTCTCACAGCCGACCGCTCGTGTCGATGGGATGCCATCGATGCGAGGGGTCCGATGTGTGCGCCGTGTTCTGTTGTCGGTGGAACGCGATCGCGCCTGGTCAAAGAAATCGGCCTGATTGCTCAGGCCGAACGAAGGTCTGTCATCAGGACGAGTTGCTATTCAGTTGCGCGGTTCGGGTTCCTCATCAGGCGTTGCGTACTCGTCTGCTGTTCTTTCCTTGGCTATCGAATTCGATTGGCAGTGTACTGCCGCTCTTGATTTCGCCGCAAGCGACGTGTTGGTGGAGCCGAGGAGGCTCGAACTCCTGACCCCCTCCTTGCAAAGGAGGTGCTCTCCCAACTGAGCTACGGCCCCCTTGGACTGGAATGGTGGGGCATTCTGGACTCGAACCAGAGACCTCAGTCTTATCAGGACTGCGCTCTAACCAGCTGAGCTAATGCCCCCTGAAGGGGTGTCACGGTCGCTGGTGTTTGGTCTCCGGTGAGCCCACGTCGTCCGGCACCAGTCACAGTGACCAGGCGACCAACGCCTTAACCCTTGGATAGCGGTAAGAAATCGCGAATGAGGTTTCTGTTTTGCGCCGATTGGCCCCGGCGCGGGCTATCGGTAGGAGCTCATCCGAAGATGAGGTGTACCGATTGACCTGGAAGTTCCGGACATCTCCACACGTCTGAGGTGTGAGGAGCCGGAGGGTCTCCCTAGAAAGGAGGTGATCCAGCCGCAGCTTCCGCTACGGCTACCTTGTTACGACTTCGCTCCAGTTACCCCCCCCACCCTCGGCGCCTGCCTCCTTGCGGTTGGCGCAGCGACTTCAGGTGTTGGCGGCTTCCATAGCGTGACGGGCGGTGTGTACAAGGCCCGGGAACGTATTCACCGCAGTGTGCTGACCTGCGGTTACTAGCAACTCCGCCTTCATGCAGGCGAGTTTCAGCCTGCAATCTGAACTGGGGCCGGCTTTGTGGGATTAGCTCCAGATCGCTCTTTCGCAGCCCTCTGTACCGGCCATTGTAGCGTGTGTGTAGCCCAAGACGTAAGGGACGTGCTGACTTGACGTCATCCCCGCCTTCCTCTGAGTTTCTCTCAGCAGTCTCGCCAGAAAAATACAACTGGCAACAGGGGTTGCGCTCGTTGCGGGACTTAACCCAACACCTCACGGCACGAGCTGACGACAGCCATGCATCACCTGCACTAGCTCCCCGAAGGGTCCCTCACCTTTCGGATCGGTACCACTAGCATGTCAAGCCTTGGTAAGGTTCTTCGCGTTGCGTCGAATTAAACCACACGCTCCGCTGCTTGTGCGGGCCCCCGTCAATTCCTTTGAGTTTTAGCCTTGCGGCCGTACTCCCCAGGCGGGACACTTATTGCGTTAGCTTCGGCACGAAGGGGGTCAATACCCCTCACACCTAGTGTCCATCGTTTACAGCGTGGACTACCCGGGTATCTAATCCGGTTCGCTCCCCACGCTTTCGCGCCTCAGCGTCAGGTGGAGCCCAGTGAGCCGCCTTCGCCGCTGGTGTTCCTCTCGATATCTACGCATTTCACCACTACACCGAGAATTCCACTCACCTCTGCTCTCCTCAAGTCGGCCAGTATCCGAAGACCCCTCCCAGTTGAGCCGGGAGATTTCACCTCGGACTTAACAAACCGCCTGCGCGCTCTTTACGCCCAATAAATCCGGACAACGCTTGCCACCTACGTATTACCGCGGCTGCTGGCACGTAGTTAGCCGTGGCTTATTCGCCGGGTACCGTCATTATCTTCCCCGGCAAAAGGGGTTTACGACCCAAGAGCCTTCATCCCCCACGCGGCGTTGCTGCGTCAGGCTTTCGCCCATTGCGCAAAATTCCCTGCTGCTGCCTCCCGTAGGAGTCTGGGCCGTATCTCAGTCCCAGTGTGGCTGACCATCCTCTCAGACCAGCTACCGATCATCGCCTTGGTGCGCCGTTACCACACCAACTAGCTAATCGGCCACACGCCCCTCCAGAAGCGCCTTTCGGCTTTCGTCATCCCCTTCCAAGGGGTGACCACATGCGGTATTAGCCAACCTTTCGGCCGGTTATTCCCCACTTCTGGACAGGTCACGTACGTGTTACTCACCCGTCCGCCACTAGGTTTCGGACCGAAGTCCTAGCCTCGTTCGACTTGCATGCATAAGGCACGCCGCCAGCGTTTATCCTGAGCCAGGATCAAACTCTCCGACAATTCAACTCACCGAAGTGAGTTTAGGTTCAACGGAGAACCCTCACCCGCACTATTTCTTACCGCTATCCAATTGTTAAGGTGCTGACCGGCCGCCTTGCGGCACGGCGAGAGAGTCTAGCGCGGCACTCCACACGTGTCAAACGCGACGCGTTCGGCACGCGGTGTCCACGACAGACACGCTCTGTTGACTTGGAAAAACTGCTGCGCCAGGTTAGCTCTGGGTCCCGCAGATGGCGGGACGGGGCTCTTCTGTACGCCGGTCCGGTTCGAAGAAACGACCCGTCGCAAGACGGGCCACCGGACACAGGGCCTCGCAGGACCCTCTGCTCTCGTTCGTCCTCCGCATGGTATCCGCGTGCGCGGCGTCAAGTCAAGGGATGCGCGCGCGAACTCGAGGCGCGCTCGGCGGCGACCCGGAACGTGTTGCCGGCGACCGGCGATGCGGCGGCGCCGAACGGCGTCCACAGCACGTCGGCGCCGGCGGCGATGATGGGTGCAGCGTCGCGATCGCGGCGCGGGATCTTCCGGTCGACGTAGTAGTCTTGCAGCTTCTTGTGGCCGCGCATGCCGTACGGCTGGATGCGATCGCCGGGGCGGCGCCCGCGCACGACGGCGCCGACGGGCAACGCGATACGCGGCGAGGGCATCGCGGCGTCGCTGCCGTCCGCCGGCGTCACGGCGATGCGCCACGCGCCGAGCACGCCGTCGAACGGGAGCGAGCGTTCGACGTCCGGAGGGATCGATGGTTCGACGAGCGGTCCGAGCGAGAGGATGAGCACGCCGGAATCGACGGTGAGTCGTACGTGATGCGGCAGCTCGAACGTGGAGCCGGTGGAGGCGCGCATCGCGCGGGACATGACGTCGTAGTGGCGGCGATCGAAGTCGCGGGCATCGCCAAGGAGACGCCGGAGAGCCAGTCGCCATGCGTACGGGACGACGGCGGACGGAAGCGCGGCCAGCTTCGCGCGGGAGAGCGCGACGAAGGAATCGCCATCGTCGATCGACGCGGGATCAAGCGCGTTGGCGGCGACGGATTCGAGGGCGGCGACGCTCTCGCGCGCTTCGGCCGCGAGACGGAGGATGGCGGCGCGGGCATCGGGCGCGGCGGCATCGATGCGGGGGAGGAGATCGAGGCGGACGCGGTTGCGGAGGTAGGACGGGTCGGCGTTGGTGACGTCGTCGTTGTAGGCGAGATCGCGGGCGGCGCAGTACGCGCGGGTGTCGTCGCGCGAGAGACACAGCACGGGACGGGCGAGCTGGGGGGCGGTGGCGATCACGGTTTGTGATGCCGGAACGGGGCTTCCGCCGTGTTGATTCCGGTCACTGGTTTCCGGGTTCGCGCGTCCGGTTTCGGACGACGGGATGAGCGGACGTTGCGGCGACATGCCGCGCAGGCCGGTGAGGCCGGCGCCACGGAGCGCGTGCATGATGACGGTCTCGACCTGGTCGTCGGAGGTGTGGCCGGTGACGACGGCGTCGATGTTGTGACGGCATGCGACGCCGGCGAGAAAGCGGTAGCGCGCGTCGCGGGCGGCGGCCTCGCCGGGGCGGGGGTCGGGCCAGGCGGCGGTCTCGAGAGGGAGGCCGTAGCGGGCGCAGAGCGCATCGACGGCGGCGCGATCGCGGGCGGCGGCGAGGGGATCGCGGAGGCGGTGGTCGAAGTGGGCGACGACGCTGGCGTCCGGGCGGAGGACGCCGGCATCGACGAGGAGGGCGGCGGTGGCGATGGAGTCGGCGCCGCCGGAGACGGCGAGGACGGCGCGACCGGAGGCGAGCGCGGGGGTGTGCTCGGCGGCGAAGGCGCGCACGCGGGTGATGAGGCAATCTGCGTCCATCATGGACGCATCGTAGCGAACCGCGCGGGTGCCGGTGTCCGATGAGGGAGACGGGGACCACAGATTTCACAGATGGAGGGAGTTGGTGGCGGGTAGTTCGTGGTAGTTCACCGTTGACGGTTCACAGTCCGCCGACGGATTGCTCAGTACCAGTGCGGGGAGCTTTCGGCGGCGCTGTAGACGGCGAGCAGGAGGTCGAGGTGGACCATCAGGCGCTTGCTCCAGGCAGAGACGTGAGCGGCGAGCTCGGCCGGGTCGGATGAGGAGCGGGCGAGCAGGCCGGCGAACAGGGCCTGCACGCGCGCAACGCAAGCGGCGAGATAGCGGGCCTTGAGGCGGCTTTCCGGCGCCCCGTCCGGGCGCACGTACGCGAGACCGAAAGAGGCGACCTGTCCGGCGGTGTTTTCGTCGAGCGGACCGTGCACAACGCAGTGCAGCCACTCGCGGAAGGAGGCGCGTTGCTGCGCGACCTGCCCGCGGTCCGGGCGCGTGCGGCCGCCACCAACGCGCGACGCGGATTCCGGTTGGATGGGGAGGAAGCGCTCGACTTCGTCGGCTACTTCGTCGATGTGTGCGGCGATGACGTGCCGGCTCGCCTCGATCGACTCTTCGTCTTCGTGTGTGAAGCCCATGAGATCGACGGCGGCGGCGAGGCGGACGTCGAGGCGAACGCTGCGTCGGCGCCCACGCGCGACGGGCGGGGCAGCTGCGGGCGCAGGCAGCGGGCGCAGGGCACTCGGCGAGGGCATGCGCGGAGCAGGTGTCCGTTTGCGTTTGCGATCGGCGTACGGTTCGGCTCCGCGCTGCATCGATCCTCCAGCAGAGGCGGCCCCCGACGCCCGGGAAGGGAGAGGGGGCCGCCCCATATGGCCGCGTGCGGCGAGCACGCGCTACTGCACGTCGATGTCCGTCAGATCGCGCCTTCCCCGCGCTCGCCGGTGCGAACGCGCATGACCTCTTCGACGTTGGAGACGAACACCTTGCCATCGCCGACGGCGCCGGTGCGCGCGGACTCTTCGATCGCTTTCAGCACGGACTCGACCTGGTGGTCGGCGATGACCATCTTGATCTCCACCTTGGGCAGGAGGTCGACCTTGTAGGTGTTGCCTTTCCACTGCTGGGTGACGCCGCGCTGCGCTCCGTGGCCCAACACCTGCGTGATGGTGAGTCCCTTGACGCCGAGCTCCTCCAGTGCCTTGCGCACGACCAGGAGCATCTCGGGCCGCACGATGGCCTCAACTTTCTTCATTCGATTGCCGTCCCTTCCTCGTTCGCGACGCCTCCGGCAGAGCCGGAGCAGAAGTCAGCCGTTCCGCTTCTCATCTTCTCGCGACTATCGCTTCGCCGGCGCCGGCGCGGCGGCGGGCTGGTAGACAGGCGCGACAGCGGCCGGGGCCATCTCGAGGGCGCCGTAGCCACTGAGGCCGCGGTTGACCACGAACTCCGGGTAACCAGAGGCACCGTGCTCGTGCACGTCAAGGCCCTCGCGTTCGCCAGCCTCGGAGATGCGCAGCGTGCCCGTGAGCTTGACGGCGTACATCAGGACGATGGACACGGCGAATACCGCGGCAGCGACGCTCAGCGTCCCGTAGGTTTGCACCCAGAGCAGGTGCGTGCCGCCGCCGTAGAACAGGCCGTCGATGGTGGCGGACGCGTCGGCGCCCGTCGCGGTGGGGGCGCCGAACCGCGCTGCGCCGAAGAGGCCGAGCGAGATCGTGCCGGCGATGCCGGCGAACATGTGGACGGGCACGGCGCCGATCGGGTCGTCGATGCGCAGGTACTCGAGCACTTCCAGTCCGATGATGGCGGCGCCGGCGCCGATGATGCCGATGAAGAAGGCGCCCGTCGGGTTCACCCAGTAGCAGGGGCAGGTGATCGCCACGAGCCCGGCGAGGAAACCGTTGACCGTCAATCCGAGGTCCCACTTGCCGCTGCGCGCGTAGGAGTAGAACAACGCCGTCAGTCCGGCCGAGCACGCCGCCAGCGTCGTGTTGAAGGAGACGCGGCCGATGCCCTGCGCGTCGAGCGCGGAGAGCGTGCTGCCGGGGTTGAAGCCGTACCAGCCGAACCAGAGGATGAGGCCGCCGACGGCGCCGAGGATCAAGTTGTGCGGCGGCATGGGGCCACCGCCGTCGCGCTTGAAGACGCGTCCGAGGCGCGGACCGAGGGCGATCGCGCCGGCGAGGGAGATGGTGCCGCCGATGGTGTGGACGACGGTTGAGCCTGCGAAGTCGTGGAAGCCACGAAGCACGAGCCAGCCGTCGGGGCCCCAGGCCCAGTGACCGACGATCGGGTAGATGAAGCCCGTCACGCCGATGCTGTAGAGGATGTCACCGATGAAGCCGCAGCGGCCGACCATGGCGCCGGAGGTGATGGTGGAGGCGGTGTCGGCGAAGGCGAACTGGAACACCCAGAAGGCGAGCAGCGGCACGCCGGTAGTCCCGTAGGTGTCGGGGAGGTTCTGCAGGAAGAAGCCGTGCGTGCCGATGAACTTGTTGCCGTCCTCGAACATGAAGGCGAAGCCGATCGCCCAGAAGAGGATGCCGCAAATGCACGTGTCGGCGATGCCTTCGACAAGAATGTTGACGGACTCGCGCTCGCGCGCGAAGCCGGATTCCAGCATGACGAACCCGACCTGCATGCCGAAGACGAGGAACGCGGCGATCAGCACCCAGGCCGTGTTGATGGCGTTAATCGACGCAACGGGATCGAGGGTGTCCCCACCACCGTCCTGGGCGTGCGCCGTCCCAGGCATGAGCGAGTGCATCAGAAAGAGAACGATCGCCAGACCGATCATCTTTCCACCCATCAACAGGGCGACGTTGCGTCGCCTGATCGGGTCTCGCATATTGGTGCGGAGCCGCGTGTACGTGGACTCCATAACCGTGTCCATATCCAGTCTCCTCCTTCGCCCGATAAACGAAACACCCCGTCACGCTGGCGGGGTGCCGTTCACGAACAACTCGCTCCTGACGACAGGGTCAGAGTAGGGTCGTGCTGTTACGGGAAGATTGCGGCGCGATTGCGTGATCGTTACGGGATCGACGGGCGGGGGGCGGCGGATGCAATGACGTCAGGGCAGTCCCGAAGCGGCGGACCGCGAGTTCGCTTCGCTTAAGAATTTCTGACAAAGGGTCGCGAGGTCTTGAATTCGTGCACCCCGTGCGTACCATCACTTTCGAGGTGACGACGTGATGGGCAACAGGAACCTGCAACTGGCTGGTCTCGCTCTGGTCCTGGGATTGACGGCGCTGACGCTCGGCGCGTGCGGCTCGAACTCGAAGTCGGTGGGATCGCGGACGGCTGTGCAGACGCCGGGCGCGACGTCCGCGTCGACGCCGAAATCGGGCGCCAACAAGACACCGACGGCGTTGACGTCAACGCCGTCCGGATCATCGAACGACTCGGCTCTCGTCCGCGACAAGATCAAGCACATGATCATCATCATGCAGGAGAACCGCTCGTTCGATACCTACTTCGGCACGTACCCCGGCGCGGATGGCATCCCCATGCAGAACGGGGTGCCGACAGTCTGCTCTCCCGATCCGCAGACGAAGGACTGCGTCAAGCCGTATCACGATCCGGCGGATGTCAACTCCGGCGGCCCCCACGCGGCCACCTCAGCAACCACTGATATCGCCGGCGGGAAGATGGACGGCTTTGTCGCTCAATTCCGCCAGGCATCGAAGGGATGCAAGGGAAAGAGCCCGGATACGCCAGGGTGCGTCGAGGGCAAGACGCCGGACGTGATGGGCTGGCACGACGCGCGCGAAATTCCGAACTACTGGGCATACGCGCAGAATTTCGTCTTGCAGGATCGGATGTTTGAGCCGAACGCATCGTGGAGCTTGCCGTCCCATCTCTTCATGGTCTCGGCGTGGTCTGCCCAGTGCAGCGACGTCAACGATCCGTTGAGCTGTAAAGGCGCGATCGACGGTCCAGCTGACAAGCCGGGCGCCGGTCTGCCAGAGGCGAACGCCGGCAAGCTCACGTATGCCTGGACGGACCTCACGTATCTGCTTCACAAGAACAACGTCAGCTGGGCGTACTACCTGAGTGAAGGCAATGAGCCGGACTGTGCCGACGACCAGATGCTTTGCACGCCCAAGAAACAAACCGTGAAGGTTCCCGGCATCTGGAACCCTCTCCCGGCATTTCAGACCGTCAAACAGGACGATCAGCTGGAGAACATCCAGACGGTTGACAAGTACTTCACCGCCGCGAAGAACGGAACACTGCCGTCGGTCGCGTGGATCACTCCGGAGAACACGGTGAGCGAGCATCCGCCGGCCAAGATCAGCGCCGGCCAGTCATATGTAACGTCGCTGATCAACGCAGCGATGCAAGGGCCTGATTGGAGCAGCACCGCGATCTTCCTTGCCTGGGATGACTGGGGTGGATTCTACGATCACGTCGCGCCGCCGAAGGTCGACGATCTCGGATATGGCTTGCGCGTCCCTGGCATGGTCATCAGCCCGTACGCGAAGAAGGGGTTCATCGATCACCAGACGCTCTCGTTTGATGCGTACCTGAAGTTCCTGGAAGACGTGTTCCTGAACGGAGCGCGCATCGACCCGAAGACTGACGGGCGGCCGGACTCCCGCCCGGATGTGCGGGAGAACGCCTCGATTCTCGGCGACCTGATGAGTGACTTCGACTTCACCCAGGCGCCGCGCCCGGCGATGATACTTTCCGAGAATCCGCCGCCGGGGCCTGCTTCGCTGCCGTGAGCGCGGGTCAGTATTCGCTCATGCTGCTGAGCGGGAACTTCGCCTAGCGCCGCATCGTCGTACAATCCGGACGGGAGGGCGTCATGGATGTGCGACGGCTTTGTGTAGTGATCTGTGCGGGCGGGTTGGTGCTGGGGTCCGCGGCATGCGGGGGAGCGATCCGGGACGGCCACGGCCACGGCGACCAGCGGACCGCGGTCGCCAACGGCGCCGGCGGCCGCGCCTAGCGTGACGCCGACGCGCGCACCCGCGACGGGAACCGCGCCCGCGATCACGGCGGGGCCCGCCACGGCGACCGTCGCCGCGGCGACGAGCACGCCGGCGCCAGCGACGGCAACGCTGCCGGCGGACCGGGTCTTCGAACTCGCGCCGATCGATGAGGCGGAGATGCTCGCGGCGGGCGGCACGCCGCCGCAGTACGCGGTGCGCGTCCGTTCGGGACTGCCGAGCGGATGCTACGAGTTCGCGGATACGACGACCTCGCGCGCCGACGGGGAGATCACGATCACGGTGCGCAACAGCCGTCCGTCCGATCGGAAGATCGCGTGCACGCAGATCTACGGGACGCACGAGCAGGTCGTGGAACTGGGCGGAGATTTCGTGTCGGGCACGACGTATCGCGTGCGCGTGAACGACGCGACGCTCGAGTTCACGGCGAAGTGAGGGGAGGTCGGCGTGCGAGACGGGCGGCCACGTGGGGCCGCCCCTACGGCGTGCGGTGCATTGCTGGAGGTGACGCGGGCTGAACACCCGTGCGATGGGATGAGCGCGCGCGGCACACACGCACCTCACCCCCCGGCCCCCTCTCCACGTCGTGGAGAGGGGGAGGTCGGATGGCACGGGATTCTGTGTCGGGTTCCGCGGTGAACGCCCGCGATGGTGTGGATTTCGGACGACGGGCGGCCCACGCGGGGCCGCCCGTACGGTGCGCGGTGCGATGCCGGAGGCGACGCGGGCTGAAAGCCCGCGCTACGTAACAGCTGTGATGCCGCGCCCGCGCCTGGGGACCGGGTGCGCGGCTATTCGCGGCGGAGGGCTTCGATGGGGTCGAGGCGGGAGGCGCGCCAGGCGGGGTAGACGCCGAAGACGAGGCCCGTCGCGGCCGACATGCCGAGTCCCATGCCGACCCAGAACGGCGTTATCAGGTACTTCGTGTCGGATCCGCCGATCTCGAAGGTCTTGGCGATTTCAATCGCACCCACGCCAGCGAGCACGCCGAGCGCGCCACCGATCGTTGTCACGACGAGCGCCTCGATCACGAATTGCAGGAGGATGTCGAGACGTTTAGCGCCAACCGCCTTGCGGATGCCGATCTCGCGTGTGCGCTCGCTGACCGAGACGAGCATGATGTTCATGATGCCGATGCCGCCGACGACCAGCGAGATGATCGCGATGGAGACGAGCAGCACCTGCAGTGTCCGGTCGACCGAGGTGGCGGTCGAGAGCACATCGCTCTGAGATTGCACCTTGAAGTCGTCGTCGTTGACGATGTTGTGCTGCTTGCGCAGCACATCGGCGACGGCGGACTTGACCGCTTGCTCCTTCGAGCCGTCGGTGAGCTTGATACTGATCTGCGAGACGTTCGTGAGGCCTCGGGAGTTCCGAATGAGCGGGACGCGCGCCTGGAAGGTGGGCAACGGGACGAAGATCTGATTATCGGGGTTGCCGGTGGGCGTGACGCCCTTGCGCTCCATCACACCGATGACGGTGAAGTTGAAGGTGACGCCGAACTGGCGGCTGACGCCCGCAAAGATGCGGATGGTGCTGCCGACCGGATCGGTATCGCCAAACAGGTCGTCGGCTACCTGGGCGCCGAGAACGACGACGAGTGCCTTCTTTTCGAGGTCATCTTCGGAGAGGAAGCGCCCGTTCTCGGCGTAGAAGTCCCGCACGTATTGATACGACGGCTCGGCTCCCACGAGGAGCGTCGAGGAATTGACGCCGCGGTAGATGGCCTGCACCTGGATGAGCGAGCCGGTGCCGCCTGTCGTGGTCTGAGCCGCTGTCGCATCGACGCCGGTGATGTCGGCGGCGCGAATCGCCTGCTCGTCCTCGTAGAAGAGTGCCGCTCCGGAGGAGCCGAGGACGGCGGCGATGCCGCCGGGAGCGGTCGGCGAGTACGGGATTGACGAACATCAGGTTGCTGCCGAGGCCCTTGATGCGGCTCGAGACGCCCTGCTGCGCTCCGGCGCCCGCCGCGGTGAGCGCGATGACCGAGGCGATGCCGATGATGATGCCGAGCATGGTCAACAGCGTGCGCAGAAAGTTGCCGCGCAGCGCGACGAGCGACGTGATGAAGACGTCGATGAGACTCACGCTCGCGCCTCGCTGGATGGCGGCGGGCCCGCGGTGGGCTGCGCGGTGGCGTCCGGTGCGTGCGGCGCCGTGTGGGCATAGCTGGGTACGTTCGGCTCGTCACTGACGATCTCTCCGTCGCGCAGCGAAACGATGCGGCGGGTGTAGGCGGCGACGTCGTGTTCGTGGGTGACGAAGGCGATGGTGATGCCGCGCTCTTCGTTGAGCCTTCGGAAGATCTCCATGACGTCGTGGCTCGTTTTCGTGTCGAGGGCGCCGGTGGGTTCGTCGGCGAGGATGATGGTGGGGTTGCCGACGATGGCGCGGGCGATGGCGACGCGTTGCTGCTGGCCGCCGGAGAGCTGGGTGGGACGGTGGTGCATGCGGCCGCCAAGGCCGACGAGCTGCAACGCGACGCGCGCGAGCTGCTTGCGGTTGGCGACGCCGCGATACGAGAGCGGCATCGCAACCTGGTCGATGGCGTTCAACCGGGGCAGCAGGTTGAACGACTGAAACACGAAGCCGAGGCGGCGGTTTCTGACGTTCGCGAGCTGGGCGTCACCGAGCCGGCTGACGTTGATGCCATCGAGCTGGTAGATGCCGTCGGTGGGGCGGTCGAGGCAGCCGACGATGTTCATGAGCGTCGACTTGCCGGATCCGGATGGACCCATGATCGCCATGAACTCACCATCGCGGATCATGAGGTCGACGTTGCGCAGCGCGTGCACGGTCTGCGTGCCGAGCTTATACGTCTTGCCGATTCCCTTTAGCTTGATCATGCGGTTACTTCACGCCGCCGGGCAGCGTCGGTTGGGCCTTCGGCGTCGAACCCGGCCTGGCGGACGTCAGCGACGCCACGACGACGACGTCGTTCTCGGCGAGGCCGGTGAGGATCTCGACCTGCTGCGTGTCCGTCGCGCCCGTCGTAACGATCTGTTCCTCTACGCCGCCGTTGCGGCGAACGTCGACGACCTGGTTGTTGCCGCTGCGGCGGATCGCGCGCGGTGGCACGACGAGCACGTTCGGCTTGGATTCCGTGATGATCTGTCCGCGCGCGTTCATGCCGGGCGCCGGACGAGGCGCATCGGCGGGCACGATCAGCGACGCCTTCACCTGGTAGGTCACGACACCCTGCGTGATCGAGGGGCTGAGGCCGATCTCGGCGATGACGAACGGATAGATCTTCCCGGGGATGCTGTCGAACAGCACGCCACCAGCCTGGCCTACCTTGATGTTCGCGTAATCCGTCTCGCCGACATCCATCTTCAGCCTGAGCCGATCGGGCGTGAGCAGCACGATCGCGGCACCATTCGCCGCCGACGCCGCGAAGAATTCACCCGGCTTCGCGTTGATAGCGCCGACAACGCCGTCGAACGGCGCGATGATCTGCGCGTTCTTGAGGCGGATCTGCGCGGCCACGACGTTGAGCGCGGCGGTGCGAACGGCGGCGCGGGCCTGGTCGATGGTGTTGGCTTTCGGGCCGCGGTAGGCCTGGTCGCGCTTTGCCTGGGCGGCGGCGAGGGTAGCGAAGGCGCCGTCGATCGCGGCGTTGGCGGAAGAGAGCTGGAGATCGGTCGCGCCCTTCGTGACGGTGTTGAGTTTCTCGGCGGCGGCGCTCTGCGCGGCTTCGGCGGACGCGACGGCGGCATCGGCTGCGGCGATATCGGATGCGTTGGGCCCGTCGTTAGCGGCGGTGAGCTTGGCCTGCGCGGAATCGAGCGCCTGCTGGGCGGAGGTGACAGCGGCGGTCGCGGAGTTGGCGGCGTTGAGGGCGTTGAGGTATCCGGCGTTCGCGGTGATGACAGCGGACGCCGAGGGTGGCGGGTGCCGCCAGCGAGCGCCGTGTTCAGTCGAGGAGTCGCGCGTCGGTGATCGGCGCCGACGGGTGTGGTCCAGCCGGGCTTCAGAACGGGCGGTGTAGGCGTGACGAGCGGCGCAATACGCCAGTCTCAGCGCTCTTGAGCGACGCATCTGCCGACGTCACTGCGTTCTGGGCGCTCGAGGCGCTGTTCTGCGCGGCGGTGAGGCCGGACTGGGCCGCAGCGACGCCGGCCTGGGCGGCTGCGACGTCGGCGGCGGTCGGGGCGTCTTTGAGCTTGTCGCGGCTGGACTTCGCGGAGGCGAGTTGCGCGGCGGCGGCGCTGACTGCCTGCTCGGCGGAGGCGCGGTCGGAGGCGGTCGCACCATCGACGAGGTCGGTGTAATCGTTCTCCGCCTTGGTGGCGGCGGCCTGCGCCGACGCCAGCACCTGGTCGGCGGCGGCGAGATCGGCGGCTTCGGAGCCGGCGAGCAGGTCGTCGAGCTTGAGCTGGGCCGACTGCTGGTTCGCCTGGGCGGAGGCGACGGCGTTCGAGAGATCGTCGGACTCGAGACTGGCGAGCACGTCGCCCTGCTGCACGGCGTCGCCTACCTTCACATTGACCGTGTCCACCTTGCCGGAGGCCTGGAAGATCAGGTTGCTGTTGAACTGCGCGTCGGCAACGCCGGAGATGATCAGCGTCTGGTTGATCGTCGCTCGCTTGACGGGGATGTCTTCGGTCGAACGGGTCAGGGTGGTGGAGTCGCTCTTGAAGTAGAAGAAGTACAGCCCGGCCGCGATCGCCGCGGCGATGAGCGCGAGCACCCCGAAGGTGATGATGCGCCCGCGCCATGGGCTCTCCTGGATCGTCAGATCGTCGTCGAGATTAATGGCCGCCAAGGGTTCTCCTCCTCACGGGCTGTTCCACGGGGTCGGGCAGCATGGACGCGAGTTGCGGGGCGCCGAGCGCGCGCAACTCGAACTCGCAGAGCGTCGTGATGACGAGAGCCTCGTCGGCGCCGCGGGCAAAGGGTGTGAGGAGGTACATGTGCGCGCCGGTGATGAGGCGCGCCAGCACGTCGGCATCGCCGGGCGGGAACTCGCCGACGGCGATGCCCTGCTCGATGATGCGACGGATGGCGGTGGCGAGGACGACGGGGAGCGACTGCTCGGGGGCCAGGCATTCAACGCTGAGAGGGCGACGGCCGACGGTCCTCCGGATGGCGACCTGCCAGAGGAGCATCAGCACATCCCTGTTGCCGCGGACGGCGTGGAGGAAGCGCTCGCTGAGGCGCGTGAGGGCGAGCGAGGGCGATGTGCCCTCGGGCTCGGGAGCGAGAAGAACGGCGTCGATCTGGTTACGGCCGTCTTCGAGGACAGCTTCGAGGACGGCTTCCTTATCGGGGAAGTAGCGGTAGAAGGTGCCGAAGCCGAGATCGGCGGCCTCGGCGATGTAGGCGACGGTGGTGGCCTCGAAGCCGTCGCGGGCGAAGAGGCGGCGAGCGGCGACGACGAGCGCGTCGCGGTTGCGCATGCGCTTGCGCTGAAGGCGCGAAGCTGATTCTGGCATCAGGTTTGATACGGGCATCGCGGCTCGATCGTACAGGTTCGGCGGGCTTAAGGGGCGGGGAAAATGTAAAGACGCACGCGCAACGTCAAGATGAGGCCAGGGTTGGAAGACGGCTCGACATTGGAGGTTTCCGGCACGAGGTGGCGGGGTCGGGCGAACCCTTAAGTGCGCACTCCTAAGGGCCGACACTGAGTACGGGTAGTGCCGGGTTCCGGCGCGGACCTTCCGCGCCGTCTCATTGGGGGGCTTCATGGGCGTTCGTTTGGCCGTCGCGTTGTGCGCGCTGGGCGCGGTGTTCGCCGGGGCGGTCGGCCGTCGAGCGCGGGGCAGCCGCAGCGTCGGCGGGACCGGCAGTGGCGAGCGCCGGCCCGGAGCAACGCACCGGCGACGTGATCGTGAAGTTCCGCCGCGGCATCGCGCTGGGCGACCTGGCAACGGCGCTGGACGACGCGCAAGGCGACGCGGAGGCGAGCACCGCGGGCTCCGGCCTGGTGCTGGTAGCGCCGCAGCCGGGACAGTCGGTCGACGACGTGATCGCGTCACTGCGGACGCGGGGAGACGTCGAGTTCGCCGAGCCGGACCACGTGGTGTCGATCGCGTTGACGCCGACGGACCCCCAGTACGCGACCTACCAGTGGAGCCTGCCGCAGATCGGGTTGCCGACGGCGTGGAACACGACGACGGGGAGCGCGAGCGTGATCGTGGCGGTGGTGGACACCGGGGTGGACGCGACGCATCCCGACCTCGCGGGGAAGGTCACCGCGGGCTTCAACTTCGTTTCGAACAACACGAACACGGCGGACGACCACTTCCACGGCACGTTCGTGTCGAGCATCATCGCGATGAACACGAACAACGGACAGGGCGGCGCGGGCGTGTGCTGGGCGTGCATGATCATGCCGGTGAAGGTGCTGGACAGCAACGGCAGCGGCAGCACGTTCAACGTGGCGCAGGGCATCGACTGGGCGGTGGCGCACGGGGCGAAGGTGATCAACCTGAGCCTGGGGTCATCGGCGCCGGACTCGGGATTGCAGACGTCGATCGACAACGCATGGAACGCGGGCGTCATCGTTGTCGCGGCGAGCGGCAACAGCGGCGGCGCGGTGATGTATCCGGCGGCGTACCCGAACGCGATCGCGGTGGGGTCGAACAATTCGGCAGGCGTGAAGTCGACGTTCTCGAGCTTTGGGCCGGAGCTGGACGTGATGGCGCCGGGCGAAGGTGTGTTTGGCGCGCTGTGCACGTGCAGCACGTATACGGGCGGTTACGGGACGGGGAGCGGCACCTCCTTCTCGTCACCGCACGTGGCGGGCGTGGTGGGCCTGCTGATCTCGGCCGGCATCACGGACAAGAACCAGATCCGGAGCCGGCTGACCTCGACGGCGACGGACATGGACGTCGCGGGCTTCGACAACAACACGGGCTGGGGGCGCGTCAACGCGGCGGCCGCGATCGCGGCACCGCCGACACCTACGCCGACGAACACGCCGGCGCCGCCGACCGCGACGCCGACGCGCACGAACACGCCGACACCCACGGCGACGCGCACGAATACGCCGGTGCCGCCGACCGCAACGCCGACGCGGACGAGCACGCCTACAGCGACGCCGACGCGGACAAACACGCCGGTGCCGCCGACCGCGACGCGCACGAATACGCCGACGCCCACACGAACGAACACACCGGTGCCGCCGACCGCGACGCGCACGAACACGCCGACCGCGACGCCGACACGGACGAACACGCCCGTGCCGCCGACGAACACGCCGACACGAACGAACACGCCGACGGTGACGGCGACGAACACGCCATCGGTGCCGGCCTACGCCGTGAGCTGGGGGGCTGACACAACGGCAGCGAGCCTGGTCGCGGGCAGCACGAACTCCGAGTCGATCTCGTTCACGAACACGGGCACGCTGACGTGGTCTTCGACAGGGGCGAACGCGGTGCGGCTGGCGTACCACTGGCGGCGCGGGCCATGTCCGGGCACGTCGATCGCCGTGTGGGACAGCGGGCACGCGTCGCTGCCGGCAGATGTGGCGCAGCGGCGGCACGGTGAGCGGACTCGCGTGCAGCCTGATCACGCCCGACCGCCGGGAACTACTGCCTGCAGTACGACCTGATCCGGGAAGGCATCACGTGGTTCTCATGGCAGGGCGCGGCGATGCTCAAGAAGACGGTATCGGTGACGTCGCCGGCGTACGTCGTGCAATGGGGGGCGCACACCACCCCCTCGACGATGACGGCAGGATCGAACAATCCGGTGACGGTGACGTTTACGAACCAGGGCTCGCTGACGTGGCCGGCATCGGGCGCGAACGCGGTGGTGCTGTCGTACCACTGGCGAAACGGAGCCTGTCCGGGGAGCAGCATCAAGGTGTGGAACGGCCAGACAGCCGCGATCTCAAGCGACGTGGCGACGGCTGCGACAATGACAGCTCTGGCCACCAACGTCCTCGCTCCGGCAACCGCGGGCACATATTGTCTGCAGTACGACTTGTTGCAGACGGGGATCACGTGGTTCTCG
The DNA here is from genome assembly GCA_963743185.1 of uncultured Chloroflexia bacterium. GTDB lineage: Bacteria > Chloroflexota > Dehalococcoidia > DSTF01 > JACRBR01 > JANXYW01. Next base: position 565,304 of record CAVUOT010000010.1, on the reverse strand, counting down.
TGGCAGGGCGCGCAGATGCTGAACACGACGGTGACGGTGCAGTAATCACCTGATCTGGGTGACGCGATAAGGGACCGGCGAGTGTCGCCGGTCCCTCCGCGGCTGCCCATTGCAGATGTTGCCCGCGAACGGAACCCCTAAGTTATCTCCCGCATATCTCAAGCGCCTGGCCTCCAGAACCAACTCCAGCGACCGACTACATACAAGAAGGGTTGGGAAGAGGCCGGCGACGCATGCCGTCGCATCCGGCCGTGTGAATCTAGATCCCCGGAGGTAGCAATGAAGCGAAAGATACTCGCGCCTGCGCTCGCGCTCGGATTGGTGGCTGTTGCGGCGGTCGCGGTGTTCGTGAGCTTCGGCAGCCGTGCCGACGCGGCGAACGTGCTGGCGAACCCGGACTTCGCGACGGACATCGCCGGATGGACGGCACCGTCACAGACGGCGGCTGAACGTCACGACGTCTCACGATGACGCGCACTGGGGAACCCGGCACCGTCGCTGAATTTCGATGACGCCACCGGGCATCGCCGACACGGTAACCATCGACTCCGACTGCGTTCCGTCGCTTTCGGGCGGGCTCTACACCTTCGGCGCGGATTTCCTGGGGAACGCGGGCAACAACGCTGCGTATCGCCGCCAGAGTCGACGTTCTGCTGTTCGGCACGTCGAACTGCAGCGCCGGCTCGGTCACGACCAGCACTTCTGGGACGGCGGGTACTGGCACATCATTCGTCACGTTGAGTACGAGCGGGCTTGTCGTCCCGGCGGGGTCATCGGCCGTCGTGCGGCTGTGGTTCGACACGCCGGCGGATGGCGTGACGTCCAAGACGGGTAACTGGGACAACGCGGTCTTCGACCTCGTGACGCCCGACACGCCCACGCCGACCGCGACGCCGACGGACACGCCGGTGCCGCCGACGAACACGCCGACGCCGACCGACACGCCGGTGCCGCCGACTCCGACGGACACGCCGCTGCCGACGAACACACCCACGGACACGCCGACGGCGACGGCGACGAACACGCCGGGACCGACGAATACGCCGACGGACACGCCGACGGCGACGAACACGCCGTTGCCGACGAACACGCCGCTGCCGACGGACACGCCGACGCGACGAACACGCCAGGGCCGACGAACACGCCGACGAACACGCCGACGGTCACGAACACGGCTGTGCCGACGGCGACGAACACGCCGGTGCCGCCGACGAGCACGCCGACGAGCACAACCGTGCCGCCGACGGCGACGGAGACCGCGGTGGACACGGCCGTAGTGGAGGCGCCACCTCCGGCGGGCGCTGCCGCCCGAGAGCATCATCGAACCGTCGAACGATCCGTCGACGCGGCGATGTCGCGGGCGCCGGCGATGTGGCTTGCCGGACACGGGCAGCGGCGACGCGACGCGCGGCTCGAACAGGACGATCGCGCTGCTGATGGCGATCGCGTCGGGCGCGGCCGGAGTCTCGATATTCGCGGCGGCCGCACGCAGGAAGCGGACGGAGAAGTAGCCGCGAGCCGAGCCAAGCACTCGATGACGAAGGGCGCCCGCACACCGCGGGCGCTCTTCTTGTGTGCGCGGGGCCAGGGGCGCGATCCGTTTCGGGCGGCGTGCGGGCTTATGCCCTTCGGTACATCTTCGTCCGACGCTCTCCAGACGGCCGGTGGAAATGCCGAACCATAAGCAGGTTGGCGATTCCTCACGGAGCAGGTGGAGGGCGTATTCATGACACGACGCACGCAGTTGGGCGCGATTTTCGTTGCCGCCGCCACGGTGGCCGCGAGCCGGGGGAGCAAGTCGCACCGCTCACGCGGCAGCGCGGGAAGCGTCGTCGCGCTCTCGCTCGCCGTCACGGCCGCGCTGGCGCTGATGGTGGCGACGTTCGTGCTGCCCGGCGGCGGGATTGGTCAGGCGGCGGCGGTCGGATTCGACAGCGCGTCCCAGACGACGGCCAACAGCGCTACCGCCGGCAGCACCTGCTCCTGGTCGCACGCTGTCGGCGTCGGTTCGGAGCGGCTGCTGGTCGTTGGTGTGTCGGTAGTGAGCCATGTCGACGGCAGTACGAGCAGAACCGTAGCTTCCGTCACGGCTAACGGCACGCCGTTCACATCCACCACCGGGACGGCGATCAAATCGACGAACGGCGTGGACTCCTACGTGGAGCTGTGGTGGCTCGTCGCTCCGCCCTCCGGTGTGAACAACATCGTGGTGACGTTCGCCGGCGGTGCGGACGGCGACATCGCTGTCTGCGGGGCGACCTCATGGACCGGTGTAGACCAGGTCAACCCGATACGAGCCTCGGCCACGGGTAACTTCCTTGCCGGCGGGTCTTCCACGGTGGCGTCGACGTCTATCGGCGGCGTCCTGAGCGGTGACACCGTGGTGGACGTGATAGGCACGAATGGCGAGCTCCCTCATTGGCGGGGGGTGCTGCTGGGTCGGTGTTGAGACGACCCCGTTCGTGGTACGCGCGGGAAGCAAGCAGCTCGACGTCGACTGGAACCGTGCCGATGACGTGGACGGTGGCGAGCGGCGCTCCGTGGGCCCAGGCAGTGGTGATCCTGGCGGGCTCGCCTCCGCCGACGGCGACGCCGACGGATACGCCGACAAACACGCCGACGCCGACACCGACGAACACGCCGACGAGCACGCCGACCGACACACCGACGAACACGCCGACGAACACGCCGACGCCGACGGATACGCCGACGAACACGCCGGTGCCGGGGACGGCGACGGCGACCAACACGCCGGCTGCCGGGGACGGCGACCAACACACCGGCGCCGGGGACGGCGACGAACACGCCGGTGCCGGGGACGGCGACCAACACACCGGCGCCGCCCACGGCGACGGCGACAAACACGGCGGTGCCGACTTCAACGAACACGGCGATCGCGACGGCGACGACGGCGGCGATCGCGACGGAGGCCGTCGTGGAGGCGCCGGTGGTTGGCCCGCCGCCGGAGAGCGGCATCGATCCGTCGAACGGGGGCGACGTCGCCGGCGCCGGCGCGGAGGCCGGGGCGGAAGGGCTGCCCGACTCGGGTACCGGTGATGCGTCGAAGGGGTCGAGCGACACGATCGCTCTCCTGGCAGCGCTCGCAATAGCCGCGGCCGGAGGCGCAACCCTGGCGGCAGCCGGGCGCGGGAAGCGAACGGGGAAGTAGCCGGAAGCGGCACGTCACATCGATCACCAACGGCGCCCGCGTAACGCGGGCGCCGTTCTTTTCACCGCAAGCCGGTCTGCGCCACACGACGGAACGCGACGCGCATTACACTGATCCGCAGGAGCTGAAAGGACGCAACGTGGCGGCACCGTTCGGGCACGGGCTGGTGGGGATGGCGATCGCGCGGCGGCTGGGCGTGCGGTCGCGGACGGGGCTGGCCATCGCGGCGCTGGCGGGGAACCTGCCGGACGCGGACATCCCGCTGGGGTGGCTGCTGCACCGCGACGCGTGGAAGATGCACCGGACGTGGACGCACACGGCGGGCTTCGCGCTGACGGTGGGCGCGCTGGCGGGGCTGGCGGGCGTGGTGCGGGCGGAGAGCGTCGAGGGCGAGCGCGACCTTGTCGCGGACATGCTGCTGGGCGCCGCGATCGTGGGATCGCACGTGGCGCTGGACCGGGTCCCGTATCTGCCGGACGTGCCGTTCGGGCCGTCGGTGGCGGGGCTGCCGCTGGTGAACTGGGTGCTGGACGCGATCGAGTGGGGTGCGGTGGCGTGGCTCATCTGGCCGAAGGGCGGCGCGGGTGACGAGCGCAGCGGAGCGGCTGGACGGAGCTGAAGCAGTGAATGCGGGCTGAACGTCCGCGCCACGGGAGAGGCTCACAGCCGGGGACGGCTGTGCCACATCAAGTCATCGCCCGGGCGGCGCGTGATACGTCGAATCTCGAACGGCAGAGGCGCATGAAGCGGAGGGCCGCCAGCGTGGGGCCGCCCCTACGGTGCGCTGACGTCCGCGGCACGGGACTCTGGGGTTCCACAGTTTGTCGTCAAGTTCGGGCTTGTGGCCCTGCGGAAGCGGCGGCGGCTTGACATGGTGGCGGGTGGAGGGCGTTTGGATCTGCGAGGCGGTGCGACGTGCGCCGCCGGCATCGGTACCCCGCCGATGACACTGCCCCGCCAGGCAGATCATCTTGTTCCTCCGCCGATCGTTGTCCCTTCGCGGGGCGTGCGCCCTGGCGTCTCTGCTGGTACTCGCGGCGCTGGCCGCGGGATGCGGCCTCATTCCGTTCACGGGGCGGCCCGCCGCGAACTACGTATACGGATCGAACGCGCCGTTGCGCATCGCGATCATCGACGACACGAACGGCAACGACTGGTCGCCGGCGATCGACGCGGCGACCCAAACCTACGGCGCGGCGAACGCTCATCTGCAGTTCCAGCGGACCGCGGACGGCGCCAACATCGTGATGACGTTCCATCGCTACGACGACGCGCAGCCGCCCGAGCTGCAGGGGTACAGCTTCCCGCCCGGGGCGGGCGGGTTCGCGACGGTGTACGACTCGCAGGGGCTGGCGTGCAACTTCCCGCCATCGCCGCTGCCGCTGAACTGCAGCGGTGAGATCGCGCGGTCGGAGATCTATCTCAACGACATCATTCCGGGTGGCGCCGACATCGAGCGGCGGCGCGAGCGGTTGATCCTGCACGAGATGGGGCACGCGATGGGGCTGGAGCGGCACGCGCCGGACCTGGACATCGATCAGCTGGCGTCGCGGTACGGGTGGGACCCGTAGCGGGTCAGCTTGTCAGCGGGTCAGCTTGTCAGCGGTCAGCTTGTCAGCACTTCAGCTTGTCAGCACTTCAGCGGTCAGCGAGGCGGACAGGTCTGAAGACCTGTCCTTACGATGATCGGCGCTTCGTGCTCGATCTTAGAAGCGGAGCTCGATCCACTCTACGGGCGTGCCGTCCGGGGCGGCCGTGATGGCGGCTACGGTGACGGTGTCGTTGGTGGCGATCACGTCGAGCGGGAGAGTGGCGCCGCCGAAGAGGTGGGCGCTCGCGATCGCGGGCGGCGCGGCCGTGGCGGGCGATCGTCACGCGGCCGGGGTCGAAGGGCACGATGGCGAGAGCGGTGGACTCGCGGATGCCGTCGCTCGTGAGCGATGCGATGGCGACGCGGCAGGCGGACTCGGCGATGCCGGGGGCGCGGGCGGCGCCGCCGGCGGCGGGACGCAGCGCGACGACGACGGGGTGGCCGTCCTCGACGCGCGCCCACGAACGCGCGCGCGGGCCGGCGGCGGGATCGTGCAGGTCCGCGTCGTAGCACTCGACGGTGTAGTTGGGGTTGGTGCGCGTGATGCGGGCGATGCCGTTGTAGCGCGCGGCGAGGGCGGGCGTGAGGCGATCGCCGTACTCGTCGGCGACGGTGATCGGCGCGATGATGCCGGGCGTGCCGATGACGGCGCTATCGAGCCAGATCTCCTCGGCCGAGCGCCAGTCGTACCCGGTCGATCCGTACGGAACGACGCCGAACGAACCGCACCACGACGAGAGCAGCGAGCGCTTCGCGGAGCAGGCGTCGTAGGCGCCGCGGGACATCCACATATCGTCGGCGCCGGTCTGGTCGAGATAGTCGTTGAGCAGCGGCGTCAGGCAGTAGTAGAGGATGGCGATCGACGGATCTTCGCGCTTGATGGCGCCGACGATGACTTCGAGGAAGCGCAGGAGGAGGCGCTCGCCGCTTTGCGTCGGGTCGTGCGGGCCGGCGACGTCGGGCAGCGGGATCTCGTAGCCGAAGTCGATCTTCACCATCGCGGGGCGGTAGGTGCGGACGAGATGGCGCGCGCGGCCGGCGAGGTAGGCGGCGGCATCGGGGTCGGTCGGATCGAAGATGTACCACGAGCGCTTGCGCTGGCGTTCGACGTACGGCTCGCCGTCGGGCGTCGTCAGCACGGCGCGCTCGGTGAGGCCGAGGGCGCGGAAGTCCTCGCAGCGGGGGAAGGCGGTCCAGAGGCCGATGCCGAGGCCGCCGGCGCGGATCTCGTCGAGCAACTCGATGAAGTGCGGGAAGCGCTCGGGGTCGTGTTCGAGCGCGCCGTACGTGTGCTCCCACTTATCGTCGATGACGAAGAGCTTTGACTTGAGGCCGGACGCGCGGAAGGCGGCGTGGATGTCGCGGAGGTGGGATTCGTCGAAGCGCTCGAGGATGGCGCGGCGGTGGATCTGGTCGCCCCAGGTATCGAACTGCGGGAGGAAGGCGGCGGCGGGGACGTCTTCGGCGCGTTTGCGGCGCGCGTAGCCTTCGGCGAAGAGCGCATCGAAGTGGGCGAGGCCGGCGCCGTACCAGTCGGGCGCGACGGCGGTGACGAGCGGCGCATCGAAGCGCTGCGGCGCGGGGCCGCGTCGATGCCCCCAGAGATCGCCGCGGATGTCGACCTGGTAGCAGAAGCGGCCGCGGTCGATGCGGACGAGCGCGTGGCCATCGGGGAGCGCGCCGAGGCCGGTGCAGGCGGCGTGGGACGCGGGGGCGCCGTCATCCGTCGCGTCGTAGCAGGCGACGAGGTAGTGCGGGAGCGCCCACTGCTGGTGGTCGCTCTCCGTGCCGAGGCCGAAGTAGCCGACGGAGTAGCGCTGGTCCTCGATCGCGGCGGTGCGGAAGATCGCCTGCTCGGGCGACTGACGGCCGCCGGGAATGACGCAGGCGCTCGCGACGGCGGCGGGGACGACGGCGCCGTCCGCCCACGTGGCGAAGTACACGATGCGGACGATCGATTCGTCGCGCGGCGGGCGTGTAGACGAGGCTCATCGAGGACGAAGTACGCCGGGCGAAAGCGCAGGGTGAATGCGAGCGAGGCGGCGCCGTTGACGCCGGCGTAACGCATGTCGACGCGCGCGCCATCGACCACGACACGACGCAGCGGCCGGGCGCCGTCGTCGCGCCTTCGCCCGCGATCTCGACGACGGGCTGGAGCGGGGCGGTAACGATCGTGCGGCCGTCGGCGCCGGACAGCGTCGCGGTGTCGGTGTCGCGCGACCAGCGCCAGAGGTAGGCGGCGGCGGTGACTTCGATGCCGGCCGGGGTCTGACGGATGGCGGGGTCGTCGGGCATGGGTTGGTCGCTGGTCGCTGGTCGCTGGTCGCTGGTCGCTGGTCGCTGGTCGCTGGTCGCTGGTCGCTGGTCGGGGTGAGTCTAGCGGGTGCCCGCGTGACGGAGTACGGGCGCCGGATCGTCGCGCGGCGGACGCGGGCTGAAAGCCCGCGCCACGGGAACGCGACTCGTTCGCACCTGAGCTGCGCGATCGCCCGACTCACAGCCGGGGACGGCTGTGCCACATCAGCGCGGGCGGCCACGCGGGGCCGCCCCTACGGCGGTTGGTGCGATCGTGAGCGAGACGCGGGCTGGAAGCCCGCGCCACGGGGAACGAGGGGCAGGTGGCCGCTCGGCGTACGTGGGCGAGGGGACGCAGGCTGTAGGATGACGGCGATAGTGGACGCGCGGGGGCGCGCACGGGCCGGGATCGCCGTCCCGGAGCCGACGGTAGGGATGCCCATGCCGTTTCTCACGCTGATCGCGCGGAACGTGCTGACGCGGAAGGTGCGGTCGTCGCTGACGGGCGTGGCCGTGGCGATCGCGATCATGACGGTGGTGGCGCTGGGGGTGCTGACGCACAGCCTGCGGCAGACGGCGATCTCGGTGCTGCGCACGGGCACGGCGGACTTCACGATCGCCCAGAAGGGCGTGTCGGACGTGCTGTACAGCTCGATGGACGACGCGCAGGTGTCGCACCTGCGGTCGTATCCGGAGGTGGAGAGCGCGGTCGGCGTGCTGGTGGCGGCGATCAAACTCGACTCGGACCACCCGTTCTTCCTCGAACTCGGCATCCAGCCGGACCAGCTGGAGAACTTCGGCGTGCACGTCGTGGACGGGCAGGCGTACCGCGCGGACGCGACGGACGAGGTGATGCTGGGGTTCCGCGCGTCGCGCGACCTGCACAAGGGGCTCGGCGACACGATCAACATCGACGGTAACGACTTTCGCGTGGTCGGCATCTTCTCGACGGGGCAGGTGTTCGGCGACTCGGCGTCGATGCTGCCGCTGCAGGCGCTGCAGACGAACGAGCGCAAGCCCGGGAGCGTGACGCTGGCGTTCGTGAAGGTGAAGCAGGGCACGGACATCGACGCGCTGCGCAAGAAGATCGAGAAGGACACGCCCGAGCTGGCGACGGTGCGGACGGAGTCGGAGTTCGGGCGGGTGGACCGCAACCTGGAGCTGATCAGCGCGGCGAACACCGGCATCTCGATCATGGCGCTGGTGATCGGGGCGATCGGCGTGATGAACACGATGGTGATGTCGGTGTTCGAGCGGACGCGCGAGTTCGGCGTGCTGCGCGCGGTGGGCTGGACGCGGGCGCGCGTGCTGGGGCTGGTGATGGGCGAGGCGGTGCTCGTGAGCCTCTCGGGCGCGGTGGCGGGCGTGGCGATGGGGTTCATCGCGATCAAGCTGATCGAGCGGGCGCCGGAAGTGGTCGGTGTGTTCCAGCCGCAATACACGGCGGACGTCTTCGGGCGCGCGCTGGGCATCGCGGTGGGGATGGCGTTCGTGGGCGCGTTCTACCCGGCGATGCGCGCGGCGCTGCTGAAGCCGCTGGAGGCGCTGCGCCATGAGTGAGCGCGAGGCGGCGCAGCCGGCGATCGAGGCGGTGGACGTGGTGAAGCAGTTCGACGGCGGGATCGTGCGCGCGCTCGACGGCGTGTCGATCAGGATCGCGCGCGGGGAGTTCGTGGCGGTGACGGGACCATCGGGCTGCGGGAAGTCGACGCTGCTGCACCTGATCGCGTCGCTGGACGCGCCGACATCGGGGGAGATCGTGGTGAACGGACGGGACCTGCGCGCGGCGGGGAACGACCGCTACCGCCGCAGCGAGGTGGGGCTGGTGTTCCAGCTGCACAACCTGTTGCCGCACCTGAACGCGATGGAGAACGTGGAGATCCCGATGTTCAGCAACGGGATGAGCCACGGCGAGCAACGCGAGCAAGCGCGAGCGCTGCTGGCGTCGGTGGGGCTGTCCGCGAAGGAGAAGATATCGCCGCCGCGGCTCTCGGGCGGGGAGCGTCAGCGGCTGGCGATCGCGCGGGCGCTGGCGAACTCGCCGTCGATCATCCTGGCGGACGAGCCGACGGGCAGCCTGGACTCGGTGTCGGTGGACCGGATCCTGGACCTGTTCCGCGACATCCGTGCGCAGCGGGGCGTGACGATCTTGCTCGTCTCGCACGACATGCACGTGGCGGGCGCGGCGGACCGCGTGATCCGCATGCGCGACGGGCGTGTGGAGGAGGCCGCGGCGTGAGCGGCGGCGACGTGGTGCGCACGCAAACGCTGGACGCGGGCTGAAGAGCCCGCGCCACGGAGGAGGAAATTCGCGACGGGCGGCGGATCGTGCACCTCACCCCCGGCCCCTCTCCACGACGTGGAGAGGGGAGATCGGCTAGGCGCGGGCGGCCACGTGGGGACGCGGACCTCACGCGGTGCGCGATCGCAAACGTTGGACGCAGATCAAACGGAAGGGCGGCCACGTGGGGCCGCCCCTACGATGTTCTGAGCCGCTCGGGCGCTAGTTGCCGAAGTCCCAGCCCTGGCCGGAGTGGTAGCGCTTGAGGATGTTCTTGGCGATGAGGATCTTGTGCACCTCGTCGGGGCCGTCGGCGATGCGCAGGGTGCGGGCGCCCTGGTACATGGCGGACAGCGGCAGGTCGCCGGAGACGCCGGCGGCGCCCCAGACCTGGATCGCGCGGTCGACGACGCGGGTGTAGGCGGCGGGCACGAAGATCTTGATCGCGGAGATGTCGGTGCGGGGGTCGCCGCCGCCCTCCATCTTCTCGGCGCAGTGGATGGTCATGAGGCGCGCGGCCTGGATATCGATGTAGGAATCGGCGACGAAGCCCTGCATGAACTGCTTGGTTTCGAGCATGCCGCCGTGGACCTCGCGGGTCATCATGCGCTGGACCATGAGGTCGAAGGCGCGCCACATCTGGCCGACGGAGTTCATGCAGTGGAAGATGCGGCCGGCGCCGAGGCGGTCCTGGGCGGCCTGGTGGCCGGTGCCGGTCTGGCCGAGCTGGTTGGTGACGGGCACGCGCACGTTGTCGTAGATGATCTCGCAGTGGTCGCTGCTGCGGTCGCCCCAGACGGGGACGCCGCGGATGACGTTCACGCCGGGCGTGGCTTTGGGGACGATGATCTGCGTCATCTTGCCGTTGCGGTCGGCGGGGCCATCCGGGTCGTCGGTGCGGCACATGACGATGAAGAAGTCGGCGCGCTTGCCGTTGGAGGTGAACCACTTGTGGCCGTTGATCACCCACTCGTCGCCATCGCGCTTCGCGGTGGTCTTGAGGGAGCGCGGGTCCGAGCCGGGCTGGTCGGGCTCGGTCATGGAGAAGCCGGACTCCATCTTGCCCTCGATGAGGGGGATGAGCCACTTCTTCTTCTGCTCCTCGGTGCCGTACTTGACGAGGATCGACTGGTTGCCGGAGTTGGGAGCGACGACGCCGAAGAGCGAGGCGGCGCCGACGGCGTAGGCGAGCACCTCGTTCATGTAGGCGTGCTCGAGGAAGTCGAGGCCGCTGCCGCCGTATTCGACGGGGAGGTGCGGCGCCCAGAGGCCGGCCTCTTTAACCTTGCGCTTGATGTCCTCGCGGATGCGTTGCGATTCCTTGATGTCGGCCTCGGTGAAGCGCGGGTCGGTGCGCCAGGCCCAGAGCATGTTCTCGTTAGGCAGGATCTCTTTATTGACGATCTGCGCGGTGAGCATGCGGATCTCGTTGACGCGTTCGGACTGCGTGGGGATCGGCTGGACGTTCATACGCATGGCGATTCTCCTTCCGCGCCGTGGCATCGGCGGCGCGCTATGGTTCCGTCTGCGGAACCAACAACTGAGGATACGTCTGGCGGGGGAGCGGGACAACCGGTTGCGGGTGTGGCACATGCGAGGGCACGCCGAGGGAGGCTGTGCCTCACGACTCACAGCCGGGGGCGGCTGTGCCACATGCACCAGACTCACAGGCGGGCGGCTATGGCACACCGCTAGGGCACGCCGCCGCGTGCCCCTACACCTGCGGCCGGGGACGGCTGTGCCAGATGCGACTTACAGCCGGGGCGGCTGTGATCCATCTGCTCGTCAGCGGGGCGGCTGTGCCACGTACGACTCACAGCGGGGGGCGGCTGTGATCCGTCGCGAGGGCACGCTGCGGCGTGCTCCTACACCTGCGGCCGGGGGCGGCTCGCCATACGCGCGGGCGGGTTACACCGTTTCGCGCTCGCCGTAGTAGGGCATGTTGACGGTGCCGGGGCGGCTCTCTTTGGCGGCGGCGCCGACCATCGCGAGTGTGACGGGAGCGATGACGGCGGGATCGGTCTGGACGTTGATGCAGGCGGGGCGGCCGGACTCGAACGCGCGCCGGATCGCGGGCACGATGTCGCTGGCGCTCTCGACCTGCTCGGCGTAGCAGCCGAAGCCGGCGGCGGCGAGATCGTAGCGGACCGATCCGAGGTCGGTGACGACGGTGTGATCTTTGCCGAACATGATCTCCTGGCCGTGCTTGGACATGCCCCACTGGTGGTCGTTGTTGACGACGACGACGACCGGGAGCGAGTGCCGCACGAGCGTGTCGAACTCGGCGAAGTTGAGGCCGACGGAACCGTCGCCGGTGATGCAGAGGACGCGGCTCTCGGGATGCGCGACCTGCGCGGCGATGGCGAAGGGCAGGCCGGTGCCGAGGCAGCCGAGATAGCCGTGGGAGAGCCAGTGGCCGGGCGCGCGCACGGTCGACGCCATCTCGAGCCAGAACGCCGTCTCGCCGCCGTCGGCGACCATGACGTCGCTGGCGCGGTCCATGACTTCGGCGATGTCGTGCGCGAGGCGGTACGGGTGGATCGGCGCTTCGGACGACGCGGGTTGCGAGAAGACGGCGTGCATGCCTGTGCGCACCGTGCGCAGCGCGGCGACCCAGTCGCTGCGCGCCGACCACGTGCGCGTGGCGGCGCCGGCGTTGAGGGCGCGCAGCGTCGCGCGGCAGTCGGCGACGACGCCGGACTGCACATCGCGGTTGCGCCCGATCTCCTCCGCCTCGACGTCGACCTGGATGAGGTGCGCGGAGGCGGGAATGAACGAGTTCTGCGCTCCGCCGGTGAAGAGACCGAGACGCGCGCCCAGCAGGAGGACGACGTCGGGCCCGCCGGACTGGCGCACCGTCGCGAGCGACATGAAGCCGCCACCGGAGAGCGGGTGGTCTTCGGGCAGGCTGGCGCGACCGCGGCCGTTCGCCAGCACGGGTATGCCGGTGTGTTCGGCGAACGCGCGGAGCTCGCCGGAGGCGCCGGAGAACCAGACGCCGCCGCCCGCCATGATGACGGGGCGCTCGGCGGCGGCGAGACGATCGAGGATGTCGCTGACGGCCGCCGGCTCCGGCGAGGGGAGCTCGGCGGGGCGGTAGGCGGCGGGCAGGACGACGCGGGACTCGTCGATGCGGGCGAAGAGGACGTCGGCGGGGAGTTCGAGGAAGACGGGTCCGGGGCGTCCGCTGGTGGCGACGCGCAGGGCCTGCGCGACGTAGTCGGGCAGGCGCTGGAGGTGGGTGACGGTGGTGGACCACTTGGTGATCGGCTTCATCAGGTCGACCTGGCTGAAGCCGCCCTGGAGCGGCAGGCGCTCGTCGTCGACGAGGGGGCTGCGGCCGCCGATGACGAGGATCGGGATGCAATCGAGGTAGGCGTTCGCGACGGCGGTAACGACGTCGGTGACGCCGGGGCCGGCGGTGACGATGGCGACGCCGATGCGGCCGGTGGTGCGAGCCCAACCGTCGGCGGCGTGGCCGGCGGCCTGCTCGTGGCGCGTGTCGACGAGCCTCAGCCCGTGGCGGACGGCGGCCTGATAGATGGCATCGAGATGGCCGCCGTGGAGCGTGAAGACGCACTCGACGCCTTCGGCCTTGAGCATACGAACCAGGATCTCGCCACCGTCGATCTCGCCCATGTCGCGCCTCCGTTACTCAGGTATACGGCTCCGTGGCGCAACTGTAACCGGTGACAACGGAGGCAGACCGGTGTCGATCGGCCCCGAGTAGTGTGCCGTTTGGCCCTGAGCCGCCGGTGGGTGCATCCGCGATCATGCACCAACGGACAGAAAGCGCATAAAGGAGAACGGCGATGGTGCGTGAGGCGGAGAAGGTGCTGATCACGATGACGGAGCGGGCCCAGACGAAGATGCTGGACCTGCTGCGAGAGCGCGGCGGTGAGCAGCCGGAATTGCGGGTGTTCGTCGCGGGCAGCGGATGCTCCGGCTATCAGTACGGGATGTCGATCGCCGACGGGCGCAGCCAGGGCGACGTGGTGGTGAGCCAGGGCGACCTGACGCTGCTGGTGGACCCGGAGAGCGCGCCGCTCGTCGAAGGGGCGGAGATCGATTACATCGAAGACGTGATGCAGTCGGGGTTCGCGATCAACAATCCGAACGCACCCGCTTCGGGCTGCTCGTGCGGTGCGAACGGCGGCGAGGGTCCGCCCACCTGCTGTTAGTCGATCGAGCCAGGGCGGTGCGGCGATGACAGCGCGAGACGACGTCACTTTCATGAGCGGCGGCGAGCGAATCGCCGCCTGGTTCTATCACGCGCCGGGCGGCGATGGCGTGCGGCAGCCGTGCGTCGTGATCGGGCACGGCTTTGCGGGTGTGAAAGAGGCGCGGCTTGACGCGTTCGCGGAGCGGTTCGCGGCGGCCGGCCTAGCGTGCCTCGTGTTCGACTACCGCCATTTCGGCGCGAGCGGCGGCGAGCCGCGCCAGCTGATCGACATCGGACATCAACGCGAGGACTGGCGCGCGGCGCTGCGATATGCGCGGTCGCTGCCGGAGGTCGACACGCAGGCGATCGGTCTGTGGGGGACTTCGTTCGGTGGCGGGCACGTGCTGGAACTTGCGGCACGCGATGCAGGGATCCGGGCGGCTGTGCTGCATCTGCCGCTCGTCGATGCGCTGGCGACGGGGCGCCACGAAGGGATCGTCCAGACGGCGAAGCTTGCGTGGTGCGGGCTGCGCGATCTGGCGGGGGCGGCGCTGCACAAGGCTCCGTATCTGATCCCGGTGGTGGGGCCGCCGGGCACCACAGCCTTCATGAGCACACCGGAGGCGCAGCCGGGATACTTCTCGATCGTGACGTCGGCGCCAGCGTGGCGGAACGAGGTCGCGGCGCGTGTGGTGGTGGCGATGGCGCTCTTTCGTCCGATTGCGAGCGCGCGCCGGGCACGCTGTCCCCTGCTCTTCGTGGTAGGCGAGGAGGACTCGATCACGCCGACGGACGTGACGCTGAAGGCAGCGCGCCGAGCGCCGAACGCGCGGGTGCTCTCGCTGCCCGGCGGCCATTTTGATGCGTACCTGGGCGACGCGTTCGAACGCGCGGTGGCGGCGGAGACGGTATTCCTGCTGGAGCACCTGGCGGTGGCGCAGTCGCGGCGGAGGGCTTTGGCTGCGACCTAGCCCCGATGGCCCCAAGGGACCTGCCGTTTGGCCGATGATCTCCGGCCCGGCATCGTGTGTACTGTCAACGGACTCCCGGCCGGAGATTCGCCTTGGGTATACATGTCTTCGACCAGGCCGCCCGTTCTCCCACCGGCTCGCACGTTATGTCGATCAGTTCTACCCCGCCCCGCGGCGGCGGCGTAGGCTATGTGTACGGCACTGGATACGTCTTGGACCGGGCGTTAACGGCACGAGACGAGCACCACGAGGAGGATACGGATGCACAGTACGATGACACTCTGGCCGGCGGGACTCGTCGCCTTAGCGGCACTGCTGAGCGCGGCCTGCGGCGGCGGCAGCAGCGAGAAGACGCCGACGGCAGCGGCAACCGCAGCGGCGACGGCAACGAGGCCCGCGGCCACGGCCGCCGCAACGAAACCCGCTGTTACGCCGACTCAGCCCGCGACGACAGCGACCGCAGCCGCGACTGCCACTGCCGCGACACAGCCCGCGGAAACGCCGACGGCGGCCGCGACCGCGGCCACGGCCGGGACGACGTTGACGCTCAGCGAGAAGAACAATCTGTTCGACAAGACCGCGCTGAAGGCGGCGCCGGGCGAGGTGACCTTCATCATCAACAACCAGGACAATGGCATTCCGCACAACTTCCACCTCCACAAGGGCAACGACGCCGCCGGACAGGATGTGGGGAACACGCAGATCGAAGTCGGGCCGGGCACGCAAACGATCAAGCTGAACCTGGTGGCGGGTTCGTACTACTACAACTGCGATGTGCATCCGGCGACGGCGTTCGGAAAGCTTGAAGTCAAGTAGCGGGGTTGCGCCGTGCCGCAACGAAAGGCGAGACATATGGCAACGAACCAAGAGGCAGGCACGGCGGACGGACGGAAGGTCACGGAGGAGCGTTACGGGGCGTCGATGAGCTTCGACCGCTGGGGTTGGGGCAGCCACTGCGTCGACTGTTATCCGGGTAACTGCCCGTACCGCGTGTACGTGAAGGACGGCGTGATCGTCCGCGAGGAGCAGGCGGGGACGTTCCCGACGGTGGAACCGGGCGTACCTGACAAGAACCCGATGGGCTGCCAGAAGGGCGGGTCGTGGAGCCGGCTGCTGTACGGGGAGGAGCGGATCCTGCACCCGATGCGGCGCGCGGGCGAGCGCGGCGAAGGCAAGTGGCAGCAGATCTCGTGGGACGAGGCGTTGACCGAGATCGCGGAGGCGATGCTCGACACGATCCAGACGGAGGGGCCGGAGAGCATCGTCCGGGTCGGCACACCGGGGCAGGGCGGCACGCAGAGCATCGCGCTCGCGGGGGCGGTGTTCAACAAGCTGGGATGCACGCTGACGGACGTGCAGGGCGAGATCAACGACTGGAGCCCCGGGATCTACACGACGTTCGGGCGCTTCGACCCGTGCGCGAGCAACGACGACTGGTTCCACTCGGACGTCATCGTGATCTGGGCGAACAACCCGGCGTACAGCGAGATCCCGCTCGCGCACTACATCAGTGAGGCGCGCTACCACGGCACGCAGGTGGTGATCGTCGCACCGGACTACAGTCCTTCGGCGATCCACGCGGATGTTTTCGTGCCGGTACGCATCGGCAGCGACGCGGCGCTGGCGCTGGGGATGTGCCGCGTGATCCTGGACGAGGGGCTGATGAACCGCGCCTTCGTCCGCGAACAGACGGATCTGCCGCTGCTCGTACGCACGGACACCGGGCGCTTCCTGCGGCAGCAGGACGTCGTGGCGGACGGGCGCGACGACATCTTCTACATGTTCGACGAAGCGACGCGGCAGATCGTCGAGGCGCCGCGAAGGCTCGACCTGGGCGCGATCGTGCCTGCGCTGGAGGGAACGTACACGGCGACGCTCGCCGGCGGCGAGCGCGTGGACGTCGAGCCCGTGTTCGTGCGGCTGGGACGGACGTTGCAGGACTACACGCCGGAAGCGGCGTCGGCGATCTGCGGCGCGCATCCGGACGTGATCCGCACGATCGCGCGGATGGTGGCAGGCGGGAAGACGCACGTGCTGGATGGCTGGACCTTCGGCAAGTCGTACCACGGCGACCTGATGGAGCGGGCGATCTGCCTGGTGCTGGCGCTGACGGGGAACTGGGGCAAGCAAGGGGCGGGCATCCGGAGCTGGGCCGTCGGCATGTTCGACGGCATGTTCACGTGGTCGGCGAAGGCGGCGCCCGGGCCGGAGGCGGCGCAGAATCTCGCCAACGGGATGGCGGCGATGGCGGCCGGGCTGAAGGCGCAGGACCCCTCGCTGACGGACGAGATCCTGGTTCACGCGATGGGGTACCAGGGAGCGGCGATGGGCGGGAACGTGCCGCCGGCGTTCTTCTGGCTGAACCACTGCGGGTATCGCGAGACGTGGGACAAGGACGGGTGGGGCGACCCGGGCATGAAGCGATCGTTCTCGGAGTACGTGCAGGAGGCGATCGACCGCGGCTGGTGGCAGGGGTCGCAGTCGCCGCTTCCGGAGACGCCGCCGCGGGTGTTGTTCGAGATCGGCGGCAACCTGCTGCGGCGCCAGCGCGGCGGCCAGCATCAGCTGCTGACGCATCTCTGGCCGAAGCTGAAGCTCATCGTCTCGATGGACGTGAAGATGACGACGACGGGGATGTGGTCGGACATCGTGCTGCCGGCGGCGCATCATTACGAGAAGCCGAACTTCCCGTACACGACGCCGAACGTGATGAACCTGACGCTGTCGGACCGCGTCGTCGAGCCGCCGGAGGATACGAAGAGCGAGTGGCAGTTCGCGCTGGCGCTGGCGCGCAAGGTGTCGGAGCGGGCGATCGCGCGGGAGTTCGTCGAGTTCCCGTCGCGGCTGGGGATGCCGGTGCGGCTCGACAAGCTCTACGAGCAGATCTCGGTGGACGGCTACTACGATCGCGACGATACGGTGATCAACGAGATGGTGGTCGACTCGGCGGTGATGGGGACGATCCCGGCGGACACAACGCTGGCATCGCTGCGGGAGACAGGGTACGTGCGCTTCACGGACTGGGGCCGGTCGCCGATGGCGCTGGCGCAGGCATCGGACCTGAAACCGAACGAGACGCACTCGCCGTTCCGGTGGCAGACGGAGAAGAAGGAGCCGTTCCCGACATTGACGCGGCGGGCGCAGTTCTACATCGACCACGACTGGTTCCTGGAAGGGGGCGAGGAGCTGCCGGTACACAAGGAGCCGCCGTCGCAGGGCGGCGATTACCCGCTCGAGATGACCGGCGGGCACCCGCGGTTGAGCGCGAACGCGACGAACATGACGAACCGCATCATCCTGAACATGCAGCGGGGCGGGCCGACGGCGTACATCAACGACGCGGACGCCGCGAGGCGCGGCATCGCCGACGGCGACGAGATGCGGGTCTACAACGATCAGTCGGAAGCGTTCCTGGAGGCGCGGGTGACGCCGTCCGTCCGGCCGGGGCAGGTGGTGATGTATAACGGCTTCGAGCCGTACCAGCATGACGGATGGAAGGACACGTCGAACATCGAGCCGGGCATGGTGAAGTGGCTGCACTTCGCCGGGGGCTACGGGCACCTGCGGTATCGTGCGATCCACTGGCAGCCGGTGCCGATCGACCGCGGCGTGCGGCTCGAGATCGAGAAGCGCGTCCCGGCCGGGGCGTAGGCGGAGGAGGACTGACGATGGCGAAGAACGATATCCCGCAGCCGTTCCAGGATCTGACGCGGGACTTCCCCGCGGTGGCGAAGGCGTACGAGGCGCTGGGCTCGGCGGCGCACAACGCCGGTCCGCTCGATGACCGCACACGGCGGCTCGTGAAGCTGGCGATCGCCGTCGGCGGGCGGCTCGAAGGGGCGGTGCGAGCGCAGGCGCGGCTGGCGCGCGAGGGCGGCATCACGGACGCGGAGCTGGACCACGTGGCGCTGCTGGCGATCACGACGTCCGGCCTGCCATCGGCGGTGTCGGCGCGGACGTGGATCCGGGACGAGCTGGGAGCATCGAAACGGCCGGCGAAGGGACGCGGCCGGGCCGCGGCGGCGCCGAAGGCGCGGGCGGCGAGCGCGGCGCGGGCGCGCAAGCGCTGACGGGGCGGGCGATCACGCCACGCCAGGCGACGGGCACGCCACCGCGTGCCCCTACACGGCGCAGCGATCGCGGGCGGCCACACGGGGCCGCCCCTACACCGATCCGAGCGAGCATCGCCGACGGTGGGCACGCCACCGCGTGCCCCTACACGATGCGTAGCGGATCGCCGGGCGGCCACGTGGGGCCGCCCCTACGGTGGTGCCACGCGTGGACGGTACGCCGAGTGAACGCGGGCTGAAAGCCCGCGCCACGAGGTGCGGGGCGGGGTTGGTAGCGAGAGGGGCGGACCTGCGGGTCCGCCCCTTCGATTGCACGTGCTCAGACAGCGCGGCTACACGACGATCTTGCGGACGTCGGCGCGGGTGCCGCGGCAGGCGGGGGCCGGTTGCCATTCGTTCGGCCAGTACTTCAGGTGGCCGTAGCCGCCGGCGAGATGGAGCGGCTTGATCATGCCGGGCTCGATGTCGGACGGTCCGTTCCAGTTCGGGAACTGGTAGGGCTCCCAGCCGTTGTACATGATGATCTGGCCGGGGCGCGCCGACGGCGACGTCTTGATCGGCGTCTGGTAGGAGCCCATGTCGTTGAACACCTCGACGACTTCGTTGTCTTCGAGGTCGCGCGCCGCGGCGTCGCCCGGGTTCATCACCAGATGCGGCTCGCCGCGGTGGGTCTGCAGCATGAGCTTGTTGACGATGTTCACCGAGTGGAGGCTCCAGCGGTTGTGGCCGCTGGTGATCAGCAGCGGGTAGTCGCCGCCGGCCTTCGGCGGATCCTTGTGCCGCGGCAGGTGCTCGTCGGCCTCGAGGAACCAGTCGTGGTCGATGTAGAACTGCGCGCGGCGGGTGAACGTGGGGTACGGGTACTTCTTCTCGGTGTGGTTGCGGAACGGCGTGAAGGTGCTGTCCGGCTCGATGTCGCTGGCCTGGCCCTGGCCGCGAGCGGTCATGCCGAGGCCGGTGAAGCGGATGAAGCCCTTCTCGCGCATGGTTTCGAGGCTTGAGCCTTCGGGCAGCGCGCCGGTAACGATGGTGTCCTTGATCATCTCGTCGGCGAGCGCGTCCTCGCTGATGAGCCTGTCGCCAGTGCCGGGATAGCCGTTGTTCCAGGCGTACCGCTCGTAGAGGTCGTCGAGGCGGCGCTCGGCGCCGGATGCGTCCTTGTAGGTGACCAGGTTGCGGGCCTTGGCGCGGCGCGCGACGGCCTGGCTGAGCAGCCGAAGATCTCAAGCTCCGACTTCGACTCGTCGATCGGCTCGACGGCCTTGTCGCAGAACGTGAGGTTGAGCGTGTGCGTGCTGGGGATGCCGAAGCTGATCTTCTCGTACTGGGCGGCCATCGGCAGCGCGTAGTCGGACTCGAGCGCGGTCGCGCTCATGCGGTAGTCGATGGTGGCGATGGTCTTGAGCTTGGGCCAGAGGTGCTTGACGAGCATCTTGCGGCCGCCGCGCGTGCGACGGAGCGCGTTGCCACCGCACTCGATGAAGACGCGCGGCTCGACGGCCTTGCCGGGAACGCCGGCCCACCAGCCGCGCTTCAGCGCTTCGTCGTAGTAGCTGTCGAAGGTGCGCGGCATCGACTCGTCGTGCCAGCTCGCCTGGTTCCAGTTCTTCTTGAAGCCGGCGTGGTTGTACCAGAGGAAGACCGGCGGCACCCAGCCCGTGGCGCCGTTGTTGGCCGACCGCTTGGTGAACTCGATGGTGGCCATTTCCTGCGTCATCGTCGGATCTTCGGCGCGCACGCCCGCGACGAAGGACTGGTAGCCGTTGTAGAGCATCTTCGTCATTTCGGGGCCGGCAGCCGGCTTCGCCATGGACATGAACCAGCCGTCGAAGAGCGCGGCGACCCACGCCTGGACACCGGTGCCCTTGCGGCCCCAGTTGGCGGTGAGCGCCAGCAGCAGGAGCTGGGAGCGTTCGATGAGGTCGCCGTGGTAGTACTTGCCAGCGTTGTTGAGGCTGCCGAGGGTCTTGGTGCGACCGTGCGCGACCTTGCGGGCGAGCTCGCGGATGGTGCCGGCGTCGACGCCGCAGATGGCGGACGCCTTCTCCGGCGTGTAGTCCTTGAGGCGTGCGAGGACGCGCACGTAGACGGGGCTGGCGGTGATCTTCGTGCCGTCCTTCAGCGTCACTTTGACCTTGCCCGTGAGCGCGGGGTCGACCTTGCCGAGCTTGAGCGTGTCGCGCGGCGCCGGCGCGAGCGCGTTCGTCTTCGCGTCGAGCCAGAAGAACTGCTCCGGGTGGCCGCCTTCCTTGAGGTCGGACTCGACGAGGAGACGCTCGTTGTCGTCGCGCACGAGGAGCGGCAGATCCGTCTGGTCCTTCACGAAGTTCTCGTGGACCAGACCTTCTTCGACGACCGTCGCGGCCATGCCGAGCGCGAACGCGGCGTCGGTGCCGGGCTTGACGCCGACGTAGTAGTCGGCGTGCATGGCGGACGGCGAGTAGTCGGGCGCGACGGTAACGATGGTGGCGCCGCGGTAGCGGGCCTCGGTGATGAAGTGCTGGTGCGGGATGCGCGTGTAGGTTGGGTTCGAGAACCAGATGAAGAAGACGTCGGCATGGAACCAGTCGTCGGTGCTGCTGACGGGGTCGAACTTGCCGTAGGTGAGGTAGTGGCCGGGCGAGAAGTCGTTCATCTCGGCGTTGAGGTCCGTGGTGAGGCCGCCGATGAGGCCGAAGAAGCGGCCGCGTCCCGTCGCGCCCCAGGTGCTCAGGTTGCAGCCGGAGAGCGCGATCATCGACTCGGGGCCCTGGTCCTGGATGGCGTCGATGATGCCGTCAGCGATCTCGTCGCAGGCCTGCTCCCAGGTGACGCGCTGCCACTTGCCGGAGCCACGCTCGCCGACGCGCCTGGCGGGATAGTGCAGGCGCTCGCCGCCGGTGAGGGTACGACTCCAGCCGGCGCCCTTCTGGCAGCCCATGGGGTTCATGTCGGGCACGCCCTCTTCGATGACGGGCAGCGTGCCGGCCTGTTCTTCCCAGGCGATCTTGTCGTCGCGCAGATAGACGCGGTAGGGGCAGTTGCCCGGATAGCAGTCGATGCAATGGCTGGCAAAAACGGCGCGGTCGAACGTCAACCGGTCGCGGTGGCGAGCCTCGGTGATCGATGCGCGCGCGACCGCGTGTTTGGGCTTCGTCAGGGATGCCATTAGCCTACCTCCCGCAGGCCGGGTACGGCTACTGTGCGGGTTGCAGACGTGGTGGGGCAAGGGCCGGAACGCCATACGTGGGGGCCGAATGGCCCTTGGCCTGCTGTCGGCTGGCGGTGTCCCGGCGACAATCGGCCCTAGTGGCGACCGGGCAGCCATGTGATAGTCTCGGTCCATGCCACCGATTATTCGCTTCATCGGTCGATCCGGGTCCGGCAAGACGACGCTCATGAGCGACGTGGTGCGACTGCTGCGCGCGGAAGGGCTGCGGATCGCCGCATTCAAGCACGCGCACCATCGGGTGCACCTGGATCGCAAGGGCAAGGACTCGTTCCGCTTCGCGGACGCGGGCGCAGCCTTCGTCACGGTGGTATCGCCGGACAAGCTTGCGACGTTCGAAGCGCGCACGAAACGGCCGAGCCTGCTGGAGCTGGCGGGCCGTGTCGGCGACAGGGCCGACGTGATCCTGGCCGAGGGGTTCCACGGCGTGGCGACACCGTACTTCCTGCTGCTGGCGCCGGGGCTGGCCGACGACCGTTCGCCGGACGGCGAACCGGGCGAGCGCCTGGGCGTGGTTACGTGCGGCGTGCGCGAGGGCAGCGCGCCGGTGTTCGACCGCGACGACGCGACCGCGATCGCGCGGCGGATCATCGCCTGGCTGCAAGGGCAGGATGACCGTGAGGCGGAGCTGGAGCGCGCGCTGGGCGATGCGCTAGCGTTCCACGGCCACATGTGCCCGGGGCAGGTGCTGGGCGTGCGCCTGGCGCTGCTGGGCTGCCGGGCGGTGGGCGTGCCGGACGCGCGAGGCACGAAGAAGTTGATCGTGTGGGTCGAGATCGACCGCTGCGGGGCGGACGCGGTGCAGACGGTGACGGGCTGCAAGCCGGGGAAGCGAACGTTGAAGATCGTGGACTACGGCAAGCTGGCGGCGACGTTCCTGAACACGGAGACGGGCGACGCCATACGCGTCGTTGCGCGCGCGGATTCGCGCGAGCGAGCGGCGGCGCTGTACCCGCGGCTGGAGCGGCACGAGGCGCAGATGGCGGCGTACCGCACGCTTCCGGAGGATGAGCTGTTCACCGTGCAGAAAGTCTCGGTGACACTCGGCGAATTCGACCGGCCGGGCAAGCCGGTGGTGCGCGTGAGCTGCACGATCTGCGGGGAAGAAGTCAACGACAACCGCCACAGTGATGGTGACGACGGCCCGGTGTGCCGGGCGTGCGCAGGCGGCGCGTATTACACGCCGGTTGCGGATCGAACGGAGGCGCAGCTGCCATGGTAACCGTCGCGCGGGTTTCCGATTCAAGCGAGACGCTTATCGACGCCGATGCGGGCACGTGGCGCGGCCTCGGGACGGAGAAGGTCACCCTGATGGCGACGCCGCTGGTGCTGCAGCCGTCGGAGTACGTGCAGAACAAGTGGGCGACGCTGCCCTACGGCGCGACGCCCGAGGTGCGCGTGGCCGCCGCGCACAACGGGGAAGCGATCTTCTTCCGGCTCGAGTGGGATGACGCGGTAGACGACAGCCACCCGACCGACATGGCGGACTTCCCGGACCAGGCCGGTGTGATGCTGCCGCTCAAGGACACCGCGGTGATCGAGCAGATGGGCGACGAGGCGAACCCGGTCAACATGTGGCTCTGGCGGGCGGACGTGGAGACGCCGCACTACGTGACGGCGGCAGGGAAGGGATGGGCAACGCGCCAGACGGATTCGCCGCTGCGCGGGCGCGGCCGGTGGCGCGAGGGTGCGTGGGCGGTGGTGATCAGCCGGCCGTTCAACGTGAACCTGCCGGCGGCAGTCGTGGTGCCGCTGGCGCCGGGCATGACGCACCAGTGTACGTTCGCCGTGTGGCAGGGATCGAACAAAGAACGCGCGGGGCTCAAGTCGTATGGCGCCGTATGGCAGCCACTGGAGATCGAGCAATGACAACGGGAACGATCACGGCGCCCGCAGCAATCGTCGATGAGGCAACCGAGGCCCGCTCGGAGCTCTACGGGCTGTTCGCCGACGCGCTGGAGTTCCCGAGCCGCGAGCTGCATCTGCGGATCGAGGCGGGCGTGTTTCGGGACGAGGTGGAGGCGCTGCTCGGTGCGCTGCCGTACGCGGTCAACGCCGCGGAAGCGATCGCGGGGCTGGCGCAGGCGGACGACTATGTGCCGTTCCAGGGCGACTATATCCGCCTGTTTGACGTCGGCGCGGTGCGGCCTCCCTGCCCGCTGTACGACGGCGAGTGGAGCGGCGCGCGCAAGCCGTCGATGGAAGATGTGCTGCGGTACTATCGCTTCTTCGGCATGAAGGTAGACGACGGCACGCACGAACTGCCGGACCACGTGACGATCGAGCTCGAGTTCATGAAGGTGCTGACCTTCATGGAGGGCATGGCCCGCGCGCAGGGCGGAGACGCGCTGCCGTTGTTTCGAGCGCAGCGGGACTTCCTGGAGCGGCATCCGGCGCGGTGGTGGCCACTGCTTCGGCGCAAGCTCGCCGGGCACGAACCGCCGCCATTCTACGCGAGCCTCGCGACGATCGTCGGCGACGTACTTGCCGCGGACCTCGCGTACGTGAAGGCCGCGATCGTGAGCACTCCCGCGGAGTAAGGCTCGTCGCCGGTCGGCGCACGACTCACAGCCGAGGACGGCTGTGCCACATCGGCTCACAGCGCCCGACGTTCGTGCGCCTCACAGCCGGGGGCGGCTGTGCCACATCGACTCATACGACTCACAGCGCCGGACGTTGGCGCGGCTCACAGCCGGGGACGGCTGTGCCACTTCGCGGGGGCACGCCACCGCGTGCCCCTACAGGACGGCTGGGGCGCAGCGGGTGGCATCCGAGCGGCGGGGCGGCCACGTGGGGCCGCCCCTACCACGTTCGTGTCACATGGCTCATCGGACTCACAGCCGGGGACGGCTGTGCCACATGGCTCATACGGACTCACAGCCGGGGCGGCTGTGCCACATCACTCATCGCCGGGGCTCTGAAAGCGCGAGCGCGGGCTCAAGAGCCCGCGCTCGCGCTTTCTTCCGCATCACATTGGCGGCCTATTCGGAGGCTCCGTTCTGACCGGAGGCCGCGATCTTTTCGATCTGGACTCTCTGCGCGCGGGGCGTGTGGCTGGGCTGGCCGAGGATGGGGCGGAAGCTCAGGTGCCCGTAGCCGCCGAGCATGTGCAGCGGCTTGAACGCGCCGGTGACGATGGTCTGGCTGCTGCTCCACTTCTCGAACTGGTACGGCTCCCAGGCGTGGTAGATGATCGCCTGCCCGGGCTGCACGGCAGCTGACGGCTTGACGTGGACGACGTAGCTGCCGATGGCGTTGGAGACGCGCACGCGGTCGTGATCGTGGATGTCGCGATCGAGGGCGTCACGTTCGCTCATGTAGAGGACGGGCTCGCCACGCTGCAGGTTGAGCAGCGTCTTGTTGGCGCGGAAGATGGCGTGGATGCTGTGGCGGGTGTGCCCGCCGGTGACCTCGATGGGGTATTCGTCGCCGTCGCCCGGATTCTCCTTGTGGACGGGGAGCGCTTCGCCGGCGTCGATGTACCAGGGGTGGTCGAGGTAGAACTGCTGGCGGCCGGTGAGCGTGGGCCACGGCTCCTTGCCCTCGACGAACCACCTGAGCGGCGCCAGCGCCTCGCCGTCCTCGAGGTCTGAACAGATCGCGGTGATGGGGCCGTAACTCCCGGTCGAACGGACCTTCACCGCGCCCTTTTCGGAAATCTCCTTCCACGAGGTGCCCTTGAGCGGCTGCGACATGCTGATCGAGACGTTGAGCGCCTTGGTGGCATCGCCCTCGTTGAACTCGCCGTTGATGCTCCAGTCGTTGTAGATGTGGGTGAGGTCGTGCGTGCGGCCGAGGTCGTCGGTGTACGGCTGTTCCTCGCGCTGGATCGCGCGCTCCTGGATGCGCTGGGCGAGCCGCGCCATGATGTCGAACTCCGCGAGCGATTCGTAGAGGGGCTCGACGGCCGCCTCGCCGACGCAGATGTAGGGCACGAGCGACTGGCAGAACTTGATGCCGGCTTTCTCGTGCCAGCCGGCGGCGGGCAGGATGATATCCGCCTGCATGGCGGAACTGGACATGCGGAACTCCCACACCGCGATCATCTCGAGGTCTTTCCACAGACCCTGGCGGATGATGTGCGGCGCGGGCCAACGACGGAGCGGATTCATGCTGGTGAAGAGCAGCATCTTCGGCGTCTTGCCGACTGGCATCCAGTTGTTGTCGAAAGCCTCCTTCGCGTACTCGGCGACGGGCTTCGGCAACGCCGGGTCCTGGAACGCAGGGTTGTTGACGACGTCGCGGTAGCCGGCATCGTGGGCGTAGAGCCAGGCCATGGTGGGCCGGCTGTTGGACATCTTGGGGGCCATGATCTTCATGATGTTCTCGATGTCGCGCACCTTGGGGCGCTCGCCGGGCGCCGCCGCCTGGCCGATCATCTCGAGCTGGCCCTTGTCGTAGTTGAGGGGCATGTTCCACCAGGCGCCGATGCGCATGCCGCCGCCCTGTTTGCCGGTGTGGCCGGCGAGCGCCAGGATGAGGATGATGGAGCGCTGGAACAGGTCCATGTGGTAGTGCTTGCAAGCGCCCCACGAGGCGAAGACAGTAGCGGCGCGGGCGTTCGCGAAGTCGCGCGCAACTTTGCGGATGGTGTCGGCGTGGACGCCGGTGACCTTCTGCACCTTCTCGGGGGTGTAATCGGCGAGCAGCGTCTGCAGCCGCTCCCAGACGGGCCGCACCGTGACGGTGGCGCCGCTGGCGAGGGTGACGGTGTGCGCGCCTTCGAGGGCGGGTTGCAGATCGCCGAGGGCGATGCTGGCAGTCGCGTGGCCCATGGTGCCGGGCGCTTCCTTGAGGCTGCCGGTGGCGGTGTCCCAAACGTAGAAGATGTCGTCTTTGCCGCCGCCGACGATGTCGGACTGGCGCAGGAAGCGCGCGTCGTCGTCGCGGACGAGGAAGGGCAGGTCGGTCTGCTCGCGCACGTACTCGGGCTTGTAGAGGCGCTCATCGATCATCACCTTGGCGATGCCCATCGCGAAGGCGGCGTCGGTGGCGGTGCGGAGATTCACCCAGAGGTCGGCGTGCATGGCGGTCGGGTTGTAGTCGGGGGCGACGAGGACGACCTGTGCGCCCTTGTAGCGTGACTCGAGCATGAAGTGCGTGTCGGGGATGCGCGTGTACGCCGGGTTGCCCAGCCAGACCATGATGTAGTCGGAGTTGCAGTAGTCGTCGGACGTGCCGTCGACGTTGAAGAGACCCCACGTCTGGATCGCGCCCATCGGGAGGTCACCGACGCTGGCCCACTCATCGAGCGAGGTGGTGCCGACGAGGTCGACGAGGCGGAACTGCGCGGGGGTACCGGGGCCGAAGTCGATGTTGGTGGTGCCCATGTCGTAGATGATCGCTTCGGGGCCATCGCTGGCGACGACGTCCATGATCTTGTCGGCGATCGCGGTGAGCGCTTCTTCCCAGGTGATGCGCTCCCACTTCCCGGATCCGCGCTCGCCGACGCGGCGCATGGGGTACTTGATGCGCGTCGCGTCGTACATGAGGTCGGCGTAGACCATGCCCTTCTGGCAGCCGCGCGGGTTGAAGTCGGGGAGGTGGTCGCCGGACGCCTCGTAGATGGCGTTCTGCTCCTCGCGCCAGACGATGCCGTCCTTGACGAAGAGGTTGAGGGTGCAGGCGGCGATGCAGTCTGCCTGGTTGCAGGTGCCCTTGACGACCTTATCCCAGGTCCACTGGTCCCGGTAGAGGGTTTCGGTCGAGGTGTAGCGCTCGGCGCTGCTGGGATCGGTATCAGCCGGGGCGAGCCGACGGAGTTTGGGCGCGACGGCGGGTGCGTTGAGTGGGGCGCGCGGAACCATGGCTCCTCCTGAGTAAGGGAAGCCGGGGTCAAGGGCATCATCGCTCGGGGGGGCAAGGCGCGTACAGGGCCAAATGGACCTGCCGGGGCGGCCATAGCGCCCCGCTGCCTCCTCCCGCGGCAGCGGTTGACATCGGTAGCGCGAGTGGGCGGCAGAGTGGGAGTCCGAGGCCGATTGGCCCGGGGGCACGGGCCGTTCGGCACTGACGCGATTAATCTAGCAGTTGCTAAATTAAGTTTCATTCCAGCGCCACGCGTCGTGGGTGGAAAAGAGAGGAAGATATGGCGCAAACCAGCACCCGCCCCCGGAAAGCGACCGCGAAACGTTCGAGTACGAGGGCTATCGCCCCGCGCGCGGTTGCGGGCATCACGCCCAGGCCGGGCGAGGACGACTACCGCGAGCAGATCAAGTGGAAGAAGTGGACGTGGGGAAGTCACTGCGTCGACTGCTACCCGAGCAACTGTCCGTTCCGCGTGTACGTGGGAGAGGACGGCGAAGTCTGGCGCGAAGAGCAGGCGGGAACGTACGACACGATCGAACAGGGCGTGCCGGATTCGAACCCATCGGGCTGTCAGAAGGGTGTGAGCTGGCACAAGTTGCTGACGGGGAAGGAGCGGGTGCTCAAGCCGCTCAAGCGCGCGGGGCCGCGCGGGTCCGGCCAGTGGCAGGAGGTTTCGTGGGACCAGGCGCTCGGTGAGATCGCCGACAAGATGCTCGACGCGATCCAGGAGCAGGGGCCCGAGTCGATCATCCGGATCGGCGAGCCGGCGGAGGGCGGCACGCAGGCGCTGGTGTACGGAAGCGCCGTAGTCAGCCATCTCGGCGGCACCGTGACCGACGTGCAAGCGGAGATCAACGACTTCTCGCCGGGGATCTACGTGACGTTCGGCAAGTTCGACCCGGCGGCGAGCTGCGACGACTGGTTCCACACGGATCTGATGCTGTGCTGGCAGATCAACCCGGCATACACGTCGATCCCCTGGTACCACTACATCGCTGAGGGACGTTATCGCGGCGCCGAAGTCGTGGTCGTCGCTCCGGACTTCAACCCGACGGCGCCGCACGCGGACTACTACGTGCCGGTGAAGATCGGCACGGACGCGGCGCTGGCGAACGCGATGTCGCAGGTGATCATCGAAGAGGGGCTGGTCAAGTGGTCCTTCGTGCGCGAGCAGACGGACCTGCCGCTGCTGGTGCGCACGGACAATCAGCGCTTCCTGCGCGGGAGCGACGTGGATGGCGGCCGCGACGACCAGTTCTACTGGTACGACGAGAAGGCCGGCGAGATCATGGAAGCGCCGCGGGGGACGCTGGCGCTGAAGGGCCACGTACCCGCGCTGGACGGCGTGTACAAGGCGAAGCTCAAGGGCGGCAAGACCGTCTCGGTGACGCCGGCGTTCGCGATGCTGAAGAAGATGCTGGACGAGGAGTACACGCCGGAGAAGGCGCAGGCGATCACGGGCACGAGCCCCGATATCGTGCGCACCATCGCGCGGAAGGCGGCGAAGAAGCGCACGCGCATGCTGATGGGGTGGAACTCCGGGAAGTACTACCACGGCGACCTGATGGAACGCGCCATGATGCTCGTGCTGGCGTTGACGGGCAACTGGGGCAAGAAGGGCACCGGCGCGCGCTCGTGGGCAGTCGGCATGTTCGACGGCCAGTGGCTCGCGCCGAACAAGCCGGTCCCCGGACAGGAGTTCACGAAGGCGGCGATGGCCGGCCAGCAGGCGATGTACGCCGAACTCCTCAAAGAAGACCCGACGATGACGGAGGAGATGCTGGGGCACGAGATGGCGTACCGGGGCGCGGCGATGGGCGGCATGGTCCCGCCTGCGTTCTTCTGGTACTACCACTGCGGCTACCGGGAGATCTGGAACAAGAAGAAGTGGGGCGACGTCGGGATGAAGCGCGGCTTCGATGAGTACTTCGAAGAAGCGCTGGACAAGGGGTGGTTCAAGGGCGCGGTGCAGCCAACCGCGACGCAGCAGCCTCGCGTCATCTTTGAAGTCGGATCGAACCTGCTCCGCCGCACGCGTGGCGGCCAGGGGATGTTGCTCAAGAATCTCTGGCCGAAGCTCAGCTGCATCGTGACGATCGACTGGCGCATGAGCACGACAGGGCTGTGGTCGGACTACGTGCTACCGGCGGCGCATCACTACGAGAAGCCGAACTTCTGCTATTCGACGCCGCACATCATGCACCTGACGTTCTCCGACCGGGCGGTGCCGCCGCGCGGCGACTCGAAGGAAGAGTTCGAGATCGCGGTGCTGCTGGCGAAGAAGATCGAGCAGCGGGCCAAGGCGCGGAAGTTCTCCGAGTACACGGACGGCCACGGCATGCCGCACCGGCTGGACGACATCTCGGCGAAACTCACGATGAACGGCTACTACGACACCTCCGACAAGTTGATGGACGAGATGGTGCGCGACAGCGCGGCCATGGGGAACTTGCCGGAGGGGACGACGCTGGACACGATGCGCGAGAAGGGCTACGTGCGGTTCACGGGCTGGGGTTCGTCGCCGATGGCGATCGGCCAGTCGTCGGACATCAAAGAGGACGAGACGCACGCGCCGTTCCGCTGGCACACGGAGAAGAAGACGCCGTTCCCGACGCTCACGCGGAGGGCGCAGTTCTACATCGACCATGACTGGTTCCTGGAGGCGGGGGAGGAATTCCCCATGCACAAGGACACGCCGGCGCAGGGCGGCGACTATCCGTTCCAGCTGACGAGCGGCCACCCGCGCTGGTCGATCCACTCGATGAACATGACGAGCCGGATGATGCTGAACACGCACCGCGGGCACCCGTTCTGCTACATCAACGTTGCGGACGCGGAGCGGCTGGGACTGGCGGATGACGAAGAAGCCGAGTTGTACAACGACATGGGTACGATGCAGGTCGCGCTGCGGATAGCGCCTTCGGTGCGACCCGGGCAACTCGTCATCTACAACGGCTTCGAGCCGTACCAGTTCGACAAATGGCACGATCCGGCGAACGTGGAGCCGGGGATGGTGAAGTGGCTCGCGTTCGCGGGAGGCTACGGCCACCTTCGGTACCGGGGTATCCACTGGCAACCAGTGCCCGTTGACCGGGCGATCCGCCTTGATGTGCGGAAGATCAGCGCAGTGTCGGCAAAGGAGGTTGTGTAAGCATGCACGCGAAGAGAGTCACAAGTACCAAGGCCCTGCTCGATCCCAGCGCGAAAGGCTGGGGGAAGATCGACCGCGAGGTGGTCGAGCTGGCGGGCATGCCGATCCAACTCCAGACGTCGCGATACGTGCGGACGGTCTGGGCGGACAAACTGGTGGGGAAGGTACGGGCGGTGTCGGTGCGTGCGGCGCACGACGGCGAACGGCTGGCGATCCACCTGGAGTGGAACGACGACACAGAGAACAAGGAGTTCGCGGAGCGGTTGTTCCCGGACGCCGCCGCGGTCGTGTTCCCGAGCAGCGCCGACGCGCCGCTGGTGTCGCTGGGGACGCCGGACGCGAAGGTCAACGCCTGGTACTGGCGCGCGGACCTCGAAGAGGGCGAGAACCTGGTAGCGCAGGGTCTTGGGACCGACACGCCGACCAAGGACACGCCGATCGCGGGGCGCGGAGTATGGGGCGACAACCGCTGGTCGGTTGTGGTGAGCCGCGAGTTGAAGGCGAAGGGCGCCGACAACGTGAAGCTCACGCCGGGCAAGGCAGTGAAGGCCGGCTTCACGGTATGGGAAGGCAGCAACCGAGAGCGCGGGGACCTGCGCTCGTACTCGCGCGAATGGCGCGAGTTGGTACTAGAGGCATAGGAGGAGATTGGTCATGCCGAAGAACGGAAAAGTGTCAGGCGGCAAGACGGCCATCGCCCACCGGCCCGAGGGCCAGGTCGCCATGGTCTTCGACCTCAACAAGTGCATCGGCTGCCAGACGTGCTCGGTGGCGTGCAAGACGTTGTGGACGCGCGACGAGGGCACGGATTACCAGTGGTGGATGACGGTCAACACGCAGCCGGGACGGGGCGCGCCGAAAGACTACGAGAAGATGGGCGGCGGCTACCGGGAGGGCGTGCCCCAGGAGGGCATCCTGCCGACGCGTGAAGAGTTCGGGGGCGGCTGGGACTTCAACTACGACGAGGTGTTCTACCAGGGCAAGGGCAACACGGTGCACCTGCAGCCGCTGGGGAAGAAGCCGACGTGGGGCCCGAACTGGGACGAAGACCAGGGCGCGGGCGAGTACCCGAACGCCTACTACTTCTACATGCCGCGACTGTGCAACCACTGCACGCGACCGTCGTGCATGGAGGCGTGTCCGCGGACGGCGATGTACAAGCGGCCGGAAGACGGGATCGTGCTGCGCGACGAGGAGAAGTGCCGCGGTCTGCAGTTCTGCGCGGAGGCCTGCCCGTACAAGAAGATCTACTTCAACTACGTGAAGAAGATCAGCCAGCACTGCATCATGTGCTTCCCGCGTCTGGAAGAGGGCGTCGCGCCGGCCTGCGCGCGGCAGTGCCCCGGACGCCTGGTGTTCGTCGGCCACCTGAATGACGTCGAGCGGCCGATCCACAAGCTGGTGTACGACTGGGAGGTGGCACTGCCGCTGCACCCCGAGTACGGCACCGAACCCAACATCTTCTACATCCCCCCGATGAGCCCGTACCGGCTCAAGGAGGATGGGAGCCTGGACACCGAGACGCCACGCATCCCGATGGAGTACCTCGAGCGGTTGTTCGGCCCGCGCGTGCACAAGGCCATGAACACCATGCAGAGCGAACTCAAGAAGGTGCGGAGCGGCGGGAAGTCCGAACTTTTGGACACGCTTATCGTGTACCGCTGGCACACGTTGTTTGAACCATTCACGCGCGACCCAGTGGAGGTGGGCGGGCCACAAGCAGCGAAGCGATAACAACAATTTGTGAGGCCGGGGTCTGAAGCCCAGCCGGCGTCCATACAGGCGAAGTGATGAGCGAGTGGTCCGCCCAGAACGGCGGTGCCAGCGGACGCCAGTAAAGGACGACGGTTGGGCTTCTTCATTACCACAAGCAGGTGACGGATGACGACGCGCGTCAACCGAAGGACGTTTCTGAAGGGCAGCGGGGCCATCGTGGCGGGCCTCGGGCTGAGCCGGCTGCTGCCGCTGCCGCACTTCGACCGGATCATGACGACTGCCGCCCGCACCTACTCGACGTTCGAGGACGTGTACCGGCAGAAGTGGACGTGGGACAAGGTGACGTGGGGCACGCACCTTGTCGACTGCTACCCCGGGTCGTGCTCGTGGCGCGTGTACACGAAGGACGGCGTCGTATTCCGCGAAGAACAGGGCGCGCAGTACCCGGTGGTGGAGCCGGGCGTGCCGGACATGAACCCGCGCGGATGCCAGAAAGGCGCCTGCTTCAGCGAGGTGATGTACGGTTCGGAGCGCATCACGTACCCGATGCGGCGCGCCGGGGCGCGCGGCGAGGGGAAGTGGGAGCGGGTCACCTGGGACGAGGCCCTGACGAACATCGCGGACAGCATGATCGACGCGGTGCAGAGCCACGGGCCGGAATCGATCATCCACGAGTTCGGGACGGGTGAGGGCGGCGTCGTACACGGGGCGATCCCGAGCTGGCGGCTGACGCGGCTGCTGGGCGGCACGGTCCTGGACAACAATGCGCTGACCGGCGACTTCAACGTCGGGCTGTACGAGACGTTCGGCAAGTTCCAGTTCTGCAGCTCGATCGATGACTGGTACCACGCGGACCTGATCCTGATGTGGCACATGAATCCGCTGTACACGCGGATCCCGTCGGCGCACTACATCATGGAGGCGCGGTACAACGGGACGAAGGTCGTCTCGATCGCGCCGGACTACAACGCGTCGACGATCCACGCCGACCTCTACGTGCCGGTGGGGATGGGCACCGACGCGGCGCTGGGGCTGGCGATCGCGAAGATCATCATCGACGACGGCACATACAACGCGGCCTTCGTGAAGGAGCAGACGGACCTGCCGCTGCTGGTGCGGACCGACACGGGCCGCTACCTGCGCCAGCCGGATGTCGACGGCAAGGGGCGCGAGGACCAGCTCTACTTCTGGGACACGGTGACGGACGCACCGGCGCGCGCGTCGCGCAAGACGCTGCGGCTGGGGCACATCGATCCGGCGCTGGAGGGGACGCACAGCGTGACGCTGGCGGACGGCTCGACCGTCGAAGTGCGGCCGGTGTTCGCGGCGCTGCGGGAACACCTCAAGGACTACACGCCGGAGCTCGCGTCGCAGATCACGGGTGCGTCGGCCGGGACGATCCGGCGGCTGGCGGGCATGGTGACGGCGGCGAAGCGCGTACACATCCTGCAGGGGTTCAACACGCCGAAGTATTACCACGGAGACCTGATGGAGCGATCGATGGCGCTGGTACTGGCGCTGACGGGCAACTTCGGGCGCCAGGGGACAGGCCTGCGCGGTCACAACAGCAGCCAGCTGGTGATGGCGAGCGTGCTGAAGGGGAAGCCCGGGCTCGAAGGCTTCATGGAGATGGCGCAGAACCAGCTGGACATCGAAGACAAGGCGATGGAGGACGACCCGGACCTGACGGCGGAGATGCTGGCGGTCGAGGTGGAACGCGCGGAGGCGCGGCGCAGCGCGCTGACGCCGCTGCCGATGAGCGGGATGCTCATCCCACCGCACTTCTTCTGGTACTGGCACGGGGGCTACAAGGAAGCGTGGAACAACGCAGCGTGGTCGGATACGACCATGAAGCGGACGTTCGACGAGTATTTCACCGAGGCGATCGACAAGGGCTGGTGGGACGACCTGATCCAGCCGGGCCCCGAGCAGACGCCACAGGTGTTCTTCGGCGCGTGCGGCAACACGCTGCGACGGACGCGCGGCGGCGCGAAGCTGCTGCTGGAGCATGCGTGGCCGAACTACAAGATGATCGTGACGCTGGACTACCGGATGAGCGCGACGGCGCGCCAGTCGGACATCTTCCTGCCCGCGGCGGCGTACTACGAGAAGACGGACTTCCGCTTCCCCACCGCGCACCTCAACTTCCTGGTCTTCACCGACAAGGCGGTGGATCCGCCGGGCGAGGCGAAGCCGGAGTGGGAGATCAACTGGCTGCTGGCGCAGAAGATCGAAGAGCGGGCGCGGGCGCGGGGGATCGACAGCTACAAGGACCGGCGCGACCGCACGTTCCACTTCAACGGTCTGCTCGACCGGTTCGCGATGGGCGGCAAGGTGGGGCCGTACGACGAAGACAAGCTCGCGACGGACATGATCGACGACACGGTGCGGGCGGGTGCGCTGCCGGAAAAGACGACGCTGGCGACGCTGCGCAAGAAGGGGATCGTGCGCTTCCAGCACATCGGTGTCGATGCGGTGGGTCAGAACCAGGCAACCGACATCAAGCCGAACAAGACCGTGAACCCGCTGAGCTGGCACGTCGATGACAAGCTGCCGTACCCGAGCTACGCGCGCCGCATCCAGTTCTACATCGACCACGAGTGGTTCCTGGAGGCGGGCGAGGCGTTGCCGACGCACAAGCCGACGCCGAAGATGGGCGGGAACTTCCCGCTGGTGATGACGAGCGGACACCAGCGCTGGTCGATCCATTCGATGTGGGTGGTGAACAAGGTGCTATCGCGGGCGCACCGCGGCCACCCAACGCTGTGCATGAACCCCGAGGACATGAAAGCGCGCGGCATCGCGGACGACGAGGTGGTGCGCGTGCGTAACGACTTCGCGTCGTTCAACGTGTGGACGCGCACGACGCCGTCGTGCCGGCCGGGGCAGGTGATCATCTACCACGCGTATGAGCCGTACCAATTCCCGGGCGGCAAGTCGTACGACATCGCGATCCCCGGTCTGATCAAGTGGCTGCATCTGGCGGGGGGTTACGGGCATCTGAACTATTACCGTTGGAACTGGGTGCCGCAGCAGGTAGACCGCGCCGTCCCGGTGGAAGTGGAGAAGATGACATGAAGCTGAACCTCGTCGCGGTGCAGGTGAAGCCACTGATGTCGGATTACGCGAGCGCTGAGGCGTTCTACCAGAAGATGGCGGACCTGATGGCGCGGGCGTCGCGCGAGGCGGACTTCTCGCAGCCGACGCTGGTCGTGTTCCCGGAAGGCATCGGCCTGCCGCTGGCGTTCGTGCCGCAGACGTACGACCAGATCGGGGACGCCAAGACGATCGCGCAAGTGCTGATGCGGGCGATCCCGAAGAACCTGCCGCGCTTCACGCGCGCGCTGCTCAAGTTCAAGACATCGATGATCCGCACGGTGTTCCTGGAGACGGCGCTGGAGGCGGAGGACATCTACGTGACGACGTTTTCGACGCTGGCGCGCGAATACGGCGTCTACATTTGCGCCGGCTGCATCTACCTGCCGCACATCGAAGAGGAAGCGGTGAAGGGGCGGCACATCGTGAGCCGCGCCGTGTACAACCAGTCGTACCTCTTCAACCCTAACGGCGTCTGCCTGCGCCACACGCCGAAGATCAACCTCGCGCCGCCGACCGAGCCGAGATTCGGCTTCAGTCCGGGGAACCGCGCGGACGTGCTGCCGATCGACACGAAGATCGGCCGCCTGGGCACGCTGGTGTGCTACGACGCGTTCCACCGCAGCCTGATCGAGCGGATGGACGCGATGGGCGTGGAGACGTTGATCAACCCTTCGCACAACGAGCGGCGATGGGACGTGCCCGCAGGCTTCAACGAGGCGATCACGGTCGGCGAGGCGTGGCTGCACCACGGATTGCCGGCGATGATCCAGGGCCGCGAGCATCTGAAGTACGGCGTGACGGCGATGCTCGTGGGGCCGGTGTTCGACGTCCGGTCGCACGGGCAGTCGCGGATCTGCAAGAACCTGGGGCAGGCCGGCATCGACCCGCGGCTGTCTCTGCTCGCGGAGGCCTCGGTCGACGAGGAGGACGTGATCTGCGCGACGGTGGACGTGATCGGCGGGAGCGCCGGGAACCCCAGCGGACAAGTGGTAGAGGTCCCTGACTACGTTTCACGGACGATCGCGGAGGCACGCTATGGCGGTGCGTGACGCGACCCGGTGGCTGACGTCACCGCCGCGCTCGGACGAGATGGTCGAGCGGCGCGCGCTGGGCTTGCGCAGCCACACGGCGCTGTGGGCAGCGCTCTCGATGAGCCTGCTGGTGTTCGTGCCGGGCGCGTACCTGGTGCCGGCGCTGCGGCTGCGCGACGCGATCGCGGTGAGCATCC
Source organism: uncultured Chloroflexia bacterium (assembly GCA_963743185.1). Taxonomy (GTDB): domain Bacteria; phylum Chloroflexota; class Dehalococcoidia; order DSTF01; family JACRBR01; genus JANXYW01. The sequence goes on along the minus strand of CAVUOT010000010.1, from coordinate 528,555 downwards.
TCGGGAGCCTGGCGGGTGCGGCGATGCTGGGCGCGGTGGCGGCGGTGGCGGCGAAGCACCACCGGAACACGGTCGGATTGCTGGCGTCGACGCTCGGGGTGCCCGCGGGGCCGCTGATCGCGGGCTTCCTGCTGCTACGGCACGTCGTGTGGGCGATGTTCACGCTGGCGTTCGCGGCGAACATCGCGTCCAACGTACCGGGGCTGGGCGGATCGCGCGCGGTGTGGGGCGTCGCGTTCGGAGCGCTTGCGCTGGCGCTGGCGCTGCTGCCGCCGCGCGTGTTCGTCGAACGCTGGATCGGCTGGTTCTCGGTCTGGGTGGGCGTGGTGCTCGTCGCACTCGTCACTCTCACAGGCATTACGACATACGGCATCCCCATCCTGCACGACGCGGACGGCGTGGGCGGGTGGCCGACGCACGCGCAGGGCTTTGACCTGATCGCGGCGATGCCGCTGCTCTGGCTGCCGGTGGTGGCGGACTACGCCTACGACGCGCGCTCGCAGCGTGACGCCGGCATCGGCGCGTTCGCGGGGTCCGGCGTGATGACCGCGTGGTACGCGATCGTGGGCATCATGTGGGTCTTCACGGTGAGCGCGCGCGACGTGGCGGGCTTCATGAGCGCGCTGCCGATCGGCGCGGGCGCGATCCTGATCGTGGTGGCGCTGCAGGCGAACTCGGTGGCGGCGAACCTGTACGCGGCTTCGATGGCCGGCGGGCGGTTCGGATACCGATGGTTCCGTCCGGCGCTGATCGGAGCGGGGGTGCTGGCGGGCGCGGTGGTGGCGGGCACGGACGCGCTGGGCGTTGAGGACGCAGCGCGGCTGCTGGCATCGATCTTCCTGCCGCTGTTCGCGGTGGTGCTGGCGCGCGCGGTGGCGCCGAAGGCGCCCTCCGCGGTGTCGTGGATCGCGTGGATCGGTGGCGTGCTCGCGTATGGATGGATCAACCCCGGCGACGTCACGCTGTGGCGTGACACGATGCACTTCGTGTTCGCCTCAGTGCTAGGCGCGCCGTTCCCGCTGGGTGGTGAACTGACGGGCATACCGGCGACGGTGGTATCGTTCGCGGTGGCGGCGGGCATCTACCTGGTTGTGGCGTGGCCGCTACGGCGGCGGAGGAGTTCGTAATGGCGGACCGCCCACCGATCCCGCAGCGACAACTGGCGATGGTGTTCGATCTGAACAAGTGCCTGGGCTGCCAGACATGCTCGATGGCGTGCAAGACGCTGTGGACCGACCAGCCGGGCATGGAGCACCAGTGGTGGGCGGTGGTCAACACGCTCCCGGGCGGCGGCACGCCGCGCAACTGGATGGAGATCGCGGGGGGATTCGGGCCGGACGGGAAGTCGCGGCCGAGCCAGCTGCCGACGAGCGAGGACTTCGGCATCGCGTGGGACTACAACTACGACGAGGTGTGGAACGGCGGGCCGGGGACCGTGCTGACCAAGGATCGTGAAGCGAAGTGGGGCATGAACTGGGACGAGGATGAAGGCGCCGGCGAGTGGCCGAACAGCTACTTCTTCTATCTCCCGCGTATCTGCATGCACTGCTCGCGGCCGGCGTGCCTGGAGGCGTGCCCGCGGACGGCGATCTACAAGCGCGAAGACAGCGGCACGGTGCTGATCGACGAGGCGCGATGCCACGGGTACCGATTCTGCGCGGAAGCATGCCCGTACAAGCGCATCTACTTCAACCCTGAGCGCCGGATCTCGCAGAAGTGCGTGCTGTGCTTCGCGCGGGTCGAGCAGGGCGTGGCGCCGGCATGCATGCGCCAGTGCCCGGGGCGGGTGCGCTTCTTCGGCTACCTGGATGACGAGCAGAGCGCGGTCTACAAGCTCGTCAAGAAGTTCAAAGTGGCGATCCGCCTGCATCCGGAATTCGGGACGGAGCCGAACCTGTACTTCGTGCCGCCGATGGCGCCGGCGCGACTGTTGCCGAACGGCGACGTTGATGAGGAGAACCCTCGCATCCCGCGGGACTACCTGGAGGGATTGTTCGGCACCGACGTCTGGCCGGCGCTCGACACGCTGAAGGCGGAGATCGAGAAGCGGCAGCGCGGCGAGCCGTCGGAGCTGATGGACACGCTCATCGTGTACCACCAGAGCGACATGTTCGGGGGGTTCACCAAGGATCCCGGCAAGCTCGACCGCAAGCCCCAGGAGGTCGATACGGGTCAGCTGTTCGCGCCCGGTACCACGCCCGGTGGCTGAGGAGCCTGATGCGCCAGTACATCCTGCACCGCCTGCTCTTGAACATCCCGGTCATCCTGATCGTGGTGACGCTGGTGTTCTTCACGAGTCACATCCGGCCGGATTACGCGGAGCAGCGCGCGGCGCAGGGCCAATCGAGCACGAAGGACTACGAAGCCGCGATCAAGGCGATCCGCCACCAGCTGGGCACGGATAAGCCGCTCTGGCGGCAGTACGTGAACTACGTGGGGGATGTGTCGCGCGGCGACTTCGGGACGTCCTTCATCACGGGACATTCCGTGACGTCGGAGCTGAAGGACCGGCTGCCGGCATCGATGGAGCTGGGGGCGCTGCAGATCCTGCTCGCGTTGTTGATCGCGGTGCCCATCGGCGTGATCTCGGCGATCCGGCAAGACACATGGATCGACTACCTGCTGCGCTTCGTCACGGTGCTGGGCGTGGCCGTGCCATCGTTCTACCTGGGTACGTTGCTGTTGTTGTTCTTCACGAAGCTCCTCGGCTGGACGCCGCCGCTGATCACGACCTCGTACCGCGAGGTGTGGAGCGATCCGGTGACCAATTTGAAGATGATGTTCCTGCCGGCGCTGGCCGGCGGTTTCGCGGAGGCGGCCGTGATCATGCGGCTGCTGCGGTCGGAGCTGCTGGAGGTGCTGCGGCAGGACTACGTGCGCACCGCCTGGGCGAAGGGGCTACGCGAGCGCGTGATCGTGATGCGGCACGCGCTCCGCAACGCGCTGGCGCCCGTCGTGACGATCCTGGGTGTGCTGATCGGCGTGCTGTTCGGGGGCAATGTCGTGCTGGAGAGCATGTTCTCCGTCCCGGGCGCCGGGCAGTTCATCGTCATCTCGCTCAAGCAGAACGACCAGCCGGTGGTGCAGGGCGTGGTGCTGATCATCGCGATGGCGCTGGTGCTGACGAACCTTGTCGTGGACCTGACCTATGCGTGGCTCGATCCGCGCATCCGGTACTCGTGAGGTGATGAGAATGAGGCGCGACCGTGGCTCATGAGGTGACAGGCGGCGGCGGCATCGCCGACATCGGGCTGGCGCAGGCGCCGATCGCGACGCGCCTGCCCGTGTGGACGCGGGCGATGCACCTCGCGCGGGGGAAGCCGCTGGGCACCTTCGGGGCGGTGATCATCTTCGTCATGGCGGCGCTTACTATGGCGACGCCGCTGTTCGCGCGCTACGACCCGGCGCAGTCGTTCGACCGGCGGAACAGCTCGTACGACCCGAACTCGACGGCGGTGTACCGGACGGACCGCCAGGAATTCATCCTGGACGCGAAGACCGCGCCCAGCGCGAAGCACTGGCTGGGGACGGACGACGCCGGACGCGACATCTGGGCTCGGCTGGTATGGGGGACGCGTCGGTCGCTGGGGATCGGCGTCGCTTCGATGACGATCGCGGTCGTGGTGGGGACGCTTCTCGGCGTCTTCTCGGGGTACTTCGGCCACGCGGTGGACACGCTGACGCAGCGGCTGCTCGATGCGATGCAGGCGTTTCCGCCGCTGCTGTTGCTGCTGCTGATCGCGAGCGCGTTCAAGCTGACCGAGCGCAATCTCGTGCTGGCGCTGGGCTTCATCGGCGTGACGCAGGTGTCGCGGCTGGTGCGCGCCAAGGTGCTGACGCTGCGCGAGTTGCCCTTCGTCGAGGCGGGGCGCGTCATCGGCGCATCTGATCTGCGGCTGATGCTGCGGCACATTCTTCCGAACACGCTGGCGCCGGTCATCGTCGTGTTCACGCTGGGGCTGGGCACGGTGATCATCGCCGAGGCGAGCCTGGCGTTCCTGGGGCTGACGCCATCGGGCATCTCCTGGGGGGCGATGCTGGATGCGGGCCGCAACTTCATCTTCTCATCGCCATGGCAGGCGGTGTTCAGCGGGCTGGCGATCACGCTGGCAGTGCTGGCGTTCAACCTGGTGGGCGATGCGATGAGGGACATCCTGGATCCGAGGCTTCGGGTGTAGCAGTGCGCGGAGACGCACGAGCGCCGCAAGGCGGAGGAGAGATCGATGGAACGAGAGAACTACTGGCGAAGGGTGCAGGACGCGCGGGTGAGCCGTCGCAAGGTGCTGAAGGGCGGTGCGGCGCTCGGCGCGGGAGTCGCCGGGATAGCGATCGTGGGCTGCGGCGGCAGCAACAACGGAAGCGGCACGGCGACCCCCGGAACGTCGGGCCCCAAGGCGACGCCTACGGCCATGCAGTCGGCGGCGGCGAAGACGAAGGGGGGCATCTACCGGGCGTTCACCTTCGATGCGCTGGCGCTCGACTCGTTCGACCCTCACCAGACGCAGTTCGGGCCGATGTACTCGATGCACTCCGCGGTCTTCAGCAAGATCCTGCAGTACGACGACGATGCGAACCAGGTGATGAGCACGGACCTGGCGGACGGCATGCCGGAACAGCCGGACAAGCTGACGTACATCATCAAGCTCCACAAGGGTGTGAAGTTCCACAACAACGCGCGCGCCCAGGGCAACTTCCCGAACGTGGCGGGCCGTGAACTGACGGCCGAGGACGTCAAGTACAGCATCGAGCGTCAGACCAACGACGCGAGCCCGCAGAAGGCGCTCTACTACCGTGCGGGGCAGTGGAAGACGATCGACAAGCTCGAGGTGGTCGACAACTACACGCTGAAGATCACGACGAAGGCGCCGACTGCGCCGTTCCTGCACTACCTGGCGGACCGCAACTCGTTCATCGTCGCCAAGGAGCTGGTCGACGCCAACGACACGATGAACACCGACAAGGCGATGATCGGCACCGGTCCGTTCCAGCTCGAGGAGTTCAAGGCCGTCGAGGTGGTGAAGCTACGGCGCAACGCCGGCTGGTTCGCCGCCGATGACAGCCCGCGAGGCATCGGCACGGGTCGTCCATTCCTCGATGGGTACGACTCGCTGTGGACACCGCAGAGCGACTCGACGCAAGAGGCGGCGCTGAACAGCAAGCAGGTGGACTCGACGGGCTTCGCCGACGACTCGACGACGCAGCGGGTGTCGAAGAACAGCGGGATGGTCTTCACGGAGAGCGGCACGGCCGGCTTCCTGAACAACCGCCTGTGGATGTCCGAGAAGTCGCCGTTCAAGGACTTCCGCCTGCGCAGGGCGATGCACCTGGCGGTTGACCGAGAGCGCATCGGCCAGCAGATGTTCCCGGGCGCGCCGGGCCTGAAGAGCTTCCTGGTGATCGGACCGGTGTCGTACCCGATCACGGCGTACGCGATCCCGCAAGCGGATCTGGAGAAGCTGCCGGGCTACCGGTCGGACAAGGCCGGCCGAGACGCGGACATCGCCGAGGCGAAGAAGCTGTGGGCGGCGGGCAACGGACCGGCTTCGGTGAAGATGATCTTCGCGGGGATTCCAGCATACATCCCCGACAAGGCGTTGCCGGAGTTCAAGCGGGAGATGCAGGAGGTGCTGGGCCTCACGATCGAAGAGACGGTTGACCCCACCGGATACAACGGCCTGGCCCAGGCGTTTCTGCACGCCGCGCAGGACGAGACGGACGGGTCGTTTCCATCGAGCTACGGCTTCGACAACGGCTGGATCGATCTGGACGACTGGGTCTACCCCTACTTCCACACGGGCGGCACGAAGAATTCGTTCCTCCTCTCCGACCCGAAGCTCGACGCGCAACTGGACGCGCAGCGCGCGGAGTTCGACCGAACCAAGCGGCACGCGCTGGGCATCGACATCCAGAACTACCTGCTGGAGAGCGTGAACGCGCGGCTCGACTACTGCTCGCCGGTGACGCGTGGCGTCTCGTGGTCTTATGTGAAGAACGAGTTCACGGCAACGTGGTTCGGCTCAAACTTCCTGATGGCAAACGTGTGGCTCGATCAGAACGACTCGAACTGGTCGGGCAGGCCGACCTAGCCGTAGCGGTTGGCAGCTGGGTCGGCGGGCGCCGACCCAGCTGCCATGGAGTAATAGAGTTGGAGGAGAAGACTTCCCGAGATCGGGATGCGGGACGACCGGGGTCGATGCTGGCGGGGCACGACCTGCCGGTCAACCGCGCGTTGCGGCAGCTTCGCCTGCTCACCATGGTGGTGCCGCCGGCGTTCATCGCGGCGCTCGAGGCGGTTGTGCACCTGGGGATCGGCGACCGCATACCCGGCGTGGCGGCCGTGCTGCTGACGTTCGGCGCCGTCGCGATCGGTACGGCGCTGTTCTCGTGGTTGATCTTCAGGATCCTCAGGCGCATCCAGGAGCGGTTGATCCAGCGGAACCGGCAGATGGCGGCGGTCCACAGCGCCGGCCTGTCGCTGGCGTCGGAGATGACGCTCGAGCCGCTGCTGCGCAAGTTCGTCGACCTGGCGCGTGAGATCACCAACGCGAAGTACGGCGTGCTCTGGATCGGCGGCTCGAACGGCTCGATGGAGCACTTCCTGACGTCGGGGCTCAGCGAAGAACAGCAGGCACGCATCGGCGCCCCGCCGAAGGGGCGCGGCCTGCTTGGGGTGATGACAAAGAGCGGCGCCAGCCTGCGGCTACGAGACCTGACGCGGGATTCTCGCGTCGAAGGATTTCCGCCGTATCACCCAGTGATGCACACGCTGCTCGGCGTGCCCATCGTCTACAAGGAGAACATCGTCGGGCAGCTGTACCTGACGGAGAAGCAAGGCGCGGACGAATTCAGCATGGAAGATGAAGAGATGGTGCGGCTCTTCGCGGCGCAGGCCGCCGTCTCGATCGAAGCGGCGCGGCTGCTGGAGCGTTCGCAGGATCTGGCGATCCTGGAAGAGCGCGAGCGCATCGGCATGGACCTGCACGACGGCGCGATCCAGGCGCTGTACGGCGTGGGGTTGAACCTGGAAGACTGCGCCTCGGTGGTCGCGACGGAGCCGGAGACGGTGGCGGCGCGGCTGGACAAGGCCGTGAGTGACCTGAACCAGGTAATCAAGGACATCCGCAGCTACATCTTTCACCTGCGGCCCGCATCGTACGGCGCGGGCACGCTCACGGAGGCACTTCAGGACCTGGCGGACGAGGTGCGCATCAACTCTCTCATCGACGTGGAGGTGGACGCGGGCGACGTGGATGCGTCGTCGCTGCCGAATGAGGTGGCCGAGAATTTGTTTCACATCGCCCAGGAGGCGCTGGCCAATGTTTCCCATCACTCGCTCGCAACGCAGGCGTGGCTTCGCCTGCGCATCGAAGACGGCGTGCTGGCACTCACGGTGCGGGACAACGGCCGCGGCTTCGATGCGGGATCGTCGATGGGGATCGGACACCGGGGGCTGGGCAACATCGCCGATCGCACACGGACTATCGGCGGCGCGTTGCGGCTGACGAGCGCAGTGGGGAGCGGCACGACGGTCTACGTCGATGTACGCCTCGAACGGGAGCGGGCGCATGTCTGACGAGATTCGCGTGATGATTGTCGATGAGCACGAGATCGTGCGCGAGGGATTGCGCGCGGTGCTCGCGCGGCGCCCGGAGATGTGCGTGGTGGCGGAAGCGCACTCGGTGGCCAGCGCGGTCTCGGAGGCGAAGCGGGCGGCGCCGGATGTCGTCGTGATGGACGTGCGGCTGGGCGAAGGCTCGGGCGTCGATGCGTGCCGCACGATCCGCGAGCGGTCTCCGCATTCGCGGGTGATCATGCTCACGCCGCAGGCGGACGACGATACGGTCATGGATTCGATCCTGGCCGGCGCGTCGGGCTTTATCCTGCTGCACACGAGCGGCGAGGCGCTGCTGGACGCGATCGCCGGGGTCGCGGCGGGCGGTTCGCTGCTGGACCCGATGGTGACCTCGCACGTGCTGAACCGGCTGCGGGCGGAGGGCAACAAGCAAGAGGCGCAGATCGACCCGCTTTCGGGGCAGGAGCGGCGGGTGCTGGCGCTGATCGCGCGGGGAAAGACGAACCGGGAGATCGCCTGCGATATCAAGCTGAGCGAGAAGACGGTGAAGAACTACGTCAGCAGCATCCTGAACAAGCTGCGGATGCACCGCCGATCGGAAGCGGCGGCGTTTGTGGCGCGACAGGAGATGCACGGGCAGTGAGCGGCGGCCGGGGTCAGAGGGGCCCCGCCAGGCGGATGCGGTAGACGCAGTTCGACGCGCCCGTGGCCACGGACTCGACGAGCGAGACGTCGGCGTGCCGCCGGGCATGACGCTCGACCAGCAGCCGCACCCAGGTTTCTCCGCAGAGGCAGAGCTTCGGGTCGAGACGAATGACGTTCTGGCGCACGTGCGGGCAGACGCACTCGCCGTGGTGCAGTTCGGTCCACAGAAACTCGTCGTCGCTGACGACGTCGAATTTGATCTGGCTGGGGCCGTCGGTCTTCATCCGCTGAAGGAAGGCGTCGAAGTCGAGATCGGGCGGGATATCGGCGAGCGCGAGAAACGCGTGCACACACGTCTCCGCCTGCGCGTCCATCACGCGGCGGAGGGGCGCGCCTTCCAGGCTGTAGACGCCCTCGAACAGGCCGCCGACGAGCTGATCGCGGAAGGACCGCATAAGCTGCTCGACCCAGTCGCCGCCGCCACCGGGCGCACTCGTGGGGCTGGAGCCTGGAGCGTCGTTCATGTCGCCTCCGATCTGCCGTCAGGGTAGGGTCGGCGGGCCGTGGCGGGTAGGTACACACGGCCCGAATGGGCGTGACGTTTGGGCAGGGATGCGTTGAACGCCCGTAACCGCGCTCAGCCGGGCGGCATGTTTTCGCCGCGCGCGATCGGGAAGTAGCGGTGGTGGTAGCCGCCGGTGAGCTCGTAGATCGCGGTTCCGGAGCGACCGTCGTCGGTGCGTACGCGCATCTGGTGCTGGCCGCCGCCGAAGGGGCCGTACGAGGCGCATCGCGGCCCTTCTCCCTCGACAGCGATCGTGCGGCCGCCCTCTAGCACGAACTCGACGCGGCCGGCGAGCCCGTCGGTGTCGCCGCCGTCGCGGCCGTAGTCGGCGGGCTGGCCGTTCTTGTCGATCCAGTGCAGATCGTGGCGGAAGTCGATCACGGGGATCGGCGTGCTGCCGTCCGCGGGGGCAAAGCAGCCGTCGGTGAACACACGGGCACCGTTGGCGTACTCCCAGTGCCAGACGCCGAACATGCCATCGGGCAGCTGGATCGCGAGCCACAGCCACATTGGGCAGCGTATGTGATCGCGGATGCCCCAGGAGTGGTCGCGCTGGCCCCACCAGTCATCGACGCGCCGAGTGACGCCATCGACCGTGTAAGTGCCGGTGTAGGTGCCGGACTGCAGAAAATGGCTCTGATCCCAGATGAGCTCCTGGCCCGATTTCATGGTGCCGCGGCGGAGCGCGTAGGCCTGCGTCCGCGCGGTGAAGGTGACGTCAACGCCGACGGGGGCGACGGCCGGGTCGGCGATCAGCCGCACGACCTTAAACGGCTCGACGATCTCGATCGACACGGGACCGACGACCGTCCCGTGCGGATCGTCGGCGTAGGCGCGGGTGAAGTGCCCGAAGCGGCGCTGACCGTCGATGTAGCTGAACTCGTGAGAGTCGAGCGACTGACGCTTCGGGTAGTGCGACAGGGTGAAGATCACGGCGTCGCCGATGCCATCGCGGGGGTGCATGCCGTAGTAATAGCTCTCGCGCCAGTACTCGTGGTCGACGGCGACGTTCACGAGAGGCTCGGGGATCTGGTGGACGAACAGTTCGTCTTCGGCGATCAGCCTGGGCACAGGGGACTCCTTTTTCGCTAGCGATCCCGGAGCGAGCGGTTCAGCCCGCCGCCGCGGCTACCAGACCGAGGCGCTCGGCAACCGCGCCGAGGGCGCCGTCCATCGCCTCCAACACGAGATCCACTTCTTCGGGCGCGATGATCAGCGGCGGCATCACCTGGAGCGCGGCCGGGTCGTAGTGCGAGAACAACGCGAGCATGCCGCGCTCGGCGAGCGCTTTCGTCATGGCGGGGCCGCAGGCCGCCGTCGCGAGCTGCAGCGCCATCATCAGGCCCTTCTGACGCACGCCAACGAGAATGCCGGGATGCGCTTCTCGCAGGCCGGCGAAGCCGGCGGCGAAGCGCTCCCCCATGGCGTTGACGTGCGCGATGAGCTCGGGCTTCGACACTTCGTCGAGCATTGCGAGGGAGACGACGGAGCCGATCTCGGAGCCGCCGAACGTCGAGATGTGGACGAACGGGTCGGCATCGAAGAACGACTGCAGGAACGGGCGATAGCAGGTCGCGGCCATCGGGTAGAGGCCGCCGCTCAGGCCCTTGCCGGTCACCATTATGTCAGGTACGACGCCGTACTCGTCGATAGCCCAGAGCCGGCCCGTGCGCGAGAGCCCGGCCTGCACTTCATCGAGGATGAGCAGGACGCCGCGCCGATCGCAGATCTCGCGCACGCGCGGGAAGTAATCGTCTGGCGGAAAGATGATGCCGGCGGTGGCGGGGATCGTCTCGAAGATGACGGCGGCGGTGTCGCCGTCGATCGCGGCGTCGAGCGCGGCGGCGTCGCCGAAGGGCACGCGGCTGAAGCCGGGTGCGAGCGGGCCGAACATGTCGGAGAAGCCGTCGGTCGCGGCGAGCGCGAAGCCGGTGAGCCCGTGATAGCCGTGCACCGCGGAGATGACGCCGGGCTTCTTCTTGTAGCCGCGCGCGAGCTTGATCGCGACGTCGATCGCTTCGCTGCCGCTGGAGGAGAAGATGCTGTACTGGATGTCTCCGGGCGTCAACTCGGCCAACCGCCGCGCGAGCCTGGCGCGCGGCGCGCTCATCAGGATGTGGTCGCCGATGTCGGTGTGCTCGAGCGCGTCTCGCAACACCTGCACGATGCGCGGGGGACAGTGCCCGAGGTCGAAGACGCCGCCGCTCGATCGCAGGTTGATGGCGGAGCGCTCGCCGTCGATATCCCAGAGGCGCGAGCCTTCACGCCGGCCGGGCACGAAGTCCATGCCGAGCGCCTGGTACAGCCGCACCTTTTGCGGCGACACGTACGCGGCGAAGTCGGCGATCGCCTGCTCCTTCGTGTACTCCTGCGCGTCCATGACGGCACCTCCTATCGTACGCCCGCTTGCTGCGCCCACATTTGTATGCGACGGCGCATCGTCTCGACGTCCTCTTCGGTTTCCCAGACGTGGGACGCGCCGATGACCAGCTCCATTTCGAGGAGGAAGGTCGCGCCCGCCCATGCCAGCAGCGGGCGGTAGTCCGGCATCGGGCCGGCGACGCTCTCGTAGCCGGATCGCCAGGCGCGGATCACGAGCCGGCGCCCGACGTTCAACAACGGCCGCATGGGCCCCGGCGGTATCGGCGCGGCGAGTATGGTGACGACGGTGCGCGCGAGGTCCGCGCGCGGATCGCCGGCGGCGGCGCCGGCCCAATCGATGACGCCGGTCACGGCCTTGCCGTCGAAGATGACGTTCAGCGGGTGAAAGTCCATGTGGATGAGCGACGACGTGGCGGGCTGAAGCGAGAGCGCGTGCCGGGCGAGATCCTGGTACTCGTCCGTGACGCGGGACAGCCAGTCACCGGGGGCGGTAGCGACGAACTCCGGAGGCGGCGTCACCGCGTGCAGCCGCGCCTGGGTCGCGCCGAAGATGCGGCCCAGCCGCCACATCGACCACGGCCGCTGCTCGATGGCTGACAGCAGCGGCTCGCCGTCGCACCACGAGAGCACGAGCGCGGGCAGATCCTGCACGCGCCCGACGGTCTCGACGCGCGGCGCCGGCAGACCCGCGGAGGCGCAGGCGGCGAGCGCAGCGGCTTCGCGCCGGGCGATCTCTTCGCGCTGGGGCAGATGGTAGATGCGCAGCGCGTGGTCGCGGCCGTCCGGGGTCCGGAAGCGCCACAGCAGTGTGTCCCAGCCGCCGGTCACGCGCTCCGGGGCGGATGCGGACTCGTAGCCGAGCGCGCGCAGCGCCGCGACCGGGTCCACGACATCAACGTCGACGGTCGCCATGGCACCTCCGGCGCCGGGAACCGCGGAAGCCCGGTGCGTACGCCGACGGTTGACGGACGCGACGGGTGCTCGTCACGTGTTCGCCGGACTCTCGGCCTGAACGCGGCGAAGCGTGCCGCCGGCTTCCTCGAGCTGGATCCAGTCGCCGCCGATCGTGCGGCCGGTCGGATCGATATTCGCGCGGAGCATCGCGAGCTCTTCTTCGTTCGGCGGATCGAGCGGCGCGATGTCGGCGGCGACGAGCGGCGTGAACTCCATGTCGGCCAGCACTTCGTCGACGCTGCTCCACGGCGCGACCGCGATCAGCTTCATGCGCCGCGTGGCTTCGTCGAAGCCGAAGACGGCGCGCTCGGTGACGACGCGGTGGGGGCCGGTCTCGGAGGGGATGCCGACACGCTCGCGGGCGCCCGGCGACCCGTCGAGGAAGCCGGGCGACGACATGAAGTCGAGCTTCTTGACGAACTTGCGGCGTTCGAGGCGCGTCATGAGGATGGTGCGCCAGCAGAGCGAGGCGATCTCGGTGGCGCCGCCGGGGCCGCCGAAGCGGCGCGACGGGCGGTCATAGTCGTCGCCGAGGAAGGTGGAGTTGAAGTTGCCGTACTCGTCGACCTGGACGGCGGCGAGGACGCCGTAGTCGAGGTAGCCGAGGCCGGCGTGGAAGTCGACGGTGTTCATGTCGGTCCAGGCGACGGCGCGGCTGGACGCGAGGCCCGTGCCGATCATGAAGGGCGGCGTGGGCACGGGCATCTCGGGCGCGATGGTGCCGTCCTCGACAACGTAGGCGATCTTCGGCGCGTGCAACTGTTTCGCGAGCAGGATCGCCAGCAGCGGCGGGCCGCCGATCGCGACGAAGTACAGCCGCTCCTCTTCCATCATGCGCGAGGTGTAGACGATAGCGGCCTCGTTCGTGGTGAATGCGAGCGCGGCGGTCATGTGTAGTACCCCTCGGTGTATGTCTCCTCGGCGCGCAGCAGGTTGAGTTTCTCGAGGCCGACGCGCTTCTCGAGCATCTCGGTGTGGGATGCAACGCTGAACACCCATTTCTCCAGGTATTCGTCCATCTTGCCCTGCACCTGCGCGGCGCCGAACTCCATGAGGTGCTGCAGGTCGGCGCGGTACAGACCCGGCACCGTGCCCGGATAGCAGCCGAACGGCGCGTGCACGACGGCATCGACGAGGTAGTACGGGAGCATCGTGGCGCCGGGATGCTTGCGGATCTCCTCGCTGTCGATGATCTCCTCGGTCGAGAGGATGACGCGCTTCGAGGCCATGGCGGTCTCGACGGGGGCGAGGCCGGGGCCGAAGATGCGCGCGTTGCCGTACATATCGCACTGGTTGACGTGGATGAGCGCGACATCCGGGTTGACGGCCGGGACCAGGCAGACCGGCTGGCCGGTGTACGGATCTTCGATGAGCTTGGCGCCGGAGTTACGGAACACGTCGGTGCCGCCGACGTAGCGCAGCGGCAGGAATGGCACGCCGAGCGCGCCGGCGAGGTGGCGGTAGGCGAGCGCGCCGTTCGTCCACTCGTACATCTTCAGGCGGCCGGCGTTCATCGCTTCGGTGATGACGCGGCCGACTTCCATCCAACCGACGTCGATCCTGGTGACGCAGCCACCGGCCGTGAGCAGCGTGGCGTCGTGCGTGCTGAACTTCGCGGCGAGCCAGAGATCGCGCTTGCGCTGGCGGATCACTTCGCGCATCAACGAGCTGGGGCCGCGGCGCCAGACGTTGGTGTCGTAGCTGACGTAGAAGCCGTCTTCGACGAAGCGGGAGACGGCGTCCTGCTCGGTCATGCGCTTGTCGACGAGGCGGCGGTCCTTGTTGTCGCGGACGAAACGGCGCATGCCGTCGGGATCGGGCGGGCGGAATGCGCCGACTCCCTCATCGAGTATGGCGATGCTCTTAGCGTGCTGCGGGTCCATAGGCTTACCCCTGCGCGCCGCTGCCGCCGGCGGGCGGGGTGCCCGGGACCGGGAAGGCGAGGATGCGATCTTCGAGGCCGAGCCCCTTCATCAGGTAGAGCAGCTCTGCCTCGCGCCACGGCAGCGGGGCGGGCTCCATCACCATGCCTTCGTGCTTGAGCTCCTCGACGACGGCGGGGTCGGACGTGAACGGTGCGCCATGCTCCATGTCGTAGAACATCGCTTCGAGCGGCGGCTTCACGGTCTGGCCGCCGGCCTCCCACTGCTCGGCCGAGTAACCGACGGCCTGCAAGCAGACCGGGATTGCGGTGTCGGGCAGCTTGAGGAGCTTGCCGACCTGCTCGAGGCGCGGGCTGCTCATGCAGCAGGTGCCGAGGCCTTCGTCGTAGGCGACGAGCGTGGCCTGGGCGATCGCCTGACCGACGTCCATGAAGGCGAGCGGCGAGACGGCCATCTGTTGCCAGCTGGCGCCGAACACCGGGCGCAGAACGCGATCGACTTCCGCCTTCGTGCTCGCGGCGTCGGTGCCGATGCGGTGGGTGTCGGCGAGCCCGTAGAGGTCCTGGATCCACTTGTCGATGTGGTAGGCGGCGGTCTCGTTGTACCAGAAGATGAAGACGGGCGCGGTCTGCATCTGCTGGTAGCCGAGCGGCGGCGTGATCGCCTTGATCAGCGCGGCCGGCGCCTTGTCCTTCCAGATGACGATGGCGCGCACGTTCATGACGTTGCCGACGCAGGACGCGCGGCGGGCCGCCTCGAGCATCTTCTGGATCTTCTCGCGCTCGACGGGGCGGAACGGGAGGAAGAAGCGGATGGTCCGCCGGCGGCCGATGGTCTGTTTGACGTCCACTGGGTGCTCCCTTCGAGAGTCGGTGCTACTGGCTATCGCGTGGCCGCAGGAAGGCCGCTGCGAAGTCTTCCTTCGACATTGCCTCGCCGTACGGTCCAAGGACCCAGTCCGAATCGGGCGCCGGAGCTGCGGCGGCGCGTTTCGGCGCGGCCTTCTTCTTCGGTGCGCGCGGCCTTGACGCTGCGGGCGGGCTTCCTGGGCGCAGGCGTTTGCTTCCTCTTCATATACATACCCTCCAAGCGGGCGTCAACAGGTGCGGCGACCGGCGCGCTCCGCAGGGCCGGATACCGCGGTCATCGTGATCACCCAAGTCGGCTGGTGGACGGACGCGTTGATCGAATGCGAGTGGCGGTCAGGTGCCTCGCTCTCAGGGGTCCGGGATGAAGGTAACCGACGGCGCGGCGTGTTGTGTAGAGCCGCAGCGGCCCCACATTCACGGGACGTATGGCCCCAGCCGACATGCCGTTTGTCCCTGTTACTGCGGGCGGCTCTTTCCATCCGTCTTGTGCGGACCGAGCGGCGCCGCCGCGCAGCACTTCGATCGCCTCACGCGTGGCCGCGCCGGGTGATACACTCTGGCCGTTCGCCAGGACAAGGGGCGCCGAAAGCGCTCCGGCGCCGCAGCCTGGCGCGGGGTACGCGCACGTGGACACCGCCACCTCTCCCGCTCATCGCCGCCGACCCCGCTGTTGAGGCGTGGTACGGACACATCGCACACCTGGCGCGCGACATCGGCGCACGCGGCTCGACGACGCCGGCGGAAGCGGAGGCGGCGGAGTACGTCCGTGCGCAGCTCGTGCAGGCCGGCCTGCAGGCGGAGACCGAATCGTTTCGGAGCGGCGTGTCGGCGTGGTGGCCGTTCTCGCTGGCGATGGCGCTGGTACTCGCCGCCGTCGCGATCTACCCGATAGCCGGGCGGCCCAGCGCCGGGGCGGCGATCGCCGTCGTGGCGCTCACGCTGGGCAGCGCGTTCCTCGAGGTGAACCTGCGATGGAATCCGTTGCGGCTGCTCCTGCCGCGGCGGGAGAGCCGCAACGTCTGGGCGGTGGCGCACCCGAGCGGTACGGCGCGGCGGCGGGTCGCCATCATCGGCCACCTGGACAGCCACCGGACGCCGCTGCTGTTCCGCTCGATGGGCTGGCAGCAGGTGCGGGAGATCCTCGTGCCCGCGGGCTTCGCGGCGATGGCGGTGATACTCGTGCTGTTCGCGGCCGGCATCGTCGTGCAGGCGCAGGCGATCTTCCTCATCGCGCTCGTTCCCGCAGCGGTGGTCGCGCTGGCGCTGCTATTCACGTTGCAGGCGGACCTGACTCCGTACACGGCGGGCGCCAACGACAACGCGACGGGCGCGGGGTTGCTGCCGACGCTTGCGGCGAGCCTCGGCGCGCAACCCCTGTCGCAGACGGAGGTCTGGCTCGTGGCGACCGGGTGCGAGGAGGTCGGGTGCATCGGCGCCATCGCGTTCTTCGAGCGTCACCGCGCGGAATTGCGGGACGCGACGATCCTCGTGGTGGACACGGTTGGCGGTGCCGGCAGCGGCCCCTGCTACCTGCGCTCCGAGGGGATGGTCATGCAGCATCGCTACGACCCGGAGTTGCTGGCGCTGGCGGATGCCGTCGCGGCGGAGCGGCCGGAGCTGGGGGCGTACAGCCGGAAGATGACGGAGGCGTACACCGAGGGGCTGCCGGCGATCCAGGCGGGGTTGCACGCGCTGACGCTCTGCGGATTCACGCCGGAGGGCGAGCTGCCGCGATGGCATCAGCCGTCGGACACGGTGGAGCAGATCGACCGGGACGTGCTGGCGCGGAACTACGCGTTCATCCAGGAGCTGCTGCAGCGAATCGACGCGCGCGCGGCCTGACACGACGGGAGGTTGATGTGACGGACTACCGGACGAAGAGCTTCTGGCTGAGCAGCGCGACGTATCAGCCCAGCGCGCCGCTGGCGGCGGACATCGACGTCGACGTCGCGGTCGTGGGCGGCGGGTTCACGGGCCTGTCGGCGGCGCTGCACCTGCGGGAGGCGGAGGGGCTGGACGTCGCCGTGCTGGAGTCGGAGGTGGTGGGCTTCGGCGCGAGCGGACGCAACGCCGGGTTCGCGATGACGCTGTTCGGGCTGACGATGTCGCTGACGGGGTTGCGCTTCGGCAAGGCGAAGGCGAGAGAAGCGCAGCTGTACATGGAGCGCGCCGTGGACTACGTCGGCGAGCTGGTGGAGCGCTACGGGATCGACAGCGAGTACGAGCGCCCCGGCTTCCTGCGCGTCGCGACGACGCCGGCGTACGTCAAGCGCATCCAGGAGGAGATCGAGCTGGCACACAAGCTCGGTATCGACGGCGTCACATGGCTCGACGCGGACGAGACGGCGAAGCGCGTCAAGTCGCCGCTGTACCTGGGAGCGTGGTGGGAGCCGCGCTGCGGTCTTCTCAACCCGGCGAAGCAGGCGTGGGGGCTGAAGCGCGCCGGCGAGGCGAAGGGCGTGCGCTTCTTCGAGAACACGCCGGTGACGTCGATGATGCGGACGGCCGACGGGCTGACGCTGCGGACGGCGGGCGGGAGCGTGCGCGCGAAGAAGGTGGTGCTGGCGACCAACGCGTACTCGCACATGGTGCCCGGATTGCGGCGCAAGCAGGTGCCGGCGTTCACGCACATCGTCCTCACCGAGCCGCTGTCGCCGGAGCGTCTCGCGACGATCGGCTGGCAGGGACGGGAAGGCATCGAGGACGCGCGGAACCTGGTGCACTACTACCGGTTGACCTCGGAGAACCGGCTGCTGATGGGCGGCGGCAACATCGGCATCGTGTACAGCGATGACATGGACCACGACCTCGATGCGTCCGTGTTCCGCGAACTCGAAGAGTACATCCCGCGCGTCTACCCGGGCCTGACGGGCGTGAAGATCACGCACCGCTGGGGCGGGCCGGTCTCGGTGCCGCTGGATATGGCGCCGGCGATGGGCTACGTCGGTGACGAGCGGGTCGTCTACAGTCTTGGCTGCATGGGGCACGGCGTGTCGTTGACGCAGCTCAACGGCCGGACGATCGCGGACCTGATCGTGGGCCGGAAGAGCGACCTGACGGACGTGTTCTTCGTGAACCGCAAGACGCTGCCGTGGCCGCCGGAGCCGCTGCGGATGGCGCTGAGCCAGGCTGTGCGCGGCTACATGCGGGCCGAGGACGCCTGGTACGAACGGGGCGCCTCGAAGGGGCACTGAGCGAGCGCCGCGGCGACCGGCGCACCGCCCGGGCGGGGGGCCGTTCGGCTCACTCGAACGGGCCGAACGCACCATGCCCCTGATGTTTCGGCGGCCCTACGATGGTGCAACGTCCCATCCCCGGCGGGACGCGGGAGGTTTCCTTTTACCATGGTGGACTTTGCGTTACCCGAAGATGTCGAGCGCATCCGGGACATGACCCGCGACTTCGCGCGACGAGAGATGCGGCCGGCAGGGATCGAGATCGACCGGATCGCGGACCCGGAGGCCGCGTACACGAGCGACCGCTTCCGGCGCGTCCTGGCGCAGGCGTACGAACTCGGCTTCCACAAGCTGAACCTGCCGAAGGAAGCCGGCGGGCTGGGCGCTCCGCCGATGGCGGGCATCGTCGTGCAGGAGGAGATGGCCGTCGCCGACGCCGGGCTGGCGAGCCACTTCCTGGTGGCGCCGATGATCGCCGGCATGTCGGCCCTGGGGGCCGACCGCCACCCGTTCTACCGCCAGTACCTCGAAGCATTCATCGCGGACACGACGGGGGAGCACAGCGGCGCCTGGGCGATCACGGAGCCGAACCACGGCTCCGACCTCTTCGAGTTCGGCGACCCGAACATCCACATGGAAGCGACCGCGACGCGCGACGGCGACGATTACCTCGTCAACGGGCAGAAGTCGGCGTTCGTGAGCAACGGCTGGCTGGCGGACGCGCTGCTGCTGATGGTGAACTTCGACGCGGCGCAGGGGATGGCGGGGACGATCACGTTCGCCATACCGGGCGATCTGCCCGGCATCACGCGCGGCAAGCCGCTGAACAAACTGGGGCTGCGCGGCCTGAACCAGGCGGAGGTCTTCTTCGATAACGTGCGGATCGCGCCGGAGTTCGTGGTGCTGCCGCCCGGCCCGGCGTACCGGATGATGATCGAGCGCATCGTGACCGGCGGCAACACGGCCGTCGGGACGCTGGCGGTGGGCGTGGCGCGCGCGGCGTACGAAGAAGCGCGGGAATACTCGAAGCAGCGCGTGCAGGGCGGGCGGCCGATCTGCGAACACGAGTCGATCAAGCTGAAGCTGTTCAACGCCTACCGCGAGATCGAGGCGGCGCGCGCGCTACTATGGAAGTCGTCGTGGCTGGTCGCGAGCAACAAGCCGCACCTGCCGACGGCGATGGCGGCGCGGACGATGGCGAGCGACATGGCGGTGCGCGTGACGTCGGAGATGGTGCAGGTGTTCGGAGGCTACGGCATCTCGAAGGAGCATCCTGTCGAGAAGTTCTACCGCGACGCCAAGCTGCTGCAGATCATGGACGGCACGAACGAGATGGTATCGTTGAAGGCCGCGGACGAGCTGCTCGCCGAGTAGCCGCGCTGAGTGCGGGGCCGGCGTCGGGCGCGACGGGCCGTCCGCTACTAATCCGAAGGAGAGACTGCTGTGAGGAAAGTTGCGATCGCCGGCGCGGGCATGACGCGCTTCGCCAAGTACCCGGACCAGGGGCTGAAGGAGCTATCGCGCGAGGCGGTGCTCGCGGCGCTTGACTCGGCCGGCATGGACAAGAGCGCGCTGCAGGTGGCGATCGTCGGCAACGCGGCGGCCGGCGTGATCACGGGGCAGGAGTGCATCAGGGCGCAGGTAGTGCTGCGCGAGATGGGCATCGACGAGATCCCGATGGTGAACACCGAGAACGCGTGCGCGAGCTCTTCGACGGCGTTCCAGCTGGCATGGCTGTACGTGGCGTCGGGCATGTACGACGTGGCGCTGGCGCTGGGCGTCGAGAAGATGTACTCGGCCGACAAGATGCGGACGCTGGCGGCGTTCAGCGCGGGCGTCGACGTGGAGCAGCTCCGCGGCCTGATGGAGCAGCTGAAGCCGCCGTCGGAGCAGAAGGCGGGCGGGGAGAGCGGCGCCGGCAAGTCGCGCAGCCTGTTCATGGACATCTACGCCGCGGGCGCGCGCGCTCACATGACGAAGTACGGCACGACGAAGGAGCAGTACGCGCGCATCGCGGTCAAGAATCACCACAACGGCAGTCTCAACCCGCTGGCGCAGTACCGCGAGCGCTACACGCTCGAGGAGATCCTCGCATCGCCGTCCGTGTCGGAGCCGCTGACGCGGCTGATGTGCGCGCCGATCGGCGACGGCGCGGCGGCGGCAGTGCTGGTGAGCGAGGACAAGATCCGCCAGTTCACGACGAAGCCGGTGTGGGTGGAGGCCTCCGCGCTCGTGTCCGGGTCGGACGAGCGAGCCGAGCACGGCGGATCGACGGCACGCGCCGCGCGCAAGGCGTTCGAGATGGCCGGGATGACGGCACGCGACATCAACGTGATGGAAGTGCACGACGCGTCGGCGCCGGCGGAACTGATGCTGTACGAAGAGCTGGGCCTCTGCGGCGAGGGCGAAGGCGGCCGGCTGATCGACGAAGGCGTGACGGAGATCGGCGGGCGGCATCCCGTCAACACGAGCGGCGGCCTGCTGGCGAAGGGCCACCCGGTCGGCGCGACGGGCGTGGCGCAGCTCTACGAGATCTGGCTGCAACTCCGTGGCGAGGCCGGCGACCGGCAGGTGGCGGGGGCACGCGCGGGGCTGACGGAGAACGGCGGCGGCATGGTCCGCGGCGAAGCGGCAGCGACGACGGTCCATATCCTGACGATCTAGGGCGAACTGAGGCACCGATCGTGATCGTGGCGCGGGCTTTCAGCCCGCGCTTCTCATTTCACGACACCGCTCCACGTCGGTGTCCAAGCGCCGGGCGGCGAAGGGCGTTTGCTCGGACGATGGTCAGCGGCCGCGGGCTGAAAGCCCGCGCCACGGTCGTGCCGCGGTGGGGCTGCGCCGCTACTCGAAGCAGCCCAGCTCGCGGGCGATGATGTGCTTCTGGATCTCGCTGGTGCCCTCGGCGATCGTCGCGGCGCGGATGTCGCGGTAGTAGCGTGACACGGGCGTCTCGTCCATGTAGCCGAGCCCGCCGAAGATCTGGACGGCGCTGTCGGCCGCGCGCTTCGCCATCTCGGTGCAGAAGAGCTTGGCCATCGCCGCCTCCTTCGCGTACGGGAGGCGGGCATCGTGCATGCGGGTGGCGTTGTCGCGCAGCAGCCGCGCCGCTTCGATCTCGAGCGCCATGTCGACGAGCATGCCCTGGATGTACTGGAATCGCGCGATGGGGCGCTTGAAGGCGACGCGGCGCTTCGCGTGGGCGAGCGACAGGTCGAGGCATTCCGCCGCCAGCCCGATGGCCTGCGACGCGAGGTACAGCCGCGTGATGTGGAAGCCGCCGCCGACGATCGCCTGGCGGCCGGCGCCGCGGCCGCCGAGCAGGTTCAGGGCGGGCACGCGGCAAGCGTCGAAGAACAGCTCCCGCGTGTCGGACGACCGCATGCCCATCTTGCGGAGCGGCGGGCCCATGGTGAACCCGGGCGTCCCGGACGGCACGATGACGATGCCGAAGCCTTCGTCGGTGCGGCACAGGACCATGGCGAAGCCGCACGTCTCCAGCCCGGCGTTGCTGATGAAGATCTTGCCGCCGTCGATGACCCACTCACCGCCGTCGAGCGTCGCGCGCGTCTTGATGGCGGCGGTGTCCGAGCCGGCGTCCGGTTCGGTGATGCCGCCGGCGCTGACCATCTCGCCGCGGACGGTGGGATCGATGAAGCGGGCGCGCCATGCGTCGATCTGCTCATCGCTGCCGCGCACCATGGACTGCGCGCCCTGGATGCCGATCCACAGCGTGAAGGCGAGCGACATGTCGACGCGGCTGATCTCCTCGAGGGCGAGGCAGAACGACAACGTGTCGGCGCCGCTGCCGCCGAACTCCTCGCCGAAGAGCATGCCGGTGAGCCCGAGCGCGCCGAGGCGCCGGTAGAGGTCGTAGTCGAAGCGGGCCGTGCTGTCGCGTTCCTCCGCGGCGGGAGCGATCTCCTTGCGCGCGAACTCGCGGACGGTGCGCCGGATCTGGACCTGCGACTCTGTATAACCGTGGACATCCATAGGCTGGTGGAGTGATTCTAGCGTGGCCGGCGCCGGAACGCGCGTCGATCGAGGCGGCGTGCGCCGGCGGCTACTGCGAAGTGGTCGCCGTGGGTATCGCGATGACGTCCGCGACTCTCTTCTCCATGGTCTTCTTGCTCATGGCGCCGACGCGCATCGTGCGGATGATCCCGTCGCGGTCCACGAAGATGTGCGTGGGGATGCCGAGCACGCGGTAGTTGGCGGCGACTTGCGTGTCGCTATCGGCGCCGGCGGGGTAGTGGATGTCGGCGCGTTGCATGTACGCCGCGATGCTGTCACGCCCCTCGCCGATGGCGACAGCGAGCAGCACGAGCCCATCGGAATCCTTGTGCTCGTTGTACACGTCCTGGATGTCCGGATTCTCCGCGCGGCACGGCGGGCACCACGACGCCCAGAAGTTGATCCAGACGGGCTTGCCCTTGAAGTCGCTCAACCGGACCTTTGTGCCGTCGGTCAACGTCAGCTCGAAGTCGGGCGCGGGTTTGCCGACCTCGGGCGCCGCGCCGGTCGCTGACGCTGTCAGCGTCACGGACTGGCTGGAGGCGGCTCCCGGGCGGTCGAAGAACCACACGAGACTCGCGATGCCGATGCCAACGAGCACGGTGGCGACGACGTTGCGCAGCGCGCCGAGAGGCGGCCGCCAGCGCACGTCGGACGGGGCGGCGTCGTCAGCGTCGATCGGCAGCGGTTCGAGCGGTTCGATGCGATTAGCCATAGCTGTGCAGCCCTGAGAAGAAGTAGTTGCCGAAGTACGTGAACATCACGGCACCGAAGCCGATGATGAGCAGGTAGGCGCTTCGCTCGCCCTTCCAGCCGCGGACGACGCGGGCGTGGAGGTAGCCACCGTAGATCATCCACGTCACCAACGACGCGGTCTCCTTGGGATCCCAGCTCCAGTACGGTGCCCCACGCCACCTTCGCCCAGACCGCGCCCAGGATGACGACGAGCGCCATCATCGGGAAGGCGAACATCACGGCCTTGTAGCCGACCTCGTCGAGCATGGCGCGGCTCGGCAACCAGCGAAGCCGGTCGTGGCGGTTCACGAGGAACAGCACGGCCGCGGCGAATGACAGCGCGAACGCACCGTACGCCGCGATAGCGACGGCGACGTGGATCGTGAGCAGCGTGCTGTTCTGGAGGGCCGGAACGAGAGGCTCGATGTCCGAGGGCACGGTAGCGGCGTACGCGAGCATGGCAAGACAGACCGGCAGCACGAGGATGGCGAGCGACCGCAGGCCGTACCTGAACTCGAAGTACAGATGGGCGGCGAGGGTGCCCCAGGCGAACGAAAGGGAGAATTCGTACATGTTGGAGAAGGGCCCGTGCCCCGCTGCGATCCAGCGGAAACCCAGCGCGCCTGTCAAGAAGACGAACGCGTTGATGGTGAGGATGGTCCCCCACCTGGCGAGGGAGGCTGTCACGCGCGGTGCGGGCTGGTCAGACGAGACATCGGCCTCGTAACCGCCGGCGATAACGGCCCGACGCGTGACGCCGTAGGATGCGTAGACCAACGCGGCCATCCCGAGCGCGATAAACGAAGCGACGTAGGAGTACTGAGAGAGGTTATACATCGGACTTGCCTCCGGTCTGGTCCTGCTGCATGCGGGACAACTCCCGCTTCACTTTCGCCGTTATCTGCTCGAACTCTTTCTCCAGTCCCAGGTCCCGCTGCGACGCGGCAGCGAGGCTCACGTCGGTGCCGCCATCGGCGCGGGGGCTGCACAGCGCCCACAGCCGGCGATGCGGGAACCAGAACACCATCACCAGACCGAGCACCATCAGTCCACTGGCGATCCAGACGATGTTGACGCCCGGGTCTTTCACGACCTTGAGGCCGGTGAACTGGCTCTCGCGGAGGAAGCGGAACGTCAGCCCTTCCGCCTGGACGTCTTTGTTGCGCTCGAGGCTCTCGATCTTGATCAGCTGATTGGTGGACTTGTCGTACAGCTCGAGACGAACGGTCCCGATCGGGACCAGGTTGTCGTACGAGCCGGGCTGCGGTCCGACGACGTACCCCTTGAACTGCTGGCCGGGGATCTCGATGAAGCCGATCGGCCGGTTGCCCTGGTTGGAGGTCCACGCCAGCGGGACGCCTTCGTTGAACACGTCATTGCCGGCGGCATCGAGCACCTGGATGTCGGCCACCTGGCCGTAGAACGCCTGGTTGAAGCTTATGCCTTTGTAGGAGAGCGGCGAGTTGACGCGCACCGTGCCGCGCTTGACCTCCTGGCCCTTGTCGTAGATGACGATGTCGCTGGCGAAGTCCTTGGGAGGGCCCTCGACGTACCACTCCTCCTGGAACTGGTCGAGCTTGACCGAGATGTCGGGAGCGAGCGGGACGGTCTTTGTGGCGCCCGTGGCGACGACGAAGCCGTCGTCCTTCCACCCCCAGACGGCGCCCATGATGGCGCCGACGAGCAGCAGCACGAGGCTCAGGTGCGTCAGCAACGTGCCGAGCCGCGACAGGCGGAAGCGGTCCGCGTACAGGGCGACCGAGTCGCCCTGGTCGGTCAGCGTGCGATAGCCGGCGCGGCGCAACCCCTTGTGAACTGCCGCAGCACTGGCCGGGGCATCCAGGCTCACGCTGAACGCCGCACGGACGTGGGCGCGGTCGAAGTACGCCGGGTTCATGCGAACACGCGGCTTGAAGACGACGGCGCGGATGCTTCCCCACCGGTTGACCGTGCACACGATGATGTTCGCGACGAGCAGGGCGATGAGGCCACGGAACCAGATGGAGCTGAAGACGCGGAAGAACTGGAGCCGCTCCATGGTGCCGGTGAAGGCGCCGTAGCGCTCGCGCGCGTGCTGGATCCAGCGATCGTGCGCGACGGGGTCCGCCGCGACCGATGCCGGTATCTGATTGATGAGCGTGCCGGCGAGCAGCGCGACGGCGAGCAGGAGGATGATGATGAGGGCGAGCCGAACGGACGTGAGCGTGTGCCACAACTGCCCGGCCGGATTGGTCAGCCAGGGCGACGCGGCGATGGTCCGCGCGGGTCTCTCCACGGCCGGGGTCGAGCTCATCTATCGCTCCTAACCACTTGCACCGGTGCCCCAGTCGAAGTACTGGGGCATCTGAATGAGCGTATTCGTCAGCATCAGCACGCCGATGGCGACGACGAGCACGCCGCTGACGATCGGCAGGCCGACACGCAGCAGACGTGCCCGCTTCAAGGGCCTGGTGACGGCGTCCACCGCGAACGCGGCCGCGATGAAGGGCACGCCGAGTCCCAGCGAGTACACGAGCAGGAGCACCGTGCCGCGCGCCGGGTCGCCGTCGAACGCGGCGAGGCCGATGATGGCGCCGAGCACCGGGCCGATGCACGGGGTCCAGCCGGCGGCGAAGAACAGGCCGAGCAGGAAGGAACGGATGAATCCGGACCGCTGG
Source organism: uncultured Chloroflexia bacterium (assembly GCA_963743185.1). Taxonomy (GTDB): domain Bacteria; phylum Chloroflexota; class Dehalococcoidia; order DSTF01; family JACRBR01; genus JANXYW01. The sequence goes on along the minus strand of CAVUOT010000010.1, from coordinate 503,102 downwards.
GTGATCTTGCCGTTGAAGACATGCTCCTGGTTGAGGAAGCCGATGTTGATAACTCCGGCGAGGTGGAAGCCCATAAAGACCAGCACCGCGCCGCCGATCTGACGCAAGTAGCGCGCGTTGTCCTGCAGCGCGTATCCGACCACGCCCAGCGACGCCCAAAACGCCACGAAGATGATCGTGAAGCCCAGGACGAACACGGAGGCGTGCATCGCCGGCATCAGCCGCCTGTGCGGTCCGCCGCGACTCTCGACGGTGACGTCGGCCATATGTGCGAGGTAGACGGGCACCAGCGGAAGGCAGCATGGAGACGCGAACGTGACGATGCCCGCGAAGAAGGCGACCAGGATATTGAGGTTCTCGCCGTCCACGTCTGCGTCCTCCTAGGGCGTCGATGCCGGTACGACGGTGGTCGTGGCGCCAGGCGTCGCGGTCAACTGCGCCTTCATGCTGTCGATGTGCACCTTCGCGGTCTGCGCGAGCTGCGACGTCGGGTCGATGCGGAGCACCGCCTCCCATTCGGTCACGGCGGCGGCCAGGTCGCGCGGTTCGGTGTTGAAGTACGCGAAGCCCAGGTTGTAGTGCGCCTGGATGTCGTTCGCGTTGACGGTTAGTGTCTTCTGCCACCACTCCTTGGCCTTATCAGGCAGCTGGAGATTGAAGTTCGCCGTGCCGATGTCGTTGAGCGCGAGCGTATCCGTCGGGTCCACGGCCACAAGCTTCGTGAGCCACGATATGGAATCCTCCCAGCGCGCGGCCTCGAAGCTCATCTCGCCGAGCTCAAAGAGCGCATCCTTGTTCGTCGGATCCTGCTTCAGGATCGCGTCCAGCTGGCTCGCGCGCGCTTCGTCGAAGACGGGCGTCTGCGACGAAGCAGGAAGCGTGCTGCTCGCGGCGCCGTTGCCATCGCTGACGAGAGAGCGCACGCCGATGATTGCCAGCAGGGCGAGGGCGCCGATCACGATGCCCAGCGCGAGCCTTCCGGTCTGGCCGGAAAGCTGCAGTCCGGCCGCCTGCGGCGCCGCGGCGGCGACACGGCGGCTTGCCACCGGGCTCTTGACGGCGCGAGGTGACGCCTGCGTGGGGGTCGCGGCGGGCGTCACGAGCGTGTCTTGTTCCGTGTCGTCTTCTTCGTCGTCTTCCGCCCGGTCGTCGGCGTCCAGCTCGGAGGCGGAGGCCATGTATGCATCGACGAGATCCGCCTGTCCGTGCGCCCAGGCTCGGAAGTTCTGGGGAATATCCGCTGACGTCAGAAACGCGACGAGCTCGTTCGACCAGCGCTCGAGCTCATCGGGCGGAAGGCCGTCGGGGATGCCGGCGGGCTGGTTGCGGGCGGTCATTGCACGGACTCCATTCCTGGTGGCAGCGGCGTGTCGGTTCCCGGCCCGATCTTCGCGTACTTGCCATCGATGAACGACCTTGCGGCGGCGAGCGACTGTCCTTCGCCCGTCATCTTCTTCACGTCAAGGGCGATCGAGACGCAGACGTCGCAGGTCGAGCCGTGCTTCTCGTAGGTGACGGCGGTACCCGTCAACTGCTTGATGAAGCAGTCGCGCACGTTGCGGTGCCCAGAATGCTCACCGCAGCCGCAGTAGCAGGGGATGTACAGGAGGTCGGCGCTGTGGGCGACGGCGAACGCGTACGCCTCGCGGACGCGGGGCGTGTCCGTGACGAACGCCGGCACCTGGTCGGTGCTGGCGGATGAGGGCTGGGACGACTGGACGGCCAAGGGCGCCGCGCCCGAATCTCCGCCTCCGGACGACGGCAGCAGGCCGCTGAACCAGAGTCCCACGGCGAGGACCACGATTACGCCTACGACGACCGGCAGCGCAGCCAGAAGCGACGACGAGCCGCCGCCCGGACCGGCTGATTCCGGCCGTCCTGATGGGGGCTGTCCTGTACCTTGCCGCCGACTAGGATTGCTCATGGTGGGTCACCCTCTATGGGCCTGCCCTTGCTGGCCCATCCTTCTGTCTGCTTCCATTTTCACGCCGGGGCAACCGCACCGCATGCATCGCGTCGCATATATTGGGCCATACCCGACGGGGGAGGCGCAGGTGCCGGATGCCGCTATATGGTGGGCCGTCCGGCTGCCGAATGGCATTGGAGAAGGTGCCGGGCGCATCTGCCTCGGCGGGGGGCGCCTTTCGTACGATGGGTTGAGACGGCGGATATAGACATGACCGACACGAAGCAAACGAGTGTTTCGGGCGGGCGTTCGCTGACGGCACTCGACCAGCGGCTGCTCACGGAGATGCAGGCGGACTTCCCGCTAGCCGTGGCGCCGTTCGCGGTGCTCGGCGAGCGCCTGGGAGCCAGCGAGGACGACATCGTCACCCGGGTGGCGGCGCTCCGCGCGGCCGGCCTGCTGCGCCACGTGGCGCCGATCTTCGACGCGGAGGCACTGGGATACTCGACCTGTCTCGTCGCGATGCGCGTGCCGGACGAGCGCCTGGCGAGCGCGGCCGAAGCCGTCAACGCCCACCCGGGCGTGAGCCATAACTACCGGCGCACGCACGCCTTCAACATGTGGTTCACCATCGCCGTGCCGCCGGGCTCGGACCTGCAGCGGCACGTCGACGCGCTGCACGCGCTCGCGGGCGCCGAGTCGACGCGATTGCTGCCGGCGGTCCGGCGGTACAAGATCGGCGTGTCGCTCGACGTCACGGGAGAACGCGCGATGGACGAGCGGTCGCAGCCGCGCCACACGGGCGGAGTCGAGACGGGGACGGCGAAGCGCACGCCGACGCCGCGGGAGATCGAGATCATCCGCGCCGTGCAGGGCGACGTGTCGATCGAGGCGCATCCGTTCGCGGCGCCCGCCCGCAAGCTCGGCATGGAGGAGGGGGAACTCGTTGAGGCGCTGGGGGACCTGCAGCGCCAAGGCTACCTTCGCCGCTTCGCCGGCATCCTGCGCCACCGGGAGGCGGGGTTCGGCGCGAACGGCATGGCCGTCTGGAACGTGCCGGACGAAGACGTCCGCGCGGTCGGCGAGGCGATGGCCACGTACACGGCGATCAGCCACTGCTACGAGCGGCCACGCTACGACGACTGGCCGTACAACCTGTTCACGATGATCCACGCGCGCAGCACAGCGGAGTGCGAGGCGTTCGTCGCGCAGCTCGCCGAGACGCACGGCACGCGGGATTACGCCCTGCTGTACAGCACGACCGAGTACAAGAAGATCCGCCCGACCTACTTCAGTCCTGACGTGGAAGAGTGGGAGCGGCGCTTCGTAGGCGGAATCGCGAGCGGCGCCTGACCTTCCCGCATGGGCACCTGGTGGTGACGCGGCGAGCACCGTTAGCCCCAGTGAACAGCGCGGGCTTCAACCGGGAGTTCTTTTCCGGGCGCCGACACTAGTAACTGACAGCCTCCGTTTCCTTAACGACCGTTGGCACAGCCTTGTCCGGAAAGCGGTCGAGGACGCCTGAGGCGAGCAGTCGCTCGCGGGCCGCCCTGGCATGGTCGGAGGAAGTGAACTCCACGAGCACGAACACCTCGCCCGGGTCGTCCACGCCGCGGAAGATCCGGTATCCCTTGGCCGATTTCCGGGCGCCGGGAGAATCCTCATCGAACATCGGCTTCCAAGCGTCATAGTCACCCACGTTGATGCGCGTCAGGACGAATGCCATACAAGTCTCCTTCCGTTATCGCGGACAGCGAGCCTGTCCAAGTGGTCCTGGGAGTTGCCTCGATCGCCGTGGGCGAGAGCGAAGCTCGTGGCCGCGTTTCAGAACCGCTCTATCCGCCTGATTGCGACAGGGGCGGGCCAACGTTCTCCTGGTGGTACTTCGTCGCAGAAGCCTGCAGACGCTCCACGTCTGGTGGCGCGGGAGGAGGCAGACCTTTACCTTCGGCAGGACGGCCCGCGTCGACGAAGAACCCTTCACCGCCACCGGGCACGAAGAGCACGAGAAGCCGGGGCAGGGTAGTGCCTTCGATCTTGAATGTGTGCGGCACGCCACGCGGCGTGTAAATGAAGGAGCCTGGCTCCGCCGTGAACGCCTGATCCCCGCACTGCACGGTGAGCCGGCCTTCAAGCAGCCAAAGGGATTCGTCCTCCGCGCGATGAATGTGCAGCGGTGGCGAATGGCCGGGACCCAGCTGCATTTCCACAAGTCCGAATGCGCCGCCCGTTTGGCTGGCGCTTGCCTTGATGATCGCCCTGTTGTTCACGAACCAGTGCGCAGGCCCACCCTCCGCTGCTAGCACGTACGGACGTCTTGACTCGGAATCCATCTGCATTTCGCCTCCTCTTCACTACGCTGCAGAGGCAGCCTTCCCTGTCGCTCACGACGTCCGTCAATGCCAGGAGCGTCTCGAGCGCGGGGCCCGCCAAGCGCGCAATTCACAGCGCGTCCGGCGAGTCCCACCGGCGGAGCATCGCATCTTGTCGCGAGCGCGGCATCGGTCAAACCGAGTAGATCTCAATCGCTGACTGGGCGGTCGATGGCGTGAAGGGCGTATGTCTAGGCGAGGTTGTGGTGTATGGCGTACGCGGTCGCTTCGGCTTTGCTGCGCAGGCCGAGCTTGTCGTAGATGTTGGTGATGTGGCGCGCGACGGTGCGTTCGCTGAGCACGAGGTCTTCGGACATCTCCCGATTCGTCCTGCCGCCCGCGATGAGTCTCAAGACTTCGATCTCGCGTGGTGTCAGGCGCGCCGCGCCAGTACCTGATCCAACGTCGGGCGTCGCGCCGGAAGATCCACTGGGTGCGCGCAGGAACGTATCGATGGCCGCAATCTCCGCTGCCCCATCGCCCGGTATCACGATGAGACGTGCGTTCGGCATGGCGTCCGCGACCTCCTGGCAATCCTCAAAGGATCCAAAAGGGAAGCCCGTGTCATGAACAATCAGCGTTGGGACTCCTATCAATGGCAAGAACGGCATCAAATCCATGGTCTTCAGTGTGTTCATGTAGGCCAGGTGGGTTTTCGGCGACGTGCTCCGTTGAAACGTCGCGGCCAGAGCCTTGGCGTGGTCGGGGTTGGCGAAATTCGTCACCAGGTTCCCGGCGATGAGGCTGAAGTATGCCCAGTCGTCTTCAGCCATCGTGGAGACCGTGGCCAAGGTGCGCCCGGCCGGATCCAGCCCGAACCGATGAGCACCGAAGCTGAATGGATTCAGGAGAATCAGTTGCGATACGTGTTCCTGGTGCCGGGCAGCGTAACGAATGGCGGTCGCCGCCCCTGCGTGGAGGCCTGCGAGAGCGAAGCGTTGCAGGCCAAGCCGGCCGACGACTGCTTCAAGGTCCCGCGTCAGGGCATCCGCGCTCATATCGGAGACGTTGCGATCGGAGGACCCCATGCCGCGAAGGTCGTACCTGATCACCCTCCAACCGAGCTCGACAAGCCCGTCCGTCATTCGCCTGGTGTGAGGATGGAGTTCTTTGTAGAAGTGCGCGTCGCCCCAAGCATTGGATCCGAAAACGATCGGGGGGCCTTCGCCCATGCTAAAGAAGGCTATCCGAACGTCATCTCTTGTCTTCGCGTGTTGAATGCGCGGCTCCACACCGCAAGTCTACAGCGCAAGGACACAACCGCTACCGAGGCTGCCTCGCGGCTAAGCGCCGCGTCAGGACGCGGCCGCGGGCTGGTAGACGCAGCAGGGCTCTTCGGCCAGGTGGTTGCCCGAGACGGCCCAGGCGCGCGCGCGCGAGCCGCCGCAGACTTCGTTGAACTCGCAGCGCCCGCACTTGCCCTGGAGTTGTGCCGGATCGCGGAGCGATCGGAAGAGCTCCGAGTCGCGGTAGAGCGAGGCAAGCGACGATTCGCGGAGGTTGCCGGCGCAGATCTGCAGGAAGCCGCTCGGGTAGACGTCGCCGACGTGCGATATGAAGCAGAAGCCCTTGCCGTCGTTGACGCCCTTCTCGGCAGGCGCCTTGCCCTCGCGGAAGGCGTAGCCGGCGCCGGTGAGCTCGAAGTCTTTCGGCTGCTCGCCGGACGCGGCCTTCGCGCGCCTGCGCTGGATCAGCACGCGGCGATAGTGCTGCGCCGCCGTCGTGCGCACGCGGAACGGCACGCGGTCCGAGAGGTCCGCGAGCCAGTGCAACACGTTCTCGTGCTCGTCGGGGGTGAGCATCGTCTCCTGTTGCCCGCGCCCCGTCGGCACGAGAAAGAAGACGTTCCAGACCGTCGCGTTCGCCTGCCGCACGACCTCGGCGATCGCCGGAAGGTCGTGGACATTGCGCCGGCTCACGGTCGTGCCAATCTGGAGCGGCAGCCCGACATCGCGTACGTCGTGGGCGATCTCGAGCGTGCGCCGGAAGGCGCCGGGCACGCGGCGGAACGTGTCGTGCACCTCGGCGCAGGAGCCATCGAGGCTGACATGCACCATGTCGACGCCGGTGTCGCGCACGCGCTCGATGGCGGCGCGGGTGACGAGCCGGGTCGCGCTGGGCGAGAAGCCGACCTTGAGGCCGCGCTGCACAGCGCCGTCAAGGATGTCGAAGACGTCGCGGCGCATCATCGGGTCGCCGCCGGTGATGACGAGAATGGGCTTGCCCAGGTCGACGATCTGGTCGAGCACGCCGAACGCTTCTTCGGTGGTGAATTCGCGCGGGTCGCGCTGGGGGATGGCCGCGGCGCGGCAGTGCACGCAGGACAGCGCGCAGGCCCGGGTGATCTCCCAAGCGAGCGTGAAGGGCGTGCGGTCGAAGTCGACATCGAGGTACGGCGGGCGAGCCGGGGAAGTTGCTGGCGTCTCCATCACACCTCCAGAGCCTGTGGCACGCGGATCTCGTCGTCGGAGAGGTAGCAGGCGGGGTCCGGCGCCCAGAAGTCGCCCGTGGCCGCTTCGGCGCGGACACGGAGGTTCCCGTTGCAGATGTCGTAGAAGCCGCAGCTGGCACAGCGGCCGTGGATGAGCTCGCTCCGGTGGCGGAGACCGGCGAGCAGCGGGTTGGACTCATCCTGCCAGATCGCACTGAACGGGCGTTCGCGGACGTTGCCGAGCGACAGGTGCCACGAGAACTGATCGGGGTGCACGTCGCCCTTGTAGTCGATGCAGCCGACGGCCGTCCCGGAGCTGTTGCCACCGTTCCAGCGCAGGAGCCGCAGCACCTCCTCGGCGCGCTCGGGCTGATCGCGCTTGATGCGCAGGTACAAGTACGCGGCGTCGGCGTGGTTGTCGACGGTCAGCACTTCCTTCTCGATGCCGCGGCGATGCCAGTCCAGCACCTGGTCGGACAGGAGGTCGATCGCGCGCCGGGTCTCTTCGGACGTCAGCGCGTCGGCGGCGATCTTCTTGCCCCGGCCGCTGTAGGCGAGGTGGTACATGCAGAAGCGGGGGACGTCTTCCTCTTCGAGCAGCCGGAGGACGGCCGGCAGGTCCTGCTGGTTGCGGCGAGTGATGGTGAAGCGGACGCCGACGCGCACGCCGGCCTCGCGGCAGGCCCGGATGCCGGCGATCGAATCGACGAACGCCCCCGGCTTGCCGCGGAACTTGTCGTGGATCTGCTGCGACCCGTCGATGCTGACGCCGACGTAGGAGAAGCCCTGCTCGTGGGCCTCGCGCGCCACCGCGGGGGTGATGAGCGTGCCGTTGGTGGAGAGGACGGCCCGCAGGCCACGGTCGCGGGCGTGGCGGGAGAGCGTGAACAGGTCCGGCCGCGTCAGCGGCTCGCCGCCGGAGAACAGGACGACCGGCGAGCCGAAGTCCGCCAGGTCGTCGATGACGCCGAGGGCTTCCTCGGTCGACAGCTCGCCCTCGTAGGGGCGGTCGGCGGCGGAGGCATAGCAGTGCACGCAGTGGAGGTTGCACGTCCGCGTGACATTCCAGACGACGACCGGCCGCTTGTCCTGGGAGAAGTGCAGCAGGTGCGGAGGCAGGTCCGCCGACCGCCGGTCGTATCGCAGGGCGTCGCCGGAGGTGACGGTACCGCAGAGCAGACGTGAAAGGCTGAGCATGGCATCCTCCGCTGGTCCGCACCCGGCGCCCTCTGGCGCCCGATGCGATGCTGTTCTTACGCTCAGTGTCGCTGTCGCGGCGAGGGGCGCGCTAGGGCCGATAGTCCCGGCACGGGCTGCATTTAGGCCGATAGATGGGTGACCTTGCGTATGGCCCGCGGTACAGGCGGCCACATATCGCACCATTACCGATCTCATGTCCTTCAGTTCCCATCCTGTCTCCCACGTCTACCGAACAGTTGATGGCAGGGCCGTCGCGGGCGCGTACCATGACAGCAACAGGTCGGAGTGGCGAGTTATGAAGCACGACGACACCTCGTTTGCGATAAGAATTGAAGTGCCGGTGTGCCGTCGCTATCTGTGCGGCGCCCCGGCGGGGCGAGCGCAGCGAGGGCGGACGCAGATATGAAGGCGGGCGACCAGCACTGCGGCGGCCCGAGCGGCGTGATGCGGATCGCGCTGCTGGGCGCAAGCAACAAGAGAACATCCCTGGATTGTCGAGAGCGGCTCGCGTTCCCGGCCTGTGATGTGGGGCCGGCGCTCGACGCGATGAAGTCGTACGTGCCGGAAGGCGCGATCCTCTCGACGTGTCATCGCGTCGAGCTGTACGCCGCCGCACCGAGCGCGGCCGGCCTGCGGGAAGCGCTGGCGCGCTTCTGGAGCGACCAGCGCAACGTGTCCCTGCAGGACCTCGACGAGCAGGTCTACTACCTGGAGGATGAAGAAGCGGCCGCCCACCTGTTCTCGGTGGCGAGCGGCCTTGACTCGGCCATCCTGGGCGAGCCGCAGATCCTGGGCCAGGTACGCGAGGCGCTCGAATCCTCGCTGGAGCACCACAGCGCCAGCGGCGGCGCGCTGGCCGGGCTGCTCCAGCAGGCAGTCAGCGTTGGCAGGCGAGTACGCAACGAGACGAAGATCGGGCGCAACGCCGCCTCCGTCAGCTATGCCGCGGTCGAGCTGGCGCGCCAGGTGGCGGGCGATCTTCGAGATTCGCATGTGCTGCTCGTGGGCGCCGGGAAGATGGGCGAGCTGGCAGCAAAGAACCTCATCAGCAAGGGGGTCGCCGGGCTGGCCGTCGTTGGCCGCTCGCCGGAGCGGGCACGCCAGCTCGCGCTGGAGTGCGGCAGCGCGGTGGCGCTGGCCGAGCTCGAGGACGCGTTGCCGAACAGCGACATCGTGATCAGCTGTACGAGCGCCCCTCACCACGTCATCCGCCGCGAGATGGTGGAGCGGGTGATGCGTGAGCGGCCGGAGCGCCCACTGGTGCTGCTGGACATCGCTGTGCCACGCGACATCGAGCCCGCGGTCGGGGAGATCGACGGTGTACGCCTCTACAACATCGACGACCTGGACGCCGTTGTCACCGCGAACATGAGCGAACGGATGGCCGAAGCTGGCAAGGTACGGGCCATCGTTGAAGACGAAGTCCGCGCGTTCGGGCGGCGGCTAGCGGCTCGGCGCGCCGTGCCCACGATCGTCGCCCTGCGGGAGCACGCGGAGGAGATCCGGCAAGAGGAGCTGGCTCGGACGTCCGAGGTGCTAGCCCGGCTGCCGGAAGCGGATCGCCGGCGCATCGAGGCGCTGACGCTCGCCATCGAGAAGAAATTGCTCCACCAGCCCATCGCGCTGCTCCGCGCCGAGGCGGCGTCCGGCGACGGTCATGAGACCGACCTTGCCGTGCGGAAGCTCTTCGACCTGCACTGATCTCCTGCCCCGACCTGGCTACCGGACTCTAGAGACTTTAGGGCCGTAACCTATCCGTTCGATTCGGGTTAGTTGCCTGCTGGTCGGGTTAGTTGCCTGCTGATGGAACCACGCCGACGGCAGCGGCGGGTAGCTGGTAGACGACGACGCCGCGGCCACGGTCAACCACGTAGAGCCGGTCGTTCTGGATAGCCAGCGCGGAGGGGTGCTTGATGTCGGACGGCGTTGTGAAGGAGTTCGGGTCGACGCGGCCAATCAGCCCGAGCATCGAGCCGTCCTTACCGTACACCTGGATGCCGGCGAGGAGGTCGTCGGAGAGGTAGATGCGTCCCTGGCTATCGACAGCGATGTCGGTCGGACGGAAGATGCCGCCCGCGGGGTCATCGGGCCGCGCGAACGAGCCGGTGAAGTTACCGTCGGACTTGACGCGAATCACGCCGGGGCCGAGCACGTCGAGCGCGAGCATGGTGCCGTCGATCGCGACGCCGACACTCCCGGGGCGTCCCACAGTGGCGACCACGCTCATCGGGTTGCCGGCGCTGGTGGCGGGCACGCCTCCGGCGCTGTTCGGGGTGATCAGGTCCCATGAGCCTTCCTGCCGCCTGATGACCTGCACGAGCGCCCCGTCCACGGAGAGGACCAGCAACCGGTGGTTCTGGCCGTCCGACACGACCATGTTGCCCTGAGGGGTGAAGGCCATGCCGGTGGGCACCGTCGGCAGCCCGTCCGCGCCACCGTCGGGGGGCAGCGGGATGCTGCGCTTGAGGGTGGCTGTCCGCGGATCGAGCACGTATACGGTCGGCGGGAACGTGTTGCCGATGTAGCACATTCGTGCCGTCATTGTCCATGGTGTGCGGGTGATGCAGTTCAAGACCGGGGACGCTCCTGCGCGTCGTATGACCGCACGAAGTTGCCCTGCTTGTCCATCTCGATCACCTGCTGGCCGCTGTGGTCCAGCACGAAGATACGGTCGCCGATGACGGTGATATCGAGGGGTTCGACCCAGGAGCCGCCGGCTGGTTGCGTGAACGTCGCGACCATTTGCGCCGGAAACACGGTGCGTACCTGGGGCACCAGCACCGGGGAGGGCTGCGAGCCGCCCAGCTGCCACAGGCGCGGAGAGCCCGGAGCGAAAAGCACGCCGAAGAATAGCGCCCCCATGACGGCGGCAAGGCCGGTGAGCGCCAGTTTCAGGCCGAGGTAGCGCTTGCGTCGCGGCCCGGCGGGAAGGCCGCTCAGCGAGTAGCCGCGATCGCCGAACTTCGCCGAGCCGCCGGCGCCGGCGGCGGCGCCAGCGAAGCTGAAGACAGGCACGGACGCCGGCTGCCACACCGAAGCGCGCTGGTCGGCTTCTACCGCGCCTGCGACGGCGGGCTCGGCTTCTACCCACGGCGGGAGGAGGGTGACAAGCACGGTGAAGAGGGCGAGGGGCAAGCACAAGATCAATGCTGCCATGAAGACGCCCTCGCGACCGCCGAAAATCCATTCGTACGGCACGTAGCCGCGGAAGCTCTTGGAGATGGTTTGTCCGCCGACCACGACGTTCCAGCGCATGGCGAACACGCCGATCACGACAACCACGCCGATCACGGTCGAGATGGCCGTGGACACGCGGCGATCGATCCGGGCGAGCGAGATGAAGCCCAGGATGATCAACGGCAGGATGCCGCCGATGAGGATTTGCACGACAAAGAAGCTGACGGCGATCCGCCCCATCAACCCGCTGACAATGCTCCAACTCTCTTCCTGCTCATACGCCATGCTCAGGAGTTCGAGGCCTTCGAGGGTGAGGTCAATGAAAAGGAAGCCGGCGAGGAGAGACGCCATCGCGCGGACGCAGTCATGATCGATGTCGCGTTCCAGCAGTTTCATCGCCACGACATACAGCACCATGAGGAAGGCGATGCCGGATACGATGGCGGAAAGCAGGAAGATGATGGGCATGAGGGGGGTCGACCACCACGGGTTGGCCTTGACGGCGCCGAAGATGAAGCCGACGTACCCGTGCAGCATGGCGGCCGCGGGAATACCCACGGCGGCGAGGATCTTGATGAGTTTGTGGTCGGCCGCCATCGCCTCTTCGGAGACGTCGTCGACGCCGAGCGCCATGGCATTGTAGACGGCCCTCATCGGCCATTGGCTGCGCTGCGCGAGCGCGACGATGTCGGCGCGGAAGACGAGCCACGTCTCGACGACGACGAGGATCAGGTAGGCCATCCAGATGTAGCCGAAGCCCGCCATGGCGGACGTGAAATGCGGCGTCAGAAAGATGAGGAAGGCACGCTCCGGGTGACCGAGGTGGGCCTGCAGCGGCAGCGGCGCGATGAGCAGGAACGCCAGCGCAGTGATGAGCGCGAGCCGCGCTACGGGCTTGAGCGCCTTCATCCCGAACACGTGGTAAAGCGACGACACCACGAAGGCGCCAGCGACGAGGCCCGTGATGAACGGGTAGAGCACGATGAGAATGCTCCATGGCATCTCCGCCTCGTTCGGGTAGATGTACGCGATCATCAGCGAACACCATCATCGAGCTGCGTGTAGTGCACCCGGGGCTTGGTGCCGAGATCTCCTTTGAGGACGTACAGCCGCAGGTTATCGACGATCTTCGAGACTTCGCTCTCGGGATCGCGGAGGTCGCCGAACTTGCGCGCCCCAACGGGGCAAACCGTGACGCAGGCCGGCAGCAGTCCGCGCGAGATGCGGTGGTAGCACCAGGTGCACTTGTCGGCGACATGCTCGTCGGGGTCGAGATAGCGCGCGCCGTACGGGCAGGCCTGGATGCAGTAGCGGCAGCCGATGCACTTGTCCCTGTTGACCAGGACGATGCCGTCCTCGGTCTTGTAGGTGGCCGCCACAGGGCACACCTGGACGCATGGCGGCTTCTCGCACTGGTTGCAGAGCTTCGGAACGAAGAAGCTCTTGCTGATCTCCTGCCCCGCGTACTGGCGGTTGACCTCCCACGAGGAGAAGCCGTTGATGCCGGCGTCCGGCGAGTCGACGTGAAGTTCGCCGTCGGCGGTCTGGACGTATCGCTCTATCCACGTGCGGGTGTAGTGGGGGTCCATGGGCACGTGGTTCTCTTCCTTGCAGGCGCGGACGCAGCGGCCGCAGCCGATGCAGCGGGCCGTGTCAACGATGAACACCCAGTCGTGGGCCTTGGGGTTGTAGCCCGGAGGACGCGAGTCGGCGTTGGCTGTCGAAGGTTCGCCGAGCCGCGAGAGGACGGCGGCGGGCGCGCCGTAGATGACGACGGAGCCGACGACGACACGCCCGGCGAGCGTGAGGAAGGCGCGCCGCCGCATGCTCTTCGTCATGGCAGCTTCCCTTCGGCGGACGTGCCAGCGGCCTGTTGAGCCGGCTTGTGGCACCCGAGGCAGAGCTCCACGGGCCGACCGACGTGGTTCGGCGGGATCTCGGCGATGCCCTTCACGCCGTGACACGCCAGGCAGTCTTGCCGCCCCTGGACGTTGTGCGGGATCTTCGGGAAGGCGGCAGCAGGCGCATGCGGATCATGGCAACTGTTGCAGGCCTGCTGCGGAAAATGGTCGGGAAGGTTTACCGTGGGGAAGTAGCTCGGACGGCCAATGATCTTCGCGTGGCACGTGGCGCACAACTCCTGTGCGGGGCCAAGGATGGCGCCGTACGCCATGTGACGGTCGCCGGGACCGTGGCATGACTCGCAGGATTGCCCGGAGTGCGCCGAGTGCGACCACTCCATGTCGATATCGCCGTGGCACGAGGCGCAAAGCGTCGCATTGCCGAAGCGCGCGTCCTTCGATGCCCAATGCAGGGCGTTGTCATCTCTCACGAGGCCGATGGCCGGGACGGTCGCCTGCGTCGTCGCCAGGCGCAGGACGAGGAATGCGCCGACGGCCATCAGGACCAGGATCCCGGCCCGCGTGAGATGGGTCATCGACGCGCCTCCGGCTGCTCGCTGGCAGTGGCGCGCTTCGTTTGCCGCGCCGGCGCCTTGGTGATGCGCGAGATGATGTCCGCCGCGGTGGCCTGGATCACCTCGTGTCTCTCGTACACCTCGGCCGTGTTCACTTCAGGGCCGACGACCACGGTAAGCACGGGGGCGACGTCGAGCAGGCACGTCTTCATCCGGTCCGGGCGCGCCGAGTCCTCAAGGACAATGGCATCCGGGCTGATCTCCCTGAGCATCTCGAGGGAGAGCGCGTCGACGGCGCAGGTCGTGACCGTGACCTGGCCGCCCTGGCTGAGGGCCTTCGCGATGGCTTCACCAAACAGGCGACTCTGGAAGAGGACGACGACGTGGGGAGCACGCATAGCTTTTCTCCAAAGGGGCGTAGGAGGCGTCTTCCTCAGGCGTCCCGCACCCACCACCATTGTCCGGCCGGTGGCGCGAGCTTACACGGGCGCTGTGATAGATAGAGGACGTGGCCTTCGATTGGCAGGGACGGGTTGGAAGGCGCGTATAGGTAGAGTGCCGTATGCCGCCGGGCATATGCGTACTATGTCGGGGAGCAAATCGGGATTGGCGCAATCGGCGGCTGGAGGGCGGTGCTCAGGGCGGGGGGCGACGGCCCGTCAGCGTGCGGCAGATGGCGGGCGCGTGGACGGGGATGAGGCGCCCGCGGTCATTCCTGCGGCTCGAGGGAGACGAGACCGGCGCGCATCGCGTAGGCAGCGGCTTGCACGCGGTTCTGGAGGTGAAGTTTCTCCAGGATGTTATGCAAGTGATTCTTTACGGTGCCCTCGACCACGCAGAGCTTGAGTCCGATCTCGGCGTTGCTCAACCCTTCTGTCACAAGCTGGAGCACTTCGCACTCGCGAACCGTGAGTTCGGGGCCACTGGCCTTGGTCTCCTCGTGGTGCGGCTGGCGGCGGAATTCGCCGAGGAGCTTCGACGCGATAGCGGGTGAGAGCGGCGTCTCGCCCACCATGACGCTGCGGACCATCTGCGTGAGCTCGTCCGGGCGCAGATTCTTGAGGAGATACCCCTCGGCGCCCGCTTTAATCGCCTCGAACAGGTCGTCGTCCTCATCCGAGATGGTGAGCATCACGATCTTGACTTCCGGGTGTTCGGCTTTGATCAAGCGGACGGCCTGGATGCCGTCACAGATCGGCATGTGGATGTCCATCAACACGACGTCGGGCCGGAACGCGCGCACCTTTTCGAGCGCTTCCTGGCCGTTGGATGCCTCGCTCGCGACCTCAATGCCCTCTTCGCCCTCGAGGAGAGCGCGGAGACCCTTACGGAACAACATCTGGTCATCAACCAGGATCATCTTTATGCCGGGCATGGTGGACACCTCCTTCACCTGATGGCTGCGGGGTCCGATGGCAACTGGACGACGATACGCGTACCGGCGCCTGGCGACGACTCCACCGTGAAGCGCCCGCCCACCTGCTCGACCCGCTCTTGCATGGATCGAAGGCCGAAGCTTCGGCCTTCCTCGCGGTCCAGTCGCGACGAGTCGAAACCGCAGCCGTTGTCTTCGATGACGATGCGCAGCCCGCCGTCCTGATTATCGAGCGTGACAACCGCACTGGCGGCGTCGGCGTGCTTGCGGACGTTGGTAAGGGCTTCCTGCACGACGCGCAGCAACTGGACCTCCGACTCGGGCGGCAGCGGCGCGACGGCGCCATCCGGCGCGAGCAAGCGTGCCTCGATGCCGGACTGGCGGCGGAACTTCTGAAGGTACTGGCGCAAACTCCCGGCGAGGCCTCCGGCCGATGCGACCGTTTCTCGCAGCCCAAGGATCGCCTCGCGAACGTCGACGTACGCCTCGTGAGCGAGGTCCTGCATCTCCTGCAACTCCTCTTCGGCGCGCTCAACGTCGCCGGCGGCGAGGCGTTTGCGTGTGGTGGCAGCCTTGAGGTGCAGGTACCCGAGGACCTGCGCCAGCGAGTCGTGCATCTCTCGCGCGAGCCGGTCGCGCTCCTCGAGGACGGCAACCTGGCGCTCGCCGTCCTTGAGACGGGCGTTGTGGATGGCGATCGCCGCCATATCGGCGAGGCCGGCGAGAAGCGCGCGCTCCTCGGGGGTGGCATCGCGTTGCTGGTCGTAGATTACGCACAACTCGCCGACGACGGTGTTACCGACGACGAGGGGGGAGCGGACGGCGCGGCCGTCGTGGGGCTCCGCCACCATCGGGCAGTTCAGCGCTGGCTCATCGCCGACGCGCGGACGAATGGCGATGGACGCCGGACCGAGTACGTCTCCGCGGCCGTTGGAGAGGATCGTCGCGTCGCCCGCGGTCTGCACCATGGAGAGCCGTTCCGGGTTCCCGCTCAGCAGGCAGAGCGCCGCAGATCGTCCGTGTGCGAGCTTGCACGCGTGGTTTGTGACCTGGCGGAGGACGCGGTCGAGGTCCTGCGAGGAGACGATCTCCAGGCCAACCTCGTAGAGCGCGCGAGACCGCTGCTCGCGGTGCTGCACATCTTCGAACAGCCGGCCTCGTTCAAGCGCGGCGGTGGCGTGGTTCGCGAGACCGGACATGAGGCGCGTGACACTGATCAGGGACGACGATGTGTCAGAGGCAAGGAGAGCGACGAGAGCGCCCGGCCCATCGCGGACGGCCATGGGCGCGGTGACCAGCAGCGCCGACTCGCCGCCATCCGTCACGACCTGAGCGGAGCCACGCTCAAACGTGGCGCGGCCCGCTATCGCGGCGTGTTCCAGGTCGGACTTGCTGTCGCCTATCGCGCGCCACACCCTCTCTCCGCCCGCGCCCGGCAGGGCGACACCGACGGCGCGGGCGCCAAGGATCTCGTGCGCGGTCTCCAGCACCATCGTCACGACGGCCTCGCGGTCTACGGGGCCGGTGAGCTTCCGTCCGAGATCGTTGAGCGCTTCAAGCTCGCGCGTGCGCGCATCGCTGGCTTTCTGCGTGCGGTCCAGCCAGGTGAAGATGGCCGTGGCGAAGAAGAAGACACCGACAGCGAGCGCCGCGAAGAACGCGGCCTGGGCCTGCCAGTCGGAGACGAAGCCGCTCGGTGCGGATTCGGTGGTCAGGCGAAGGAAGGCGACGAAGGCGAGCGGAAGGGCGATCGCAAGCCACTTCAGCCGGTTCATGCTCATAGACATTGGCGCCATCCCCAACAGGCCTCCGGCATGGAAACACCTGTTTCCACTACATCAAACACCTGAACGGACAAGAGCGCCACCGGGCATTCGCCCCGAAACAGAGTGCCGTATGTACCTAATTTCACATACCGCGCGGAGTCGACGCGGCCACCCATCTACCGGCGAGTGTGCCCAACATATCACGCGAGATACTCCCTACGGAATCGAAGGGGCGCGAAGATTGGATGTGGGCGCGTGTCGCCCCGAATGGAGGGGCTCCTATGCAGACTGGAATGACAACATCGCACTCCAAACTGGCCTGGGTTGGGCCACTTGCAGCAGGCATCGCGCTGCTGGGCGGCGCATTCCTGGTGGCGTCGTACATCGCAAGTCCGTCATCGAAGACTGACCCGTTCAAAGGCGTGGTCAAGAGCCTCGAAGACCAGGTTCGGACGAATCCGGGCAGCGCCGATCTGCGGGTGGCGGTCGGCGACGCGTACATGAAGGATCATCGGCCGAAGGAAGCGCTGGCGCAGTACCAGGAGGCGCTGACGATTGACGGCAGCCGCGAGGACGCGCTGTACGGGACCGGGCTGGCGTTCCGGGACCTGGGCGACCTCCAGTCGGCAGGATCAGCCCTTCAGACGGTCATTGAGAGCAACAAGAGCAACCCGAATGCAGCGCTGAACAAGCGTCTGGCGGGGGCGCACTTCTACCTCGGGCTGGTCCTGCGCGATCAAGGGCGCTACGACGACGCGATCAACGAGTTGCGCGCCGCGCTGGGCTTGAACCGCTCGGACGCGGACACGCTGTTCGAGCTGGGAAAGACGTTCGCGCTCAACGGGAACAACGATGACGCAAGCCAGGCGCTGGAGCTGGCGCTGGCGTTCGTGCCGGATTACAGAGACGCGTACACGGAGCTGGAGAAGCTCTCCGTGACCACGGGTGACCAGGCCAGGGCGACATACGCGGGGGCGATGCTCGAGGTCCTGGACGGTAAGGCACGCGACGCCGTCCCGAAGCTGCAGACGGTCGCCGAGCAGGGCCAGAGCGCCCACTACTGGTGGGCACTGGGATACGCCCAGGAGAAGTCGGGCGACAAGGACGGGGCGATCGCCGCGTACCAGAAGGCGGTGGCGATCAATCCGGGCGAGCTGCTGGCGGCTGAGTCGCTGCGGCAGCTACAAGGGGGTGGCTAGTCATGATATCCCTTGAGCAACCGGTGGATCATCGCCGCGATCGCAGGCGCCTCGTGCTCATCGCGGCCGTGTTGCTCCTGCTGTTCGTCGGAGCGCTCGGTCTGTTCACGTTGCTCATCGACCGCGGTGGCGCGCCCCGCTTGAACTTGCCTGACGCGCTGGCTGGCGGGAAGACCACGCCGACGTATGACCGCACATTCACGGACATCTCGCGGCCGCTCGACCTCGCGCTAAGTCCCGATGGCTCGAAGCTGTACGCAGCCGAAGGCGCCGGGACCTACGCCGTCAAGGTGCTCGACACGAAGGGGGCGGCGCTGGGCGACCTGATGGCGCCGCACACGACGGAGGGGAGCCGCCAGCCGATGAGCATCGCGGTGGCGCCGGACGGCTCGGTGTACGTGGCGGAGCGCAGGCTCAACCAGGTGCTGATCTTCAACGCGGACGGCACGTACCGTGACACCTTCCGGCCGGTCGGATTTGGCGCGTGGGCGCCGCTTGGCGTGGCCGTCGACAGCGGCGGCCTGGTGTACGTGAGCGAGACATACGACATCCCCGGCCAGGAGCGGCACCGGGTCTACGTGTTCAACCCGGACGGGACGATGGTGCGCTGGTTCGGACAGAAAGGCGCGGGCGCGAGCGATCTGATGTTCCCCGGCCACCTTGCCATCGACGGCAAGGGCCGAATCTGGGTGGCCGACATCACGGGCGTCAAAGTATTCGCGGCGGACGGCACGTACCAGTTCCGGCTCAAGCAGGACGGCGACGACGGCGTCGCGCTCCCAGGCGGCCTGGCGTACTCCGACGGCAAGATGTACGTCACGGACATCACCAACCACCGGGCGTTGATCTTCAACGTGAACGGGGACGCGCCGGAGTTCGTGGCGCAGTTCGGCGAGCTGGGGTTCGGGAAAGGCCAGCTTCGGTATCCGGCAGGCATAGCCGTAACGGGTAGCCGGATCTATATCTCGAATCGCGAGAATGGCCGCATCGACACATGGACGCAATAGGTTGCCGAGCGCTTAATGAAGTGGGGATAACGAAAGATCCCAATTCGAACGCTGAACCAGAGAGGGGGTGACAAATGAAAAGGTTCAAATTTCTAGCAATGGTGACCCTGGGAGTTGTGCTTGCCGGGGTCGGCCTGGTCTCGTGGGCCGCACCGGCGTCCGCGAACGCCGGACCGCACGGTGGCTACACCCTGACAACCTCCGCATGTGCGGGTTGCCACAGGGCGCACACGGCAATAGCTCCCTACCTGCTGAAGGCAGATGACGAGTTCGCCCTGTGCACGAGCTGCCACGGCGGCAACGTGACCACGGACGTGCTACACGGCGTGCAGACCGGCGCCACCAAGCTGAACGGCGACCCCAAACCGCTGAACGGCGGCGGTTTCGTGGAGACGGCCGGTGGTGTGCCAGTGACGTCAAGGCATAACATCGACGGCCTACCGGGAAGCGGTGGCCTCACTGCCTGGGGAAGCCAGAACGGCGACGGTACGCCGGTGGCGGACGTTGGCGTCGGCGTGCAGGGCGATCTGGAATGCACCAGTTGCCACAACCCGCACGGCAGCACGAACTACCGGATCCTGAACGACTCCAGCAGGGCTGGCGACAAGTGGGTGCCGAACGACCCGGATCTCCTGCAGTGGGTCAGCTACCAGGTTCTGGCAACCCGTGACGACGCGCCGAACTACGGCTTCGACGAGGGGAACGTGAACGACTGCCCCGCCAATGCCGCGGTGGGAGCGGGAACGCCAACCCCGTGGCCCGGAGAGAACGGTGCGGGCACGCACTGCAAGCTCAGGTACACGTCGGGCATTTCGTACTCGGCCGGACCGCCGGCGGTCACCTCAGCCGACACGACGAAGGGCATGAACGCATTCTGCGCGACGTGTCACAAGTCGTACCTCACGCTGAGTGGCTCGGCGTACAAGGCCAACTCGCTGAACACCCCGGTGTCCACGGTTGGACCAGGGCACGCCGACGCTCGTCCCGCCGTTCGTGTACCCGGGCGTCCAGGACGCTAACGACGGGCACGGCGACGTGGCACGTTACCGGCACTCTGTTGAGAAGCGGAGCGCTTCAGCAAGCCTGAAGCAGGCGTTGCGGTTCGCCGCACTGGGTGTCGACCCGAACCCGCCTGGCGACTTGAAGTACGAGGCAATGGGCTGTGAGCTGTGCCACTACGCGCACGGCAGCAGCGCCGCGGCAACGCCAGCACCTGGCGACGCCGTACCAGAGGGACCGGCCGCAGGACAGTGCGCTACTGTTCTACGGCAACCGAGGAGTGTGTATCTCCTGCCACCAGACGGTGGGCAACCCGCCGGCGCCGACACCGACGCCATAGCGCTTTCACCGGGGGATCTGGGCAGCGGCCTTCAGCCGCTCCCAGCAACCTCCCGGACAATCCCCGCGTAAGCACTGAACCGCACCCACCCCGGGTGCGGTTCAGCTATGCTCGCGCTTCTTTGCCGTCGTCCCGGCTAGGCCTTGTGCTTCCGGTACATGGTAACGACCGCAGCGCCGCCGAGGCCGATGTTGTGCTGGAGGCCGATCGTGGCGCCTTCCACCTGGCGTTTCTCGGCCATACCCCGCAGCTGCCAGTTCAGCTCGGAGCACTGAGCGAGGCCCGTCGCGCCCAGCGGGTGCCCCTTGGAGATCAGCCCGCCCGACGGGTTGACGACCCACTTGCCGCCGTAGGTCGTCGCGCCGGCATCGACCAGTTCGCCGGCCTTGCCCTCCTCGCAGAGGCCCAGCGCCTCGTAAGTGATGAGCTCGTTGCAGGAGAAGCAGTCGTGGAGCTCGATGACGTCCACGTCCTCCGGGCCAATCCCTGCCTGCTCGTACACCTTGCGCGCAGCCGCCTTCGACATGTCGTAGCCCACCATCTTGATGCAGCTCTTCTCCTCGAAGCTGCTCGGCAGGTCGGTGGCCATCGCCATGCCCAGGATCTCGACCGCCTGGGATTCGAGCTTGTGCTTGCGGACGAAGTCCTCGCTGGCCACGACGGCGGCGGCGGAGCCATCGGAGGTCGGGCAGCACTGCAGCTTGGTAAGCGGCTCGTAGACCATCTGGGCGTTGAGTATGTCTTCGAGTGTGTACGCGGTCTGGAACTGGGAGTAGGGATTGTTGACCGAGTGCTGATGGTTCTTGAAGCCGATCTTGGCGAATTGCAGCGCCGTCGTGCCGTACTTCTCCATGTGCTCGCGACCGGCGTTGCCGAACATCTGGGGCGCCGGCGGCGCGGGCGCAAACCCTCGCGCCTCGATCATCACCTTGACGTGCTTGTCCATCGGGTTCGTCCGGTCCGTGAACTTGCTGCCGAGCGACCCCTTCTCCATCTTCTCGAAGCCAAGCGCGAGCGCGCACTCCGCGATGCCGCCCTCCACGAGCTGTTTCGCCATGAAGAGCGCCGTCGAGCCGGTGGAGCAGTTGTTGTTGACGTTGTAGATGGGCACGCCCGTGAGCCCGAGCTCGTACACGGCCCGCTGGCCGCATGTCGAGTCGCCGTAGCAGTAGCCGACGGCCACCTGCTCCACCGCGTCGTAGGGGATGCCAGCATCGGCCAGGGCCTTCTGCCCGGCTTCTTTCGCCATGTCCGGATAGTCCCACTGGCGCGAGAACGGCTTCTCGAACTTGGTCATGCCCACGCCGACGACGAATACCTTCCTGCCCATATCGTGTTCCTTCCCTTCTGAATCTGTCAGGCAGCGTCGCCTTACATCCCATCGGCGCTGGCTGGCGTGCGTTCTTGGGTCACCTGATTCTGTGCGGCATGGGCGGCAGCGGCAAGGGCCGAGTGGACGGGACCGGCGCCGCCCCCTCGCTCGGCGCTAGCGGCGAAACGGCGCGTAGTCGGGCGCTCGACGTTCGAGGAAGGCGTTGCGTCCCTCCATCGCTTCGTCGGTGGCGTAGTACAGCGCGAGGGCGGACATCCCGAGCGTGCCCAGCCCCTTCACATGGTCCGTCTCCGCGTTGAAGGATGCTTTCGCGATCTTGATCGCCGTCGGGCTCATCGCAAGGATCTCCTGCGCCCACGCGCGGGCCGTCTCCACGAGCCGCTCGCCCGGCACCACGGCGTTCACCAGGCCCATCGCCAGCGCCTGCTGCGCGGAGTACTGACGGCACAGGTACCAGATCTCGCGCGCGCGCTTCTCGCCGACTACGCGGGCGAGATACGCCGTCCCGAAGCCGGGATCGACGCTGCCGACGCGAGGACCGACCTGGCCGAAGCGCGCCGTCTCGGCGGCGATCGTGAGATCGCAGAGCACGTGCAGCACGTGTCCGCCGCCGATGGCGTAGCCGTTCACGGCGGCGATGACGGGCTTCGGGATGTCACGGATGATGGCGTGGACGTCTTCGACATCGAGCCCGATGTCCGATCGCGCCTTCCTGCCTCCGTAGCCCGCGGCGCCTCGGACGGACTGGTCGCCGCCCGCGCAAAAGGCGCGCTCGCCACTCCCCGTCAGGATGACGACGCCGACCGAACGGTCCGCCCACGCGTCCTGAAACGCGGCCACGAGCTCATCGATCGTCTCGGCGCGAAACGCGTTCATCACAGCGGGGCGATTGATCGTGATCGTTGCGATGCCGCCGGCGTTGTCGTAAAGGATGTCCTCGAACTGCATGATGCTCTCCTCCTTCGTCGGACACGGTTCAGCAATGCTCCAGCGGACGCCGCATCGCTCAGGCCATCGTCAGGCCGCCGCTGACCGAGAGCGTCTGGCCGGTGATGAATCTCGCGTCGTCCGAGACGAGGAAGAGGACCGCGGCGGCGATCTCGTCCGGCTCGGCGAGACGGCCGAAGGGGATCGCGCGCTTCAGCGCGTCGGTCAGGCGGTCGTTCGTGCCGGCCAGCGCCTGAAACAGCGGCGTGTTCGTCGGTCCGGGGCATACGACGTTCACATTGATCTGCTGGCGCGCAACTTCTCGCGCGATCGTTTTCGAGAAGGCGATGATGCCCGCTTTCGCGGCGGCGTACACCGCCTCGCCGCTCGAGCCGACGCGGGCGGCGTCCGAGCTGATGCTGACGATGCGACCGCTGCTCCTCTCCAGCATGCCGGGCAGCACGGCCTTCACGCAGTTCAGGACGCCCTTGAGGTTGATGGCGATAATCCTGTCCCACGTTTCCTCGCTGCTCTGCACGAAGGGCTCCATCTTGTCCCACCCGGCGTTGTTCACGAGGACGTCGATTGGACCGAGCGCTCGCTCGGTCTTGCTGATGGCCGCCCGGACGCTCTCGGAATCCGACACATCGCACCGCACGGGCAGCGCCTGTGAGCCGATGACGGCGCACACGTCCGTTGCCGCTGCCTCATCGAGATCGAGCGCCGCCACTTTCGCGCCGGCAGCCCCCAGCCGTAGCGCGATGGCGCGGCCGATGCCGCTTCCCGCGCCCGTCACAACTGCCACCCTGCCCGTCAGATCGGCCATAGGAACGCCTCCTCATGGAATCGCGTTGAGCCTGCGCCGCAAACCGCCGGGCGCAAACCCTCCGCATCGAACGGTACGCAACGATGGAGTACGGGTCTAGGACCATGCGGGGCAAATCGAGGACGAATCGTGCCCTCTCGCGGCCGCCGGTCTCTGGGCGGTCAGGCGAAGGACTCCAGCTCACGCGGATGCATCGCACGATTCGGCCCCGCGATCCGGGCGGCGAGATCGTCAGCGAGCCGCAGGCCGAAGTCATCGGGGTGGATCGCGATCCGGAGGGGACGCCGGGTGACGGCAGCCAGCCCGGCGTTCACGAGGTTGAGCGCGCGGAGAGTATGTGCGCGCATAGCGGTGTCAGCCTCGAAGCCGACGAGTGGCAGGCGGACAAAGCGCTTCGCGCGAACGCTGTAGATACCGGTCAGCGTCTCCACCCAGCGATATGCCGTGCCGTCGAAAGCCTCCACCGAGATTGGGCCGAGCGCCCAGGCCGGGGGCACGTACATCGATGGAGGAGCCAGCCCCAGGTCCGTGAACCACTGAGCGCCGCGGCTGATGATCTCGACGCACTCCGCGCGCGTGCTTCCGAGATGCTCCGCGACGTCTCGCGAGAACAGGTAGCTGTGCAGGCGATGGTACACCGTGCGGGGCGTCCGGGAGCGGTGGCTCCAGCCGTGCGCCGCCAGCAGGTGACCATCGCGCTCCCACGCGCGCAGCGTCTCGATCTGGGCGTTCGTCCAGCACCCGGACGGGATGATCAGAATGATCAGCGGATGGATGTGCGCGTCTGACAGGCGACGAACGATCCCGGCGACGCGCTCGAGAGAAGCAGGCGTTACGTCATGGATCGACCAGATGCCCGCGACGTTCACCGGCCAGGATCGCCGCACGCGGCGGCGAACTGCTCCCACAACGATCGAGGTGTGGCCGATGCCCGTGCGCTCTCGCCAAGGCGACGGCGCATCTCGGAGTCGTGCATCAGCATCGTGATCAAGTTCGGAAGCTGCGCGTCGGCGTCGAACAGCAGTCCGTTCGTGCCGTGGCGCACGTACGCCGGAATGCTGCCCACGCTGCGGGCGATGATAGGAATGCCGCATCCCATCGCCTCGAGCGTTGTCATCGAATACGTCTCGGTCCTGGACGCCGTGACGTAGATATGGGCGCCCGTCAGCTCTCGGAGTGGATCCGCGCACCACGGGACGTGCTGCACGGGGACGCCAAGCTTCGTCGCAAGGCGAAGCGTCGATGGGAGCTGGCTTCCTTCGCCAATGATGCGGAGCCGCAAGCGCCGGTGGTCCGGATCCGCGGTGTCGATCGCCCGGACGATGGTATCGACCGCCTTCTCTCGCGACACGCGCCCATGGTAGGCGACGGTTATGTGTCCGTTCGCGCGTTCCGGCGACGCCGCGGCTCCGTAGCGCGGAGGCTCCAGCCGGAGAACGGTGCGATGGTCATCGATCGTGCCAGACGACGCAATGACCCGCGTCGCCGCGGCAACGCTCCATCGATCGATCCGCTGCGCCAGCCAGTCGACGACCGGCGCGGCGAAGGTGCTCGGAAGCCCGTACCGCATCAGCGCGGGGTAGTCGTTGTGCTGAAACAACGTGCTGTCCTTGCCGAAGCGACGGGCATAGAAAAGGGCGCTCAATCCGAGTGGGCCCGGCGTATGGACGACCACGCGATCGGCGCGCGACACCGCCTCGGACATGAGCCGAAACGCAGGGGCCGGGATGTGCAGGTCCGGCGTACCCAACGGCAGCCGCCGGATGCCGGAGTACGTGACACCCGGCGAGAAGTCCGCCCCGCGTGGCCCGATCACGTGCACGTCAAAGTACGTCGAGAGGACTTCCGCGGTGTGGAACGCGATCAACGCGATGCCGTTCGGATCGGGCGGCATGGTGTCCGATACGATCAAGAGGCGCTGATTGCCTGCACAACGGTTCACGAGGCCTCACCACATAGCGTGCTGCGAGCGCGGTGGTCCGAAGCTAGGATATACGCTCGGTCCCGCTGGGACGACGCACGCGCCCGCGATCGCGGCGCGATTTCGTGTCCATCCGCACGCGGCGAAACATGTGTGATCGCCGTACATTTGTGATCGCCCACATCGGCGCGCCGGGCTCGTATCTGCGACGGTGGTGCCGGGCGCGCGGCGAGCGGATAATGACGGTCGGGGCGGCACCCACTGTCCGGAGGAGGATGCTCTCCGGTGATCCGAGGCCGCGATGCCGAGTAGCTCTCCCGGGTTCCGGCCCGACCTCAGCCGCGCCGACTTCACGCTGCTCGTCATCGGCGCGGTCATCGGCGCCGACGTATACGTCGTCGCGGCGATGGGCGCGTCGTCGCTCGGGCCCGCGCAACTGGTCGCGTGGCTCGTCGCGGGGGTGCTCGCGGCGCTCATCGCGCTCGCGTTCGTGCAGTGCGCGGCGATCGATTCCAACGTCGGCGGATCGTACACGTATGCGCGGACGGCCTTCGGGCCGCTGGTGGGGTTCCTCGCCGGCTGGGCGCTCTACGTCGGGGAGTGGGTAGCGCTTCCGGTCTTCCCGCTGGCGTTCGTGAACTACCTCCACCGCGTGTTCCCGGACCTGACGACGGCTGCGGACATCCCGGTGAAGATTGCGCTCATCGCGGCCGTCACGGCCGTGAACCTTGCGGGCGTGAAGAAGGGTGCGCGCCTGAACGACGCGCTGTCCGTCGCCAAGCTCGTGCCGCTCCTGGCGCTGATCGCGCTGGCGGTGGCGTTCGCGGTGATCCGTCCCCACGACGTCGGCGGTCACCTGCAGCCGTTCGCCCCGCTCGGCTGGGGCGGGTTCGGCAAGGCGATCGTGCCGATCTTCTGGGCGTACGCGGGGTTCGAGCTGGCGGTCCTGCCCGCGGCCGAGGTGCGCGACCCGCGGCGCACGCTGCCGCAGGGGCTGATCCTCGGCATGGCGATCGCCACCGTCTTCTACGTGCTCACGGCGTTCGCGGTCGTCGGCGCGCTGCCGTGGGAGGAAGCGGCGGCTTCGTCGAGCCCGCTGGCATCGGCGATGACGGCGATCCTGAAGGGGCTGGGCGGCCCGGGGAGCGCCGGCGCGGTGCTGATGAGCATCGGCGCTCTCGTCTCGATCGCCGGCGTGTACGAGGCGTTCACGCTCGGCGTGTCGCGGCTCAGCTACGCGCTCGCGGCCGACGGCCTGTTCCCGTCCGCCTTCGCCCGCATCCATCCGAAATTCGGAACGCCGCACGTCGGCCTCGCGTTCCAGGCGGCCTTCGCGCTCATCGGCGCAACGCTGTTCGATCTCCGCGGGCTGATCACGATCGCCGTGTTCTTCCTCGGCCTCAGCTACGTGCTGACCGCGCTCGCCGCCATGCGTCTCGTCGGGCGGCATCCCGATCAGGCGCTCCATCTCCCCGGCCTGCGCGCCGGATTGGTGCTGGCGGCGCTGAGCGGTCTGTACCTGGCGACGCAGGCTCCGCTCAGGCAGATCGGCATCGGCTCCGCGGTCATGCTGCTGGGGCTCGCGCTCTATATTCTGCGAGGAGCGCACTGGCGCGCGATCGGTGCGAGAATCGGGAAGGACGAGCGCTACGCCGTGACCTGGACCGAGCATGAATACCACTGGCTGCTGCGACCGGTGCGGCGGCTCTTGAGGCGCGATCGACGGAGCGGGCCGCGGTGAGTGTTCGGCACGTGTTGCGCGACCGGAGCGGCTGCTAGGCTGGCGATGCCATGGCTCACTTTCACTACCGGCTGCTCGACGAATTGCGCGCCGACATCGCCAGCCGCGGACACGACATCGCGCTGAGCACTGACCTGAAGCGGATCGCGGAACCGGTCAGGCTCGGCGAACGGATGGCGTCCAACCGGATGGCGGTGCACCCCATGGAGGGTTGCGACGGCAACGCGGACGGCACGCCGGGCGAGCTGACGTTCCGCCGCTGGCGCCGTTTCGCGCAGGGCGGCGCCGCACTGCTCTGGGGCGAGGCGACGGCCGTCGTCCCCGGAGGGCCGCGCGAATCCGCGGCAACTGCTGATTGCGCCCGGCACTGCGCGCGAGCTCAGGCGGCTGCTCGACGAGACACGCGCGGCGCGGCGCGAACGCTTCGGCACGACGAGCGGGTTTGTCGTCGGTCTGCAGCTTACGCATTCGGGCCGCTGGTCACACGGCGGCCCGATCATCGCGCAACACGGCCCGGCCATCGATGCGATTCGTACCGTCGAACGCATCATCGATGATGACGAACTGGAGCGACTCGAAGACCGCTTCGTCGAGGCGGCGGTGCTGGCGCGCGACATAGGGTTCGACTTCGTCGACATCAAGCAGTGCCACACCTATCTGCTGAACGAGCTCCTCGGCGCGCGGACGAGGCCGGGGCGATACGGCGGCGACTTCGACGGGCGCACGCGTTTCGTGCGCAACGTCTTCGCGAAGACCCGCGCGCGCGTCGGCGGCTCGCTGCTGCTGGCGACGCGCATGAACGCCTTCGACGGCGTCCCGTTCCGATCGGGCGCGGACGGCGTCGGCGCGCCCGCTCCGCGTGCCGACGCCGTATCTCGACGCCTGGGGGACCGATGCCAGCGATCCGGCCCGCGCGGACGTCGCGGAGCCGCTGCGGCTGATCGGCGAGCTGCGCGGACTGGGGCTGGCGCTGCTCAACGTGACGATGGGCAGCCCGTACTTCAACCCGCACATCGGACGGCCGTTCGACAAGCCGCCAGTCGACGGATACGTGCCGCCGGAGCACCCGCTCGCGGGCGTGGAGCGGCACCTGCGGCTGACGGCGGCGATTCAGCGCGCCCACCCGGACCTGCCGGTCGTCGGCACGGGTTACTCCTGGCTCCGGCACTTCGCGCTCAACGCGGCGGAGGCGAGCATCGCGGCCGGCAACGTGACGATGGTCGGGCTTGGACGCGGCGCCCTCGCCTACCCCGACTTCGCGGCCGATGCGCTGGAGCGCGGACGGATGGAGCGCGACAAGGCGTGCATCGGCGTGAGCTACTGCACGGCGCTCATGCGCGCGAAGCACAACGCGATGGGGCAGTATGCGACGGGGTGCGTCCCTCGCGACCGCCTGTACGCCGCCGCGTTCAAAGAGGCGGAGCGCAGCGAGGGCTGGCGCTGACAGCCGGCCCGCCACGAGCGGCCCGCGCCAACCTGCGCGCGCGTATAATAGGCACCGATGAGCGACCTCGATCTCCGCGGCCTTATCCCGGCGACGCTCCTGCCGCTGACAGCGGCGCACGAGGTCGATGAGCCGGCGCTGCGAAGCTACATCCGCTGGCTGCTCTCGTTCGACGGGCTCGCGGCGCTCGCCGTCAACATGGACACCGGCGAAGGCCCGCACCTCTCGCGCGACGAGAAGCGCGCGGTGCTCCGCATCTACGCGGACGAGGCTCGCGGCCGGTTGCCGCTGCTGGCCGGCATCAGCGCGCGCTACACCGCGGAAGCCGTCGAGCTGGCGCGCGACGCGCAGTCGGCCGGCGCGGACGGGCTGGTCGTCTTCCCGATCCCCGCGTTCGTGGGCGACGCGCTGCCGCCGGAGATCCCGTACGCCTATCATCGCGCCATCGCGGACGCCGTGCCGCTGCCGATGATCCTGTTCCAGCTCCAGCCGGCGCTGGCCGGCGTGCTCTTCTCGCGCGAGACGCTCCTGCGGCTGATCGACATTCCGACGGTCGTGGCGATCAAGGAGGCGTCGTTCGACGCCGTGCGATTCGCGGAGACGCGCCGCATCCTCGACGAGGCGCCGCGCCGCATCCAGTTGCTGACGGGCAACGACAACTTCATCTTCGAATCGTTCCTGCTCGGGGCGGAGGGCGCGCTCATCGGTTTCGGCACGATCGCGATCGCCGAGCAGATCGAGATGCTGCGGCTCCTCGCCGCCGGCGACACGGCGCGCGCCTCGCGCATCAACGACGCCGTCGTCCGGCCGCTTGCGGACGCGTTGTTCGCCCCTCCCGTTCGCAACTATCGCGCGCGGCTGAAGGAGGCGTTGCGGCAGATGGGCGTGATATCCAACGCGCACATGCGGCCGCCGCTGCCCGATCTCGACGCAGCGGAGCGCGATGCGGTGGCGCGCGCGCTGGCGACGGTGCGCCTGGCCGCGGCAGGGCGGGTGTAGGCGATGGGCGATCGTATCGGCATCGGCGTGATCGGCGCGGGCGACATCTCGCATAGCCACCTGCTGGCGTACCGCAGTCGCGCCAACCGCGACCTGGCGAAGGTCGTCGCGATCGCCGACGTCGACGAAGCGCGGGCGACGGCACAGGCGACGACGTACGAGATCGAGCACACGTACGCGAGCGTCGAAGCGCTGCTTGCCGATCCGAACGTGCAGGCGGTCAGCATCTGCACGCCGCCCTTCCTCCACGTCGAGCAGAGCATCGCGGCGCTGCGGGCGGGCAAGCACGTCATCGCCGAGAAGCCGGTATCGCCCACGCTCGCCGGGCTCGATGCGATCGCGGACGCCGAACGCGAGAGCGGCGGCGCCATCTTCTCCGGTGTGTTCCAGCATCGCGTCGGGCAGGGCGCGCAGCAGGTGAAGGCGCTGATCGACGCGGGCCGCTTCGGGCGCCTCCGATTCGGGCTGTCCGAGACGCTCTGGCAGCGACCGCAGTCGTATTACGACGTGTGGTGGCGCGGCACGTGGGAGAAGGAGGCCGGCGGCGTCTCGATGGGGCACGGCATCCACAGCATCGACATGCTGGCGTGGCTGATGGGTGAGCCGGCGTCGCTGATCGCCGACGCGGCGACGGTGAAGCTCGACATCGACGTCGAGGACACGTCCGCCGCGACCGTCCGCTTCCGAAACGGCGCGATCGGACAGATCCTCGTCACCGTCAACGCGCAGGACAACCGCAGCCGCCTCGAGATCTTCGGCGACGAGCTGCAGGCGGTCTCGTCGGAGTCGCCCTACGATCCGACGCGCGAGCCGTTCCGCTTCACGTCGCTCGATCCCGCCACGGCCGAGCGCGCCCGCGACTCAGCGAACGCCGCCTTCCCGAAGGAAACGCCGCATCTTCATGTCGGCATGATCCACGACTTCCTGCAAGCGATCGTCGAGCGGCGGCCGCCGCTCGTGACGGTCGACGAGTGCCGGCGCTCGTCGCAGCTCATCACGGGGATGTACAAGTCGGCGATGACCGGCACGCGCGTCGAGTTTCCGATCGCGCGCGACGACCCGTTCTACAGCAAGATCCCGCCGGACGGCTTCGGGTTGAAGTCGCTCCCGAAACGCACGGAGGAACGCATGAGCATCACCGTACGCCTCGGCCCGACGTCGACGGCGCGCGCGAACTTCATCGCGGAGGCCGCGTTGCCGTCCGCGACGGACGTGTCCGGCGAATGGACGATCGTCGACACCGCCGACGGCGCCGTCACGCCCGCGCAGATCGACAGCGTCGGCGGCGAGCCGCGCGTGTGCTGGCACGTCGCCGCGCTGGCGCCCGGCGAGCAGCGCAGCTACGAGCTGCGGCCGGCCGGCCGGCGCGGAGGACGCGAAGCGCGGCATCGTGCTCGATGATCAGCCGGAGAACGGCCGCGTCGTCGTGTATTACGGCGGGCTGTTGCAGACGATCTACCACTACGGGATGCCGAACTACCGCCCGCGCTTCGCGCCGAACGTCGCGCCGTCCGGGCGGGCGAACTCGGGCGTCAGCAGCACCGATGGCTCGCAGCCGAAGTCGATCACCGACGACGGGCCGCCGGATCACACGTGGCACCGCTCGCTCTGGTACGCGTGCGGCGATCTGAACGGCGTCGACTTCTACCTGGAGCCCGCGGCGATGAATCTCGGCTACGGCCCGCACGTCGGGTACCGGCTACGGCCGCATCGTGCACCGGTCGTTCGACTGGATCGTGTCGGGGCCGGTGTGGGGCGGCTTCCAGCAGCGCGCGCAGTGGGTGACACCCGACGGCCGCGTGCTGCTCGACGACGTGCGGCGCTTCCGCCTGTACCGGCTGAGGGGGCGGCTGCGGCTGTGGGACATCGAGGCCGACTTCACGCCGCACGACGAGCCGGTGACGTTCGGACAGACGAACGAGAACGCGCTGCCGCTGATGCGCGTCGCCGACATCATCGACGAGTGGGACGGCGGCACGATGTCGCTCTCCACGGGCATCAGCGGTTCGCCGAACTGCTTCGGGCAGCGCGCGGCATGGGCCGACTGCAGCGGCCCGTTCACGCGCGCGCCCGGGCAGGAGCCGGAGATCTTCGGCATCGCGATGCTCGACCACCCGTCGAACCGCAACCACCCGAACGCGTGGTTCGTGCGCGGCTACGGCCCGGTCGGCACGAACCTGCCCTTCTTCGACGGCCCGCTGACGCTCGCGCGCGGCGAGACCTGGTCGCTGCGGCACCGCATGTACATCCACCAGGGGTATGCTGACGAAGGCGGCGTCGCGGCGCGCTTCGACGAGTACGCGCACCCCGTCCCGGCAACGGCGCACTAGAATCGCCGACACATCCTCGGAGGCCACCATGAGCACGCGCGCAACGGACGAGAAGTACATCATCCGCAGGCTGTCCGAGACGCCGGAGGAGCGTGGCGTCTGCGGCTGGCGCCGGACGCTCGTGACGCACGGCGACACGCCGGTCGCGAACGTCTCGCATCTGCGCATCGACGACAGCAAGAAGCACTACCACCGCGAGATGACGGAGTTCTACTACGTGCTCAGCGGCGGCGGCACGATCTCGCTCGACGGCGAAGTCCGCGAGATCACGGCGGGCGATCTCGTCGTGATCAAGCCGGGCGTCTGGCACACGTCCGACGGCGAGATGGACGTGCTGATCCTGGGCGTGCCCGCCGGCGAGCAGACCGATGTCTGGTTCGAGTAGACGCCGTCCAGGGCGCACATGACAGGCTCTTCGGAGGACCGCGCGCGCGACCTGTACGACGAGGGGGCGCGCATACTCGCCTCGCTCTGGGATGACGCGGTGTCGATGGTGCGACTCCGCGAGGCGCCCGACTACCACGATCCGCGCGGCACGCTGGCGTACGCGCGCGTGCTCGTCCGAGAGGGCGACGCCGGACGCGCGGTGCGGGCGATCCGCAGCGTGCTCGCGCTGCAGGAGACGCGCCCGCAGGATGCGCATTGCGGCAACTTCCGCTGGCTGCTCGAACAGCCGTGCGTGACGGACCTCAACGGCGTCGAGTTCATGCTCGACGAGATCATCACGCTCCTGCGTGAACATGCCGCTCGCTGCCGGAAGATCTCGCCGGCGAGATGCGGCGGGCCGTCGCGCTCGGGCTTGCGGAGATCGACCGGCTCGACGTGCATCCGTCCTACACCAACATCGCCCTGAGCGATATCGCGAACAGCGTCCTCGGCGGCGAACTGCTCGGCGACACGTACTACATCGAGCGCGGCGCCCGCAGGCTCGACGAGTGGCTCGCATTCACGAACGCATCGGGCGCGCCGCACGAGTTCAACAGCGCGACGTACACCGCCGTCGACATCGCGCGGCTGGCGGCGCTGGCGGAGCACACGCGCGACCCTCGGGTCGCGCTCAAGGCGCGCATCGCCGAAGAGCGCCTCTGGCTTCACGTTGCCGCGCACTATCATCCGGCGCTCGCGCAGCTGGCGGGCGCGCATTCGCGCTCGTATTACGACGGCTGGTCCGGGGCGGGCGGCTATCTGAAGCTGCTGCTCTGGCGGCTGCTCGGGGACGGCGCCCTGCGCCGCGAAACGCCCTACGCGCCGCGCAGCCGTGAAGAAGGTCACGTCGGCGTCGCGCTGGAAACGGCTGCACTGCCCCGACTACGTCGAGCGGTGGCTCCGCGACAAGCGCTACCCGTTCGAAGCGCGGGAGACCGCCGACGCGAGGCACGGGACGGACATCACGACGTACATGACCGAGAGCTACACGCTCGGGACCGCTTCGCGCTCGTACGGCGTCGGGGAACCGCCGGAGCCGTGGCCGGCGTTCGACTCGCTGCACATGTTCGTGCGCCGCGACGAGGCGCCGGGCTACAGCGCGCGTGTACGTACGTTATGTCGTGGACGACAAGGCGCCGGGCGCGCCGGGCTACAGCGCCGACGATCACTGGGACGAAGGGCAGCATGTCGCCGCGCAGCATCGAAACCGCGCCATCGTCGCGTACGGATTGATGCCGCGCTTGCGGCCGGCTCACAGCTACAAGCTCTCCGTCGCGGATGCTCGGCCTGTCCGATGCGGACGAAGTCTGGATCGGGGATCGCCGCGTCGCCGCATGGCCCGAGCGGATCGAACCGGGACAGCGCGTCGTGATCGCTGCGGGCGACGCGTACGTGGCCCTGATCCCGCTCGAGCAGACCGACATGGGCAGCGACGCGCCGATCGAGCTGAACCTTTCGGACGGCGTCCTCACGCTCGACATCTACAACTATCGAGGTCCGGCGAAGACGTTCTGGGAACACCGCTCGCAGCGCGGCCCGTTCTACAAAGGGAACGTCCGCAACGCCTTCGTGATCGAGGCGGCCGAACGCGCCGAGTTCGCCGACGTGGCCGCGTTCCGCCGCCACATCGCCGCCGCCACCGTCACGGATGCCACCGACGACAAACAGCACCGCCGGATCGCCTACGCGTCGGACGGCGGATCGGTGGCGCTCACGTACAGCCTGTGGGACATGAGCCTCGTCGAGCGCCGGTGCGACGGCGCGGTGTACGAGCCGCCGATGGCCCGCGCCGGCGCGACGGATGGAGGCGGCACGCAGATGGTGGTCAGCCGCGACACCGACGTCGAGCTCGGCCGCGCGACGATGCGCTCCGGACCGGAGCCGACATGGCTCATCGCCGACGATGCGGCCGGGCGGTACGTGTTCGTGAACCCCGGCGACACGGCCATGCCAGTGCGGCTCTCGACGCCGAACACCACCGTCGAGTGCGACGCGTTCCCGTGCGGACGCCTGGACATCGACGAGGCGGCCGGCATCATACGCGTGGAGGCGACGAACGACCCGGGTGCGCTCCGCGTCGACGCGCGCGCGGGGAGCAGGCTGATCGTCAGCTACGCGGACGCGACGGGCGCGTGGGTCGTGCGCGAGCGGGCTATCGCAGGGCTTGCAGGCGCATGATGCGTCTCACGCCGCCCGAATTCATGCCTGCTCTTGCCGCGCGTACTTCTCGCCGTCCCAGATGATCCAGTTGCCGCGCGCGCCGGTGAACTGTCCCGCGACATCGAGCTGCGACCGGAGGATGTCCAGCTCCTCATCGGTCGGGACGCTCATCGTGCCGATGCTGTCGGCGACGAGCGGCTTGTGCTCGCACTCCGCGAGCACCTCGTCGACGGTCACCCACGGCGCGACCGCGATCAGCCGCAGGCGCCGCTCTTCGTTGTAGTCGTAGGTGGCCCACGGCGTGACCACGCGCCACGGGCCCGTGCCTGTGGGCAGGCCCGCTCGTTCGCGCGCGCCCTCCGTCCCGTCGAGGAAGCCCGGCGAGGAGATGAAGTCCACGCGCTCGACGAACTTCCGCTTGTCCTGATCGGTCATCAGGATCGTGCGCCAGCAGAGCGCGGCGATCGAGTCGGCGCCGCCGGGGCCGCCGAACCGGCGCATCTTCTTGCCGTACGTCCCGAGGGCCGTCGAGTTGATGTTCCCGTACTGGTCGACCTGGAGCGTGTTGAGGATGCCGTAGTCCATCAGCCCGAGCTGTGCGTGATTCGCCGCGGTGTTCATCGTGCCCCAGGCGAGCGCCCGGTAACCCGCGCGCGCCGACACCATCGTCATGATCGGGTCGAAGGGGAGCATGGGCTCGGGCGCGATGACGCCGTCTTCCGTGATGTATTGCGCCTGCGGCGTGTAGAGCTTCCGCGCCAGCAGGACGGCGTACATCGGTCCGCCGCCGCCGGCAACCCAGTAGGTCTTGCGGTCCTCGATCATGCGGGCCACCGCGCAGGTCTGCATCTCGCGCTCCGAGAATGCCATCGCGTCCGTCATGGCTGGTAGCCCTCCCTGGTAGCGGTCCGCTCGCGCAGTTGCTGCAGCTTTGCATCGCCAACGAGCGTATCGAGCATCTCCTTCTCGCTGGAGACGCCGTAGATCCACTTGTCGAGATACGCCTTCGTGCGTCCCGACATCGTGGCGCCCACGACCTCCATGACGTGCTGCGGGTCGGAGCTGTAGTAGCCGGCACACTCGCCGGGGTACGCGCCGAACGGCGCCGGCACGACGGCATCCACGACGTAGTACGGGATGGACGTGCGCCCCGGGTCACGCCGGATCTCGTCGGTCTCGATGATCTCCTCGGCCGAGAGGATCACCTTGCGCGACGCCATCGCCGATTCCACGTGGGCGACGCCGGTGCCGAAAACGCGAGCGTTACCGTACTGATCCGCCTGCTGGACGTGGATGATCGCCACGTCCGGATTGAGCGCGGGCACGATCGTCACCGGCTTGCCGGTGTACGGGTCGCGCACCAGCTTCGCGCCCGAGTAGCGGAACCCGTCCGTGCCGCCGAAGGACCGGACGGGGATGAAGGGCAGGCCCGTCGCGCCCGCCTGCAGGCGCATCGTCAGGACGGCGTTGCTGTACTCGTAGATCTTCAGCCGCCCGTCGTTCGCCAGCCGGTCGATGGTCTGGCCGAAGAGAAAGAACCCGCAGTCGACCTTCGAGGCGCAGCCGGCCTCGCCCAGAAGCGCGACGTCCACCCAGGTGAACTTGCCGCAGAGCCAGAGGTCCTTCTTGGCCTGGCGGATGATCTCGCGGACCAGGGAAGAAGGGCCACGCTGCAGGTAGTTGCAGTCGTAGACGAGATAGTCGCCGTCCTGCACGAAGCGCGAGATCGCGTCGCGCTCGGTCATGATCTTGGAGGTCATCGAGCGATCTTTGTGGTCCCGGTACCAGGCGCGCAGGCCATCGGGATCGACGGGGTGGTACTCGGCCACGCCCTCGTCGAGGATATCGAGATCTTTCACTGGTCCTCCCGGCGGCTACATGGGCAGGCCGTACTTCTCGGCGAGCTTCTTGATCTCGGCGATGCGCGCCGGGTTGTGCGGCGTCGCGGGCGCCTGGATCATCTTCGCCGCCTTCAGCTCTTCGATGACCTTGTCGTCGCGCTTGAACGGCTGGCCGTACTTGCCTTCGAAGTACAGGTCCTCGAACGGCGGGCGCGGCCGCTGGCCGCCGCCGTCCCACGACTCCGACGGGTAGCCGACGAGGATCGTCGAGAGCGGGATCCAGTCGTCCGGCGTGCCGAAGACCTCCTTCAGCACGGCGCCGTTCAGCGTGACGAGGCCGACGCCCAGCCCCTCGTCCACACCCGTCAGCAGCGCCTGGCAGACGGCGATGCCGACGTCGAAGGTCGACGCGACGGGGTACGCCGGGTTCTCCGTCAGCGGCTTGAGGATCTGCGGGTAGACGAAGTCATCGACGAACTTGTGGCTCCAGCCGTGCGTCGGGGCGAGCGCGCCGACGTCGACGAGCTGCTTGAGCGGCCGGCCCTCGTTCCGCCGCACGGTGCCGAGATCGTTGAACCAGTGGATGTGCACCGGCGCCAGCTCGACGTTGAGGCCGGCGACGGGCGTCTTGAGGCGCGTGAGCTGGTCGGCCGTGAGGTCGTCGCGGAAGCTGACGACGGCGCGGGCCCACTGCGCGTTGACGGCGCAGGAGGCGAGGCGGGCGGCCTCGAGCATCTTCTGGATCTTCTCCCGCTCGACCGGGCGGTCGGGGTCGAAGAAGCGGATGGAGCGGCGGCGGCCGACGACTTCCTTGAATTCCATGTGTGCCTCTCCCGTCTGGACGCCGAGGCGCCCGCTCTACGACCGGTACGAATCGATGACGTCGCGGGCGCCGGCGAGCGCCAATACTTCGTTAGCACCGTCTTCGATGAGCGACGCCCGGGCGTCGCGGAAGAACTTTTCGACGACGAGCTCGCGGCAGAGGCCGAGGCCGCCGAAGAGCTGGATCGCGTCGCTGGCCACGTCGAATGCGGCCTGCGTGCACGTGATCTTCGACGCGATCGAGTACGGCAACGCCGGCGGGATCGTGCTCATGTTGTACACCATGGCCGCGCGCGACAGGCTGCGCGACTGCTCGACGCGCGTAAACATGTTGAAGAGCTTGGTCTGCACGACCTGGTGTTCCGAGATGAGCTTACCTCCCTGGCGACGCGTCTTGGTATATGCCAGCGCTTCCTCGAACGCGGCGCGAGCGACGCCGGTCAGGAGCGCGCCCATCATAGCGTTCGCGGTAGCCAGCGTCATGTTCAGGACGGCCGTGTAGGCGGCGGCTTCCACGAGCATGTAATCCTTTGGGATACGCACCTCGTCGAAGAAGATCTCCCCCTGGTTGAGGGCGCGCTGGCCGAGCTTATCTAGAGGTTTGCCCTTCGTCACGCCGGGGAGGTTGAGCGGGACGATGGCGATGCCGCCGCCGGCCATCCCCATGCTCGGGTCGATGGTGAGGAACAGCAGCGCGTGCGTGGCGATCGTGCCGTTCGAGACCCACGACGACTTCTGGCCGTTGATCACCCATTCGTCGCCATCGAGCCGGGCGCGGCAGTCGCCGGC
The DNA here is from genome assembly GCA_963743185.1 of uncultured Chloroflexia bacterium. Lineage (GTDB taxonomy): Bacteria > Chloroflexota > Dehalococcoidia > DSTF01 > JACRBR01 > JANXYW01. Next base: position 465,355 of record CAVUOT010000010.1, on the reverse strand, counting down.
CCCGGCGGGGTCGGTGAAGGCCTCGCTACCCAGCATGAGCGTATCGGAGCCGTGCTGGGGCTCCGTGACCGCCCAGCAGCCGATGTACTTCGCCTCGCGGTCCGCGGCGAAGGGCAGGACGATCTCTTCCATGAGCTTCTGGTTCCCGGTCAACGCCGCGAACTGCGCCGCGTAGGCGAACGGGAACGAGGCAACCGAAAGCCCGACGCCGAAGTCGACGCTCCCCCACGCCGTCTCTTCGATGACGATGTGCATGTCAAGCGGTCCCAGGTTCGCGCCTCCGAGCGCCTCCGGGAACTGCGAGAGATGGAATCCCTGCTGATACGCGGCCTTGAACACGTCCCAGAGCGGCGAGCCGGCGGCGATCACGGCGTCGGGATCCATCCGGTCCAGTTGGACGCTGACCGGCCGCAGCACCTCCGCCGCGAACCGGTGCGTCTGTTCCTTGAGCGCGATCTGCTCCGGCGTCAGATCCTTGTTCAGATCGAGGTACAAGACATCCTCCCTCGCCGAGCGCGCGGCAGGCTCACCGCTCTCGAGCCCGGCCGGCCGGCGGCTGCGTCAGTGGCTCAGGCCGCCTTCACCCCTCCGGGCGGCGCCGGTATCCGGACTCGGGGTGCCGAACGCGGCGCTTGCCGCGTCAGCTCCAGACGATCTCCGCCGGGTCGCGGGTGAGGTGGCCCAGCGCCTCCTCCCACTTGTACATGACCAGCATGTCCATCAACTCCGACGGCTGTCCCTGGCGTCGCTTCCCCATCTCCGCCTTGATGGTGTCGACGGCGCCGCTTACGTTCGGGCCGAACAGCCCCTCCAGGTACGACATGGGGATGCGGTCGCCGTTCTCGTTCCAGGTGCCATCGGCGTTGATTGGCGCCGGGCTCAGCGGTGGCACGTAGAAGACGTTCGGCTTCGTCTCGAACTCCGGGTGCAGCGGCAGCGCCACCTTCCACTTGTTGACGAGCTTCGATACCGAGCCGTGTGCGTCATCGAGGAAGCCGATCCACGCGGCGCGGCCCGGGCACTGGCGCACGCACGCGGGCGCCACACCCTGCTCGATACGCGGGAAGCAGCCGATGCACTGCTGGCTGACCTTCTCCGCCGGGTTGAAGTAGATCTTCTTGTACGGGCAGGCGCGCGCGCACATCTGCGCGCCCTTGCAGAGGTCCTCGTTGCGCAGGACGAGGCCGTCCTCCTCGCGCTTGAACAGCGCATCGTTCGGACATGCCTCGACGCATCCGGGCTGCGTGCAGTGGTTGCAGAGCCGGGGCAGGTAGAAGTAGTACGAGTTCGGGAACTCACCGGCGCCCTCGTCCTCGTCCCAGTTCATGCCCCAGGTCTTGCTGCCCTTGGTCTTCTCGAGGTGCGCGCCGCGGCCCTTGCCGCCGCGCAACACCTCTTCGTAGTTGTAGTCCCAGCCGCCGCCGAACTCCTCAGCGGTCGGGAGTTTGCCGGGGGTCTGCTTGCCGTTCTTGTAGCCGCCGCCCATCGCCTCCCAGCCCTTGGGCGTACCCTGGCCGGGCTGCGTGTTCACGGTCATCCACCACTGGTGGTCGGTGCCGTCGCCCTGGGTCCAGAGCATCTTGCAGGCGACCGAGCAGGTCTGACAGCCGATGCATTTGTTGAGGTCGAAGACCCAGGCGAGCTGGCGCTTCGATGCTGTAATCGTGCCCATTAGTCCTTCTCCACTTCTAACAGACGCCAGTGGGTGCTCGCGCTCATCTCAAATCACCTTCTCCACATCGACGTACACGGCGCGGTCCGCCGGCACCGGCTGCCATTGCAGCGGGCGATACTGCAGGTGTCCGTAGCCGCCCACCAGTCCGAGCCACTTCACGTGCCCTGGCTCCACGTCGGCCTGGCTGTACCAGTTGCGGTGCATGTACGGCTCGAAGCCGTTGTAGACGATGATCTGGCCGGGGCGCACCGTCGGCGAGATCTTCGCCGTAATCTCCATCGAACCCACGTCGCTGACGACGTTCACCCATTCTCCGTTTTCGATGCCTTTGGCCTTGGCGTCGATGTCGTTGATGAACATGAAGGGCTCGCCCCGGTGCGTGTTCAGGATGATGTTGTTCGTCATGTTCATGGAGTGGATGCTCCAGCGATTGTGACCGCTGGTCATCTTGAATTTCCGCCCGGGGCCGCCGTGCGTCGGCGGCTCCTTGTGCACCGGCAGCTCCTCGCCGGCCTCCAGGAACCATTCGTGGTCGATGTAGAACTGGGCGCGCCGCGTGAGCGTCGGGTAGGGCATCTTGTCTTCGGTGTGCCAGCGGAACGGGTTGTGCACCTCGTCCGGCTTGATGGTCGACGCCTGGCCGAGGCCGTGGCCCACCAGGCCCCAGCTGGTCCAGCGGATGGCGCCCTTCTGGCGCGCCGTCTCCAGCGAGCTGCCCTCGGGCAGGATGCCGTAGGCGGCGTCATCCTTCAGCGACTCGTCCCAACGCGTTTCCTCATCGAGGAGCGCGCCGTTGAGTGTGAGCTTGTTCGTTATATCGTGCAGGTCGTGGACGATGCCGGCGCGGTCGGTGAACTGCAGCATCTCGCGCGCGGTCGCGCGCTCCTCGATCTTGCGCACCAGCCCGATGCCGATGTCGTAGTCGTTCATCGCGTCGTCCGGCGGATCGATGGCCTTGTCGATGAGCACGAAGTTCAGGTGGTGCACCGACGGCATGCTGTTGCCGATCTTCTCGTAGTGCTGCGCCGCCGGAAGGATGTAGTCGGAGTAGAGGCCCGTCGTGTTGATGCGATAGTCGACGGACACGATCATCTTCAGCCCGGGCCACAGCTTGTCGAGGAGCAGCTTCTGCCCGCCGCGCTGGCGGCGGAGCATGTTGCCGCCCGATTCGAACAGCACACGCGGCTGCACCTCGCGGTACGTCTTGGCCAGACCGGAGTCCCACCAGCCCTTATCGATCGCCTCGTTCAAGTACTCGTCGAACGTGCGCTTCATCGAGGGGTCGTTGTTGTCCGGGTTGTTCCAGCGCTCCTTGTAGCCGTACTGGTAGTACCAGAGGAACGCGGGCGGAATCATGCGGCCGAGGCCGCCCAGTTCGGCTGCCATCTGCGCCGCCCGGTAGGTGACCATCTCCAGCGTCAGCGTGGGGTCGTCCTGCGTGAGCATGCGGCGCGCCTTGGCCAGGTTGGTCACCCATTCGCGCGCGGCGTCCTGCCCCATGCGTCCCTTGTTCCGGACGAAGGCGCCACCATCGAGCCCCGAGATGGCCCAGGAGCGGGTACCGGTGCCCTTCTTGCCCCAGTTGCCCGACAGGCCGAGCAGCAGCGCCATGGCCCGCTCGTACAGGTCGCCGTGGTAGTACTTGCCGGAGTTCCAGCCGCTAAAGATCTTGGTCCGGCGCGTGGCGACCTTGCGAGCGAGCGAGCGGATCATGTCCGGGTGGATCTCGCAGATCTTGGCTGCGGCCTCAGGCTCGTAATCCTTCAGGCGTTCCTTCAGCCGCTCGAACGCGGGCATGACCTCGACCTTGCTGCCGTCTTTGAGCGTCACCGTGTACGTGCCTTCGAGCGCCGGATCGACGTCGGCCATCGCCAGCGTGCCGCGCGGCGCGGCCGTCAGCACCTTCGACTTGGCGTCCATCCAGAAGAACTGGTCGTCCCGGTCGCCCTCGGAGATGTCGGGGCCGCGCAGGAACCGCAGGTTGTCCTTGCGGACGAGCAGCGCCAGGTCGGTCTGCTCCTGCACAAAGCTCTTGTTGTAGAGGCCGGCGTCGATGATGACCTTGCACATCGACAGCGCGAGCGCGGCGTCGCTGCCGATCTTCACCGGCATGTGGTAGTCGGCGTGGATCGCCGAGGGGCTGAAGTCGGGCGCGATGGTCACGACTTCGCCGCCGTTGTAGCGGGACTCTGAGACGTAGTGGTACCAGTGGATGTTCGTGTAGACGGGGTTGCAGTGCCAGATCAACGTCAGCTCGGCCAGGAACCAGTCGTCCATCGAGCTGACGGGGTTGAACTTGCCCCAGGTGATGTAATACCCCGGGCTGAAGTCCTGGAACTCCGAGTTGCCGTCGGTGGTCGGTGAGCCCAGCGCGTTGCTGAACATGCGGGCCGGCGCCGCGCCCGGCTCCGGCGTCATGAGGTTGATGATCGACTCGACGCCCTGCTCCTGGACCGCGTCGAGCATGGCGTCGGCGATGTCGGTGAAGGCTTCGTCCCAGGTGACGCGCTTCCACTTCCCCTCGCCCCGCTCTCCGGCGCGCTTCATCGGATACGTGACGCGGTCAGGCGAGTAGTGCAGATGGCACCACGAGGCGCCCTTCTGGCACCCCATCGGGTTCATGTCCGGCACGCCCTGCTCGATGACGGGCAGCTTGCCGCCCTGCTCTTCGCGCACGACCTTCCCGTCGCGGGTGTAGACCCGCCACGGGCAGCCGCCGGGGTAGCAGTCGACGGAATGGCTGCCCCAGGTGACCTTGTCCCACTTCCACTTGTCGCGGTAGCGGTCGGCCCAGGCGCCGGCCGTGATCTGTTTCGCTTGTTGTGTCACCTGAGTCCTCCTTGTGTCGGGTTGGCTCACGCGAGCCAACCGTGCGCCACTTGTTCTCCCATCCCCGCCCGCTCGCCGCGTGCGAGGTTACGTTTTCCGTAGCGGCGTCGTCGCGAACGCTCGCCGCAACGCCGTGCGCTATTTCCGACGCCTCGCGGCTGTCGAAACACGCGATGCGCAGTCGGCAGCTCCGCCAGGACGGCAAACCACTTGCAGACTAATCTAGCGCTTGCTTAGGTAATGTTGAAGGGCCGAACGGCCCTAGGCGCATGCACCGAAACGGTAAAGACGAGTAGACAGAAATGTGGTTACGGTCGCCGCCTGTGAAGTGGGGCGCCGCATCGAATAAGGCATCAAGCGGACGATCGCGGCCGCACGACGCGAGCGATTACGCGCGTCGCGCGGCGGCCGCGACAGCGGACCGGTTGGCAGCCGGCGTGGCGGGCTTAATGGCGCAGCCCGCCGTGAGGAACAACCCGCGGCCGACCGCCAGCGCATCGACCGCCTGCGCCCGGACCTCTTCCGCTGACATCGTGTGGAGGCGCACCTGGTCGATGCCGCCCATGACGGCCTTCGGCGTGCGCCGCTTCACATCGCCCAGCGACGGGTTGCCTTCGCCGCGGTCCGCCCAGTTGAAGGCGGCGACCGGATAGTCGAGCAGGTTGTCGAGCATGTTGTGATTGCGGCACACGTGCAGGACGTTGAACGGTGCGTCCTGCACCGCACCCAGCACCTTCAGGTCGTACGGGCGCCCGAACTCGCGGTAGAACTCGTCGTCGCAGGTATCGCGGCTGGCCCACGACAGCGGTGCGAAGAAGATGCCGTCGGCGCCGGCCTCGATGCACGCGCGAGCGTACGCGGCGAGCGTCTCGGTGGCGGCGCCGATGGCGGCGTGGGCCGCATCGGCATCGCTCTCCGCGAACTCGCGGAACGTCGCGTCCGAACCGCACAGTTGCGCGACGACCGAGAGCGGCGAGAAGATCGTCTGGACGACGTCCGCCTCCCGGCCCACCTGCGCGACGAGCGCTCGAAGGGCGCGCAGGTGCTCGCCGAACACGCCCTGCCGCGGATCGAGCGGCGCGACGGCGGCGAGTCCGCGGACCTTGGTGATCAGGGCGGACAGAAGTCGTGGCTGCCGCTGTTCGGCCGGCCGATCGTAGGTGTTGCCCCACGCCTCGGCGAAGTAGGTCGCGCGCGGATTGAACTTGACGAAGTCCCAGTCATCGGTGCGATACGCTTCGACGGTCGCCGCGACGAGCGCTTCGGGGCTCCACTCGCGCAGGAAATCGTGGCCCCAGAGCGACGCTGGGGCATGATCGACCGCTTTACCAGCGAGCGCCGCCCGCACGCGCTCGCGCTTCGTCATCTCGGCCATGGCGCTGAACCTCCGTTCCTAGTCGTAGGCGCATCATGCGACAGGGCGGCGGCGTGTTGCAAGACGGATGCGCTGGCCGGCTAACCGCCGCCGCGCTGCGCCTTCTTGCGCAGCGCGGCCATCGCCTCGGCCGCGCGCTCGCCCTCGATGGTTACCGTGACGCGCGCGATCGCGATGCCGCCCCCGCCGCCCGGCGCCTGCACGAGCGTCGCACGCCAGCCGTCACCCTCAACCGCTCCGCCATCGCCGTCTCGTCTGCCGCCAAGCTCGACGAGATAGGCTTCGAGCAGCCACACCGGCATGCCGCCGAACACCACCTGCGGCATCGTCAGCCGCCCGCGACGGGCGGGAAGATCGCGATCTCGTCGCCGTCGGCCAAGCGCGGTCGTCAGCCCGTCGAGATACCGGATGTCGCGACCGTCGATGAACACCGACACGTACGGCACGACGCACCCGTTTGCATCGACGATGCAGCCCTCCAGTGCCGGCTTCCGCGCGACAAGCTCGCGGATGGCGTCGCCGACGCTCGTGCCGGTGCGCCAGCCGACGTCCACCTCGCGTTCGCCGTCCGCGCGCGTCCGCAGCGTTGCGTAGAGCCGTATCATCCCCACCGGCACGCTCCTAGATGATCGCCAGCTCCTTGAGCTTCCGTTCCGGGACGACGCCGTTCTCCCAGCCACGCGCCTCGTAGTATTCGCGCAGCATCAGATCGAGCTCGCACACGTGGCCCTCCGATCCCTTGGCGGTGGACGGCTCCTCGAGGAAGCGCTTGGGCAGGTAGTCCGAGCCCTCGCGGAAGCCCGCGAGGTTGTTGTAGTAGCGCTCGAGGTTGTAGATGCGCTCACCGGTCACCAGCAGATCGTCGCCGGTCACCTTGACGCCGGTCACGGCCGAGTACTGCGCCGCGTATTCTTCCGGCCCCTCGGCGAAGGCGGAGAACTTGCAGAGGTCGAAGGAGTCGGAGACGGCGTGCAGGTCCTGCAGCAGCTTCGTGAGCCGGCCCTTCCCCTCCCAGGCGAGAGGGTCGGTCTTCTCCGGCACGCCGAGCAGCTCGCTCGCGGGCGTGTACGCGCGCAGGTGGCAGGCGCCGCGGTTGCTCGTCGCGTAGGCGATGCCCATGCCCTTCAGGCCGCGCGGATCGTACGCCGGCGTCGATTGTCCCTTGACCGTCATCGCCAGATTCGCGTCGCCGAACTTCTCCGCGGCGCGCTGCGTGCCCTCGGCCATCGTGTCGCCGATGCCCTCGCGCCGGCCGACCATGTGCGTCAGTTGCACCATGCGGTCGGTGTCGCCCCAGTCGATGCGTTCCTTGATCAGCTCTTTCTCGCTGGCCTCCATCGACATGCCGAACACCTGGCCGAGCTCGATGGCGTCCATGCCGTAGTCGTTGCAGAGGTCGATCATGTACGCGATTGAATCGCGGTTGTCGTTGCCGCAGTTCGCGCCCAGCGACCACGCCGGCTCGTACTCGAAGCTCTCCATGTGGACCGCGTACTTGCCGTGCGTCTCCACTTCTTTCTTGCAGGCGACCGGGCAGGCGTGGCAGGTGGGGTCGTGGACGAGGATCGTCTCCTTGATCTTCTCGCCGGCGATCTCCTCCGCGGTGGCGTACGTCGTCTGCTGCGAGTTCTTCGCGCCGAGCGCGCCGATCGTGTTCGTGACGTTCATCAGCACGTTGGTGCCGTAGACGGAGAGCCCGCCCTTGCGCGGCGACGTCACCGTCGCCTCGTCCATGAGCACGGCCAGCGCTCGCTGGTGCGCCTTCTTGAAGGCGTCCTTGTCGTGCGGCGCGGGCATCGCCTTCTTCGCTTTGATGACGACCGCTTTCAACTGCTTGCTGCCGGCGACGGCGCCCGTGCCGCCGCGGCCCGAGGCGCGGTCGTTCTCGTTGAGGAACGAGGCGTAGCGCACGAGCTTCTCGCCTGCGGGGCCGATGGCGATGACGCTCGTATCGTCGCCGTAGCGAGCGAGGAGCGTCTTCACCGTCTCGTGCACGCCCTTGCCCCAGAGGTCCGACGCATCGCGCAGCTCGACGTTGCCGTTCTCGACGTACGCGTACACCGGCTTCGACGCGCGTCCCCTGAACAGCAGGCCGTCGAAGCCTGCCCATCGCAGCCGCGCCGCCGACCAGCCGCCGTGGTGCGAATCGGTCACGGTGCCGGTGAGCGGCGACTTCGTCACGATCGCCATGCGTCCGCTCATCGTGACTTCGGTACCGGTGAGCGGGCCGTTCATGAAGCAGAGGAGATTATCGGGGCCGAGCGGATCGACCGTGGGGCCATTGTCGAAGACGTACTTCACGCCGAGGCCGCGCGCGCCGACGTACTTCAGCGCATCGCCTTCGTCGATGTGCTCGTAGGCAACCCGGCCGGAGGTGAGGTCGATGCGTGCGATCCTGTCCGCGTAACCGCCGAGGTTCATCGCTGACTCCTTTCGCTGACGCCCGCCGCGACGTCTGCGGCCGGCGTACGTCAATTATGCCTCTCGGCGGCATGGCGATCCTAGCGTTTGGAGATGAGGGGCACGCGCACGCAAGGCGCGCGGGCGGGATCGCTGCCCGTGCCGGCCGTTCAGCCGAGGCGGTTGATGGCGAACTCGCCGTCCTTCATCACGGCGAGGATGTGCTCGCCCTGCCCGTCGAGCAGCGAGATGTCGTCGAGCGGGTTGCCGTCGACGACGATGAGGTCGGCGGTCGCGCCGGGCGCGATCACGCCGAGATCGCCGGCGCGGCGCAGGATCTCCGCGTTCGTAACGGTCGCCGAGCGGATGATCTCGGCGGGCGAGAGCGCCTGCGCGCGTATCGTGAACTCCTTGCTCTGGTGCTCATGCGTCTCGCCGAGGAGGTCGGTGCCGAAGCCCATCTTTACACCTGCGCTCCGGCAGATCTCGAGCGATGACAGACCCGCATCGAGTACGTCCTGCACCTTGCGCTGGCTCGCCGCCGGGAAGCTCAGCGTCCGTCCGAACTCCGCGATCATAAAGAAGGTGACGAGCGTCGGCACCAGGTAGGCGCCACGCTCGGCCATGAACGCCGCCGTCGGCGCGTCGATGAGGTTGCCGTGCTCGATGGTGCGGACGCCAGCGCTGACCGCGCGCTGGATCGCGGCGGGCGTGTAGGCGTGCGCCATGACGTACGTCCCCCACGAAGCCGCCTCCTCGACGGCGACGCGCATCTCTTCCGGCGAGTACTGGAGGTTCGTGATCGCGTCGGAAGGTGATGCGACGCCGCCCGACGCCATGATCTTGACCTGGTGCGCGCCGCGGCGTAGCTCTTCGCGCGCGGCCTTGCGGACGGCGTCGACGCCATCGGCGACGTGCGAGAAGCCGGTGCTGTGGATCTCGCCCGCGCAGAGCACGACATCGTCGGTGCGTGGGCGATGGTCGCCGTGGCCACCGGTCTGGCTCAGCGTGCGGCCGGCGTAGAAGATGCGCGGGCCGCGGATCAGCCCGCGATCTACGGCCGTCGCGAGGCCCCAGTCGGCGCCGCCGGCGTCGCGTACCGTCGTGAAGCCGCGCGCGAGCATCCGCTCGAGAATGAGGCGCGCCTCCTGCGCGACGAGGCTCGCCGGCTTGCTCGCCATCGCTGCGAGATTCATCGTCGTGATCGTCGCGTGGACGTGCGCGTCGATCAGGCCGGGCATGACGACGCGGCCGCCGGCGTCGATGCGTGCGGCGTCCGGCGCGTCGATGCGACCCGCGCCGGCCGCGGCGATGCGGCCGCCATCGACGAGCACGGAGGAATTCGGCGTCACGGCACCGCGTTCAACGTCGAGCAGCGAGCAGTTGTGGATCAGCGTCTGTGCGATGGCGAATCATCCTTCCGGTTCATCGCGCGAGCAGCCCCGCATCGATGACGAACTGGGAGCCGGTCACGAACCGCGCGCGATCGGAGGCCAGGTACAGCACTGCCTCGGCCACGTCCTCCGGCTCGATCCAGGGCACGGGCAGCAGGTTGCCGGCCGAACGTTCCGCGATCTCCTGCGGCGACGCGCCCTCGAGCTCGGCCAGGCCGTCGTTCATCGGCGTGTTGACTCCGGTCGGATGGATGGAGACGACCCTGATGCCGTGGGGCGCCAGCTCGATCGCCCAGGATCGCGTGAGGCCTGTCAATCCCCATTTCGACGCGGCGTAATGGCTGAGCCGGCCCATGCCGCGGAGGCCGGCGACCGACGAGTTGTTGATGATGACGCCGGAGCGCTGCGCGATCATGACGGGAATGACGCGCCGAGCCACGAGCCAGCTCCCCTTGAGGTTGATGTCGATCATCGCGTCCCAGGCGTCTTCCGTGAGCTCGTGCGCCAGGCCGTAGGCGCAGATCCCGGCGTTGTTGAACAGCACGTCGATGCGCCCGAACTCCGCGACGGTGCCGTCGACCGCCGCGGTGATCGCGGCGTCGTCGCGTACGTCGCCTTCGAAGATCAGGCACTCCGAACCGGACTCGCGGCACAGAAGCTGAAGGCTGTGCAGATCGTCCTGCGAGCCGAGCGCGTAGCCGGGGTACGACAGCGGCCTGGCGACGTCGAACGCCGCGATGCGCGCGCCCGCACGCGCGAGGATCAGCGCCACCGCTCGCCCCTGGCCATGAGCGGCGCCCGTGATGAAGGCGACTTTCCCGGCGAACTCGCGCTCTGCCATCAGACGTCTCCTCCTGCCTTCGCCACGCTGCCTTTGCGGTACTCCTCCAGGTAGCCGTCGAGATCGACGCCGAGGGCGCTGTTGACGATGTTGCTCGCGACCATCAGCGCGCCGAAGGCCGCGAGCGCCACGAGCTGCTCTTCGCTGAACATCGCCGCGAGCCGCGCGAACAGCTCGTCGGGGACGCGCGCGAACGGCTTCGCGATGCAGCGACCGAATTCGACGACCGCCTCTTCGCGATCGTCCAGCGCGAACTCGTCCGGGTTCTCGCCCGACTCGATCAGGATGCGCCGGAAGAACGTCGAGCAGATGAGGCAGTCGTTCTCGTCGGAGATCGCGTGGGCGAACAGGGTCGTCAGGCGCTCACCCAGGAAGGGCTGCACCGTGTCGTGCAGGGGGTACCACTCCATGAGCGCGTCGAACGCGGGGCGCGACCGCAGGAGGGTGAGCTTCATGTTGGTGATGCGCCCGTGCTCGCGCACGACTTCGTCGTACGCGGCGCGCACGTCGGGCGTTGCTTCCGAGTACTCGACGGGACGGATCCTTGGCATGCGCGTTCTCCTTGGCTGCACGCAAAGTATCCTATGCCGGCGCGCGGAGGGCCACGGACGATGCGGCACGTTCATCGCGCCGGCCTGCGAACGACAGGTGTCAGCGGCTGAACTGCCAGGGATCCCAGTCCGGGCCGCCGCCCGCGAGCCGCGCCGGGTCCGCGAAGACGCGCCCCTGCTCGACCTCGCGCATGAGGTCGCGGCCCAGGACCGCGCTCGCCGTGCCGACGCCGCCGCGCATCACGCCGACGATGCCGTGGCCGAATACCGTGCTCGCGCCGGTCAGGAACAGCCCCGGCACTTCCGTCGCCGGGCCCGGCCTGTTCGGCCCGAACTGGTCCAGCGCGAACTCGATGCCGTACGACGTGCCGCCGGTCGAGAGCGTGTAGCGCTCCTGCGTCACGGGCGTCGCCGCCTCTTTCCAGACGATGTGCTCGCGCAGGCCCGGCAGGACCTGCTCCGCGCCGTCGATCATCTCCTCGGTGAGGCGCTCTTTGAACGACCGGTAGGCGGGCTTGTTGTGGTACTTCTCGCCGGCCACGGGCCCCTGCTTCGACCTGCCAGAGCGTATAGTCCGCCGGTACCCACGTCATGATCTCGATGCTCGAGTGACCGGGCGGCGCGATCCGGCCGGTCGTCGGGTCCTTGACCGACGCCGTCGTGATGAACAGCGGCGGCGCCGCCGGCATCCGCCCCGCGTAGCAGTCCTGGTACGCCTGCTCGACGTCGAAGCTGTCGCTGTACCAGTAGTTCGTGTTCGGCATCCGCGCGCGCAGGTCCGTGTCCAGCCCCAGGTAGACGCAGAAGACCGGCAGCGCCATCCGGTACGACTCGATGCGCTTCACCGCCGCCGCCGAGAGGTGTTCGCGGCCGAGCAGGTCGAGCATGGTGCGCTTGACGTCGGCGTTGGAGATGACGACGGGAGCACGAAGCTCCTCCCCGGTCGTCAGCCGCACGCCGGCGGCGCGGCCGTCCTCGACGAGGATCCGCTCGACGCGCGTGCGGAGGCGCACCTCGCCGCCATACGCGCGCACGACGTCCACGAGATGTGCGGGCAGCACCTGGCCGCCGCCCTTCGGGTAGTACGCGCCCCTGAGGTAGTGGTCCAGCATCCCCGCGTGCAGCACGACCGGCGCCCGCGACGGCGCCACCGCGTACGCGCCGGACTGCGCGAGGATCACGGCGCGCGCTTTCTGGCCCAGCCCGCACTCGTCGAACAATTGCGCCAGCGTGCTGCCGCCCCAGGTGACGAGCGTCGGCGCCTCGCGGAGCAAACGCGGGAGATCCTGCGCCGCGCCGGGCTCCTGCAACGCGCGCATCTCCGCGAGCACTCGCTCGAATACGTCGAGGCAGCGATGCAGCCCCGTCTCATCGTCCGGGAACGCGGCCACCAGCCGCTCCCGGTAGCGATCCCACCCCTTCGGCATGCGAAAGGTCAGCCCCGGATAGACGATCGTGTCAAACCCGTCCGGGTCCATCTCGAGGAACTCGATAGCTCCGTCCAGCCCGACGCCGCGCAGGACGGTCGGGATGGCGCCGCCCGGCCCGCAATCGCCGATGTAGTGCACGCCCACGTCGAACTCGAACATGCGCTTGCGGCGGAAGACGTGCGCATTGCCGCCGGCCACGTAGTGCTGCTCCAGCACCACCGTCCGGCGCCCGTTCGCCGCCAGGTACGCCGCTGCCGTCAGCCCGCCCAGCCCCGACCCGATGACGATCGCGTCCCACTCGCCAGTTCCCACGCGCCCTCCCGCCTGTCGACGAACCATGATGACCGCGCGCCACGCGTCCCGGCCTCCGGCGTTCGCATACCAACGTCTGGCCTTCGGCGCTCAGCGGCAAGAGCCATCTGGCACCGGGTTGTGCCGCGACCGGCACATGCTCGTACGCCTGATGAGCGCTTCGAGCGCTCCTCGTTTACGATGGTCGGAGCGCCGATCCCTGCGCCGAGGGACAGCGTCCGTGGATGTAATGGATCATGGAGCCTGAACGCCGCGCTGCGACATCGGTAGGCGAGCCCTTCTCGAAGCGCCCGCAGCGTCTGCCACGACGGACGTTCCTGGCGGGGATGGCCGCCGCTGTCGCCGCCGCCGCCGCGTCGGCGCTGGGACTGCTGAAGTGGCGCGCGCGCGATCGTCAGAAGAGCGAGGGAGAGCCGAGCGTGGCCGCGGCAGGCATCTTCGGCGAGTGGCTTGACGCGGATGGTCTGCCGGCGTTCCGATACACGCTCGACCAGCGCTCGGACCCGCGCGCGCGGTACGCGATCCGCGAAGGCCACGACTCCACGCTCAACTGGCATCACGTCGGCAACGACGCGACCGCGGCGATCGCGACGAACGACGGCTGGGTGCAGCTCTTCGACTTCTCCCACGGTCCGCGCTGGATGAACGCCTGGGAGCCGGAGCACGGCAGGTACGCGGGCGGCTTCGGCTACGTGTTCGAAGACGGCGAGGTCCTGCCGACGCTGTTCCTCGATGCGGATCCGGCGGCACCGGCCGAGCGGGTGTTCGGCACCGGCTACTTCGACACGCGCCTGACGGCGAACGAACTCGAGATCGATCGGCGCGTGCTGCTCCCGTTCGGCAGCTCGACGTGGCTGCTGAGCCGCATCACCGTGCGCAATCGCGCCGGCCGCGCGCGGCGCATCCGCCACTTCGAGTACTGGGACGTGAACCCGCGCTGGCTGGCGTTCGGCGCGACGGACGAACAGCGCGTCGAAGCAGCGGCCGCGCTCGAGTACGACGTGACGGCGTCGACGAGCCGCATCACCGCCGCCGAGCGGCAGACGTCCGCCGCGGAACCGCTGCGCAAGATGAACCCTCCGCGCGTGCCACCCGAGCCCGGTCCGACGCTGTTCCTCGTGCCGCTCGGCGGCACACCCGTCGATGGATTCGACACCGACCCGGCGCGATTCTTCGGCGCCGGCGGCCGCGCAGCGCCCGGACGCTGTCGCGGCGGGGTCCTGCTCGGGATCGACGGGCAGCCGTCGCCCGTGCTTCGTCGCCCAGTCGAATCTCGAGATCCCGGCGCACGGTGAAGCGACGTTGTGGTTCGCCTACGGTTACACGTACGGCGCGATCCCCGATCTCCCCGCCGAGCCGGAAAAGACGGAGCGCGAGTCGCTCGACGCGTGGCGATCGTGGCTGCCGGCCTTCCGCATCGAGGGCTCGCCGGACCTCTGCCGCGAGTTGACGTGGCACGCCTACTACACGCGTGCGAGCAGTTACTTCGATGCGTTCTTCGGGCGGCGCACGATCCCGCAGGGGTTCTGGTACCTCTACGGCAGCGGCTTCAACGCGGGCCTGCGCGACTCGGTGCAGCATGCGCTGCCGCTCGTCTACTTCGAGCCGGAGCTGGCGCGGGACGTGTTGCTCTCGGTGCTCGCCCAGGCCGACGAGACCGGCCACTTTCCATACTCGGTGGCCGGCTTCGGTATCGCCCTGGACTTCATCTGGCGACCGGGCGACTACGACATCTGGGCTCTGTGGCTGGCGAGCGAGTACGTGCTCGCGACGCGAGATACCGGCGTGCTGGACGAGGCGCTCGCGTACTACCCGCCGGACTCCGCCGCCACGCGCGCCCGTCTGGGATCACCTCGTGCGCGCATACCGGCACCTCGTCGACGTCGTCGGCGTCGGGGCGCGCGGGCTGCTCCACGCGCGCAACGCCGACTGGAACGACGGCCTCGTCTTCGAAGCGGCGCCGGGCGACATCCAGGGGTTCATCCGCGACGGTGAATCGACGCTCGCGTCGGCGTTCGCCGCGTGGGTGCTGCCGCGCTTCGCCAGCGTCGCGCGGGCGCGCGGCGACGACGCGCTCGCGACGGAGGTCGACGCCTTCGCTTCGGGGCTGCGCGATCGACTGCGTCAGTACTGGACCGGGAGCTGGCTCGCGCGTGCGATTCTTCCGGCCGGGGAGATCTACGGCACCGACCGGCTGCACCTCGAACCGCAGCCCTGGGCGATCGTCGCCGGCGTCACCGACGACGCGCAGACGGACATCCTGCTCGACCAGATCGACGCGCTGCTGCGTGAAGGGTCGCCGCTGGGCGCGCGCCTGTACTCCCGGGGAAGCGGCGCGCAAACGTCGGGCGATGCGACGCAGGGCGGCGTGTGGCTGTCGATCACGCACACGCTGATCTGGGCTGCGGCACAGCGCCGGCCGGAGATGGCGTGGGACGAGTTTCTGCGGAACACGCTGGCCAACCACGCACGCCAGTACCCGGACGTCTGGGTCGGCGCGTGGAGCGGGCCCGATGCGTACAACAGCGACTGGTCATCGCGCCCCGGCTGGACCTGGGATCTGCCGGCGCTCAACGTGTACGGCCAGTACTGGCCGATCCAGAACGTGCACACGCATTCCCAGCCCCTGCTGTCGTTCCTCCGCCTCGCCGGCGTGGAACCGATCGCGGAGGGCCTGCGCATCGCACCGGCGATGCCGGCCGCGGCGTGGAGCGTCGAGTCGCCTTCGTTCGCGCTCGCGTACTCGCGCGATACGGTTGCCGGACGGATGAGCACGCGGGGCGATCGGATCGAGCTGCACGTGCGGCTGCCCGGCGGACTGGCGGGTCAGGAACTGCGCGTGACAGGTTCGGCCGCCACCGTGGAGCACGAAGCTGCTCGGCGCCGACGTCATCATCCGGCTCCAGGGTCCCACGGGCGGCGCGTGGGACTGGCGCGTCGAGCGCTCCCGCGGGTAACGCCGGCGAGGCGCATGCGGCGCCAACGCACGCGGCCATAACGCCCCTCGCGAAAAGTGCGAGGGCCGGGCTCGGTTGCTTGACGGCGCGGCCCGCTTCCTGTCGCCCACCGTTGGGCTGAGCTAGATTGATACGTCGGCGACACCATCTGGCGAGAAGGACGGCATGGACTTGACAACGATCGGCGTCCTGCTCGCGTTGGCGTTCGGCGTCAACCTGCCTCTTGGCTGGTGGCGCGGCCGCCAACGCAAGTTCTCGCCGTCATGGTTCATCGCGGTCCACGCAAGCATCCCGTTTCTCATCGCGACGCGATTCGCTCTCGGCATATCGTTCTGGGTCGTGCCGGTGGAGATCACCTTCGCCGTGGCCGGACAACTGGCCGGGTCACGCTTTATCACGTGGGACATGAGCGGCGCCGAGAACCCGAGCAGCAAGTCCACGCCGTGATGCGCGTACCGCGTTCGCGCGGCGCTCGCGCCGTTGGGGCGCGGCGTCTCGGTTCTGACGCGAGAGCGGCTATGGAGCTACTTTCTGCGGGATCGCGCGATCGATGCGCTCGCGGGCGTCGGACGCTTCCTCCACCATGCGGTCGATGAGCTCCTTCACCGTGGGCACGTCGTGGATCATGCCAACGCTCTGGCCCATGCTCGAGAAGCCGGCCTCGATATCACCTTGCTCGAACGCGGCGTTGGAGTGTCCGCCGATGATCGGCAGCAACTCCTGGATGGTGGTCCCGCGGGCCTCCATCTCCAGCACCTTGTCCGTCAGGGCGTTCTTCGCGACGCGCGTCGGGCTGCCGATGGACCGCATGACGTAAGCGGTATCACCTTCGCTCGCCTCGAGCAGGTGCTGCTTCCAGCCGGGATGGCTCCGGCATTCCTGGGTGGCCATGAAGCGTGTGCCCATGAGCACGGCGTCGGCGCCGAGAGCCAGCGCCGCGGCCAGGCCGCGCCCGTCGGCGAACCCGCCGGCGGCAACCACCGGGATGCTCACGGCGTCGACGGCCAGCGGTACCATGACCAGCGTTGTCACCGTATCGAGACCAGGGTGACCGCCGCATTCGAAGCCCACGACGCACACGGCGTCGGCCCCGACCCGCTCGGCGGTGCGAGCGAATCGCGCACCCGCGACCTTGTGCATCAGCTTGACGCCACCAGCGTGCAGAGCGGCCACGATGGGCTCCGGGCTGCGGCCGGAGGTCTCCACCACCGGGATCTTCTCCTCCACCGCCACCCTCACCCACTCCTCGACGGGCTGAGGACGGCCGGCAGGGAAGAGGTTGATGTTGAGCCCCACCGGTTTGTCGGTCAGGTCGCGAGCCTTGCGGATCTCGGCGCGCAGGTCGTTGACGTCCGTGAATGTCGCGGCGGTGATGAAGCCGAGGCCGCCGGCGTTGGCCACCGCCGCGGTCAGCTCGGCCCGGCCCAGCCAGAGCATGCCCCCGCAGATGATGGGGTACTTGATACCGAACAGCTTCGTGATGCGCGTCTCGAACATGCCTGGGGTCCTCTCGTGCTTCGGTGCCTCGATCGCGGGCAATGCTAGCCCGGGCCGGGACCGCGCGGACAACGGCCGTTCGGCCCCAACCGCACGGGACGCGTAGCGCACCAACCGGGTTATCGTGGATGTCGCAGCACCGGCGTACTTACGACGACAGCGCGTCCATGACGTGGTGCGTGTCGATCGCGGCGGCAAGCCGGCCAAACAGCGCTTCCGTCACGCTGACCTCGCTCGACCCTGCGAAGTCCTCCATGAGCGCCGGGTCGATACTGGCGCCGGCGATGAGGTTGATCACCGCGCTCGTCAGCAGCCCCTGCCGGAAGCCGTTCCGGCACTGCTCGAGGTCATACTCGCGCACGCCGTTTTCGACCAGGAGCGAGTGATACAGCTCGATCAGCCGCCCATCGGCGGCTTCTCGCTGCTCGATACTCAGCCCGGTCGCGATGATGCGGGCCAGATCATCGCCGCCGCCGCCCGCGCCGACGGTCTGCCAGTCGAAGACGGCGAAACGGCCGCCACACTCGGACGGAAAGAAGATCTGCCCGGGATGGAAATCTCCGTGCACCAGCGTTACGGCGTCCACCACGACCTGCCGCCTCGCCTCGAACAGCACGTCGAAGTCTGCCAGCAGCCGCTCCGCAAGAGTGATCAGCGTCGCCGGCAACTTGCTGCCGAACCGATCTCGCGCCGCCGGGAGCGCCGCTGTGAGTGCGCCCCGCGCTTGCGACATGAACACCATGTACGCGGGACTGCCGGGGTAGTGGAGGAAGTCCAGGTCGCGCAGCCGACGATGGTTCCACCACTTTGCGTGGAACGGCGCCAGGTGCCGCACGGCGAGTTCGGTGTCCTCGACGGACGGCGCCGTCCCATCGGACATTCGGCAATCGCGCATGTCCTCGAGCAGAAGCACGAAGACGCCCGACTCGGGATCGATGTCTGTGTGGAAACAGTGGGGCGTCGAGATCCCGGCATCGGCGCCAAACTGCCGGTAGAACTCGACCTCGCGGGCGTAGCCGCCGAACGCGCGCATGAGCGCGCGGATCGGCTCGTGCGGCGAGGCGAACTTCGCGACGAGCGAGCGGGGTGCCCCTGCCTCTGGCAGGTCGTAGTCAAGCTCGAAGCGTGCCACGATCCCCGCCGCACCCTGCCACTCCACCAGCTCTGTTGTGTGCGCCACGACGCTCGCGCGATCGAGCGCACCGTCCTGACGCAGCGCCGAGGTGAGCCACGCGGCGGTGACCTGCTCGGGACTGGCGGGGATAGCGCTGTCCATCATCGGTCTGACCTGTCGGGGCGCGGACATGACGGCCCATCCTCCGCCCGGCAACATCATTCCGGGACGAAGCTGCGATCGACACTACCCCCTGAACATGGGGGGCGTCAAATGGTTCGGCCGAACGTACGGATCCGTCGCGCGGACGGTCCCCGCGACACGGCGGCGGCTCGCTACTGGATGAGCGTGGCGTTTGCCTTCGTGAGACGAATCGCGGCGAGTTCGACCACGGGCTTCTGGAGCTGACCGTCACTCGCGCCAGGGTCATAGCCAACGGTCGCCACCATCCGGCCAACTCTGAACGTCATCAGATGCGTCGCGAAGTCGTTGCTCTTGCCGTCCACGACGACATGAAACTGGTACACCAGGTCGAACGAGCTGTCACCGGTCGGCGCCCCGGGCTCCTCCGATATCGCGACGGACATGTCGCCGAGTTGTTTCTCGCTGCCGCCGTCGTCGATGAAGTTCTTGCGTTGGAGCCGGACGATGGCGGCAGCATACTCGTCGTGACACGAGCTCAACGTGCGGCGGATCCGGTCCATGGCGTCCTGCGCCGCCTGGTCCGTCGCAAACGCAGAGGCATCGGTGTGCAGGTTGTCCTTCTGCGGCCCCGTGAGGCGATCCGACGCCGCGTATGCCAGCTGGCCGTCGAACCCGTCGCTGTCGAGCTCGCGACACTGCGGGCTGAGCCCCAGCTCGCCCACCGGGTCTCGCGGCCTCCCGCTCCACCCGCCCGGCAGATCGGCGGCTCCGATGATGGCGGCCTTGACCGCATCGGGCGCCCTGGACACCACAACCGCCGGATCGACCGCCACCGTCGGAGTCGGCGTCGGCGTCAGTCTCGTGCCGCCACCGCATCCGCCTATCGCCAGAACCACCGCGCAAGCAAGAATAGCCTTCATGTGAACCTCCCCCGTGGGAATCGGGGGTCCCATATGAATGATCGGTACAGGCCATGCCCGCTTGAGGCTGGTTGTGGGGAGCACGGGCGCCGTCGGGCTACAAAGCGGCGGCCGGGGGAAGCTGTAACGCCGGCGGCGGCCCAATTCCTACGGAGCCGCCGGGAGCGGCTTGCTCACTACGGATCTACCGTGACGTCCCACGTACACGCACTCTGGCAGTACGCTTGGATGAAATAGCTGGCCGATGCCGGCCACCCAGGATCGACGTCGACCGTCCGTGTGTCGACGGTCGTTCCCGCCCCAGCGCCCCCAAGGCCGGACCCGCCGCAGTATCGCGCGTCGGGAGCCAGGCCGAAGTCCGAGGTCAAGCACCAGAACCGCGTTCCCGGCCGTTGTGACGCGGGAGCCACGGCAACGCGAATAACGAACTGCGTGCCGCGAACCGGAACCGCCACCCGGCCGGTGCCGGCAAGCCGGCCGTGGAACGTTCCGCTGACGGTAACCCTGTTTGCCGCGTCCTGCGTCGACATCGCTGCACGCGCGGCCGCGCCCGCCTCCGGGCGCATGTCCGCGGCGACGAGGCCCATAGCGGAAAGCAGCGTGATGACGACGATCGGCGCCACGCTCCGCGCAAGACTCCGTCTGCGCCCGGGTATGTGCGGCTGCAGGATCGTCCTGAGCCTGTCAATCTTCTCCGAATCCATCATCTGTGGCGCGGACTGCTGCTCGAAGCGCACAACAGAAGCACCGCACGCGATCGTGTCGCCGTCATTCAGGATGGCGCTGGCTTGTGACGCGATCCGTCGATCGTTAAGCGTGACGAGCCGATCGGCGCAGAGAGGCTGCACCACGTAGCTTGCCGCTTCTCGCACGAAGCGCAGATCCGCCGCGCGTGGCACCGTGTCCGATCCCATGAGCACCACATCGCTGTCGAGCGCAACGACCCGGCCGCGCCACGGTCCGTCCACGAACGCAAGCCGCGCGGACGATCGCCTCGACCGCCTGGCTCGCTCATACTCCAGGACGCCATGTCGTGTAGCACACCCTCGCACCCGCCTCCGGCGGATGGTAGCAGAGGTGCTCGATCGCCTGCGGCGCCGGCTTGACGAAGCTGATCAATTCGCGCGGGAGAGCGCTGAGCGCAGGGTGGTATCGCGTCGTTCCGGGCACCGGGGGCGAATCGGCAAGCCCACCGCGTAGAATCTCCACGTGGAACGCAACGGTGAAACGTTCATCAGAACGGCGCCTGTCCCGGCAGGCAACTTCGTCATGGGTGACGCGAACGGCCGCGAGGACGAGCGGCCGGTCCATAGCGTCTACGTCAGCGCCTTCCTGGCGGGGGTCGTCCCGGTCACCAATCAGCAGTACGCGCGGTTCCTCGACGAGACGGGCCACGAGCGCCCGCGGTTCTGGGCAGAGGCCGGCTTCAATCAGCCGGAACAGCCGGTCGTGGGCGTGAGCTGGTTCGATGCCACGGCGTTCTGCGACTGGTTGAGCTTCAGCGCCGGTTCGCGCTGGCGCCTGCCGACCGAGGCCGAGCGCGAGAAGGCGGCGCGGGGCGGCCTTGAGGGCGCACGGTTTCCGTGGGGCGACGATCCCGGGCCGGATGGCGGACGCTTCGTCCAGCCCGCGCCACGCCCGGTGGGGCAGTCGGCGCCGAACGGATACGGACTCTTCGACACGGCGTACAACGTCCACGAGTGGTGCTCCGACTGGTACGACGCGGGCTATTACGCGATCGCTCCCGACGCGAACCCTCAGGGTCCGCCAAGCGGGACACGGCGCGCATCGCGAGGCGGCGCCTGGCGTCATCAGATCAAGATCAGCCGCTGCGCTGCCAGGAGCAGCCTCAATCCGTCGTTCCGCTACAACGACTACGGCTTTCGCGTGGTGATGGACATGCCGTAAGCGCGCGCCGCAAGCAGCCAGCTCTCCCCGCGCGGATCGGTACGCCATCTGACGCTTCGCCGATAGCCGTCAGATGCCGCGCTCAGGCTTGTCGGTGGAGAACGCGGGACACTCAGCGCACGTTCAAGATCAGCGCCACCGACATTGCTGTCCCGACGATGGAGAGCGCCAGTTGCGTATGGGCAACGTCGGTGCCCGTGACGAGCGGGTAGACACCGAACAAGGCGACACACGTCAGGCTAATGACCAGGCAGCCGATCGCCACGTGAATCATGAGGTGCCATCGTAGCGCGTTTCGGCCCGGCGGCGCGCATCGAGGACGTGACGCTGTCAGACGGGGTACGCGGCACACCGACCGCGATCCCGCCGACGTACGAGTCGATCGACCGAACGAAAGAGACCGGCCGCGCGGGCCGGTCTCTGTTCGGTTGGATTACGCTTTACGCGGGTCCTATGTCGGACTCGCAACCCCGCCATCAGCTAGATAGCGGTGCCGGCGCCGAGGGCGCTCCCCCGCCGGCCGGCCGCCTCTTCGACCAGCGCGGCCGCCGGCGAGCCACCGGAGCGCGATGCGATGCGAATCACGGTGAGGCTCACGCCGAAGAGGATGGCCCAGACGGTCGAGAGAACGACGATGATCAGCCACGAACCGAGGCCGGGGACCTGGATGCCTGCCGTCTGCACGTACAGCTGGCTCGGCGCGCCGTCCACCGCGATGCTCGTCTTCGTCTGCTCCACTGCGCCGCCACCCGCCGGCGTGAAGTCGACCCGGACGTCGTGCGTGCCGGCTTCGCGCGGGACGAAGCTGATCTTCGCGACGCCGTTCGCGTCGGTCACGGCGCGTCCGATCTCCATGTAGCCGCTCACCTTGCCGGCGGTCGCGTGCGCGTAGAACGTCACCGGCACGCCTGCGGCCGGCAGGCCCACGTCAGCGGATGTCACCGTAGCTGCGAGCTCGCTCGACTGGCCGACAAGCGCCGGCGTGGGCTCGACGACGGAGACGTTCATGTGCGACGCGTGCGCCGTCCCCACGGTACCAAGCCCGATGCCAACCCCAAGCGCCACCAGGAGCGAGAACCCTGTTGCCTTCAACATCTTCGCCTTCATGACCCACCTCCTGGTGATTCCCGGGGCCGCCTCTGCGAGTGCTCACGGCCATACCTAAGGATCGCCGGACGGGGCATGAATTACATCGGATCATGCGGCAGACCTGCGTGTGCGGAATGCGTATCTCTGCAGGAGGCCAGACTGCGCGAAATACGTATGCCGCAGGGCCGTTCGGCCCCCTCGGTCAGACACAACCGTACGCCTCGCGGTGGAAGCGCGTTCCGGGCCGGCATCGCCGCCAGAGCAGGGCGGACGGCTGGCCGGTCAGAGGTGCGGGACAGCCGGGCTGGAGGATGGGAGGTGACAGCTTGTGCAAGCGGCGCGGTTATCCAGGGCATGGGGGATCGCGGGCACGCCGCCCGGTCGTTCCGCATGGCAGGCCACGCACATCGGCTCGCTCCGGGTGGCGTGGTCGTACGGGAGCTTGCCCAGCTGGCCGTCCGTGTGACAGCTGGTGCACGCCGCGTCCTGAGCGACCGAGTGGGGAACCGGCGCCGGTTCCTTACTCGCGGGCTGGTGGCAGATGCCGCACAGGAGCTCGGAGCGCCCATCGTGGCTGCCGGGCAGTGGCGCCAATTTGCCGGCAGCATGGCACGAAGTGCACCCACCCTTCTCCGTGGAGAGCGTGTGCATCTTGCTGTAGATGCTCGGGGGCCGGACGACGTCGTGGCAGCCCAGGCACTTCTCTGCCGCCTGCGAGTTGTGCGCGCCGGAAAGCGACGTCAGGCGTTGCGGCCCATGGCAGAAGGTGCACTGCTCCAGGCCATCGATCCGGTGGGGTACCTGGGGTTGACTGGCCAGGCGCGTTTGGTGACAGACGATGCAGGTGGTGGTGGCGTCCGAACGCTCCGCATGGCTGACCGGCAGGACTTTGTATGTCTCAGTGCCGTGGCAGTTCACACAGAGCGTCTGTGCCGTCGATGCGGGTCGCGGACTCGTCGCGAACGCCTTGTGGCAGAGGCCGCAGTCCGCCGACACCACTTCGTGATCCGTGTTGTTGTGAAGCGTGATCGCCGGAGGCTCCGGCGCCTTCACGTGGCAACTCTGGCATCCGCTTTCGGGCAGAGCGGCGTGATCCCCCGGCATGAGCCAGCCGCTCGCCACGCCGTGGCAGTCGCCGCAGGAGAATCGATCAAGTACGACCTGTCGGTGAACCAGGGCCTTCGGCTCGACGGGTCCCAGCTCAGGAACCAGAGTGGCGTGGTCACGCGGCTGGGGGGTGAGCGTTGCCGCCTGGCGCGCGCTCAACGCTTGAG
Organism: uncultured Chloroflexia bacterium; assembly: GCA_963743185.1. Lineage (GTDB taxonomy): Bacteria > Chloroflexota > Dehalococcoidia > DSTF01 > JACRBR01 > JANXYW01. The sequence continues at coordinate 441,645 of CAVUOT010000010.1, read as the reverse complement.
CGCCGCCACTCTGGTGCCAGATTCTCGGCGCCGCAACCAGGAACGAAGCGGCGATCAGCACGACCGCTGAGGCCCACACCGTCACGGCGCCGCTTTCCGCTCGTCGCGTCACGAGCCTCCATACGCTCCGGTGCAGCACGCGCGCGTTTCGCATCGCGCTGGCCGCCCATCGGCTCGCTGGATTCCCGGCGCGTGGCAACGAAGCCTCAGCCTGCTCTCGCACGGCGACCGCGGGCCGCTTGACGTCGACGGTCGCTGCCGGCGCCAGCCGCAGGAGCGCCCGCTCCGCCGACGTGATGCGCTCCCACTCCAGCGGGTGCTCTTCGGCACACCGGTGGGCTGTCATCTTGCCGGTGAAGATGGCGGGGTTGAACGGGAAGACCCAGGGCGCCAGGTGGACGTTGAACATGTGCACCACGAGGATCCACCCTACCGCCAGTATCGCCTCGTCACTGTGAATCGTGATCGCCACGGGCAGGATCTGGCCCGGCAGGAAGCGAACCGCCAGCACCGGGAATATGAGGATCAAGCCCGAGCCGCCGATCATCACGATCCCCCAGAAGACGGCCCAGTAGTCGAACTTCTCCAGGTAGCTGAAGCGGTCGAACTTCGGCTTCTCGGGCTGCAAACCCAGGAAGTAGAGGAGCGTGAGAACGACGTCGCGCGCGTCCTTGGGAGTGGGAATCATCCGCAAGGGGCCCAGTTGCCGCTGGATGCCGACGCGGTACGCAAGGTAGCAGAGATGGTAGACGCAGTCGGTCAGCATAACGATGCCGGCCGTTCGATGGATCACGCGGACGGTTTCGAGACCGCCGAGGCTGTCCACCCACCACCGGCTCAGGCTGAGGTCGCTGAATTTCTGCGGCAACCCCGTGAGCGCGAGGATGATGAAGCTGCTCATCATCAGGATGTGTTGCAGGCGCTGGTGCGGGTCGAATCGGACGACCGAGTCCTCGACTACCACTCGACTCGGCGCGGCTTCAACGGCCGCGGCGTGCGATCGCGGGATCCTCAGCTCGATTCCCATCGCCGCCTCCCCCCGGAGCCCGCGCGCCAGCGCCGTACGAGCCAGCGCAGCAGGTCCAGCTCCACATGAATGATTCCGAAGGCCAGCGAGGCCGACGCGAGGATGACAAGGAAACGCCCGGCAAAGTAAACCGTCGGAAGGAAGCTCGGCGACGGCGCTTGATGACTCAGCGCCTGCAGGAAGCCGGTGCCCGCTCCCGAGTGACAGCCCGCGCAGACCTGCGCGCGTTCCTGGTCGCTCCATTCCTTTACGGGACGGACGGCGTGCACGTTGCCGTGGCAACTTGCGCAGGTCGGGCCGCTGCTGTCCCGCAACTCGGCCATGGTGCCGTGCGGGCTTTCCAGGTAACCGTCATATGCCTCGCGATGGCACTCCTGGCAGGCGGTCGCCCGCTGGTACCCCACCGTCGAACCCGGCAGAAGGTGAGGCAGCGAGGACTGGTCCGCGTGGCACTCCACGCACGTCTTTCCGCCATGAGCCGACGCCGCGAACGCTGCCTGATCCACCGGCTCGATGGTGCGCGTCCGTCCGTCCATCGTCGTCGTCAGGCCGGGCTTCCCATGACACATCAGGCAAAGCCCGTTCGGAACGTGATCGCCGATCGCCGGGGGGGTCGGATCGGCTGAGGCGACGGGCGTCCGCCCGAACAACACAACCGCCAGTGCGACCGCGCTCCCGCAGATCCAGAGTCTGCCACGTGCTGACAATCGACTCGTCATCACCCTGCTCCACTAATGGCGCCTTACAGCGGCACGCTGAGAAGCGCCCCGTACACGCCGACCGACAACAGGCCGGCGCCGCCCAGCGCGGCCAGCGCACGGGTGCCGACCGTCTGCGCAAACCGGATCCGGGACATCTCCCGGGCCGCCTCGGCCGCCAGGAACAACCCGGCTCCAAGCGCCAGACAGCTGACTGTGAACTCAACGGCGGTCATCAACACGTTCATGGCTTACCCCTTCCTCGCTCGCGCCTGGCGCCTCATCACACCTCTTCCACGTCGACGATTCGGCGCCGTATGGCGTACTTCACCAGTTGGAGGCGGTCGTGGAATCCGAGCTTCTCCATCAGGCGCGCGCGGATGTTGTGCACGGTCTGCTTGCTCAGGTGCAGGACGTCGGCGATCTCGCTGTTGGTGTGGTCCGTAGCAACGAGACAGAGGATCTCGCGCTCGCGCTCCGTGACGCCGCCGTACTGGTGGTCAAGGCTGCCCTTGCCGTTCCCTCCGACGAAGCTCGTCACGAGCTGCGTGACGGTGGAGAGGTCCAGGTAGTTCTGCCCGGCATTCACCGTACGAATCGCGTTGGCGACCTCGCCCGGGCCTGCGTCGCGCGTGAAGTAGCCGTCCGCACCGGCTCGCATCGCCAGCGTGAAGTACTCCCCGTTTCGCTGATACGCCCGTATCAGGACCTTCACTTGCGGCGCCAGGTTCTTGACGGCGCGGATGGCGTCGAGCCCTTCGAGACGCCCGCCGCACAGGTCGGTCAGGATCACGTCCGGCTTCAAGGCTTCGAAGAGCTCGAGGGCGCGCTCAATGTTGTCGGCTTCACCGACCACCTCCATGTCGCGCTCGGCCTCGATGATCGTACGCAGGCCGATGCGCGCGACAGGGAAGTTGTGACAGAGCATCACACGCACCTTGGGTTCATGCCGCGGGGAGTTTCCGTTCTCGCTCATGGTGCTGACCTCAAACCCCCGGCAATGCCCGCACGGACGACCGCGCGCGCATGGACGAAGTCGCCGACGCGTAACGAAACTCACGACGGGCCAGGGTGAACAGGATCACGCCCCAGAGAACGGGCGCGCTCAGGAAGAGCACCCCGCCGCCGATGAGCGCCGCCCACGCCGCGACAACCCCGAACAAGACGTACATGGAGAACACCGCGAGGTAGGTCGCAAGAAACAGGCACCACCAGCAAACGACGGTCAGCAAGACCCAGACGGCGGCCAGCGCAGCGACGCAGACCATCCTCAGAGCCGACGTAAGGCTGCCGCCGACCCGGCGGCAAAGGGCGCCCTCGTGCTGCCACCACACCAGGCTCGTAGCAACCGCCCCGACCAGCAGGAAGAGCGGCAGCTGGACAAAGACGATTCCGTTCATGGCATCCATGGTTGCACCTCCGGTTCGATTCCCTGATACCTCCGCCCCACCCGATCCCCTTCCTGATCAACGTACGGCCCCCGGGTGGGGTGGCCAATGACATCCACGTGCCTCTCGCATTCGCCCTCGGTTCCTGCGGATCGGTACCCTCGTTCCATTGCTGTATCCCCGGTCACCGTATCCGTGGTGGGGTGGCACACCCGCACGCGTCTGTCCTGCTGCGATTCTCGCCCAGACGCGAACGGCTCGCATCGGCCGTTCGGTTATGTTGACCGTTATCCTTTAGACCCGCTTCCACAAGACCTAATCCAAACGGCCGAATGGTCCTACCTATCGATTGTGAGAAGTACCACAATGTCGTCGGAAGTGAGGGAGCGCCTTGAACACGCCACTCGTCGAGACGACCAGCATCGTATTGGCCGACGACCATGCCATGTTCCGGGAGGGCACACGCAGACTCCTCGACGAGGTGCCCGACCTGACTGTCGTCGGCGAGGCGGAGACCGGTCTGGCCGCAGTGAGCGTGGTCCGGACCCTCAAGCCCGACCTCGTTGTTATGGACGTGGTCATGCCCGGCCTCACCGGCATCGAGGCCACCCGGGAGATCAAGAGGTCATCACCAGGCACCGCCGTTCTCATCCTCAGCGCTTACGACGATGACCGTTATGTCCTTGGCCTACTCGAGGCTGGCGCCGCTGGCTACTTGCTCAAGAGCGCCTGCGGGCACGAATTGATCCAGGCCATCAGGGCGACCGTGGCCGGAGAAGCCGTGCTTGACCCCATCGTGATGGCGCGCCTCCTCTCCCGCTCCTCCCGGCCAGCGGCGCACGCCGCCTCCGAGCCCCGAGGAGAGCGCCCCACCGAGAGGGAGATGGAGGTGCTGAGGCTCGCCGGCAAGGGCTGCGGCAACAAGGAGATCGCGGCGGAGCTGGTCCTCAGTATTCCGACCGTCAAAGCGCATCTCGTCAACGTCTTCCACAAGATGGGGGTCGGGTCCCGGACCGAGGCGGTGCTCCAGGCGGTGCGCCACGGTTGGATGCAGGTGGAAGACGTCACGCCCGGCGAAGCACGTGTGCCCGACTGCGAAGCTACCCCGGTGCGCAACGCAGAGGCCCGCGCTCCGGTGCCGCCACATGCGGCAACCGTTGTTGCCCGCGCCCGCGCCTCCCTCGCCGGGGCCGGGGCCGGCATCCCGAGACGGGGCTAGGCGGGCGTATGCGGAAGCCGAGCGTTCCCTCACCGCCGCGGACGGTGCGCGCGGCAGTCCGGCCCCTTATCGCGCCCCGTCTTCGCATCTGGCTAATCGCCGGAGCGATGGTGGTAGGCACCGCCCTGCACTACGGCGACGCCCTGCCGGTGCTCTCCGCCGCCGCCGACGGCTCACCGATCAGCCTGGCGTACCGGCAATCGCTGGAGCGAATCCTCTTTCTCCTTCCTGTGATGTACGCCGCTGCTTTCTTCGGCGTGCGCGGCGGTTTCGGCACACTGACGCTGGCCGGCGCGATCATGCTGCCACGGTGCCTCATGGGTACCGCCCTCGACCACGCCATCCCCGAGATCGGCGGCGTCCTGGTAGTCGGCGCGCTCCTCACCGTCGTGATCGTCCAGCAGCAGAAGGACGTCGAGGCACAGAAGAAGGTGCAGGAAAGCCTGGGCTACTTCGTGCGTGAGGTGCTGACGGCGCAGGAAGACGAACGCAACCGGATCGCCCTGGAGCTTCACGACGACACGGCGCAGTCGCTGCTCGTCATCTGCCAACGCCTCGACAGCCTGGCGAATCGCGAGAACGGCCGGCTTGCCGCAAGCATCGCGGAGGAGCTTCAGGGCCTGCGGGCTGCATTGGTGCGCACCCTCGCGGACCTCCGTCGGTTGAGCCAGGGATTGCGGCCGCGCATCCTGGACGACCACGGCCTCGAAGCGGCGCTCGAATGGCTGGCCGATCAGTTGTGCGAAGAGTACGGCATCCAGATTCGCGTGGAGGTGCGCACCCCACTGGCGGGCTATGCGCGTAACGAGCAGCTGCTCCTGTTCCGCATCGCGCAGGAAGCGCTGCGCAATGTGGCGCGCCACGCCGGCGCAACGCAGGCCACGGTCTCGGTGTGCGGCGATGCGGACAGGCTGACGATGACGGTGACGGACGACGGTCGGGGATTCCTCGTGCCGCCAACGCTCAGCGACCTCGCCGGCACCGGCCGGCTCGGGCTCGCCGGCATGTCTGAGCGCGTCCGTCTCCTCGGCGGCATGCTCAGCATCCGGTCGGTGCTGGGCAAGGGCTCGATCGTCGAGGTCGAACTGCCGCACGGAAGCGCGAGCCCGGCGCCGGGGCAGCGTTTGTCCGATAACCGCTCCCCATCAGACGCACGCGTCTTCGTACCGTTGTGATGCGTGAAGACGCCAACACTCGCGCCTGCTAGTAGCCGTAGCCACTCGACGGCGGGCCGCCGCGTACAGGCGGCACATAGATCGTCGCGGTTGCCGTTGGCGCGGCTCTGGTTGGCGCAGGGGCGATCGTCGGGGGAGGGGTAGGCACCGCAGACGGAGCCGCGCCGGGCGTTTCTATCGGCACAGGCGGGTCCGCCGGTGCTTCGCCGTTAGTCGCAGGTCCGGGCATCAGCGTTGGCGTCTCCGTCGGCACGCTCTGCGAATTAGCGGTCGCCGTCGCCGAACGAGTGCGGGTTGGCGTCTCCGTAACGCCGGACGCCTGCACTGTCGGAGACGCCATCACACCCGCCGCTGGCGCCTGCTGCGCCGCGGAGTTGTTGGCGCCACCGCCTCGTGCCGCCATCACGATGGCGACGATGCCAGCCGCCAGAACCCCCGCTGCGATGAAGATCCAAGACCGCCAACTGAGCATGATACGCACCTCATCGCGAACTCCGGGCACCGCTCGCGCGCCGGCCGAAGCCACGCACACGATACGCCTCGCGTCGACGGGTGGTTCTCTCGCCGAGCTACGTCGGGAGAGGCTTCAACGCGGGCGGCTGGTCCCTCGCACCGCTCGTGGGGCCGTCCTCCGAGCTGCTGTCAACGTCGACCGTCGGACCACCTCCAGGCGGGCGTGCATCGAGGCTTCCTGATCAAGCGGCTACGGTGCTGGCGGCGTAATGATCTGCGCTGCTTTCTTCGCTATCGACTTCGTGCTCGTCGCACCGATGCGGATCTGGATGGCACGGAGTAAGATCTGCTGGTGAACGGGCTCCGGATCGAGAAGGTCTGCGCGGAATCACATTCTCTTCGCCGATGTGAATCGAGCAGTCACCGCACGCGCGAGCTTGCCAACGACCGGTTCCGGGAACGGGTACACGGAGCTGACGTTGATCTCGCAAAGGACGTACGTGTCCTCCCCAGCTTCCGTCTTTGGTCCGTAGAGAAAGTCGGCGTCCCAGAGCAAGGGCAGTGAATCTGCGTCCACGTCCACCAGACGCTGCATGGCAGCGATCCAGTCCGACTCCATCTGAGCTCTCAACGACTTGAAGCGAGGCTCGGACGAGTCATACATCGTCTTCTTCGCCGGCAAACCGAAGACGTTGTGCGGCGGGGAGCCCCGGGTGGTACCCGCACCGGAACTGGTCGGCGGCGGCGTTGGCGGGTCGGGCCATTGATGCGCGAACCCGGCAACTTCGTCCCTCACCACGTAACAGCGAATCATTCCCTCGGCGATGCGCGGTTGGAAGGGCTGGTCCACGATGCGTCCGGCGCCCGAAAAGTACTCTTCGCATCGGTCCATGAAGTCCCCCAGCGGGAGTTCCTCCGTGGCCGTGTCACGAGGATGTGCATGTTGCACACGAACCGCGGCGTCGGCCCGTGGCGCTGCCCCGGGAAGACTGGATGCAGTCGCGGTGAGCGCCACCTTCCAAACGCCAATGCCACCGTTCCCGCGATGCTGCTTGAGGACGCGCGGGCCAGCTGACGCCAGGCGCATGGGGAACTCTGTCCTGAACTCCTGGGCGGTCTTGTAGAGATAGGTATCGGATCCCCAGCCCAGATCGCGCGTGCGGAAGAGGATTTCTTTGGTACCCATCTTCAGGATCACGTCGGGGTGGGCACTCACCCAGACCCCCGCGGACGACACCTCCCTCAACAGCGCGTCCAGCCTGGAGCGATCCTGGCCGGCCATGATGGGATCGACCCAGACGAGGACGCCATCGAGTTGAAGGAGTTGATGGCGCACTTCATCGACCATGTCGTCGCCAAACACCACGGGCTCAGCCGCGACGTTGACAGCCGTCAGGGCCTCGAAGACTGGTCGCAGCCTGTTATCTTCGGTGGTCGCCTTCTCTCGCGCATCGCGATCGCCACGCCAGAGAATGCCTACCCGGCCGATTGGGTCAGTCGCCATGCCGCCCCCCGCTAACATGCGGCTTCATCATATCGGCGTACAAGTGCGAAAGAACTACCGGGCTTCGAACCGATGCGCCCGAGGGCATGCTGATATTCGGGAATATTGTCGCAGAACCCGCTGATCAACGACGGACCCTGCCGGCCGTGGCAGCGGATTCGCGACCAGGCCGCACCCCGCAAGTTGCCACGTTGCCAATTGCGGCCAGCGGCGCCCGTCGCAGGATGGCCGCAGCGCCGCGCAACGGCGTCGCCCGTGGCGCGCTGCTTGACCGGGCCGACTTCGCGAGTCGCGGAATCGCTGGTCACGTCCCGTTACGTTACCGTTGTCGTGACGGGCCGCGGCTTCGGCTGCATGCGCCCGACGGCGACGAGGAGACCGTGGATGATCGCCTCCGGCCGCGGAGGACAGCCGGGGATGAACACATCAACCGGCAAGATCGGCTGCGCCGACCCTGCCGCGGCATATGTGTGCGCGAACACGCCGCCGCCGACGGCGCATGCGCCGACTGCGACGACCAGCCGCGGCTCCGGCATCGCCTGGTACGTCAGCAACGCCGCCTCCTGAAGGTTGCGCGTCATCACGCCCGTGACGAGGAGCAGGTCGGCGTGCCTCGGCGAGGCCACAAAGTCGATGCCCAGCCGCTGGACGTCGTAGACCGGGTTGAGGAGCGCAGCGAGCTCCCAATCGCAACCGTTGCACGAGCCGCTGTCGAGGTGGCGGACGTGCAGCGAGCGCCCGAGACGTCTCGTGATCCCGCGTTCAAGCTGCTGCGCTTCAGTCACGCGACACCCTTCCTGACGATGTGCGTCGCGACCACGTCGTCTCGCTGACGCGCCGCGAGCTCGAATTCATCCGTGGCCACGATCGCCTGCTGCGGGCATGCTTCGACGCACTGCCCGCAGAAGACGCACAGCCCGTAGTCGAGCCGCCAGAGCGTGGAACCGTCGCCCCGATCCTCGACAGTGATCGCGGCGGTCGGACATGCTGCCACACAGTCACCACTGGCCCGGCAGCGCTCCGGCTGCAGCTCGGGCGTGCCCCGGTGACCGCGGTCCGGCACGTCGGCCCGCGGCGGGTATAGGCGCGTGGCGACAGGAGCACGGAGCGGTCGCAGCAGTACGTCAAGCAGCCCCATCGTTCACCTCATCGATCGCAGCAGGCGTAACAAAGCTCGAAGCTCTTGTTGATCAGCGGGAAGTCGGGCACGACATTCCCGACGGCGGCACGCGTCACGAGCGGCCAGTTCGCGTACGAGGCCGACCGAATGCGCAGCCGGTAGACCCGGCTGTTCGAGTCAGCCATCAGCCAGTGCACATTCGCTCCGCGCGGACTCTCCGAATAGCCCAGCGCGGACGCGCCCGCGGGAGCGGCTCCCAACGGCGATGACACAGGACCGCCCGGCATCCCTTCTATCAACCGCGCGGCGAGCGAGAAGCTCTCCAGCGCCTCCCGCGCCCGGACCCTCAGCCGCGATGCGACGTCTCCCGTCTGTTCCACAACACAACTCGGCGCCAAAGCGGCGTATTCGAGATGCGGGTGGTCGTGTCGATAGTCGGTCGGCACGCCCGAGGCGCGCGCTGCGACACCCGTTCCCCCGAAGGCGAGCACCGTGGCTGCATCGATACGGCCCGGTCCCTCGATCCGATGGAGGAAGCTGTCCGCGCCCAGGATCATGTCGAAGTACGACTCGACGTCATGACGGAGGGGCACAAGGTCTCGTGCCGCGCGCGCCAGCGCGGCCGGCGTCAGGTCGTAGCGCAGGCCGCCGACGCCGACGACGCCCATCAGGAAGCGATGGCCCGTCAACTCTTCGTTGATGCGCTGCAGCCGCTCCTTCAGGATCGCTCCCTGCGATGACCCGGCATGGAAACCGGTGCCCGCGCAGATGTTGCCGATGTCGCCGACGTGGTTGTACAGCCGCTCGAGTTCGATCAGGAGCGTCCGCAGAAACGATGCTCTCGCCGGCACAGTCGTGCCCGTCAACCGCTCGGCCGCGGACGCGAACGACACGGCGTGCGAGACGGTGCAGACGCCGCACGTGCGCTCGACGATGAAGAGCGCGGCGTCGAACGTCTTCCCTTCGACGATCTTCTCAACGCCCCGATGCGTATAGAACAGCCGCGCGTCGAGATGCAGGATCAGCTCGCCGATGTTGGAGAAGCGAAAGTGTCCTGGCTCGATGATGCCGGCGTGGATGGGGCCAACCGGCAGCTCGTACACGCCTTCGCCGTGCACTTCGAAGTAGTCGAAGCGCCGCTGGTCGTACTCAGGCGCCTCGGTCGCGGACACGTCTTTGCGCAGCGGGTGATAGCCATGCGGATAGCGTTCGTGCAGGACCAGGCGCCGCGGATCCGGATGGTCGGTCGGCGTCAGCCCGAGCAGATCTTTGACTTCGCGCTCGTACCACTGCGCCGCCGGCACGGCAAGCGTCACCGACGGATACTCGCGAACGTCTTCTGGCACCAGGGCGCGCACCCGCACGAACTCGTCGTACGCCGGAAGAGAGAAGACGTACTCGACCGCGAACGGGCCGCCGCGCGGTGTCAGATCGAGCCCGACCATCGTCGCCAGCTTCGCGCCACGTGAGACCACGTGCGCAGCGATAGCGGACAGATCCTCGCGCCGGCAACGCACCAGCGTCTCGTTAGGCGCCGGTGTCTCCTCTGCCGTGACGAGGGCAGGGGACTCATCGAGGATCGTCCGCGTCTGCGCGCTCATCGCCGCGCCTCCAGGACGGCCACCGCGTCGTCGAGCGCCCGGTTGAAGCGCGCCGGAGGTGCGACGCTCACCCAGAGCAGCAGGGCAAGCGGCGCGAACACACTCAAGGCCGCGGCCGCCGAACTGCCGTGCGCGATGGCATTCGGGCGCGGCTCGTGATACGCGGCCGTGATCGTGTGGTACAGGAGGCTCGCCGCCGCGAGCGCGACGAGCAGAATGCCGACGACGCCGATGACGGCCCGTCCGTTGGCAAAGGACCCGGAGACGAGCCCGTACTCCGAGGTGAACATGGCGAACGGGGGCAGACCGGCGAGCGCGAGTGCGCCCAGGACGAGACCAGCGCCGGCGACGGGCGTGACGCGGAGCAGCCCGCGCATCCGGTGCATCGACCGGCTGTTGAACGCCTGCACAACGGAGCCCGCCGCGAAGAACAGGCTGGACTTGGTGAGAGAGTGGGCGACCAGGTGAAGCATCGCGGCATAGAGCGCCACGTGGCCGCCAATGCCGACGGCGAGGACGATGATCCCCATATGTTCGACGCTGTGATAGCCGAGCATCCGTTTGATGTCGTGCTGGACGACCAGAAAGGGCACAGCCAGTGCGACGCTGAACAGCCCGAATCCGATCAACAGGTGATCCGTGTACGACCCTCCGACGGCGTCGATCGTCAGCACTCGGAAGCGCAGCACCGCGTAGACAGCGCAATTGAGGAGCACTCCCGACAACAGCCCTGAGATCGGCGACGGCGCCTGACTGTGAGCGTCAGGCAGCCACGTGTGCATCGGCGCAAGGCCCACCTTTGTGCCGTAGCCAACGAGCACGAAGATGAAGGCGACACGCATCACGTCGGGGTCGAGGTGCACCGATCCCGCACGGAGCTCCGTCCAGTTGAGTGCGCTCGCGGATTCCCCGATCGTGGCAGACGCCGCGTAGTAGGTCATCATCGTTCCGAAGAGGGCGAGCGCGATGCCGACGGAGCCCAGCACCAGGTACTTCCACGCCGCCTCGAGCGAGCGGCCAGTGCGGTAGATGCTGACGAGTAAGACCGAGACGACGGTCGTCGCCTCGATCGCCACCCACATCACACCGAGGTTGTTCACCACCGGGACGGCAGCCATCGTCGCCATGAAAGCGAGGAACAGGGCGTAGTAGCGCGGTTCGTCCTGAGGCCGTAGCTCGCCTCGCGCAAGGTCATGCGCGATGTAGGGCTGCGAATTGAGCGCGCCGCAGACGCCGACGATCGTGATCAGTAAGAGGACGACAACCCCAAGCGAGTCTACGTAGACCCAATCGCCGAACGCCGTCTGGGGACCGCGGTCTTGGACCCGCGCAAAGAGGGCGAGCGCCGCCAATAGCATGATGGTCGAGACGGCGACGGAAAGAGGGCCTGCCGTGCGCCGCAGGCTCAATACCCAGGTGGCCGCCGCGGCGGCGAGAGGGAGTAAGACAAGACACAGCACGACCGCAGCGATCATCCGCGCAGCCTCCTGAGCTGGTCGGTGTCCAGTGAGCCGAAGATCACGTGCATGCGTTGCGTGTAGACGAAGGCGACGAAGACCGCCAGCAGCAGGTCGAGGAAGATCCCGAACTCGACGACAAGCGGCATGCCGTAAGTGGCGGTGAGCCCGGCGAGCGCCATGCCGTTCTCCAGCACGAGGAAGCCGATCACCTGCGACAGGGCCTGGCGGTGCGTCACCATAATCTGGATGCCGATGAGCATCACCGTCACCGCCGTCGGCAGCACGTGCTGCGCACCGATCGCGGTGTGGAATGGCCGGGCATCAAGCGTGCGTGCGAAGACGAGCGCCATCAGCACCGCGATGGCCACGCCGGTACGCTGTCCCAGCGACGGCTGGGCGTCGTGCGACGTCTCAAGGCGCTGCAGGACGAGCCAGAGAAGCATCGGCGTTGCGATGACCTTGAGGGCCGTCGTCAGGCCCGCCGCCGCGATGATATGCGGCGAACTCGTCGCGAGTCCGGCGTAGAGCGCGGCCGTGGCGAGCATGAGCGACTGAGCGCCGAACAGGACGAGCGCCCATCCCAACGACCGCGTCCAAACGATGCCAAGCGCCGTGATCAGCATCGCGATGGAGAGCACGTCGATGGCGCTGCTGGCGAATGCGTAGCTCATGCGAAGAGCACCGTGAGGGCGACGCCGAGCATCGCTGCGAATCCCGCCGCTCCGATCAGGTCGGGAAGCTCGAACAACCGCCTCTTGGCGAACGCGGATTCGACGACCGCCAGGCCGGCGCCGACGAGCGCGACCTTCACCGTGACGAGCGACGCTCCGAGGGCGTAGCCGCCAACCCCCCCGAAGTGCGCCATGCCGAACGGGACGAACACGTTCGCCAACAGTACCGCCAGCAGCAGCTGCTTGGTCATCGCGGCGCAGTGCAGCAACCCGAGGCTGCGCCCCGAGTACTCGATCAGCATCCCCTCATGGATCATCGTCAGCTCGAGGTGGGTGTCCGGGTTGTCGACGGGTATGCGGCCGGTTTCGGCGACCAGGACAACGGCGAATGCCGCAGCGGCCAGCGCCCATCCAAGGCTGAGGAAGCTCCCCGGGTGGGCATCGCCGAAAGCGAGGATCTCTCCCAGGCGCGTGCTCTGCGGCTGAAGCGCAAGCACGGCCAGCGAGAGCATCAGCACAGGCTCGACGAGCGCGCCGACGGCCAACTCACGGCTGCTGCCCATCTGGCCGAACGCACCGCCGCTGTCCATGCCGCCGAGCGTCAACAGCGCGCGCCCGAGCGCCAGCAGCCCGATCACAACGATGAGGTCGCCGGAAGCCGTCAGCGGCGTGCGCTCACTGAAGACTGGCACGAAGAGCAGCGCCCCGACCGTGGCCGCGAGGATGCCCGCCGGGGCGAGAGCGTGCACGAAAGAGGTGGACTCGGCCACCTGCTCGGAGCGAGAGAGCCACTTCGCGAGGTCACGATACCCCTGTAGGAGCGCCGGACCCTGGCGGAGCTGGAAGCGCGCTTTGATCTTCTTGATGAAACCGTTGAGCAGCGGGGCGGTACCTACGACTGCCACGACCTGTACCACACCAAGGATTACTGCTTCAGCGCTACTGCTCATCGAGCCACCACCAGGAGGATCGCGAGCGCCGCCATCATATAGAGAAGGTAGGCCTGGACGCTGCCGCTTTGGATCAGCCGCAGGCGCCCCGCGCCCCAGAGCGCGAGCGAGCGCAGGGGTAAGTAGAACCGCTCCTCGAAGAGGGCGGGCACGCGGCCCGAGTAGCGAACGAGTCGCGGCAGCGGCGACGTGCCATGGTAGACGACGTCGATCTGTCGCTCAGGAAGGAGCACGCGCCCGAAGAACAGACGGAGCGGTTTGGAGAACGATGTCCCGGTGTACTGCATCGACGGCCGGAAGACGACGCCTGTCGACCACACGGGACCACGCGCTCTCCGGTTCGCGCCGAAGAGCGCCCGCGCGAGCAGCCACGGCAGCGGCGTCAGCGCGATCAACGCGATGGCGATCACCACCGGTGAGAACGATCCGCCGGCCGTGAGCGTCATCTGCCCGCCGCGATCGACGTGCGCGGCCGGCGCGCCCAGCACTCCATCCGGCACCGATTGCAGCCAGCGGACGATCCATGCGGCGCCAACGCCCGTCGCCACGCACCCCAGCGCCAGGAGGCCGAGCACGCCGGCCATGATGGGGGCAGGCTCATGTGCTGCGGCTGGCTCCGGCGTGCGCGCGAGCCCCAGGAACGCGATCCCGAACATCCGCACGAAGCAGGCCACCGCGAGGCCGCTGGTGAGTGCCAGCGCCCCGACGGCGATGAGCGCCGTCAGACGCACCGCGTCCCCGCCTGTCCCGCCTCCGGCACCGATGAGCGCACGCAGCAGCATCCACTCGCCGGCAAATCCGTTGAACGGAGGCAGCGCAGCGATGGCGAGGCTGCCTACGAGTGTGGCAACTCCCGTCGCCGGCATCACGCGGGCCAAGCCGCCGAGCCGGTCGATGTTCAACGTGTGCGCGGCCCGCTGCACGGAGCCCGCCGCCAGGAACAGGAGCGTCTTGAACCACGCGTGATTGGTGGCGTGGAGGAGCGCCGCGACCAGCGAGGCGGCGGCGAGAGCGTCCCGTCCTTCAGCGCGCAGCGCGACGGCGGCGCCCAGTGCGATGGTGATGATGCCGACATTCTCGACCGTGCTGTAGGCAAGGATGCGTTTCATGTCGCGCTCCATCAGCGCGCGGAGGACGCCGAGCACCGCGCTGATGGCGCCGACTGACATCAGCACGATGCCCCACCACGCCTCGCCCGGAGCGAGGAACACCAGCCCGACGCGAGCGATCCCGTAGAGCCCGGTCTTCACCATCGCCGCGGACATCAATGCCGAGACGTGGGACGGGGCCACCGGATGCGCTCGTGGCAACCAGATATGCAGCGGGATCAGGCCGGCTTTGGTGCCGAAGCCAACGACGGCGAAGAGAAACGCCAACGACGCCATCGGCGCCGACAACGACGCGCCATTCATCGTCGTGAAGTTCGTGGAGCCGCTTGCCCTCGCGATAATGAAGAACGCCGCTACGACGAAGACGGTAGCGACATGCGTCATGACGAGATAGAGGATCGCCGCTTGGCGGCGTGAGCCTACCCCATCGCCGAGGACCAGGAGGAAGCTTGCGAGCGCCATGCCCTCCCACGCCGCGACGAACGTGTATACGTTCGCGGCGCACGTCACCAGGAGCAACGTGAGGATGAAGAGCGGGTAGACGAGGTCATCGATGAGGCGGTGGCGCGCATAGCCGATGCCAAACAAGGAAGAAGCGAGGCCCACGCCCGCGACGATCGCCGCGAACACGCCGCCCAGCGGGTCGAGCCGAAACTCGAGCGTGGCATACGGCGACGGCTCCCACAGCGTCAGCGCCGCGGCATGGCCCGTCGCGACAACGCCAGCCGCAGCGGCGAGAGCCAGCGCCGAGGCCAGCGCGGAGAGGATCAGCGGGAGATGCAGTCGGCGGACCGGCAGAACCACGGAAGCGGCCGAAGCGGCCAAGAGCAGCGCCAGGGAGATCGCCAGAAGATGTTCGGCCACCGTCTGCCAAGCCTCCTCGATCTGCTTGCATTAGAGAATGCGTTGATTCTAAGATACTCACGCACGCTAGCGCAACTCAGGAAGGGGGCGACATATGCCCGAGACGCTGCAGGACTTCAAGGCCACGTTCTTCAAGGTGCTCGCCAGTCCAGTGCGCATCCGCCTGCTGGAAGAGCTGCGGGGCGGTCCCACGACGGTCGGCGATCTCCAGCAACGACTCGGCCTCGACTCTTCGAATGTTTCGCAGCATCTTGCGTTGCTGCGCGCCCAGGGCGTCGTCGTGACGCGCCGCGACGGCAACAAGATCTGGTACGCCGTCGCCGAAAAGCGGATCTTCAATATCCTCGACGCCGCAAGGACGATCTTCGAGAACCGGGTCAAGGCGAGCACGCGGCTGCTCGCCGAATAGGACGAGCCTGTCTCCGCCCGTCACCGGCGGCGGTTGGCGGTGATGATCGGAGCGAGCGTAAGGCGCGGCCGACCGGCGTTGAGGCGAACACTGCCTGCTGGCGAAGCGAGGCTACGCCGGTCGGTTCGAGTTCGCAGTCGCCACGGAAGACGTACGCTAGGTCGAACTCCGAGCGAGTCGGATGGCGAGGCTGTATTGATCAATGGATTGTTGACCATCGGGTCGCCGCGCGCGCGCAGACCAGGCAAGCGGATCAGTGTCGGATGTGGTGGGCGACGAGGACTGCCCGGGCGTAACGTGGACTTTGATCGGCTCGGCAGTCCGCTCCGAAAGGTGAGTCGAACTGGACGGTGCGTACCTCCGAATACCGAACTGAATGCTCCCGCTTGTGAGCGTCGACCGTTCATCGCGATCATCTGGTCGACCTCGCGGTACGCCTGCGCGTGCCACGGGTCCGCTTCGCAAGTCGAGCAATTGCTCTGATCTGTGTAAACCGAACTCGGGCGTCGAAATAGCTGCTGGGTCCACTGCATCGCCGGCCGGCTATGCGGTCAGGCGGATTGCTGAGTGTCCATGGCGCCACCGGCAGTGTCAGCGAGGAGCGTGCTGAGCGTGTCTGCATCAAGGGCGTGAGCGAAGAGGAAGCCCTGCGCAAGATCACAATGGCGCGCCTTGAGCCAGCCGAGTTGGTCGGCGCGCTCGACGCCCTCGGCGACGATCTCGAGATGGAGCGTCTGGCCGAGTTCGATGATCGATTGCGCGAGTTCGCGCTCCTTCCCGTGCTGGCCGACGCCATCGACGAACGATTTGTCGATCTTGAGGATGTCGACAGGAAAGCGCCGGAGGTAGCTCAGCGATGAGTAGCCCGTGCCGAAGTCGTCGATGGCGAGCCGGATGCCAAGCGCCTTTAGCTCGTGCAGGCGCGCGATCGCGAGTTCCGCATTCTGCATGACGAGGCTTTCGGTGATCTCGAGGATCAGGGTCTCCGGCGGCAGCCCCGAGTCGCGCAGCGCTTCGGCGACGATCTCGACGAGGCCGGGCTGGTGCACCTGGCGGGCCGAGACGTTGACGGCGACCGTGAGCGGCGGATCGGTCGGGTACTGGATCTGCCAGCGGCGTACTTGCGCGCAGGCCTCTCGAAGCACCCAGCGGCCGATGGGGTGGATGAGCCCGGTCCTTTCAGCGATCGGCACAAAGTCGTTTGGGGCTACCAATCCGCGCGTCGGGTGCTGCCATCGGATGAGCGCTTCGACGCCGGCGATCTTCTGCGAACTGAGGATCACGCTGGGCTGGTAGTGCACGACGAACTCACCGCGCTCGACGGCCCGCTGGAGTTCGCCCGCCAGCTGGAGATCACCGAAAAGCGACGGCTCCATGTCCGGATCGTAGACGGCGAACTGGCCCTTGCCGTCGGCCTTGGCGGCGTACATGGCAACGTCGGCACGGCGCACGAGCTCGTCGGCGGACGACCCGGAGATGCCCATGGCGATGCCGATACTGCCGCGCACGAAGATCTCAGCGCCGCCGAGCGTCATGGGCACCTTAAGCGTGTCGATGAGCCGCGTGGCGAGAGCGATCGCGTGTTCGGCCTCGCTCAGTTCCTCCAGCAAGATGGCGAACTCGTCTCCACCGATACGCGCCGCGGTATCGCCGGGCCGCAGGCACGACTGCAGGTGCGCCGCGACCCCGATGAGGAGTTCGTCGCCGGCCGCATGCCCCAGGCTATCGTTGACGGCCTTGAAATCGTCGAGGTCGATGAAGAGGACGGCGAGGCCTTCATCTCTTCGTGCGGCGCGCAGCAGTCCCTGTTCAAGGCGGTCCATAAAGCGGGCGCGGTTGGCGAGACCGGTGAGCGGATCGTGGAACGCCTGGTGGCGGAGCTGCTCTTCGAGCTCACGTTCGATTTCCAGCATGCGGGCGAGCGCATCCTCGGCTCGCCGGCGCTCGTCGACTTCGCGCGCCAGCTCGATGTTCGCGCGTTCGAGCTGGACCGTGCGGGATTCGAGATCCTTGGACAGGTATGCGTTCAGCTCTTCGGATCGGCGGATGAGGGCCTCCGCCATGCTGTTGACGTCCGTGGCGAGGTCAGCGAGCTCGGCAGGTCCGGCGCGCTCAACTTGCGCCGTGAGATCGCCTGCGGCGATGGCGCGGGTGGTGGCGCTGGCGCGGCGCAACGGGCGGCCGATCCATCTCGAAGCTCGCGAGCCCGATGACGAGGAGAAGGCCCGCGCACATAGTGCCGATGCCGAGCGACCATCGCAATGTCGCGTCCTCGGCGGCCTGCTGGCGATCCTGGGCGGCGCGGAGAATGACGCGCTGCTCAGCGATCCTTGCACGCAGATCGCCGAGGAGCTTGTCCGAGTCGGCGGTGGTACCCGTGCCGCCGGAGATACCGACGGCGCCGGCGAGGTCACCGTCACCGATTGCCTTGAGGACGCGCGCATCGGTATCAGCAAAGCGGGCATGCGTGGCGATCAGTCCGTCGAGCGCTGCCGCGTCGTTCGGGTTGTGCACGAGCGCATCATTGCGAAGCGCGACGAGTGAGGTCTCGACGGTCTTGCGGGACGCTGCGAAGCGGTCGAGATAGGCGGGGTCCTTCAGGACGAAATATCCCATAACCGTGACCCATTCATCGTAACTGGAACCGAGGGCGTCTTCGTAGAGTTCAGTATTGGTAATCGCGCGGGCTGCCTCGATCCGTGCCTTGTCGTGCTGGCTGGCGCTCGAGCGCGTTCCGACGACGATAACGGCCGTGGCGGCGAAGACGCACGCGATCAGAATCGCCGTGGCGGCACGTACTGAAAGCCGGTGCGCGTGTCTCATGCCGAGGAATCCTCGCGGCGTCGTTAGGCGTGTCGACTGGCGCCAGACACGGTGACCATCGAAGCGCCTGGATAATGTTCGGCCTCGGAGCGTGCAACAAAGAGGACCCAGAAGGGCGACGCTCGGGCCGCTTCACATTCGTCTGAGTCGGTCGGGCCGCGCCGGAACCGGAGGCGCTTCGACGAAGCGTGGCTGATGGGCGAGGTCGGCCGAGGGAGCGTAGGGGAGATCCCTTAGCGAGGTACTCGTGAGCATCGTCGACACGGGGCTCGACCTCGGCTACCTTGTCGAGCCGGCTACCGCGTGAGGAAATCGACGATCGCGCGTCTGAAGGCGGGGTCGACGACCGCGGTGACGTGCCCTCCGGGCACCATCACGACCTGCGCGCCCGGGATGGCGGCTGCAAGCTGGTCAGGCGATCCGGCGCCACGATCCTGTCGACCGACCAGAATCAGCACCGGGCAGCGCACGTCAGCGAGCTTCTGAACCTCTAGTCCGACCCGCTCCGCGCGTCGCATGGCTGCAAGCGCGTCCGGATCATTTCCGCTACGCCGCGTCATCCGTTTGAGCAGCCACCTCCTGATCACCCCGCGTCAGTGGCCCGCTCCTGCGTTCGCGGTTGCCGCGCCGTCGCCCCGCGTCATTGCCAGCCCGGAGCACCCAGTCGCCGACGCCCGCAATGACGACACGCCGAAAGCGTTCTGGCCGGCGCGCGAGCAGCGACGTGGCAATGACGCCGCCCATCGAGTAGCCGACCAGGTCCGCAACATCAATGCCCAGGTGATCCATGAGCGCGACGATGTCATCGCCCATCGTTGTCCCGCCGTACGCCGATGCCTCGTGGGGCTTCTCGCTCTCGCCGTGGCCGCGACAGTCCAGCGCCACGACTCGTCGCCCGGCGCCGAGCAGCGCGTCAATGATGCCTGGGAAGCGCCAGTTTCTGTCGATGCTGCTCGTCAGGCCGTGAACCAGCACCACGGGCGGTCCGTTTCCCTCCGCCACGTAGTGGATTCGCACGCCGCTCGAGTCGAACGATGGCATCACGTTACCTCGGCGCCCAACCGATCTATCCAGGAAGGTTCGCGTCACTCTACTCACGCGCCGTCCGGCGGCACCAGACAACTGACGACTTGCGCCTTCATGACACGAAGGCGGAATGGTACGCGCGTCTAACGACGGCGCGACCATCCTTGGGCCAACATGACCTGGGGGCCGTTAGTCGCCCTCCCCAAGCGCCAGGGCCTCACGCACCAGTGGTACGAGATGCGAGTAGATGTCGGCCTTGGCGATGATTGGCACCGACAACTCCTCAGCCTTAAGATAGACATCGGCGTACTGCGCCTCACCGGTCTGCATGATGACCGGAAAGGATGCGCCGCGGAACGCGCGCGCGGCTTCCACAACACGCCATCCGCTCCCCCGCGGCATGCGAAAGTCGGTAACGACGAGGTCGAACAGTTGTGATTTGTCTTCGAGGAGTGCCGCGGCGTCCAGTCCATCTTCGACCGCTACGCAAGTGAGTCCAAGAGCTTCCACGAGTCGCACGATGGCCTCTCGGTATGGGAAGTCATCTTCGGCGATAAGGACGCGGTGCGTTCGCATACCAGGTTTGTCAGGCCTCATGCAGCAGTTCTTTCTGCCACTAATCTCGACCCCTCGCGCCTAATCGCTAAGGGCCGGACGTCGGCGTCACGCTGCCTGCCGTCTTCCACACCAGTGTGGCGCCGGAGTGCCCGGCGAGCATCATCGTAGCAATGGCTGCTACGGCGATCGGAACGGCGATCGCGTAGAGAACCACGTTCTCATCAATTGGTAACCGATATCGGTCGCCGATCCCGAGACGCGCGCGAAGCCGATCCCCATACTCGTCATAGATATAGAGTGCGGCGCACACACCGGCGAGAAGGAGGGCGAGCACAAAGGCCGTGTTGCCCTGCTGCGGGTGGTTCCCAACGCGCTTACCGGCTTCACGTAGCGTTCGCTTGAGTGATCCTCCCGTTTGCTGCGCCAAGAAGCTCCCTGCCGCTCCCGCGAACGAAACGAGCATGATCGGGAGGTAGTACCTGCGCCTCCACCTTTCGTTCCATCCAGCGGCGATCAGGGCAAGAGCGGCAAGCGGGACGAGTACGACGGCTGCGTGGACGACCAGCGGGTGGGTGGGAAGACCAAACACTGAGGCCAACGGAACCGCGCGATCCAGCATAGGCAGACACCTCTCCCCGCAACCATACCGTCGGCGCTCGACTTGAATGTAACGAAGCAGTTTCGGCCCGACAGACTGCGAATGTCTCTAGCGCGACCGTTGAGAGGGCGAAGCCGTGAGCACGGTTCGGAAAGAGCCTCTTGAGGTGTGCTAACGCGCGCCTGGCTGCTAGCACCATCGGTTCATCGTGTATCGCTTGAAACCGCGTCATCTGGCCACCCGACGGGGGTGCGGTCGGCGCATCATGGTCCAGAAGGGCGGTCCGGCGAGCGGGTTCTGCCCGGACTGCAGCACTTCGAACCCATGTCGAGCGTAGTAGCCGACGTTGGCCTCCCTTTCGGTTTCCAGATAACAGGGTTGCCCGGCCGCGTCCGCCCGCGCCAGGACGGGGGCGATCAGCGTGGTGGCGACACCGCTCCGTTGAGCCGCCGGTTCGACGCCAAGCAGGGCGAGGTACCAGAACGGCATCGTCATGTCGCGCCTCCGGAAGGATTTCTGATAGTCGCTCATGGCTTGGAACCGACGCAGAGCGTTGTCGCCGACGTAGCGCGGTGCGTCGATGCCTCCGGACGGCGCGACGCCTGGGCCAGGATCGGACGCCGAAACGTGCGGCGGTTCCCAGCAGGCGACGCCTAAGACCGCGTCGGGCGTTGTGTACGTTTCGCCGAACACGAGGCCAGATCGAACGGAGACGCCCATGAACCGCCGGAGCGCGGCTTCGCGTCCGGCCCTATCCGGTTCGATCCAGCTCCAAAGCGGGTCATCAAGAAACGCTCGCGCGAGAACGGCGATCGCGTCTTCGACCTGTGCTTCCGCAAGAAGTGCGACGTCGCGCCGGGAGGGCAGTGTCATTCCAACTCCTGAGACTCGCTCTGGGTCGAGCAACGCGGGGTGCCACGAGCGAATGCGGGGACGAGGTCAGGCGTCCACGACACTCTCGAAGATGCGAGACCGCAACCTTGACGTGCGGCCGGTACGCTGCTCCGCACGGTCAGCTGACCCGCCGAGGGCCAACAGCCCCTTGATCGCGAGCCATCGGAACGGCTCGGGCTCCCATCGAGGCGACGCCGCGCCGACCCAGCCCAGTCTGCGTACGCCCTGTTGCTTCCCCGACAAGAAGCTCGGCCAGGGTGCGGCCGGCGAGATTGGTCGCTGCGACGCCCTCGCCGACGTAGCCGCCGAGCCACCCCATGCCGGTCGAGCGGTCCAATCCCAGAGACGGGCGCCAATTGCGTGGTACGCCGATCGCTCCACCCCAACGGTGCGTGATTGCCACACCCTTCAGGATGGGGAAGAGCCGCAAGAGCGCCAGTTCCACTTCTTTGAAATGTGGATCGTCGGAACGGAAACGGTCCTGGATGGCGGAGCCATAGTGGTAGTCCGCAGAGCCACCGAACGCGATGCGACCGTCGGCCGTCTTCTGGCCGTACGTGATGATCCGACGTCCGTCGGAGAACGTCTGCCGGTCGTTCAGCCCGATCTCCTTCCAGACGGATTCGGGTAGCGGCTCGGTGGCGATCATGAAGGTGTGCAGCGGTAGGACGTGAGTCGCGAGTCCGGGCAGCCTGGCAGTGTAGGCCTCTGTCGCCCGGATCACGTACTTCGCACGGAGTTCACCATCCGGAGTCTCGACGCGCCCGGGAGCGATCGTAACGGCGGGCGATCGCTCGAAGATGCGCACGCCACGGCGCTCGACGGCGTCGGCGAGGCCCCGCGCGAGGCGGGCGGGATGAAGCGCGGCGCAGTGAGGCGTGAACAGGCCGCCGAGCGCTCCGGGGACCCGCACGTGAGTCGCGCATTCCTCCGGCGTCAGCCAGAGATAATCCTCCGGGCCGAAGCCCCACCCGGCAAACATGCGCTGGCGGTGCCTCTGCGCGTCGAGTTGCCATTGTGTGGTCGCCACGCGGATCGAGCCTCCCTTGTGGAAGTGGCAGTCGATCCCTTCAGTCCGGGAGACCCGGCCCACCTCGTCGATGGCGTCGTTGACTGCCCGCAAGAGGGCTACGCCTGCTGCGCGCTGGTGGGGCGCCTTCAACAGCGATTCGATGCCGGCAACCAAGCCGAGACACCAGCCTCCGTTTCGGCCCGACGCCCCGAACCCGGCGATCTCCGACTCGACAATGGCGACACGCATGTCGGGCTTCAACGCTGAAAGATAGTAAGCAGTCCAGAGGCCAGAAAAGCCTGCCCCTACGATGGCGACATCGACCTCCTTCGCCTCGCTCAGCGGAGGCCGGGGCTCAGGTGGCTCTGGCAGGCTCTCGTGCCAGAAGCTGATCGACCGATAGTCGCTCATTACTGTCCATCTCTCTCGTCCGCCATCGTTGTGTGTGCGGGCGCTGCCTGCCGTCACCAGTTTCGGGCATCCGAAGAGCCATCGCCACCGCGATGGCCCGAGTGCGGCTCCACCGGCTTCGCCAGGCAGGACGCGGATCGATGTGCGTGCCCATCCCGACGTGCCGGGACGGCGGGTACGTCCGGTTCATCGTTGTACAAGCCGCCACTATGACCGCATCGTGACGTCGCCCGACGCGCCGCGAAACGTCGGGCAACTTCGCTGGCTACACTGTGTGCATCGCCGAACCCTGGGCGCGAGACGATTGATCGAGATGACGGCCGACGCCGACGCACCGCTGCTGCACTACGAGGTCCACGGAGAGCGAGGACCGCACGTGCTGCTGGTCCACGGGTTCCTGTCGAGCCGGGCGCAGTGGATGCTGAACATCCAGTCGCTGTCAACGTTCGCGCGGCCGGTGGTCGTGGAGCTGTTCGGGCACGGACGGTCGCCATCGCCAGAAGAGCCAACGACGTACACGCCGGCGGGTTATGCCGAGCAATTCGAGCGGATTCGGGTTGCCGAAGGCGCCGAGCGATGGATCGTCGTCGGGCAGTCGCTGGGAGCGGCGCTTACGCTTGCACTACGCGCTGGACCGGCCGGAGCGGGTCCTGGCGCACGTGTTCACGAACTCGAACTCAGCGCTGGCGCAGGAGAACTGGGCGGAGCGCGTGCGACCAGCGATGGAGGCGCAGGCGCGCCGGCTGCAGGCCGATGGCAGGCGGGCGCTCGACGAGCACCCGTTGAACCCGGTGAGGGGCGGCCGGCTGCCGCCCCCGTTACGCGCGGCATTCACGGAGGACAGCGCGCGGCTCGACCCACGCGGCGTGGCGAACACGGGGCTGTACACCGTGCCCGACTCTTCGTCGCGAGGGCGCGTGATGGAAAACCGCGTGCCCACGCTGCTGGTGGTGGGTGAGCGCGAGGGGCGGTTCGCTGGACACAGACACTATGCCGAAGAGATGATGCCGTTGCTCGCGGTCGTCGGGCTGGACGCGGGCCACGCCGTGAACATCGAAGCCGCGGAGGCGTTCAACGCGGCGGTCACCGACTTCTGTGCCGAGCAGATGGAGAGGGCGGCTACGCGATCATGAGCGGACTGCGGCGGCTGACGCCAGCGCTCGCGAATGACGATGCGGAGTTCGCGCTGGCCGCGCGGATGTGGAACGGCGACGTGCTGTTCGCGAGCGGTGAAGACGCCGTGCGGATGACGGTACGCGACGGTCGCGTAACCGAGGTCGTGCGAGCGGCGGCAAGTGCGGCGGCGACGATCCGGATCATCGCGACGGCGGGCGACTGGGAAAAGCTGCTGCAACCGGTGCCGCCGCCGTTCTACCAGGACCTGTTTGGCGCGGCGTCGCGCCACGGCGTGCTGCTGCTCGGCGCGCCGGAGGACGTGTTCCCGTACTATCCGGCGCTGCGCCGGCTGATCGAGCTGCTCCGCACAGGCGGGAGAGGACACTGATGGCGCGCTTCGACAGCAGCACCGGGCGCTACGTGTACCTGACGATCGACGGCGTCGAGTACCGGGTGTACTTCGAGGAGAGCGGCGCGGGTGTGCCGCTGCTGCTGCAGCACACCGCGGGGGCGGACGGGCGGCAGTGGCGCCACTTGCTGGAGGACGCGGAGATCGCCTCGCGCTTCCGGCTGATCGCGTACGACCTGCCGTATCACGGCAAGTCGCTGCCGCCGGTCGGACCGGCGTGGTGGGCGAGCGAGTACCGGCTGACGAAGGACTTCCTGATGAAGGTGCCGGTGACGCTGAGCCGCGAGCTGGGGCTGGAGCGGCCGGCGTTCATGGGCAGCTCGATCGGCGGGCACCTGGCGGTCGATCTGGCGTTGCACTATCCGGACGAGTTCCGCGCGGTGGTCGGGCTGGAGGCGTCGGCGGCGACGCCGGGCGGCTATCAGCCGTTCTGGCACCACCCACGCATCTCGAACGACTTCAAGGCGAGCGTCATGTACGGACTGATGTCACCGGGAAGCCCGGAGAGCCTGCGGCGGGAGACAGCGTGGGCGTACAGCCAGGGCGCGCCGCCCGTGTTCAAGGGCGACCTGTACTACTACTCGGTCGACCACGACCTGACGCAAACGGCGGAGCAGATCGATACGTCGAAGGTGGCGGTGTACATCCTGTGTGGCGAGTACGACTGGGCGTCGACGCCCGAGATGGCGCGCGCGCTGGCCGAGCGCATCAAGGGCGCGACGTACCGCGACATGCCAGACCTGGGGCACTTCCCGATGAGCGAGAACCCGGAGTTGTTCCTGCGCTACATCCGCCCGGTGCTGGACGAGATCGCGGGGCGCGGGGACGGCGCGTAGAGGCACCCGACTCGCAGAAGACTGGGGACGTCGGGCATCGCGGACGGAACGCGTCCCAAAGCCCGACACGATGGCACAACAGTGATGCCCGACGGAATCCGGGGCGCGCGGTTCAAAGGAATTGATCCGGTTGGCTAGCTAGAACGCCGCAGCAGGACGGCGTGATCTGCAGTGTTCGGTGCAGTATTCCAGGCGTAGACGATGATCGGCTCCCAGCCATCGACCGCAGCCTTGTTGATTTCCTCCTCAAGACCGGTATGCGTGCTGGACTTCACGATTCTGTAAGTGACCATCTGATCAGCTCCTAAACAGCATGGCCCGTGCCGATGACGTGTGCGTGAGCCTACCCTGAAGGGCTCCTCGGCTTGAGTTGCATCGCGCTCAGCGAGCCGCTTGAGGTTCGCGAACTGGCGCGTCTGCATGATCCAGTGCGATGGCTCCAGGAAGACGACGCTAATGATGGACTGAAGCCACGGCGGCCGCGCGGCCCAGTAGCCGCTCTCCACGATCCGCGTACGGCCACCAGGCAACTCCTCCAACAGGAAGGCCCAGAGCGAGTCGGAGTAGAACTGCGGCCGTGGGCCGCGTGGGTCGAACGGCCGCATACGCAGGTCCACCGACGCGCGCAGCCCCAGGAACCGCTCCGGCTCGAGCGCCGCCACCTCCCACCATGCTTTCTCGTCCGGCATCGACGGCAGGCGGTCCCCGACGGCGATCTCTTGCCACTCCGGATGGATGCGGTCTGCGCTGGCATGGCCCCAGTTGTCGAGATGGTCCCAGCTGTACCAGCCGGCGCGACCGTAGCCCATCTGCACCAGCCACGGCCAGACCTTGGCTGGAGGGGCCTCGATCGTGATCGCATTCGTGGCGCCGCGGGTGCCACCGGGAATCAGATCGGCGCCCGGGTATGGCCGTCTCACCTCCTCGTCGGTGGCGCCCCAACGACAGGAGCCGGGGACGGACGACGGCCGCGTAGGCGGCCCCGGCAAGGGCCAAGAGTAGCGCGAGCTTGCGGGTGATCATGATGGGCCTCCCGTCGCGTGGGGCCCGGTGGGTTGGACGCGCAAGAGCACAATGGCCAGCACGGCGATCCAGAGCATGGAACCAAAGACGGCGATGCGCTCCGTGATGCCGACCCATGGGGTCGGTTCGTTGTCGGAAATCTTGGAGGCGTCCATGCCTGTAAGAGCCCCGAACGCGAGCACGACAAGGATCGTGGCGATCGAGTAGAGGCGAAACCGCTTGCCAGACGCCGTGGCTCCGAGAGCGATGCTGAGGACGAAGAGAAGAGTGCTGACCGCCGCGAGAATGAGGTGCATGGTGTCACTCAGTCGTCCCCCCGCCCGCTGCCAGGACCTCGCGCTGATGCATCGGTGCGAACGGCCACCCCACTAGGCCGAGGACTCCAATCGCGGCGACGAAGACGCCGACGAAGCGCAGCGCGCGCTTCTGGGAAGCCGATGCCCACACGCCGAATCCGCACGCTATCGTCAGGACGCTGTACACGAAGCCAAGCGGAATCCAGAGCGACCTCGTCGGAGCGCCAACAGCGGACAACTCGCTGATCGTTTGATCGGTGTAGCTGTAGCCGTGATAGCGCGAG
This sequence comes from uncultured Chloroflexia bacterium, assembly GCA_963743185.1. Lineage (GTDB taxonomy): Bacteria > Chloroflexota > Dehalococcoidia > DSTF01 > JACRBR01 > JANXYW01. The sequence goes on along the minus strand of CAVUOT010000010.1, from coordinate 414,711 downwards.
GCCGCGAGCAGGTCCATTCCGAAGTAGAGCAGCGTGGCTGCAACGCCACAGCCGAGCAAGGCCTTTCTCCAGCCGAACTCGCTGATGTTCGGCGCGTCGATGTCGCGGAACGCGGACGGTTGTGCGCTGATGCTCAAGACGCAATCTCCTCACACCCCCCATGGTCCGTCTCAGGAAACTCGGCAACAATAGCCGAACGTCTCTGCGCATGGAGGCCGAGCGGCCCGTAGCGAGGCCTCATCGAACGCTTCCCGGCAGCAGGGCGTAGTATGACGGCCCTTCGGCCGCTACCCGATTGGCGGACACGATGGCACAATCGTGCGCTACCGCTACGACAGGAGTGTCACGTAGTTGCGTCCACAACACTAATGCGCGAGCGAAGGTTGCGGACCTCCGGGACGAACAGCACGACGGCGGTGGGGACGACGACCAGGAGCGCGCCAATCCAGAGTGTCGCATCTACTCCGATGAGCTCTGAGATGGGACCGGCGGCCACGAGGCCTATCGGCGATATGCCGATGGAGCCAAGTGCGTCATACGAGCTGACACGGGAGAGCGCTTCGGGAGCGACGTGCTCGTGCAAAGCCGTATACCAGTACACACCGAAGACTTCCATGCCTACGCCACTGATGGCGGCGGCGCAGATGATGGCGGCCAACGGGAGACCCATCGCGAGCGCGGCAAGGGGCAGCGCGTGACCGAAGACGGCAATGGTCGCAACCAGGAGGGGGCGCTGAGGACGCCAGCGCAGGGCCACCAGTCCGCCGACGAGCAAGCCCGCGGACTGGCCGCCGACGATGGATGCCCACGAACTCGCGCCCGAAAGATCCCGTTCTGCTACCACCGGCCCCAGCACGAGGAAGGCGCCAAGGAATCCGAGCAGCATGACCGAGAACTGGGCGACGATGGTCCAGAGCCAGCGGTGCGCTATGAATTCGCTCCATCCATCACGAAGATCGGTGAGGAGGCTGCTTCCCGCCACCGCCGCGGCTTCAATGCCACGCATTGAAGCCATCAGCGCAGCAGCGACAAAGAACGTCGTGGCATCGACGGCGATCGCCCAGCCCGCGTTTAGTGCCGCCACGAGCACACCCGCGAGCGCTGCCCCCAGGATCAGCGTCGCGTTCGTCCCTAGCCGAAGCAACGCGTTTGCTTCCTGCAATCGGTCTTGCGGGACGGTGAGAGGCACAAGCGCCGAATCAGCCGGATAGAAGAGAGCAAACGCGGCGCCGTTGACGGCCTCCAGGATCACGAGGTGCCAGACGTGCGCCTCACCGGACAGCAGCAACACGGCCGCGAACGCCTGCGCGGCACCGCCGATGACGTTGCTCCCGACCAGCACGGTGCTGCGGGGAAGGCGATCTGCGATCACTCCACCGAGTGCCAGGAAGAGAACGTTTGGCAACATGCGCGCCGCGAGCACGAGCCCGAGCGCAGACGCTGATCCGGTTAGATGGAGTACGGCGAACGCCAATGCCACCGGAGCCATGGCGTTGCCGAGAAACGAAACGCACCGGCCAGAGAAGAGCAGCCCGAAGTTTCGCAGGCGCAGCAAGGAGGCGGCGCTTCGCACGGCAGGAGTATAGCCGGGCAGGCGCGCATGGGAACTCAACCAATATCGGTCGCCTGGACGATTACGTCCGATTCCGCGCACTCGTCACGCGTTGCTGTCACGGTTGCTGTCAGCCGCCCGCAAACACGGCGAATCGGCGCCCGAGGGCGCCGATTTCGATGCTAGAACATGGTCCCAGGGGCTGGATTCGAACCAGCGGTACACGGTTTTACAGACCGGTTCGTTGCGGCTATCGGCGCCCACATCCGCCATCGCACGATGGAAATGGGGCCGACATGGTGTGCGTCGTCCGGCATCATCCGGCGCTATGCGCCCGGGTTGCTGTCAGCGTTGCTGTCAGGCGAGGAATCCGCCCCACCGATGCCCTTGGACAGGGGTCCGGCGCTGGTCTTCCATATAAGGGAGTACACGAGGCAACCTTCGCATATACAGCGGTCTTAGGGGGGTGATGAATCTACCGTTATGTCGAGTTATATCGGAGCGTGGCAGTGGGGCCTTGTCGAGCCACGCCACACACGACCGGTGGGCGACGGGCCGATAACTCCTTAAGAGGGCTGCCGATGACCGCGGCGGCAGTCTGAGGGTCGCACATCACATGAAGAAGTCGAAACGGGAGACCGGCAAGAGCCACAACGCGAGCTCTTCGGAGTCAGAGGCCGCGCCCTGTCCTGATTCCGATGACCAAGCCTTGGTGATGGCGGCCATGGGCTCGTTCGGGACGGTGCAAGCCGACGAACTGGAGAAGCGGCTCCTGATCATGCAGCGCGAGCTCGGGACCACTGAACGTCCAAACGCGCTGCAACTCCGCTATCTGGGCGACGATATCGAATTTGCCGTCAGCGGAGGCGTTGAGCTGTCGCTGAAGGTCGACGGGGTCGACAGTAACCTGTCGGGCGCCACGTTGATCGACGCGCTTTCTAGCGGCAGCCGCATCTCGCTGCCGGACCGGCCGTCTACCTCGCACTTCACATTCATCCAGGGCGGACGCGTCCGCATGGATGGCGTCCTGATGCGACGGCCGATGCGCCCGCTGGTGGCATGGGATCTCCAACATCTGCTGTCGCATCTTGGATCCTCGCCGGCGCCGCTCCCTTACTCCCATTCCGCAGCGAGGACGTTCCAGGAGCTGCTCGTGAAGTTCTTCATCGAACGCCTCGGCGTCTACCGAGGTCCGAGCGGCCGACGAGGCCATCTACGCAGCGCTCTCCGAGACGCCAAGGAGATCGCTGGCGCCGACTACATGGACGAACTGTCCGTCGCGACTACTGACCTGACGGCCCGCAAAGAGTTCTGGAACGGCGTCTCTCAGGCGGTGCCTCCCTGGCGATTCCTGTGGGTAGCCGGGCAGCCTGCCGAGTTCACAGTGCATGCGGGCAACGATACGCTCCCCGGGCATTTAGCTGAGCGGGTGTTCACAGACCTGGTCAACCGGGGCAACCAGTCCGTCTGGCGTCGAGACGAGGCGGGCAAGAAGCATCAGGAGCCGCTCTCGGGGGAAAGTGAACTCGAAGCGGCGGGCCCCGAAGACGACAGCCTGGCGGACGGGGTAGTCAACAGACTGGAACTCGAAGACATGCTTAATGCTCTGCGGGGCATCCCAGGCTTCGACCTCTTTAGTATGCAATGGCAGGACGGGCTGACGCAGACGCAGATCGCCGAGCGGAAGGGCATCTCGCAGGCGCGCGTATCGCAACTGATCAAGCAGTTCAAGGCCGCGGCGCAGGACCGTTTCCCCGCGTTTCGGCCCAGGTGACCCCCTGATCGCCTCGCCGGCTGACTTTGCCCCGGCGTCCCCCAGATGGGCCTTGTAAGTCACCACCCCCCCATTCTCCCTTCTCGTTAGAAGAAGCTGCGCATGTCAGCTCTCCTAATCAGGAGGGAATCGCCCCAGGCCGGCAAGCCGGACGCACATCGAAGTCCCCATCGAGCAGCGAAACCCGGCCGTCTATCACGCGGGCGCGGGTATTGGCTCAAACCGCCCTTATAAATCGCTATCCCCATTCTCCCTCCTTATTGAAGGGGAGCCTGACATGTCGGCTCCCTTCCTTTTCACCCTTCAGGAGGGAATCGCCTCATGACCGCCAAGCCAGACGCAAAGCTCAACATCGAATACGTCCCTATCGCTAAGCTGAACCCGGCCGCGTATCACCCGCGCCGGATGAGCGAGGACGAGCTCGCCGCGCTCGAACGGAGCATCCGCGAACTCGGCTTCGCCGATCCGGTGATCGTCCGCCGCGAGGGCTTTGAGGTGATCGGGGGACACCAGCGCGTGGTCGCGGCCGGGCGTCTGGGCATGACCGCCGTGCCGGTGGTGTTCCTGGACATCAGCGCCGAGCGAGCGAAGCTGCTCAGCCTCGCACTCAACAAGATTTCCGGCAGCTGGGACGAGAACCGGCTCGCAGAGCTCCTCCGCGAACTCGAGGCGCTGCCCGACCTCGACCTGAGCGTTACGGGCTTTGCCGAGGACGAGATCGCGGCCTGCCTGGCTCGGCTCGATGCCGCCTCCAACCGGGACAAAGAGGAATCGTTCGACGTCGGGGCCGCCATCGAGGCGGCCCGTGAGAACTCGCGTGTCCAGGCCGGCGAGCTCTGGGCGCTGGGCCGCCACCGCCTACTGTGCGGGGATGCTGCCTCCGAGGATGACCTGGATCGGCTGCGCGGGCCGGACCGCGTCCATCTCGTGGTGAGCGACCCGCCCTACAACGTCGACTATCACCCCGAGCGCGCTCCGTCCGGTCGCCAGAACAAGGCCGCGGCGAACCGCGAGACGGCGCGCGCCCTCGGGCCGATCGCCAACGACCGGATGTCTCCCGAGGACTACCAGAAGTTCCTCGACGACGCGTTCGGCAATGCGGTGCGTGCGATGCCCGAGGGCGGCGCGCTTTATCTCTTCGGCGGCACGGGCACGTTCGTGCCGTACGCCCGTGCATTCGAGACGACGGGCATCCATCTGAGTTCCGTGATCGTCTGGGACAAGGGATCGCTGGTGCTGACGCGCAAGGACTACCACAGCCAGTACGAGCTGATCTTCTACGGCTGGGTGGCGGACAAACCCCACGGCTACTACGGCGGCCGCAAGCAGACGGACATCTGGTGCGTGCCGCGGGAGAACGGGAAGACGTATGAGCATCCGACGCAGAAGCCGCTCGAGCTGATCGAGCGCGCGATCGAGAACGGGTCCCAGGCCGGCGAGCTGGTGCTCGATATGTTCGCCGGCTCGGGGACGAGCGTCATCGCCTCCGAGCGGACCGGACGGCGCTGCCTGGCGATGGAGATCGACCCCCGCTTCTGCGAGGTGATCGTCCGGCGCTGGGAGGCGTTCACGGGCGAGCGCGCGTCGAGGCTCTCCTGATGAGCCGGCGAAGCACGCGTGCGGATGCCCTGAACGCGGAAGATCAGGCGGTGCGCCTGCGGGTGCGCGGCCTGAACGACCGCGAGATCGGCATCGCACTGCATCTGTCGGAGAGCGAGGCACGGCGCAAGCGGCTGCTGGGGATGAAGCGGCGGCGCGCCGAGGCCGCGACCGTCAAGCCGTGGTCGTCGCTCGAGGCCGAACTCACGGAGGCGCTTCGCGTCGCCTACCGGGACCACGACGACGCGCCCAAGGGATCGCCGGCGCGCATCGGCTGTCTCAGGGTGATCCTCGACGTGAGCGACCGGCTCGCCCGCCTCCGCGGTCTCGACACGGACCGCCCGACGCCCGTAACACCGGGATCCTCCGACGCGACCCCGGGTGCACCCGCACACAACGACGCGGGGCTGCGAGATGCGAGCCGCGCCGCCGAAGCGCGGCTGAGAAGCGACGCACGCATCGTCCTGGATCTCGAACGTGCGGCGGGCGCCGAAAACGTCCAGCCGCCTGAACCTGAGGAAGCATTCTCGGAAGGAGAGCAACCGTCATGAGCCGCATCGATCTCACCGTTAAGCCGTTCACTGACGAGGAATGGGCTGTCGTGCGGCGAGCGCAGCTGAGTTTCAGCTGCTTCCTCGAAGAGGTCTTCGCCCGTTCGTACGATGGCCATCGCTTTCGGATGTCGGATGGCCAGCAACTGCCGTTTTCACTCGGTGACGTGCATCACTCGTGGGCGCTGCTCGCGCAGACCTACAACCGGGTGTGCGTGCTGGCGCCCCGCATGCACCTCAAGAGCACGATCCTCAACCACGCCTTCGTCTTCTGGCGTCTCTTCCGGGGATGGGGTGACGTCGATGCCATGGTCTTCAGCTACAAGGATCAGCTAGCGCGGGAACACCTGAAGATCACCAAGCGGTTGATCAAGATCAACCCGTACGCGAGATTCTGGCGCGACCGGAAGCCCGGCTCCGACTACCTGATCAACTTCGAGGTCGGCTTCGGTGACGGCGACAGCTGGCTCGGCGAGGCCGCCGGCAGCGGCATCCTCTCGGCGAGCCGCGGCCGTCATCCGAAGCTCGTCGTCGCCGACGACATCCTCTCGGACTACGCCAACCAGCTCGGGGCGCCGCAACTCCAGCGCATCGACAACGTGTTCCGCCAGGTCGTCATGTCGCTGCCGGACCCGCACGATCCGCTGATCGTAGTGGGCACGCCGCAGTCCTACGAGGACACGCTGTTCCAGCTCAAGGACGACCCGACCTTCCACTGGATACGGCAGCCGGCGATCCTCGACGACCAGCGCCACACGACCCTCTGGCCGGATCGCTTCGACTACGCGCAGCTACGCCGCATCCGTGCGGCGATCAAGGTCCGCGCATTCAACGTGGAGTACCTGCTGGTACCGGCAGGGCTGGCAGATGCATTCCTGCCAACCGAGGCCGTCCACGCCTGCGTCGATGAGGAGCTGGAACTTTCGTCGCTCGATAGCCCGTTTTCGAACGCGCAGCACTTCCCGGTGTACGCGGGCTTCGATGTCGGCAAGTCGCTCCATCCCTCGCACATCAGCGTCTTCGTGGAGGTCCCGGACCGCACGCTCATCATGGTGCACCAGGAGTTTCTCGACCACTTGGACTATCGCGCGCAGGCGTCGTACATCAACCGGGTGATCCACCATTTCAATGTGACGAAGTGCTATTACGACAGCACCCGCGCCGAGCTTGACGACCGCGGCCTTTCGAAGCGCGCGCACGGACAGCGCTTCACCGCGAACCTCAAGGCGAACATGGCACTCCTCCTGGAACGCCGGGTCTATGCAGCACTGGAGGAGCCCGGCATCATCCTCTGCAACGACGGCCGGATGCTGCGGCAGATCTCCGCGGTGAAGAAGGACCTGCAGTCCGTCGAGACGTCGGAGGGACACGGGGACTCCTTCTGGAGCGTCGCGCTCGCGGTGAAGGCGGCCGAAGATGGTCCGGCCATGGTGGATCTCGGCGACATCAACGAGCTGCTCGGACCCCCGCGGCGAAAAGCTGTGTTTCACGTGCCCGGATGATCGACGAAAACCATAGAGGAGGATCACAACATGAACTGGCTCAACTTACTGCCGAGACCCGCAGGACTTCGATTGCCCGGCGACCTGCATGAACTCTTGAAGATGTCACCCGAGGAGTACCGCCGGCATCTGCGCGCCGAGGGCTTCAGCGACCGCTACATCGACCGGGAACTGGCGGAAATCGAACGCGCCCGCGAACGACACGAGCTACCGGGACCCGCCAAACCGGCGCCGCCCCCGCCACCGCCAGACAACGGTGTCTTCGAGTTCCTGCTGCGAAGGCGAAAGGAGCGAAAACGTCGCAACGAGGATCCGAAGGAATAGCGGCCTCACGCGGCAGGGATCAGTCCACCGATGATGACGTTCTCCTTCATCCCCTCGAGGTGATCGATCCGTCCCGCCAGCGCCGCCTCCGTTAGCACGCGCGTCGTGTCCCCGAACGACGCTGCGGCCAAGAAACTGCTCGCGCTGAGCGATGCCTTGGTGACGCCGAGCAACACGTGAACGGCCATGGCCGGCTCGCCACCCTGGGCCAGTACGCGCTCGTTGATCTCGCAGTACTCGAAGCGATCCAGGACGTCGTTCGGCAGGAGCGATGTGTCACCGGGTTCGCGCACGCACACCCATCGCAGCATCTGCCGCACGATCACTTCGATGTGCTTATCGTTGATCGTCGCACTCTGCGAGCGGTAGACCTTCTGCACCTCTTCCACCAGGTAGAGCTGCACCGCTTCCGGCCCCAGGATCCGCATGATGTCGAGCGGGTTCAGCGAGCCCTCCGTCAGCGGCTGGCCCGCCCGGATCCAGTCGCCGTTCTCGATCTTCAGCCGCGCCGCTGCCGGCACGGCGTACTCGCGATCGTCGCAGTAGAGTTCAGAGTTCTTAATGCGGATGCGGCGTGAGTCGCCGTTGCGCACGATCTCCGCCACCCCGTCGATCTCGGAGATCAGCGCCTTGCCCTTCGGCACGCGCGCCTCGAACAACTCCTCGACACGCGCGAGACCGCTTGTGATATCCACGCCGTTGGCCACACCACCGGTGTGGAACGTGCGCAGCGTCAGTTGCGTGCCCGGCTCGCCGATCGACTGCGCGGCGACGATCCCTACAGCCTGCCCGGGCGCCACCAACTTGCCGGTCGCCGGGCTGCGGCCGTAGCAGCACCGACACACGCCGCGCTTCGCCTGGCAGGTCAGCACCGAACGCACGTACACGCGGGTCATTCCTCGTTCTTCGATCCGGGCCGCTCGCCGCTCGTCTATCTCTTCGTTGAACCCCGCGAGCAGTTCGCCCGTCTCCGGGTCTTCGAGATCCCTCGCCGAATACCGCCCGGCGATGCGTGCGCGAAACGCCTCCTTCACAGCGGCCTCCGGCTGCTCCAGCCAGATGCCCACGCGCGTGCCGCAGTCCTCCTCCCGGATGATCACGTCGTGCGCGGCGTCGACGAGGCGCCGCGTCAGGTAGCCGGCGTCGGCCGTACGAAGCGCCGTATCGGCGAGTGTCTTGAGGGCGCCGTGCCAGGAGATGAAGTACTCCAGCGCCGTCAGCCCCTCCCGGAAGCTCGACCGGATCGGCAGGTCGAGGATGCGGCCCGAAGGGTCGGTCATCAATCCGCGCATGCCGGCCATCTGGGCGATCTGGCTGATGTTACCCTTCGCTCCCGAAACGGCCATCGTGTACACCGAGCCATAGGCACTGAGCTGCTCCTGGATCGTCTTCTCCACGTTTTCCGCCGTGCGGCTCCACACCTCCACGGTCGCGTCGGAGCGCTCCCGCTCGCTGATCAAGCCCATGTCGTACTCGCCATCGATCTGGCGGATGTCTTCTTCGGCCCTCTTTAACAGCCCAACCTTCTCAGCAGGCACACGCAGGTCGTTGACGGCGATCGTGATCCCGGACTGCGTCGCATACTCGAAGCCGATGCGCTTGATGTTGTCGACGACCTCAGCCGTGTTCTCGTTGCCGAGCACGTCGTAGCAGCGCGCCACGAGCGTCTTGAGCAGCTTGCGGTCCATCTTCTCGTTGATGAAGTCGATGCCGCCCGTGACGGCCGCACCCACGCCCGCCGGCAGAGTTTCGTCGAAGATGATGCGCCCCACGGTCGTCTCGATGACCTCGGTGCGGCCGCGGCCAGCGGCGCTGCTGCCGGATTCGAAACGAGGCACGATCTCCGTCTTCGTCGTACTGCTCATCGGCATCTCGTCGGTGTATTCGACGGCACCCTCACCAGGCGCCGGCGTCGGCCCGCCGTCGATAGAGCCGGAGCCGAGGATGCCGGCGGACTGCGGCATCAGCGTCGTGCACGGTTTCGCGTACGGGACGCGCACCTTGATGTGCTGCTGCAGCTTGATGATGCCCAGGTCGTACGCGTAGCGCGCCTCCTGCCCGCTGCCGAAGACGTGCTCGATCGTCTCGCCCTTGGCCAACGGAATGTCGTCCGTCAGGTAGTAGCAGCCCAGCACCATGTCGAGCGTCGGCGCGATGATCGGCTCGCCCGAGCCTGGCGACAGCAAGTTCCGCGTCGAGAGCATGATCTGACGCGCTTCCGCGATGGCCTCCCGTGACAGCGGCACGTGCACCGCCATCTGGTCTCCGTCGAAGTCGGCGTTGAACGCCGTGCAGACGAGTGGGTGGATCTGGATCGCGCTGCCCTCGATCAGCACCGGCTCGAAGGCCTGGATGCCGAGCCGGTGCAGCGTCGGCTCCCGGTTGAGCAACACGGGGCGGGTCTGGACAACTTCGCCGAGGACGTCCCACACCTCGGGCCGCTTCCGCTCGACCATCCGCTTGGCGCTCTTGAGATTAGGCGCCAGCCCGTGCGAGACCAGCGCGTGCATGACGAACGGTTTGAACAACTCCAGCGCCATCCGTTTCGGCAGGCCGCACTGGTGCAGCTTCAACTCCGGCCCGGCCACGATCACCGAACGCCCCGAGTAGTCGACCCGCTTGCCCAGCAGGTTCTGGCGGAAGCGCCCCTCCTTGCCGATCAAGGAGGCGCTCAGGCCACGAAGGTCCCGGTTGCCGATCTTCGCGCGCCTGTTCGACGGGTCATCTTCGGCCATCCCGGATCGAATCAGCGCGTCGACATCCCGCTGAAGCATGCGCTTCTCCCTGCGGAGGATGTTCTCGGGCGCGCCGTTTGCGATGAGCCGCTTGAGACGGTTGTTCCGGCTGATGACGCGCCGGTACAGGTCGTTCAGGTCGCTCGTGGCGAAGTGCTTGGGTTTGTATTCAACGATGGGCCGCAGGTCGGCCGGCAGCACCGGCAACACCGTCAGGATCATCCACGACGGGTCGGTGTCGGATCGCCGCAACGACTCTACAACCTTCCGGCGCTTTGCTCCGCTCTTCTGCCGCTGCTTTGAGGAGCTGCGCGTCTCGTCCCGGAGACGCTCGGACAGGTCGCCAAGATCGATCCGCTTGAGTAGACGCAGCACCCCCTCGGCGCCGATGCCCACATCGACGAGGCCCTGAAGATCGCCGAAGTCTCTACGCTGTTCCTCGGTGAGGATGAGCGGCCGATCCTTTCCCAGGCGGGCCACGAGCTTCTTCAACTCGTTGACCTTGAAGACGCCATACGGTTGCGTCCCAGTTGCCTCCGCCTCGGCGATGTCGCCGCGGAGCCGATCGATCAGCTCGCTCCTGGCACACTCGTCCATCGGCGTCACGATGAAGCGGGCGAACGAGAGGATATTGGCGAGTTCGGGCGGAGACACGTTAAGGAGTAGGGCCAGCACGCACGGCTCCCCGCGCGAAAACCAAGCGTGGGCAACGGGCGAAGCAAGCTTGATGTGCCCAAAGCGTTGACTGCGGACAGTCTTTCGCGTGAATGCAACGCCGCATTTGTCACAGACCGCGCCAGCGTCGCGCCGGTGATCGTACTTCCCGCAACGACAGGTGAAATCCCGCTGGGGGCCGAAGATTCGTTCGCAGAAGAGTCCGCCCGGCTTGGGTTTGAAGGTATGGAAATCCAGCGTGTCGGCGCTTAGGACCTCGCCATGCGAACGCCGGCGGATGAGGTCCGGCGAGGCCAGCGAGATGCGCAGTCCTCTCATGGATGCCAGTTGTGTGCTGACGTTCAAAGCGTCCGACACGGCGACGTGCCCCTGGGCGAACGGCCTGTTCCTTCGTATCTAACGAAGAGCGACCTCGCGGCTCGGGAGCGCCTCTCCATTCGTACGCTCCCTTAGGAGTTGTCGGCACGTTGGCCCGAAAGTGGCAGGGCCTGAGGCGTCGGCCAGCGCATGGAGTGCCGACGGACGGGTCTGAATCGGCGGCGAGCGCCCTCTCACCGTCCGGCCGGATTGCCTGCGGCCGTAGGGGTAACGCTCCTCCATGGGCCCGTGCCCGTTGACTTCGGTCGCGCGTCGAGCGATGTATGTGTCGGAAAGGAACACGCCGACCATGACGAACGAACGAACCGGCCTGGCCTTTAGTTCGGCATAGTTTGCCGGTTATCCAACACGCATCATAACTTGGATTCGTGGCGGGGTGACCTGCAAGTGCCTGATGGATCGCGCCCCCCCGTTGTGCCTGCTATTGCTCCAGCGACACTCAGTCCAAGTCGAAAAGGGTAATCCGAGATCGCGTTTCATCGTCCTTCTCTCCTCTTAACAGGTTGCTCAGCGCCCAGCCGAAACATAGCTTCGAATTAGTGCAAGGATCTCGTCTGCCGGCGCGTGCGCATGCACTGCAAGCTCTTGGTCAAGGGGGTTCGGTTCGATCTTGCCTTCTTCGATGGTCAAGACACTGAGAAGAATCGCCTCAAGGCCGCCCCTCGAACTTCGAGCTGACGAAAACGCGACCACATCATGATCCAGAGATACAACGGGATTCAGATCAACAACACCCAGGACGTATTCACCTTTCTCGTCTTGGCCTAGCCCGGCCGGCTGTTCAAGCGTGATTGTCACATCGCTAGACTTTCCCTTGAGCCACTCGGCGACAGCGATTGTCGACAGGATGGTCGCCATCTGGGGATTCTCATCATCAGGAATAAGCTTCTGTTGGACTACTCTCCCTACGACGATCTCGGTCGCGGCCTCGCTCGCCTCCTTCAGCGAATACTGGGGCGCGCTGGCCTGCAGCATGAGCGAGGCCCGAGGCAATTTGTCGACAGCGCGTCCGGATTCAGCGAACGCCTTGATCCTCGGCGCCGCCTGCGCTGCCGAGATTGCGATGGCAGTTTTGTAGTGAGCATCACGTTCCGCATCTGACATGTCCGAATCAGACTCGCTTTGGGCGTCCACTGCAATCATGACTGCCGCACCGATCGCCGCCGTCAGGACGAGCGGGATGAGAATGTAGAGCGAGAGCGATGCATGTCTCGTCAACCGCTTGAGCATTGAAGCCTCCCTTCAGCAAGAGCGTCGGCCGAACCACCATCCATGTACGCACCCTTGGCAGAGAATGTTGGCGCTCAGCCAATCAGCGCGCGCGGTGCTGCGGGTAACGGTAGCTCCCACCAGATCGTTCTGGCATCGAGGATGGATGGCTCAAGCTGCCATCGGCAGCCGCCGCGAACCAGCCGACCCACCTTTCGATGAATTGTTCTTCATCACCCTGATCAAACGGCAGTGGCTGCCACGCGACTTGCCGCACCGTCATAACAGGCGTCAGGCACTCACGGGCATCGTTGTCGGTGGGTGCCAGCGCAAACGGATCGAGCGTTGAACGTTCGGGGATTGTCGGCTGCACCATGAAGGCGAGCTCGTACCATCGATAGACATTCTCTTCTTGCGCGTCGCCGAACCAAAGAGAATGAGCGCGGCCTTCATAGTCGTAGCGATCACGGGGTTTCCTCGCTGCGATACCGGTGAATGCGATGACATCGAACGGCGGTTCATAGTCGTACGCCGCCAAGCAGCCGAAGCTTGCGGGACGAATCGACTCGACGATTAGAGCGCCGTCGCCGAGTCGAAGCACTAGACCACCGTCTCGTTTCGTCGACGCTTCGGTGGCGGGAGCTGCATCGATGATTCGCTCCGAAAGATCGCTGAGTATTGGACGAAGTGATGCGGTGGCAGCTTGGAGCAACTCGGCGCGCATTTCCGCGCGAGATTGCTCCGCCGAAACTCCGGCCACGGCCGAGGCTTGTTTCTCTACAAGCGCCTTGTTGACCGCTTGAAGTTTGGCGGCACTGTCGGACGGCGTAGCGTGCTGCTTGCGCAACCTCGTCAGGACGTTCGGTGCTGTCGGGCGCGCAGCCGGCGCCTTATAAAGACACTCCGCGACGATGCTTGCCAAAGCCGGAGCACACCGCGTTACGCCCGGAGCGGGGTCTTCGAGGTGCTGCCTCCTGAAGTCCGGTCCCCCGAACGGGCGCACTCCCTCGAGCAATTCGAACGCAATGACCCCGAATGCGTAGACATCAGTGGCGCCGGTGGTCCGTTCCCCACGCCACTGTTCGGGAGCGGCGTACGGTGGTGTCCACGCGAACTTGTGGGTGTCCGGTGCAGTCGTGGCTTCCGCATATCGAGCGATACCAAAGTCAGCTAGACACCAGTGACCATCGAAGAAGAGTACGTTCTCAGGCTTGAGGTCACGGTGCACCACCCCGGAGTCTAAGCCCGCGAGGGCCTCCGCCACATCGACGAGAACATTGACTGACTCGTCGGCCAACAGCTCGGGTCCGTCGTTCATCCGCTCCCTGAGTGACCTCTCCGCGCGGGGCATGACGAGAACGTAGTGCTCATCCGTCTCGCCCGAATCTATGATCGGGATGATGTTCGGCAGGCCGGACAGCTCCTCAAAAAGAAGCTCTCGACTCGCTCCAGGCGCCTTCGGAACCAGCTTCGCAACACCGACGAACCCGTCCCCGTCGGTCGCCTCGTACACGCGACCGAAACCACCGGACGCAAGTGCGTCACCGATCGTCCAGAGTCTCGCGAGTTGTATCGTCCTCATCCTTCATCTTACCGCCGTGAAAAGTTCAGAGCGCCTCGCGATGCCTTGCTGCCGTCACAGGCGCATGGATCGAAAACTTCAATTGGACATGGACGCGAATCAGCGATTAAGGTCTGATGGTCTAGCCTGCTAGGCATCGAGACCACAGGACTCGTTTGAGTTCTGCACGTTCTCGGCCTTGGTTCAGATTCACTCTTGTTCGACAGGCACGAACCATCGGAGGCGAGCCTTCTAACCCGATGGTCGTAGTTCGAAGCCTGCCGGGGTGCCAAGAGACACCATGGTCAGCGTGCGGGCTTCAGGTCGCCCGGGGCGAACGACAAGCACGGCCCGCCGGGTTATCGCGCGTCGAAGGGCTGCAACGCATCGAGTAGATGGCGGACGCCCTCGAGCGAGCGGTAGCGATTCTTGCCGGGCGGGCCGCAGTCGACTCTCAGCTCAACGACGGCGTCCGGCAAAGTGATCTCGGCGACCCAGATCGATGACTCGGCGAGCGTGGCCGGTGTCGGCGGAATCTGGCCCTCGATGTGCGGCTGCTGGATCACGCGGTCGGCGGGCAGTTCGAAGATGCGCGCCTCGCCGTCGAGCACGCTGCGCGATTCGCGCTCGATGCGGTTCACAGCGTTGGGATGTTGCGCGCGACGAGCTGCTGTGTCTTCCCAGCCTTGCTTCGTGTACTGATTGAGGGCGGCACAGGGAAACGGCGCATCCGGCCCGCCCGCCCCCGCGTTCGCCATACCGTAGCTGATGCCCAACGACGGTTCGCCGTCGTCCTGGGCTTCGCTGGTCACACGCTCGATCACCATCTCCTCGAATGGGTCGCCGAGCCAGTAAGCCGTCCCGAACGGCTGCGCCGCCTCGCGCAGGTTGTCGGTCGCCGTCTTCGAGATGGCGCGGAGTTGGTCGAACGAGAAGAAATCCGCTGCGACGGCACCACGGGCGAGGTACTCGCTTCGAAACACGTGGGTCGTCCGATATTCGGCGCCGGCGCCGATATCGAGGTCCATCTTGAGCGGGAGGAAGGCTTCGTCGAGGTAGATCGTCGCCTTCTCGGTGCGGCGGTCGCCGTCCGCATTCGTCTCTTGCTGCACGCGCACGCTGATCGCGGGGACGCCGTCAACGACGGCTGCTTCGATGCCCTTGTCTTCCACGCGCTGATCGACGATCCGTGTCAGGTAGTCAAGGCTGAAGCCGAGAAGAGGTTCGTCGATCCCATCCCATGAGTACTGTGCTTCGACGTATCGTCCATCGTCGGGACCGAGTTCCGCCAACTTATCCGGCCCGAACATTTGATATAGCTCGCCGTTTTGTTCGAGGCGCGCGACGTGGCGGTCGAGATCGAGCCAGGTCTCGAACACGGCGTCGCCGAAGCTATCGTTGTGCTGCGTGTCGGTGCTGTGAAAGATGACGCCTGGCTTCGTCGCAGCGGCGCGCGCGCGCTGCTGGACGTCGGCGAATGTCAGCGCAGACACGTCGACGGTGCGCGCCACCTTCGGCGTGGCAGCGCCGTCGCCGCATCCGCCGAATGCGGTCGCGACAGCGGCGAGCCCGGCGAGGAGTCCAATCAACCGCATGGTGCGAGTCTACCGCAGGGCGAAATCGTACCGACGTCTACGTGCGATCGGGAGGCACGCACGATGAACCGATCGTGGGTGAGCGCGACGAATCAGCTCAGCTGGCTGTGGCTCCAACCAACCGGTTGTGAACCGCCTGGGCGAGTCGGGAGGGGACGGTGTCCGGGAACGGAGACACGCAGCTTACGTTGATTTCGCACAGCACATGTGTGTCCTCACCATCGTTGTCCTTCACTCCGTAGAGAAAGTCCGCGTCCCAAAGCAACGGAAGCTCGCTTGTGCGCGCTGGAGATGTGGGCCATTCGAGCGCACTTCAACACGAGCGCCCGCGAGGCGATCACCGAGAGCGCGTACCGCGAGCGCCAGCAGGAGGATGCCAGGGAACTGCTCCCGATCGACGAGTGCGCGACGATCCTGGCCGAAGAACATCACACGTGGGACGACGCGGACTGCGAGATCGACGAGGCGGGGGAGCGATGCGCGACGGACGAGGCCTGGTATCGCGTGCGCGACCAGAAGGTCGCCGAGCTGCGGCGGCTGGTCGCGGCGGGCACGCTGGTCGGCAAAGGGAAGGGCAGGCGCATGAAGATCGCCTGCGGCTCCTTCTACGGCTGGCTCGGACAGCAGGTGCCCGTGGTGCCGGAGCTTGGGATCGGCTTCGACGTACGGCCGGACGACCGCGAGCGGGAGGTTGCACGGGCGCGAGACGACCACGCGCTCATCCGGGGCATGCTCGACCGCGGCGCGTGCTGGTTCGAGCTGCCGCTGGACATGGAGTCGCCGCTCGTGACGGAGCCGCCACGTGGGGGGTTCGCCGTGGAGCTGGCCCGCATGGTCGCCGTCACGATCCGCGCCGGCGTACGGGAGAACTGGCAGGAGCTGCGCGCGATCGACGAGCAGATCGAGTCGATCACGGAGGAATACGGCGGCGAGGATGTGCTGCACGCGCGGGTGCGCGGCCACCTCGACGACACGAAGGCGATGCTCATCGATCTGCACGAGCAGCTGCAGGAGTACACGGGGCCGTTCGAGCTGCCGGAACCGGACGAGGAGATCCGCGCGATCGTCCAGCGGATCGTCGACAACGACGTCAAGCACGTCCCGGTGCGTTAGCCGGCTACGTGCGGTCTCGATCTCACGCCGGACGTGCGGCGCGACATGCGCCTCTCCTGTCCGTCCTGCCTGTACAACGGGGTGGAGCCTGAGTTTTACAGCATCGTCGTCAGACGCGCGAAAAAATGCGAACGAGCGCAGACGGGACTCGCGGCGCTAATCGGACTCAGGGGAGTTATGATCGTGCTTCAAGAAGCGGTGAAATCGTGACGGATGCCATGACTAACGATGCTGCCCACGCCCGCCAATTCATCGGGAAACACATCCCTTGGCCGGACGTGAGAGGGCATGCGCTGCGAGTGACGGACTACATTCCGCTCGACAGATCTTCGCAGAGAGGCGTTGATCCGCGAGGCGACGGTCTCCTGAAGGCATATGGTGCGATGGCATGGGCATTCGTGGAGGTGGAGCCCGGTCTCGACGCAAGACCCGCTAGCTGGAATGCGCCCACGGCGCTGTTTCCGGTCAGGCACGGTCACGACTTTCGCGCCATTGACCAAGCCATGCAACAGAAAAGCTTGGCGATGGAGGTGTACGTCTTTCACCAGCCCATCAAGTTCCCATGGTACTGGGTCACTCGCAACAACATGCCGACAATGGTTGTCTGGCTCTGCCGAGCAGAATTCCAGGAGCGTTGCGCGAACGGAGGCGCGGGAGCCGTCCGCGACGACATCGTATGGAAGTACGAACCGCTGGTCGACCGATTCAAGGGCCGGTGGGAATACCTCTGACTAAACGGAAGGAAGCGGCCAGGCACTATTGTGCCCTGGTGTTTACCGCGGGGCATCAGGCGGACCGCGTCGTTCTGCACGGCGCGATTGGTCCAATCACTTAGTTCGCTACTCGAGCTCGCTGCGAAGATCTCTTGCGGTAGACTTTCCGACGTCATGGAACCCAAGCCACTCGGCGACGCCTATGTCATTGACCCCGACGCTGAGGTCCGTATCCGTTTGGCATCGACCGAATTTGTGGAACAGGCCTTCCAAGCTCTGCGTCGCTTGCACGTCATCCCTCGTTCGCGGCATCGTCCCTGGGTGCACATTGCCTCGGACTACTTCGGCGATGACGTACGAGACCACGGAGAACTCGCGGCGGAACTGAAACGAGCGTTACCGGAGAGGTTCGCCGACGCACTCACCACCCCGGATCATCCTTGGTCCTACGGTTACGCCGTGCTCGAAGCCGCTATCGCGGCGGCCACAATGGCCGATCAGCCGTACGATCTCTCAAGCCCTGCTGTTCAGGATGTTTTCGATGACTTCTTGCGCAAGCTCCGCCGGGCTCCTCAGTCGAGCGTTGTTCAACTCGTCTCAGACATCGACGTAGCACGCTCTCTAGATCCACCTCGTGACGCCCGGACATCACACCAATCAATCGAAATCCGCGGCGTGCGCATCACGGCCGTGGGAAACGATGGCGAGAGGTTCGTAGAACGAGAGATCCCTTCAGCTGGCTACGACGTTCCACGTGAGAATGCCTTCGCCTACCCGGGGCCTACATCTCTTCTTGTAAGCACAGAAGCATCTATTTCGTCCATTGAGGCGCGGGTCGAACGGGTCCGTGCTCGCCTGACGAGCGTGCTAACAGCCATCCGCCTCGCTACGGCTGCTACCGCCGCCGTTATGACCGATATCGAAGGAGATCCGGACCGGGTGCGGTGGATCAGACCCTCAGTACGGCCACTGGCATCACTAGGGATGCGTTGGATGCACAGATCGACAGTCCTCGATTCTAGGCACGTTGGCGGCATCGGAGATCTCGCAGATACCGTCCAGGGTTGGAGATCAACGCCGGGTAGCGAACCAATACGCATCGCTCTAGCGCGCTTCGTACGATCCATAGATTCACGCGCGGCGTTCGAAGATCAGGCAATCGACCTGTCCATTGGCTTGGAGGCGGCGCTCGGGGGGCGCGATACCACGGAGGTCGCGCTAAGGCTCCGCAACCGAGCCGCGGGAATAATTGCGACTGAAGGAGATCGAGCCGAAGAGATTTATTCAGACGTAAAGGCACTGTACGAGATTCGGTCAAGAGTTGTGCACGGCTCGATGATCTCGGAAAAGGCGGCCAAACAGGCAATTACGCGGGTGGCGCGCTCCCCACATCGCTCTCCGGTTGAGCAGTACTTGCTAGCGCTAGACCGGTGGCGTGATTTGCTCCGACGATCAATTCTGGCCCGCGCCGCGCTGGCTTCGGCTCCGATGCCATGGAAGCTGAGCACATCACAGAAGGAATTCGACGTAGACGGCTTCCTGTTGGCCGCGTCAAATCGCGAGCGCTGGTCCGAGCACATTCACAATTACTGGCACGAGCGGGGAGCAGCTACTTGGCTGCAGCCTGCGGCTCCTCCGACGTTTATGCTCGAGAGGAACGCCCCGCCGCCGTTCGCCGACGATACGCCTTAGAGCATCGGTTCCCGTCTAGGTGGGGTAGCCCACACCATCACCCCATCGCATGCCCCGCGTCAAACCGAACGGCCTTCCCGCCGCGGGGCGAGCATCTTGTTTACACTTCTCCTATGCAAGAAGGTATCTCCGACGTTGAAATGTCGGACGCGCTAACGCGGTCAGGCTACCTCGTCGAGACAAAGGTCGACGGCATTATCCGCAGACTCAAGTTGGGCCCAGGAATGCAGCTCTTCGTTCAGACCAACACCCCGTATCAGGACCCGTCCAGCGGGAAGTCACGTGAGAACGACGTACACGTCTGGATCACTGACGCTCAACCTGGCGTACGCGCGTCGGCCGAGCTTCTTGTCGAGTGCATCAACAACCCCCAGCCGTTGGCGTTCTTCGCTCGTGGCGTCGACAGTGCGATGCTGGAAGATCGACCTGTCGCCGGTTACCCACTCTTCCTCATCGACGAGGCGAGCCGCAGCGTCCCCCTACTCAAAGCCTTGGCGGTTGCGTCGCCCGTTGAGCTCTTCGCGCCGGTGGCCCGTCAATACTGCACGTTTTCGCGCAAGAAGGGTATGTCCGATTGGATGGCTTCACACGCAGATGAACAGCACGCGGTATTCTCGTCGTTGGTCGCCGGCATCAGCCACCACATCGGCCAACACTACGCGCAACTGGAGTTCGATTCGAAGGTGCCATCACTCAACGTCTACTACGGCATCCTCGTTACGGGCGGCGAACTCGTCAGGGTCAATGGTGACCGGGACGCACCGACGATCGAGCGCGTCGATCAGATCGTTTACATGCACTCGACGTTCGACGACGGCAGGCAGCGTGACTGGCCCATCAATGTTGTGACTGAGTCCGCGTTCGAGTCCACCGCGCAAGGAATCATCAAGGAGTTAGAGACTATTGGAGCTAACCTTCAATTCGAATCGAGTGGCCTGATCCGCGCGCTCGGTGCCTACTCTCGCCGAGTGTCGGACTATGACGGCGTGGGTCTGCGCCGCTTGCTTGAGACACCACCTCAATGATCGCGACGACTCACCTCAGGATCGGAGACCAACGGTGTCTGGGTCGCATCGCGCGAACCGCACTACGCGAGCGCCGCGCCTGAACACGATTTGGTCATCGTGCGTCGTCGAGGGGCCCCTCGGAATCTCAGGCTAGCACGCCCCCTCCATGGTCATGGTGGCCCGTGAGGCAAGCGGTCCGGCGCTAGCTTGGTTGGTAAAGGAGAAGGTCGGCAAACACAAACCCGTCGCGCTCGACGACCTCGCCGGCCGTCACCGAGATCGGCGCGCGGAACATCGGGCCTGCTGAGACGAACGTGTGGAATTCACCGCGCTCGCCGCACGGATCAGCGGAAGCCGGCAGATCGTTCAGGAACTGTTCGTCCCAGGCCCGACCCGCAAAGGCAGCCGAGATCTGGCGAGGATCGACGCAGGTCACGCTCGCCCGTACGCCGGCGGCGAGCATGGTGTGAGCAAGCTGAGCGGTGGGCTCTTGCCACAGTGGAAATAATGGCTGTAGCCCGGTACCAGCGAGCTTCTGTTCGCGGTAAGCGCGGATGTCCTCAAGGAACAGATCGCCGAACGCCATGCCCCGAACGCCTTCCGCAACTGCGCGCCGAACCATCTCCTGCATTCGCGCCTCGTACTCTTCATTTGTGCACGGGTTCGGAATCGGCAGCGACCAGAGCGGGAGCCCCGCCGCGTCGGCCTGCGCCTGCAGCAGTTCGCGCCGGACGGCGTGCATGGCCACGCGGTCGTAGGCTTCGTTCACCGTGGTGAGGAGGCCCACGACCTCGACGTCTTGCCTCTGCCTGAGGACGTGTAGCGACCAGGCGCTGTCCTTGCCACTGCTCCAGGACAAGAGTGTGCGCAGAGAGCTTGGTGACGACATCAGCCCATGCTAGCCGATTCGATTAGTCGGCGGAGCCACCATCTTATCCTGGCAGCCACTATGAGACATCGTGGAGGGATGTCGCGTCGTCTTGCTCCTCGCGGCGGGATGACCGCCCATTCGCCGTTCTCCAGAGACAGGGAGGGCGCCGGGCTGTCGCGTGGGCGGCGATTCGATGCCGTTGATGATGAGGCGGATGGTGGCGAGCGTTACCGTCCGGCACCCGCACCGGCATAGGCGCCATATCCGTCCTGGCAGGGTACATTTGGCTCTGTACGCGCCCCTCCGCCAGAGCGATGATTGCCTCGACCCCGGCTTCCCTTACTCAGGAGGAGCCATGGTTCCGCGCGCCCCACTCAACGCACCCGCCGTCGCGCCCAAACTCCGTCGGCTCGCCCCGGCTGATTCCGATCCGAGCAGCGCCGAGCGTTACACCTCGACCGAAACCCTCTACCGGGACCAGTGGACCTGGGATCGCGTCGTCAAGGGCACCTGCAACCAGGCAGACTGTATCGCTGCCTGCACCCTCAACCTCTTCGTCAAGGACGGCATCGTCTGGCGCGAGGAGCAGAACGCCATCTACGAAGCGTCCGGCGACCACCTCCCCGACTTCAACCCGCGCGGCTGCCAGAAGGGCATGGTCTACGCCGACCTCATGTACGACGCCACGCGCATCAAGTACCCCATGCGCCGCGTCGGCGAGCGCGGATCGGGGAAGTGGGAGCGCATCACCTGGGACGAGGCGCTCACGGAGATCGCCGACAAGGTTATGGACGTCGTCGCCAGCGATGGCCCCGAGGCGATCATCTATGACAATGGGACCACGAACATCGACTTCGGCCCCGGTACCCCCGCGCAATCTCGCCTCGTCAACCTCGTCGGCACCACCTCGCTCGATGAATGGGCCAGCGTCGGCGACCTGCCGATGGGCGCGATCCAGACGTGGGGCCTCTTCAACGCCGATGGCACGTCCGACGACTACTGCAACTCCGACTACATCATGGTCTGGCTGGGCAACCCGGCGTACACGCGTATTCCCGATACGCACTTCATGCTCGAGTCACGCTACAAGGGCGCACAGGTCGTCCTCGTCGCCCCCGACTACAACCCGACCGCCATGCACGCCGACCTCTGGGTCAACCTGCGGACGGCCACCGACGCCGCCTTCGCACTGGGCATGGCGAAGGTGATCATCGACGAGAAGTTGTACAAGCACGAATACGTCCGCGAGCAAACCGACCTGCCCTTCCTCGTCCGCGACGACGATGCGCGCTTCCTGCGCCAGTCCGACATCGTCGGCGGCGGCAACGAGGAGATCTTCTACGTCTGGGACACGGCTACCGGTACGCTGAAAGAAGCGCCCGGCACCCACGGCCAGGCAACTGCCAGCATCGCCCTGGGCGACCTGCAACCCGCCCTCGAAGGCGCGCGCACCGTCACCCTCGCGAGCGCCGCCACCGTCACGGTGCGGCCCGTCTGGGAGCGGCTGCAGACGCTGCTCGCCGACTACACGCCCGAGAAGGTGCAGAAGGTCACCGGCGTCCACGCCGACACCGTCCGCAAGGTCGCGCGCGACTTCGCGAACGCCCGCGCCGCGTCGGTCTTCGCATCGTGGGGCGCCTGCAAGCACTACCACATGGACCTGTTCCAGCGCTCCATCATCCTCATCCTGGCGCTCGCCGGTCACACCGGCAAACAGGGCGGCGGCATGCGCATCGGCGCCTGGTGGAACATGCCCCTCAACTACGACAAGGGCCAGCTCGAGATGATCGGCCAGGCGGCGGCGCCCGGCCAGCGCCCCAAGGTGCGCGACATCGAGAACATCATGAAGACCATGGCCCCGAGGATGTCCAACAGCGCGCCCACGATGGCCTGGCTGTACGCCCATGATGCCGGCTATCGCAAGGTCGTCGACGACATGGCCTTCCACGATCCGGCGCTGCCCAAGACCGTCTCGGAGTACGCCAAGGAGGCGTTCGACAACAACTGGATGCCCGTCGGCCGGAAGCCCAGGATGCTGCTCTTCACCAGCATGAATCCGCTCCGCCGCTGGCCCGCGCCGCACATCATCCGCCAGGGCCTGTGGAAAGATCTCGAGATGATCGCGGTGTGGGAGTTCCGCATGTCCAGTTCCGCCATGCAGGCGGATATCATCCTGCCCGCCGCCGGCTGGCACGAGAAAGCCGGCATCAAATTCACGCAGTCGCTCGTACCCTACATCTGCGTCGGCGAGAAGGCCGTCGAGCCGTTGTACGAATCGCTGGCGGAGTTCGACATCATGGCGCGGCTCGCGAAGAAGATCCAGGAGCGCGCGATTCAGCGCGAGGAACAGCCGTACACCGACCGGCTCGGCAGGACGCACGACCTCACCCACATCTACAACGACTGGAGCATCAACGGCGAGTTCAACGAGGGCGACGCCACCAAAGCGCTTGACGTCTCGATCAGCATGTCGCAGCCGCTCAAGGGCACCTCGTGGAAGGAGATCGCGGAGAAGGGCGCGGTGAAGGTCCGTTCGACCGGGAGCTACGGCCCCATCACCGCGATCTGTTCAGACCTCGAGGACGGCGAAGCGCTGGCGCCGCTCAAGTGGTTCGTCGAGGGCAAGGAGTCGTGGCCCACGCTCACCGGCCGCCAGCAGTTCTACCTCGACCACCCCTGGTACATCGACGCCGGCGAAGCGCTCCCCGTTCACAAGGAGAACCCGGGCGACGGCGACGATTACCCCATCGAGGTCACCGGCGGCCACACTCGCCACAGCATCCACGCCATCTTCCGCGCCAACAAGACGCTGCTCAACCTGCAGCGTGGCGAGCCCGTCCTCTACATGAGCGAACGTGACGCCCTCGATCGCGACATCCACGATCACGACCTCGTGCGCGTCTCCAACGACATCGGTCACTACCTGGTGCACGTGAAGCCGTCGCCTGCCGTGCAACCCGGACAGGCGATCATCTACCACGCGTGGGAGCCGTACCAGTTCGAGGGCTGGAACAGCAGCCAGAACATCGTCACGGGCGCGTTCAAGCCGCTGCACATGCTCGGCGGCTACGGACACCTGAGCTACCGGCCCATCCTCGGCCAGCCCAGCCACACGCCCCGTGCGCAGAGGGTCCAGATCGAAAAGATCGCGGCCGCCGGTCAGAACGGCGCAGCGCCATGAGCGGCTAGGGATTCGCGCGCGGTCGTCCTCACGTCGATCAAGGGAGGCGCATCGGCGCGGTGACGACCAGCGATCACGGTGCGAGTATGATCGACCCGTCTAATTCTGGGCAGGTGAAAATGGCTCCCGAGCGGACCGCTATCGCTCGCCCGTCGAGCGACGCCCACGCATGTGTCTGCTGAGGATCGGCCTCTGCAAGATCCGACGTCCGCCGCGTACAGTCCGTCGACGAGGAGAACTGCAGCAGCACGATGTCCTCTTTGGCGTTTTGGCCGCGCGCGGGCTTGCCCCTCGGATACGCTGCCACGGTTCCTGACGGAATCCTGACCTTTTGTTCACGGGCCGTAACGATGCGTTCATCTGTACGTCATTCATTTCCGCCATCATTGCACTGACGTCGTCTTTAGTAGCGAGAAGTAGCTGCTAGGGTTCCGCCCGCCGCGCGCGGGGACTGGTCCGAGAGCAGCAGCCCGTTTCGGCGGGCCACACGGCGGGACAAAAGCCCGGGAGGCAGATGCCTCTCGGGCTTTTCACTTGGAGGAGATCATGATGAAGCTATGGTTGTTGGCCACCTGTGCGGTCGTGATGGTCGCCGCTGTAGCGTGCAGCGGGAGCAGCAGCTCGAATTCGACGCCATCGGCCGGATCGACCGCGAGCGGCACGTCGTCTGGTTCTGCGTCAAGTACTGGCAACACGACGCTGAAGCTCGCTTTCCTCGGAGACATGAGCGTGCCAGACCCCGACGTCTTCTACGACATCGAGGGCAACACGGTCATCCTGTCGACGTACGATGGCCTGCTCCGTTATAAGCCGGACTCCACCGACTTCGAGCCGGTGCTCGCGACGTCGTGGGACGTGTCGCCGGACCAGCTCACCTATACCTTTCACCTGCGGTCGGGCGTGAAGTTCCACGACGGCACTGATTTCAACAGCGCGGCCGCGAAGACGAGTTTCCAGCGACGCCTCGACGTCAACAGCGCGCCGGCGTACATGCTCGCGGATGTCGGCGACATGCAAACGCCGGACCCTCTGACGTTCGTTGTCAAACTCAAGAGGCCGGTCCAGCCGTTCCTGCATTTCATGGCGTCCAGCTGGGGGCCGAAGATGATGAGCCCGACTGCACTGACGGCGAACGCAGGCAGCGACTTCGGCCAGACGTACCTCAAGACGAACGACATCGGGACGGGCCCGTACACACTCGCATCGTTCGAGCGCGGCCAGCGCTACACGCTCGCGCGCTTCGCCGGCTACTGGGGAGCGCAGCCGTATTTCAAGGACGTGCAGATCGACATCGTGCCGGACATGAACACGCAGGAGCTGCGCATCGGGAAGGGTGACCTCGATATCATCCTCCACAGCTTCCCCGTCTCGGAGCTGGGCGGCATCCAGTCGAACAAGGGCGTGAGCGTCCAGACACTCACGTCATTCCTGCAGTCGTACCTCTATCTGAACACAACGAAGGGCGCGTTCAAGGACCCGGCAGTGCGCAAGGCCGCTGCGCAGGCACTCGACATGGCGTCGATCGTGCAAGACGTGTACGGCCAATACGGTGTCAAGGCTCCGTCCATGTACCCGGGCACGCTCGTCAAGAGCGGCGATGCCCCGTACAGCGTGACGCCTGACCTGAACGCCGCGAAGACCGCAGTGTCGGCGGCCGGCAACCCCAAGATCGATTTCGCATACACGGCCGATGAGAGCGGCATCCAGCTGCGGCTCGGGCAGATCATCCAGCAGAAGCTGCAGTCCGCGGGATTCCAGGTGTCTGTGCGACAGGTGGAGCTACCGATCGTCTACGACTGGGCCACCAACCCGGGAAACGGTGCGGACCTGTTGCTCATGACGAACACGCCGGACGGCGGTCACCCTGATCTCTGGTCGCGCATCGTTTGGGACTCGAAGGGCGGACTGAACTTCCTCGGTTACAACAACCCTGCCGTCGACTCGGCGCTCGACAGCGCAATCGTGGAGACCGACGCGACAAAGGCCGCCGAGGACTACGCCAAGATCGGAGACCTGGTCGCGGCGGATGACGCGTTCCTGCCGATCGCGAACGTCAAGGACTTGATGCTCATGCGCTCGGACATCGACGGTATTGCGCACATCCCGAACTACCCGTGGACGCTCGATATCGCCAAGCTCAAGAGGAAGTAGCACTCGATGTTGCGACTGCTTCTGACCCGCGGCGCCTCGCTCATCGCGATTCTGTTCGTGCTGTCGATCGTGGTGTTCGCCCTGCAAGTGCTGATCCCCTCCGACCCGGCGCGCGCGCTCCTCGGCGCGAGCGCGACGCGCGAGGCCGTTGCGCGGAAGCGCGCGCAACTCGGTCTGGATCAACCGGTCCCGGTGCAGTACGAGAAATTCCTCGTGCGCGTGCTCCACGGCGACTTGGGCGACAGCCTGCGGTCGCGGCGGCCAGTCTCGAAAGATCTACGGCAGTTCGGCCCCGCGACCGCAGAGCTCGCCCTCACGAGCGCCGTTCTGGCAGGCGTCCTCGGCGTGGCGGTCGGCGTCCTAGGCGCGCGGGGGGGCGCGGTTGCCAGGGTCGCACGACTCCTGCTCGCAGGTGGAGCTTCGTTTCCGCCATTCCTGATCGCGATCCTTTCTATCCTGGTGTTCTACCGGGACCTTGGCTGGCTCCCGGCGTCGGGGCGCATAGGGGCCACCGCGCCGATCGGGCCGACGCACTTCCTGCTCGTCGACACGCTGCTCAGGCTTGATGCCAAGGCATTCTGGGATGCGTTCACGCATCTGATTCTGCCGGCGTTCGCTCTCGCCATCGGGCCTGCGGTCGCGATCGCGCGTACTTTGCGGGCGTCGCTGCTCGGAGTGCTGGAACAGGACTACGTGCGGACAGCACGGGCGAAAGGCATCTCGGAGGTGGCAGTTGTTCTCAGGCATGGTCTGCGAAACGCCATCAACGCTCCCCTGACGATGGCGGGACTGCAGGCCGGCTTGTTGTTGTCGGGCGTCGTCGTTGTCGAAGAGATCTTCGCCTGGCCGGGCCTGGGCACGTACACGGTCCAGGCGATCCAGTACGCGGACTTTCCGGCGATTGCCGGTGTCACGTTCACGCTGTGCGCGGCGTACGTATTCGTGAACTTCGCTGTTGATGTTGCGCAGGCCATGGCCGATCCACGAATTCGAGTGTAGAAGGAGAGCTCAGAATGGCAGATACGGAAGAGCAGCGGCACGGCCTCGAAGGCTCGCGGGCGCTTGCGCAGGAGGAGCACATCAGCCGGGCGGGCGAGGCGGCCGAGATCGCCCGCTCACTCGAGCTTGGTCTCGAAGCCGCGGAAGCCGTGCAGGACCGCACGATCAGTTGCTTCAGCCGCGGCGAGTTGCCGCACTTCGCCGGCATCAACACCTTTCTCAAGGCGCCGTACCTTGAGGACGTGCGCAAGGTCGGCGAGCACGCCGTCGCGGTGATGGGTGTGCCGTTCGACACCGGCACAACCTACAGGCCCGGCACGCGGTTCGGCCCGCAGGCGATGCGCCGGA
Organism: uncultured Chloroflexia bacterium; assembly: GCA_963743185.1. Lineage (GTDB taxonomy): Bacteria > Chloroflexota > Dehalococcoidia > DSTF01 > JACRBR01 > JANXYW01. Next base: position 387,181 of record CAVUOT010000010.1, on the reverse strand, counting down.
TCTCCGGCCTCTACGGTCCGTACAGCTTCGAGCTGGGCGTCGACCTGCGCGAGTCGCTCGACATGGTCGATATCGGCGACGTCTTCGTGATCCCGGCAAACCTCGAGAAGAGTTTCGACCAAATCACCCGAGCGGTCTCTCACGTCGTCGAGTCCGGCACGCTACCAGTGATTCTCGGCGGCGACCACTCGATCGGTTTTCCGGACCTGCGCGGGCTAGCGCGTCACGTTGACGGCAACGTTGGCATCATCCACTTCGACCGCCACCTCGACACCCAGGAGCGCGACATGGACGAGCGGATGCACACGTGTCCCTGGTTCCACAGCACCGAGCTGCCAAACGTGTCCGCGAAGAACCTCGTGCAGATCGGCATCGGCGGCTGGCAGGTGCCGCGGAAGGGCGTCGAGGTGGCGCGCGACCGCGAGACGACGGTGTTCACGGTGGATGACGTCGAGCGTCTAGGCATTGACAGGACGGCGGAGATGGCGCTGGAGATCGCCTGGAAGGGCTGCAAGGCGGTCTATCTCAGCTTCGATATCGATTGCATCGAGTGCGCGCTCGTCTCGGGCACCGGCTGGCCGGAGCCGGGCGGCTTCCTGCCTCGGGAGGCACTGAGCCTGGTACGCAAGGTCGCGAGCGAGGGCATCGCCGGCATGGAGATCGTCGAGGTCTCGCCGCCGTACGACCACGCCGACACGACGGCGCTGATGGGCGTGCGCGTCGTCCTCGACGTGCTCGCGACGCTCGTGCGGAACGGCAAGGTGAAGACGAGGACGCCGGCGGCGACGCCGCGGGTTTAAGCGCCGAATGAAACGGACGAGATCGCGATGATGCTAACGCCGCGGGAGCAGGAGAAGCTGCAGATCTACGTGCTGGCCGAGCTGGCACGCAGACGCCGCGCGCGCGGCACGAAGCTCAATTACGTGGAGGCGATCGCCTTGATCACGGAGGCGATCATGGAGGGCGCGCGGGACGGGCGAACCGTCAGCGAATTGATGGACGCTGGCCGCACCGTCGTGACCAGCGACGACGTGATGGACGGCGTGGCCGACCTCGTCCCGGTGGTGCACGTGGAGGCGACGTTCCCTGACGGCACGAAGCTCGTGACCTGCCATGAGCCGATCGCGCGGGAGGTACGGGTATGAGTGTTTCGCAGTACCTGCTGGCTCCGGGCGACATCGAGATCAACGCCGGCCGCGCCCGCGTCACGGTCGAGGTCGCGAACACCGGCGACCGGGCGATCCAGGTCGGGTCGCATTTCCACTTCTTGGAGGTCAATCGCGCGCTGCTCTTCGACCGCGACGCCGCCTACGGCATGCGCCTCGACATCCCGTCCGGGACATCGGTCCGGTTCGAGCCGGGCGATACACGTCCGGTCGATCTCGTGGCGATCGGCGGCGACCGGCGCGTGTTTGGAGGTAACGGCGCGGTCAACGGGCCGTTGGATAAGGCGACGCAGCGATGAGCGTAATCGGGCGGGACCGCTACGCGCGCCTCTACGGTCCGACAACCGGCGACCGCTTCCGGCTCGCCGACACCGCGCTCATCGCGGAGGTCGAGCGTGACGCCGCGACGTACGGAGACGAGGCGGTGTTCGGCGGCGGCAAGAGCGTTCGCGACGGTATGGGGCAGATGGCCGGCATCACGGACGCTGCCGGGGTGTTGGATCTCGTGATCACGAACGTCATCGTGATGGACCCGATGATCGGCGTGGTGAAGGCGGACATCGGCGTCAAGGCCGGGCGTATCGCCGGTATCGGCAAAGCCGGCAACCCGGACACGATGGACGGCGTTGACCGGCGACTGATCATCGGCGCCGGGACGGAGGTGATCGCGGGCGAGCATCTCATCGCCACCCCCGGCGCGATCGACACGCACATCCACATGATCGCGCCACAGCAGGTCTGGCACGCGTTGAGCAACGGCATCACAACCCTGATCGGTGGCGGCACCGGCCCGGCTGATGGCACGAACGCGACCACCTGCACGCCGGGGCCGTGGAGCATCGGCATGATGCTGCGTGCGGGCGAGTCGCTGCCGGTGAACTGGGGCGTACTCGGGAAAGGGAATGCAAGCCTGCCGGAGCCGCTGCGCGAACAGGTGGCGGCTGGCGCGTGCGGGCTCAAGGTGCACGAAGACTGGGGCGCCACGCCCGCCGTTCTGGACTGCACGCTCCGCGTCTGCGACGAGATGGACATCCAGCTCGCCATCCACACCGACACCCTGAACGAGTCAGGCTTCGTCGAGGATACCGTGGCAGCGATCGCCGGCCGTACTGTGCACACGTACCACACGGAAGGGGCTGGCGGCGGTCACGCGCCCGACGTCATCCGCCTCGCCGGAGAGCCGAACGTGCTGCCGTCATCCACGAATCCGACGCGCCCGTTCACTGTGAACACGCTGCCGGAGCATCTGGACATGCTGATGGTGTGTCACCACCTGAGCGCCGATGTGCCGGAGGACATCGCGTTTGCCGAAAGCCGCATCCGTCCGCAGACGATGGGCGCCGAGGACGTGCTGCATGATCGCGGCGTCATCAGCATGTACTCTTCCGACTCACAGGCCATGGGCCGTGTTGGCGAGACGTTCACGCGACTGTTCCAGACGGCCGACAAGATGCGGCGTACGGTAGGGCCACTCGGCGGCGACAGCGAGCACAGCGATAACACGAGGATCCTGCGCTACCTGGCGAAGCTGACGATCAACCCGGCAATCACGCATGGAATAGCCGGGCACGTTGGGTCGCTCGAACCGGGCAAGCTTGCCGACATCGTGCTTTGGCCGGTCGCGTTCTTCGGTGCGAAACCCAAGATGGTGATCAAGGGCGGCATGATCGCCTGGTCGGTCATGGGCGACCCGAATGCGTCGATTCCGAACGTGGAGCCCGTGCTGTATCGTCCGATGTTCGGCGCGCATCCGGACGTCGTGGCGCAGACGTGTCTAACGTTCGTCTCCGGCGCGGCGATCGATGCCGGCGTGCCGGAACGCCTTGGCCTGCGGCGCCGCGCCGCTGGCGTGGAAGACTGCCGGAAGATCTCGAAGCGTGACATGGTTCGCAACGACGCATTGCCCCATATCGAAGTCAATCCCGAGACGTACGAGGTGCGGCTCGACGGTGAGCTGGCCGAGTCGGCCCCGATAGCAGAACTCGCGCTCGCGCAGCGCTATTTCGTGGTGTGATGAACGCATTACTCTCAGCGCTGCAGTATGGAGACACCGGCTATCCGGCGGGCGCCTACGCGCACAGCCTCGGACTGGAAACGGCGGTCGAAGAAGGCCGCATCCGGAACGCCGAGGAACTGGAGCGCGCAGTGCGCCTCTTACTCCAGCGGCAGACGGCGCGCACTGACGCGGCCGCCGCCGCCGCCTGCACGCGGGCGGCGATCAGGATCGATGTCGCCGAGTTCCGCGACATCGATCGACGCCTGACGGCGACGCGAGCCGCGCGAGAGACACGGGAAGCGTCGTTGCGCACGGGCCGCCAGATGCTGGAGACGGCAGCGGCATGTGAACGCGACGGCTGGCTCGAGAAGTTGTGTGATCTCGTCGTGGCGCGCGAGACCGATGGCAACCAGGCGGCTGTTGCGGGTGCGATTCTGGGCCGCCACGGCGCTCAGCCTGAAGAGTCCGCCGCGCTGGTGATGTGGGCCACCGGCGCGAGCATGATGAACGCCGCGGTCAGGCTCGGCACGATTACGCATGTTGAGGCACAGCAGATTCTCACGCGGCTTCGGCCCCTGATGGCGAGTCTGGTCCCGGACGCGGCTGCGACCGACTGGAAACAGATCGGCGGATCGGTCCCGCTCCTGGAGATCTGCCAGATGCGCCATGAGATCGCGCTGACGCGCCTGTTCGCGTCGTAAGGAGAGGCGTACACATGACTCGTTCGCGTCGGCGGATCGGCATAGGCGGTCCGGTCGGATCGGGCAAGACCGCGCTGATAGAGGCGCTCGTGCCGAGGCTTATCGCATCCGGCGACGATGTGCTGGTGGTCACCAACGACATCGTCACGACGGAAGATGCCGAGCACGTCCGCCGGACGCTCTCACATGTGCTCGATCCAGCCCGCATCGTCGGCGTCGAAACAGGCACCTGTCCGCACAGCGCCGTGCGCGAGGATCCCACCGTCAACCTCTTGGCCATTGCTGAATTGGAAGAGCGCTTTCCTGCTGCAGATTGGCTGTTCGTCGAGAGCGGCGGCGACAACCTGACGCTCACGTTCAGCCCAGCGCTCGTTGACTTCTCGATCTACGTCATCGATGTCGCTGGGGGCGAGAAGATTCCGCGAAAACGCGGGCCCGGTGTGATCAAGGCGGATCTCCTCGTCATCAACAAGACGGACCTCGCAGACCTCGTCGGTGCGCGGCTCGAGGTGATGGAGCACGACGCGGACGTCGTGCGGGCGGGCGGACCAGTGATCTTCACGAACTGCCGGAAAGGCGTCGGCATCGATGACGTCGTGTCCTGGCTGTGTGCGCTCCCAGAACCGAGCCAAACGATGATGGAGGCTGCCCATGCTGGCCTGCGCATCTGAGTCCAGCGCCCGCTCCCTCCAGGGCACGCTGCGCTTCCGGGCCGCGCGGGACGTCGCCGGGGTCACGCGCGTGGTTGACGCGAACAGGAGCGCGCCGTTGCAGCTCCAGCGTCCGCTCTACCTCGATCCTGAGCGCGCGGGCCTCGCGACGGTCCACATAGTGAATGCGACGGCCGGCCTCTTCGCGGGCGACGAACTCTTCCTTCGCGTGGATGTCCTGCCCGGCGCATCACTCGAACTGCGCACACCGGCCATGACCTGCGTGTACAAAATGGAAGACGCCGACTGCGCGACGACGGCGATGGAGCTGAGCGTCGGCGCGGATGCGTACGTGGAGTGCATCCCGGCTCCGGTGATCCTGTATGCCAGTGCAGCGCTGCGCCAGCAGACCCGAGTCGACCTTGCCGAACGAGCCCATGCGGCGGTCGGCGAAGTATGGGCGTTCGGCCGCGCCGCGCACCGCGAACTGCACGCGTATCGTGAGCTGGAGGCGCGGACGGAGATCCACTGGGGCGGTGCGCTGATCCTTGCCGAAGCCCTCGACATGCGTCCCGCCGACGGGCTGGCGGATGCAGCCGTCGCCGGCTACGCCGCTTTCGGCAGCCTGGCGCTCGTCGGTCCGCGGGTTGGCGATGCGTGTCTCGGCCGGATTCGCGAGTCGCTCGCCGCACATCCAGGGATCCTTGGCGGAGCGTCGATGCTTGCCGGTGCGTCGGGCATCTCTGTCCGGGCCCTGGGCGCGAGCGCGCACGCAGTCGACGCCATGCTGCGCGCGATCGTGGGCGATTTCCGCCAACAGTACGCCACAGTGCAGTTCGATTCGGCCAAGACGAGCTTGTGTGCCGCACCAGGAGGAGGCGTGCTATGACGGAGATCGTCGGCAATCCGGTGTTGCTCGTGATCGACATTCAAAAGGACGGGTTGCTGCCCGCTGGATCGACAGGTATCCCGTTGATGCCGGGCTTCCCGTCGATCGTCGAACGCTCAGCGCGCGTGCTGGCCGCCGCGCGGCGGGCAGGCGTCCCGGTGATCTTCTTTCTCGAGGAGCATCGCGCAAGCGGCATCGACATCGGACGCGAGCTGGACGGCGCGGAATCGATGCACTGCGTCGAGGGCGCGCCCGGCACGGCGCTCGTTGATGAGCTGAAGCCGTCGGGCGACCGGGAATTCTTCGTAAAGAAGCGGCGCTACTCCTGCTTCATCGGTACGGAGCTGGACATTCTGCTACGCGCGCTCCGCGCAGAGACGCTGATCATAGTCGGGTGCCTGACGGATGTGTGCGTGCACTACACGGCGGCAGATGCCCATCAGCGCGATTACGTGATCCGCGTGTTGCCGGACTGCGTGCTGGGCTCGTCCGAAGCGGCGCATCGCGCGTCCCTGAACGCCATCGCGTACCTCCAGCGCGATGCGCTTGTGGCTTCGACGAAGATGGTTGCGGCACTTGAGGCGCGAGCGGGGGCGCCTGCATGACGCTCATGACAGCATCGATGCCGCCGGCTAATGCCGTCGAGACGCCTCGCGAGGCGCGAGCCGCCGTGGCGCGCGTGCGCGATCTGCGCGTAACGTTCCCGGGTGGCGTGCAGGCGCTGCGTTCGATCTCGTTCGACATCCGAAAAGGCGAGATCCTCGGTCTCGTGGGAGAGTCGGGCTCCGGGAAGAGCGCGATTGGGCTAGCGTTGCTGGGGCTGCTTCCGCCGACGGCGCGCATCGAAGGTGAGTCGATCGTCGCCGGGACCGACATGGTGCGCGCGGACGCCAACGAGCGCCGCGCGGCCCGCCGACGGCATCTGGGCGCGGTGTTCCAGGATCCGATGACGTCGCTCAACCCGACCATGCGTATCGGTGCGCAGGTCGCAGAGTCGATCGGCAGGCGTGCGCGGGCCGACGATGTGATCGAACTACTGACGCGCTCCGGTGTCCCTGAGGCCGAACGCCGCCTGCGGCAGTTTCCCCACGAGCTCTCGGGTGGCCTCCGGCAGCGCGTGATGATCGCGATGGCGATCGCCGGTTCACCCTCGCTTGTGATCGCTGACGAGCCGACGACCGCACTCGACGTTACCGTGCAGGCGCAGGTGCTCCGGCTGCTGGCGAGCATGCGCGATGAGACGCACGCGGCGTTCCTGCTGATCACGCACGACCTTGCGGCGGCGGCCGCGATCGCGGACCGGATCGCCGTGGTGTATGCCGGCCGTCTCGTCGAGATCGGGTCGACGCAGGACATACTGCGCCGGTCCGATCACCCGTACACCCGCGGACTGCTGGATGTGCGGTTGACTCGGACGTCGCCGCGCGATCGGCCGCTGGATAGCCTCCCCGGAGAGCCGCCTGACGCGAGGCGGCCGCCGCCCGGTTGCGCGTTCGCTCCGCGCTGTGCGCTCGCCGTGGACGCCTGTACTGCCGAGCTTCCGGAGCCGGCCCCGGCGCACCACGACGGCCTCGTCGCTTGCGTCCGTCCGGGTCAGTGGACGTCGTCCAACGTTGAGCGTGAGACCTGGCCGCCGGCGGCACACGCTTCGGAGCGGTTCGCACACGAGGCGCTGGTGCTGAACGGCATCCACAAAGCGTTCAGCGTGCGCGGTTCACGAGGTGACATCCGCGCGGTGCGTGGCGTCACGCTGACCGTGCCGCCTCACAGCTCCGTCGCGCTCGTCGGCGAAAGCGGTTGCGGCAAGTCGACGCTGCTGCGGATCACGGCTGGCCTGATGCGCCCTGACGCCGGGAGCGTCTCGTGGGAAGGCACGACGCGGCCACAGATGGTGTTCCAGGACGCCGGGGCATCGCTGACGCCATGGTTGACGATAGGCGACCTGCTCGGAGAGCGACTGTCGCTCGAGCGGGTGCCGCGCGCGGACCGGCCGGAGGTGATCGCGCAGACGCTGACGCGGGTCGGGCTGCCGCTTGACGTGCTGCGGCGCCGCCCGCGCCAGCTCTCCGGGGGCCAGCGGCAGCGAGTAGCGATCGCAAGGGCGATCATCGTGACGCCGAGCCTGCTGCTTTGTGACGAGCCGATCTCGGCGCTCGACGTCTCGCTGGCCGGTCAGGTGCTCAACTTGCTCGGAGGACTGCGCCGGCAGCTCGGCATGGCGATGTTCTTCGTCACGCACGATCTGGCGGCGGCCCGCGTCATCGCCGACGAGATCGCCGTCATGTACCGCGGCGTCATCGTCGAACGCGGGCCTGCGGACGACGTGATCGCACGGCCGCTCCACCCGTACACGCGGTCGTTGATGGATTCGCTGCCGGACTCCGCCACCGCGCTGCAGCCGCGCGAGGTCGAGCCGCCGATGGACGACGAGGGCGGCGGCTGTCTCTTCCGGACCCGCTGCCCGCTGGCCCAAGCATCGTGCAGCGAACGTGAGCCGCCGCTGCTGCACGTCCGCGATGGACGGCACGTCGCGTGCCCCATAGTAGGAGCGAGCTGATGGCTATCGCAGAACCTGCACGCGAACGCACGCGCTTACGGTTGCCTACCGTGTCGTTCGGTCGTGCCGCGGGCGTGGACCTCGTCGGCATCGTCGTATTGCTGCTCGTTTCGCTGGTGGCGGTTACGGCCCCCTGGATTGCGCCGCACGGGACGAACGAGTCGCTCACACTCGGTTCATTCCACCATCCGACGTGGTCGGCGCCGCTCGGCACAGACGACCTGGGACGCGATGTCCTCAGTCGGGTCATCCTCGGCATCCGCGCGTCGTGGTTCTCGGCGCTCATCGTGATCGCAAGCGGCGTGGTGATCGGCGGCATCATCGGGCTTACCGCCGGTGCCGCCGGTGGGTTCATTGACGCGCTGCTGATGCGCATCACGGACCTCTTCCTGGCGTTGCCCGGCCCCCTGCTCGCGCTCGCGGTCGTGGCGATCGTCGGCCCGAGCCTGCGTAACACGCTCATCGCCGTTGCGGTCGTGTGGTGGCCTTGGTACGCGCGCATCGTGCGCGCGGAGGTGCGCGCGCTAGCCGTACGCGCCCATGTCGACGCCGCGCGGCTGAGCGGGTGCCGCGGCCCGCGGCTCGCGTTCCGCCACCTGCTGCCGGGGGCGCTGCCGCCCGTGCTGGTCACCGCGTCGCTCGACGTGGGGAACCTCGTGCTGACGCTCGCCGCACTCAGCTTCCTGGGACTGGGCGCGCAACCGCCGGCGCCTGAGCTGGGGGCGATGGCCGCGCGCGGGCTGCCTTACTTGCTGCAGCACTGGTGGATTCCGGTGTTCCCGGCGCTGGCCGTGTTCGTGCTGGCGTTCGCCGCGAACCTCGCCGGCGACGCGCTGCAGGACATGTTCGAGCTGTCGTGAGGTCGGCTGCTGTGCTCGACCACCTCTGGTACCACGTGCGCGAGATCGCGGACGGCGTCTACTGCATCGCGGAGCCGTCGCACGTCAACAGCTTCCTCGTGCTCGGATCGAAGCGCGCGGCGCTGATCGACACGGGGCTGAACATCGGCGACCTGGCGGCGCTGGTGCGGACGATCACAGCCCTCCCGATCATCGTGGTCAACACGCACTATCATCACGATCACACCGGCAACAACTGGCGCTTTGCGGACATCGCCATCCACGAACGCGGCGTCGAGAAGCTGGCGAAAGACGCGGAGCCCGTGGAATGTGCGCTGTTCATGTCATACGTCGGCTATGTCATCGAGGCGGCGCGGGCCGCGTCTGCCCTGGACGACACCTACTTCCACCTGTTCGAAGGCGCGAGCATGCCGCGCCCCCTGCCGCGGGGGTTCGAACCCGGAGCGTATGCGGTCAAGGGGACGACGGCGACCGTCCGGCTCCAAGACGGCGACGTGATCGAGCTGGGACGGCGCCGGCTGCACGTGCTGCACACTCCCGGGCACACGCCCGACAGCATCTGTCTGCTGGACAGCGAAACGCATGTCCTGTTCGGTGGCGACACGATCAACACCGGGCCCGTATACGCGCAGGGGCACGACGCCGATGTCGCCGCATTTCAAGCGTCCTGCCGCCGCCTGGGCGAGATCGTCGATGACGTGGCACTCGTGGGTGTAGCGCACTTCGGGCGGACGGTGATCGATCCACGGATCATTCTTGAACACGCCGCCGGCTTTGATGCGGTGATCAGTGGCACCGCTCGCTGGCGCGTCGGCCGTGATTATGCGGGCCACTGTGGCGAGGCCGTCTTCGACCGTTTCTCGATCTTCGTGCCGCTCGACTCGGCATATTGCGCGTCAGCCGTGAGACCCCGCCCCTGAGGTCAGAATCTCCGTGGCCCCGCCGTCGCCGCACGACGAAATACGTTCAGCGCCTCTTCTCATTCGACCAGTTGAGCACGATGAGTACCAACACGACGACAAAGAACGCGAGCACTTCAAGGTGATTCATCATACGCAGGACCAACTGCGCCAGCATCGGCGACAGGTAACGGTTTTCAGACTCATTCTGAACCCTCAGGTAGAGTACAACTAGAGTACAACCGACGCTTCAGTCGTGCGCATTGTACGCAGACTGCTTGACTGTTGTCGCCCGGTCTCTAACGGCTGTTGACTGAAGGATATCCAGTCCGGTGTTCGGGCTCGAATCTTGCCGCGGTCCCGGTAGTCCCGTCGGACCGACCGGCCGTGCTAAGAGAAGCGCCGAACTCGCCTGGGGAGCACTCGATCTCCCTTCCGGTCCAGGTGAACGGGGCGAACCCTACCGCTCTTTGCACAGCGTCCATTCGCAGACGTATTCGGTTGTGCTCGCCCTCAGGACGGTCGTGTTCGATCGCACCAACCCCTGCGCCTCCAGGGCATGGAGGCAGGTCAGCACTTCGTCATCGTCGAGCGGATCGCGCTGGGACACCGCGCCACCATCTCGGCGGGGCACGACCGGTGGTTGGACCGACTCAACGTCGCCGCTCCCTCGCTCTTTGATGCGGGTGAGGATCAGTCCGCGCTCTCGTATGAGGAGGAGTAGCTGGCGCTCCTTCGGCGGAAGATGGGTGAGCAGGAATTGCATGAATCGCTCTCTGCCTACTCTTGCGAGGACGTGCCGTGACCGGCAGGTTCTCCGTAGCGTTGGCGCTTCCCTTCGCGCAGCGCGAAGACTGGGACCATGCCGATGCTGGAGAACACAAATCCCGCGCCTGTCGCGAACGGCTCAATGTCGTCGGCCACCCACACGGTCCTGTCTCCATCGCTGCCGCGGATCATGGCAACGACGCCCAGCCAGCACGGAGCGGCAACGGGGTCGGCGACCTGAGCTTCGGCGTCCGGCGGGTCGACCGACCCGGAATCCCGGCGCCGCAACTCGACAGGTGCAGGCAACTCGTGCCGTTCGTCACGCGAGCCGCGGACGAACCATCCCCTGGTCATGATGGACATGCGAAACACTCCACACCGGCAATCAGGCGCCGCGTCGTGCCAGCTGCGGCTCGCCCCGGTGAGAATCGGGTGAGACCACCGGGTAGTTCTCCTCGCCGGTGCGCACGCGCACAATCCTGCTCACCGGGGTAACCCAGATCTTGCCGTCTCCCACCATTCCCGTGCTCGCGTGGGCGCAGATCGCATCGATGATGGCATCGGTGTGCTGCTCGTCGACGACAAGTTCGACCTTCACTTTGGGTAGCAGGTCGACGCGAAACTCGGTGCCGCGCCACCGCTCGCGAATGCCCCGCTGCCGACCGTGGCCGCGCACGTGCGTGATGGTGATGCCGTCGTAGCCGAGCCCGCTCAGCGCATCCACGACCATCGAAAGCTTCTCTTCTCGCAAGACCGCCGTGATCTTCTCCATGATTCCTCCTGGCCTCACCCGTTTCGGGTTGAAGACTGATGGGCTGATACGGCGGAGACGACCCCCGCGTTGGGAGGATCCAGGGGCCGTCCCCACACTCACGTGTCTCAGACGCATCCTTCTCGTGTGAACCACGTGCTGGATCCATCCTAACGACACATCCGTCGGCGACTCGTCAGGAAACGCACCGGCGGCGTCCGAGTTCGATCAGAGATCTGATCTCGCTGCCCGTGCCGTGCGGGAAGGACAACGCGTGGATTGCAGCGGACTTTGGCGATTCGTCCACGCTACCGCGCGTCACGCGGTGTCCACTCGCAGACGTATTCCGTGGTACTCGCGTTGTAGGCGGTGACATTCGTGGTGAGCAACCCGCGCCCCTCTAACGCGTGCAGACACGTGAGGATGTCGTCATCCGCCATGGCGAGACGTTGGAGCTCCTCGCCGGCCTTCGATTGAAGGTTCATGCTAGGCAGCTGGATGAACTCGACATCGCGATCACCGTGCTCCTTGATGCGCGTGAGGATGCGACCGCAGCGCGCTACCGCCCCCAGTAGGTCACGCTCCTTGGCGGGCAGTAGGGCGGTGCTCACGCGGCACCTTCTCGGGCTGATCCGGGCGGACGGCCAGGTGCCGGCTCCGACCGTTCAGGGTGACGCTCGTGCTGCGCGAGAAGGGACGTCAGCGTTGCCTCCATGACGACCGGGGCGTCATCGGCCGTGACCAGGCCCGCGCCGAGCGCGTCGGCGAGGCGGGCCAGGGCGGCTCGAGCGGGCTTGCGCGGCGCCACGAACAAGAATGCTGTTTCCGGGAACCGCGACACGAGCTCCTTCAGCTCGACGCTGTTTTCTACTTCGGTCAGGAAGAGGACGACGGCGTGCGTATCGTCGACGATGAGATCCGGCAGCCGACTGAAGGTGTGCAGCTCTGACACGGTGAGGCTGAACGCTCGGGAGACCAGCAGCGCGCTGACGACGGGAACTATCTGGTCGTACGAATCTCCCGCGATGAGGACGTTGAAGCGTGTACTACTGCGCATCTCTCGCACTCCGTCGGAGCAAAGCGTGCTTCGCCACCACTTCGCACGGTAGCGAACATCGCGTCAGCATCGTGTCAGCAAGCTTGGAGAATTGATCCGAATGGGATCAGGATGTCTCGGTGTCCACGAATCGGTAGCCGATACCCGGCTCCGTCAGAATCAACCGTCGGGCACGTCCGTCGTCGCCGAGCTTTGACCGGAGCTGGTTAATGTAGGTTCTCAAGATGTGGCTGTCATGGGCGTGGGCATCGCCCCAGACGGCCTTGAGAATCATCGAATGCGTCGCCAATCTGCCGTGGTTGGTGGCGAGATAGCGCAGCAGGCTGAACTCTGTCGGCGTTAGGTGTACTTCGTACTTGTCCACGTCCACGCGATGGTGCTCGAGGTCGATGCGCAGCCCTTCCGCGCTGATGATCGGCACCTGCATCCTGTCTGTTGCACCGCGCCGAAGCGCAACCCGGATGCGCGCGAGTAGTTCCCCGGCGCCGAACGGTTTCGTGACGTAGTCGTCTGCCCCCGCGTCGAGAGCGGCGATCTTCGTCGCTTGGTCGCCGACGGCGGAGAGGACGATGATTGGTTCGTGGTGTTCTTTCCGAATCTCGCGACAGACGTCCACACCGCTCATATCGGGCAGGAGGACATCAAGCACGATGACGTCCGGCTTGAAGCGGGGGAACTCTTCAATCGCTTCGCGCCCAGTCTCCACGTCGCGGACCGTGTAGCCGTGACGTGCCAGCAGCAGACGTGTGACCCGCCTGAGCTGAGGCTCATCATCTACTATTAAGATGCGCGCGCTCGGGTCTTTGTTCATATCGCGCTGCACCTCCAGGGTCCCCGAGGGACCGCAAGCAGCTTTAGGTGCTGGGCCGGTCAAGCCGGAGGATAGGACGCTCGGCGCCGAGCCCGATCCAGAAAAGGAGCTAGGGGTTGCGGGCTCTTTCGTGTCCCGCCGCATGTCAGAATTGGCCATCTCGATGGCACGCTCCGCCATCGAACTCCTCGCCTGTAATGTCCCTGATAGCGTAGAACGCTGCGCGTCAGAGCCCCGTCAGCGCGGCCCTCTGAGCGATAAGAAGTGCGTCAGGGATTAGACGCCGAGGCTGTGCGTCGGGCGACGGGTCTTGGTAGAGCTCAGTCGCGGAATGATCGGCAGACCCAGCCGCGTGTGGCCGTCGCCGCGCTGCGCCAGCGCGTGCTAGTCGATCTCGGTCGGAGGTATCACGGTACTGAGCGTGAGCGCCTGCGCTTAGCGCGTGCTAGCCTATGCTGGCTCGCCTACGGCGGGGCGGGACCCGATGGCGAGGATCGCGGCATCGCCGAGCCGGCGCTGTTGATCAGCACTCCGGCGATGGCCGCGGCCGCCGAGAATTGCCGGCGGATCGACACCGCGACGCCGCCGGGCACCGCGAAGCGTGCGCTACATGAGTTTGCCAAGGATCCTGGTGGTAGACGACGAAGCCGAGCTTCGGCACGCGCTCGTTCGTGCGCTTGCCGGACACGACTACGCCGTACGAGAAGCACCGGACGGCGCTGCGGCCGTGCGCGAGTTTAGCGCGTTCAAGCCCGATGTCGTGCTGTTGGACCTCGTGCTGCCCGACATGACCGGAGTCGAGGTGTGCCGCGAGATCGGACGACTTCGAGACACGCCGATCATCGTGTTGTCGGTACTAGGCGAGGAACGCGCGAAGGTCGACGCTCTGGATGCCGGCGCGGACGACTATTTGACCAAACCGTTCGGCATGGACGAACTTCTGGCGCGGGTGCGCGTCGCGCTTCGCCGCGGCGCCTCGGGTCGGACGCAGAAGTCGGTGATCCGCGTGGACGGGCTTTCGATCGATCTGGAGCGGCGGCGCGTCGCTGTGGAGGATCGTGAAATACGCTTGAGCCCAACGGAATACAGCCTGCTGACGTATCTGGCGACGCACGCCGGCAAGGTACTCACGTATCCAATGATCCTGCGCGCCGTCTGGGGGGAGGAGTACAGCGACAGTATGAACGTGTTGCGAACAGCGGTGAATCAGCTACGCATCCGGCTGGGTGACAGCGCGTCATCACCGCAGTTCATACGCACACACACGGGCGTCGGATACCAATTCGCTGATCCCGAACCAGACCATACATCAATCGCCGTGGTCGCGGACAGCGTGCACCGCGAGCGGCCCGACATTAGCGTGCAGCCGGAGGCGGACGGAACCGTCACGCTCATGTTCAGCGACATCGAGGACTCGACCGTACTCACGGAACGCCTCGGCGACCGGGCGTGGCAGGAGCTGCTGCGCCGGCATAACGCGATCATCCGCAAGCAGATCCGCGCCCACGACGGCTTCGAGGTGAAGACGATGGGTGACGGCTTCATGGTGGCATTCCAGTCCGCCAAGAAGGGCCTCGCCTGCGCCATCGCCATCCAGCGTGCGTTCGCCGAGCACGAGGCCTTGCACGGTGAACACGTCCGCGTGCGTATCGGCTTACACGCCGGCGAAGCGATTCGCGAGGCCGATGACTTCTATGGCAAGAACGTCATCCTCGCCTCTCGCGTCGCCGACCAGGCGACAGGAGGCGAGATCCTCGTGTCGTCGCTGCTTCGCCAGCTCGTCCACAGCAGCATCGACCCGTCGATCTTCGGAGAGCCGCGCGAGGTGGAGCTCAAGGGGCTGTCGGGAACGCATACTGTGTACCCGGTCAGGTGGAGTAACTCCCCGAGCTAGCGGAGCGCCCTTGGTCGAACGCAAAGCGGTGATGTTCGTCGCGGCAGAAGCTAGTCGTGAGTGCTGACGCCGGCATCGACACACCGCACGCCTTCGCTCGGCGCCGGCGCGCGGTAGATCTTGATGCTGCCGCGCGCGAACTCGAGCCCGGGCGATATCGTGTCGCGCTTCGCCAGCCACCAGCTTCAATCGAAGCATTCATCTCAAGGGGCCCCGGCTTTCGCCTTCGGAGTCTCTCGCAAGGCGCTGTCGCCACTGGCCCCAGACGAACGCCGCGCTCATCATGGCACCGCATGCAAGGGTGCAAAGCCGCGTCGTGGCAGCTACCCGGGCTCGACGCAGCGGTAACCGAGTTGCGGCACGGTCTCAATGGCGAAACGTCGGGCATCTGCCAGCTTCTGCCTGATCCGCAGAACGAGGACGTCGATGGACCGAAGAGAAGAATCGGCGTCCTGCAAGGAAGCCGACTGGAGTTCACGGCGCGTTAGCGTGTGGCCTTTCCGTTGCATCAGCTGGAAGAGCAGTTCGGACTCGCCGAACGTGAGTTCCTGGCGCCGGCCGTTCACGCGCACAACGCGCTCGTCGCAGTCGAACTCGACGTCTCCACAGGAGTAGATTGTGAAGTCAGTCGGCCGCAACATCAATGGTGATTCGATCGTCGCGACTCCTGCACGGACGGAGACGGGCCCGACCGCTCGAGCGGGGTCCCCGCCGGCGGTGTCGCTGGTTCTGAGACTCCGACGTTGCTCTGACATTACCGCAGTCTCCATTCGCAGACATATTCAGTCGTGCTCGCTCGGTTAACGCTGACGAGCGACGAGAGCAGCCCCCGTCCTTCCAGCGAATGAAGGCACGAGATGACGTCGGCCTCGCTCATGCCGCGCCAGTAGTCCTCACCGCCGCCACTCGACCCTTGAAGCGGCGGCTGGAAGAACTCGACGTCGCCATCGCCGCGCTCTTTGATCCGCGTCACGAGGCGGCCGGTGTGCCTGACCGCGGCGAGGATCCAGCGTTCTCTGCCAGATAGCTGCGACACAACTTCGACGCTCACGGTGGAGTTGGCGGGACTGGTCATGGCTGCATGTTCCTCCAATTGGCCGACGCTACGCTGTCAACGTAGCGCCAACAGCATCAGGAACGCATTAGTGATCGTCCGTTCTCCGTTCGGCTTTCGTGAGTGTTTCATCTGCCTCGATGAACCGGTATCCGATGGCCGGCTCCGTGGCGATGAAACGATGTCCGGATCGGCTATCGTCATCGCCCAGCTTCGATCGGAGCTGATTGATGTAAGTCCTGATAACATGCGCGTCGGCGTCATCCTTCTCAGCCCATATGGCTTTGAGGATCATGCTGTGCGTGAGCAACCTACCGGGGTTTGTCGCGAGGTACCGGAGAAGACTGAACTCGGTAGGCGTGAGATGGACGTCCCGTTCGTCGACGCTCACCCGATGCCTTTCAAGATCGAGGGAGAGTCCGTTCGCCTCGATGACGGGGAGCTGGAGACGCTCCGTGGCACCGCGGCGTAGGGCGACGCGGACGCGGGCGAGGAGTTCACCGATTCCGAACGGCTTCGTCACGTAGTCATCAGCCCCGGCGTCCAGCGCGGCGATCTTCATCCCCTCGTCCTGGACGACGGACAGAACGATGATCGGCTGGTGCTGGAATCGGCGGATCTCGCGACAGACCTCGACGCCCGTCAGGTCCGGGAGGACGAGGTCAAGCAACAGGACGTCGGGCCTGTATCGCGCGAACTCGGCGATCGCTTCCTTTCCGGTCGCGGCCTCTCGCACGGCGTAGCCGTGGCGCTCGAGCGCGAGCCGCACGGTGCGCCGCAGCTGAGGCTCGTCGTCTGCAATGAGGATCCTGGCACGGTCCATGTGAAGATCACCTCTCGGCGGTGACGAGATGCACGTCGAGGTACGGTGAGGCCTGCACGAGGCGGTCGACGAGAGACGGCCTCATGACACGTTCGACGAGCCCAGGTCTGCGATATGGCAGCACGACGTGGTTGGCGCCCTCGGTTGTGAGCAGCGCAGCGAGCGCCTTGGCGATGTCGTCGCCTTCGCCCGTCACGATGCGCGCGTTCAGGTCCTCCGCCAGATCAAGCGTGCGTACGAGCTCGCGGCTGCCCGCGTCGTCTAAGTCCCGCTTGAAGTAGCTGACGACCAGTTCAGCGTGCAGACCCTGCGCGATGCGCCAGCCGCGCCGGATGAGCGCACGGGCAGATGGCTGCTCGTCGACCAGCACGAGTACACATTCGTCGACCTCAGCGTGGCGATTTACGGTTTCCCGCATGTACAGGTCGAGCTGCTCGTCCACCTCTTGCGCTGTTCGGCGCAACGCGATCTCGCGCAGCGCGGCGAGGTTCTCGGCTCGGAAGAACCCCTGCAGAGCCGCCGCCGCCTGCGCTGGTGGGTAGATGTTTCCGTGCTCCATGCGGGCGCGGGCGGCTTCCGGCGAGATATCGATGAGGATCACGTCGTCGGCGTTGTCGATGACTGAGTCTGGGATCGTCTCCCGCACGCGGATGCCGGTGAGCGCCTGCACGGTGTCATTGAGGCTCTCAACGTGCTGCACGTTCAGCGTCGAGACGACGTGAATACCGGCGTCGAGGATGACCTCAACGTCCTCGTAGCGCTTCTCGCGCTCCGAGCCGCGTGCGTTGGTGTGGGCGAGTTCGTCGACGAGACAGACGGCCGGCCGCCGATGGAGAATCGCTTCGACATCCATCTCCTCGACCACCACGCTCCGATACTCGATGCGTTTCCGCGAGATGATCTCGAGCCCTTCTAGGATCGCTCCGGTCTGCTTCCGACCGTGCGTCTCGACGAACCCGACGACGACATCTTCGCCGTAGCTCTTGCGCCGCTGTGCTTCATTGAGCATCGCGTACGTCTTCCCGACGCCCGCGAACGCGCCCAGGTAGATACGAAGCCGCCCGCGCCCAGACCGCTCGCGCTCTTCCCGGTGGGCTTTCAGGAGCATCGCTTCGGGGTCCGGACGAGTGTCGGCTGTCATCGCTGGTGGGACGGGATCGGTGGAGGTGTGCGCGCGTTCATCTCAACTCTCGTTCGGCGAGAAGGAAGACTCCCCGTCCTCGCGCGTCGTGAGAAGCGCAACGAGCGTGGATGCCATGACGATCGGTGCTTCGTCCTCGCGCAGGATCGCCGAGCCGTAGGCGTTGATGACGCGCGCCAGCGCGGCACGAGGTGGCGGCTCGCGCACAAGGAACAGCACTCCCTTGTTGGACGCTTTGGCGAGCAGCTCGCGGATGTCGGCCACGTTCTCGTCCCCTCGAAGACCGACGATCATCGCTGCAGGCTGGTCATTGGCAAGCCGCAGAGCGGTCGGAAGCACGTCCTCGGACTCGGCCGAAATCACGCTATAGCGCATCTCGCCGAGCGCGGCCGTGAGCCGCATCAACGCGCGATAGTCATAGTGGACGACAACCAGTTGGTCGATGAGCCGCTTGTTGGCCGGAGTGACAGCTGGCATGTAGCAGACCTTTACCTAGGTGCTTGCCCAGGAGTTCAAAAACGGCGGCTCGGAGGAGGCACGTGCTCGCGCATGTCCCGCCCAGGAGCCTTTACGCGCCCTCGAGCGGCTCCGACGAATCGCAGCATCGATACCCCACGTGCGGCACCGTTTCGATGGCGAAGTGCTTCGCCCCGGCGAGCTTCTGGCGGAGCCGCCAGATGCAGATGTCAACCGATCGTAGCGTGGCGCCCGGGAACACGCGAAGGGCGTCTCGCGTGAGGACGCGCCCGGGATCCTCCATCAGCCGTTGCAGCAGCTCGAACTCGGCGAACGTCAGCATCGCCCGCCGTCCGGCAACATGCACCATGCGCGTGTCGATGTCCAATTCGACGTCGCCGCAGGTGTAGACGGTGTGTGTCTGTCGGTTCGGTCCCACCACGAGCACCTCAGTCACCATGTGCGTCGCTCCTTATTGCGCCTGCGCCGCTGGCTCCGCGGTCGGGGTCGGCTGCGGGGGCGGGGCGCCGTAGGCGCTGTCGAGCGCCAGGTTGAGTCTCAGGACGTTCACGCGCGGTTCCCCGAGCACCGCGAACGTGGAACCGTCCGTGTACTTGTCGACCAGCTTCTGCACGTCGGCCTCCGGTACGTTGCGCGCCTGCGCGACGCGCACAATTTGGATCTGCGCGTATGCCGGCGAGATGTGCGGGTCGAGCCCGCTGCCAGACGCGGTGACGGCGTCAACCGGTACGTTGGCATCTGCCGCAAGGTTGTTGTCCGTGCGAACCGTGTCCACGTTGCCGGCGACGGTCGTTGCCAGCACCTGGCTTGAAGGTCCGAGGTTAGACCCAGATGAGGCGCTCCCGTCATAGCCGCTGGTGCCTGCGGCGGATGGGCGCGGGTGGAAGTACGCCGGCGAGGTAAAGTTCTGGCCGACCAGCGACGAGCCGACCGCCGTGCCGTCGGCCGTCTTCACGAGGCTGCCGTTCGCCTGGCGGTGGAACACCGTCTGTGCGATGCCGGTGATCGCATATGGATACGCCAGCCCCAGCAATGCGCTGAAAAGCACGAATGCTATGATCGCCGTCCGGAAGTCCTTGATCGTGTTCTGAAGCATCTTCTTCCCTCTGTCTTCCGTCTAGTTCAGGTGCAGCAGTACGAGCAGCAGGTCGATGAGCTTGATGCCGGCGAACGGCGCGATGATGCCGCCAACGCCGTAGATCAGCAGGTTGCCCCGCAAGATCGACCCCGCCGGCGCGGCGCGATACATCACACCGCGGAGCGCTAGCGGCACCAGCGCGATGATGATCAGCGCGTTGAAGATCACGGCCGACAGGATGGCGCTGTTGGGCGTCGAGAGCCGCATCACGTTGACCTTGTCGAGCTGCGGGTAGATCCCGACGAACATCGCCGGGATGATCGCGAAGTACTTCGAGACGTCGTTGGCGATGCTGAACGTGGTCAGGGCGCCACGCGTCATCAGCATCTGCTTGCCGACCGCGACCACCTCGACCAGCTTCGTCGGGTCGGAGTCGAGGTCAACCATGTTGGCGGCTTCCTTCGCCGCTGCCGTGCCGCTGTTCATCGCCACGCCGACGTCGGCCTGGGCGAGCGCCGGCGCGTCGTTGGTGCCGTCGCCGGTCATCGCGACGAGGCGACCCTTTGCCTGCTCGTCGCGGATCAGCTGCATCTTGTTCTCGGGCGTCGCCTCCGCGATGAAGTCGTCGACGCCGGCCTCCGCCGCGATCGTCGCAGCGGTGAGCTTGTTGTCGCCGGTGATCATCACGGTGCGAATACCGGCGCGGCGCATCTCTTCGAACTTCGCCTTGATGCCCGGCTTGACGGTGTCCTTCAGGTAGATGACACCAAGCACCTCGTCGCCGTCGACCACCGCCAGAGGCGTGCCGCCCGCCATGCCGATGCGCGTCGCGACTGTCTCGAGGTCCGACGGGATCCGCTTCGCCAGCTTCGAGACGGCGTCGACGGCGCCTTTCATCACGCGCCGGCCGTTCGTCTGGATGCCGCTCATCCGTGTCTCGGCGCTGAACGGGATCAACTCCGCGTTCGGGTCAGTCGTGCTCACGCCGTCGTAGCCCAGTGTGTGAGCAAGCACGACGATGGACTTCCCCTCCGGCGTCTCGTCGGCCAGCGACGACTGGAGCGCCGCCAGTGCGAGCTCTTTCTCGCTGTGGCCGCCCACCGGGATGAACTCGGACGCGAGGCGGTTGCCGAACGTGATCGTGCCCGTCTTGTCGAGCAGCAGCGTGTCGATGTCGCCCGCCGTCTCGACCGCCTTGCCCGACATCGCCAGCACGTTGTGCTGCACCATGCGGTCCATGCCGGCGATGCCGATCGCCGACAGCAGCCCGCCGATCGTCGTCGGTATCAGGCACACCAGCAGCGCGACGAGCGCCGTCGTCGTCACCGTGCCGCCGAGGTAGTCCACGAACGGGCGGATCGTGCCGACGGCGAGCAGGAAAATGATCGTGAACGTCGCCAGCAGGATGTTGAGCGCGATCTCGTTCGGTGTCTTCTGGCGCGATGCGCCTTCGACGAGCGCAATCATGCGGTCCAGGAAGCTCTCGCCGGGGTTGGCGGAGATACGGATGCGCAGGAAGTCGCTGACGATCGTCGTGCCGCCGGTTACCGAGCTGCGGATGTCGGTGCCCGGTTCTTTGAGCACGGGGGCGGATTCGCCCGTGATCGCGGCCTCGCTGACGTACGCCACACCTGCGATCACGTCGCCGTCGCCGGGGATGTCGTCTCCGGCATCGACGCGGACGATGTCGCCCATGCGCAGTTCGGACGACGCGACCTGCTCGATGCTACCGTCACGCTCGCGCTTCGCCATCGTGTCGCGCTTCATGGCGCGGAGCGTGTTCGCCTGCGCTTTGCCGCGGCCCTCCGCCATCGCCTCCGCGAAGTTCGCGAAGAGGACGGTGAACCACAGCCACACCGCCACCGCGCCGGTGAAGAACTTCGGCTCGCTGCGATTGCCGAACACCTCCTGCAGGAACATCACGGTGGTGACAGCGGCGCCGATCTCGACGACGAGCATGACGGGGTTGCCCAGCAGGTGTACCGGGTACAGCTTCTTGAACGAGTCGAGCGTGGCTTGGCGGATGATCGGCCAGTTCCAGATCGACGCGCGCGACTTGCGCGCTTGTGCGATCTCTGACCTGTGCTCCGTTGGTTCTGTCTGCGGCATCTGGTCAAGCATTCTTCGATCCCCTTACGACAAGATGTGCGCGTGCACGAGGAAGTGTTCCGCGATCGGCCCCAGCGCCAGGGCCGGGAAGAACGTCAGCCCGCCGATGATGATCACTACGCCGACGAGGAACCCCACGAACAGCGGCGAGTCCGTCGGCAGTGTGCCCGCGCTCTCCGGCACTTTCTTCTTCTGCACGAGCGCGCCTGCGAGCGCGAGAATCGCCAGCATGGGCAGGAACCGGACTACGAGCATCTCGATGCCGCCCGTGGCGTTGTAGAACGACGTGTTGGCCGTGAGCCCGGCGAATGCGGATCCGTTGTTCGCGCCCATGGACGTGAACGCGTACAGGATCTCGGAGTAACCGTGCGCGCCGGCGTTCAGCGGGCCCGCCTGACCCTGCTTCACCGAAACGGCGATCGCCGTGGTGATTAGCATGAACGCCGACGTGATCAAGAAGTAGATGCCGGCGAGCTTCATCTCCTTCGGCCCGATCTTCTTCCCGAGGTACTCCGGCGTGCGGCCGATCATGAGGCCGGCGACAAAGACCGCGATAATGGCAAACACGAGCATGCCGTACAGTCCCGAGCCGGTGCCCCCGAACACCACCTCTCCCAGGTGCATGTTGAACATCGGGATCATTCCGCCGAGCGGCGTATAGCTGTCGTGCATCGAGTTGACGGAGCCGTTCGAGGCGTCGGTCGTCGCGTTGGCCCAGATCGCCGAGTCGGCGATGCCGAACCTCACCTCCTTGCCCTCCATGTTGCCGCCGGACGAGGCCTGCTGGCCGGTGTGGTACGACTGGTCGACGCCGGCACTGGCGAGCGTCGGGTTACCCGTCTGCTCCGCACCGTAGGTGAAGAAGGCACCGGCCAGCATGATGATGCTCATCGCGGCGAAGATCGCCCAGCCCTGTCCGGTCTTGCCGACCATCTTGCCGAAGGTGTATGTGAGGGCCGCCGGTATGAGAAGGATCGCGACCACCTCAAGGAAGTTCGAGAACGGCGTCGGGTTCTCGAACGGCACGGCGGAGTTCGCGTTGAAGAAGCCGCCGCCGTTCGTGCCGAGCTGCTTGATCGAGACCTGCGATGCCGCCGGGCCCATCGCCAGGATCTGCTTCGCGCCCTCGACCGTCGTGATCTCCTTGTAGGAGCTGAAGTTCTGGATCACGCCCTGCGAGACGAGCAGGACGGCGAGGATCGCCGCGAGCGGCAGGAGGATCCAGAGCATGCAGCGCGTCAGGTCGACCCAGAAGTTCCCCAGGTCCGTCGTGCTCCGCCGCACGAACGCCCGGATCAGGACGATCACCACAACGATGCCCACTGCGGCGGAGACGAAGTTCTGCACCGTCAACGCGAGCATCTGCGACATGTAGCTCATCGTCGACTCGCCGCCGTACGACTGCCAGTTGGTGTTCGTCGTGAAGCTCGCCGCGGTGTTGAAGGCGAGATGGCCCGTCGTGCCGGGCAGGTCCTGCGGATTCAGCGGCAGGTGCCCCTGCGCGCGCAGGATCGTGTAGACGGCGAACATGCTCAGCGTGCTGAAGATCATCACGCTGAGCGCGTAGCGCTTCCAGTCCATCTCCTGCTTCTCATCGACGAAGAAGACGCGGTAGATGACGCGCTCGACCGGCGCGAAGAAGCGCTTCGAAAGCGTGCCCTCGCCCTCGAAGACCGCCGCCATGTAGGCGCCCAGCGGCTTCGTCAACGCGAGGATGACGGCAAAATACAGGAGGATGTGGACGATACCCATGACTGTCATCGCAATCCTCCTAGAACCATTCCGGGCGGATCAAAGCGAAGATCAGGTAGAGCATGACAAGGCTCGCACCGATCGAAAGCACGACGTTCTCCATCTCTCCCCTACACTTTCTCGAGCGCCCAGATCGACGCGATCATCAGCCCGAACAGGAACGCACTTACGAGGACGAAGACGACGTCGGGGTTCATGACCCAACCTCGTCCGACCAGTTCGCAACGATCAGAGCGAACACCCCCACCGCAACGATCAACTCCAAAACGATACGCTCCATCACGACTCCTCCTTCTCGCCCGTCGGCGCCGTGGCCGGCGTCATTTCACCCAGGATGCGCATGAGCGCGTTGATCGGAAACGGCTTCTGCAGCGTGTGGTCCGGCTTGAACTCGTCGATCCGCTTCTGCGAGATCGGCGCCGCCGAGATAACGATCACGCGCAACTTGCGCCGGTCCGCCTCCGTAAGCCGCCGCAGGAGCTCCCAGCCGGTGAGGTCCGGCAGATTGACGTCGAGGACCAGCACGTCGGGCCAGACTTCCGCCATCCGCAGTAGCGCCGCCTCCGCCGTGCACTCATGCATCACTTCGTGGTGTCGCGCCGTCAGGTTGCGCGCGATCACGTCGGCGAGTTGCGCTTCGTCCTCAACGAGCAAGACCCTCATAGCCAAGAGTCTAGAACGACCTCCGTCAGGGCGGCGTTTGGGCAACGTCTGAAGCGATAAGAGTCTCGTAAGGGATCCGGCCGTGACCAGCGGCAACACAGCTTGGGGCAAAAGAGCAATACCGAGTTGCAGGAACAACGGCGAACGCAGCTCGGCTGACCCTGCCAGCTTGACGGACACGAGGAAGCGGGGCGATGCGTCGTCGGACGTGGTTGCGACGCGTGCTATGCCGTGCACGGCTGGGAAGGGATCCTTCGGCAGTGCAGGAAGATTGACCTCGCGGTCCACGTGAACGCGGCGAATCCTAGCGCTCATTGCGCATCGTCCATCCACAGACGTATTCGGTGCTCGCCCTCAAGACGGTCGTGTTCGATCGCACCAACCCCCGCGCCTCCCAGCGCATGGGGCAGGTCATCACTTCGTCATCGTCGAGCGGCAGGCGATGAGACACGGCGCCACCATCGGCGAGCCACCACCAAGGGCCGGACCGACTAACGTCGCCGCTCCCTGGCTCCTTGATGCAGGTGAGGATCAGGCCGCGCTTCCTTTCCGGCACACGTTCGAGCGCGGTGGTAACCCTTTCGCAAGCATGCTAGGCATGTACTAACGCCTAAAATAGAGGCTTTCGGCAGAGGCATTCGGCAGAGGCATTCGGCGCGTCATCGCAAGGGAAAACGAAAGGCAGTGATGCGTTTCCCGTCGTAACCGTGTTGGCTTCCGTATAGTTCGCATGTACAGGCGTGCAATCCCCCATGCTCTCGCGGTCGATAGCACCGGCATTCATCGCCCAAGTTTCGGTTACAACGTCCGCGCGGGCGGTATGGTTCGACGTTATGATGCGAACCCTCGTGTTGTCCACGCTTGTTCCGCTCGCGTTCGCGTTCCTTGCGGGGCATATAGCCGTTCTTGTCGGTACGTGCCGCATCCCTCGGTTGGCCGTTGCGGCACGTGACGAGGAGGAGAAGTTGGCGCTCCTTCGGCGGAAGATGGGTAAGCAGGAATTGCATGAATCGCTCTCTGCCTACTCTTGCGAGGACGTGCCGTGACCGGCAGCTTCTCCGTGCCGTCGGTGCTCCTGTTGCATAACTGCGGCGATGAGGCGTGGTGAGTGCGGTCATGTCGACCTCCCGGCTAAATGCCGAGCCACGAGAGCCGCCGCACGTTCGCACGGTAGCGCTGTTTAGATATCAGGGAAGTACGCACTCTGTTGTGCGTCGGCTCGTGTCCGTTCCTGCTCAGGCCGGAGGGTCATTGTGACAATGGTCTCTAGCGATCGCCGGCGCGTTCATCGAGCAGTGACGACTTGTAGAGGCGGGCGAACGGTCGTCCGACGATGTCGGTCAGGAACCAGGCAATCCCGAGTGCAAGGTTCTGCCGATACGCCTCGCGGATCGTGGAGGCGCCTCGGCTTATCGCCCACGGTCGGATCGTCGCCTCGAGGGCTGCCGACTCCTGGTCGAGGTGCGACTTCCAAAGGGCGGCGAGTGACCGAACCAGCGCGCCATCGGCGTCCTGAGCAGATCCGGTCATGCGTCGGCTGCCTCCCCAGTGGCCGACGTGTCCGAGGCTCGCGCATCGGCGTCAGCGAGCGTACATGCTTCGCCGAGCAAGCGGACGTATTGCCCGAAACCGTGGGTGATCGGTTCTAGCCCATCACCGATTCTCGCATTCGCGTCCAACAGTACGACTCGGAGGTGTTCAAGGTTTGCTTCAATTACTCTGCTCTGGACGTAGGCCCGGTTCATGGCGCGTCGCTCCTCTCGCCGGACCGCCGCGATCTTCTCCATCGTTCCTCCTGGCCTCACCTTGTTCGAGGGTGAGGACTTCCGAGCTGGTAGAGCCGAGGCGACCCCTGGGACGAGTCAGGGGCCGTCTCCGAATTCACGTGTCTCAAACACATCCTTCTCGGGTGAGCCACGTGCTGCATCCATCCTAACGCGACACCTGTTGGCGGCTCGTCAGGAAAGGCACGGGCGGCGTCCGAGTTCGATCAGAGTCCTCGTCTCGCAGCGCGGGCGCGCCATAACGTCGGTTCACCGGACCTTGCGACGCGCCTGATTCAAACGCGCGTACGTACCAGCCCGCCGCACAGACGTCATTGTGATTGGGGAGGCACCATGCTGCCGCGAAGTGTTGCGCGCTTAGTTCTGGGTCAGAGCGAAATTCGTCGCAACCCGCTCGATTACTGTCCGGGTCAGAAAGTCTGAGTCGGCGTCCGCCTTAGGGCAGCAGGTGAAAGAACCTCGGTGCGAGCGTTCCGGTCGAACTTCACGCCGACGCCACCAAGCCAAGGCGTTGTGTCGACGACCGTTCCAAGGCCAAGCAGCCAATGGAAGCACCGGTCACCAACCGCCCAGCTAATGGTGCATTCGGCTTCCCTCAGCTGGACCTGTTTAGGGGGCGGTACCGTTGTGTTCACGTGCGACCTCCTCAGACCGAGCCCTGGAGACAGTGAGTCGCTCGATCAGGCAATGCAGCGCGACGAGCGTGTTGTGCGAGTAACGATGTAAGCGTGGCTGCTATGACGACCGGAGCCTCATCGGCGGTGACCAGACCCGTGCCAAGCGCGCCAGCGAGGCGGGCCAACGCGCTCGGAGCCGGCTTGCGCGGCGCGACGAACAAGAACGCTGTCGCCGGGAACCGCGACACGAGCTCCCTCAGGTCGACGATGTCGTCCCCGTCTGACAGGAGGAGGACGACGGCGTGGGTATCGTCGCTAATGAAGTCTGGTAGCCGGCTGAACGCGCACACCCCATAGACACTCACGTTGAACGCTCCGGTGGCCAGGAGCGCGCTGACAACCGGACCTACCTTGCCGTAGGAATCTCTCGCGACTAAAACGTTGAGGCGTGTTCCATTGCGCATCGCTACTGCTCCTCCGAGCGCGGTGTCCTTCGACACCACTTCGCATCGTAGCTAGGATCGCGTCAGCAGCGTGTTAGCAAGTCAGGACATTCGATCCGAATGCGATCAGGGTGTCGCGTGTCCACGAATCGGTAGCCGATACCTGGCTCCGTCAGGATCAGCCGCCGGGCGCTTCCGGCGCCGAGCTTCGACCGGAACCTGGTTAATGTAGGTTCTTAAGACGTGGCGACCTCTCCCAAGTTCATCGCCCCAGACGGCCTCGAGAATCATCGAGTGCGTTGCCGAATCTACGGCGGTGGTGCGCCTTTGGCGGGCAATGCGCGAATACATGCCTCGGGTCGCGCTGCCGTTCAAGTGGTTCGCGTCGCCTTCGTGCCCGCTCCTGGAGCTCCGACGGCGGTCGCCTCAATCATCCGGTCGTAGCGGCGGCGCACGTCCTCCCGGTCCAGCTCCTCAGAGATCGCCTCGTCGCTTGCGCGGAGGATCATCTCCGCCTGTGTGATCAGCGCTCGGCGCTCCTCATCGGTGGAGACGAACTGGGCGATCTGGACGAGGCTGTCGAGCTGGCGTATCGCGATGGCAGGCATGCCCCGGCCTGCCTGCCGGATCTTGTTGAAGGCCCCGTTGACGAGCCGGTCGTACGTCAGCGGTGCTTCAATCACCCGGACGGTGCCAGAGCCGTCGCGGAACACGCGAGCGCGGTACGTGAGGCCGGAAAGCCGGCATAGGCCAGCGGTCAGCCAGTCGATGCACGTGATCGCTGTGAAGGTATCGTTGACGGCCGGAGAGAGAGCGCGGATCGCAATTTCGACCAACTGATCGATTGCGAACACGGGGTCTTGAGTGAGCGTTCGGTGCGGGCCGGTGATGTGCGAGCGGTCGAGGCTTCGCAGCACCCCTGGCGCCGCCGAAGCCGGGTAGACCCTCGCAAGGGGACGACCGTCCACCAGGAAGTGTCCGGGCCGGTGCAAGAGGACGATAACGGCGTCGAACTCGGAAGCAAGCTCGACAAGCCTGGAGTGGCTAATCGCCTGGAGGTATCCCGTCCGTGCGGCCTGAACGACCGCGCCCGCGCCGAGATCTCTGCGGATCACGTCTAGCATGTCGTGCTGAAGGATCTCGCCCTGCAGCGGAGTCAACCACTCGTCCATGGCCTGCGCGAGATCGCGGCCGATGCTCGCCACGACTTCGTTTAGCTGGATGCTCACAGCAACGTGATGGATGAAATAGATGAGCACACCGAGATCCGCAAGCAGGAGGACCAGCGCGATGGTGATGGAGAGGTGCGGCACGAAATCTTGATTGCCGCCGGAGGAGATGGACCCGAGTGCGAGGAGGCTGTAGACAAAGGTGGCGACGAACACGCCGAGGGTCAGCTGCGTTCCGAGATCCCGGATGAAGTTGCGCAGCATCCGGGGGCCGAACTGCTGGGACGCCAGCGTCAAGGCGACGATGACGACGGAGAACACAACACCGGTGACGGTGATGACGGCTGCCGCGATGGACGTCAGCACGAGGCGTGCCGCGTCGGCGTTGCCGTGCCACAGGGGGAGATGGCTGCCGCCCTCGAAGACCGTGCGGTCAAGGAGATAGGTGACCGCGAAGGCAGCGACCGCGGCGACTACCAATGCGACAGGCACGAGCCACAGGGTCGTGCGGAGCGCGTCGCGACGCCACTCGGAGATGTAGAGCCGCCTCACGGAGTCACGCCGCGGGTTGCGGAAGGCACCGGGGGCTGCCTCGGGCATAGTCGTCCCACGCCGACCAGCCTTCCCGGCACACCTTCAACAGCGACATATGCGGTTCCAGAGGTTCTTCATTATATGTGATATGTGGACGCGAACCTCCCGCGCACGAGCTCCTGCGCCACGGCGGCGGTCCGCCAACCGCCGAGTGAATGACGGATGGTTCTCAACTGGGAGTGGAGAAACGAATGGGCTGGCGAGCGGAAGGTGACGGGACCTTGACGCCATCCCGTCGCTACGCGCATGAACGACGCGGGCATAACATAATATCAAATGAACGACGACCGCTCTCGAGAGCGGTCGTCTGATTCGACAGGTACTGGGGGCTACTTCTTCGCCGCCTTCTTGGCGGGCTTCTTCGCTGCCGGCTTCTTCGCTGCTGCTTTCTTCTTTGCTGGCATCTTGCCCTCCTATCGTTCCCTCGTCTTAGATGACCGTACTATACATGCCGCGATGAGGACGCTGTTAGATATCCGCGGCGCCCCAGAGCATCGTCGCTACGGGCCTGAAACTGCGCACTCGAAAAATCGGCCTGCCAAGAGCGACAAGACAATTCTGGCTTGCGTCGCGTCGCTGAGATCACTTACACAGCGAGAATCAGGACCTTCCGACTGTAAGGAGAACTGTAATGGCTGGAGCGAGGCGGCCGATGCACGAACATGCATGTCGCCAGATGACCGGGGACTTCTCCCAGTGGGTGGCTCGCCCTCGACGAGCCTTCGACCAAGTGGTCAAGACGGCAGCAACTCTCGTGGAGCGAAACGGGATCTCGTTGGACGAGATGCGCTCGCTCGTCCACGACGTCTGCACCGGTTCAGTCGAGCCTTTCTTCCAAGCGGCATGGGGTACCGGGCATGAGCGGCTCGACCGATACAACAAGCTTGTGGATGCGCTCGCCGCTAAGGGTCTGATCTAGCGACCGTCACGATATTCGCATTGTGTGGGCGCTTACTGGTTGGGACGGCCCGTTGGCGAGACAAGATCTCGCGGTAGGGCGACCTTCGAATTCAGGACGCGCCTGCCTGCCCGCAAGTCGACCGCGAGGTCAAGGCCCGGGGTGCTGCCGCCCGGGCGATCGCTTATCGCCGCACTCCTCGATCTATGATGCGCTATCTAACCGAGTCCGGCATCGGGTTCGGCCGACCGAATTGACGGAAGCTATGCGGACTGCGCCCGAAAGCTCGATAACGTGCCCGATCCTCATCGGCCGGGACGAATGCGTCGTCCACTTCGAGCGCGCATTCTCATCGGTGGTCGCCGGCAGCGGCCGAACGATCACGGTCGCGGGCGAAGCCGGGATCGGCAAGTCGAGGCTCGCCGGCGAGCTGGCCTCTCGCGCCCGTGCGCTTGCTCCGGGCGTCCGCGTCCTGCAAGGCCACTGCTTCGAGCGCGACGCGAGTGTCCCGTTCGCGGCACTCGTGGACCTCTGGCGCTCGTTCGCGCTCAAGGCTGAGCCCGACGACGTCAAGACCGTCTTCAGCAGCGAGGCCGCGGACATCGTCAAACTGTTGCCGGAGCTCAGCGGGATGTTTCCGGACGTCGCCTCCTCGCCGTCAGTCGAGCCCGAACAGGAGAAGCGCCGCCTCTTCCAATCGCTCATGCAGCCCATGCTGCGACTGGCGAAAGATGCGCCGCTGCTGGTCGTTGTCGAGGATCTCCATTGGAGTGACGACACGAGCCTGGAGTTCCTTCTTCAGCTCGCGCGTCGCGCACGCGATCTGCCCGTCGCTCTGCTGCTGACGTATCGTACGGACGAGGGTGGCGCAGCGCTCGCTCACTTCCTCGCAGAACTCGATCGGGAGCGACTGGCGGTCGAGTTGTTGCTGGAGCGCCTGTCGCGCGCCGACGTCTCCCGCATGATCACCGCGATCTTCGATCTTGCAGAAGCACCGAGCGCTGATTCCGTGGCGCTGCTGTACGACCTGACGGACGGCAATCCATTCTTCATTGAAGAGGTGCTCAAGTCTCTTACCACGTCGGGCGACATCTTCTACGCCGACGGCTCGTGGGAACGCAAGCCGACCAGTGAACTTCATATTCCCAGAAGCGTCCAGGACGCGGTGCAGCAGCGGTCGAACAGGCTGAGCCCCGGAGCCAGGCGACTCCTCGTGTACGCCGCGGTCGCCGGGCGGCGATTCGATTTGACGCTGCTGGCACGGCTGAGCGGTGCGACGGAGTCCCAGATGCTCGCACTGGTCAAGGAGCTGATCGCAGCCCAGCTGGTGACGGAGGAGTCGGAGGATCGCTTCGCGTTCCGGCACGCGCTGACACAGCAGGCCATCTACTCGGGGCTGCTGAAGCGCGAGCGACGCGCCCTGCACCTGGAGATCGCCAACGCGATGGAAGCCATGGGCTCCGCCGCGAGCGAAGCCCATCTTGGAGAGCTTGCGCATCATTATTTCGAAGCCGGTGTCTGGGATCGCGCATTCGACTACTCGGCGCGATTGGGCGAGCAGGCCCAAAAGCTGTTCTCGCCCGCGGCGGCGGTGGGCCATTTCACCCGTGCACTCGACGCGGCCGCACACACCGCAAATCCTCCGCCCGCATGGATCTTTGCTGCGAGGGGCCGTGCCAACGAGGCGCTCGGCGAGTTCGAGCGGGCGCGTGAGGATCACGAGGCCGCGCTGCGCCTCGCGCGCGAAACGTCCGATCCGTCGGGCGAATGGCAGGCGTTGATCGACCTCGGGTTCCTCTGGGCCACCCGCGACTACGATCGCTCCGGCGAGTTCTTTCGCCGGGCGCTCGACCGCGCGCGAGCGGACGGCGACCAGAGCATGCTCGCCCGCAGCCTGAACCGGCTCGGGAACTGGCTCGTCAACGTAGGCCGCGTGACCGAGGGCCTCGAAGAGCATCGAGCGGCGCTCGAGATCTTTACACGGACCGACAACAGGCAGGGCGTTGCCGAGACGCTCGATCTGCTCGGTATGGCGAATGGCATATTCGGAGATCTCGCCAGCGGCGTTGACCACCTCGGGCGAGCGATCGAGCGGTTGTCGGAGCTCGGAGATGAGCAGCGCCTGATGTCAGCGCTTTCGAGCCGTACATCGTACGGCAGTCCGAGCATGGCGGAGACGGTACCAGGCGCAGGGCGGACTCTCGAAGACGCGCGTAGCGATGGCGAAGCCGCGCTGGAGCTGGCGCACCGGAGCGGCTCGAGCGTAGGCGCCGCGTTCGCCCACTGGAGCTTCGGCGCGGCCCTGGGAAGTTTCGGATGCTTCGGCGAAGGCCTCGCCCTTGCCGAAGAAGGCCTGCGCATTGCGACCGAGATCCATCACGAACAGTGGATGGCGGGTGGGTACTTCACGCTTGGACAGTTGTACTGGCTGATGTTCGATACCGACGCCGCTATCACTCACCTTGAAGCAGGTCTGCCGCTGGCACGATCGCTGAAGTCAGCCTGGTGGATCGGGAACGTGAGCTCATACCTCGCGCTGGCGCACCTTGCGAATGGGAACGCGCAGCGGGCGCGCGCCGTGCTGGACGCCACGCCATTCAACGACGACATGCCGCAAACGCTGCCCGAGCGCCGGGTGGCGTGGGCCCGCGCGGAACTGCTGCTGGCCGAAGGCGCAGCGGAGGAAGCGCTCCACCTCACGGATCGCCTCCTCGCGACGACCGTTGGATCCTCGACGTCGAACGCGCCGCCGCCGCTGCTCGTGACGAAGGCTCGGGCGCTCTCCTCGCTCGGAGACTTCGCCGGGGCGTGCGAGGCCCTGGCGCAGGCGGAGTCCTCCACACGAGCCCAAGGCGACCTCCCGTGGCTGTGGCGCGCGCAGTGTGCGCTTTCCCGCGCTTACGCTGGCGCGGGTCGCCGCTCCGATGCCGAGGCCAAGCAGGGAGACGCCCGCGCGCTGCTCCTCCGCCTGGCGGAGAGCGTCGGTGAGGACCGCAGAGAGCGGTTCCTGGCCGCCGCTCAAGCGTACGCGCCACAGATGCGCGCACCCACGGCACGACGCGCGGCGAAGGAGGAGTGGGGCGGGCTGACCGAGCGGGAGCGCGAGGTCGCGACGCACGTCACGCGCGGCCGCTCGAACCGCGAGATCGCTGAGGTCCTCGTGTTGAGCGAGCGGACCGTCGAGACCCATATCGGCAACATCCTCGGCAAGCTCGGGTTCGCGTCTCGCTCGCAGATAGCCGTCTGGGGTGCCGAACGCGGACTCGGAGCGGGTTAGGCCCTTCGCGCCGTTCGCGGGGGCTTTCTTTGACACTGAGACAACGTATCGCTATATTCTGATACAGCGTCTCAATCATGGAAGGTGTCCTATGTCCGACATTGACCTGATCATCGACCGCATCGAACTACGCGGCCACCGCGTGACCACCGCGCGACGGCGAGTCATCGAGGCGGTGCTCTCGCAGCCCTCGCACTTCACCGTCGAGGATGTGCTGCGCCGGACGCGGAGGGTCGGCCGCGCCACGGTGTTTCGGACGATCCGCCTGCTGCTCGATCTCAACATCCTCTGCCGCGTCATGCTTGACGGCGGGAGCCTGCACTACCGCGTCAGCACGAGGGGCCACCACCACCACCTGGTTTGCACGGATTGCGGGCGCGTCGAGGACTTCACGAAATGCGA
This sequence comes from uncultured Chloroflexia bacterium, assembly GCA_963743185.1. Taxonomy (GTDB): domain Bacteria; phylum Chloroflexota; class Dehalococcoidia; order DSTF01; family JACRBR01; genus JANXYW01. Next base: position 353,901 of record CAVUOT010000010.1, on the reverse strand, counting down.
CGTCGAACCGCTCGTGCGCGAACTGGCCAAAGCGATGGACTACGAGATCGGCGCGCACTGGCTTGAGGTCTACGGCCGGTGTCACGCCTGTCGACTCCTGGACGGAACACCTTCAATCACAAGGACGTCAACGACCCGTTCCTAGCGGCGATGGATGAATGAAGGAGCAACTCGACATGTACCGTTCTCATCAGTTGAGACTAAGTCTGATACCTAGTCTCGCATTGATCACGTCGGCGCTTGCGAGCATCGTATTCGCCGCCTGCGGGAGTAGCGGCAACAAGACCATGTCATCGGCTGGAGCCGGTTCCACCTCGCCAGCGGCCGTTGGATCCACGACGGTACTCAACGTCGTGGCTGCGGAGAACTTCTGGGCCAGCATCGCCTCGCAGCTAGGCGGGGACAAAGCCAAAGTCACAGCCATCATCACGAGCCCCGACACGGACCCCCACGACTACGAGCCTACGCCGAGTGACGGGCGAGCGATCGCGAGCGCGCACTACGTGATCTACAACGGCGTCAGCTACGATCCGTGGGCCGGCAAGGCCATTGATTCGAATCCGTCGAGCGGACGAACCGTGCTGAAGGTACAAGACCTCCTGGGGCTCAAAGACGACGACAACCCGCATCGCTGGTACTCGTCGGACGACGTCATGAAGGTGATCGACCAGATCACGGCGGACTACAAGAAGATGGACCCGGCTGACGCCTCCTACTTCGACGGCCAGAAGAGCACCCTGGTGGGCACCGGATTCAAGCAGTACAACGATCTCGTGGCGCTAATCAAACAGAAGTACGCGGGCACGCCGATCGGCGCGACGGAGAGCATCGTCTCGCCGCTCGCGGACGCCCTCGGCCTCGAGATGATGACGCCGTACGCCTTCCTGCGCGCGATCAGCGAGGGCACAGACCCGACCGCGCAGGACAAGGCGACGATCGACAGCCAGATCGCGAACAAGCAGATCTCGGTGCTGATGTTCAACACGCAGAATGCGACGCCGGACGTGCAGCGCCTGGTGGACGCCGCCAGGGCGAAGGGCATCCCGATTGTCAACGTGACGGAGACGTTGGATCCGCCGGACGCCAAGTTTCAGGACTGGCAGTCCAAGCAGTTGCAGGACCTCGCGGCGGCACTCGCCCAGGCGACCGGACGCTAATGCAGAGCGCGTTTGACCGGCTCAGAGGACACTTGCGGTTCGCGGCAGCAGCGACCGACGAACGAGACGCGGGCGCATCGGCCGACGCCGCGACGGGCGGATCCGCGCCGGACGCGCCGGCGGGGCGTTCACCAGCGGTGGAGATCCGCAACGCGTCGGCGAGGCGCGGTGGCCGAATCATCTGGGCCGGGGTCAACGCGGAGATCTCCAGGGGCGAATTCGTCGCCGTACTGGGTCCGAATGGCGTGGGCAAGTCGACCCTGGTGAACGTCATCCTCGGCCTGCTGCCGCTTGCGAGCGGCGACGTGAGAGTCCTGGGACTGCCACCGGGCCACGCAAACCGGGAGATCGGTTACCTGCCGCAGCGCCGCAGCTTCGACGCCGGACTCCGCGTACGGGGCGCGGACATCGTCCGTCTTGGTCTCGATGGCCACCGCTGGGGCATCCCGCTCCCCGGCCTGGACCGCGTCACTCGTCGCGGCCGTGAGGCGGAGGCGCATGTGCGCGACGTCATCGACCTGGTGGGCGCGAGAGCGTTCGCCGACCGACCGATCGGAGAGATGTCTGGCGGCGAGCAGCAGCGGCTCCTCATCGCGCAAGCGCTGATCCGTAACCCGGCACTCCTGATCCTGGATGAGCCGCTCGACAGCCTGGACCTTCCCAACCAGGCGGCGGCCGCGGCGCTGCTCGATCTCATCTGCAGGGAGCGCGGCGTGACGGTCCTCATGGTTGCGCACAACGTGAACCCGATCCTGTCGTACCTCGACCGAGTCATCTATCTCGCCAAGGGTGGTGTCATGTCGGGCACTCCGGAGGAGGTGATCACGGCGGAGACGCTCACGCGTCTGTACGGCACTCCCATCGAGGTGTTCCGTACGGCCGACGGACACCTCGTCGTCGTCGGTCAACCCGAAGCGCCGCACGGCGACGTGCACGCGCACCTGGTGCGCTGATGGTCAGCGATCCGCATCTCACGTGGAACATCGTCCGCGACGTCACGCAGCTGTTTGAGTATCCGTTCATGGTGAACGCGTTTCGCGCCGGCACGATCGTCGCGGTCATGGCTGCGCTCGTCGGCTGGTTCATGGTGCTCCGGCGGCAGACGTTCGCCGGTCACACGCTGGCGGTCGTTGCCTTTCCAGGCGCTTCCGGCGCCGCGCTCGTCGGCGTCAGCGCGACGTACGGCTTCTTCACCTTCGCCATTGGCGCCGCCCTCGTCATCGCGATGTTCTCGCAGCCCGGGAAACGCGGTCACAGCGAGGAATCGGCGGTCACCGGCACCGTGCAAGCGTTCGCCCTGGCCTGCGGATTCTTGTTCGTGTCGCTCAGCCCGCGCAACGTCACGGGCGTCCAGTCGCTGCTGTTCGGGAGCTTCATCGGTATCACCGCGGACCAGGTTCGCATACTGTTCGTCGGGGCGGTCGTCGTCCTGGGCATCCTGGGCTTCATCGCACGGCCGCTGCTCTTTGCTTCCATCGACCCGGACGTTGCCGCCGCTCGTGGTGTCCCGGTCCGAATGCTGTCGGCGCTCTTTCTGCTCCTTCTGGCGGTTGCGGCGGCCGAGGCAAGCCAGATCACGGGTTCGCTGCTCGTCTTTGCACTGCTCGTTCTGCCGCCGGCCACCGCCGAGTTGCTCATTTCGAGACCAAGCCTGGGTCTGGCCGTTGCAGTTGTCGTCGCGGTCCTGGTGACGTGGCTCGCGCTGGCGATGTCCTATTACAACGACTATCCGATTGGCTTTCACGTCACGACGCTCGCGTTCGCGGCGTATCTGCTCGCCCAGGGTTGGCGGAGGCGGCCGCGCGCCATTCATCTGTTGAGGGCCGGCGTGTGACGATCATCCTGGCCATGACCGATCCGCTGGCGGGACTGCACGACATGCTGTCGCACCCGTTCATGCGATACGCCTTCATCGCTGGAACCGCGACGGCCGTCCCTGCGGGGCTGGTGAGCTACTTCATCGTGCTGCGGCGCCAGGTGTTCAGCGGCGACGCGCTCGGTCACGCGGCGTTCACCGGCGCGCTCGCGGCGCTCGCATTTGGTGTCGACCTCCGCCTGGGTTTGTTCGCGACGACCGTGGCGAGTGCGCTGCTGCTGGGCGCGCTGGGCAACAAGGCGCGCGCCGATGACGTAGCGATCGGCAGCTTCTTCGCGTGGGTACTCGGCCTCGGTGTCCTGTTCCTGTCGATCTTCACGACGTCCCGGAGCGCCGGCAACGGAGCCGGCGGCGTGCGAGTGCTCTTCGGTTCGATCTTCGGCCTCGACGCGAGTCGCACGTGGGTAAACGTTGCGATCGGCGCGGGCCTGACCGTCAGCCTGCTCGCGATCGCACGGCCGCTCCTGTTCGCAAGCATCGACGAGGGCGTCGCGGAAGCACGTCGCATTCCCGTGCGTCTTCTCGGGTTTGCGTTTCTGGCGCTCGTCGGCGTCAGCGCGGGGCAGGCCAGCCAGGCCGTGGGCGCGTTGCTCATCCTGGGCCTCCTCGCCGCACCGGGAGGCATCGCTCAGCGGCTCACGGCACGCCCGTACGCCGGGATGCTATTGAGCATCGGCGTGGCGGCCGGCTCCGTATGGATCGGTCTCGCCCTGAGCTTCGCGCTGCCGAAATGGCCGCCGAGCTTCTCCATCCTCGCAGTGGTCTCAGCGATCTACGCCTTCGTGCTTATCGCAACAAGCATCGCAACTCACGCGCCACGTTCCTCGCGAGCTGCGGCAGCCTCACACATCACGTCGTAATGGGCGCGCGCGCATCTTCGGGCTGCAGTTCAACGGCTCTCTTGCGTGGGCCCAGTGGCTGGTGGTGGCTACATGCGCCGGAGCACGACCGTGGCGGCGCCGACCACCGCCGCGAGCAGCAGCGCCGCCAGCGCGACGATGATCGCGATGGTGACGACCGGCGTGCCGCTGTCGCCCGACGATGATGGCGACGCTGCCGTGCCGGCCGGCGTCGCCGCCGCGCGCGCTTCCTGCGTGTTCTGCGGCGTTGCGGTTGCCGAGGCGCTGCGCGCGGCGAGGCCGACCGAGGCGCGCCACGCGTTCTCCATGCCCAGCTGGTCGAAGCCGTAGACAGCCTGAAAGCCTTTATCGGCGGTCGTCCCGTCCTTGAAGACCTTGAGCAGGTCCGCGAACTTGTCGGCGCCGTACGTCTCGACCAGGAACTTCACGATCGAGCCAGCTTCGCCGTAGTAAAGCCCGACGGTGGAGGCGACGGAGCCTGACGCCGACGAGTTCAGCTCCTTGAACGAAAGCACCCGGTCGTTGTCGATGGCGCTTTGCAGCGCTTCCGCGTGCCCGGCCAGCGGTGTCGTCTGCGAGTAGACCGAGATGCCCTCGTTCAGCCAGCCGGCGATGCCGAATGGGCCCTTCGTAGCCTGGCGTGTGACGATGTGCGCGACTTCGTGGCGGACGATGTCGAGCGTATCGACGTCGGACGACACCATCGCCGTGTCGGAGTACACGACTTCGCCCAGGACCTGCACGCCACGGCCGGGGCCACCCTGGGCAATGGCCGGTTGCATCTCGTCCGCTGTCGTGTAGAGGAAGACCTTCACCGGGAACGTCACTTGCGTGCGTTCGAGCGCGCCGATCTTCTGCAGCGTGTCCGCCGTCGCGCTGAGCACCGCCCGCGCTTGCGATTCGCTGCCGCCTTGGTAGTAGACGGTGATCATGTCCTGCTTCAGCGCCTGGAACGTGAAGCGGGTATCTTCGTGTACGTAGAGCTTGTCATCCGTCGAGAGCTTGTCGCCGGCCGTGTCTTCGATGTCCCAGTGGTATGTGATCTCGGCTCCCGGGATGATCGAGATGCCCGCGCCGCTGACGAGCGCGAAGGTGCACGTCGTCGTCGCGCCGCCCGTACACGATGCGACGGCCGTCGTGCCCGTGCCGTCGGGCGCGAGACGGTACTGGAGCCGCACCTCCTTCACCTCGGCGGGCGCGCGAAAGCTGACCGAGAACGACACGCCGCGCGGAAACTCGTTCTGCGTCTCGTCTGAGACCACGCTGATCGGCTGTTGTGCGCCGGTGCTCGCCGGCGCGCCCGCCAAGAGGACGGCGATCGCTATGAGCGCGGCAAGGGTCATGAGCACGGGCTTACGCATCGACCGCTCCTACCGTTGTCTTGAAGGTGACCGGGGGCGCAACTTGCTGCGGTATTGGCGGGGTGATCGCGTCCGTGCCGCTCACCTTCTGAATGTGTTGCGTGAAGCTGATGTCGACCTGGGCGGGAGAGGTCGTAAGGACCTCTCCCGCGCCCGGGGTCGAACTCTTGTAACGCGCGTACGCGAACGCGTTCGCCGGGAGCGAGAGCGCCGCTAGCACGATCAGGGTCGCACCTAGAGCGGCCCGGAATAGGGTTGTCATATACGCCTCCTACCAAGCGACGCCCGCTAGCGAACGCGCCCTCGGTAGTAGGCAATCGATGTGGCGGCGACGCCTGCGCTTCCGAGCACGAGTGCGGCAATGAGCCACACATCCGCGCGCCCAGGTTGGCCCGCTCCCGTACCCGTCTTCGGCAGCTGCCCCGACGTGGCTGGCGCGGCAATCGCCGTGCTCTTCGGTGCGGCGACCGTGGGAGCCGTGACCGCGGGCGTCGAGGCCGGTGCCGGTGCTGCTGCCTTTGCCGTCGCCGTTGCCTGGTCGGCCGTTTCGGCGGTCGCGGTCGCGAGCTGATTCCCTTCGACGGCGTCAAGCTGCTGGTCCGCCGTGAGCTGAGCCGCAGTCGGCGTCGTGTTCACGTAGAACGAGAATGCCCCCGACAGCGCGTCGCCGTCGTCGGCCGTGTTGTTCCAGTTCACGACGTAGCGGCCCGCAGGAAGGTTTGCCGGCAAGGTCGCGGTGATCTGGTGGTCCGACGTCGCGGTCGGCGCCGTGATCGACACGTCGCCACCGCCATCGCGCGTGAGCGTCAGACCGTAGCTGCCGTAGGTCTTCTGGATGATCTCCTTAAAGTTGATAACGATCGACGTTGGCGCCGTCTGGAGCACGGCGCCCTTTGCCGGCGTCGAGCTGTCGTACGGTGCGTGTGCGGCGGCGCTGCCGACGAGCGCTACCGCTGCGATAACGGCCAATACGGCCGCGAGTGCAAGGATGCCTGTCAGTTTCTTCACGTGTAGGGTTCCTTTCCTGATGCTCTAAGGGTGTGGCGTGGGCGAGGTGCTCGCCAGCGGTGTGCTTGGGCTAGTCGGCACCGGGCCGCCGGCGTTTGCGGGGAGATCCTTCGCGATCGCGTTCCCGATGATGGTGCCGAAGGCATGCGAGTCGTCGTGCAAGGCGGCCGACAGATCCTTCACGGCGTCCGGCGGCTTACCGGCGTCGAGGGCTTGCAGGAGGGTGACCGCGTCCTCGTGCATCTTCGTTGTCGTCGGCTTCACGTCGGCCGACCAGTCGGTGAGCGCGAGCACGCGGATCAGCGTCCGCAACGTCGGCACGAATTTCCCGTCGATCTTGCCGCCTTGCAGCGTCGTGTCGAGGTCGTGGATCGGCAAGTTCGATACAGTCAACCACGCGTTCAACATTTCGTCTCGCTGAAAGCGCGCCGTTGTTGTTGCATCGGTGCTCTGCGGCGATGCCGCGCCGGAGCTGTCGGTGTTCTTCGTGCTGCTGCCGCATGCGGCGGCGAAGACGGCTGCGATCGACAGGATCGCGGCGATAGTCATGGCGTGCTTGTGCGCAGCCATTGCGTTCTCCTCTGACTGAATGACTCTGGTGCGGTCAGGCAGACAGCGGGAGCGGCGGACGGATCTCGGGGCGGAAAGAGATGCCGACGAGCACCGTGGCCGTCGCCGTGATGAGCACCGCCAGCATGGCGGGCGTCACGACGAGCGGCGCGCTCATGAGCAACTGGCCAGGGCCCGACGATACGGGGGCGTCGGAGCAGGTGCCGGGGCTGATGTGGCAGTGCGCGGCGTGGACGGATTCTTCCTCGGCAGACGCGTGGGTGTCGCCGAAGAGGTGATCGTACGGTACGACGGATGGCAACAGTGCGAAGAACACGAAGGCCGTCGCGACCAGCGAAACCGCGCGGCGCCGAGATCGGCGCGAGATAAAGCCGCGAAGCGGCGTCATGGGTCGACGCCAGATGGCGGCGGTCGCCACGGCCAGCGCCGCGAGGGCAACGGCGACCACTATGGGATCGACCGTGGTGACGTCCACGGCCGTCTGGCTGATGTGCAGGAGCCCGAGGGATCCCATGCGGTTATCTGCTCCTCGGCCAGTATAGCGACCGGGCGCGTTGGACGAGCATCGCACGCTTCCGGGATCGTCGCTACCGCGACGCGGCGACGATGCGGAAGCCTTACTGGTTGAAGTGCGGCTCGCGCTTCTCGATGAAGGCACGGACCGACTCTTTGTGCCCGGCGCTCTCGTACTGCGTCGTGATCGCCGCGCCCTCACGGCGCAACACGGCGACCTTGTCGGTCTCGACCATATTGCGGTGCAGGAGCCGCTTCGCCGCCCACACCGCGTCTGTCGGGTTCGCGGCGATCTCCTCGGCCAGCGCCATCGTTTCCACCATCAGCGATTCGTGCGGCACAACGCGGCTGACGAGACCGTAGCGCAGCGCGTCCTCCGCGCTGACGATGCGGCCCGTGAGCGAAAGCTCGAGCGCGTTGGCGATGCCGACGATCTGCGGCAAGTAGAGTGTGCTGCCGGCTTCCGGCGTAATGCCCATGCGGACGAAGCGCATCGCGAAACGCGCCTTGTCCGATGCGACGCGCAAGTCCATCGTCAGGGTCATCGTCAGGCCGACGCCGATAGCCGCGCCGTTGATGGCGACGATGATCGGTTTCGACTGCTGGTAGAACCCTTCTTCGCTCGGCTCGCGACGCTGGGGCGGCGCGCTCGTGCGCAGCCTCTCTTCGTCGGATGTCGCCTTCTCGCGCGCCTTGATCGCGCCACTGAATCCGCCCATGTCGGCGCCGGAGCAGAAGCCACGGCCAGCGCCAGTGACGACGATGCAGCCGATACCGGGGTCATCGTTGCAGCGCTCGACCGCATCGGCGATCTCACCGTTCATCTTCCAGGTCCAGGCGTTCAGGCGTTCAGGCCGGTTCAGCGTGATCAGGCCTACGCGGTTCCGCTGCTCGAAGAGAATCTGCTCATAGGTTGCGGCTGCCATGCTGCGCTCCTTGCCCGATGATATCGCCCGCGGGGTTCCGCGCCTCGCAATTCTACGGCAGAACGCAGATGCCGGGCGACCGGCTGCAACTCGTGGTGCATGAGCCGGTTGCGCCTGCCTGCGAGTGCGGGCGGGACAACGGCGCCTTCCGTCCGCGCGCACCATCACTTCGTGGCGACCGAGCACGCCAAGTAGCGCACCGCGGTCGCGCGTCCACTGTCGTTATCCTTCCCGGCGGCGCTTACGTTCTGCGCTGAGGCTCGTCCACACGATGGCGAGCACTCCTCCAAGAACCGCCGGAGCGCCGACGGCAAAGGCCTTCACCCGGCTGCGCCCGGGCTGGCGATCCAAATGACGAGCGGCGTCGCGCAGCAGCGCATCCATCGTCACGTCCGCGTAGTACGGGGGCTGTGCGCCTCCGTACGTGCCGCTGAGTTCGACGCCCCCCTGGCTCTGGACCAAGACGCCATGTCCGGCGTGCGATCCGTCGTCGGGGTAGTACGTCAGCTCGGCCGGCCGCACAGCGTCGGGAAACGGGTCGACGCCGAGCGGCCAGATCTCGACATTCAGGGGATCGCCGGTGAAGGGCGGCACCGGGCCGCTGTGCGCGCAGTCACCGGCCGAGCACGGCGTCGTGTTGTCGTAGGGGTCCGGGATCGCCACGCGCAGATGCGGCCCGTCACCGCGCCACACTTCGATGTGGTCGTTCCCGTACGTCAGCTGTGCTTGATCGAGCGGGACCACATGACTGTCGACGAGCTCACCCTCGTCGGCGCCCTGGAACCCGGCATCGCTCATGAGTTGATCCAGCTCCTGCGGCACGGTGTAGGCGTCTTGTGTATAGCCGGGAGGATCGAGCATCGTGACGTATCCCCAGTTCCCGAATCCCGCCTTGTTGAACAGCAACCCGAAGTGCGCGACCGGACCCGGCGGCACGTAGGCAAACGCCAGCGTGCCGGCGCCGAGCCGGACCTCCACCTGGACGGCGTGCAGATTTCGCTGCCCGATCAGCCTGCCGCGCACACCGAAGACGACGGGGGCCGCCTGACCGGCGAGTGCGAGGAATCGGTCGGCGAGGGGCGGAGGCAACGCGCTGCCGTTTGCCGTGACTGCGGCGCCGAATGCGTCGCGCGACGCCGACATGGCCTCGGCGAATGTGGGATGCTGCGGGAGCGCGCCTCGGAGGTCGAGTGCAATGTAGCGATCGAGCAGGTCACGGATTGGCGGGATCGGCTCCGCCCAGCCGACGCCGTCGACGCCGGTGATCCGCGCGGGCGGACCGGTGACGTAGTCCTGCGCCGGCAGACCGAGCGAGGCGCCGTCCGTCGCGGCGACAACTTCGACCCGGTACCGCGTCGCCGTGCTCGGCGGCGGCTCAATCCCGGAGGCGCCGGTATACCAGCTGCCTTCACCGCTCACGGTCATGTTGTACTCCGGGAGCGAAACGACGACCGGATGTGGCAGATCTCCGCCGGAGATCTTGAACGTCTCGGCGCGGTAGTCACCTTTCGCCTGCGTTGCGCTTGCGTGTGAGAGAGCGACGCCGGCCGCCAGCAGACAGAGAGCGAGCGCGCGTTTCATCGTCGCCTCACTGGGGCGCGGTCGCGCCACGTCTGTGGGTTGCACGGTTCATCGGCTGGCGAGTACATTCGCTCCACCTGGCACCTCCGCGTCGTCTCGTGTCACTACGTGCGTGGTCAGATCGAAGATGGCCGCCTGAGAGCTGCCCGTGCGAAGCAGCACAACCGAACTCGATCGCCAGGCTGTGACGAAGACAATCGGCGGCGAGAGTGGGATCGTCTGGACGTCCGACGGGTCGTCCCGCGACATGACGAGCAAGCCTGCGTACGCGCCATCCCCCGGGCCGTACGCTGCGACCCACAGGTTGGTGTCCGTCAGCGATGGCGTGTTGAACCCGATGTCGTCACCCGGCTGCTTGAGAAGCCGGGTGCCCGCATCGTCGGGCGAGCGCAGCAGAACTCCATCGCGATACAGGACGTAGTAGTTCCCGTTACGATCCAGATCGGCGATGACCGGATTGTCCGGGCCCGGATCCGTGCGCATCGGGAACCTCGCGACCTCTTGCGCCGTTCCGGCGGCGGAGACGCGCGTCAGGATCACACTCGACGTCTGGCAGGTCGCCAGCGCGTCCGACGCGCCCACCCGCGTGAGTTCGGGAAACGAGCATCCGACGGGCAGCGCCGCTACGCCGATCTCCTGGTCGCTGTTGAGGTCGATCACACCGATCGACGGGAGATCGCAGGCGCTCCCGCCGCCACTCGTCGAGGTCGCATCACCGCCCGCCGGACAACTCGACCTGATCTTGACGTAGTACAGGAACTGTTCGTCCGCCGATAACAGCATCACCGGGTAGTAGACGATTGGCGTCGCTCGGTCGCGCATGGCCAGCGTCACGATCGGTCTGGTGAGGTCGTGCAGGGAGAAGATCTTGAGCGTCGGCGTCGCGACATCGGGTCCCGGGCCAAACGCCTGGGAGATCAGGACCTGATCGGTGGATGAGCGGACAACCACGGACGGACGGTACCCCGCCGTGACGTGGCCGAGCGTAGACCCGGCATCCGGGTTGAGCAGTGTGATCTCCGAGCCCTCCTCGTCGAAGGCAGCCACCGCGCTTCTCGGTGCGAGGCGCGTATCCACAACGGGCGCGGTTGTGGCGGAAGCGCCCCGCCACCAGGCCATCACGTCGTGCCATGCGACCACCCCGTAGTAGCCGAACCACGCCGGCGCCGTCGAGCCGAGGATGGTGGACGAGACATCGGCCACGACCTCGCGCGGAGCGCCGCCCGACGAAGAGATCGTCCATAGCGACCAGCGATCCTGCGCATCGAGCCGCGCGAAAAGGATCTGCGAGCCGTCGGCGGACCACTGCGGAAACTCGTCGCGATACGCGGGGTCGGCCGTGAGCTGCCGCTTGTTCGCGCCCAGCTGATCCATGACCCAGATCTTCCGCTGCGCCATCGCCGCCTTCGACGCGTCGCCGCCACTGATGTCTGTGCCTGCATTCGGAGCGGCCACGTACGCGATGCGCTGTGCGTCCGGCGACCATGAAGGCTCGATCGCCGCGACGGCAGGATCCGTGACGTCGGTGACCGTGCCGCTGGCAGGCGACACGACGGCGATCCGCTTGCCGGACCACGTTTCGCGACCGCCGCCATCGGTGATGGCCACGAGATCGCCGCGCGGTGCGCTGGACCGTAACTCCGGCTCGATCAGCATGATCGGATTCGCCGGGGCGAAGTCGACCAGGGGTCCAACGCCCGGCCGAATGACAAGAACCGTGACGCCGTCGGAGAGGTCCGCCGTGAAGCCAGGCATGCGATAGAACAGGATGTATCCCTGGCCGATCCAGCCGAGCACGCCAACGCCGTCCTGCGGCGGGCTGCCTGAACTGTAGACCTCGGCCGGCGCGCCGCTGCCGTCGGCCGGCACGCGCCAGATGCCCGCGTAGACGCGGGTCGGCGCCGTTCCGGCCTGGCTGCGTTGCTCGGCATAGGCGATCGACGCTCCATCGTCGCTCCACGCGAGCTCCGAGAGTCCGCCCACCACATCGGGCCCTCTGTGCCAGTCGGCGACCGCGCGGCGCGCCGAGCCGTCCGCATTCTCAACGACAAGCTCTCCGGCGAGGGCTTCCGTGCCCGTGCCGCGATCGGAGATATACGCGAGGCGGTCGGCGACCGGTGACCAGGCGAGCGAGCCGGCGTCGTAGAGGCGGGCGTCGGTACCGTCCGCGCGCATCACCCCGAGCTGCTTGCCCTTCAAGAAGCTCAGCCATTGTCCCGACACCGACCACTCCGGGCGGGCGTTCGGTTGTTCTGGGTGGTTCGTGATGCGTTGCGGCGTGCCATCGGGGAGATCCTTCACCCAGATGTCCTCGTCCTGCACGTACGCGATCCTGCCGAGACTGGCGGGCGCGGGTGCCCGTGCGACGCTTGTCCTGCCGTGACCGCAGCCGGCGAAGAACGCTGACGCCCCGATGGCCGCCGTCAACATGAGCATGGCGGCAAGCGGTCTCTTCCGCGCGGTGCCGAGACTACGAGGGATTGCGAAGCGAGACGCGCGCGACCCGCGCACGGAGTCGGTCAGCTGGTACCCGCTCATCGAGTCGCTCTTCGTTGCTGGCATCTCGCATCGATCTTACACCTGCCGCCATGGTTTGGTGCCCGACGCGCGGCCTACGCTCAGCCGACGATCTCTTCGTGCTCCGCGGCATCTGTCATGGTCCGCCGCATCGATGTGACTACCGAGCTAGGCACGCCACACGCCGTCCGGTGGCTTGGCTACTTGCGCTTCCAGCGCTAGAACATCGCCTCCGCAATGCCGAGCTTGCAGCAGATCTCCGGCACGGCCGTGCCGGCGTCCGCACTGCCGCAGCGCGACGCCGATCTGCTCCTCCGTGAAGCCTTCCCTAGCCATGCTTCGAGCCTCCTTCACGCACGTTGCGTCGCCTGGGTGATTGGCTCGGGTCACCATCCTGAGGATGCAGCAGGGCATTGGCCAGCTAATGACCTATAGCCGGGCGCTCGTGGGCCTATCGACCATAACGGATCTCCGCTCGATCCTGATGTCACGTTATGTCGATCTTTGAGATCCTCGCCGCCATTGAGTAGTGTTCTGATCACCATGACACGCATTGCAATTTCCGACGAGAGCGGCACTCACGCGGGGAACAAATGCTACGGCATCGGCGCGTTCGTCATGCCTGCCGCGAGCTACGCCGATCTCGATCGCCGATTGCGACGCATCCTGAGGGGCCGCAACATCACACACGAACTCAAATGGAGTGACACGCCTTCCCGCGCACACATCGAGGCAGCGTGCGAGGGAGTCGAGGTGCTCCTCAACAATGGCGCCCGCTTCTACTCGATCATTACGGAGAAAGCCACATTCAGGAACTGGCAGAAGGACAAAGAAGAGGCTTTCTACCAGACGTATCAGTTGCTTGCCTCCCACGTCGCGAGATCCGGCGACGATCCCTTCGAGATGCGAATCGATCAGCGGTCAGACAGCTACGGCAAGCGCACGGAAGTCGTCCGCATCATCACGAACTATGCGACGGCCAAGAGGCACGGCACGGCGGATCTCCTGGACGTGACGATGATCGACTCAAGAACCAATGTGATCTTGCAGATGGCCGACATGCTTATCGGCGCGATCACCGCTGACACACACGAATACCTCAGCGACGATCGGGCCCATAGCATCGCGAAGGACGAGCTTGTTCGACGCTTCGCAGCGTTCGTCGGCTGGCACAGGCTTTGCTACGACACCTATCCGAATACGGACTTCAACATCTGGCACTTTCCGACGGAATTTCGCGCGCGACCTAGCACACGCCAGATCCAACCGGCGTCAATCCGAATTTCCGCGTAAGACACGGGAGTTGGTAGTGGGTCAGTTTCAGACCATTCCCGCATCGTCATAGAAGGCGAGCCAAGAGCCAATCACCACGCCGCCGTTTTGCACATGTGGCACGGGCGGAGCACCCAGACATACGCGTCCACAAGGTCTAATGCGCTGACGATCTGATTGAACTTCGACGCACTGCGGCCGCATCACCCAGGCGCGCCTTTCGCCGCGTCGCTCTTCTGCGCAATGTGGAGAGGAGTCGCGCTGGACGTCAAGCGCGCTCGGCATTCCCGAGCGCGATCGAAAGGTCATCGCGTGCTTCCCGGCTCTTCCAGCGACTGCTGTAAGCGCGCGGCGCGCACGTCACCATTAGCCGCGAGCCCATCAACGAGCAATTGGTACTTGGACAACGCCGGTCCCTGAAGTGTCGCACTCGCCCGTAGCTCTTTGAGCCATTCGACAAGAAGCGATGTGTGTGACGCCACCTTCTCAAACTGACCGTCAACAACTTCCACCACCAAGTCGAGTCCACGAGCGGACTGGGGCTCCACAGGCAAAGTGTGGACGTAACCGACCACACTGTCCACACATTTCGGCCGGCCGACGGCCAACGCCATCCACCTAGCGATGAAAGGTTCGAGCAATTCGAGACCAATCCAATCGTGCTCGATACCCGCCATCGTTGAACTCACGTCGCGATCGTTTAGCCTCAATTGCGGATTGGGTATCAGCGCGGCGACTGGCTCATCCCAGTCGCGTCTGCGCGCGCGGGCAGCGTGTCGCGAGTCGCTGGCCTGCTCCGCTTCAAGTACTCCGAGCGATTGCATCATGATGGTTGGCCAGATGTCGCGGAACGCTTTCCGGAGCGTGCGGTCGTATGTTGCACTTCGAGCAAACTCCTGAAGCAACTGCGAGAATGCCAGTGGCTCTGCTAAAGTCGTGGCGACGTACGCCTCCACGGCTTTCGTCTCGCCCGCTGCACCCAAGCACAACAGGCATTCGGCAACCATCTGTTGAACTTCGGGATCCTGATCGAGGTGATACGCCTTGCCTACCCAGTACACTGCTCCTCTAGCATGCAGTCGAAGCAGAGCTTCGCTCAAAGGAGCAACGCCCGTTGAGACGCAGGAGCCCGACAGTCTGCACATCGAAGCCGCGTACAGAGGCGCGGTGAGGCGAACGGTCAGAAGGTTATCTGTCTCTATGGCGTCCAGTGCGTCAGTTCCTATATCGTCTAGCGGATGGACTTGCTTCCGCTGCAACTCAACGTCGAACGCCCCAATTCGACAGTCACGGACGGAAGCCTCAACCGCGTCGAGGGCCAAACGGTGGCGACAGCGCGTGGCGGCTTGGCCATCTGGCGTGCAAGGCGCGCTCCATATGCGATCCAATCCCCTCGCGGTTAGACGCCGGACTTCATCCGAACCACTTGTCATGAGTTTGAGCAGCGCTTCGCGAACCGATCGAAGATCGTCTTCGTCGAGCCATGACGTATCGTTCTCGTTGAACGCGGGCAGCAAAAGACAAGGCACGGCGAGCGCCGCCGATCGATCTCCACCCATGCTGAAGAAGCTCGGCTCAAACGCGGCCGCATCCGGAGTCCCAAGCGCCGCCCGCAGCACGGTGACGATCGCCCACTCGAGATGAGCCCGTTCAGGCTCGAAACGACCTGCGACGAACGCGATGATCACGGTCGCTGCGAGGGCCGCGAACCCGTCCAGCGCGAACCGTCGAACAAGTTCTGGAGGCTCATCATAGAGCGTGATCGCCATCTTGAGATCGGAATCAAGACGAGTGAGATCGTTGGGCTCGCGGGTCGGCTCGTGCGCGTACCGGAGTAAACCCAAGACTTGACCGCCTCGACTCAGATCTATTTGCCGACTCGCTGACTCGTCACTCACCTCCGGAGGGGTGTAAGACATCAGTGTGGTGCCGTCCGAGAGCGTTTCGGTGTTGTAGTTCTCGGCGCGCAACACGGCCGCCCAGCTTCGTACTAGCTCCATTCGTTCTTGATACCCGGATGTGGCGGCGGGGCCGTACCGAATGGAAGCGCGTTCGACCAATGCGTCGGCGATCAAGCCAAGTCGCCCAATTCGCTCCTCATCGCCAGCCGCGACGGCCCGGGCCGCTAGTTGGATTGACACCTCGGTGGGCAACATTCGCCGGTTCGTTCCCTCGTGAGTGTCTTGGGGATCCGGCCCCTGCACGTGGTATCCGCTCTCGCTAGTCGCTCTGCTGAACTCCAACTCCCAGACCCGCGGATCTCCAAGCCAGGGGTCGAGCTCATCAGTTACTTCATCCACGTGGCGGACCAGGAAACCAAAAGCCAGGCCTGGCATCGCGAGGTTGTTGCAGTCCTTCAAGAGCACCGCCACGAGTGTCCGAAGATCGATCCCCAAGGTGTGCACATGATCGACGAAGCGCTCCACCGCCAAGAGAGCGCTCAGGCAGGGGTACGGGCCGACGGTCGAGCCTCTGTACCAGGACCAAGCGTCGCCCTCCCCGACGAATCGACACGTGCCAAGACCTGGCAGGTCCAGCTCCAACGCCGGCATGTCTGGCTCGGCGATGGGCCGCTCCGCGCCGAACATGTTGTCGCCGTTGAGGTCACTGAGTTTCTGGACTCGTACACGTGTCCCGTGATCGAGCAGTCGGTTGATGAACCCAAGCGCGCCAACGGGGACGCGGTTCACCAGTTGCCAGAAAGGGCCGTAGTGCCAAGCCACCATTGGAGCGCCGATGCCCCGCCATTCGTGTTCGCGAACGCCATCGTCGCGACCCGAATACCCGCGCTCCCATTTGTCCTCCTTATCGATGTAGTACGCCTCACTAAGGTCCAGAAGAAGATCGGGGCAGTAAGCGGCCATCGAGATGATTGACACGACACTTTCGACACATGGTTTGAGAAATGCGGGGGCTTCGGACGCCAGCTGACGCAGATGTCCTTTCGCCGCATCGTTGAGATCTGGCCCGAGCAGGGTCAAGCACTCCAGTCCCCACTCGTCATGCCGCCCTGGGCGGCTCGCGAGGATCTGATCGCGCAGGAGCGCGCGGAGTGGGTTGGTCGTGTCTGCTTTTCCTCTCGCAGCTAGTCCGCGCAGCCATTTTATCTGCAATTCACCGATAGAACCGTAAATCTCCTCCGGGATGGCGTCGTCGCGGGCGTGGTCTAGGAGTAGTTGAACGACCGGCTCCACCAGTACGGCGTCGGCCGTCAGTCCGTCTGCGTAGCGCTGGAGGACCAGTCGTATCAATCGACGAAGGGCATGGCCGTCATCACGCAAGAGATCCGTCCACGCTTGCTCCAGTGCATCGTGCGGCGAGCCAAGCGTGACAAGCGCTTCAAGCGGAAGGTCGGCCCAGCGATCGCCGTGCGCAGATGCCAGAGAGGCGAACGCGTTCTGAAGCTCTATACGTGTGCCCTCGATAGTGGCCGGTGAACGAGCGTATCTCGCTTGGCAGGCGAGCCGCGCTGCGCGGATAGCCCAGCGCGGAGCTCCCCCTTCCACGAGCGCTGACCATCCATCGCGGAGAAATAGGTACGCGAGCGCAAAGTCACGAATGAGATCTGTCGCGAATCGATCGCCGGGACTCCATGCTGAAGTCGACCCCGGTGACAACAGAAGTCCGTCCGATCGCAACGAGGGCAGCGCGAAGGGATCTCCTCCCGAAGAAGGTGTGGTGAACACCAGCAGGTTGCGTGCTATCGCAATAAGGGCTTTCTCGCGACCATCCGGACTACCCCGACCAAGCTCGCTCCGTTCCGATCGCCGCACAAGCCGATGCCAAACCGCTGCGAATACATCGGCCCTCCGAGAGGGCCCCGTCGGGAAGTGACGCAATGGCGTCAGACCTGAGCAGCAAATCGATAAGCCCCGGGCGTTGAACGAGCCAAGCAGATCTGGATTCGGCCGAGAGTCTTGCGAGCGAAGGAAAGGCCTCGGTGACCTCTGCGACCTCCTCGATTGTGAGTCCGGCAACTTCGACTTCCATGGGTGCTTCATGCCCCGGCGCCGCGGCACTCAACGCTTCGACCGCCCGACCACGAGCATCCGACCGGGTGACCGCGACGAGGCCGATACCGGCACGTCGCGCGGACTCGCCTAAGCTAGCGAGCAGGTGGAACCGATCTTCCAAGGCGGCTTCGGCACCATCCACAATGAGCATTCGAGTCGGGGAAACAGCCATCGACCCGAGAATGATGTTCATGGGCGCGCCAAAGAGCCGCACGGTCTCGGGCAAAGATGGAGGGAGGTCTCTGAGGCTGACCGAGACGACTACCTCGTCCTGCGATCTGAGCGCGTCGGCTGCCGCCAACGCCAGGGCGGATTTCCCGACATCAGGATCCCCCGTAACGACCAACGAACGACCGGTGCTCACGGCGTCCTTGATCGCCATTACCAATCGATCCAGAGCCGCGGATCGAAGTAGCGCGAGTTGTCCGTCTTCGCCGGCGGAACTGAGCGATCGTCGCGTGTTCTGGCGCAGTCGTTGTTCGAGGCCGTCAAGAATTTCCCAAGCCTGTCTGAAGGACGGTGATCGGCCTACCCTGACTACACCGGAGAGGTCCCGCCGCAACATCGCTTCGTCGACAGTTGCGCCCTGTGGCGCGTAGGACGACGCGAGACGGGAGAGTTCAGCGAACAAGTGATCGGCTTCCGCCGCCTCTCCGACGCAGTCGCGCAACCGGACCACTGTCGCTGTTCTATCAGCAGGATCGTTCGCTTCGAGACGCATCTCGATAACGCGCAGCCCAAACAAGAGTCGCCAGGTAAGCGCAGGAGCCGATGTGCCGGACCCACCAACTCCATCTCCGCCCTTCGCGGCAATGACCGCCTCGTCCAGCCAAACGAGTCGACGACGCATCGAGCTCGTTGTCGCCTCCGGCGCGAGCACCGCTTTTCTGAACTCCTCGTTGCTCACCTGCGCGTGGGCGAAGCTGGCTAGACTAGCTAACTCGCGCGCGCCGGTGTGCGGGCGGCAACAGCGAGCCCAAGTCGCAAGCGTCCGGCTCGAATTTGCTTCCATTTGTTCTCGACCTGGCTCAGGAATTTGCCGAGGAGTGCGACAAACTTCTTGTCACCGGCCGCGATCGTAGGATTGCGTCTGACGCCGATACACAGCCGTCGACCGTCGCCGCCGGCCTCGCCTCGCGCTTCACCTGTGACGACCACATCGTCCACTGGGCTGAAGCGACTTGCTTGAAACGCGACACTGGCGACGGATTGCTCGTCGCCGAGTGCCGTTACCGGATCACCAAGTAGAAGCGCCGCCAGAAGCGTTGCCCCGTAAGTGTGTTCAAGGACGACGCCACCACCGCCTGCCGCATAAGTGTTTGAACCCGCGGCACGCGTGGGGAGAATGGCCTCGACTTCATCTGCCACCACGCTGAAGACCTCTTCGCTGTCACCGATACCATACTATCGATGAGACTCCGGCGGTGCGTTTGCGTTCCGGCGTAACAAACGATCGTGGTCGCCACCGCCTTCGCGCTGCGTGCGGCGCCAGGCTGTTGCTCAGTTGCCGGGGACGCGCGCCAAGCGTTCCGACTCGAAAGTACCACCGAAATGGACGCGTGAGACCTGTTGCGCGGTACATGCGAGCCGCGCGAATTCTCTGAGCACACCCATGAGCAGGCCGATGGGCCAACCGAACTCCACCTTTACCACCGCAACCCGCGACGGGTCACATTCGAGCTTGATGGCCACCTCTTCGTGCTTCGCCGCCGGGTCCACCACGACGATGTACAGTTGGTCGTTCGCGTCCATAGCGTCGCGGAGTTCAGCGTTTATCTCGATATCTCGGAGAGATGTGCCAATAGCGATCAGCAGCTTGGTCGAGCGGAGACACGCTCGGAAGCACTGATACCCTGTTCGAAATGGTTCCTCCGTAATCGGTTTCACGGCAAGCGTCGGATAGAACAGCGCCTGCCTGTACGGGGCAGGATTGCGGGCAACATCCGGGGCAGTCGGCTATGTAGGAACCCTGCCTGGCGTCGCGCCGACCCCATCATTCGCACGTGAGCCATCGACGTATAGTACCGCCACCCTAGCCCGGCCGGGAACAGATGAACACCTACACCATCGATCAGCTTGAATCGCACCTGTGGGAGGCCGCCAACATCCTGCGCGGGCCGGTCGACGCGGCCGACTTCAAGACCTACATCTTCCCGCTGCTGTTCTTCAAGCGGATCTGCGACGTCTACGACGAGGAGTACGAGCAGGCGCTCGACGGAGTCCGGCGGCGACCAGGAGTACGCCGCGTTCGCCGAGAACCACCGCTTCCAGATCCCCGAAGGCTGCCACTGGCGCGACGTGCGCGACCGCACCGAGAACGTCGGGCAGGCGCTGCAGCGCGCGATGCGCGAGATCGAGAAGGCCAACCCCGACACGCTCTACGGCATCTTCGGCGATGCGCAGTGGACCAACAAGGAACGCTTCTCCGACGCGCTGCTGCGCGACCTGATCGAGCACTTCTCGCAGCTGCCGCTGTCGAACACGCGCCGTCGAGTCCGACGTGCTCGGCGAGGCCTACGAGTACCTGATCAAGAAGTTCGCCGACGCGACCAACAAGAAGGCCGGCGAGTTCTACACCCCGCGCTCGCGTCGTCCGGCTGATGGTCAACATCCTCGACCCGCAGGAAGGCGAGACCGATCTACGACCCGGCCTGCGGCACCGGCGGCATGCTGCTCGAGGCCGTCGCAGCACGTGCAGCGAGGCCGGCGGCGACGTCCGAAGCTGCTGTGGGGCAAGCTCTACGGCCAGGAGAAGAACCTGACCACCTCGGCCATCGCCCGGATGAACCTGTTCCTGCACGGCGTCGAGGACTTCCAGATCGTGCGCGGCGACACGCTGCGCCACCCGGCGTTCTTCGACGGCGACCGCCTCGCCACCTTCGACTGCGTGATCGCCAATCCGCCGTTCTCGCTGGAGAAGTGGGGCGAGGACCTGTGGGCGAGCGATCCCTACGGCCGCAACTTCGCCGGCGTGCCGCCGTCGCAAGTAGCGGCGACTTCGCCTGGGTGCAGCACATGGTCACGTCGATGGCGCCCGAAGACCGGGCGGATGGCCGTCGTGCTGCCGCATGGTGCGCTGTTCCGCATGGGCGCCGAGGGCAAGATCCGCGCGAAGATCCTCGAGATGGACCTGCTCGAGGCCGTGATCGGGCTCGGCGCCGAACCTCTTCTACGGCACCGGCCTCGCCGCCTGCATCCTGGTCTTGCGCGACGCGCAAGCCGACGAGCCGCAAGGGCAAGGTCCTGATCGTCGATGGCTCGACGCTGTTCCGAAGGGGCCGCAACCAGAACACGCTGGAACCCGAGCACGTCGAGCAGATCCTCGGCTGGTACCGCGGCTTCGCCGACGTCGCCGGCCTGGCGCAGGTCGTGGCGACCTCGACGAGATCGCGGCGCAACGACTGCAACCTGAACATCTCGCGCTACGTCGAGCCCGTCGACGACGAGACAGCCCGACCGTCGACGGAGGCGCATCGCCGAGCTCGAAGACCAGCGCTCGACGAGGCCTGCGCCGCCGAGGACCGGCTCGAAGGGCTGCCTTGCGGCGAGCGGGGCTGACTCGCATGACGCACGCCGCATCACCCAGCAGCAGCTCGAATCCTACCTCTGGGGCGCGGCGACGCTGCTGCGCGGCCTCATCGACGCCGGCGACTACAAGCAGTTCATCTTCCCGCTGCTGTTCTTCAAGCGGCTCTGCGACGTCTACGACGAGGAGTACCAGCAGGCGCTGGACGAGTCCGGCGGCGACGTGGACTACGCCGCCTTCGCCGAGAACCACCGCTTCCAGATCCCCGAAGGCGCGCACTGGAGCGACGTGCGCGCGACGACGCACGAACGTCGGCGCAGGCGATCCAGAAGGCCATGCGCGCCATCGAGACGGCCAACCCCGACCAGCTCGACGGCATCTTCGGCGACGCGCCAGTGGACCAACAAGGAGCGCCTGCCCGACGAGACGCTGCGCGACCTGATCGAGCACTTCTCGACGCTGACGCTGTCGGTCGCCAACGTGCCCGAGGACGAGCTGGGCAACGCCTACGAGTACCTGATCAAGAAGTTCGCCGACGACTCCGGCCACACCGCCGCCGAGTTCTACACCAACCGCACCGCTCGTCCACCTGATGACGCTGATGCTCGACCCGCAGCCCGGCGAGTCGATCTACGACCCGACCTGCGGCACCGGCGGCATGCTGCTCTCGGCGCGCGGCCGAGCTCAAGCGCCAGGGCAAGGAGTAGCGCAACGCTCAAGCTCTACGGGCAGGAGCGCAACCTGATGACCTCGGCCATCGCCCGGATGAACCTGTTCCTGCACGGCATCGAGGACTTCCACATCGTGCGCGGCGACACGCTGGCCGACCCGAAGTTCCTCGAGGGCGACCGCCTGCGCCAGTTCGACGTGGTCCTGGCCAATCCGCCGTACTCCATCAAGCAGTGGGACCGCGACGGCGTGGGCAGTCCGACCCGTATGGCCGCAACCTCTACGGCGTGCCGCCGCAGGGCCGCGCCGACTACGCCTTCTTCCAGCACATCCTCGCCAGCCTGAACGCCGAAGACCGGCCGCTGCGCCGATCCTGTTCCCGCACGGCGTGCTGTTCCGCGACGAAGAGCAGGCGATGCGCGCCAAGCTGGTCGAGCACGACGTGGTCGAATGCGTGCTCGGGCTCGGGCCGAACCTGTTCTACAACTCGCCGATGGAGGCGTGCGTCGTCGTCTGCCGGACGAAGAAGCCGCCGGAGCGCGCGCGGCAAGGTGCTGTTCATCAACGCGGTCGAACGAGGTGACGCGCGAGCGGGCGCAGAGCTTCCTGGAGGAGGAGCACATCGAGCAGATCCTGCAGCGCCTACCGCGGCTTCGAGGACGTCGACGGCTTCGCCGCGCGTCGCGACGCTGGACGAGATCGCGCGAACAACGCGCAACCTGAGCATCCCGCTGTACGTGCGCGAGCGCGAACGGCGCCAGACGGCATGAGCGCGGGCCGCTCGCGGCCGTGCTCAGCGAGCTGGCAGGCGAGCAGCTGGCGAGCTGCGCGAGTCCGATGGACGCGCTGTTCGAGACGCTCGACGGATGCCGGCGTTGGACGTTGAGCGCGGAGCCTGCCGATGACGTCGAAGCGCCGCAAGCGACGGCTGGCGCACGGTCCCCTTCGGCGACGTCGTGCGCAACGTCGACGAGCACGAGCAGACCCGCTCGCGAAGGCATCGACCGCTACGTCGGGCTGGAGCACCTCGACCCGCGACTCCCTGCACATCCGAGCGATGGGGCAATGTCGCTGACGGCGACGACCTTCACGCAGCGGTTCCAGCCCGGGACAGGTGCTGTTCGGCAAGCGGCGCGCCTACCAGCGCAAGGTCGCCATGGCCGAGTTCGACGGCATCTGCTCCGGCGACATCTTCGTGTTCGAGCCGACGGACGAAGCCTCCTGCCCGAGTTGCTGCCGTTCATCGTGCCAGACCGACGCTTTCTTCGACCACGCGCTCGGCACGTCCGCGGGCTCGCTGTCGACCGCGAACCAACTGGACGGACCTGGCCGCGTACGAGTTCGCGCTGCCGCCTGAAGACGAGCAGAGCGATCGTCGACGCTCTGGGGCGGCCGACCGGAGTGATCGCTGGATTGACCTACCGGGTGAGATGGCTCGCCTCGTCAGCTGCGATCGTGAGCAGCTCATCGACCAGTCAAGCTGGTTCGTGCCGGCATCCACTCAGCCCGATGTCGATGCTGCCGGAGCAGCCCGACGCCCAAGCGTTTCCAGCATGGCGAATTCATGGACGGGTCGTCGGAACGTCCGCGACGATGAAGTCCGATCAATGGGTCGGCCTTAACCGGCTGCTTCCAAGACGCAAGACTCGGTCGCGATACTCGAGCTGCATTTTCTGCTTCAGGAGACATCCTGCTGATCCGTCGAGGCGAACACGCCGAGATCGCGGCGGTGCTACGGTCTGCTCGCAGACGACGTGCGTCTTGACGGCAGTTCGATCATCGATTCCGACTCAGCATTGACGTCGTTGTGCCCGGCGTACGTCGAGCACGCGGCTAACCGGGCAGTTCGCAGACCAGCTCGTGCGTTCAGCGTGGCGCCGAGGCAACGGTACAACACTTCGAGACGGACCTGACGCGAATCGAGAGTCCCGATTGCGCGTACCACTCGTTGCGCAGCCGCGACATCGGCGAGTCGATGGCTCGCACGCTGTGACGACTCACTCGATGGAGGCGGCAGGCGCATTCGCCGAGGCTCAGGCGATCTCACGAGCAAGCTCGGCTCGCTCGCATGAGCTTCACGGAGTCCAACTCCGTCGAAGCCTACCTGCGCGACTGCTTGCGGCGGCGAACTTGACGACAGCGACTCGGTCCGCGACTCCGACGACGCGACGGCCAGTTCCAGCGGATCGACGGTCACGTGCCGGCGCTCGCAACTCCGCGCGCCAGCCGCAGGACGTGCTGGTCGAGTCGCATCTGCGCGACGCGCTGATCCGCCTCAACCCCGAGATCGCCGCGCAGCCTGACCGCGCCGACGAGGTGCATCTACCGGCTGCGCGCCATCCTCTCTCGGCGTCGCGGCGACGGCCTCGTGCGCGCCAACGAGGAGTTCACCGCCTGGCTGACGGGCGAGCGCTCGATGCCGTTCGGCCCGAACGGCGAGCACGTCACCGTCCGGCTGATCGACTTCGACGACCTCGAGCAGCAACCAGTTCGTCGTCGCCACCCAGGTCACGTTCAAGCGGCCGGCGTCGAGAAGCGCTTCGACCTGGTCCTGTTCGTCAACGGCATCCCGCTGGTCGTCGGCGAGGCGAAGACGCCGGTGCGGCCGGCCGTGCACGTGGGTCGACGGCGCGGTCCAGGTCCACGACGACTACGAGGTCAACGTGCCCGCGTTCTTCGTGCCCAACGTGCTTCTCGTTCGCCACCGAGGGCAAGGAGCTACCGCTTCGGCGCGATCCGGCATGCCGCTCGACCTGTGGGCGCCGTGGCGGACTCGGACGGACGGCGAGCCGGCGTCGGCCCTGGCCGAGGTCGAGCGACGCGGTCGAGCTCGATGCTGCGACCCGGAGGTCGTGCTCGACATCCTGCGCTTCTTCACCGTCTTCGCCACCGACAAGAAGCACCGCAAGATCAAGATCATCTGCCGCTACCAGCAGTACCAGGCGGCCAACCAGATCGTCGAGCGGGTGCGTCGACGGGCGGATCAAGAAGGGGCTGATCTGGCACTTCCAGGGCTCGGGCAAGTCGCTGCTGATGGTGTTCGCCGCGCAGAAGCTGCGGCTGCACCCGGCGCTGAGCAACCCGACCGTGCTGATCGTGGTCGACCGGATCGACCTCGACACGCAGATCACCGGCACCTTCAACGCCGCCGACGTGCCGAACCTGGTCACGGCCGACAGCCGCGAGGAGCTGCAGACGCTGCTGGCGCAGGACGCGCGCAAGATCATCATCACGACCATCCACAAGTTCGGCGAGGCCGGCGGCGTGCTCAACGACCGCGACAACATCATCGTGATGGTCGACGAGGCGCACCGCACGCAGGAGGGCGACCTCGGCCGGCAAGATGCGCGAGGCGCTGCCGAACGCGTTCCTGTTCGGCCTGACCGGCACGCCGATCAACAAGCGCGACCGCAACACCTTCTGCGCCTTCGGCGCCGACGGAGGACGCCAGGCGGCTACCTGAGCCGCTACTCGCTTCGAGGAGTCGATCCGCGACGGGGCCACGCTGCCGCTGCACTTCGAGCCGCGGCTGGTCGAGCTCCGCATCGACCAGGCGGCGCATCGACGCAGGCGTTCGCCGAGCTGACCGGCGACCTGACCGAGGAGGACCAGGCCGACCTGCTCGCAAGACGGCCGCCGCGATTGGCGCGTGCTGGTCAAGGCGCCCGAGCGCGTCGCGCGCGGTCGTGCGCCGACATCGTCGAGCACTTCCAGGAGAAGGTCGCGCCCAACGGCTTCAAGGCGCAGGTCGTCACCTTCGACCGCGAGGCCTGCGTCGCTCTACAAGCGAGGCGCTCGACGAGCATCCTGCCGCCCGAGGCGAGCGACGATCGTGATGACGGTCGGCGCAGGCGAGCCGCAGGACGTGGACGCGACGCTACGAGCCGCGACAAGGACGAGGAGGAGAAGCTGCTCGACCGCTTCCGCGACCCGGCCGACCCGCTCAAGATCCTCATCGTCACCGCCAAGCTGCTCACCGGCTTCGACGCGCCGATCCTGCAGGCGCATGTACCTCGACAAGCCGATGCGGGACCACACCCTGCTGCAGGCGATCTGCCGCACGAACCGGCCGTACCGCCGGACAAGACCCACGGCCTGATCGTCGACTACCTCGGCATCTTCGACGACGTGGCGCAGGCGCTGGCCTTCGACGACGAGCCGATGCGGCAGGTCATCACCAACATCGACGAGCTCAAGGACGCAGCTGCCGGCCGCGATGCGAGGCGTGCCTGGCGTTCTTCCCCGGCGTCGACCGCACGGTCGGCGGCTACGAGGGGCTGATGGCCGCGCAGGACTGCCTGCCCGACAACGAGACCCGCGACGCGTTCGCCGCCGACTTACTCCGTACCTCGCGCAGCTCTGGGAGGCGCTCTCGCCCGACCCGATCCTCGACCGCGTACCGAGACGACTACCGCTGGCTGGCGCCAGGTCTACGAGTCGGTCAAGCCGCCGACGGGCAACGGGCAAGCTGCTCTGGCACGCGCTCGGCGCGAAGACCATCGACCTGATCCACGAGAACGTCCACGTGGAGGCGGTCCGCGACGACCTCGAGACGCTGGTGCTGGACGCCGACGTGCTCGAGGAGCTGCTCGGCGACCCGGACCGCGACGCGAAGGCCAAGGAGATCGAGATCAAGATCGCGCCGCGCCTCCGGCGAGCACGGCGGCGACCCGCGCTTCGTCGCCCTCGGCGAGCGGCTGGAGGACCTGCGACGAACGGCACGAGCAGGGCCTGCTGCGTCAGCCTCGACTTCCTGAAGCAGCTGCTCGAGCTCGCCAAGGACGTCGTCGAGGCCGAGCAGGAGGTCGCCGCCCGAGGAGCGAGCGAGGACCGCGGCAAGGCCGCGCTCACCGAGCTGTTCGAGAGCGTGCAGAACGGCGACACCCCGATCATCGTCGAGCGCGTCGTCGACGACATCGACGAGATCGTCCGCCAGGTCCGCTTCCCCGGCTGGCAGCACACCGACGCCGGCGAGCGCGAGGTCAAGCAGGCGCTGCGCCGGACGCTGCTGCAAGTACAAGCTCCACACGGACCAGGACCTGTTCGACCAGGCGTACGGCTACATCAGGCAGTACTACTGACGAGCTTCGTGCCTGATGGCCACGACGGCGACCGGACTGACACCGGTCACACCGCCAACCCGATCGGCCGAGAGTAGAGAAGCGAATGAACTCGAACGAATACACCGCCCAAGAGGCATTGGCAACGCTCATTAGAAAGCTTGCGGAGCGCGATACGGACTTGGCCTTGCACGTTCAAGGCGTGATCAACGCCGGGCGTGACATAGAGGAACGGGAGCCCGTGTCCCGAGGTTCTCGTCGCTTAAGGACATACAGAAGGACTATCCCCTTTACTCCGGAAGAGGCTCTTCAAACCGCTGTCGAAGTTCTGCGAGCCTACTTCATTGAGCTTCCTAAGATTGTGAACTCGACGCTAGACGACTTCCGCGCAGTAGCTGTGGCTCGCTCCGTGGACTCTTGGTCGCCGTTTGGAACAGACTCTAGCGAGGAAGGCACAGTCCTTGAAGCGTTAGGCGTCGACAAAGACGTGCAGATCGAGATCGAGACCGAGACGCAGATCACTCCACGCGGAGACCGCCAACACCTGGCGCTCGCGAGAACACTCCCCGAACTCATTGATGCCCAGTCGGGCAACTTATCGCGACTAGGGGCTCTTACGACGTTTGAACTGGAGTGAGGGATGACGACGCTCCGCGATCTAGAACTTGCGATTGATGGACTGCTGGATCATCCCCTCGGCCTCGGCAACTACCAACTGGTTCGCCCCGTGGAGGAGAAGGCCTACGAAGCCTACTTGTTCGGGCTATGCCTTAGAGCCGTGAGAGAACTTGGGGTCACCCCTGTATTGCGTGGCATTTCAGGCGCTCCTAAGCCCTTCATCTTCCGAGGCGCCCCCGGGCAGATCCATTCGCGAGCGCGCAACTACGGGTATGCAGAATTCTCGCTGAATGGTCTCGATCTGGAGATTCACGCCGGCGTCGAGTTTCAGGGCACGAGCAGCATGACGCACGAAGTTGACGTCTGCGTGATGCGTGCTGAAGATGCTCGGAAATGTCGCGCGTCGCCTGACGACCCGCCAGCGTCGAGCTTGATTGGATGTTGGGAGTGCAAGTTCTACGCCGGGAATCTGCAGAAGGTCCTCGGCCGCGCGTTCGTGGGTCTCATGGATGACATGGGCACGAACGTCCGCCTTAGCGGTTTGTGTTCAAACTCGATGCATCCTCAACTGCGGGACTATATGAAGCTCCAACGCCGCCCGTATCCGCATTTCCTGCTTTCTCCGTCGAATCCATCGGACGAGGACATCTTCGTCAACCTGCTCAAGGCCGAACTCAAGAAGATGGCATCAGCGTAGCCGCGCGGTGGCACCATCGAAGCGCTCAAGCCGCATGCCGCACGATCCCCTCATGGTGTTCCGCGCGAGAATGGCGGCGGACCTCGCGTCGACCGACCCGGCGGCTCTTATCGCAGCCGCGAGCGCCTCGACCTCGTCCTGCGACGGTCAGCGTCCAAACGTCCCGGCCAGCTCGCCCGTCCCGATGATGTGGCCCTGCATGGCGTTCTTGACGTCTGATGCCGTAGCGCCCGACGGTAATCCCGTCGGCGAGTCGAGCGCGATGATGCGAAAGACGTAGTGGTGCGTCGAGCCGTGCGGTGGGCACGGGCCGGTGTAGCCGACCTTGCCTGCGCTGTTCAGCCCCTGCTTGCCACCCGAAGCGAGCGTGGCGGTCGCGGGCACGCCAGCAGGCAGCGACGTGCCGGATAGCAGGTCAAAGAGCGCCCAGTGCGTGAACCGGATGTCCTGGTCATCGACCGCGATGACGAGCGCTTGCGTGGCAGACGGTGGTGCGCCCCATGAGAGCGGTGGCGAAATGTTGCGCCCGTCACAGCTGAAGTCCATTGGAATCGCTCCGCCGTCCACGAACGCCGTGCTCGTGAGCGTCATGGGAAGTGCCACCGGCTTGTCGGAGGTCGTCGACGACGTCGACGAGCACGCTGCGCTCACGATGAGCAGCACGGCGATGCTGAATGCCAATTCTCGATGCATCGTTCGTCCCCGCAGCAAACCGTGCGTGCCCATGTCTTCGAATTACATCTCCGCCCACCACCGGCGGACTCTCCGAAAATCTACACCAATCGAGAGCGTGTTCGCGTGGATCACATCGAACGCTTCCCCAAGCTCGTTAGAGGACTTCTAGGCCGTTCGACGCGATCTTGGGTGTCTGAACGTTACTCTCGATCGCAGTTACTTCAATCAGAGCAGCGAAGCTTGGATCGGTGCCGGCAGCCTCGACAACCACTTTGCAGTTTGCGTGCGCCACACCATCGGCGTTCTCCCAGCATGAGAACGCCTTCGCGGCGCCAAAAACTCCATAAGTGTGAGCCCCGCCGATCATGATTAGCCTCTTAGTGGCGTTGAGCGGGTTTCTCATGCGTACGAAGAAACCAAAGTCGGTGATCCGAGTCTTCCCCCCAACGGAAGTCATCTTTGGGCGATGCCTGGCACCCGTCGTCTTCCTCTTCAGCGAGATGTCTTCCGGCCGCTTTCCAACGATGTATTCGTAAGGAGAACAATCTTCAAACAGTCCCGTGATCTTGTTGTAGTCGGGACCGCCGATCAGCACGAGGTTGCCGGTGTAGTCGCTCCTGACCGAACTGGCTTCGCCTGCAGAAAGAATCCGAGGGTTGATTCTTGGGTAGAGGCGAGACAGCGATACGAGGACTTCGACTAGGGCGTCGACATCACCGTACTTGCTGAGATAGATGTACTCGTTCGGTTCGGGTCGTTGCCTCTTGTCGGGTTCGTCCAATTCCGAGCACACCACCAGCACGTCGTCGTGCTCTCCGAACCCCCACAGTCCCTGCACGTAGTAGTCGGGCGGATGCTTTCCGCCGAGGTATGTGAGTATCCCATGTCGAAGCTGCTTGACGACATCCTGAGAATTGAAGGAGTCGTAGGGCACGTACACCGCGGCTAGGTCGGATGGCATTCGGTATCGCTTCTTCGACCTCTGACTCTTCAACAGGAACACTTGCTTGTCTGATCCATACGCCAAGCCAACCTCGATCATCACGTTCGCGTTGTTCTCTGACACGTCGAACAAGGCGATGTCGCATCCTTCGATCTCGCTTCTGAGCTCGCTCCAAAGAATGGCGCCCGGCGGGAAAAGGCCATAACGGACGGATAGTCGGATGGCGTCCTTCACCAGACGCTTCCTCAGTTTCTCAAAGAGGCTTTGGATCTCCTCGACCGTGTGATAGGGCGATTTGATCTGAAAGCCGACGAATGCCTTTAGGTCGCGATCAGCCGCCATCGCGCCCTCTCCGAAACAGTGAGGAGCGGGAGAGTGCTCCGGTCCACGAAGAATGGTGCACAATTTGATTGACGCCGAACGCTACGTGGAGTGGCGGCACATCTCTCGTGACAATCGTTCCCGCGCAAACGTAGGACCTAGGCCCAATCTTCACATCTCCAATGACCCGCGCACCGAAGCCGACAAACGACCATGCTCCGATCGTGGGGCTAGGCTCTTCAATATCGTCCCATCCAGCGGTCGGCTCCGATTGCTGGTGCACCAACTCGCCGAAAATTCGACAGTTCGGGCCTATCACTGCTCTTTCACAAATGAATCCACCGATTACCGTATTTCGCGCGACTTTCGCTTCGTTGCACACATAAGCCCGATACAGCAGGTGAGCCTGTGCTCCCAGACGTGCATCGACTTCGACAATGCAACCGTCTTCAATGATGCTCCGTGCGCCCACGGTCGTGCCTTCCCCGATGATCACGTGGGCGCCTATCTCACAGCGGGCGGCTATCGATGTCTTTCCACCGGAGCCATACGAAGCGCCATTTACGGAACGATAGGGTTTTCCGATGACGCACAGTGGCCCGATCGTCGCACTTGGTGCGACCTTCACGCCATCAAAGATGACTGTTGATGAGTGAGTACGGCTTTGCATGGTTCAGTCCAGAGTCAGGAAGTTCACGATCTCGCCGAACATCTTTTCCTTGTTCGCGACCGAGCGTGGGCTAGTTCCCTCTTCATCGTCCGGCTCGGCGAACCCGTGGTCGGCACCCTCCAATTCAACAAATCTCCAGTGCTCCTGCTTCACGAAATAGCGCCGTGACAGCTCGATCGGCACCATCGAATCAAGCTCCCCGTGTATCAGTAAGACCCGTGCCCTGAGTTCCTTCAGAGCCCGGTACGGTTCCAGCCAACGAAACTCCTCCACGAGCCGTGCGCTCACGCGGAACTCCTCGTCAAGAAGCAGGTATCCCCGCTCAAACACGTCCCGAAGCGATCGCTCATTGAACGAATCTTTCGCCCAGTCCGTGGTCGGTTCCAGAAATGTCCTTCGATAGTCGAGTACTGGTGCTATCATCACGACTCGGTCCACAACGTCGGGTTCCTCACACGCAGTGAAGATCGACGGACCCGCTCCGACACTCGTACCAATCAGACTGACTGCCCCGTTCCATCTCTTCCGTACCTCGCTAAGACTCGCTCTCATGTCTAAGATCTCGCCGATGATGGACGCAGAGGACTCCCCACCAGAACTGGACCCGTGACCGCGGAAGTCGAAGCGGAGAGAGGCTATGTCATTGTCGGCGAGGCGCACTGCAAGGTCGCGATAGAAACCCTGCCACTCGTCCTTGTCGACGGCGATCCCGTGGGCCAGCACTGCGAAACCGCACGGCGATTCAGGCGTCGTAAAGACACCTGATATCTCAAGCCCGTCCGCCGTGCCGTACCTCACTGGCTCCAAGATCACTGACTCTCCTAGGGTATGACGCGACAAGCCTCAGAGATCGCTAGTCCCAACGGATCAACGGAACCAAGTCGAGACCCCCATTGCTCTGTCGCGTCGCGATAGCTTCGGAGGAATCGAACAAGCCCTCCGGCATCGAGGTCTTGGTGGTAGCGTAGCACTGCGTCGACTATGGCAACTCCTTCGATTTGTTTCCCCGCCTTTAGGTCGCCGCGCAAGTCGCGGAGACGCGCTCGCCGCTCCAGGAGGACATCCACCCAGAAGGGCGTTCCCTGGTCAAGGAGGCTAGCACTTGAATGCAGCGCAACGATTGCGCCCTCGCTCGCGACCTCACCGAACTCTTGGAAGAGCGCTGTCTCGAGAAGTGTCAACCTCGGTTCCGAAACTATCTGCGTCACGGCGGAATGTGAGACTATCCGCCGCCGGCCCACGTTCATCAATATCAGAAGCCAGTCCTCGTTGTAGGTGTCAGGGAATGGCGCGCTGACGAACGCAGTTTGCAGAGCCAGGTATTGACCCGACACAAACCTTGGCGCATCCCAGTCGACAGACCTTGCTAGATGTCCGGTGACTGAATCGTCCGGCTTACCTACCGTAAGGGCGCCCACACAGAGCACCGATGCGTCAAGGAGCGAAAGGGTTTGATTCGGCAGGCGCGGGTCCTCGACGACAATGTCGTCATCGATCAGCAAGATCCTTTCCAGTCCACACGCGCGAGCCATTAACACGGCATAGTTGCGGCAGCTCAGGAAGGTGCCACGAGTTCTGCCCAAGCACCATTGCCCTATCGTCGAGTCGTGTTAGCTGCATGATCCGGCGCTGCTCGGTCGGTCCGTGATAGAACACGCTCGGGTTCGCTTGCCGGACCAATGCTCGTTCCGTCTCAGCGGTGGTCGAATCGTCGAGCACGAGAATTGGCATGCCTGCCAACTGAAGTGCGGCAATCGCCTTCACGCAGGTGCTGGGCCGGTCTTTGGTGAAGACGATAGCGGCGCAACGCTCACCCGCACCGAGATCCTGAGAAGGAACCGACGAGTAGTCGACCAAACCCTCGACGAATGCGGGCAGTGGAACGATGCTGCGATTCATTGGCTGTAGCTTACAATCGCTGACAGCCGTCTTGCTTACCTGCTTGCAGGTTCGGAGGGTAACCATTGGTCACTTCCTGCTTACCTCGTCCGTTGCTTACTCATCGCTATCTACCCATCGTGTGCGGTGCGTCGGCGCGCGTCGGAAGGGGCGCACGTGTGGCCCGTGTGCGCGTGCCGGAGCGAGTCGGGGGATCGAGCCGACGAGACGACGGCAGGCCCCGTGTGAGGCCTGCTGTGCGCGCTGTTGCGGGAAGTCGGTCGCTACACAGTGTGCGTCATCGCGTGCGCGGTCGCCTTCTTCATCGTCGGGAAGCGTCTCGGGGCAGACGCCGCAGCCGTACGAAGCGTCGCTCGACGCTGCCCGCAGCGCCTTGCCCTTCTTCGCGCTCTTGGCCTTGCCGCTCTTCTTCGGCGGCGGCCTTCGTCTTCGCGGGCTTCTTCGCCGCGGGCTCCTTCTTCGCCTTCACCGGCTTGTCGGCCTTGGCCTTCGGCTCGCGCTTCGGCTTCTCCGTGCCCTCGACGCTCCAGAAGACCCACCCGTTGCAAGACCCGCCGGTCACCGCCTTGCCCGCCGACGACGGACTGCGGTGCTCCGTCCCATCGTCGAGCCGGTACCGCAGGCCGTCCGCGGTCTCGACGACCTCGCAGGTCCGGTCCTGCTTCTTGTACCGCGCCACCAGGCGCGTCCCCGCCGCTAGCTCCCTGTTCTCGATCGGCATGACGCCGCTCCTTTCGCTGGCCCTCGTCGAGGGCGGTCTCGCTGGTGACGCCATACATCGCTCTCGTGCGCCGACGAAGTCAACGGCATGTGCCCTCCGTCTTCCGTATCAAGTTGGCAATACAGTGCGCGCCTCGGCGGCGGTACGATCGGAGCACGGCAGTGGCGGGGCTGAGCATGAGTCGCCTACGCGCGCGATGTCCGCCACTGCCGCCCCTCTACCGTCCGGCCGGATTGATAACTCTTCGCCGATCGCGCCCGGTAATCGTTGACTTCGTCCGCGCGCAGAGCGATGTATGGCGTACCACGAAAGGCGGAAGGGCGATGGGAAAACGAGCCAACGGTGAAGGGTCCGTGTACCAGCGGACCGACGGCCGCTGGTGCGCGTCGGTGACCACCGAACGCGGCCGCCAGCACTTCCTCGGCAGGACACGCGCCGAGGTCGCCAGGAAGCTGACGGGTGCACTCGACGCGCGCGACAAGGGGACGCTCGTCACCGGACCACGACAGACCGTCAGTCAGTTCTTCACGCAGTGGCTCGATGCCGTACGGCCGTCGCTCCGCCCGCGGACGTTCGTCGGCTACGAGCAGCTCGTCCGCCTCCATGTGATCCCGCAGATCGGTGCCCTGTCGCTCGCACGGCTGAGTCCGCAACACCTGCAGCGGCTGTACGCGTCGCGGCTGGACGCCGGCCTCTCGTCGACGACCGTCAACCACGTCCACGCACTGATCCACAAAGCGCTCTCGAACGCCGTCCGCTGGGGGCTGGTGCATCGCAACGTCGCCGACCTCGTCGATCCGCCGCGCAACCGCCACTTCGAGATCGCTACCGCTCTCTCCCGAGCAGGCCCGCGCGTTCCTCGATGCCGCCGCCGGCCACCGGCTGGAAGCCCTGTACGTCCTCGCGGTCACCACGGGCATGCGTCAAGGCGAGTTGCTCGGTCTGCGCTGGCGTGATGTCGACGTCGACGCCGGTACGCTGCAGATCCGCGGATCGATGCAGGCGACGCCGGAAGGCCTCCGCATCATGGAGCCGAAGACGGCGGGCTCGCGGCGCCGCGTCGCGCTCTCCAAGCAACCGATCGACGCACTCCGCCGGCACCGCGTCGCGCAGGCCGAGGAACGCCTCCGCATGGGCGCTGCGTGGGAGGACAGCGAGCTGGTGTTCGCCACCGCAGCCGGTCGTCCGATCACGGCGAGCATCCTTCGCCGGTCGTTTGAGCCGCTGCTGAAGCGCGCCGGCCTACCGCGGATGCGCTTCCACGATCTGCGCCATACCTCGGCGACGCTGCTCCTGGGACGCGGCGTGCATCCGAAGGTCGTCTCCGAGATGCTCGGGCACACCCGGATCAGCACGACGCTCGACCTCTACTCGCACGTGTCGATGACGATGCAGCAGCAAGCTGCGGACGCGTTTGACGCCATTTTGGGCCACTGACCGGGCACATGAGCGGCGTAACGCGCGACGAATGCGCCCGATTGTGCGCACTCGTCACGCGTTGCTGTCACGGTTGCTGTCAGCCGGCCCGCACATAACGAAGAATCGGCGCCCGCGGGCGCCGATTTCGATGCTAGAACATGGTCCCAGGGGCTGGATTCGAACCAGCGGTACACGGTTTTACAGACCGTTGCCTTAACCACTTGGCTACCCTGGGGATACCTGAATCTAACACGCGCCCTCCACGCACTCAAACGCCCGCCGCCGCACGGCCACCGCAGCCGAGCGCCCGCGCCTCGATGCGGCGCGATGTCCGCGCGCCGTCGCCCGCGCGCGCGAGCCGTACGCGTACCCCGGCCGGATCCGCGTCCGATAAGCTTCTCCCGATGAACATCGCCAAGCTCCGATCTCGCCTTCTCATCTCGATGCTCCTTGGCATCTTCGTCTTCGCGGCGCTCCTCGCCTACGGCGATTTCAAGAACGTCGGCGGTGGCCTCAAGGACTTCCGCTGGGAACTGCTGCCGCTCATCCTGCTCGTCACGTGTGGCAACTACCTGCTGCGCTTCGTCAAATGGGAGTACTACCTCCGCCAGATCGGTGTCACCGGGCTGAAGCGCGTCGACAGCTTCCTCATCTACTTCTCCGGCCTCGGCATGACCGTCACACCCGGCAAGGTCGGCGAGTGGCTGAAGAGCTACCTGCTGAAAGAGATCCACGGCACGCCCGTCACCCGGTCCGCGCCGATCCTGCTCGCCGAGCGCCTCACCGACGGCCTCGCGCTGCTCGTCATCGCCGTGGCCGGGCTCGCGGTGTTCGGTCACGAGTACTGGCCCGTCGCCGCGATCTTCGCCGCCGGCTCCGCCATCGCGATCGGCGTCTCGCGCCACCGCCCGACATCGCACGCGCTCCTCCGCCTCGCCGCGCGCGTGCCGCTCCTCGGGCGCTTCGTCCCCCATTTCGAGGAGTTCTACGAGAGCACCTACGTCGTCATGAATCCGAAGGGCATCGTGCTGATGACCGCCCTCAGCGTCGGCTCGTGGTTCTTCGAGGTCGTCGCGTTCTACCTCACGCTCATCGGCCTCGGCGTCGACGGCTCGCTCGACACGCTGTTCAAGGCCGCCTTCATCCTGCCGATCGCCACGCTCGCCGCGGCGGTGCTGCTGACACCGGGCGGCCTCGGCGTCGCCGAGACGGGCATCACGTCGCTCTCGGAGAACCTGCTCGAACTCGGCAAGAGCACCGCCACCGTCGCCACGCTGATCGTCCGCATCGCCACGCTCTGGTTCGGCGTCGTGCTCGGGCTGGCGATGTTCGCCGTGCTGACGCGCCGGCTCGCGAAGCAGGGCAAGTCGCTCGACGGCACGCCCGGCCCCGCGCTCGCCGCGACCGGCGATCCCGCCGCCTGAGCCGCGCCGCTACGGCACCGCCGCCGCCGCCGGCGTGCGGCGCCGCCGCCGGCTGCACGAAGAGATCCTTCCACCACTCCGCCGCGGGCGTGTGCGCCGCGCCCGCCGGCAGCGGCGTACCCGCAGCCTCCGGCGCGGCCGGCGACGGCGCGCTGCTCGATACGACGACCAGCGTTTCGCCCGGGCGCACCAGCCCCAGCGTGCGCCGCGCGACGTCTTCGATGTACTCGTCGGACTTCAGGTAGTCGCGCACGGCGACGAGCTTCTCGTGATCGCGGTCGAGCTGCGTGATCTCGCGATGCAACGCCGCCTGCTCCTGCCGCAGGTTGTACTCGTGCACGACGTAGCGCGTGGTGGTGAACCCGAGGTACGTGATCGCGAGCGCCGCGGCGCCGATCACCAGCGGTGTGAGCGGAAGATGCGGAAACCTGGACACCTGCAAGCCGCCCTCTGCACCCAACCCGCCGCCGTCGCCACGATACACGCGCGCGGATCCCTTGGCAAACGGGGGGAGAGCGTGTCAGCTTGTCAGCCGATCAGCCAGTCAGCTTGTAAGGGCCAGAGCGGCGATCACACGGCGATCGATCTCCCCTCTCCACTGCGTGGAGAGGGGCCGGGGGTGAGGTGCAACGATGCGGCGATCAGCCCGTGACGACGTGTGCCATCGCGAGGCGGTCCGGCTCCACCCGACTCGTGATCGATCTCCCCTCTCCACGACGTGGAGAGGGGCCGGGGGTGAGGTGCAACGATGCGGCGATCAGCCCGTGACGACGTGTGCCATCGCGAGGCGGTCCGGCTCCACCCGACTGGCGATCGATCTCCCCTCTCCGCCGGCGTGGAGAGGGGCCGGGGGTGAGGTGCCCGTCCTACGACGTCCGCTCGCTCCGTGGCCGGAACGTCCGCTCCGACGGCGGCACGTCCTTGAAGAACATCCGGTTCGCTTCGATCCACTGGCGCTCGTCCGGCCGGCACGTCGTCCTCGTGGAAGATCGCGGTCACCGGGCACACCGACTCGCACGCCGCGCAGTCGATGCACGTGTCCGGATCGATGTAGTACGTCGGATCCTGCTCGCGCGTGTAGATGCAATCCACCGGGCACACGTCGACGCACGACGCGTCCTTCGTCCCGATGCACGCCGATGTGATCACGTACGCCATCTGCCGCTCCTCATCCTGACCCGAGCGGCGGCCGCACGCCGGCCTTCCGCACCACAACCGTAACGTCGCCGCGGATCCGCGCCTGGCACGCCAGCCGCACCGTCGTCCGCAAGACGCCTGCGCCGCGCTCCGCCACCAGCGACGCCCGCTCCGAGCGCCCCATCGGCGACAGCGCCTCGCCGTGCTCGATGATCTCGCACGCGCACGTCGTGCAGCGCCCCTCGCCGCCGCACGTCGTCGGCCAGTAGTAGCCGAGTGCCTGCGCCGCGCCCATCACCGTCGCGTCGTCAGCCGCCTCCATCACCACGCCCAGCGGCATCACGCGAATCTTCGGCATCGCACCTTCCGAGAAAAAGTCTAGCAAGAGAGCGGATCGGCCGGTCAGCCGTCTGCGCGTCAGCGGTCGACAGGATCATCCGGTCGTTCCGCCGTCCGCCGTAGGGGCGGCCCCATGTGGCCGCCCGCGCGCAGCACCGCCTCGCACCCGCCCACCGTTGCCGCCTTCGAACCGTCGATCCAGCGCCTCCCCTCTCCGCCGGGCGGAGAGGGGCCGGGGGTGAGGTCCGCGCGCGCAGTCGGATCGTTCCACCCGTCCGCCGTAGGGGCGGCCCTATGTGGCCGCCCGCGCGCAGCACCGCGTCGCACTGACCCGTCGTTCCCGCCCTCGAACCGCCGATCCAGCGCCTCCCCTCTCCGCCGGGCGGAGAGGGGCCGGGGGTGAGGTCGCGCAGCGGAACATTCCGCCCACGCGCAACGTCATACCCGCCGACACGCTGACGTGCTGACAGGCTGAAATGCTGACCCGCTGACCCGCTCGCTCGCCCCGCCAAACGGCCCGAGCATATAAGGGCCATCCCTACCGGTACAGCGTGATCCGTCCGTGTTAGGATGACCGACGAGAGGGTATGGAAAGGAGTCCTGCTTGAAAGCTGGGATCGTGCCCGGCACATCGGACGAGATGACCGTCACCACCACGCCCGAGATGGGGATCACCCACCTCGGACCGGCCGTCCCTTCCATGTACTCCACCCCCGCGATGGTCCAGCTCATCGAAGGCACCTGCATCCGCCTCATCAGCCGTTATGTCGATGACGACGAGCAGTCCGTCGGCGTCCGCGTCGACGTGAAGCACCTCGCGCCGACCACTATCGGCAAGCAGGTCACAGCGCGTATCACCGTGCGCGAGGTGAACGGCCGCCGCTACGTCTTCGATGTCCAGGTCACGAACGAGGACGGCGTCACGATCGGCGAAGGCACGCACGAGCGCGCGCTGATCAACATAAGCCGTTTCGTAGCCCAGCTCGCGTGAGACCGCAACAATTCCGAATCAGGATCATCGGAGACATTTTCATGATCCCGTGGTAACCTAGACCGGTTGGAAGGGAAGCTGTAACCAGAGAGCCGGTCACTCCCGTAACGACGCATGACGCGTCCCGTCGGCTCAAGTAAGGAGAGAGTATCGTGAAAAAGTTCCTCGTAGCGGCCATCTTCGGCCTTGCAGGCCTGGCGGCGTTCGCCGGCACCTGCACCATCACGCACATGTCCATCGTCCAGACCGACGGCTCGCACATGACCATCGGCGGCCAGGTGGACAACAACTCCGGAGCGAACATCCTCCAGCACAACATCCTGGTCGCGTTCCTCGACTCCGGTAACAACCTCGTCGAGACGCAGTCGGTGCCCGGATGCCTGAACTCGGTCCCGGACGGCCACAGCGACTTCTTCTCGGCCACCAGCACGCACGCCGCGTCGACCATCAACAGCTCGCTCGGGCTGGCGCGCATCGCGTTCGATAGCACGTTCAGGGTCGGCACGACGTCGTCGCAGAACGTCACGATCAGCAACGTCACGGCGAACCGCACGACGACGCACGACGCCGGCGACGCTGACCGTGACCGGCAAGGTCACGAACAACACGGGCACGCTTCTACTCGCCGAACGTCTGCATCGTCGTCCGCACGTCGGCGGGCAACGTGCTGATCACCGGCAGGTCAGCCTGTCCGACATCTCGTCGGGCGCCAACCGGACGTTCACCGACACGATCACCGTGCCGAACGACAGCACCGCCTCGACCGTCGACATCTGGGTCGACGGCCACGACTCGTCGGGCATCCCGACGACGCCGCAGTCGCAGACCGGCACCTCCGTCACGATCGGCGGCACCTCGCCAACCACCTCTCGTTCTCCACGCAGCCGGTCGGCAACGTCGGCATCAACGCGAGACATCAACACCAGCCCGACGGTCTCGATCCTCGACTCGAGCAACAACGTACGTCGGCACCGGCTCGTCGCTGGTCGTCACGCTCTCGCGTGCTGGCGAGCAGCGTCCCCGCGGGCACGACCGGGGTGACCTGTGGCAGCGACAACACCGTCGACCGCCGTCAACGGTGTCGCGGCGTTCACGAACTGCAAGCTCAACCACGCGGATCCGAACATCCAGCTCACCGCGTCGGCGTCCGGCCTCACGACCATCAACAGCAACGCGTTCCTCATCAACCCCGGGCACGGCGACGGCGCTCTCGTTCACGACACAACCCGTCGGCTCGACCGGCGGCCTGCGCGTTCGCGACGCAGCCCGTCGTGACGGTCGTTGACGCCAACGGCGACGTCGTTCTGGACCGGCACCGACAGCACGTCGACGATCACGCTGACGATCGGCACGAACGCCGGTAGCGCCCGCGCGGGACGCTCACCTGCACGCCGGTGGCCGCGATCGCGGGCGTCGCGACGTTCGCGGGCTGCAGCATCGACGTAGATCGGCACCTACACGCTCGATCGCGAACGGCGGCACTCGCCGGCGCTGCCCGCAAGCCAGCGAGCACGGCGTTCGACGTCACGCTGGGCGCGGCGGCGAAGCTGGCGATTCACACGCAGCCGTCGGCGCGCGCGAGCGCACCGCGCGTCGCTCGCACCGCAGCCGATCGTCACGGTCCAAGACGCAGGCGGGAACACCGTCACGACCAGCACTGCGCGTCGATCACGCTTGACGCCGCCATCGGCCGGCGGCACCTGGCTCGTGCACGACACCGGCACGGACTGACGCTTGCGGCGGTCGGCGGGCGTCGCCACGTTCGCGGCGTGCACGTTAGCCGGCGTAGCCGGACCTACACGATCACGGCGCAACGTCCGGTCTCGACTACACGCCGCTACGAGCGCGGCATTCACGATCACCGTAGCACTGGCGACATCGACCGAAATCAAGAAGGGGGCTCGCCGAACGGCGAGCCCCCTTTCTGATCCCGGCGGTGCACCCGCCACGACTGTTGCGCAGCTTCAATCCTGTGCATATCTATTGCGGCGCGCGAGCGGATTCCGCTATGCTCAGCGCTGAAGCCGTAGCCGCGCAACCCCCCACATCACAGGAGGAACGCCAATCCCACAACTGTCCGGATGATCGCGCGTGCCGCGTGGGCCTCACCCGCAGGCGGAACGCGCACGAACGAGCGGCGCAGGATGTGCGCCGGCATGCACACAAGGAGAACCCCGTAGTGAGTTTCAAGAAACTGATCGTAGCGGCCGTCTTCGGCCTCGCCGGCCTCGCGGCGTTCGCGGGCACCTGCACCATCACGCACCTCTCGCTGGTCAAGACCGACGGCACGCACAAGACCTTCGGCGGCCAGATGGACAACAACTCCGGCGTCAACATCCTGCAGCACAACTTCCTCGTCGCCTTCATCGACGGCAACAACAACCTCGTCGAGACGACGACCGTCCAGGGCTGCCTGCGCTCGATGCAGGACGGCAAGTCCGACTTCTTCTCGGCCACCAGCACCCAGCCTGCGTCGAACACGATGGTCGGCCTCGCGCGCATCGTCTTCGACTCGAGCTTCAAGGTCGGCCCGGTGGCCGCGGGCGACCTGTCGATCACGGTCACCGGCGTCACCCGCACCGGCACCTCGCTCGTCGTCACGGGCACCATCAAGAACAACGCCACGAATACGCTCGTCGAGCCTCACGCCTGCGTCGTCGTCCGTGACGCCAGCGACAACGTGCTCATCGTCAAGGGGGACACCGGCATCAGCGACATCGCGCACAACGCCACGCAGACCTTCAGCGTGACGATCACCGTGCCGGACGACAGCACCGCCGACACCGCCGACGTCTGGGTCGACGGCCTCGACGGCAGCTCCAGCGGCGCACCGATCGCACCGGAGTCGGACCTGAACAACAGCGTGGTGGAGGGCACGCCAACGCCGACGGGCACGCCGGCGACGGCGACGCCGACGGGCACGCCAGCGACGGCGACGCCGACGTCCACACCGACGACGACATCCACGCCAACCGCAACCGCAACGCGACGCCGTAAGCGCCGCAAACAGCGCATCGCGAACAAAGGGGGCGCGCCGCACGGCGCGCCCCCTTCTCGTTTCCCCGCGCGGCGTATCCGTGGCGCGGGCTTTCAGCCCGCGCGGGCGCAACGCATCCCGTAGGGGCGGCCCCACGTGGCCGCCCGCGTGCGCCGCCCGTCGCGACACCGTCGCCATCCGCGGCGCACGCGTCAGTCCGCGGCGCTCGCCATGCGCCCTCGTCCCCCGAGGGGACGGCAGGCGCGCCGCGCCGGGTCCGCGGGTGACACCCACCGCTAGGCGTTCGCCCGCACGCCGCCCTACCATACGCTCGGGCCCGTGCGCCCCGACGCGCGGAATGCACGGATCCACGACCGTCCGCGAAAAACACAAAAGTGAACGTTCAATTTCATCCGCAGCTTCGCATCGCGACATAACTTCGACGTGACTTTGATTGAAAAGTGCACACAGGAAGCGCCCACATGCCCGGACACCATCGACCTGCGACCAACATCCCGCCGTGCTATAACTCCCTCACGTCACGTCGACGGCAACGCAAGGAGCACGCATGGTCGCCACCGCCGACATCATCGACGAGGTCCGCCTCATCACCGACGAGCGGAGCCTGCTCAAGCACCCCTTCTACCAGGCCTGGCAGAAGGGCGAGCTCACCCTCGACGCCCTGCAAGGCTACGCCGCGCAGTACTACCCGCACGTGCTGGCGTTCCCGCAGTACGTCAGCGCCGCCCACGCCATCTGTCCCGACCAGCGCGACCGCCAGGAGCTGCTCGAGAACCTGATCGAAGAAGAGCGCGGCGACGAGAACCACCCGGAGCTGTGGCTGCGCTTCGCCGAAGGCGTCGGCGCCACGCGCGACGGCATCGAGCGCGCCCGGCCGCTGCCGGAGACCGACCGCCTCGTCGCCACCTTCCGCGACGCCACGCTGCGCCGCTCCTTCGCCGAGGCGTGCGCCGCGCTCTACGTGTACGAGTCGCAGGTGCCCGAGGTGGCGAAGACGAAGATCGCCGGCCTCACGCGCTTCTACGGCATCGACGCGCCGAGCGCGCTGCAGTTCTTCGAAGTGCACATCGGCGCCGACGAGATCC
This sequence comes from uncultured Chloroflexia bacterium, assembly GCA_963743185.1. Taxonomy (GTDB): domain Bacteria; phylum Chloroflexota; class Dehalococcoidia; order DSTF01; family JACRBR01; genus JANXYW01. The sequence goes on along the minus strand of CAVUOT010000010.1, from coordinate 311,055 downwards.
ACTCGGCCGTGGGCGCCGCCATGGTGCGCCGCCACACGCACGACGGCGCGTCGCGCGAAGCAGTGCTGGCCACGGCGCGCGAATGCGCCGAGGCGCTCTGGTCGTTCCTCGACGGCTGCCACCGGGAGTACGTCGCCGCATGATTGACGATACGCATCCAAATGCGCTCCCCCTCTCCACGGCGTGGAGAGGGGGCCGGGGGGTGAGGTGCATGCGCCGGCGCCAAACCGTCGTCGTCGCATCTCCATCGCGCTCCGTTCACACAACATCTTTGCGCTCTTTGCGTCTTTGCGGTGAACGCCAGTGACGCTGGACCTCACCTTCCTCGGCACCGGCAACGCCTTCGCCCCCACGCGCTACTGGAGCTCGTTCATAGCGAACGGCAAGTATCTCTTCGACGCGCCGCCCACCCTGCTGCCCCACCTCCGCAAGCTCGGCATCGACCCGCGCGACATCGAAGTCATCTTCATCAGCCACTTCCACGGCGACCACTACTTCGGGCTGCCCTTCGCGCTGCTGGAGTTCGCCGAGAAGGAGCCGCGCACCAAGGATCTGACGATCGTGGGGCCGCCCGGCATCAAGCGCCGCGTCGAAGCCTCGACGGACCTCGCCTTCGCCAACGTCTTCCGCAAGCGCGACCGCGGCTATCCGCTGACGTTCGTCGAAGCGAAGGACGAGCGCGAGGCGCGCGCCGGCGCCTGCTCCTACATCCCGTACCGGGTGCAGCACGTACCGGATCTCGAGTCGTTCGGGTTCCGCGTCACGCTCGACGGCTACACCATCGCCTACACCGGCGACGCGGTGTACTCCGAGGCGCTCGTGCGTCTCGCGGACGGCGCCGACGTGCTGGTGTCCGAGTGCTCGTGCTGGACGGAGACATGCGGCGCGATCCACATGACGCCGAACAGCGTGCTGCGGCTCCGCGACGCGATCAGCCCGTCCACCAGGATCATCCTCACGCACATCGGCGCCGGAGAGGCGCCGCAATCGATCACGGACGCCGGCATCCTCATCGCCGACGACCTGCGGACGATCACGATCTAGCAGACGGCTGACGAACCGGGGTCATCGTGTCGCGGGCTTTCAGCCTTCCCTGTGGCGCGGGCTTTCAGCCCGCGTCGGACTGCGCAGATCACCACTCATCCGCCGGCCGGCCGGGTGCCCGGGTCGACGCAGTAGAACAGGCCGACCGCCTTCGGCGTGAACATCGAGTAGCGGTTGTCGAAGACGAACTGGTACTCGCCCCGGATCTTCACGGGGAACATGAAGTCGTAGTTCGCGACGCGCGGCGAGGCGAAGAGTTCCAGCCCCTGCGGCGTAATGACGTGCAACTCGATGTCGACGCGCCCGAAGCCGCCATCCGCCTCGAACGTGCCGCGCACGACGTCGTTCTCGTTGAGCATCACCGTCCGGACGCCCAGCGCTCGCTGCTTCACCTGAAAGTTGAGGTTGGTGCAGTCCTCGGGGTGCCCGTTCGAGATCGCGCCGGCGTGCGCCGGCGTGCCGACGTCCCCCGCCGAGAGGCGGTTGATCGCCACCCAGCCGCCGATGATGCCGCCGGCGAGCAGCGCAAACGCCAACAACCCGAGCACAAACGTACGCACGGCGCCCGTACCCCCTTGCTGGGAGATTCGGCCTCGGGCGCCGGATCTGGTGTGCCTGGATTCGCGGGCTGGAGATTCGGCGGGAAGGAGCGAAGGGCTACAGCGCGAACTCGCGGATGGCCCAGGCGACGCCGTCTTCGAGGTTGCTCGGCCCGACGACGTCGGCCTGCGCCTTGACCTCGGCGGGCGCGTTCCCCATCGCCATGCCGATGCCCGCCGCGCGCATCATCTGCAGGTCGGGCGCGGCATCGCCGATCGCCAACGTCTCATCGATGGGCACGCCGACGTGGTCGCAGACGATCCGCAATGCGCGTCCCTTGTCGGCGCCGGCGTGGACGATGTTGAGGTAGGGCGGGAACGTCTCGCTGACGCCGTACGCCATGTTCAGCACGCCCGCGTGCCGCTCGCCGACCCGCGCCCGGAACCCGTCGCAGGCGTCCTGGCCGAAGAACAGGAACGCCTCGACGCCGCCGGCCACGTGGTCGCCGAGCCGGCGCGTCAGCACCATGCCGCGCGGCAGCTTCGCCGCGTCGACGCCGGGACGCCGCGTGAGCAGATACGTGACGTCGTCGACGGTGACCATCGATTCGTACTTCGCCTCGTCGGCGATCGCGGCGATCTCGATCGCCTGGGCCGCGGGGACATCGAGTTGCAGCAGGCGCGCGCCGTCGACGGGGCTGCGCACCATCGCGCCGTTATGGCAGATCAGCGGCGAAGTGATGCCGAGCGCGTCGGCCGTATCCTTCGCGAGCAGGTACCAGCGCGCGGTGGCGAGGACGATGTGCACGCCGGCGGCGACCGCCTCGCGCACGGCGGCGGCGTTGGCGTCGCTCACCTTGTGCTGACTGTTGAGCAGTGTGCCGTCGAGGTCCAGGGCGATCAGGCGCACGTTCCGGCGGCCGGCACCGTGATGCGGCATTGTTTCAGCGTCCGTCACAACGCCTTGCCGTCCTTCGGGAAGCCGAGGTGCATCGCCCGCATGCTGACGTAGCGCCCGCCGCCGATGACCAGGTGGTCGAGCAGGTCGATGCTCATGAGCCGCCCGGCGTCGTAGAGCTGGCGCGTCATCATGCCATCGGCGGATGACGGCGTCGGATCCCCCGACGGGTGGTTGTGCAGCAGCACGATCGACGACGCCTTGTCGCGAATCGCGTCGGAGAGCAGATCACCGATGCGGACGTGCGCGGAGTGCGGGCTGCCGACATACACCGTCGGGATGCTGAGCACATGGTTGCGCGCATCGAGCAGCGCCACGCGCACGTGCTCCTGATCGAGGAGCGACATCTCGCCCATCAGCAGCTCGGCGAGCTCCTCCGGCGAGCGCACGACGGGCCGCGCTTCGGGCGAGGCGGACGCCAGCCGCATGCCAAGCTCGAGCGCCGCCTTGATCTGCGCCGCCTTCGCCTTGCCCAGGCCCTTCTCGTTGCACATCTCCGTGAACGACGCGCGCCACAGCCCCGGCAACCCCTCGAAATGCGCGAGCAGCCGCGTCGCCTGCGACAGCGCGCTCTCCTTCGACGATCCGACGCGCAGCAGGATGGCCAGCAGTTCGGCGTTCGAAAGCGCCTGCGCCCCCGCGTCGCGCAGCCGCTCACGCGGGCGATCGGTCGCCGGCAGGTCGCGGATCAACGTGTACGGCGGCGGCATGTCGTCGTCCATAGGCCACGAGGCTAGCGGATGGGGCAGCTACGGGCTAGCAGTTGGACCTTGCGGGAGACGGGATGTCTATCGCGAGCGCACATATACTGCGGCGATGCAGGCGATCGTATCCGCGCTCGACGACCCCCACCGCGAGATGGTGGAGAACATCTGGGGCGAGCTGAAAGCGGTCTTCGGACTTCAGGGTGTGACCGGTAGCGCGCGTCCGCACTTCACCTACCACGTCGCGGAACGATACGACGGTGGGCGCATCGATGCCGCGCTGACCGACGTCGCACGGACGACGCCGCCGTTTGACATCGAAACGCACGGCCTCGGCGTGTTTCGCGGCGACGAGACGGTGTTGTACCTCCACGTCTCGCCGTCACCGGAGCTGGCCGCGGCGCATCGCCGCATTCGGAACGCCGTCGCGACGATCGCGGCCGACCCGAATCCCGTCTACGCGGACGCTACGTGGGTGCCCCACATCACCCTCGCGATCGGCGACCTGACCGAGGAGATCCTGCCGCTTGCGATGCAGTTCCTCAACCGCCGCGAGTACCGCTGGGCCATCCCGGTGACGAATGTGTGCCTTGTTCCCGATACGGCATCCGCCGCGACCACGTGGCGGCGGTTCGAGTTGGCGGGCCGCCCGCCAGATCCGCAATGAGATTTTCACCCGCCAAGTGGTCGGAAGCAGAGTTATCGGCCGATAGTGAATCAGGGTCGGGCTAGTACGAAGGAGCGAGGAATGAAGAGGCTCTTGAGCTGGTTGAACCGGGCGAGCGGCGGGCCACGTTGCGCAAACTGCGGGCGACCTGTGCGCGAGTCATCGCACGAGATCCACCAGAGCATCTGCCCCGAATGGATGAGCGACGCGCCCGGACGGCGAGGACCGACGCGATGGTAAGTCGTTCTTGAAAAACAAAGGGCCGCTCGAATGAGCGGCCCCTTCTGTCCACTATCAACTAGCCACTGTCAACTACGGCGCTACACCTTCTCCAGCACCTGGAGCGTGCAGGCGGAGCCGAGGCCGATGACGTGCGCCATGCCGACCTTCGCGCCTTCGACCTGACGGCCGCCGGCCTCGCCGCGCAGATGCCAGACAACTTCGCAGACGTTGGCGACGCCCGTCGCGCCCAGCGGGTGGCCCTTCGACAGCAGGCCGCCGCTGGCGTTCACCGGAATCTTGCCGCCGACCGTCGTCGCGCCTTCGTCGATCATGCGGCCGGCTTCGCCCTCGCCACAGATGCCGAGATTCTCGTAGTGCAGCAGCTCCGCGGTGGCGAAGCAGTCGTGCAGTTCGATCAGGTCCACGTCGCCCGGGCCGATGCCGGCCTTCTCGTACGCTTCTTTCGCCGCGATGCGCGTGACCGTATTGATGTCCGGCAGGATCAGGTCGCGCTGGGTCCACGGGTCCGACGTGAGCACCGACGCCGCGACACGGATCGGCTTCGTCGTGTACTGTCGCGCCTTCTCCATCGTGCAGACGATCGCCGCCGCCGCGCCGTCGCCCGTCGGGCAGCACATGTACAGCGTGTTCGGCCACGAAACCACGCGCGCGTTCATGACTTCCTCGAGCCCGATCTCGGTCTGGTACTGCGAATACGGGTTGTGCATGGAGTGCTTGTGGTTCTTGACGGACACCTTCGCGAACTGCTCCGCCGTCGTGCCGTACTTGCGCATGTGCTCGACGCCCGCCATGCCGAATACGGCCGGCATCAGGCCGGAGCCCAGCACGCCCTCCGTGCTGTACGCCGGATCGCCACCAGAGCCGCCCGCGCCCAGCAGGCCCATCTTGCCCATCTGCTCGGAGCCGATGGCCATCGCCATGTCGTAGGCGCCCGACGCAACGGACATGTACGCCTCGCGGAACGCCGTCGAGCCGGTCGCGCAGGCGTTGGCGACGTTGATCACCGGCACGCCCGTCTGGCCGATGATCTGCATGATGCGCTGGCCGATCATTGCGTTCGATTGGTAAAGGTTGCCGCTCGCGACAAGCTCGATGTCCTTCATGTCGACGCCGGCGTCCTTCAGCGCCAGGTGAGCCGCCTGCGCCGCCAGCTCCGGCACCGTCTTCTCCGGATAGCGTCCGAACTTGATCATCCCGACGCCGATAATGGCTACGTCTCGCATGTTATTCCTCTCCTGATCGCCGGCCGTCTGTGCCCGGCGCTGGCGGACAGACCTCACGACCTGTCCCTACGGGTGGGCAATCCGCCTCGGCGGAATCAGACCGGCTTGAAGCTGAAGGCGATGACGTCGTTGCCCTCGCGGTCCGTGCGGATCTTCTCGGTGACCATCTGCACGGGCATGCCGAACTTCAGGTTCTTCGGGTCGGGCTCCACGCCCTGGATGTTGCAGCGGACGCTGACGCCTTCCGGCAAGTCGACGATCGCCGCGATGTACGGCGTCACCACCCCCGGCACCGACTGGTGCACGATGGAGAACACGTGAAGTTCGCCTTTGTCGCTGAGCTTGATCTCGTCCATCGCGTCCGTCGAGAAACACTTGCTGCACGCCATGCGCGCGCCGAGGTAGGTCGCGCCGCACTTCTTGCAGCGGCTCCCCTGTAGATACGGACTTCCGGAAGCCGGGAGCTTGAGGAATGGGACGATCGGTCGTTGGGTTTTCTCCGCGGCTGGTGCTTCTGCCATAGCGGCCTCCTTTGAATCGAGCGCGCCGCGCGCAACCCGCGGCCGAAGAGGCTGCCGGGCGCCGCCGACGACGCCCGCAGTGTTCGCATCCACGTGCTGCACGACCTCGCCGGAACCCGCCGCCTGCGACAGATATCCGGAGCGGTAGATCGGCATTATCTGCCCGCTACGGCGCCCGGTCAAGGCGATTCTGAACCACTCCCGAATCGGCGACGCCCGATTCGGTACCCTACCCCCGTCATCAAGCGATCAGCGACCCAGGCAACCATCGATGGATCTCCGTCTCTTTCCCCTGAACGCGGTCCTCTTCCCGGGGATGCGGATGCCCCTCCACATCTTCGAGGAGCGGTACCGCGGCATGATCCGCGAATGTATCGAAGAGGACGCGGCGTTCGGCGTGCTTTTGATCAAGGCCGGGAGTGAGGTCGGCGGCGGCGCGGTGCCGTATGATATCGGCACCACCGCGCGCATCCTGCAGGTCGACTATCTCGACGACGGGCGTATGAACATCTTCGCCATCGGCCAGGAGCGATTCCGCATCGTCGCCATCAACACCACCCAGCCGTATCTTCGCGGCGAGGTCACCGTCCTCGAGCAGCAACCGCCGACGGACAGCGCCTACGCCGCGTTGCCGCGCGCGCATCAGATGTTCAGCGACTACCTGACGACCCATTTCGCGCTGGCCGACCAGTGGACGCGCGAGGTGTACCTCCCTGACGACCCCGGCGACGCGGCCGACTACATCGCCACGCGTCTCGACATCAGCCCCGACGTGAAGCAAGAGTTGCTGGCGCAACTCAACCCGGACGCACGCCTCCGCCGCGAACTGGAGATCATTGGCGAAGCGCTTCCGGACATGCACGGCCGCCTCGTCGCGCACCTGCGACGCCGGACAAGCGGTTTCGCGGCGCTGAATTAGGGCGCCAGGCGGCTATTTCGAAGCGGCGGGCCCGACGACAATGCCCACGCAGGGAGACTCGGATGGCGGCTTCCACGTGCTGAAGATCGAAGTCTCGTACCGCGGCATCGTCGTCGGCGTGCTGGCGTTGGTGACCCTCTTCGCGCTCGTGCGCCTGTGGCCGGTCGTCTTGCTCGTCATTACGGCCTTCATCTTCATGGCGGCGCTGCTGCCGTACGTCGAGTGGCTGGTGCGACGGGGCGTGCCGCGGACCGCGGCGGTGCTGCTGATCCTCGTGGTCATCCTGGGTATCGTGGCCGGCCTGTTCGCGCTCGTCGTGCCGGCGATGATCGATGAGTTTCAGAGCATCCGCGACAACCTGCCCGACGACGCGCGCAGGCTGGAAGACTTCCTCGCCAACTTCGGCATCAAAGTTGAGTTGCAGGACCGGGCGCGCAACGTGAACTGGACGGATCTCATTTCCGGCCGCGCGGCGATCGACTACGGCCAGCGCATCTTCCAGACGACGATCTCGATCATCACGATCATCGTGCTCACCGTGTACCTGCTCGTCGAGACGCCGCGACTCACCCGTTTCTTCTACCAGTTCATCTCGGTGGATCGTCAGCCGGAAGCAAGGAAGATCCTCGGATCGCTCGAGCGCGTCGTCGGCGGCTACATCCGGGGTCAGGTGATCACGTCGCTGGCGATCGCCGTCTACACGCTCATCGTGCTGCTGATCCTCGGCGTGCCGAACGCGCTCGCGTTCGCCGTGCTCGCGGGCTTCGCGGACATCATCCCTCTGGTCGGCGCGCTGATCGCGGTGGTGCCGCCGACGGTCGCGGCGTTCCAGGAGTCGCCCACGCAGGCGCTGATCGTGCTTGGCCTGCTCACGGCGTACCAGCAGTTCGAGGACCGCTTCCTCGTGCCGCGCGTCTACGGCTCGACGCTGAACCTGCCGCCGCTGATCGTGCTGATCGCCGTGCTGGCGGGGGGCGAGCTATTCGGCATCCCGGGCGTCCTGCTCTCGCTCCCCGCGGCCGCCGTGGGGCGCGTATTCCTCGACTACGTGATCGAGAACCGCATCGGCGGCATAGAGGTGAACCCCACCGACGAAGTGATGGCGCCCGACACGCGGGCAGCCGCGCCGGAACCACGATCGGAGGCATGATGCGCGGTCGCACGCTATTCGCACTCGTAGCCGCGCTGGCGCTGCTCTTCGCGGCGATGCCTCGCGATGCGCACGCCGATGAGGGCTGGACGATCGAGCGGTTCGCGGCGCAGATCGCCATCCAGCGGGACGGCAGCCTGCTGATCACCGAGTCGATCGACGTGGACTTCGGCGCGCTGGTGAAGCACGGCATCTTTCGCGAGATCCCGATCGAGTACGCGATCCCCGGCGACGACAAGCACAACCGCATCTACGGCTTCGAAGCCGTATCGGTGACCGACGCGGCCGGCAAGCCGTGGGCGTACACGCAGAGCCGTGTCGGCGCGAACGTGCAACTGAAGATCGGCGACGCGGATCGCACGGTCAGCGGCGCGCAGTCGTACCGCATCACGTACCGCGTGACCGACACCCTCAACGCGTTCCCGGACCACGACGAGCTGTACTGGAACGTGAACGGCCCAGACTGGCCCGTGCGCACGAAAGCCGCCACGGCGGCCGTCACGCTCGAGGGCGGCGGCATCGAACGCACAGCCTGCTTCGAGGGGCCAGCGGGCTCGACGCGCCGCCTGCACGGCGGGAGGCGGCGGCGCAACGGCGCTCTTCAGCTCGACGCGACCGTTCGAGACCGGCGAGCAGATGACGATCGTGGCGGCGATCCGCAAAGGCGCGGTGACGGAGCCGGCCGTGCGGCTCATCGACAAGCCGAAGAGCGCATTCGAACAGTACTTCGAGTTCACGCCGCTGACGATCATCGGCGCCGCCATTGTATTCCTGCTCGGACTGATGTTCTTCGCGTACAACTGGTGGCGGAACGGCCGCGACCGCATGTACACGACGATCTACTACCTGACGAACGACCCCACGCAGGAAACGCGGCCGCTGCTGCACCGCGATCAGGTCGTCGTGGAGTACACGCCGCCCGACGGCCTGCGCCCGGCGCAGATGGGCGTGCTGCTGGACGAGCGCGCCGACACGAAGGACGCCACCGCGACGATCGTCGACCTGGCAGTGCGCGGCTACCTGACGATCGAGGAGCTGGACAAGAGCTGGGTCTTCGGCAAGAAGGACTGGAAGCTCACCAAGAAGAAGGAAGACGACGCGCTGCAGCCGTTCGAGCGGACGATCCTGCACGGCCTGTTCGAGAAGGGCGATGAAGTCCACGTCTCGGACCTCAAGAACGAGTACCACGATTCGCTGACGAAAGCGCAGGGCGAGCTGTACGCCGACACCGTCAGCCGCGGCTGGTACGCGAAAGCGCCCGACGCCGCGCGCACGAGCGCCAGCGCGACGGCCGTTGCCGTCGGCGTCGCCGGCGCGGCGGCCGGCTACGGGCTCGGGCGCTTCTTCGGCGCGGCGCTGATCGGCGTGCCGCTGGTGGGCATCGGCGCGATGATGCTGGCGACGACCGGCTGGATGCCGAAGCGCACGGCGAAGGGTAGCGAGGCGCTGCGGCGCGTGCTCGGCTTCCGGCTGTACATCGATACGGCGGAGACGCGGCGGCAGGAGTTCAACGAGAAGGCGAACATCTTCGCCGAGTACCTGCCGTACGCGATCGTCTTCGGCTGCGTCGAGAAGTGGGCGCACGTCTTCCGCGACATCGACACGACGGCCGCGACCGGCGGCTGGTACGTCGGCGCGGCCGCGTTCTCCGCGCCGGACTTCTCGCGCAACATGGAGACGTTCTCGTCGAGCGTCTCGCACGTCATCTCGAGCACGCCGGGCAGCAGCGGCGGCAGCGGCTTCAGCGGCGGCTCGTCGGGTGGTGGCGGCGGCGGTGGCGGTGGCGGGAGCTGGTGAGCGGGACCGGTCTGAAGACCTGTCCCACAGAAACTGACGTAGTGAACTACGCCGGCGTGGCGACCTTCACGCTGACCGCGACGGGCGCGCCGCCGCGGCCGAGCAGCGTGTTCACGGCGCCACCGTCGTAGTAGTACGGGACGAAGGCGACGCCTTCGAGCACGCGGTCGCTGATCTTCGCGCGGATGAGTTAGCTCGCCGTGCGCCGTCACGAGCGTCACCTCCGACTCGTCGTCGATGCGGAGCGCGGCAGCGTCCGCCGGGTGCAGCTCGACGAACTCCTCGCGGTGCAGCTTGTCGGCATCGAGCGCGTGGAGCGCCGCGCCTTCGAGGCTGGTGAAGAGCGTGCGTCCCGTCGTCAGCAGCAGACCGCCGTTCGACGGTGGCGCTGCGGCCGGAGCGACCGGCTGCGCCTCGAACTTCGACGGCAGCTCGAACACGCGCGCCTTGCCCCAATACGACGAGCTGGCGCCGAAGCGCTCGTAGCCCGGCACCTTCGCCGCGATCTCGTCGGTGACGGCGTCCGGATGGGCGTACGACCACGTGTCGATGCCGCCGATCTCGTTCGCGAGGTCCGTCAGCGCCAGCAGCGCCGGGCGCGCATCGCCGAGCGCTTCGAGGGCGGCGTGCATGCGGTTCACGCGGCGTTCGGCGTTGGTGTAGGTGCCCGTCTTGCCGTACGACGGCACGTCGGCCAGCACGGCGTGCGCGGCCTTCGCCGTGTCGGTCAGGAGGCTGTCGATGACGATCAGCACGTCGAGCGCCTCGAGCGCCGTCTGCACGCGCGCGCGGTCCGGCGCGAACATCAACGGGTTGTCGCCGACGACGATCATCGCCTTCAGCGTGCCGGCGGCCGCCGCGTCGATCATCGCGTCGAAGTCCATGCCGGGCGCGGCCAGCGCGACGCGGCCGGGGCCGCGCTCCGGGTCGACGCCCATGTCGCGCGCGCCGTTCACGTTCGCTTCCGTCGGCAGCACGTAGAGCGACTCCGCGGCCTTTTCGCCGCGCAGCGCGATCGCCAGATTCGCCGCCGCCCGCGCACCGTTGCCCGCGGCAACAGCATCGACCGGCGACGGCGCGTAGATGATCGAGACGGTCTTCTTCTCGTCGCGCGCGATGTCCAGGATCGCTCGCGCCGCCTCTTCGTCGCCGGCGACGATCGGCATCGCCACCTCGGCGCCCACCTCGCCCTTCGAGAGCGCGTCGACCACCGCGGCCTCATCGCCGGGGCGCGGGCGCAGCCAGACGCCGCCGTACGGCTCGGCGAACTCCGCCAGCTCGCCGTACTGCGACGACACCACCACGAGCCGGCCGTTCCGAGGCGCGGCCGGGTTGCCGGTGATCGCGTCCTTGATGCGCAGCGCCGCCACGTTGTGGCTCGACTCGAGATCGTCGGCGATGCAGATGACGACGTCGCTGCGCGCGATGTTGATCATGTCGGCCGGCAGCGCCTCGGTGCCGAACGCCGCCTCGATCGCCTTCGCGGCGGCGCGGTTCGGCGCCGCCTCGCTGAAGTCGACGTGCGGTGTGCCGATGACCTCGCGCGCCAGCTTCTGCGCCAGGTAGTTCTCTTCGTTCGTGTTGAACGGCGAGCCGAGCACGGCGACGGCGTTCGCACCGTGCTTCTCGATCACACCCTTGATCTGCTCGGCGGCGTAGGAGACCAGCTCGCCCCAGTGCGCGGGGAACTGCGGCGTGCCCGTCGGTCCGCGCCGCACCAGGTGCTTCTGCAGTCGCTGCTTGTCGCTCACGGCGTCGTAGTGGAAGCGGCCGCGCACGCAGATCTGGTCGGCGCTCACCGGGTTGATGCGGTCCGGCTTGACGATGACGGCGCGGCCGCTGCGGGTGCCGACGCTGATCGTGCAGCCGACGGAGCAGGAGTTGCACGTCGTGCTCGTCCAGTCCTCCGTGCGCGCGATCCACTTGTTCGGCTTCTCCATCAGCGTCGCCGTCGGGCAGACGTCGATGCAGGCGCCGCAGAAGTCGCAGTTCGACTCGTCGATCCGGCCGCCCGCGCCGAACGCGATGCGCGCCGTGTAGCCGCGGTTCGACAGCGTGATGGCGCTGGTGTGGCGGATCTCGTCGCAGGCGCGCACGCAGCGCGTGCAGATGATGCACATCTGCGGATCGAACTCGAACCAGGGGTTCGCGCGGTCGGGGTCGGGCTGCTGCGTCTGGTAGTAGGTGCGGTCCTCGCGCGCCCACGGCTCGACGTTCTCGAAGCCCATGTCGAGCAGCTCGTTCGTCGTCTGCAGCTCGCAGCGGTAGTTCTTCGAACACGTGAGGCAGCGGTGAGTCACGACGTCGTCGCGCAGGCAGATGTCGCCGGGCATGCACTTCACGCGGCGGTGGCACGTCAGGCAGCGGTCACTGTGGTTGGCGTTGATGATCGCCAGCACCTGCTGCCGGGCTTCCTTGACCGGCTGCGCCTCGGTGTTGACGACCATGCCGTCGGCGACGCGCGCCGTACACGAGAGCTGCAGGCCGCGCGCGCCCTCGATCTCGACGAGGCACGTGCGGCAGCCGGCGTATGGCGCCAGGCCGTCGATGTAGCAGAGATTCGAAATCCAGACGCCGTTCTTCTTGATGACTTCGACGAGCGGCGCGCCGTCCGGCGCCTCGATCTGGACGCCGTTCAGTGTGAGCTTAGCCACGAAGCCTCGCCCCCACCACGCGCTCGCCCTTCGACATCGGCTCCGGGTGCTGCCGCGCCTCGACCTCGATCAGGTCGATGACGTCCTTAGGCGCCACCTGGCCGTGGGGATAGGTGTAGTCGTTGCGGCGCAGGTGCTCGTGCGCCAGCTTCGTCAGCGCGTGCTTGTTCTTGTACATCGTGTCGAACTCGTACACCGCGTCCTCGAACACGCCGCCGGCCTGGATCGCCTGGTACGGGCAGGCCTCGACGCACAGCCCGCAGTACATGCAGATGCGAAAGTCGATCTCGTAGCGCACCTTCTCGAGCGTGCCGTCCGCGTTCGGCGACGTCTCGACGAGGATGCAGCCGTCGGGACAGGCCTGCGCGCAGGTGCTGCAGCCGGTGCAGCGCTCCTCGAACCACAGCAGGTTGGTGCGCGCGCGCGGCGACATGGGCCGCGTCACCTCGGGGAACTCGATGGTGGCGACGGGCATGACCATCCGCTTGATGGTCACCTTCATGCCCTTGAGCAGGCCGATACCGTACATGCTGGTCGCCTTGTGACTGGTTGCTGGTGACTGGGGGGCACCGAGCGAGGCGCCTTAGTATCGATTGTAACATTCTTCACTTATGGAACAACCGGCGGCACGAGCGTCGCGCGGGGGGCGAATGACACCGCGGACGTGACGGCAGCGCGGCGCACGTCCGGGGCCCCGTCGTTGACCTGCCGCACGCTGCTCGCTACGATGCGAGCACCTCCGTGGGCGGTTAGCTCAGCTGGTTAGAGCGCCACGTTGACATCGTGGAGGTCACTGGTTCGAGTCCAGTATCGCCCACCATCTGCCCTCCCGTGTCACCGCGTGATACGCTGGGCGCAGACACGGTGAGACGGGCCGCTAGCTCAATTGGCAGAGCATCTGACTCTTAATCAGACGGTTCTGGGTTCGACTCCCGGGCGGCTCACCAAACTCCAACCGATGTGCCAGTGGGCGAAGAGCCCGGCTAGGGGATGGCTGAGTGCTACGCCCCTGCCGTCGACGGCAGCAGATCCGAACGCTTCGACTCGAACGCGTCGATGGCGTCGGCTTCCTGCAGCGTGAGGCCGATCTCGTCGAGGCCGTTGAGCATGCAGTGCTTCACGAACGGGTCGACCTCGAACCGGCGCGACTTGCCGTTGCCCAGGCTCACGGTCTGCGTCTCCAGGTCGACCTCCATCTCGTAGCCCGGCGAGTCCTCGGCGCGCGCGATCAGCCGGTCGATGCTCTCCTGCGGCAGCTCGACCGTAAGCAGGCCGATCTTCGCGCAGTTGTTGCGGAAGATGTCGGCGAACGAAGGCGCGACGATCGCCTTCAGTCCCATCTGCTGCAGCGCCCACGGCGCGTGCTCGCGCGATGAGCCGCAGCCGAAGTTCGGGCCGGTCACCAGGATCTCGGCGCCGTCGTAACGGTGGTCGTTGAGCACGAAGTTCGGATCTTTGCGCCAGGCGTCGAACGCGAACTCGCCGAAGCCCGTGCGCTCGATACGCTTCAGGTACTTCGCCGGAATGATCTGGTCCGTGTCGACGTCGGCGCGCGGGAGCGGCAAGATCTTGCCACGGACCTTCTTGAACCGCTCCATCAGTCACGCCTCCATGTGCGGATATCGACGAAATGGCCGGCAATGGCGGCAGCCGCGGCCATCTGCGGGCTGACGAGATGCGTGCGGCCACCGGGCCCCTGCCGCCCCTCGAAGTTGCGGTTCGACGTCGATGCGCAGCGCTCGCCCGGCATCAGGAAGTCCGGGTTCATGCCCAGGCACATCGAGCAGCCGGCGTCGCGCCACTCGAACCCCGCCGCCGTGAAGATCGCATCGAGCCCCTCCTGCTCCGCCTGCGCCTTCACTAGGCCCGAGCCCGGCACGACCATCGCCGTGACGTGCTTCGCGACCTTGTGTCCGCGCACGACGTCGGCGGCCGCGCGCAAGTCCTCGATGCGCCCGTTCGTGCAGGAGCCAAGGAACACACGATCGAGCTTGATGTCCTCGATCGCCGTCCCCGGCTTCAGGTCCATGTAGGTCAGCGAGCGCTCGGCCAGCTCGCGCACACGCTCGTCGTCGAAGCTCGCGGGGTCGGGGACGCGGCCGGTCACCGGCACGCTCTGCGCGGGCGTCGTGCCCCACGTCACGCACGGCTCGATCTCCTCGCCTCGGCAGCTCCACGTGTACGTCGAACGCGGCGCCGTCGTCGGTCGGCAGCGCGCGCCACTCGTCGAGCGCGCGCTCCCAGTCGGCGCCCTTCGGCGCGAACGGGCGGCCCTCGACGTAGGCGAACGTCGTGTCGTCAGGCGCGACGAGCCCCGCGCGGGCGCCGCCTTCGATCGACATGTTGCAGACCGTCATGCGGCCCTCCATCGAGAACGAACGGATGACGTCGCCGCGATATTCGATGACATGGCCGACGCCACCCGCGACACCGATCTTGCGGATGATCGCGAGGATCACGTCTTTCGCCGTCACGCCATCGTGCAGTGTGCCGCTGACCTCGACCGCCATCGTCTTCGGGCGCGCCTGTGCGAGCGTCTGCGTCGCGAGCACGTGCTCCACCTCGGACGTGCCGATGCCGAAGGCGAGCGAGCCGAACGCGCCGTGCGTCGACGTATGGCTGTCGCCGCAGACGATCGTCATGCCGGGCTGCGTCAGCCCCTGCTCGGGCCCGATGATGTGGACGATGCCCTGCCGCCGGTCGTTCACGCCGAAGTACGGCACACCGAACTCGTCGGCGTTGTGGCCGATCGTCTCGACCTGCTTGGTCGAGAGCGGGTCCGGCCACGGCTTGTCGCGATCGCGCGTCGGCACGTTGTGGTCGACGGTCGCCAGCGTCAGGTCGGGGCGGCGCACTCTGCGCCCGGCCAGCCGCAGACCCTCGAACGCCTGCGCTGACGTCACCTCGTGCACGAGATGGAGGTCGATGTACAGCAGGTCGGGCTTGCCCTCGGCGCGCCGCACCAGGTGGGCATCCCAGATCTTCTCCGATAACGTCTTCGTCATCTTCCTCAGTCCGTTAATCCATTTGTGCGGCGCGCTGACCGCATCGCGTTTCGTTCGCGTAGGTCACGGGTTCGTCCGCACCTCCGAATCCTGCCTCCGATCGACGGCGAGCATGCGGTTCAGCGCGTTCATGTACGCCTTTGCCGACGCGACGATCACGTCTGTGTCGGCGCCGCGGCCGAGGTAGCTGCGGCCGCCGCCTTCGATGCGGATCGTCACCTCGCCCTGGGCGTCGATGCCTTCGGTGACGCTCTTGACGTGGAACTCCGTCAGCTCGTTCGGGATGTCGATGATCCGGTTGATCGCGCGGTAGACCGCGTCGACCGGCCCGGTGCCCAGCGCGGCGTCCGCCCGGACCGAGCCGTCCGGCGCGATCAGTCGCACGGTCGCCGTCGGCGTCGCGTGGTCGCCGCAGGACACCTGCACGAAGTCGAGGTGGTAGATCTCGGTCTGCGTGCGCAGCTTGTCCGCGACGATCGCCTCGAGGTCGCGGTCGTCGATCTCGGCCTTCTTGTCGGCCAGCTCCTTGAACGCCATGAACGCGCGCGACAGCTCCTCCTCGGTCAGCTCGTAGCCCAGCTCCTCGAGCCGCGCCTTGAAGCCGTGGCGGCCGGACACTTTGCCCAGCACGATCTCGGCGCCGCCCGACGGCCAGCCGATGTCCTTCGCGTCCATGATCTCGTAGGTCTCGCGCATCTTCAGGATGCCGTCCTGGTGGATGCCGGACTGGTGGCGGAACGCGTTCGCGCCGACGATCGCCTTGTTCGGCTGCAGGCCCATGCCGGTCAGGTTCGATACGAGGCGGCTCGTGCGGTAGAGCTCCGGCGTGTTGATGCTCGTCTCGACGTTCATGAAGTCGCGGCGCGTCTTGATCGCCATCACGACCTCTTCGAGCGCGGCGTTGCCGGCGCGTTCGCCGATGCCGTTGATGCAC
Organism: uncultured Chloroflexia bacterium; assembly: GCA_963743185.1. GTDB lineage: Bacteria > Chloroflexota > Dehalococcoidia > DSTF01 > JACRBR01 > JANXYW01. The sequence goes on along the minus strand of CAVUOT010000010.1, from coordinate 294,697 downwards.
GTCTCGACCTGCCGCGCGCCCACGGACACGGCCGCCAGCGAGTTCGCGACGGCGAGGCCGAGGTCGTTGTGGCAGTGCACGGAGATGCGCGCCTTGTGGATGTTCGGCACGTTCTCCTGGATGTCCTTGATGAACGCCGCGAACTCCTCCGGGATCGCGTAGCCGACGGTGTCCGGGATGTTCACCGTCGTCGCGCCGGCGGCGATGACCTGCTCGAGCATCCAGTACACGAACTTGCGGTCGCTGCGCGTCGCGTCCATGGGGCTGAACTCGACGTCGCTGCAGTATCCCGCGGCGCGCGCCACCATCGTGCGCGCCATCTCGAGCACGGTCTCCTTGTCCTTCGCGAGCTGGTGCATGATGTGGATGTCGCTGCTGGAGAGGAAGACGTGGATGCGCGGCTGTGCGCCCTCCTTCACCGCGTTCCAGCAGGCGTCCACGGCGTCCGGGTTCGCGTGCGCGAGGCCGGCGATCTGCGTGCCGCGTACCTCGCGGGCGATAGCCTGCACCGCCTCGAAGTCGCCGGGCGAGGTCTTGGGGAAGCCTGCCTCGATAATGTCGACGCCCAGCCGCTCGAGCTGGCGTGCGATCTCCATCTTGTCCGTGGCGGTCAGTGCGACGCCCGGCGACTGCTCGCCGTCACGCAACGTCGTGTCGAAGATGAGTACCTTGTCCATGGATGTCCTCCGTCGTCGTGTTCGCATGAAACCCGCGGGCAGCGCCCGCCTCGCTCCGGCCGCGCCCTCCGATCCGCTCAGGCGGACGAGGGCGGGCGAAGTGTGAGCGCGACGAGCATGCGCAGGCTGCGGTGGCCGGCGATGCCCTGGGTGGCGGATGACTTCATCATCTCGGTTTCCATATGTCACGTCTCGAATCGGGGACAGGTCCGAAGGCCTGTCCGTACGATTACGTCAATGCGCGGTCACCGGCTCTTCTTCAGCCACGCCATCATGCCGCGCAGCTCCGCGCCCACTTCCTCGATCTTGTGCGAGGCGTTGATGCGTCGCAGCGCGTTGAAGCTGGGCCGCCCCGCCTGGTTCTCCAGGATCCACTCCTTCGCGAAGGTGCCGTCCTGGATCTGGCCCAGCACCTTCTTCATGTTCTCCTTCACGTGCGCATCGACGACGACCGGGCCGCGCGTGTAGTCGCCGTACTCGGCCGTGTCGCTGATCGAGTAGCGCATGTACTCCATGCCGCCCTCGTACATCAGGTCGACGATCAGCTTGAGCTCGTGCATGCACTCGAAGTACGCGAGCTCCGGCTGGTAGCCCGCCTCGCACAGCGTCTCGAAGGCCGCCTTCACCAGCGCCGTCGTGCCGCCGCAGAGGACGGACTGCTCGCCGAAGAGGTCGGTCTCGGTCTCCTCCTTGAACGTCGTCTCCAGCACGCCGGCGCGCGTGGCGCCGATGCCCTTCGCGTAGGCGAGCGTGATCTGGCGCGCCGACTCGGTGGCGTTCTGGTGCACGGCGAAGAGCGCCGGCACGCCGCCGCCCTCCGTGTACACGCGACGTACGAGGTGGCCGGGGCCCTTCGGCGCGACCATCGTCACGTCGACGTCGTCGGGCGCCTGCACCTGGTCGTAGTGCACGTTGAAGCCGTGCGCCCACATCACCATGTTGCCGGGCTTCAGGCCGTCGGCGATGTGTCCGTAGTAGACGTCCTTCGCGACCTGGTCGGGCGCGAGGATCATGATGATGTCGGACTGCTCGGCGACCTCACGCACGCTGCCGACGCGCAGGCCTGACTCCTCGACCTTCGCCCAGGACTTCGAGCCCGGGTAGAGGCCGACGATGACGTCGCAGCCGCTGTCCTTGAGGTTCAGCGCGTGGGCGTGTCCCTGGCTGCCGAACCCGATCACGCCGATCGTCTTGCCCTTGAGCAGCGAGAGGTCGGCGTCTTTGTCGTAGTACATCTGTGGCATTCGCGTGTTGTCCTTGGCTTCGCCAGAATGTTCGCGCCCTCGCGAGATCGTGCTTCTATTCGTTCGGGGATCAGATCAAACTCCCCACCTTCGGTTTGCCTTCGCCGGCCGAGCGGTAGCGGTGGTACGCGCCGTCGTGCGCCGGCTGCTGCAACGTGACCGTGCCGCCGCGCACCATCGCGACGCGGCCGGTGCGCACCAACTCCTTCAGTCCGTACGGCAGCAGCAGGCCGACGAGCGCATCGATCTTGTCCTCGGTGCCGGTGGCCTCGACGACCATCGAATCGGCGCTGACGTCGACGATCTTCGCGCGGAAGACGTCGACGATCTCGATGATCGCGCTGCGCGTGTCTTTCGTCGTCGCAACCTTGATCAACGCCAGCTCGCGCGCGACGATGCTCTCCTCCGTGACGTCGGTGATCTTCACCACCTCGATCACCTTGTAGAGCTGCTTCGTCACCTGCTCGATGTCGTGCGCCGCGCCGTCGACCGTGAACGTCATGCGCGACAGGCCGGGCACCTCGCTCGGACCGACCGTGAGGCTCTCGATGTTGAAGGCGCGCTGGCGCCACTTGTTGGCGATCTTGTTCAGGACGCCCGGCCGGTTCTCGACAAGGGCGACGATCGTGTGCAGTCTCCCGCTCATCGGCTCCCCCTGCCCGCGGCCGCCCGCTGGCGCTCTTCGATCTTCGGCTGATCGATCGTGTCCGACAGGCTGACGCCCGGCGGCATCATCGGGAAGCAGTCTTCCGACTCTTCCACCTGGAAGTCGATGAGCACGGCGCCCGGATGCCGCAGCGCGGCTTCGATCGACGACTCGACCATCGACTTCTCGCTGACGCGGATGCCGGTGATGCCCATCGCCTCGGCCAGCTTGACGAAGTCGGGCTGGAACATGCGGACGGACTGCTTGTTGCCGTCGTAGAAGGTGTCCTGCCACTGGCGGACCATGCCCAGGTAGTTGTTGTTGATGATGGCGAACTTGATCGGCAGCTCGTACTCGGTGCAGAGCGCCAGCTCCTGCATCGTCATCTGGAAACCGCCATCGCCGCAGAACGCCCACACCGTATCCTTCGGCCGCGCGAACTGCACGCCGATGGCGGCCGGGATCTCGAAGCCCATCGTGCCGAGGCCGCCGGACGTGACGAACGAGTACGGGTTGTCGCCCCAGAAGTACTGCGCCGCCCACATCTGGTGCTGGCCGACGCCCGTCGCGTAGTAGGCCTTCGGGCCGGACAGCTCGTAGATCTTCTTGATCACGTACTGCGGCAGGATCTTGTCGGTCTCCGGGATGGCGATCGACGGATGCTTCGCGCGCATGTCGGCGAACCAGGCGCGCCACGCATCGTGGCGCGCGGGCGGCACCTGCGGGATGAGCTGCTGCAGCACGTTCTTCACGTCGCCGACGATCGGCACCATCGTCTTGACGTTCTTGCCGATCTCCGCCGGGTCGATGTCGATATGGATGATCTTCGCGTTCGGCGCGAAGTCCTTCAGCGCGCCGGTCACGCGGTCATCGAAGCGCATGCCGATGCCGATGACGAGGTCGGCCTCCTGGATGCCCATGTTGTTCCAGTACATGCCGTGCATGCCGGGCATGCCCATGTTCAGCTCGTGCGTGCCGGGGAATCCGCCGAGGCCGAGCAGCGTCGTCACGACCGGGATCTGCGCCTTCTCCGCCAGCTCCCGCAGCTCCTCCGCGGCGCGCGCGATGACGACGCCGTGGCCGGCGAGGATCAGCGGCTTCTCCGACTCGGCGATGAGCTGCGCGGCCTTCTTCACCTGCTGCGGGTGGCCGGTGACCGTCGGCTGGTAGCCCGGCAGGTTGATCTTCTCCGGGTAGTCGAACTCGCACAGCGCCTGCTGCACGTCGCGCGGGATGTCGACGAGCACCGGGCCCGGGCGGCCGGTCGTCGCGATGTGGAACGCCTCGGCGATGGCCGGCGCGATGTCCTCGACGTCGAGCACGAGGACGTTGTGCTTGACGATCGGGATCGTGATGCCGGTGATGTCCGCTTCCTGGAAGCCGTCGCGGCCGAGCAGCCACGAGACGACCTGGCCGGTGATGCAGACCAGCGGCACGGAGTCCATCCAGGCGTTGGCGATGCCGGTGACGAGGTTCGTCGCGCCGGGGCCGGACGTGGCCCAGCAGACGCCGGCCTTGCCGGAGACGCGCGCGTACGCGTCGGCGGCGTGGGCGGCGCCCTGCTCGTGCCGGACCAGCACGTGCTTGATGTCGGGGTACTTCTTCAGCGCGTCGTACATCGGCAGGTTGGCGCCGCCGGGGTAGCCGAAGATGATTTCGACCCCCTCCTTGCGGAGGCACTCCATGATGATTTCAGCGCCCTTGATCTTTGTCATTTCTGCTTCTCCTGCGACTGGTCCGCCCGAGGCGGCATCCGTCGGTGTCGTTGGTGGTGGAATCGTCCCCTGCGGCCCGCGTGCGGCGCGAGGACGACTACAGGAGGAGTCCGAGTAGCGCGAGCGTGTGCTGCCCGCCGGATACCCGGGACAAGAGGAGTGCTACGTCGCGGTCGCGGCGCGCCAACATGCGTGTGGGCGCCGAGACCGGTGTGACCTCCGGAGAAGCGGTGCGGTGGTTCATCTCTTCCTGCATCGGCACATCTCGCTGTGCCACTTCGCGGCGGCTCCCGGGTACGAAAAAACCCGTCCACTAAAGGGACGGGTCCATGGCCCGCGGTGCCACCCTTCTTCCCCGTCGCCAGCGGCGGACGAGGCTCTCGGAGCGCTATAACGGTCGCGACCCGGCCCGGGCTCGCCTTGCGGCTCACCCCGGCAGCTCCACGCTGAGTTCGATTCGCCCGCTACCGCCGGTCTCGCACCAACACCGGCTCGCTCAGGCCGTCGCGAATCTACTGCTGCGCTTCGACGCCAACTATGTGGGCGGAGTATACAGATACGATAACGGAGGTGTCAACTGGAGGCGGGTAGGCGATGCGGCAGAGCAGCCAACGCCTCGAGCGGACGAGTCCGCTCGATCCATCGTGGCGACCGCGCGTCGGCTTGGAAGATCTCGCGACCGGTAGCTCAGCCCAGTCGCAGTACCGTGAGCGGATGCGCGCCAGCGTACGTGCGACCGAGCTCCGTCGACGCACAATCGTGATTGGATGGCCGTCGCATGATGGCGTTCCTGTGCGTCCAGAGCCTGCCGACTGGGTTCCAGATCCGCGTCATGCTCGGCCCGATCGCGAGCCGCGAACGTAGCGTCGTCATGCTACGAATGCACTTCGTAGATGCGTCGGCCGATCATCGGCCAGGCGGTTCGAGGACGCCGTGAACCTGTCGCTACTCCGCGGCGATCTGCGCATCGGATCGCCCAGCTGGTCAGCGATGCGAGCATCTCGAACCGCACGTCGAGTGTGCAGGCGCCGAGCGAAGCTCCCGGACGATCGTTCCGCCAACGGAGTCGAGCGAAGCGACGTGATGGTCGCATCTGCCGGACCTTGCTGCACGCTCGTGAACGTCCTGAATCGCTGCGAGGTTACCGCCGCGCAATGCTCGGCGTCCTCGCCATCGGTCGCGCAAGGCGATTCGCCTGATGACCGCTCGACTGTCGACTCGTCGCGTCCGGCGTCATCGCGCTGGCGGTCGAAGAGTGAAAGTCGCTTGCATGCTTCAATCGCTACTGGACGGATCGCCGGAGCCTGCAGCGGCGCGTCGGTCAGCGGCCGTGGCTCATGGTCTAGCAGTGCCACTGTGCCGCGCTGCAGCTCGGGAGGTCGACGTGATCGTGCCGAGCTCGGCGCGTATCGAGAGCTGCGCGAGCGAACTCAGCCTCGACGATCGTATCTGTCGAGCGTGCCCAGTTCGTCGAACCTACGAGTACGTTGTCGCATTGGACGCCGTCTAGGCCTGGCCGACCTTGCGACTGAGTCGCACAACTCACGTCTCCGAACGCGAGTTGCGACATCGTTGCCGAAGTCGGCTCGTAGCGGCGTATAGAGTCCGGACCGAGTGGTGGTGCGATGCACAGCTGATGGGCTCATAACTGGGGCCTCGCAACGGCGAACGACTCGGGGCAGTCGGCGGCGGCACTGAGCGCGTTCGAATCCGGCGTCAGTGCGACCGCAGCCGGATCGCAGACTGTGCACGCTGCCCGCGACGACTCTCCCCCCACACCCTTTGCGACGTTTTGCACAGATTAGGGCGCCTTCGCGGCCAAGTCGGGCGTTTTGGCGCTTCCAGTACGGGGCGAGAGGCCGATACGCTCGATCGGGCGCGGCGAGGTGTTCGCGCGCCACACGTTGGAGGAGGAGCCATGCGACAAGGAATGAGGCTGCTGGGGGTGTTGGCCCTGGCGGCGACGGTGCTGGCCGCGGCATGCGGCGGCACGAGCAGCGCGGACAAGACGAAGACGGCGGCGGCCGGCGGGGCGACGAAGCCCGCCGGCACGCAGGCGGCGGCGACGGCCGCGGCGACCACCGCCGCCAAGTCGACGACGTATCCGTTGACGGTGACGGACATGCTCGGCCGCAGCGTCACCATCACGGCGAAGCCGGTGGCGGTCGCGGCGATCAGTCCGACGACGGTCGAGTACGTGTTCGCCGTCGGCGCGACGAGCAAGACGCGCACCACGTCGGTGACGTTCCCGGTGGCGGCGGCGGGCGCGAAGGACATCGGACCGTCGTACCAGCCGAATTTCGAGCTGATCACGGCGGAGAAGCCCGACCTGATCGTCGCGGACAGCGTCATCCAGCCGCAACTGAAGCAGAACCTCGAAGGGCTGGGCGTGCCGGTGCTGTTCGTCGGCGCCCAGGTGTTCAGCGACGTGCCGAAAGGGCTGCGGCTCATGGGCCAGGTGCTCGACCAGCAGGCGAGCGGCGAAGCGGCCGCGGCCAAGCTCGAGAAGACGCTGGCGGACCTGAAGGCGAAGCTGCCGGCGCAGAAGCCGAAGGTGCTCGTGCTGAACGGCTCGCCCGAGGACTTCTACGCCGCGAAGCCGGAGTCGTACGTCGGCGACCTGGTTGAGCTGCTCGGCGGCGACAACGTCGCGAAGGGACAGCCGGACGTCGGCCGCTTCCCCGGCTACACGAAGCTCAGCCTCGAGACGATCCTGACCTCGCAGCCGGACGTCGTGCTCTCGATCACGGCCGGACCTCCCGGCCCGAACACGATCACGGCGGCGCTGTCGTCGAACCCCGCATGGGCGGACGTGCCCGCGGTGAAGAACAAGCGGGTGAGCGAGATCAACTCGGACATCTTCCTGCAGGCGCCGGGGCCGCGGGCGGGCGACGGGCTCGAAGTGCTGGCGAAGCTGCTGTATCCGTCCGGTCCGACGCCGTGACGATCGCCACGGCGGCGCCCCAGGCCGGCGAGCGGCGCACGGGGACGTTGTCCCACGCGCTGCTCGCCTGGGGCGCGCCGCTGGCGTTTCTTGCGCTCGCGGTGGTGCTGGGGCTGTCGCTCGGCGCGGTGAGCCTTTCGCCGGCGCGCGTGCTCAACGGGCTGCTCGACCGCAACGATCCGCTCGCGCACACGATCGTCTGGGACCTGCGCCTGCCGCGTGTGCTGCTCGCGCTGATGGTCGGCGCGAGCCTGGGCGTCGCGGGCGCCTTGCTGCAGGGCGTGACGCGCAACCCGCTGGCCGATCCGCACATCCTCGGGCTGACGGCGGGCGGCGGGCTCGCGGCGTCGCTGGCGATCCGGATCTCCGAGAACGTGCCGGCCGGCGCGATGGCGCCGATCGCGTTCGGCGGCGCGCTGGTAGCGGCGGCGATGCTCTACGGGATGTCGTGGCGGGGTGGCGTGTCGCCGGTACGGCTGGCGCTCTCGGGCGTGGCGATGGCGTCGCTGCTGACGGCGGGCATCACGATGATCCTCGTGACGTCGAACCTGACGACGCAGGCGTCGCTGTCGTTCCTCGCGGGCGGGCTGTTCGGCCGCGGCTGGGACGAGTTCTACGCCGTGTGGCCGTACATGGCCGCCGGCCTCCTCGCCGCCATGCTGCTCGCGCGCAGCATGAACATCCTGTCGCTGGGCGACGAGGCGGCACAGTCGCTGGGGCTGGGCGTCGAGCGCACGCGCGTCCTCGCGATCGCGACGGCCGCCATGCTCGCGGGCGCGGCGGTGAGCGTGGCGGGGATGGTGGCGTTCGTGGGCCTCGTGATCCCGCACATCGCCCGCTACCTCACGAGCGACGACCATCGCAGCCTGGTGCCGCTGTCGGCGATCCTCGGCGCGGCGCTCGTCGTGTACGCCGACCTGCTCGCGCGCATCGTCGACAAGCCGGTCGAGATCCCGCTGGGCATCGTGACGGCGATCGCCGGCGCGCCGTTCCTGCTGTACATGGTGCGGTGGCGCGCATGAGGCTCGAAGCGCGCAACCTCACCGCCGGCTACGGCCACGGCTTCCACATCGAGGACGTGGATCTCGTCATCGAAGACCGGCGCATCACGGGGCTGATCGGGCCGAACGGCGCCGGCAAGTCGACGCTCCTTCGCGCGCTGGCGCGGCTGCTGAAGCCGCAGCGCGGCGTCGTGCTCCTCGATGGCGAGGTGCTGCACCAGCTGCCCGGGCGCGAGGTGGCGAAGAAGCTCGCGTTCCTGGGGCAGATGGTCGACGGCGTGCCGGACCTCACGGTCGAGGAACTGGTATATCGCGGGCGGTTCCCGCATCAGACGCTCCTGCACCGCGATCTCGCGGGCGACCGGCAGTCCGTCGAATGGGCGCTGTCGGCGATGCAGATGCAGCAGTTCCGGTCGCGTTCGCTGAAGCAGCTCTCGCAGGGCGAGCTGCGGCGCGCGTGGACGGCGCTGGCGCTGGCGCAGCGGCCGGACATCCTGCTGCTCGACGAGCCGACGGCGTTCCTCGACCTGTCGCACCAGTTCGAGCTGCTGGACCTGCTGTCGGACCTCAAGAGCCACGGCGTGACGGTCGTCGTTTCGATGCACGACCTGTGGCTCACGGCCCTCTACTGCGAGCGCGTGATCGCGATGGCCGGCGGCAGGATCATCGGCAACGGGCCGACGGACGAAGTGCTCACCGTCGACCTGATCCGCGACGTGTTCGGCGTGGAGGTGGCGCTGAGCGACCACCCGGCGATCAGCGGCAAGAAGATCGTGCTGCCGTACGCGAGGCGCCGCGTGCCGGACCCCGCGCTGCCGCGCCCGGTGGAGAACCCCGACCGCCTGCCGTCACCGCACTGACCCGCGCGGGTGGATGCTCAGCGGGGCGTCGGGCGCGCGCGGCGCGGCGAGAAGCAGTGACCTTTGTCCCTGACGTTTGTCCCTTACGAGAGCCCGGCGGCGGGTGTAGACTCGCCTGACCGACCGCAAGGCGCGAAGTCGCACGTCGCGCCATGGCGTCAGCAACGGAGGCCGTGTGACACGAGCGATAGTTGTTGGATCCGGGATGGCCGGGCTCACGGTTGGGGCGTACCTGGCACGTGACGGTTGTCAGGTGGACCTCTTCGAACAGGCGGATCACGTCGGCGGCGTCACCGCCTCGTTCCGCCGCGACGGGTTCACGTGGGATCTCGGGCCGCTGATGATAGAGGGCTTCGGGCCAGGCGAACCGGCCGGCAGAGTGCTGGCCGAGCTAGGCTGCGCCGACCGCGTGAAGCTCGTGCGCGCCGACCGCGGCATCGCCTTCCCCGACTACCAGGTCTTGCCTCCTCCCGAGTACATCGGCCCCTACTGGCGGCGGGACCGGCTGAAAGAGATCTTTCCCGGCGAAGCTGAAGGTCTGGATCGCTACTACGAGTTCTACGACACGATGCTCGACCTGATGACGCTCGCGCGCCAGGCCGAGGACGCCAGCCTGCTGCGCTCGCTGCCGCTCAAGCTGCGGATGGCACGCCGGTTCGGCCGCGTGAAGCAATACCAGTCGTGGAGCTCCCAGCAACTGATGGATCACTTCTTCAGCGATCCCCGGCTCAAGGCGCTGTTCCTCGGCATCCTGGCGGACCTCGTCGTCCGCCCATCGGAATTCGCGGGCCTTGGCGTGCCGGCCGTCAATCAGGAAACCGCGTTCGATCGCCGCATGCCGGGCAATCTCACGCCGATCGGACCGCGGACGACCTTCCAGTACGTCACCGGCGGCTGCGAGAGCATCGTGACGGCCGTGGCGAACGTCATCATGGAGAACGGCGGGCATCTCAATACGAGCTGCGCGGTACGCAAGATTCTCGTCGAAGGCGGCCGTGTGAACGGCGTGGAACTCGCGAACGGCGAGCGCCGCGAGGCCGACGTCGTGCTCGTCACCGGCGGCGCCAGGGAGTGCTTCTTCAAGCTGCTGGGGCGAGAATTCCTTCCGCCCGACTTCGCCGCCAAAGTGGACGACGTGCCGCTGATGGAGTCCGTCTTCATGGTGCACCTGGGCGTGGACATGGACCCGAGCCGCTATCAGAGCGGCGTCCTCACCTACTACTACGACACGTACGATCTGGAAACCGCAATCGAGCGAATCCGGAAGGGAGACTATCACGAAGGCAAAGAGGGATTTCTGATCTACATCCCCTCGTTCCATTCTCCCGGCATGGCGCCGCCCGGCCAGCACGCGATCACCGTCTACACCATCGCGCCCAACAAGCTGGAGGGCGGCTGGGAGACGAGGCGGCAGGAGATGACGGACAAGCTGCTGCAGCAGGCGGAAGCCGTCATCCCCGGTCTCCGGGCGAGCGCTCGCGTGACCGTTTCGATGACGCCCGAGGATTTCCGGCAGCGCACGTTTCTCGAGCACCACGCGTTCGGCGGCGCCTGCCCGATCATGGGGAAGAGCGGCGCGCCTCACAAGACGCCCGTGGACGGCCTCTGGTTCCTGGGCGCGCAAAGCGAGTCGGCCGGCGGCGTGACCAACGTGACGCTCGGCGGTCGGACGGTCTTCAACAAGATCCGCGCGGGGCGTTAGTGCGTTCCTAGATCCGGTAACCGTCGATGATGCGGCGTGCCGCCGCCAGGCCGAGCACTTCGTTCGAGCCGTCCTCGATCATCGACGCCCTGGCGTCGCGGAACAGCTTTTCGACGTGGAACTCCTGGCTAAGCCCGTAGCCGCCGTGGAGCTGGATGGCGTCGCTCGCCACCTCGAACGCGGTCTGCGTGCTCTGAACCTTCGCGGCGATCGAGTACTCCGTCGCCGGCGGCACGGTCGTCCTGTTGTAGATCGACGCCGCGCGCGATAGCGCCCGGGCCGCCTCCACTTTCCTGAACATCTGGAAGAGCTTGTCCTGCACCAGTTGATGCTCGCAGATCAGCTTGCCGCCCTGTCTGCGCTGCCGGGTGTACGCCAGCGCCTCCTCGAAGGCCGCTCGCGCCAGCCCCGTGAACGTCGTGCTCATGCCGGCGTTCGCCCCCGCAAGGATGCCGTCGATGATCGCTGGATACGCCTCCGGCTCGACGAGCATGTAGTGCTTGGGGATCCGGACGTTGTCGAAGAAGATCTCGCCCTGGTTCAGGTCTCGCTGCCCGAGCTTGCGCAAGGGCGGGCTCTTCGTCACGCCCGGCAGATCCAGGGGGATGACCGCCACGCCGCCACCGTCCATGCCACGCGACGGATCGATCGTCAGGAACGTGCATGCGTGGGTCGCGATCGTGCCGTTCGACACCCACGCCGATTTCTGCCCGCTGATGATCCAGTCATCCCCGTCACGCCGCGCCTGCACCTGAAACGTGATGTCCGAGGTTCGGAACTGCTCCGTGCCGAAGAGGAGCGTGTCCGAACCGTGGTCGGGCTCCGTGATCGCCCAGCAGCCGATGTACTTTCCCTCGCGGTCGTTCACGTAGGGCATGACGATCTCGTCCATGAGATCCTTGTTGCCGGTCATCGCCGCGTATTGCGCCGCAAACGAGAAGGGGAATGCCGTGACGCCAAGGGCGATCGACAGCCCGGCCGACGCCCAGCCCATCTCCTCGCCGACGATATGCCCTTCGAGCGGCCCCATGCCCGCTCCGCCGAGTTGCTCCGGGAACCCGCGCAGGTGATACCCCTGCTGATACGCCGTGCGCAGGAAGTCCCACAGCCGCGAGCCGGGCGCGATCACTTCGTCCGCCGTGAGCTTGTCGAGTTCGATCGCGGCCGGTCGCATCACTTCCGCCGCAAACCGATGCATCTGGTCTCGAAGTGCCTGCTGCTCGGGCGTCAGTGTCTTGTTCAGGTCCAGATACATGCTGACCTCCTCGGTTCTTGCGCACGCGCGAGCGATCGCGCTCGGCGGATGGCCCGCATTGTACCGCCGGCACGGGGTTATGCCGCCAGCCGACGACTCGTCGGCACGAACACGCGACCAGATGGCGACACCGTATAATGCCGCCGCGGAGTCAGCCATGCCGAGCACCACCACACCCACGCCGTTTGCCGTCATGGCGAAGCCGACAGGCCCCGTCTGCAACCTCGACTGTCGATACTGCTACTACCTCGGCAAGACGCGCCTCTTCCCCGCCGGCGAGCGCTACCGCATGACCGACCAGTTGCTCGAGACCTACGTCCGGTCGTTCATCGAGGCGAGCCCCGGCCCGGTGGTGCATTTCGGCTGGCACGGCGGAGAGCCGACCCTGCTCGGTACGGATTTCTACCGCAAGGTGCTCGAGTTTCAGACGCGCTACCTGCCGCCGGGCTGGACGTGCATCAACAACCTCCAGACCAACGGCGTGCTGCTCGATGACGCGTGGTGCGCCTTCCTCGCCGAGCACAGATTCCACGTCGGCATCAGCATTGACGGACCCGCCCGCCTTCACGACGCCTGCCGTACCGACAAGGCCGGACGCCCCACGCACGAACTTGTCGTGCGCGCGCTTCGGCGGCTGCAGCGTCATGGCATCCAGCCCGATGTCCTTTGCACACTGAACGCCGTGACCGCTCCGCACCCCGTGGAGGTCTATCGCTTCTTCCTCGACCACGGCGTCCGGTGGCTGCAGTTCCTGCCGGTCGTGCAGCAGACCGCGGATGGCGGCGTGTCTGAATGGTCCGTGACCCCCGATGCCTTGGGGACGTTCCTCTGCACGGTGTTCGACGAGTGGGTCCGCCACGACGTCGGGCGCATCGCGGTGCAGACCTTCGAGGAGTGCCTGCAGGTGTCGATGGGCGAGCCGGCCAGCCTGTGCATCATGGCGGAGACCTGCGGACGCGTGCTCGCCATGGAGCACGACGGGAGCGTCTTCTCCTGCGACCACTTCGTCGACCCCGAGCATCGACTCGGGAACGTATCGACCGACTCACTCGCCGCGCTGATCGACGCGCCCCGGCAGGTCGCCTTTGGCCACGCCAAGCGCGACCGGCTCCCACGCTACTGCCGCGACTGTCCGGTGCTCGCCGCGTGCAACGGCGGCTGCCCCAAAGATCGCTTCGTGTCCGCTCCGGACGGCGAGCCCGGCCTCAACTATCTCTGCGCCGGCTACCGCCGTTTCTACGAGCACGTCGCGCCCTACACGGCGCGAATGGCGACCCTCGCCCGCGGCTCGACCCACCCGTCGGCGATCATGGGCGAGCTCAAGCTGCAGGAGGCCGCGGACGACGAGCCGTGGCGCCTCGCGTCGCGCAACGCTCCCTGTCCCTGCGGGAGCGGAAGCAAGTACAAGCACTGCTGTCTACCGACTCGGCGATCGCGCTGATCTGAGCGCGTGCGCGGAAGCGGAGCGCGCGCCAGGTCGTGGCGATCGCCCGACTCACCTTCTCCTGCGCGACACGAAGACGCGGGGCGCCGTGCGGCGCCCCGCGTTCGTCTTCACCAGCCCGCTGGCCGTCTAGATCGCCGCCTCGCCCTCTTCGCTTGTGCGCACGCGGACGATGCGACTCACGGGCGTCACCCAGATCTTGCCGTCGCCAACATTGCCCGTGCGGGCATTCTCGCAGATCGTCTTGACGATCTGATCCGTGTGCGGGTTCGCGACGATCAGCTCGATCTTCACCTTGGGCAGGAAGTCGACCTTGAATTCGTTGCCGCGCCACTGCTGCACGACTCCGCGCTGCCTGCCGTGTCCACGTACCGGCGTGATCGTGATGCCGCCGTAGCCCAGTTCGCCAAGCGCCGCCAGGACGACGGGCAGCCGTTCCTCACGCAGGATCGCTTCGATCTTCTCCATCAGATTGCCTCCTTCGGGCGTCTCGTTCACGGTCGCAAGAGTATCACCGGACGAAGTTAGCGGAGGCAGCCCCACGCCAGGGGAGGAGAAAGGACTGCCTCCGCGTATAGCCAGCGCGCGATCGCGAGAGCGCGCGCGTACTACCTCATACGGTGCTCGGACTCGGGCGCGCCGCCATCACAGGCGCTAGGCCCGCCTGCTGCAGCAACTCCGCGGGAATCGAGCCGTGCAGCTCGCGCTCCATCACGAAGCCTGCGTAGCCCGGCACGCCGAACTCCGGCACGTCGAGGCCCATGATCTCAACTTCCGGCGCCACGCGCATCGACGTGAACAGCTTGTAAACACCGAAGATGATCGTCGTCATGCCGAAGCCCCAGGCGAAGCACACTGCCAGGCTCACGGCCTGCGCGCCGAACTGGCTCGCATCGCCGTAGAAGAGGCCCGTAACGTTGCCGCTCACACCGTTCCAGCCGGCGCCGTACGTGCCGTCTGCGAAGAGGCCGAGCGAGAGCACGCCCCACGCGCCGCCCAGGCCGTGCACTGAGACGGCGCCGCACGGGTCGTCGACCTTGGCGACGTTGTCGAAGAACCACACGCCGCCGCAGACCAGGAAGCCCGCGACGACGCCGATCAGCGCCGCGGCCCATGGCGACACGAACGCGCACGGCGCCGTAATCGCCACCAGGCCGGCGAGCATGCCGTTGCACGACATCGAGATATCTGGCTTCCCGTAGTGCCAACCCGTCCAGGCCATCGCGGCGGCGGCGCCGAACACGGAAGCCACCAGCGTGTTGACGATGACCACTGAGACGCGCAGGTCCGTCGCGCCCAGCGTCGAGCCGGGGTTGAAGCCCATCCAGCCGAAGAGCAGGATGAACGTGCCGGTCACGACGAACGGAATATTGTGGCCCGGAATCGCGTTCGGCGTGCCGTCTTTGTTGAACTTCCCGAGGCGCGGGCCGAGCAGGATCGCCAGCGCCAGCGCCGCGAACCCGCCCGTCGCATGCACGACGCCCGAGCCCGCGAAGTCGACCGCGCCGTGTCCCAGGCTCATCGTGTCACCGATCTGCGAGAGCCAGCCGCCGCCCCACACCCAGTTGCCATAGATGGGATAGATGATGCGCGCCGATCGCCAGCTCCGCGAAGATGAACGTCTTGAAGTTGATCCGCTCGGCGATCGCGCCGACGATGATGTATCCCGCCGTCTCCATAAACACGACTTCGAAGAAGAACAGCGTCAGGGCACTCACGTCATACGCGTGGCCAGACTGAAGGAGGAAGCCGTGCGCGCCGAACAGCCCCCAATTCGTGCTGTGCACATTGACAAGATGCCCCAGCACCATGGCGCCGCCGATGTTCCCGGGCGCAGCGTTGATCGCCGCCCCTCCGAACTGGAATGCGAATCCGACCGCCCAGTACCCGATAAACGCAATGACGAACGCCGCGAAGTTGAGCATCATCATGTGCCCGGCATTCTTCGCTCTCGTCAGTCCCGTCGTTAGCAGTGCGAATCCCGCCTGCATAAAGAGCACGAACGACCCCATGATCAGCGTCCAGGTGAAGTTGATGCCGAGCTTGTTGTGCCCGACCTGGTCGGCCAGCGCGCCCGGATCCTTCTGAGCGCACGTGCGCACCGCCGCGCCGATGTCGGCGGGCGGCGTATCGGCGTTCAGCGGGCAATCCGGCGAGGTAAAGCCCGTGCCGCCATTGCCGGAGTACGTCGCGATATCCGCAGCCGTGCCCGTGTTTGTCCCGCCGGCGTCGCCGTGAGCGAACTTCGCCGCGACGAACAGCGCGATGAACGTGATGACGGAAAGCGCGACAATCTTTTGAAGGCCGCTGAACTGGGACCCTGGCATCGAACTCCCTCCCGCTAAGCAATGGCGCCGCCGGGAATCGACCGACGGCGCGCTATTACGAGGAAGGATGCACCGCGCGTGTTACCAACACATTTCCGCAGTGCTACGGTTGCGTTTCGCCAGCCGCCCGATTCGCGCTTGCGAAGCTGCCGGACGGACGCGATTGGAAGAGTCGAAGACTCGCCTGAGACAGTTCGCGCTATCTATCGCGCGATCGCCGCGCCCGGGGATCCGGATGCTCCACGCCGTGCCCGACACCTGGAGTTGGTCTGGCCTCAATCCGCGACGTAGCTCATCGACTCGGCAAGGCCACAGCAAGTCCGATCGAGCCGCCCGCATCGGGTGGCCGTGTGTAAGCGAAGATCGACCCGTAGGGAGCCGCATCGCGTTTCGCTGAATGCACTACGGCCGCTCCGTGGAGCGGCCGTAGTGTCGCCTGGGACATGGGCGCAGGTTACTTCTTCTTCGCCGCCTTCTTCGCGGCCGGCTTCTTCGCGGCCTTCGCGGCCGCCGGCTTCTTCGCTGCTGCCTTCTTCTTGGCGGGCATGTCTTCCTCCTCCATACAACAAGTCGTCGTCGATGACAGTATCATAGTCACCGCGAGAATTAATGCAAGCCGGTGCTCACGCCGACGCCGGCACGTCCGCGTTCCGCCCCTGACCATCCCTCCCATTCGGCTCTTGACTGGCTCCGCATGCGGGCGTACAAGGGGTTCAACCCTTCCGACGGATGAGATCGGCAATCGAACCAACGCAGACACTCAAGGTTGACCACCCGATCGGATGGCGGAGCGGATCATGGAACGACCGGACGCGATCATCATCGGCTCAGGGATCGGCGGACTCAGCGCTGCGGCGGCGCTGGTGAAAGCGGGGAAGCGCCCCCTGATCCTGGAACACCACTTCGCCGTGGGCGGCAACGCCCAGACCTTCCGGCGCCGCAAAATGTTCGATTTCGACGTGGGGCTCCACTACATCGGTGACTGCGGCCCCGGCGGCGCGTTCCCGACGCTGCTCCGCGCGATGGGCGTAGAGGGAGTCGAGTTCGCTCCCATGGATCCGGACGGGTTTGACACCCTTCACTTCCCGGACCTCACCTTCCGCGTTCCCGCGGGCTGGGATCGCTACGGCGCCCGGTTGCGCGACGCGTTCCCCGGCGAGCGCGCCGCCATCGACCGCTACCTGGAGTACGCACAGTGGGTGCGCGCGAGCATGGCCGGTGGCGCGGGAGATCCGCCCGCCCTGCAACGAGTGCTCGGGAAGCCCTGGATGGACGCGACGCTGGGCGAAGTCTTCGACGCCCTGGAGATGAGCGTGCAGCTGCGCCATGTGCTCGCGGCGGAGTGCGGAACCTACGGGGCGCCGCCGTCGCGGGCGTCACTGGGCATCCACATCGGTGTGATGGACCACTATCTCAAGTCGGGAGGATGGTACATCCGCGGCGGATCGCCGGCCCTGATCGACGGCTTCGTTCGCGCGATCGAGGGCGGCGGCGGAGAGATCAGATTGCGGTCCCGGGTCGAGCGCGTGCTGGTCGAAGGCGGGCGCGCCGTCGGCGTGCGTCTCGCGAAGGGCGAGGAGGTGCGCGCGCCCGTCGTGATCTCCAACGCCGACGCCAGGCGCACTCTGCTCGAGATGGTCGGAGCCGACCAGCTGAGCCCGGCACTGGTCGAGCGAGTGGAGCAGTACCGCATGGCGCTGCCGCTCTTCGTCATCTATCTGGCCATGCGGGTGCCGCCGGAGGAGTTGAACCTGCCGAACAGCAACATCAACCTCTTCCCGGCTTACACACTGGAGGAAGACCACGAGCAGTGCTACGCGGGCATCGTGCCGGAGAAGCCGGCGGTCTTCATCTCCATCGCTTCGCTGAAAGACCCGACGAGCGGGAGCCTCGCCCCGCCCGGCTACACCAACCTGCAACTGATGACGATCGCGCCGGCCCAACTCACCTCCTGGGGCGCTGAGAAGTCGCCGGCAGAAGGCGGCCGGTACCGGCACGGCGGCAGCTATGAAGCGACGAAGGCACTGCTACGCGAGCGGATGCTGGCCGTCGTGGAGGAGATGATGCCGGGATTCATCCGAAACGTCGTGTGGGAGGAATGCGCCACGCCTCTCACGCAGGAACGGTTCACGCTTTCGACCGGAGGCACGAGCTACGGGCTCGAGCATACGCCCGACCAGTTCTTCTCCAAGCGGCTCGCGCTGCAGACGGAGGTTCCAGGACTGTATCTCTGCGGCGCCAACACGACGTTTGGGCACGGCATCGCCGGTGCGATGGTGGGCGGAATGGTCGCGGGCCAGACCGTAGCGGCGGCGCTCGCCGCCACGTAGGTCAGGCGCTCAGCAGGCGCGCGAGCGACGAACCCACGGCCGAAAGCGCCGAGGCGGCGAGCAGCCCGAACACGACGCGCCGGAACAGCACGGGCTCGACGCGGCGCAGGAGTGCGTGCCCCAGCAGGCTGCCCGCACCCACTGCTGGTAGCGCCGCGGCCGACAGCGCCAGGGCCTCGCCGGACACGATCCGCGTCGCAAAGAACGCTGCCAGCGTGATAACGCTGCACGCGAAGAAGAACACCGCCAGCGCGCCCCGGAACTCGTCGGGCGAATGCCCTCTTCCCTGCAGGTACAACACGACCGGCGGGCCGTTCATGCCCGTGCTAGTGTTCAGGGCGCCGGAGATCAGCCCCACCCCCAGCTCGCTGGCGATGCTCCGGTCGCCGAAGCGCAGCCCCGACGCCAGCGCGGCCGCCATCACCAGCGTCGAGACGCCGACGGCGAGGCGAATCGCGTCCTCCGGCGCGAACAGCAGCACGGCCAGGCCCAGCGGCATGCCTGCGAACGCCCCCGCCAGCATCGGACCGACGGCCTGCCATGGCACGTGCCGCCACGCCGTTCGCGCGACGATCGCATTGTTCAGCAGCCCCAGCACGGTCGCGACCACCACCGCGTCGCGCACGTCGAGCACGACGACGAAGAGCGGCACCGCGACGAGCGCGAAGCCGAATCCCGCGATGGTCTGCGCTGTCGTCGCCGCCAGCACGACCGCGACGACGAAGATGATGATGCCCGTCTCCATCGTGCCATGGTGCCGGATTGGCCGCACGAACGACAGAAGTGCGTGGTCCGCGGCGGCGATGACGGCTACCCGGCGCCCGGCCCGTAATCCACGGCAAGACCGATCAGACCGCTCCGCAGACGACGGCTGGTGTCGCCCACCGTCCGGCTGCCCCATCCATGTCTGGAGCGGAGTAGCCCGAAAATGCCCCAAGGGTGTATAACTTGTAACACTGCGTGGTGAGGCCGGCTTCCGGCATTACACTTCAGGTGTCCGGGCTCGGCAGGCGCGCCCGCGCAACGGGGAAGTGTCGGAATTGGCAGACGAGCGTGATTTAGGATCACGTGCCGAAAGGCGTAGGAGTTCGAGTCTCCTCTTCCCCACCAGCGACGACGACACGGCACCGGCGCCGGGCACGACACGGTTCGCAGCCATCCCAGGGAGGTTCGATGGGCACACTGCTCCAGATACGCGATCTGCGGACGGAGTTCAACACCGAGGAAGGCGTTGTCCACGCGGTGGACGGCGTGTCGTATGACGTAGAGGAGGGCGAGACGCTGGGCCTCGTCGGCGAGTCCGGCTGCGGCAAGAGCGTCAGCGCCCTCTCGATCCTCCGCCTCATCCCGAACCCGCCGGGCAAGATCGTCGGTGGCGAGATCTTCTTCGAAGGCGAAGACATCCTCAAGATGAGCGAAGAAGAGGTCCGCCATATCCGCGGCAACCGCATCGCGATGGTGTTCCAGGAGCCGATGACGTCGCTCAACCCGGTACTGACGATCGGCCGGCAGGTCACGGAGGCGCTCGAACTGCACCTCAAGATGGATGGCAGCGGCGCCCGCAAGCGCGCCGCTGAACTACTCGACATGGTCGGCATCCCGGCCGCTTCCAGCCGCCTCGATGACTACCCCCACCAGTTCTCCGGCGGCATGCGCCAGCGCGTGATGATCGCGATGGCCCTCTCCTGCAACCCGAAGCTCCTGCTCGCCGACGAGCCGACGACCGCGCTCGACGTCACCATCCAGGCGCAGATCCTCGAGATCATGGCGCGTCTCAGCCGCGAGCTGGGGACGGCCGTCGTCATCATTACCCACAACCTCGGAGTCGTCGCCCGCTACGCGAACCGCGTCAACGTCATGTACGCCGGCAAGATCGTCGAAACCGCGAGCGCCAGCGAGCTCTACGCCAACCCGCGCCATCCGTACACGATCGGCCTCCTCAAGTCCGTGCCTCGGCTTGACCAGGGCAAGAAGGACCGGCTCATTCCAATCGAGGGGGTGCCGCCCGACCTCGTGCACCGGCCCGCTGGCTGCTCGTTCGCGCCGCGCTGCGCGTACAAGATCGATCGCTGCCTTACCGAAATACCGCCGCTGGCGGCGGCCGGCGACAAGCACCAGGCCGCGTGCTGGGTCATGCCGACGATCGCGACGCCGATTCCCGCGAAGGTCGGCGCCGCGGCGAGCGAGAGCGGAGCCAACTGATGACAACCGAGACCAGGGACATGGGCAAGGTCGAGACGGCGTCGGACATCCTGGTGAACGTCCAGGGGCTGAAGATGTACTTCCCGATCACGGCGGGTCTTCTCATCCAGCGGAAGATCGCCGACGTCAAGGCCGTCGACGGTATCGCGCTCCAGGTGAAGAAAGGCGAGACGCTGGGCCTCGTCGGCGAATCCGGCTGCGGTAAGTCGACCACCGGCCGCGCCATCCTGCAGCTCTACAAGCCGACGGCCGGTACGGTGAACTTCGGTGGCATCGAGCTGACGAAGCTGGGCGCCGGAGAGATGCGCCGGATGCGCCGTCGCATGCAGATGATCTTCCAGGATCCCTATGCGTCGCTGAACCCGCGCATGTCCGTCGGCTCGATCATCGGTGAGCCGCTGCAGATCCACGGGCTGGCCAAGGGGAGTCGGAACCGCAAGGAGCGCATCCAGGACCTGATGCGTGTCGTCGGCCTGAACCCCTACTACGCGAACCGCTATCCGCACGAGTTCTCGGGCGGCCAGCGCCAGCGGATCGGCATCGCGCGCGCACTCGCGGTCGAACCCGACTTCATCGTTGCGGACGAGCCGGTCTCCGCGCTCGACGTTTCGATCCAGGCGCAGATCATCAACCTCATGGAGGACCTGCAGCAGCAGTTCGGCCTGACGTACCTCTTCATCGCCCATGACCTCTCGGTCGTGCGCCACATCAGCGACCGCGTCGGCGTGATGTACCTGGGCAAGATGATGGAGCTGGCCGACCGCAACGAGCTCTACGAGAACCCGCTGCACCCGTACACAAAGGCGCTGCTCTCCGCGGTGCCGGTGCCGGACCCAGCCGTCGAGAAGACGCGCGAGCGCGTAATCCTCACCGGCGACGTGCCGAGCCCGCTGCGCCCGCCTCCCGGCTGCGTCTTCCACACCCGCTGCCCCATCGCCGTCGAGGAGTGCAGGCAGGTAATCCCCGAGTGGCGCGACGTCGGCGGCGGCCACATGGTCGCCTGCCACCGCGTCGGGCAAGGCTAAAGCACAGACGACGGAGCCCTCGCAATCGAGGGCTCCTTTCATTCCACCGACACCGTCGCCTGTCAGGTGACCGCCGTGCGATGCATCGATCGGGATGAGGCGGCAAACGGGCTCACCATCCCCTGGCTCGATAAGATACGCCTCCGCCCTCGCGCCGTCGAGGAGCCCCTCGACGATCGGCGCCGCCGCCAGCAGGTGCCTCGCGTGGACGTCCCGCTCCGTCTCGACCGAAGCGATGTCATCGTAGGCGCGGCAACTCACGTGATTCAGCATCAGCACACGGCTGAACGTATGCACCCTCCACAGCAGGAGGATCTCCTCCTCCATGCTGTGCCGGGCGGCAGGGTCGCGCGGCAGCACGAGCGAGCGGATGGCGCCGGGGCGGGCGATCAAGTCGTAATCGTCGCGCAGCCCCGCCGCATCGACGAACGCACGCTCGGCGCTCTTGAACCGGAAGTCTGAGCAGGTGATAACGAGCGCCGAGCACGTCGACCGCTCAAGAAGCTGGTCCCTCATGAGGCAAGTGCGCGTCCAAGGTTCTCGGCCAGCTTGTCCATGAACTGCTCCGTCGTCAGCCACTTCTGCTGCGGGCCGACAAGCAGCGCCAGGTCCTTCGTCATGTCGCCGGATTCGACCGTATCGACGCACACCTTCTCGAGCGTGCGCGCGAAGCGCACGACGTCCGGCGTGCCGTCGAACTCGCCGCGATACGAGAGGCCGCGCGTCCACGCGAAGATCGACGCGATCGGGTTGGTCGACGTCGCCTCGCCGCGCTGATGCAGACGGTAGTGGCGGGTCACGGTGCCGTGCGCCGCCTCCGCCTCGACGGTGCGCCCGTCCGGGCTCAGCAGCACGGACGTCATCAGCCCCAGCGAGCCGAAGCCCTGCGCGATGCTGTCCGACTGCACGTCGCCGTCGTAGTTCTTCGCCGCCCAGAGGAAATCGCCGGGCCACTTCAGCGCCGCGGCCACCATGTCGTCGATCAGCCGGTGCTCGTACGTCAGGTTCGCCGCCGTGTAGCGTCCCGCGAACTCCGCGTCGAACACCTCCTGGAACAGGTCCTTGAAGCGGCCATCGTACGCCTTCAGGATCGTGTTCTTCGTCGACAGGTAGACCGGGTACTTGCGCTGGAGGCCGAAGTTGAAGCATGCGCGCGCAAACCCGCGGATCGACTCATCGAGGTTGTACATCGCCAGGGCCACACCGCCGCCCGGAAAGTCGAACACCTTGTGCGTGATCGGGGCGGAGCCGTCGCTGGGCGTGAACGTGATGCGCAACTCGCCCGCGCCCGGCACCACGAAGTCCGTCGCCTTGTACTGGTCGCCGAACGCGTGGCGGGCGATCACGATCGGTGCCGTCCACGACGGCACGAGGCGCGGCACGTTCTTGCAGACGATCGGCTCGCGGAACACGGTGCCGTCGAGGATGTTGCGGATCGTCCCGTTCGGTGACTTCCACATCTGCTTCAGGCCGAACTCCTTGACTCGTGCCTCGTCCGGCGTGATCGTCGCGCACTTCACTCCGACGCCGTACTGCTTGATCGCGTTCGCCGCGTCGATCGTGATCTGGTCGTCGGTCGCGTCGCGTGACTCGATGCCGAGGTCGTAGTACTTCAGGTCGACATCGAGATACGGCGTGATCAGCTTGTCCTTGATCATCGTCCAGATCACGCGCGTCATCTCGTCGCCGTCGAGCTCGACGACCGGGTTCTTGACCTTAATCTTCGTCATATTTCGTCCACATCCCTTGCCTATCGAAGCTGCGACCACGATATCACGGCCATCCCGTACGGGCACGGCGCAGGCCCTCGCCTGCGCGCGCACCTTTGCCGCCACCCGACGACCGACGACCGACGACCGACGACCGACGAACCTACTTGAGTGCCAGCGCGTTCGGCGGCGAGCCGACGCCCCCGCGAATGTTCAGCGGCGCCGACGTCAACATGAACTCGTACACGCCATCCGCGGCGCAGTCGGCCGCCAGCGCATCGACGTCCCACATCTCGCCCAGGTTCATGCCGAAGTACGTGATCAAATTGATGTGCAGGAAGCCCCGGTCCGGCGTCACCACGGGTGGCCACGCCTCGACGGCGATCGCGTCCGTCGCGAGTGCGGCGATGTGCAGGTTCCAGAGGTACGCGGCCATCTCCTGTCCCGACAGCAGCCCCGGTACGACCAGGTGCTCCGCCAGTTCGGCCTGCGTCGCCGCCGCCTGCTGGCGCAGCCAGCCGAGCCAGCCGACGCGAAACACCAGTACGTCACCAGTGCGAATCTCGACGCCCTGCGCCTTGCGACACGCTTCCAGCGTCGCGACGTCGATAGTGTGCGAACTGTGCTGGTCGATCGGCTGGCCCTGCTGCTCCATGTACCGCCCGACGTCGAGCAGCACGCCGCGCGTCGCGATGCCGCGCTCGGCGAGGTTCTGGATGCCCAGCGTCGTGCTGCCCTCGGCCAGCACCCGCTCGTGCGAGAAGCCGTTGTAGAACCCGAACGCCGGGTGGCACACGTGCCGGTGCCCGTCCCACTGAGTCGACGCCTGCGGGCAGAAGTTGTCGAGATACTCGTCGTACGACAGTCGCATACCGTTGCTGCAGTCGAACATCGTGCGGCGAGGCGCTCCACGGAACCAGAAGAGTGGCCGAGAAAGCTCGTCGAGCGGGGCGTTGAGGCTGAACACCGCGCCCTTCTTGACGAGACGCGCCGCCTCCAACGTCTTCGCCGGCGTGGCAAGGTTCCACGTTCCCAGCTCGTCCTCGTCGCCGAACAGCCCCCACGCCGATCCGGCCGGCGCGCCCGGCCTCACGGGAAGCTGATCGAAGCTCGGCAGATTGTTGATGTCGAACGCCATTGTGACACTCCTTCGCTTTCGCAGGCTCAGCGAGGACCATCGTCGCAGGAGACGGGGCAAAGCGGAAGCAGACCCTACGCTCTCGTGGCGCACCATCGTACAATCCGATCGCCGTCCCCGGCAGCAGGAGGTCGCAGATGCCCACGGTCAACACCGCAACTGGCCCCATCGACACGAGCGCGCTCGGCTTCACGCTGATGCACGAGCACATCTACGTGCTGACCGAAGGCGTCAACGCCAACTTCCCGCATCTGTGGGACCGCGCCGCGCGCATGAAGCAGGCCATCGCTGATCTCGCCGAAGCGAAAGCACATGGCGTCTCGACGATGGTCGACCTCACGGTGCTCGGCCTCGGTCGCGACATAGCCTTCGTCAGCGAGGCCGCGCGTGGGTCCGGCATGCACATCATCGCCGCAACCGGCCTCTACACCTACGACGAGGTGCCGCGGTACTTCGAACACCGCGACGTCGACCACATGGCCGACCTCTTCGTGCGCGACATCGAATCCGGCATCCAGGGCACCGATATCAAGGCCGCGATCCTCAAGTGCGCCACCGACGAGCAGGGCGTCACGACGGGCGTCGAGAAGGTGCTCCGCGCCGTCGCGCGCGCGCACCGCCGCACCGGCGTCCCCATCTCGACGCACACGCACGCGGCGAGCGAGCAAGGCCTGAACCAGCAGCGCATCTTCACGGAAGAAGGTGTCGACCTGCGCCGGGCCGTCATCGGCCACAGCGGCGACACTGAAGACCTGGTCTATCTCGAAAAGCTGATGTCCGCGGGATCGTACATCGGCATGGACCGCTTCGGACTGCACCAGTTCATGACAACCGAGCGCCGCGTCGCCACGATCGCGAAGCTGTGCGAGCGCGGCTACGCGGGCCAGATCGTCCTCTCGCACGACGCGTCGTGCTACATCGACTGGTTCCCGGAGGAGATGCGGTCCCAATTCCCGGATTACAACTTTCTCCACATCTCCGATGTCGCCGTGCCATCGCTGCGGGCCGCCGGAGTCCCCGACGAGCAGATTCGCCTGATGACCGTCGAAAACCCCCGCCGGATCTTCGAGGCACAGGGGGCGTACTAGCACTGGTCGCCGTCCCGAAGGCTCATTCGTGCAATGAGACCCCCTCTCGCACGTTGGATCGATGAGGAAGGCGACGCGTTGTGACCCGCATAGACCGCGGCTATAATGCGGGGCGATTTGACAGCCCGCCGGGCAGATAGCAGGAACGAACTTGCCGAAACCGAATCGACCCCTCGTCCGCGACGGCCGCCTTCAGGCGCCGAAGAAGCGCACCGACCGCAGCTACCTCCGCCCCTCCACTGGCGCGACCGAGATCGTGCCGGTCGATGACGAAGGTGTCGAAGCAGCCACCAATGCCGTCGCCGCAGCCGAACCGACGGCGGCGTTCGCGCCGCCCGCGGCGCCTCCGGCCCGCGAAGCAAAGCCAACGGGCGCCGCGACTGCGGCCAAGCTCCCGACCACCGTCCGCGCGATCCAGCAGCAGGGCGTGCGCAAGCGCCGCGCCGTCGACCTCAAGGCCCTCGCCCAGCGCGACACGAGCTACGCCTACCACGAGCTGCGCCGCATCGCCATCCTCGCGACGATGGTGATCGTTACCTTGGTCGTGCTCTGGTTCGTGCTGCGCTAGCCTCTACCGCAGCCGGCCCGCCGCAATGAAGCCGGCGAGGCCGGTGACGATCAGCCCGAACAAGTCTCCGCGCAGATCGTGCAGCCCCCAGCTCCCAACGCCAAGCAGCAGCGCCGAGCGCATCACATACGCCAGGACGACGCCACCCACGGCGATGGCCTGTAGCGGCGGACCGGCCTTGCGGTTCGTTGCCAGCGATACCAGCTCGCCGATGACATAGCCTATCGCGAGGCCCGCGATCACGCCGTAGAAGATGTAGGTAATGATGTTGAAGAACGCCCAGGCTGCCCCGATGGCCACGCCTGCGCCAAGCGCCGCGCCGGCCGCGCGCGCGAACGTCGCGCTCGACATGTTGTAGGTGGGGATGCGGCGCACCTGTGCGCAACTGGGGCATCGCGCGCCGACCGGGGTGTGCACCATGCATCGCGGGCAGATCGGCTTGCCGCACTTACCGCAGCTCAGCTCTGTCTCGACGTTCGGGTGTGTCGCGCACTGCATCGGGGGCAGGGTATCGGAGGTCGAAGGTCAGAGGCCAGCTACGGTCCCGCGCGGTTGCGCCTCGTGCGACCCTTGTAGCCAGACCGCCCGACCCTCATGTCACCAGTTCGCGGTTGGGGAGCGTGCGCGCCAGCGCGAGCAGGCGTTCGACGGACGAGTCCGGCAGAGGGATGTCGCCTGGCAGCCGCTCATCGTTGCCGAAGATGCCGTGGTAATCGCTGCCGCCGAGCGCTAACAGCTCATATCTGTCGGCGAGCGCCACCAACTTCTCGATCGTGTCTCGCGAGTAGTTCTTGTAGTACACCTCGAGCGCCTGCATGCCCGCGGCTTTCAGCTCCTTCACGATGGGCTCGACGTCGTCGAACTTGCGCCCCAGCTCCGCCGGATGCGCCCAGCACGCCAGGCCGCCGCGCTCGACAATACAGCGCACGGACTGGGCCGGCGTCATCTTGTCGCGCTCGACGTACGCCGGCCCGTTGCGGCCGATCCACTTTTCGAACGCATCCGCCACCTTCGTGACGTACCCCGCCTCGACGAGCGCCTGCGCGACGTGCGGCCGCCCCACCGACGCGTCACCCGCGATCTCCTGCACGCGCTCCCACTCGATCATGATGCCCATGCCCCGCAGCTTCTCGACGATGCCGTAGCCGCGCGCGATGCGTCCCTCTCGCAGGTCGGCGAGGATCTCCTGCAGCTTGTCGTCCTCGGGGCTCAAGTACAGCCCCAGCATGTGGACTTCCGACCCCGCGATGTCACAGCCCATCTCGACGCCCGGGATCAGCACGTAGCTCTCGATGCTTCGCGGACGCGATGCGCGCTTCGGCGATGCCCTCCGTCGAGTCGTGGTCCGTCAGCGCGTGGTACGTCACGCCCTGCTTCGCGACGAGATCCACCAGCTCGGTCGGCGTCAGCCGCCCGTCCGAAGCCGTGCTGTGCGTGTGAAAGTCACCCTTACTCATCGTTGTTCCACTCCCTGTCCACCCGTTCGATCGAGCGCGCCTTGCCCGTGCGATCATCGAGATCGATGAGCACCGAGTTGAACACCACGGCCCGCGACTTCTCGGCGACGGTGAAACGCGTCGGCATGCCCGTCAGGAACTTCCGGATCACCGGCTCGACGTCGACGCCGATCACGGAGTCGCGCGGCCCGCACATGCCCAGGTCGCAGACGAACGCCGTGCCGCCGGGAAACAGCCGGGCGTCCGCCGTCGGCACGTGCGTGTGCGTCCCGACGACGGCCGATACGCGGCCGTCCAGGTACCACGCCAGCGCGATCTTCTCGCTCGTCGCTTCCGCGTGCATGTCGACCAGCACCAGCGATCCCGGCGCGACCGATTCGAGGAGGCGGTCGGCCGTGCGGAACGGATCGTCGATCTCATGCATGAACGTGCGGCCCATCAGGTTGATCACGGTCAGGTCGCCGAAACGGCAGATGCCCCTGCCCGGGGCGCCGGCGGGATAGTTCGCCGGACGCAAGATCATCGCGTCGCTGTCTAGTTTCGGGATGATGTCGGGCTGGGCCCAGATGTGGTTACCGGACGTGATCACGTCGACCTGCGCCGCGAAGATCTCCCGCGCCGTACTCGCGCTCAGCCCGCGCCCCGCCGCCGAGTTCTCGCCGTTCGCCACGACCACATCGAGCGAAAGCTCGCGCCGCAGCCCCGGCACGAGCGCCGCGACCACGCGCCGCCCCGGCTTTCCGACGATGTCACCAACGCACAGAATCCGCACGTACTGGCCTTCCGTCCGCTATCCCGCAGCCCGGTATCGCGAATGCAGGCGAGGGCGCCCGCGCTCCATCACCAAACCGACAAAGAGTAACGCGCGCCCGTGCGGCGCGCGCTACCACCTACAACCTACAACCTACAACCTACCGCGCGTACTCGCTCGCCCGCGTCTCCCGGACGACGGTCACCTTGATCTGGCCGGGATACTCCATCGACTCTTCGATCTTCTTGCTGACGTCGCGCGCCAGCCGCATCGAGTCCAGGTCGTCGATCTCGTCCGGCTTGACGATGATCCGGATCTCGCGGCCGGCCTGGATGGCGAACGACTTCTCGACGCCCTTGAAGCCGTTGGCGATGCTCTCGAGCGCCTCGAGCCGCTTGATGTACAGCTCCAGCGTCTCCCGCCGCGCACCGGGCCGGCTGCCGCTGATCGCGTCGGAGATCATCACGACCACCGCTTCGGTCGACTCGACCTCGACCTCCTCGTGGTGCGCCTCGATGCAGTGGACGACCGCCGGGCTTACGTTGTAGCGCTTCGCCAATTCGGCGCCGAGCGCCGCATGCGTGCCTTCGATCTCGTGGTCGATGGCCTTGCCCAGGTCGTGGAGCAGGCCGCCGCGGCGGCACACGTTCACGTCGGCGCCGATCTCCGTCGCGATCATCGCCGCGATGAACGATGTCTCGACGGCGTGCTTCATCTGGTTCTGCCCGTACGACGTGCGGTACTTGAGCCGGCCCAGCGTCTTCAGGATCTCCGGGTGGAGGCCGGGGCATCCCGCCTCGATGGCCGCCTGCTCGCCCGCCGTCTTGATGCTGGCATCGACCTCGGCGCGCGCCTTCTCGACCACCTCCTCGATGCGGGTCGGGTGGATGCGGCCGTCGAGCACGAGCTTCGTCAGCGCCACGCGGGCGATCTCGCGCCGCACCGGGTCGAACGCCGACAGCGTCACCGCGTCGGGCGTGTCGTCGATGATCAGGTCGACGCCCGTCGCGTTCTCGAGCGCACGGATGTTCCGGCCCTCTCGGCCGATGATCCGGCCCTTCATGTCGTCGCTGGGGATCGGCACCACCGACACCGTCGTCTCGGTGACGACGTCGTTCATCAGCCGCTGCATCGTCGTGGCCAGGATGCTCCGGGAGCGGCGGTCCGCCTCTTCCTTCGCCTCAGCTTCCAGCGTGCGCACGATGCGGTTCGCCTCGTCGCGGATCTCCTGCTCCAGCTCCTGGAGCAGCAGGGCGCGCGCTTCCTGCCCGGTCATACCGGACACGCGCTCGACCTCGGCGATCTTGGCCTTGCGGAGCTCTTCGATCTCGGCGCGGGCAGCTTCGAGATGCTGCTCTTTCTCGCCGAATGCCGTCTCTCTGCGCTCGAGCGCGTCTAGCTTGCGATCGAGGTTCTCTTCCCTGTTTGCAACGCGCTGCTCGAGCCGCAGGATCTCGTCCCGGCGGGTCTTGGCCTCTTGTTCGGCCTGAGCACGGACGTGAATGGCCTCCTCTTTCGCACCGAGGAGGATCTCCTTTTCCTTTGCCTGCGCGTCGCCCAGGAGCTTGGTCGCGGCCTGCTGGGCCTCCAGCTCCTGGTCTCTGGTTGAGCTACGCTTGAGCGCGTAGCCTAGAAGAGCCCCGATCGCCAATCCCACAACGGCGCCGATTACGACGCCCAGGATGGCGGTCATTGGGTGGCCTCTCTTTCCGGTGTCCGGCTGATAGAACTCCCTCTTGTAGCCCAAACCCTTCCGTATACGTTAACGAGCTACGAGCGCATCATACGGGCGCCTCGATCCGGCGGTCAAGCAAACCGGCGGGGCGTGATGCGCGCGGACGCCGGCAGCCTCGCCGGGATTCGTTACGTCGAGTGGAACCATCGACGGCCCTCTGGGTGGCCTTGGCCACGGGGGCTCGGCGCCTGGCCACCGGCTTAGCGGCTCAGCCGCGGCAAGCACCCGTCCAACGCCAGCGACCGGCTCAAGGCGCCCAGGCCAGCTGGCCATGGAACGCACCGTCGCCGAATCGATCCACCGCGCCGGTCCCGACGTTCACGTCGTACAGCCCGGCCGCGCCCAGCACGTAGATGTGCGTGCCATCGCCGCCCCACGCCAGCGCCGGCAGGTCTTCCTTCAAGTCGGCGATGCGCACCGGACGGCCCCCGCCGGCATCGACCGTCCAGATGTCCTCCGGCAACCCGTCCGGCGGCGGTCCGAACGCCACCGCCGACACGTACTCGGCCGATGGACCGCGCGCTCCCGTCTGGTCCGCTGATGCGAACGCGATCTTCGTCCCGTCCGGAGAGTAGCGCGGCACGTTGAACGGGCTTAGCTGCTGGTCGATGCCGACTAACGTCACGTCGTTCGTTCCGTCGATGTCCACCGCGTTCAGCGTCTCGCCCGTCTGCGGAGCGAGCCGGGCGTACGCCAGGCGCTTGCGGTCGGGCGACAGCCCGAACGACAGCACGTCGCTCAGCACGTTCGTGCGGGCGCCGCCCGCCGCGCTCGATGCGCTCGAGCACGTACGAGACCGCCGCGACGCCGTTCTTCGTTTCGCTCTCCTGCACAACGATAAGGATCGTCTGGTCGTCCTGCCATTGCGGAAACCGGACGAGCTGGTTCGGCTGTACGTGCGCAAACACGACGTGCGCCGCCGTGCCGTCACGGTTCGCCACCCACAGGTCGGAGCCCGCATCGTACTTCCCCGCATCGACCTTGGGCGGTGGCTGCACGATGTAGGCCAGGTGCTGGCCGTCGGGCGAGATCGCCGGGTCCAGCAGGAACGTGTTGTCGGCGGCAGGCGTCACCAGCGGCTTCGCGTTGCCGCTCTTGATGCTGTACTCGACGAGCCCCGCCGGCATCGACATGATCAGCGAGCCGGCCCCGCCGGCGGGCTTGACGCTCGCCGGCTTCGTCGCAACCGCACCCGGCGTCCTCGCGTTCGGCGCGCTGCTTGGTAACGGCGAAGTGCCGTTCCCGCCGCTACCCCCGCCCCCGCACGCGGCGGCAACCGTAACCACGGCCAGAACGAGCGTCAGCAGGCGAAACGCGGGGCGAATGCTCACCCAACCAGCCTACCGTACGGCGATCCGAGGAACATAAGGCTACTCGAAGCCGTCGCCCCCGGGAATCCTCACGCCCCAACTCGGTCCAGCAGCGCTCCACCGTTGCCCGCGCCGTCTCCCAGTCGAAGCCGCGGCGCTGCAAGTGCGAGCCCAGCCTGTCGCGAAATGCCCGGTAGTCGCACGACGCCAGCGCCCGCGCCTTCTTTGCGGCGACGCGATACGCCGCATCCTCATCGGACACCGCGGAGGCAGCCTCCACCGCGATCGGCGCGGCCACGCCCGCGGCACGCAGCTCCTGCACGATCAGCCGGCGCCCGCGCGGACTGCTCCGATCGCGCGACTCCGTCCACGTCCGCGCGAACTCCGCGTCGTCCAGCAGCTTCAGCTCGCGGAGACGTGTCACCGTCTCGTCGACGAGCGCCGGCTCGAACTTCCGCTGCGCCAGGCGGCGCCGCACTTCGCGCTCGCTGTGCGGCCGCCGCGCGAGCATCGCCGCCGCCATCTCCAGCGCCGCGCGCCGCCGATCCGCCGCCACGATCGCTTCGATCTGCGCCGGGTCGATGGCCGCACCCGGACGCAGCCCGCGGGCGATCGCCACCGCCCGCGCGACGTCGCACGCGACGACGCCATCGACGTAGACGTCGACGCGACCGCGGCGCTTCCGGGTGGGTTCGACGGCGGTGATGATCATCGCGTCGGTGTCATCAACTCACAGGTCTCCCGGCGACTCTACGACCGGGGCGGCTGTGCCACATTGCGGAGACGTCCATAGGCTGGCTTTGATTGAGTCGTCACCTTTGATTGATTGATTGAGATGTCAGAAAATATCGCGAATAATAACCGGTCAACTCCGGCGCGCAGGCGCCGATGCGGCGGCTTGCGGTCCGGTGCGAGCGCCAACGGCTACGTCCGCAGTGGTTCGCGCCGCATAGTGGACGACGCGGGGCGCACAAAGCGTGCGCCCCTTCCTCAGCATTCGGTTCGGACCTTAAGAGCCGCATCGTTATGCTCCGACGCTCCTCGCGCTGTCTACTCCAACGCCTCCGGCTCTGCCTCGGCTACAGCGGCGCTGTGGCCGTTGCGGCTCAGTTCCGGGCGCGTCGACGGAACACCGGCAACGATCAGCTCTTCGATCTCCCTCGCAAGGTCGGGGTTCTGGCGGAGGTACTCCTTCGCCGCCTCGCGGCCCTGACCGA
Organism: uncultured Chloroflexia bacterium; assembly: GCA_963743185.1. Classification (GTDB taxonomy): domain Bacteria; phylum Chloroflexota; class Dehalococcoidia; order DSTF01; family JACRBR01; genus JANXYW01. The sequence continues at coordinate 262,352 of CAVUOT010000010.1, read as the reverse complement.
GCCGCAGTTCGCCGTAGCTGAAGAACGCGCCCATCTTCTTCAACACGCTGGCATCGACACCCAGGTCGACGATGTCGCCCTCGCGGCTGATGCCGCGGTGCTGGCCGCTGAACAGGATGTCGAACTCCGCCGTCCGGAACGGCGCCGCGACTTTGTTCTTGACGATCTTCGCGCGCACGCGGTTGCCGATGATGTCGGTACCCTGCTTCAGCGACTCCGCCCGCCGCAGCTCGATGCGCACCGAGCTGTAGAACTTCAGCGCGCGACCGCCCGGCGTCGTCTCCGGATTGCCGAACACGATGCCGATCTTCTCGCGCAGCTGGTTGATGAAGATCACCGTCGCGCGCGACTTCGAGATGACGGCGGTGAGCTTGCGCAGCGCCTGCGACATCAGCCGCGCCTGCAGGCCCGGCAGCGAGTCGCCCATCTCGCCCTCGATCTCCGCGCGCGGCACCAGCGCCGCGACGCTGTCGACGACGATCACGTCCACGGCGTTGCTGCGCACCAGCGCGTCGCAGATCTCCAGCGCCTGCTCGCCTGTGTCCGGCTGCGAGATCAGCAGCTCGGCGACGTCGATCCCGCACGATTCCGCGTGGTCCTTGTCGAGCGCGTGCTCGACGTCGATATACGCCGCGACGCCGCCCGCCTTCTGCGCCGACGCCACGACGTGGTACGCCAGCGTCGACTTGCCGGCGCCCTCAGGACCGTAGATCTCGGTGATCCGCCCGCGCGGCAGGCCGCCGACGCCAAGCGCGAGGTCGATCGCCAGCGAACCGGTCGAGATCACCTCGACCTCGAAGTCCTTCGCGTCGCCCAGCTTCATGATCGCGCCACGACCGTAGCGCTTCTCGATATCCGCCAGGGCGTCAACGAGCGCCTGGTCCTTCTTCGCCGCGCTCATCTCCGATGAACGCTCGTGCGGTGCCGACTTCTCGGTGTTCTTCGCCATGCCAAGCCTCCTGCCAGACTTAGAACATACGCTCTAGTGCCGCGCCATCATACGTCCCGGCCCCATGGCTGTCAAGTACATTTGTTCGGATTCTTGTCAACCCGCCTGGAGGCCAGTCTGGGGCTTCCGCCCGTCGCTCATTGTACGGGAGCTGTTGCCGAATTCGTCGTGCAACTACAGGCGAGTTCTGCCCCAGAAGCACAGATTGATCTCGGCGCGATCGATTGGCGCCGCCCCGCGAATCACGCGCGCCCGCGTGATGTGCACCGCCTTTCCTCCATGATTAGCGTGTGCTAACACTGCCGCACTACAATCTAGCCAATAGTTGGGACTGTTAGCCTCGCCGCTGCCTCGACGCAGCCGCGATCCGGAGGATGATCCCTTATGAGCGACTACGACATCATCACCATTGGCGGAGGCCTTGGCGGTGCGGCGCTCGCCCGATCGATGGCGCAACGCGGCGCCCGCGTCCTCGTCCTCGAGCGCGAGACAACGTTCAAGGATCGCGTGCGCGGCGAGGGCGTGACCTCCTGGGGCGCCGGCGAGGCGCGCGAGCTCGGCGTCTACGATCTGATGCTCGGCTCCGGCCGGGAACTCCCCATCTGGGAGAATTACGTCGGCCCGATGCAGGTCGTGCACCGCGACGTGCCCGCGACGACGCCACAGGGCCTGCCGACTATCGGCTTCTATCACCCCATGATGCAGGAGAACCTGCTCAACGCGGCCGAAACGGCCGGCGCCACGGTACGCCGGGGCGTGCGCGCCGTCGGCGTCACGCCGGGTCGAAACCCCTCCGTCTCGGTCCAGAACGGTGGTGCCGCTGAGACGGTTTCCGCACGGCTCGTCGTCGGCGTCGACGGCCGCGGCTCGCTCGTGCGCAAGTGGGGCGGGCTCACCGAGACTCAGGACGACCCCCGCCTGCGAATCTCGGGCATGCTCTTACAGGACAGTCGCGCGCCGGAGGACACGGTCCGCCTGGTGACCGACTTCCAGCGCGGCCGCGCCTCCATCCTCTTTCCGCAGGGGAACGGTCGCGTGCGCTCGTACTTCATCTACCGCACGGAAGAGGGGACGCGCTTCCAGGGCGAGAAAGACATCCCGCGCTTCATCGAAGAATGTGTGAGCACTGGCGTGCCCGCAGAGTTCTTCGAAGGCGCCACGCCGGCCGGACCGCTCGCCACCTTCGAAGGCGCCGACTGCTACGTCGAGCACCCCTATCGAGACGGCGTCGCGCTCATCGGCGATGCCGCCGCGTCGAGCGATCCTTCGTGGGGCCAGGGCCTATCGCTCACCCTCCGCGATGTGCGCGTGCTGCGCGATGCACTCTCATCCGACGGCGATTGGGACGCCGCGGGCCACGCTTATGCGGCCGAACATGACCGCTACTACGGTGTGCTCCACACGGTCGAGGATTGGTTCACGCAGTTCTTCTATGAGATCGGTCCCGAAGCGGACGAACGCCGCGGACGCGCTTTGCCGCTGATCGCCGAGGATCCGACGCGTCAGCCGGACACGATCTTCTCGGGCCCGGATCATCCAGTGAGCGACCGGATGCGCCGCCGCTTCTTCGGTGAGGAATAGGCTCAGCATGTTCCGGCGTCGAACGCCGTCACGTGCCGCTTGACCGCGAACGCGCGCCGAACCACGAGACCACGGCGGACCGGCGGGCGATTTCGTGCCGGTCGGACCGTGCGGTACGTCCGGCTATGACCCCACAATAGGTGGGATGTTCGGAGTACCTTCGGCCGAGAAGCGCAAACGGTATCGCGAGGTGGCGTCGGTCCTCACGCGGCACGGCATGGGCGCGCTCAACGCGCAGCTCGGCCTCGGCCGCCTCGTGCCGTTTCGGCGCGGGCTCTTCGGCCGCCGCCCGCCCGAGGTTCCGTACACCACGGCCGTGCACATCCGCCTCGCGATCGAGGAGCTGGGCACCACCGCCATCAAGCTCGGCCAGATCCTCAGCACGCGCCCCGACCTCATCGCCGCCGACCTGATCGCCGAGCTCGAGAAGCTGCGCGACCAGGTGCCCGCCGTCCCGTCCGAAGCGATCGTCGAGATCATCGAGCGCGAGCTGGGGCGGCCGGCGTCCGACGTCTTCGCCGAGTTCGACGCGACCCCGATCGCGGCGGCATCGATCGGCCAGGTACACGGCGCGCGCCTGCACGATGGCACGCGCGTCGTCGTGAAAGTGCGGAAGCCCGGTGTGTACGAGCAGGTCGCGACGGACCTGTCGATCCTCGCCGACCTCGCGTCGCGCGCCGCCAGCGCGGAGATCTTCGGCCCCTACCAGGTCGAATCGCTCGTGGACGATTTCTCGTGGACGCTGCGTTCCGAGCTGGACTACGTGCGCGAGGGCCGCAACGCCGACCACCTGCGCGAGATCCTCGCGGACGACCCGCGCATCGTCATCCCGAAGATCTACTGGGAGCACACGACCGCGGCCGTCCTCGTCATGGAACGGGTCGACGGCATCCGCATCGGCGACATCGCGCTGCTCGACGAGGCGCGCATCGCCCGCGCGCCGATCGCGCGCGCCAACGCCGAGGCGTTCATGAAGCAGGTGTTCGTCGCCGGCTTCTTCCACGCCGACCCGCACCCCGGCAACTTCCTGGTGCTCGACGACGGCCGCATCGCCATGCTCGACTTCGGCATGGTGGGCCAGCTCGACGACGAGCTGCGGCACACGTTCCTGGAGCTGTTCATCGCCATCGCCGCGCAGGACGCGGGCGGCGTCACGGACGAGCTCGAGAATCTCGGCATCCTGCGCTCGCCCGGCGCGCGCGAGGCCGTCCGCCGCGACGTACACCACGTCCTCGAACGCTACTACGGCCTCTCGATCGACAAGTTCAGCCTCACCGAATACATCAACGACGTGCTGGCGATCGTCCGGCGGCAGCGGCTGCAGCTTCCCGCCGAGCTAGCGCTCGTGCTGAAGACCGTCGCGATGAGCGAAGGCCTCTGGCGCCAGCTCGACCCCGTGTTCAACGCGGCGCAGGTCGCCGAGCCGTTCGTCCAGCAGGCGGCGACGCAGATGTACGCGCCGAAGGCGTGGGGCAAGCGCATGGTCCGCGCCGCCGGCGACACCGTCGAGCTGGGCGCCTACCTGCCCGGCCAGATCCGCCGCATCGCCGCGCGCATCGACCGCGGCGAGCTGGAGGTGACGCTGCGGCACCGCGACCTCGACGAGTCGCTGAACCGCCTCAGCGGCATGGTGACGCGCCTCTCGATGGCCGTCGTGGCCGCCGCGTTCATCCTCGGCCTGCCCGTGATCACGACGACGTATGAGCCGCCCGGCTGGGACTACATCGCGCCGGTCTGGTTCTTCGGCGGCATCGCCGCGGCGCTTGCGCTGATCGCGCGCCTCGCGTTCGCCGGCCGCCAGCAGCGGCACTGACGCTCAGAGCAGCGCTTCCAGCGCGTTCCGAAGCGCGACGACGTCGCGCACCTCCGCGTCCGGCACCTCGTCGGCCGAGCGCGGCTGCTGCGCGGCGTGGCGGCCGGTGCGGAAGAGCACGGTGCGCATGCCGAGCGTGATCGCCGGCGCGATATCGTTGTCGATGCGGTCGCCGACCATGATGCACTGCTCCGGCTCGACGCCGAGATCTTCGCAGCAGCGCAGGAAGAGCCGCACGTCCGGCTTGCGGAAGCCGTGCGTGCCCGACACCTCGCGATGGTGGAAGTACTGGCCGATGCCGTGCGCGTCGAGCACCGCGAGCGTCGCGTGCGGCTGGTTCGCCGCGAGCCCGAGGCGCAGCCCGCGACCGTGCAGCCACGCCAGCACGTCGCCGATGCCGTCACGCAGCTCGAACGCCGGCCACTCGTGCATGGCGTCGCGGAAGGCCGCGTACACGCGTCGCGAAGATGACGGCATCGCCGCGCGTCAGCCGCCAGATGATCGCCGTGTGCGCATCCGGCGCGAAGTGCTCGACCGCCCACTCGCTCGCCGCCGCGTACTCGGCATCGCTGACGACGATGCGCTCGGCCGCGAGCGCGGCGCGGATGGCGGCGTCCACGCGGCGTTCGTGCTCGATCTCGGTGTTGATCGGGCCGCCGACGTCGAAGAGGACAGCGCGGATCACGTTGTTCGATCTCTCAGTCTGTTGGTCTGTCAGTCGTCGGAAGGACTGGCCGCGTGTTCCGGCGCAGCCAGCGGGTGATCTCCGCAACGGGTGTCGCTGGCTCGCTGGCGGCGAGTCCGAGCGTGAAGCGAAGCACTTCGGCATTGTCGGCGGTGACGGTGTAGCCATTCCGCGACAGGAACAGCATCGCTGTCAACACGCCGATGCGTTTGTTCCCGTCGACAAACGGATGGTTCTTGACCATCGAGCGCAGGAGTGCCGGAGCCGACCACCCACCGAGCGCATCTTCGATGCGTTGGGCCGCGGCGAGCGCGACGTGATCGTGCCAGGGCCGGGCGATCACCTGCACGCCCACCGGCATCCCGTCGGCATCGGCCGCGCGCACGGCGACCACGGGGTAGCCAGTCAGGCTGTACGGCAGCATGAAGACGTAGTCTTCGCCGGTGAGCGCCCGGTGCTCCGGAGCGACGCCGGCAGCCGCCGGACAGACGATGACGTCGTAGTCGTCCATGAAGCGCAGCATCGACGCGCGGAAGCGCTCCCACTCGAAGATCGAGCGCTCGATTTCGTCCGCCGACAGCGTACTGGGCCGGTAGGGCGCCCACTCGGTGAGCGAACTCGATTGCACGCGTGACCAGTACGCGACGGTAATCGGCATCGACTCCTCGAGCCGGGGCGGCGCGTCCTCCTGCACGGCTGCACCCGCCTGGCGAAGCGCGCTCGCCGCCACGTGCACGGCGCTCACGACGGCGGGCGACGGCTCGGCGCCCGGCATGCCCGTGTACCAGGCGACGCGCAGCGAACCGACGTCCACGGACGACGGATCGCCCAGCGGCATCGGTACGACGCCCGGATCGCGACCGTCGGCGCCGGCGATGACGCCCAGCGCCAGCGTCGAGATCCTCGACGCGGCGGCGCAATCGGACCGATCGTCGTACGCGGATCGTGCATGGAGCCGATGCGCGGGAAGTGGCCGGTGTTCGGCACGAGTCCGCTGGTCGGCCTGAGGCCGGCGACGCCGCACCACGCGGCAGGCAGGCGGATGCTGCCGCCGGAATCGCTGCCGAGGCCAAGCGGCGATCCGCCCGCGGCGATGATGACGGCCTCGCCGCTGCTGCTCCCGCCGGGCGAGCGTGCCAGGTCGTAGGGATTATTCGGCCTCGGGTAGACCGGCGCGCCGTCGTTGACGTTGGTCTTGCCGAGCAGGATCGCGCCCGCGGCCCGCATGCGCGCCACGACGGTCGCATCGCGTTTCGGTAGGAACTGCGAGCGCTCGGCGAAGCCCGCGGCGCAGATCAGGCCCTCGGCCTCGATCCAGTCCTTCACGGTGAAGGGCACGCCGTGCAACGGACCGATGCTGCCGCCCTGCGCGAGGGCCGCATCGGCCGCACGTGCGCGCTCTCGTGCATCCGGCGCGATCTGGACGACGGCGTTGAGCCTGGGGTTCACGTCGGCGATGCGCGAGAGGTATGCGTCGACCACGTCGAACGACGAGACTTCGCGCTGACGGATCATGTGCGCGAGCTCTGTCGCGGATAGGGAGCAGAGCGCGTTCATGCGGTTCGACTACTCGCCATCATCCGCCGGGCCGACGCCGAAGTACGTGGCGTCCGGATGGGCGAAGACGAGTGCCGACACCGACGCCTCGGGCTCCATCATGAAGCCTTCGGTGAGCTGCGCGCCGATCTCCTCCGGGCCGCAGAAGGCGGAAGAGGCCAGCCTGCTGCTCCAGCTCGGGGCAGGCGGGGTAGCCGAACGAGTAGCGCTTGCCGCGGTAGCGTGCCTGGAACAGCTCTTTGCGCGTCAGCTCGGGCGGATCCGGGAAACCCCACAGCGCGCGGAGACGGGCGTGCACCCACTCCGCCGTCGCCTCGGCCGTCTCCAGCGCCAGCGCCATGAGCGCGTACGAGCGCAGGTACTCGCCGGCGAGCTTCGCCTCTTCGGCCAGCTCGCGGATGCCGGCGCCGGCCGTCGTCACGAACATCGCGACGTGATCGCGCGTGACGGCGCGGCCGCGCGCGTCGCGCTCCGGCGGCAGCACCAGGTCGCTGAGCGCGACGCCGTCCGGCTTGCGCTGGCGCGGGAACACGAACGTCTCGACCGGCACGATCTCGCCGGGCTCGAAGACGTGCAGTTTGTTGCCGTCGGGCTCCGCCTCGAAGAACTGCCAGGCGGCCTTCACGATCATCTTCCTGCGCGCTTCGGCTTTCACCTTCTCGACGTTGCGCTCCAGCTCGACCGCCTTCACGTCGCCCGCCTCGAGCGCCTCGCTGAAGCGGCCGCGGAAGCCCAGGTGACGTCCGTAGAGCATCTGCGGGTTGACGTAGCTCCAGATCTCGTCGAGGTCCGCCACCGTCTCGACGTGGCGATCGAGGTCGGGCACGGGCAGGATCGGCACGTCGACGCGGATGCGCGCGCTGCGCTGTTCGGTCTCGGGCGGCAGCTCGTCCTGCGGCGTGCGCAGGCGTTCGCCGGGCTGCTTCTCCAGCAGCTCCGCTTCCAGCTGTTGGCGCGCGTCCGGGTCCATCAGCTTGTTCAGCGTGGCGAGGCCGTTCATCGCGTCGTTGCAGTACACGACCGTCGCATCGTACGCGGGCGCGATCTTGCCGCGCGTGAAGCGATCGGACAGCGCCGCGCCGCCGACGAGCAGCGGCTTGTCGATGCCGGCGTCGCGCAGGTCGCCCGCGGTGATCACCATCTGCTGCGCCGACTTCACCAGCAGCCCGGAGAGGCCGATAGCGTCGGGCTTGTGCTCGTGCGCGGCCTCGATCAGCACCTCCGGCGGGATCTTGATGCCGAGGTTGATGACGCGATAGCCGTTGTTCGACAGGATGATGTCGACCAGGTTCTTGCCGATGTCGTGCACGTCGCCCTTCACCGTGGCGAGCAGCACCTTGCCGCGCGTGCTCGATTCGGCCTTCTCCATGTACTGCTCGAGGTGCGTCACGGCGGCCTTCATCGCCTCGGCGCTCTGCAGCACCTCCGCGACGATCAGCTCGTTGGCGTTGAAGAGGCGGCCGACCTCCTCCATGCCCCTCATCAGCGGGCCGTTGATGATGTCGAGCGGGGCCGCCTCGTTGCGCTTCAGCTCCAGGTCGGCGACGAGCCCGTCCTTCGTGCCTTCGACGATGTAGTTCGCCAGCCGCTCGTCCAGCGGCAGCGTCGATACGTCCTTCTTCTTGCGTGACTTCGCGCCGCGGAAGTGCGCCGCGAACGCCGCGACCGGATCGTCGCCGCGATTCCACAGCAGGTCTTCGGCGAGCTTGCGCTCGTCGTCCGGGATCGACGCGTAGCGTTCGAGCTTCTCGCTGTTGACGATCGCGAGGTCCAGCCCGGCCTTCGTGCAGTGGTAGAGGAAGACCGAGTTCAGCACCTCGCGCCCGGCCTCCGGCAGGCCGAACGAGACGTTGCTGATGCCCAGGATCGTCTTCGCGTCCGGGAGCGCTTCCTTGATCAGCCGGATGCCCTCGATCGTCTCGACGGCGCTGCCGACGTAGTTCTGGTCGCCCGTCGCGCACGGGAAGACGAGCGGGTCGAAGATGATGTCGCCCGGCCGGATGCCGTACTGCTCCGTCAGCAGCTTCCACGACCGCTGCGCGATCGCCAGCTTGCGCTCGCGCGTGATCGCCTGCGCCTGCTCCTTGTCCTCGTCGATGCAGCCGACGACGAGCGCGGCGCCGTACGCGCGCGCCAGCGGCGTCACGCGCTCGAACTTGTCGAGCCCGTCTTCGAGGTTGACGGAGTTGATGATCGACTTGCCCTGGCAGTACGTCAGCGAGCGCTCCAGCGCGACGGGGTCCGTCGTGTCGATCATGATCGGCGCGCGCACCTTCTTGCCCAGCAGATCGTAGAACGCGTCGATGTCGACCAGCTCGTCGCGGTCGGCGTTCTGGAGGTTGACGTCGATGATCTGCGCGCCGCTCTTCACCTGCTGCCGCGCGATCTCGCTGGCCTCTTCGTACTTCTCGTCGCTGATCAGCCGCTTGAACTTGCGCGAGCCGACCTCGTTCGTCCGCTCGCCGATGATCAGCGGGCGATTGTCGTCCGTCGCCTCGACGAAATCGATGCCGGAGTACAGCGCGCGGTGATGCTTCGCCGGCACGCGCGGCCGCTTGCCCTCGACCATCTGCGCGAAGGCGCGCGTGTGCTCGAAGCTCGTGCCGCAGCAGCCGCCGACGACGTTCAGCCAGCCCTGGTCGGCGAAGCGTTCGAGCACCGCCGCCATCTGCTGGGGCGTCTCGCGATACTTGCCCTCCTCGTCGGGGAGGCCGGCGTTCGGCCAGACGGACATGCGGAACTCCGTCGTGGCCGCGAGCGTGCGCATGTGGTCCGTCATGAACTCCGGCCCGGTCGAGCAGTTGAGCCCGATGGCGAACAGGTCCGCGTGCATCAGCGACGCAGCGAGCGCGTCGACGGTCTGGCCGGCGAGCATCGTGCCCGTCAGCTCGATCGTCGCCGACACGATCACGGGCACGCGGAAGCCCAGCTCGTCGAAGACGCGCCGGATGCCGATCAGCGCCGCCTTGATCGTGCGCGTGTCGTTCTGCGTCTCCAGCGCCAGCAGATCGGCGCCGCCCAGCACGAGCCCTTCCGCCCAGTCGTGGAAGACCCGCACCATCTCGTCGAACGTGATGCCGCCCGTCACGGACAGCGATTTCGTCGTCGGACCGATGTTGCCGGCGACGAAACGCGGACGCCCCGGCGTGCTGTACGCGTCGGCGACCGTGCGCGAGAGCCGGGCGGCGGCCTCGTTGATCTCGCGCACGTGGTCGGCCAGGTCGTACTCGGCGAGCACGATCGAGCCGCCGCCGAACGTATTCGTGGCGATGATGTCCGCGCCGGCCTCGAGGTAGCCTCGATGCGCGTCGGCGATGACGTCCGGGCGCGTCACGTTGAGCTGCTCCGGGCAGCCATCGTGCTGGACGCCACCATAGTCGGCGGGCGTCAGATCGCGGCCGTGCAGATACGTGCCGTACGGCCCGCCGATGACGAGGATCCGCTCCGCGGCGGCCTCGTGAAGCAGCTTGATGCGGTCTTCCCGGTTTGTCATAGGACTAGTATGTTATCGGATTGGGCGGAGGCGGCCGGAATCGAGGAAACGCACTGTGAACAGGCTCTGCTCCGCGCAACATCGGGATGCTAGAGTGGTCGCACGGACCGCCACGATTCACCCGCGCCCGTGAAACGGTGTGCCTGTAGTGCAAGATGACGAGCCGATCATCCGCATGCCCGGCGACGGGCCGACAGCACCGGACGCCATACGGCGACTCGCTTACCTGGAAGGCGGGCGAAGCCGACACGGACGGGCACGTTCTCTGTCCACGAGCGAACGGCGCCGCCCGGCTCGCGCTCGATCACCGCACCGGTATCACGAGCTGACCGAGGCGTTCTACATGCTCGAGGGCGAGTGCGAGTTCGTCATCGGCGACCGTACGCTGCGGGGCGGCGCTGGCACGTTCGTGCTCTGCGCCGAAGGCGACGCTCCACGGCTGGGCGGTCGTCGGCGAGGCGCCCGTGAAGATGCTCGTGTTCTTCGCGCCTTCGGCGCAGCTGGCGTTCTTCGACGAGCAGCAAGCGCTGCTCGACGACAGCGCGGGCAGCGACGCGATGCGGGCGCTGGCCGAACGGTTCCACTGGACGTAGCCGTATGCGCTACCCATGAAGAAGGGCGACGCCGCCGCGTGCCCTTACGTTTGCGCCGCACCGATCACCAGCGACCAGCGACCGGGCTCACCAGTCCGGCACGTTCTCGCGCACGCCGGGCGTGCTGACCAGCAGGCGCTGGTTCTTGCCGTCGCGGTCCATGAGGTACAGGTCGGTGGTGCCGCCGCCGGCGGAGTCGTACTGCTCGTCCTGGCCGCGGTCGGAGAGGAAGACGAACGTCTTGTCGTCGGGCGAGGGGTTGGCGTAGTCGTCCCTCGCGGGGTCGTCGGTGAGGCGCGTGTCGTGCGCGCCGGTCGTGTCGTCCGACGAGAGGTCGTGCGCGAAGATGTCGACGTTGCCCGCATTCTCGTCGCCCGGCGCGACCGACGCGTACGTGAGCGTCTTGCCGTCGTGCGTGAAATGCGGGCAGACGTCCGCGGCGGGGGTGGAGATGCGCGTCTTCACCTCGTGCGTCTCGATGTCGTAGGAGTAGATGTCGGCATCGTTCCGCCCCTGGTCGATGGCCGAGAAGAAGATCTGCTGTGCCATCGCGCCGCCACGATGGGAACTCGGCGAACCGGTACGGCCCGGCGACGTGTTGCTGGTTCGACCCGTCGGCATTCATCAGCGAAAGGTAGTAGCTGCCGCCCGATCCGGCGACGTACGAGACGCGCGTGCCGTCCGGCGAGAACTTCGCGCTCCACTCCGTGACGTCCGGCGTGTTGGTCAGCCGCCGCACGTTGCCGCCGCCGGCGTCCATCACGTAGAGGTCGTCCACGTTCTGCTTGCTGTCGCGATCGGAGCTGAAGATGATCCGCTTGCGGTCGGGCGACCAGCCCGGATTGCCGTCGAAGCTCTTGCCGAACGTGAGCTGCTTCGACGCGGCCGTCTTCGCGTCGATCGTCCAGACATTCGTCACGTTATCCTCCGACCGCGCTTCGTAGACGATGAGCGCCGTGGGGGTGGACCCGCCCCCGCACGCCGCTAACGCGAGCGCAAAGAGGAGGAGCGCCGGGCCGAGCAGGAAGAGCGCACGACGCGCCGCGAGCAGCGACCCGATCACATCCGCTCCGGCGTCGACATCCCCATCAGCGTCAGCGCTCGCGCCAGCGCGATCTTCGCCGCCAGGCACAGCTTCAGCCGCGCCTTCGACAGCGGGACGTTCTCTTCGTCGATCACGCGGCAGTCGGTGTAGAACGCGTGGAACGCCGTCGCCAGCTCGCCGGCGTAGTGCGGCAGGTGATGCGGCTCCATCGCCCGCGCCATCTGCTGCACCAGCTCCGGCAGCTCCAGCATCTTCCGCACCAGCGCCAGCTCCATCGGGTGGACGAGCAGCGACACGTCGGCATCGTCGAACGACGCGATCCGCTCGCTCGCCTTCGCCAGGATGCCGGCGATGCGGGCGTGCGCGTACTGCACGTAGTACACCGGGTTCTCGGCCGACTGGCGCTTCGCCAGCTCCAGGTCGAACTCCATCTGGCTGTCGGCCGAACGCGAGAGGAAGAAGAAGCGCGCCGCGTCCGCGCCGACCTCGTCCACGACGTCGCGCATCAGCACGATGTTGCCGGAGCGCTTCGAGAGGCGCACCAGCTCCTCGCCGCGGCGGAAGCTCACGAGCTGGTAGATCAGGATGTCGAGCCGCGACGGGTCGACGCCGATCGCCTGCGCGGCCGCCTTCATGCGCGAGACGTGGCCCTGGTGGTCGGCGCCCCAGACGTCGATCACGCGGTCGAACTTCCGCGTCACGAACTTGTCGTAGTGGTACGCGATGTCCGACGCGAAGTACGTCGGCCGGCCCGTGCTGCGGATGACGACGTTGTCCTTGTCTTCGCCCAGCTCCGTCGAAGCGAACCAGAGCGCCCCTTCCTTCTCGACGAGGTAGCCCTGGTCGCGCAGCACGTTCATCGCGGCGTCGTAGGTCGAGACGCCGCCTGCGCCCCTGTTGCCTGTGTCTGTTGCCCGTTGTCGCGCTGGCGTCGTACACCCAGCGCTCACGGAACCACACGTCGTACTTCACGCCGAGCCGCAACAGGTCCTGCTCGTTTCCTTCGACGATCATGTCGACGCCGCGCAGTACCATCTCCGCCGGCGGGTCGTCGACCGTCGCGGCGTCGAACTTGTCACCGAACTCTTCGCGCAGCCGCTTCGCGATGTCGATCATGTACTCGCCGGGGTAGCCGTCCGCCGGGATCTCGACGTCCTTGCCTTCGAGCTGCAGATAGCGCGCGACGAGCGTGCGGCCGAAGACCTCCGTTTGCGTGCCGGCGTCGTTCACCAGGTACTCGCGCTCGACGTCGTACCCCGCCGCCTCGAGCACCGACGCGAGCACGCTGCCGATCGCCGCGCCACGCCCGTTGCCGGCGGTGAGCGGCCCCGTCGGGTTCGCGCTGACGAACTCGACCTGCACCTTCTGCCCGTTGCCCAGCGCGATGTCCCCGAACGACGCACCGGCATCGACGATGGCGCTCACCTGCCGGGCGAGCCACGGCTCGGACAGGCGGAAGTTGATGAAGCCCGGCGGCGCGACTTCCGCCGCGCTGATGCCGCCCTCGAGCGGGATGCGCGCGGCGATCGCCTTCGCGATGTCGATGGGATTCGCCCGTGCCGCGCGCGCGAGGCGCATCGGCAGGTTCGTGGCGTAGTCGCCGTGCTCGCGCTTCGCCGGCCGTTCGATGACCAGCTCGGGCAGCACGACCTGGGGCAGCTCGCCGGCCTCCATGGCCGCGTGCGCTGCCGACTCGATCATCCGTGCCAGGTCGTCGCGAATCATGCCCGGTCAAATGGAAAAGCGCGCTGCCCGATCATTCCGAGGACCTCGTCCACGGCGGCGCGCGCACGCTCGATAACGGCGGCAGGGTACCGCATGGCCTCGCTGTGCGCGAGGAATTCATCCTCATCCAGAACCCGCGGTTCATCGCCCGCAAACCACGAAACATCGAGGTCCAGGTCCACACAGTGGAACTGCGCGCCGTCGAACTCCGCCGGCGTCGCGATGTTCACGTAGAACCACGTCCGCCCATCGCGCGGGATCCGCGCGACGTTGAACCAGCGGTCGTCCCAGAGGTACACGTCGCCGGGCCAGCGCGTCGTAAGCGGCGCCGGGTCGTCGGCGACCACCGGCGTCTTCGTGATGACGTCTCCGGCCGCGTACGCGAGCAGGTACAGCGGCCCCTCGCGCAGCACGAACCGCCCCGGCCAGCGCCGGTGGTACGACCCGTCGTACTTCGTCATGTGCAGCGGCGTCTCGCGCCCGATGAGGGACTTCATGCACCGAAGTGTAGCCTCGGCTGGGGCCGTGTGCGCATCGACGCCATGACGCGAAGAAGAACGAGGGGCTCCGGCGAGCCCCTCGTAACTACAACCTACAACCGACAACCTACAACCTATTCACGGCGTCACACCGCTCGGGGCGCTCGCCAACTTCGACGCGGCCTGCTGCTTCTGGAAGAGGTCGTTGTTCAGGTAGGCGAACACGCCCTGCGGGTTCTCCGTCGTCTCCGGCGTCACCCAGACGTGCATCATCCAGCGGAGGTCGGCCGTGAAGCTTCCGCCTTTCGCGGTGCAGCTCTCTTTCGTCTCGCCCTCGCTCGCGCCCTTGAGCGCCACCAGGCACAGCCCGGTGTGCGCGTGCCACAGGTCAAGGTTCCCGGCGAACCCGTCCGGTTCCTTGTCGCGCGTTACACCGTTGATTCCCGGGATCAGGAGGAACCACACGCCGACGAGCTTCTCCTCGCCGCCATCGATCTTGCTGAACAGCAACCCCTGCGGATGCTCGGGGTCGAAGACGCCGCTCTTCACGTAATCGTAGTTGAGGTAGTGCTCGCCCATGTACGGCACATCGCTCGTCGTGTTCACGTAACCGGCCGCCTTCGCGTCCGCCGGCGTCTTGAACTTCAGCGCCACCTGCCGCACCTGCTCGACCTGCTCCTTGAACTTCGGGAAGTCGGCGGCGCTCATCGTCCCATCGGGGAATAGCGGCATGAGCTGGTCCTGCTTCAGCGTCTCGAGCTGCGTGAACGTCGGCTGCTGCCCGTGGTCATGCTGATGGCCCGGCTGCCCGTTCGACCCCTGGGTCAGCGCGCCCGGGACAGACGCGGGATCGGTACCGTCGGTCGCGATGCCCTGGCTCGCCAGCGCCTGCGCGACGCCCGCATCGCCGCCCGTCGTGTCGTGCGAGTGCGCGTCCACAGCCACACTGCTCGCCGCGGCGTGGCTGTGCCCGATCGTCACGCCCGACGCCGCGATGTACGTCACCGACGCGACCGCCATCGTCGCAAGCGCGACCCACGCCGCCGTCACCGGCACGAACCGCCGCACCGCCTTCTCCGGCGTCGCGACGCCCTTCAGCATCGATACGCTCAGCCCGGCGAGGATCGCCACGGACGTGACCGCGAGGCCGATCGCCGCGAGAAGGTGCCCCGGGTTGCCCAGGCTCAGCAGCGACTCCTCCGACGCGCTGTGGTTGTGCCGGTAGGCGTCGACGGCAAGGCCGGCGAAGACGACCAGCATGCCCGCGACCGCCAGGGCGAACCACGTCGTCGCTTCCGAAAGCCACGCGAGGCTCGTGCTGCGCGGCGGGCGCTCGGCTGCGCGCTCCGCTTCCGCAAGCCGATCGATGGTCGCCATCACCTGCTCCTTCTACGGGGCCTTCTGCCTGGCCCCGCATTGCTCGTCCGCGCTGGTTTCGCCGCCGCTACGCGCTCGGCGTC
The DNA here is from genome assembly GCA_963743185.1 of uncultured Chloroflexia bacterium. Taxonomy (GTDB): domain Bacteria; phylum Chloroflexota; class Dehalococcoidia; order DSTF01; family JACRBR01; genus JANXYW01. The sequence continues at coordinate 246,972 of CAVUOT010000010.1, read as the reverse complement.
ATGTACGCCACGATCATGTCCCCGCACATGGTGCGGTAGGTGTCCGCGTCGTGTCCGTCCGAAAGGACGAACGCCTGATACACCGCCATGCTGACCAGCCCGTTCGTCAGCCGGGTCATCAGGAGCGGGTCGCCCTGCCGGATCGCGCCGGCCGCCATCGCGCGCCGGATCGCCTCGACCATCGGGCCATTGCGCGCGACGTCCGCTTCGAGCATGCGCTGCGCCGCCGCGCTACCGGGATCCGTGTTCAGCACGACGAGCCGCACCAGGTCGCGATTCTCGCCGCAGACGTTGAACACGTTGTCGACGCGGAGCCTCACGGTCTCCCCAAGCGACACGGCCGGCGGCACGTCGGTCATCGCGGCGGTAATCAGCGCGTTGAACTGTTCGTTCAGCGCCGCGAACACGTCCTCCTTGGAGGCGAAATAGAGATAGATCGTGCCGAGCGCGATCCCCGCCGCTTCGGCGATGTCCGCGATCGTCGTGCCGCGAAAGCCGTGCGTCGCGAATACCAGCCGCGCGGCAGCGAGGATCTCCTCGCGCCGGGCTGCCTTCGCCACTTCGGCTCGCCGGGTCCGTCCTCCGACGCCAGGTACAGGCACATGCTCTCCAATACTGAATATCGTTCATTCTCGGCCCGGCCAGTGCTCCTGTCAACGCCGTCAGTCTGAGAATCCCGCAATCTGGCGTCGCATTCGCCGAGGCCAGTTCGCCCCACCCACCTGTTATCATCCCCGCGCGGGCCCGTAGCTCAGCGGCAGAGCACCCGGCTCATAACCGGTGGCGCGCAGGTTCAAATCCTGCCGGGCCCACCAGCTTCAACCTCCGGCATCCGCCACCCTGCCCGCGCTGGGTGCACGCCCCCCTAGATCTCCACCACGCCTCCGCTTCCAGCGACTGCCGCCACTTACTGCCGATATTTGAGCGTCGGAACCGAGAGTGCGGTCTGGCGCTCACCGCGCCACGAACGGCGGTCGCAGATGCGAAGGAGACGCAAGCGATGCTCATCCTGACCCGGAAGATAGACCAGGGGATCGTGATCTCGGGCAACATCCTCGTGCGCGTGCTCGGCGTCGAGCGCGATCGCGTGAAGATCGGTATCAGCGCCCCCGGCGAGGTCACCATCCTTCGCCAGGAACTCTGGCACGAGGGCGAAGAGAACCAGACGTTCGAGAAGAAAGATCGCAGTGCCGAGGACGACGACAACGGCAACGGCGCCAAGGCCGCGTCCGCCTGATCGCCAAACCAGCGGTGATAGTCGAACCGCCCTCAGCGAGGGCGGTTTTCGTTCATCCGTGAAAGACGCGGCCTGCTGCCGCTATGCGCTCCGCTGCGGATGCTCGCCCGGTACCACGAGCGTCAGCTCGGGCGCCGGCCGATCGGTGACTCGGCGACCGCCGCCATGGATGAGCTGCAGCACCGGCCGCTTCGCGTCGGGGTATGCGCCGCCATCCGACAGCGACAGCAGCTCGCCACCCCGCGCCACCGACTCGCGCGCCGTCTCCCAGAGCAGCGCTGCGTCGGCGACCTCCGCCGCGTTCGTGCGTGTCGCGTCCCCCGAGCGCACCGCCGCGACGAAAAGCGCCGCGGCGCGGGCCGCAGGGTCGACGACGTCGCCCAACGGATACTCGCTCACCGCCTCGGCCCATTGGCCGGAGGTCTGCGGACCGCGATGCCGCGCCGCCGCCTGGATCTGCAGCGGCGCCCGCTGGTCCAGCGCGTCGAGCAGAATCGTCCGCCCGTCGCAGGCGATCACCATCTCCTGCCGCAGCACCGGCTCGACGAGGCTCACGTCGAGCTGCGCCACCGACCCGCCATCGAACGAGAGCGTCACCATCGCTGCGTCCGCGGCGCCCGTCTCGTCATCGACGCGCGGTGCGAACGCGCTCACGCGCGACGGCATGCCGCCCGCCACCGCCAGCACGACGCCCAGTTCGGCGACCGCCAGGTCGTCGAGCGTCGCGCCGCCCTGCACACCGGTGCGCAGTGAACGGATATACCGCGGCCGCCACAATGCCTGCGGGCCGCCCGTCATCTTGCGGACGAACGTCAACCGCTCGTCACCGAGGCCGCCATGGTCGAACAGGATGACGCGCTCACGCTGCGAGGCCAGCTCATGGAGCGCGCGCAGCTGCTTCGAGCTGAGCGCGGCCGGCATCGCCACGAACACGTGACGGCGCGCCATGACCGCACGCTTGATCGCGTTCGGCAGATCCGGCGCCGGTGACGCGAACACGATCGCGCACGCATCACCGCGCGACAGGTTCTCGAGCAGTTCGTCTTCACTCGCGCCCGCCAGCCGCTCGATCTGGACGCCGTCGATGCCGCGCAGCAACCGCGCCTGGCGGTCGGCCGCCACACCGGTGCCGCTGACGGTAATCGTCACGGCCGCCGCCGTCTGACCATTCACCGTCACGCCGCGTCCTCCAGCTCCTGCGTCATCACGGTCCGCAACCGCCGGATCGCGCGGTGCCGCAGCTGTGAAGCGCGCGACTCCGAGATCCCCAGCGTGACGCCGATGCTCTTCAGCGACTGCGCCTTCATGTAATAGAGGCGCACGATCACCTTCTCGCGCTCCGGAAGCAGCTCGACCGCCTGCACCAGCTTCGCGCGCACCATCGTCTCTTCCGCAACCGAATCCGGGTCGATGTTCGGGTCCTCGTCTGCCATCTCCCAGAGCTTCTCGCTGTTGCCGTTGCCCGCGTTGTCCGCAAGGTTGTCGAGCGACACCACGCGCACGTTCGTCGTCCGCAACGAGCTGATAAAGTCCTTCGCTTCGATCCCCATGTGATGCGCGAGTTCATCGCGCGTCGGCGCGCGGTCCAGCCTGACGTGCAGCGCCGCGGTGGCCTTCTCCACGTCGCTGCCGAACTTCTGGAGCGAGCGCGGCAGCGGGTGCGTCGCGCGTATCGCGTCCAGGATCGAGCCGCGGATGCGCGGCAGCGCGTAGGTCGAAAACTTGGCGCCCTTGTCAGGATCGAACGCGTAGTAGGCTTCGATAAGCCCTTGCACGCCGTACGAGACCATGTCCTCGTACTGGAGGATGCCGCCGTTTGTGCTGCCGACGGCGATGCGGTTCACCGCGTGGCGCACCAGCGGCATGTAGTCCTTGATCACCTTTGTCAGGCTCTCATCGGAAAACGGGTCTTCCAGTTCGTGTCCGGCGTCGGGGGGATGCGCCTGGGCCACCGCTCTTCGCTCACGACCCTCAGTGCTGCGCGGGGCCTTCGGCATCTGCCCTCCCACCATGACGAACCTGATTCCGCTGCCAGTGGGCCCAGTATTGAGCAGTGCCTCCGCGTGTCCCATGCGCCGCATCCCGCGAGCCGCGAGGGCGAGCCCCGCATATGCGGCGCAGTTGTCCCTATGCCGGTCGCCGGCCGTCAGCCGGAGGTCGTCGGAGCATCCGGTCGGCTGATGACTGACGATCGGCGACCGACTTCTGTATAATCGCGCGGATGATCTTCACATCGCCCGCCGCCCGCCAGGATTCGCCCGAGCGCCCGTTCGGCGCCGTCGACCTCCTGACGCTCGTCCTCGAAGCGATCCGGCCGTCGCTCGGCTTCGACCTCGCCGTCGCGGTGCTCTGCGAAGACGGCCGCCACGTCGTCCCCGCCTACGCGGCCGGTACGCTCGCCCCGCCGGTCGTCGAAGGCGTGCACGTCCAGGCGCTCGCCGCCTTCGTCGAGCTCGCCGGCATCGACCACGCGACGTGGCCCAGCGAGGATCCCATCGTCATCAGGCTCGGCGGCACGCCCGACCGCGCGATCGAGGAGCCGGAGTCGTACGAGGATGCGCCGCTCGTCGTCGGCGGCGCCGTCACCGGCATGCTGCGCATCAGCTGCGCCGCGCCCCTCACGAAAGAGCAGCGCGATCGCTACTTCGCGATGGCCTCCGACCTCTCGAAGGCCATCGAGCGCCTCGACGCACAGCGTACGCAGACGAAGCTCGCGCAGGAGCGGCTGCTGCAGTCCGAGAAGATGTCCAGCGTCGGCCAGCTCGTCTCCGGCGTCGCGCACGAGCTGAACAACCCGCTCACCGGCATCATGGGCTTCGCGCAGCTGCTGCTGCTGAAGGATCTCGAGGAGCCGGTGCGCCACCAGGTCGAAACCATCTACGCCGAGGCCGAACGCGCGTCCAAGATCGTCTCGAACCTGCTCACGTTCGCGCGCCGCCGCAAGGCGCAGAAGGAACCCTCGAACCTCAACACGCTCATCGAACGCGTGCTGGAGCTGCGCAACTACGACCTGCGCGTCCGCAATATCGACACAAACATGGACCTGGACGCCGCGCTGCCGGAGACGATGGTCGACGCAAACCAGCTCCAGCAGGTCTTCCTCAACATCATCATCAACGCCGAGCAGGCGATGAAAGGCGACGACGAGGGCACGTTGCGCATCCACACTCGCCCGCAGGGCCGCACGATCACGGCATCGTTCCAGGACAGCGGCCCCGGCATGAGCGCCGAGACCGTCCGCCGCATCTTCGATCCCTTCTTCACGACGAAGGATGCCGGCGAAGGCACGGGCCTCGGCCTGACCATCTGCTACAACATCATCGAGGAGCACGGCGGCCGCATCTGGGCCGAGAGCGAGCCCGGCCGCGGCGCCACGTTCTTCATCGAGCTGCCGATCGTCGGCGGCGTCGCGACACCCGCCCGCGCGCGCGAGGCCGAATCGGCACCCGCGGCCGCGGCGCGAGCGACGCCGCATCCTCGTGGTCGATGACGAGGAGAGCATCCAGCGACTCCTGACCGGCGTGCTGGAGATGGACGGCCACGAGGTGCTCGTGGCGAAGAACGGCCGCGATGCGCTCGCAATCGTCGAGCGCGGCGGCATCGATCTGGTCATCACCGACATGAAGATGCCGATCATGGGCGGCGCCGAGCTCTACACCAACCTCCGCGCGGCGAAGAATCCCCTCGCCGAGCGCGTCATCTTCATCACCGGCGACACGGTCGCCCCCGACACGCGGCGCTTCCTGCAGGGCGTCGAGAACGCCGTGCTGGCGAAGCCCTTCCGTCTCCGCGACGTGCGCGAGGCGGTGCTGGCGGCGCTGGCGCGGTAGGGGCTGGCGGGTTGGCCATCAGGTACTGGCCGTTTGGCGGTTAGCGGCATCTAGCGTGGCTCCTACGGCCTCGCGTTAAAGAGAGAGGGTAGTCAAATGGCATTCTTCCTGACGCGTCTTAACGTTGGCGATTACGACGCGTGGAAGCCGATGTTCGATGAAGATGGTCCCGGCGCCCGGCGATCAGCGAAGGGGCACCGCATCTTTCGCAACGTAGACAAGCCCGGCGAGGTGTTCCTTCTGGTGGAATTCGACTCCGCCGACGACGCCAAAGAGGGCCGCGCCCGGCTGCTCGCCTCGGGCGTCCTCGACCGATTTCCGGACAAGACGGAACCGGTGATCATCGAGGAAGCGGAGACCGTTCGCTACTAGGATCAGCGCGCGCTGAGAGCAGCACCGCAGGCCCACGGTGGCAGCCAACGCCGCCAGCGCCAGCATGCCATGCGTCGATCTTCGCATCCGAACTCCGATCCGCTTTCCCTACAACCTACCACCCACAACCTATAACCTACCCACATGAAGCAGTGGTCCACTGGCACCACCGAACTCGCGCCCGGCGTCTTCTCCTACGTGCAGGCGACCGGCGCGTTCTGCATCGCCAACGCCGGCCTGATCGCCGGGCGCGACGCGACGACCGCGATCGATGCGCTCTTCACGCCGTCGATGACGCGCGCGCTGCTCGACGAAGCGAAGCACGTCGCGCCGAAACCGATCGCGCGGCTGCTCAACACGCACCATCACGTCGACCACACGATGGGCAACGCGCTCTTCCCGCCCGGCATCGAGATCGTCGCGCACGCCAGGGCGAAGGCGCAGATGGAGCGCGTGCCGCTCGCCCTGATCATCGAGGCGGTCCGGCGCATGGCGCCGCACTTCGCGCCGGAGCTCGACGGCATCGAGGAGCGCCTGCCCAACGTCACCTTCGACGGCGACGGCATGGAGCTGCGCGTCGACGAGCGCCGCGTGCGCCTGCTGCACTACGGCACCGGCCACACCCGCGGCGACGTCCTCGTGCATCTGCCCGGCGAGCGCATCCTGTTCGCCGGCGACGTCGCCTTCTTCGAGGTGACGCCGCTCGCGTTCGAAGGCCACATCGGCAACTGGATCCGCATCGCGCGCCGCGTCCTCGACGAGATCGACGCCGATATCGTCGTGCCCGGCCACGGCCCCGTCGGCACGAAGGACGACCTGCGCAAGATGCTCGCCTACCTCGAGCTCGTCCACGCCGGCGCCCGCCGCGCCTTCGACGCCGGCGCCACGCAGGACGAAGCGATCCACGGCATCGACCTCGGCGAGTACGCCGAATGGGGCGAGTCCGAGCGCATCGCCCCCAACGTCGCCCGCTGCTACCAGGAGTTTCGCGGGGAGATACGCGATTAGCCGGTCAGCCGGTCAGCCGGTCAGCCGGTCAGCCGGTGATAGCTACCAAGCGGAAATGCTGACAAGCTCCGCTGACACCCAGAATTGCTGACAAGCTGAAATGCTGACAAGCTGAGACGCTGAACCGCTGACCACCGAGGAGCCCCCATGCCCGACATCATCACCGCATCCGTCGAGTACCCCGCGAACGGCATCAACGGCACGGGCCACCTCGCGCGGCCCGACGACACCGCGTCGCATCCCGCCGTCATCGTCATCCAGGAGTGGTGGGGGCTCGACGCGCACATCAAGAGCATCGCCGACCGCTTCGCCCGCGAGGGCTTCGTCGCGCTCGCGCCGGACCTCTACCACGGCCAGTTCGCGACCGAGCCGGACGAGGCGCGCAAGCTCGTGATGAACATGAACCGCGAGCAGGCCATCAAGGACCTGCTGGGCGCGGTGAAGTACGTGCGATCGCTGCCGCAGGTGGCGCCGAAGAAGGTGGGCTGCATCGGCTTCTGCATGGGCGGCAGCATGACGCTCGCCCTGGCCGCCGCGACGCCCGACGTCGCCGCCGCCGCGCCGTTCTACGCCGGCTTTCAGCCGCCCGCCGAGGAGCTCGCGAAGATCGAGGCCGAGATGTTCTGCGCCTTCGGCGCCGACGACGCGGGCATCCCGATCGAGAACGTGCGGAAGTTCGAGGCGGCGCTCAAGAGCAGCAACCGCAACGCCGTCGTGAAGGTCTACGACGGCGCGCCGCACTCCTTCTTCAACGACACGCGCGACAGCTATCGCCCCGACGCCGCGAAGGACGCGTGGGAGCGCTCGCCGCACTGTTCAAGCGCGTCCTGAAGTAGCGGCGGCAAGCGCTACGATGCCGAACGAGTGGGACGAGCCCCCCGAAGAGGAAGAAGAGATCGGTCCGGACGATCCGGACTACGACCTGTCCGAGGCGCACGGCTACGCCTGGGAGCCGAAGCGCGAGCACTGGCCCGTGCCGCCGTGGCTGCTCGTGGCGGTCTCGCTGCTGATCGTCGTTGCGCTCTTGCTGCCGGGCCTGATCTTCCTGCTCCGAAACGGCTAGGCGCCAGAGCGTGATTCAGCAATGGAGCGCAGGCGCCCCCGCCTGCAAGTCTCGCGCTCGATGGGTCGCCGCAGGAGACAGCGCACGGCGACGACGCGGAGCGAACCATCGCGTGCGAGGTCTGGCGCCACTGGCGTCAATAGCTGGAGACCCGTCGGAGGTCTCGATCAGCGCGCGCGGGCAGGCTCACGCACGGGCGATGCTACTGCCCATTCCTCGCGCTGCGTGAGATCCCGGCCTGCCGGCTTCGGATGCGCCGCGTACGCCGGTGGGATCTCGACCTGGTCGCGCGAAGCGTCCGCGTCGCGCAACGCGCTCGTGACCTCCGGGGCGTTCGTCTGGTACATCCGCACGACGTTGGGCGCGACGAGCATCGTCAGTATGCCGGCGACATTCGCCGCGGCCACCTCGGCAAGCACGCCGGCGACGGCCATCGTGGCAGGGGGCGCGCCCAGGCCCAACGGATCGAGCCACAGGCTCCACTGCTCGCGCAGGTAATGCGTCCAGAGGTCGGCGTTATTAGCGGTCGGGTCGCGCGCGTCCATGCGTGCCTCCTGGTGGCTCACTGCGACGGCTGCTGGCTTCGGATGACGCCGCAGTTACGCTGTCAGTGCTCAATTGTTATGTCGTCCCGCCTCGCCGCCTGATCGGGATCAGCGGGACGGCGAAGATCGCCGCGTGGCGATGTGCGATCATCATACACCATAGGTGAAGCGGAGATCATGGATAGAAAGACACATCTTTGCGCGATATTGGAGAAGCGCCACGCCGGCTAAGCCCCACGCGGCTACGCCAGCGCCTGCTGCGCCTCTCCCAGATCGATGCGGCCGTCGTACAGCGCCGTGCCCACGATCGCGCCTTCCAGTCCGTAGGGCCGAAGCGCCAGCAGGTCGCTGATCGACGTCACGCCGCCCGAGTAGATGAGCGTCGCATCGGCGCGAGCCTCGGCCACGACGTCCACGACCTGCTTGAAGCCGGCCGCGTCCAGATGCTCCAGCATCCCGTCGCGGCTGATGTCGGTGTAGATGAAGTGACGCGCTCCGCGCGACGTCATGTCGCGGATGATCGCGTCCACCGTCGCGTCGCTCGTCACCACCCATCCCTTGCACGGCCGCCTTGCCGCCGCGCGCGTCGATGGCGATGGCGATCTTCTCGCCGTGTTTGATCATCGCCTTCTCGACCACCGCCGGCTGCTCGATCGCCAGGGTGCCGATGACGACGCGATCCGCGCCCGAATCGATCCAGCGGTGAATGGCGAGATGGTCGCGGACGCCACCCGCCACCTGCACCGGCACGCCGGCCTGCCGCACGATGCGCGCCACGATCGCTTCGTTGCCGGGACCGCCGTCCTTCGCCGCATCGAGGTCGACGACGTGCAGCCGCCGTGCGCCCTGCGACACCCAGTGCTGCGCCATCGCTACCGGGTCGACGCCGTACACGGTCTCGCGGGCGTAGTCGCCCTGCTTCAGCTGTACGCACTTGCCGCCGCGGATATCGATCGCCGGGATCACTTCCATCTGCGGATCATAGCGCAGCGGGCGGCCCTCAGCTATGCGGTGTCGCGGGAGGTCACGTGGCGGAGCGCCTGCCCGTGCCGGCGCCGGCGAGATACGGATCGGCTTCGCCGCTGGCCACCGCCCGCAGCCGGCCGTCCTCCAGCCACATCGCCGTGTCCGCGATGTCGCGCAACCGCTGATCGTGCGAAACGACGATCACCGTGCGGCCTTCCTTCTTGCTCAGATCGTGCAGCAGCTCCATCACCTCGTGGCCGTGGCGCGAGTCGAGGTTGGCCGTCGGTTCGTCCGCGAGCAGCAGGCGCGGCCGGTTCGCCAGCGCCCGCGCGATCGATACGCGCTGCTTCTCGCCGCCCGACAGGTCCTTCGCGTTGAAGTCGAGCCGCCCCTCCAGCCCGGCCTCGACCAGCAGCTCGCGCGCCCGTTCGCGCGCCTCGTGTCCGCCGACCCCGGCGACGTTCAGCGCCACTTCGACGTTCTCCAGCGCGGTCAGCGATTCGAGCAGGTTGAACGTCTGGAACACGAAGCCAACGTGATGCCGCCGCACGCGCGGCAGCTCGCTCTGGCGAAGCGCGCTGATCTCCACGCCGTCGATGACGACGCGCCCGCTCGTCGGCCGCAGCAGGCCGCCGATCATCGTGAGGAGCGTCGTCTTGCCCGAGCCCGACGGCCCCATAATCAGCAGGATCTCGCCCGCGCTCGCGCACAGGTCGACACCGTCCACGGCCCGCACCGCCGTGCGCCCGGTGCCGAACACCTTCGTCAGTTCCTCGACGCGCAAGATCTGGTCGTTCGCGCTCATGCTCGAAACACCATCGCCGGGTCGATGCCGTTGATCCTGCGCACCGGCAGATACGACGAGACGATCGCCATCAGCAGCGCCGCCCCGAACACGATCGCCACGTCCGTCCACAACAGCTTCGTGATGAACTCCGGGATCCAGCGCTTGATCAGCGTGTCCGCCATCATCGAAGTGACGATCCCCACGATCGACCCCAGGATCCCCACGATCAGGCTCTGCGTGATCACGATGCGGTACAGGAACGCGCCCGACGCGCCCAGCGCCTTCAGCACGCCGAAATCGCGCGACTTCTCGATCGTCGCGGTGTACGTCGTCAGGCCGATCACCGCACCGCCCACGACCATGCCGAGCGCAACGAGCACGCCCACGACGGGCAGGAACGCGTCATCGACCTCCTTCGAGATGGCGTTGCCGAACTCCTCGCTCGTGTGCGCCTCGGCGCCGGGCACCGCCGCGGCCGCGGCCGCGCCGACGGCCGCGCGGTCGGCCCCCGGCTGCGTCGTGACGAGGAAGAAGTTCACGCCGTTCTCGACGCCGAAGAGCGCTCGCGCATCGGCGGCATTGAGGAACGCGAACTGGGTGATCACGGCGTTTCCGCCGTCGTTGATCTGCTCGACGACGAGTTCGCGGTCGAGGATGCGCAGCGTGTCGCCGGCGCCGATCCCCGTCTTGCGCGAGAAGACGCTGTCGATGTTGACGTGGCCGGGCTCGGGGAAGTAGCGGTCGCGCGTCTCTTTCGGCAGCGGCAACGCTTCGGGCGCGTCGAGCGCCATGAAGAAGACCGTGAGCTGCGCGCCACCCTGAGTAAACGCCATCTGTCGCGCGTACACCGGCATCACCACCTGCACGCCCGGCACAGCGGCGAGCGCATCGCGGCGATCGGCGGGCAGGAAGGACGTCGAGTGAAACGGGTCGCTCGTGCCCGCCTGTGTCACCCAGACGTCGCCCGGCAGCTTCATGATCAGCTTGCCGACGCCGCTCCAGCCGCGATACAGGCTGAGCACGATCAGCACGAGCAGCACCGCGAAGGCGACGCCCGAAACGGACATCGCCAGCCGCAGCTTCTCCGCCAGCAGATTGCGCCGCGCGACCGGGACCATGCGCACAGTGTGCCGCCGCGTGCGCCGCGCCCGAAAGAGGCATTTGGAGGCAGAACGGCGGCCAATGGGCCGACCCGGGCGTGCTACGCCACTCCCGCGCCCACCTGCGCGAGGAAGTTCGCGTACATCCGCAGCCCCATCTCGCCCGACTTCTCCGGGTGGAACTGCGTCGCCACGATGTTGTCGCGCGCGAGCACCGACGCGAACGTCACGCCGTACTCCGTCTCGCCGATGACGACGCCCTCGTCGTCCGGCTGCGGGTAGTAGCTGTGGACGAAGTAGAAGTAGCGTCGTCCGGGATGCCCTCGAAGATCGGGTGCGCGACGCGCTGCCGCACCGTGTTCCACCCCATGTGCGGCACCTTCAGCCCCGGCGGCAGCTTCTTCACGCGGCCGTGGATGACGTCGAGGCACGCGTGCTCGCCGCCCTCCTCGCTGACCGTGAGCAGCGCCTGCTGCCCCATGCACACCCCGAAGAACGGCCGTCCCGGACGCGATGTACTCGCGCACCGGCTCCACCATCCTGTGCTCGCGCAGGTTGCGCATCGTGTCCGCCGCGGCGCCGACGCCCGGCACGATCAACGCGTCGGCCGCGGCGACCTCGCCCGGGTCCGACGTCACGCTCGGCTCGTGGCCGACGTGCGCGACCGCCCGCGCAACGCTGCGCAGGTTCCCGGCGCCATAGTCGACGATGACGATCTTCGGTGGCATGGCGGCAGTCTAACGGATCGTGGGGAGCGCCGGCGATACCACGCGGGTGGCGGGCAGTTGAGTCGAAAAGAACGCCCGCCTTCAAGCGGACGTTGCCTCATGCGCCAGATAGCTCGGAACACTGTGGAATCTTTGCAATGATCCCACCCTCGTCTCCAGGCCGCCCTGTTCTTCCTGGCGCACTCAGAAGGTAGTGCATCTGAGGTCAACCTGTCAATCGAGCACCCCGACGTTCGATGCTCCAACGGCCCCCAGCCGCTACCTAATCGCCTCATCCTGGTTCCCGGTTCTGGTCCCCGTCCCCCGTATACTCGTTTCGATGCCGACAGAAGCAGACCGACGACACGCGCGACTACCAGCAGGCGAAGCTCCGCGTCGAGGAGCTGCGCTCGCAGATCGCCTACCACGAGCACCGCTACTTCGTCCTCGACCAGCCGGAGATCTCCGACGCCGAGTTCGACAAGCTCATGGTCGAGCTGCGCGAGATCGAGGCGCGGCATCCGGAGCTGATCACGCCCGACTCCCCCACGCAGCGCGTCGGCGGCGCGCCCGTCGAGACGTTCGGCGTCGTCGAGCACCGCGTGCCGCTGCTCTCGCTCGCCAACGCGTTCAGCGGCGACGACCTGCGCGCCTGGCACAAGCGCGCGTCGAACATCATCGAACGCAGCGACTTCGCGATGGTCTGCGAGCCGAAGATCGACGGCCTCGCCTGCGCGCTCGTGTACGAGAACGGCCGCCTGCTCACCGCCGCCACGCGCGGCGACGGCACGCGCGGCGAGAACATCACGCCGAACGTCCGCACGATCCGGTCGATCCCGCAGCGTCTCGCCGGGAAGGACGCACCGGCGCGCTTCGAGGTGCGCGGCGAGATCTACATGACGAAGAGCGGCTTCGAGAAGCTGAACGTCGAGCGCGGCGAGGCCGGCCTGCCGCTCTTCGCCAGCCCGCGCAACTCCGCCGCCGGCTCGGTCCGCCAGCTCGATCCGAAGATCACCGCGGCGCGCCCGCTCGACGCGTTCTGGTACCAGCTCGGCTGGCAGGACGGCGGCGGCGCGCCGGCGACGCACTCGGACGTGCTGGAGTGGCTGAAGACGCTCGGCTTCCGCGTCAACCCCAACATCCAGCGCTTCGCACACCCTCGACGAAGTCGCTGCGTTCTCGGAGGGCTGGGTCGAGAAGCGCGATTCGCTCGACTACGAGATCGACGGCATCGTCATCAAGGTCGACGACCTGGCGGTGCAGCGGCAGATGGGCGCCGTCGGCCGCGAGCCGCGCTGGGCGATCGCCTACAAGTTCCCGCCCACGCAGGCGACGACGAAGCTCCTCCGGATCGACGTGAGCGTCGGACGCACCGGCACGCTCAACCCGTTCGCCGTGCTCGAGCCGGTCGTCATCGGCGGCGCGACGGTGAAGCTGGCGACGCTGCACAACGAAGCGGTCATCCGCCTCAAGGACGTGCGCGTCGGCGACACCGTGATCGTCCAGCGCGCCGGCGACGTCATCCCGCAGGTCGTCGGGCCGGTGCTGAGCAAGCGCAGCGGCAAGGAGAAGCGCTTCTCCATGCCGAAGAAGTGCCCCGTCTGCCGCACGCCCGTCGTGCGCGCCGAGGGCGAGGCGATGTACCGCTGCCCGAACCGGCAGTGCCCCGCGCAGCGCTTCCGCCTGCTCGAGCACTTCGTCAGCCGCGGCGCGATGGACATCGACGGCCTCGGCGAATCGATCGCGTACCTGCTGATGGAGCGCGGCTTCGTGCAGGACGGCGGCGACCTCTATCGCCTGCGCGAGCGCCGCGACGACCTGCTGCGGATCGAGCGTTTCGGCGAGAAGAGCGTCGACAACCTGCTCGCCTCGATCGACGCGAGCAAGGCGCGGCCGCTGGCGCGCGTCATCGTCGCGCTGGGCATCCGCCACGTCGGCGGCGAAGTCGCGTCGGTGCTGGCGACGCACTTCGGCAGCATCGAAGCGCTGATGGACGCCAGCCCGGAGCAGATCGTCGAGATCCCGGGCGTCGGCAGCGTCATCGCCGAGAGCGTCGTCGAGTTCTTCGCCGAGGCGGAGAATCGCGCGCTCGTCGAGAAGCTGCGCGCCGCCGGCGTCAACCTGCGCGCCGAGAAGGGCGCCGCGCGCGAGGGCCCGCTGAGCGGCCTGACGTTCGTCGTCACCGGCCGCCTCGAACGCCTCAGCCGCGACGCCGCCGAATCGCTGATCAAGGACGCGGGCGGCGCCGCGACGAGCAGCGTCACGAAGAAGACCGACTACGTCGTCGTCGGCGCGGAGGCCGGCAGCAAGCTGGCGAAAGCGCAGCAGCTCGGCACGTCGCTGCTCGACGAAGACGCGTTCGTCGCCCTGCTCCACGACCACGGCATCGAAATCTAGCCCGGCGCTCGAGCGCCGTAGGGGCGCAGCCTGCTGCGCCCGCATCCGAGGGCAAGGGCGCCGCGCGTGCCTACACCGTCGCCAACCGTAGGGACAGGTCTTCAGTACCTGTCCGCCGCGGGCGGCATATACCGCAAGTCTGACGGCAGTCAAATCAGCCGGTGCGCTTCCCGGCAGCTCGTGCCTTCACGCGTTCCAGCACGCCCCACGTCTCCGCGTCGAGCGGCTGCCAGTCGTTAAACGACAGCCCGCCCGGCTCGTTCGCGGCGCCCACGACGGACCGGAAGCGCATCTCGCCGAACTCCTCGTCGCGCCAGACGACGCGATAGCTCCACCGCACCTTCGCGTCCCGAGCGGGCGTCGTCACCCAGATCTGGACGAGTCGTGCAAGGAACGCCGGGTCGCCATCCGCGAACCCTTGTAGCACTTCGGCGAAATACGGGTCCGGCTCATCGAGCGAAGCCGGGTTCACGGGCCGCCCCTTGAAGACGGCAGCGAGCGTCGCGACGCACTCGTCCCAGTTCACGATACGGTCCGCAAACCGATGCTCGCTTGCCACGCTCAGGAGGTTCAGCTGCGCCCGCGTGCGTGTCTTGCGCTCGTGCGCGAAATCGATCCCCCACAACGCCTGCGCGCACGCGTTCGCGGCCACGACCTCGTTGGCGTTGTTCAGCACGAACTCGGGCCACTCGACCAGCTCCACCTCCGTCTGAAGCTCCTCAATGGTGAAGAAGAAGTTCGGGTACTCATCGGCCGGAAACAGCGTGGCCGGCGTCACCATGCCCGCCGCCTCGAGGATCTCGTTCGTCTCGTACGCCGTTGCCTCGAGCGCCTGCAGGATCGCGGTCAGCCCAGCTCGCGTGGGACGGCGCCGGCCCGTCTCGTAGGCGCGGATGCTCTCACGCGAAACGCCGGCGCGCTCCGCCACCTCCCGCTGGCTGATCCCGATCCGCTGCCTGACTTCCCGAAGCTTGTGCCGCCACACCGAGTCCATGCCGCGATTGTAGTCCCGCAAGCGCGATGTGACGAGCACAATTTGGGTACGCGGCGTACCACGTTTGCGTTGACTGCTGCCGTTGCTTCTCGGCGCGGCAAATGTAGTGCGCCAGTTTCGGGCAAGCGGCATCCCGCTATCCCGTAGCGCGCCACTTTCGGGCGAGCGCCGTGCCGTTATGCGACACGGAGAGCCCGCGAGACTGAACGACTCGCCCCCGGCCGTAGGCCTACGCCGCGCTGGTGTCGGCGGGGTGCGGTGGGCGGAGAAGTCCGCGGCGTGGCGGGCCTTGCGCGCGGCTGCCGGGCGGGTGCGAAGCTCCGGGCGCGCCGATATGAGCCGCTCGAACGCGACGACGACCGCCGGGTCGAACTGCGCTGCCGCTGCCGGCGGCGATCTCGGCCATCGCGTCATCGTGCGACCTCGCGTCGCGGTACGGGCGGTCCGACGTCATCGCCTCCGTAGGCATCGACGACGGAGAAGATGCGCGCGTCGAACGGGATGTTGGTCCTCGCCAGCCCGAACGGATAGCCGGTCCCGTCCCAGCGCTCGTGGTGGTAGAGCAGGATGGGCGTCGCGCCCTCCAGGAAGCCGACCTTCGCGATCATCATGCCGGCCAGCAGCGGATGCTTGCGCATCGCCTCCCACTCCATGTCGTTGAGCGCGGCCGGCTTGTTCAGCACGGCGTCCGGCACGCCGATCTTGCCGACATCGTGCAGGAGGGCGCCGCGCTCCATGTCGACGATCGCCTTCTCGGCGACGCCCATCTGCCGCGCGAGGTGCGACGTCAGCTTCGCGACGCGCTCGCCGTGGCCCTCCGTGACTTCGTCCTTCGCGTCGAGCGCGGCCACCAGCGCCTTCAGCGTCGAGTCGTAGCTGACCTCCACTTCCTTCGCGTACGACCGCACCTTCGAGAAGAGCAGCGCCTGCTCGATCGCGGTCGCGCCCTGCCCCGCCAGGTCGAGCGTGTGGCGGATGTCTCGCGGCGCGAAGGTGCCGCGGCGGCCGTTGGGGACGCGCACGACACCGACGACGCCGACGACCCGGTCGCGCAGCGCCATGGGCACGCACAGAACGTTGACCTGCTGGAACTTGTCGACCTCCGGGCCGAAGAACTGCTCGTAGACTTTTGCCGACTGCGCGCTGACGACGGTCGTGTTCGTGATGACGGCCCGCCGCAAGAACCATTCCTCAACCGAGCGTTGGTGATGCGAGATCGCTCCCGTCGCGTGATCGTACGTCGCGCGCAGCATCAGGTCGCCCGTCTCCTGCTCGAAGAGCACGACGGCGCCGTATCGGCCGCGCGCCATGACCGTGGCCTCGCGCACAAGCTGCGAGATGACGTCGTGCAGGTCGAGCGACGAGCGCAGCTCCTCGCCGGAGGCGAAGAGCTGCGCCAGGTGCCGGTGCTCTGCCGCAATGGTACGCGTGGCGAACCAGAAGCCGAACTGCAGCAGCACGCAGAGCGCCGCGTACACAACGGCGATCTCGAGGATCATCGTCTGCTGCGATGCGTCGATCTTCTCGAGTGGACGCGCATCCAGCGCGATCTCCAGCACGTAGCCGTCGGCGCTCGAGTAGGCCGAGTAGATCGGCGTGCCGTCGCCGGCCGTCCCGCGCGCCGTCGCCTGCGCGGCGCCCTGCAGCGCCGGCGGCTTCATCGTCCCGGCGTCGCTGCCGGACTGATACGCGACCTCGCCATCCGGCGTCCACAGGCGCACGGCACGGAGATCGGCCGAAAGGAGCGGCGCCGTCAGGGCATCCAGACGTGCGCGGGCGCTCGACGGCAGGGGAGCGCCGCTGCTGGCCGGGCTGAGCCCGTCGAGCGCCGCGCGCACCGGCGCTCCGACGAGACGGTCTGCGCTGCGAGCGGCGGCGTGCTGCTCGGAGTTCTTGACGATGTGCCAGCCTTCGAACCCCGATAGCCCGGAGACGATGCGCGGCCGCGAGCACGCTGATCACGCCGAAGCGCAGAGCGATATGTGAAGTCGAGCCGCCCAATCGAACCTCACTCCCCACCAGTCGCAGGTTCCTATACAAATTGTCGGTCGAACCTCAGCAGGCTGGAGACGCGGGGGAGCCGAATTGGGCGCCGAACGTTCGACCTGACCCTCCTGCCTCCTTCCCCTTCGGAAGCTCCACGTCCGCGGCGGCCTTGCTCCGCCGTGGGCGAACGGACCGCCTGTTATCATGCTCTGCGTGAATCCAAAGCTTGCGGAACTACGGCGGATCGTCGGCGACATGGGGTCGGTCATCGTCGCGTTCTCCGCGGGGGTGGACAGCACCTTCGTTGCCGCCATAGCGTCCGACGTGCTGGGCGAGCACGCGGTGGCGGTGACGGGCGTGTCGCCTTCGATCCCGGCAGCGGAGGTCGAGGAAGCGCGGGCGCTGGCCGGGCAGATCGGCATCCGCCATGTGCTCCTGGACACGTCCGAAATGGACCGCCCGGGGTACGTCGAGAACTCGCCGCAGCGCTGCTACCACTGCAAGACCGAGCTGTACTCCCTGCTCGAGGAGATGGCGGCGCGCGACGGCGTCGCCTATGTGCTCGACGGATGCAACGTCGACGACCTGGGCGACCACCGGCCCGGGCGTGTGGCGGCGGCCGAGCATCGCGTGCGGAGCCCGCTCATCGAGGCGGGGCTGACGAAGGCGGAGATCCGCGAGCTGTCGAAGGAGCGCGGGCTGCCGACCTGGGACAAGCCCGCCATGGCGTGCCTGTCGTCGCGCATCCCGTACGGGACGCCCGTGACCGTCGAGGCGCTGGACCAGGTGGGCGCGGCGGAGGCGTTCCTGCGCGGGCTGGGTCTGCGGCAGCTGCGCGTGCGGCATTACGGCGACGTCGCGCGGATCGAAGTCGAAATCGCCGACATCGCGACGGTGGTCGAGCATCGCGAGCGGATCGTGACGCGGCTGCGCAACCTCGGGTATGCGCACGTCACGCTCGACCTCGCGGGCTTCCGCAGCGGCTCGATGAACGACGGCCTCGCGGGGCGACAGCACGCAGCGAACGGCAACAAGCAAAGCGGCGTGATCACGCTGTAGGCGCCGCGGCGCGAGGGCTACTGATACGATGGTTACGAAGCGACCTGCACGAAGAAGGCCGCCCCGGCGAAGCGCACGCCCAAGAAGCGCGCCTCGCTCGATCCTACGTTGACAGCCGATCTCGTTGCGATTGGCCGCCGGATCCCCAAGGAGCGAATTGGCAATCCTCCCAGGGACGGTCCGAGCGATCCTCCTGAAACTCTAACTCAGCTCCTTCACCATCAGCACGCGTCCGGGGTTGCCGGTGAGCCGCTCGTAATCGGGATGCCGGCGCGTCTCGACGATGCGGAACCCCGCTCGCTCGTACAGGTGCTGCGCCGGATTCGAGATGCCAGTGCATAGCGACATGCGCCCGAAGCCCTCCGCGCGCGCCTCGGTTTCGGCGTACTCCAACAGCCGCGCACCTATGCCGCGGTTGCGGTCCTCTGGATGCACGTCCAGTTCGCCGATGTAGTAGGAATCCGGAGGGTGGCCGATCTCTACGCGAGCGCGCGCCCGCGTGTAGCGAACGTACCGCAACGCTCCCCCTAACCCGACGATGAGCAGGCCGCGCAGCAGCATGTTCCCAATGCGCGAACACCGTCGCGTTCGCGCTCTGGCCGGGGCGCTTCGCCTCCATCAACCCGACCGGCCGTCCGCCGATCACCGCCACGACCGTGCGTCTCACGTCGATCTCCATCCCGTTTCGCACGGTGAGCGCGCCGATCGCCTTCGCCTTCCGCACGTCGGGCTCGATCGCGCGCATGTCTCCCGGCGGATCGTCGTACAGGATGTCGATCAGGCGCGGGACGTCGGCTGGCGTGGCAGGTCGAATGGTGAAATCATCCATGACCGCATCATCGCACGCGGCGCCGCAGCACGCGACGCCTCCGAGGCTGCGCAAACCGCAGCCGGAACGACGGGCCTACCAGCGGCCCCAGTAGATCGGGTTCGTCATGGCATGGACGACTTCGCCGCGCTCGGGGCTGCCGCGGAAGCCGCGCACTTCGCAGCGGAGATAGTCGTCGCCTTCGATGCGCAGCTCGAACTCACCGTCGTACCCCTCGATGTCGGGCGTGATCTCCTTCACCAGGCCGCGCTTGCCGAAGAAGCGCAGGTGCTTGCCGTCCGGGCCGCGGTAGGCCACGTGGAACCGCACGAGCGCTCCGTCCGCCGCGTCCAACCGGTCGCCCTGCAACGCCTCGAAGACGCCATCGCCGTCCGCATCGGCGCGCAGCTCGATGAACGGGCCGTTCGGCGCCTCTGAGATGAAGACGTTGCCCCGCTCGACCGCGTCGAGCACGGCGCGCTGCGTCAGCGGGCCTTCGACGTAGACCCACGTGCAGGGCTCGCCCGGGCCGTTCGGCTGCGTCATCTTCGCGGGCGGCACGCAGTGCGAGTCGCTGCCGCCGACGGCGATCATCCGCTCGCCGCGCTTCAGGTGCTCCTCCCAGCGCAGCAGCGCCGGCTCGTTGAACCAGCGCCACGGCGCGTTCCACACCTCGACCGCCTGGTAGCCGCGCACGGCATCGTGCTTCCACGGGATCGGCGAGTCGGGATGGTTGATCGAGAACATCGATCCGCGCGCATTCGCCTGCTCGACGAGGCGCTGGACGCGCTCGCTGTCGCTGCCGCGGAAGTCGATCCAGCCGTCGAGCCCCCAGACGTTCGCATGGCCGCCGTACATCGTGATCTCTTCGCCGGCGATCAGCAGCGGCGCCCGGTCGTTGAGCCGCGCCAGCTCGTCCCAGTGGCTGATCGTGTTGTGATCGGTCAGCGCGAAGTAGTCGAGGCCGATGCGGCGGGTGTACTCGACGATCTCCTCGACGGTGTTCGCGCCGTCGCTGTGCTCGCTGTGCGCGTGGAGATCGCCGCGATACCAGCGGCCGACGCCCGCCTCGCCGCCGGCGATCGGCTGCGGATACGACGCACCCGGCACCGGCACGTCGCCGGCCGGCTCGCCTTCCGCCGCCGGGTCGAGCTCCATCTCGATGTTCACGCGATAGCGGACGGCCGCGTCGTCGATCTTCGAGAGGCCGAACATCAGCGTCCAGCCGCCGGGCTGCAGCGGGCCGCGCAGGTAGCCGGGCGTCGCGGCGTCGCGGGCGATGTAGAACGCCGAGCGTGCGCCGCCGCTCCAGCCGCGGAAGCCGCCGGTCAGGAAGTCGGCGCCGCGCACGTCGAAGACGCCGATGTCGATGTTGTTGCCGGCGTTGAACTCCTGCGCGCCGATCGACCTGGTTCTCGTAGTGGTAGTTCACCTCGATCCGCCGCGCGCCCGCGGGCACGTCGAACGGGACGTAAACGTACTGCTGGCGGGCGTCCTCAGGCGTGACCGTGCCGTCGAGGCGAATCTTGTGTCGCATGGCAATGCTCCGTGTGCGCGCAGTATGCGGCTCGCGTCATAGCCAGACAATCCCTCGCGCCGATTCTCCCAGCTCTGTGCCTCAGTGCCTCTGTGGTTCAGGCCCGATCTGCTACGCTGACCGGCGGTGGGTACGGGGCACCCGGAGGCGCCCCATGATCGTTACGCTCCTCATCTTGCTCGCGCTCGCGCTGCTGGGCGCCGTGGCGCTCCTCTGGTACGACGGGCGCGAATCGCGGCGCGCGCTGCAGTCGCAGCTGCAGGCGCTCGACGCGCGCCTCAGCGCCGGCGTCGACGGCGTGCAGGCATCGCTGGCTTCGTCGCTCACCGGCACGAGCGAGACGATGCGCAACGTCGACCAGCAGCTCGGCCGGCTGTCCGAGTCGACGCGGCAGATGCTGGAGGTCGGACGCGACATCTCGGGCCTGCAGCAGATGCTGCGGGCACCGAAGGCGCGCGGGCAGTTCGGCGAGCTGCTGCTCGAACGCCTGCTCGCCGATGTGCTGCCGTCCGAGAACTTCGCGCTGCAGCACCGCTTCCGCAACGGCACCATCGTCGACGCGGCCGTGCTGATCGGCGGCGGCATCGTGCCCGTCGACGCGAAGTTCCCGGACGCCGCGTTCCGTCGCATCATCGACGCCGAGGGCGACGCCGCGCGCACCCTCGCCCGCCGCGACTTCGCGCGCGACGTCCGCGGCCACATCGACGCGGTCTCGAAGTACATCCTGACCGACGAAGGCACGTTCGGCTTCGCGCTGATGTACATCCCCGCCGAGAACGTCTACTACGAAGCGATGATCCGTGACGAGGCCGGCGATCTGCAGGCGTACGCGCAGGCTAAGCGCGTCATCGCATGCTCGCCGAACACGTTCTTCGCGTACCTGCAGGCGCTGGTGCTGGGGCTGAAGGGGCTGCGGGTGGAAGAGCGGTCGCGCGAGATCGTCGGCCACCTCGAGCGCCTCAACGACGACTTCACGCGCTTCCGCCGCGAGTTCGAGACGCTGGGCAACCACATTTCGCACGCCCGGGCGAAGTACGACGACCTGGACCGGGGAGCCGCGAAGTTCGCCGACCGCCTCGCGCAACCGTTGGAGCATGATTGGGACGCGGGCGCAATCGACGACGACGAGCCGGCGCGGCTCATCTCGTGAGCGTCGCGCCTCCGGCAGAAGCTCCGGGCGAACGCCGATTGCCACCCCTCTGCCTAAAGCGCCACACTGAGAGGAGCGCGGACGAGCCGCGCAGCGGAGGCCTGCCCTGTGAATGATGCCGAAGAGCTGCTGCGCGCCGCCCTGCTGAAGGTGCCCGCCGGGCTGGCCGAGCACGTCATCCGCGTCCTCGATGAGGCGCTGCGGCTGGCCGAGATCCACGACGTTGACAAGCAGGACGTGCGGATCGCCGTGCTGGGGCACGACCTGCTGCGCGGGCTGAACAACGAACGGCTGCTCGGCATCGCGGCCGACCAGTCCTACCCGCTCGAAGACGCCGACCGCATGGAGCCGATCCTGCTGCACGGCCCGCTGGCCGTCGCGATCCTCCAGGAGCAGTACAACGTCGTGGACGCCGACATCCTGGGCGCGGCGGCGTATCACACGACGGCGCACGCGGGCATGACGCGGCTGCAGAAGCTGATCTTCATCGCCGACAAGATCGAGCCGTGGAAGCGCGCGCGCGACGACGCGATGGACCGTGTCGCCGAGCTCGCCGAGACGGACCTCGACGCGGCGATGCTCGTGTACCTCAACCACCACATCGAAGTGGCGCTGGAGGCCGGCTGGCCGCTGCACCCGCACACGATCGCCGCGCGCAACGAGCTGCTGGCGCGCAAGCGTCTGGCCGCGGGCGATCGGACGGGTGCGGAGCGGTGGACCGCTGAGTCTTAGCTACCGTCCTCCCGCAGCCACGCCGCGGCTTCCTTCGCGTGGTACGTGATGATGATGCCGGCGCCGGCGCGCTTGATCGACGTCAGGATCTCGAGCGTCGCGCGCCGGCCGTCGATCCAGCCGTTGGCGGCGGCCGCCTTCACCATCGCGTACTCGCCGCTCACGTTGTAGGCGGCGAGCGGCAGGTCGAACTCCTGCCGCGCCTTCGCGATCACGTCGAGGTACGAGAGCGCGGGCTTCACCATCACGATGTCGGCGCCTTCTTCGATGTCGTCTTCGATCTCGAGCAGCGCTTCGCGGACGTTCGGCGGGTCCATCTGGTAGCCGCGCCGGTCGCCGAACTGCGGCGCGCTGTCCGCGGCGACGCGGAACGGGCCGTAGAACGCCGACGCGTACTTCGCGCTGTACGCCATGATCGGCGTCTGCACGAATCCTTCGTCGTCGAGCGTCTCGCGGATCGCGGCGACGCGGCCGTCCATCATGTCGGACGGAGCGACGACGTCGGCGCCGGCGCGCGCGTGCGAAAGCGCCGTGCGCGCGAGCAGCTCGAGCGACGCGTCGTTGTCGACGTCGCCGTCGACGATCACGCCGCAATGGCCGTGGTCGGTGTACTCGCACAGGCAGACGTCGGTGATGACGACGAGGTCCGGGTCGGCGCTCTTGAACGCGCGCACGGCGTCCTGGACGATGCCCCCGTCGGCGTACGCCTCGGAGCCGCGGGCGTCCTTCATCGCGGGCAGGCCGAAGAGCAGCACCGCGGGCACGCCGAGCGCGCGCAGCTCCGCCGCCTCGCGGCCGATCTGGTCGAGCGAGATCTGGTACTGGCCGGGCATCGACGCGATCTCGTCGCGGACGCCCTGGCCGTGCGTGACGAACAGCGGGTAGACGAAGTCGGCCGCCGACAGCCGCGTCTCCTGCACGAGGCGGCGCAATCCGGCGGTCTGTCGCAGGCGCCGGTGCCGCGCGAAATCGGAGCGGGTGGTGATGTCCAGCATGTGCATATTGTAGATCGCCGACGGGGCTCCGGGCCTGTGGGCATATACTCGGACGGAGGTGCGCCATGCCCGACCCGTCCGACGAACCCGCATCGCAGGCTGCCGTCGCCGACTGGATTCGCACGCAGACGCGCGCCCACGACCGCTACGCCAGCGTGTACGACGCCTCCGAGCAGCACCGCATCGAGCACGGCGGCGAGTGCGACGTGTATCCCAGCGCCAGTGGCCCGCTGCTGGGTGCGCTCGCGGCCGCGGCGCGTGCGAAGCGCATCCTCGAAGTCGGCTGCGGGCTGGGCTACAGCGCGCTGTGGCTGGCCGACGGCGCGGGGCCCGATGGCACCGTCGAGACCTGCGAGAAGGATCCCGTTGCACGCCGGGATCGCCCGCCGCCACCTCGACGCGCACGACGCCGGCCGGCGCGTCACGATCCACGCCGGGCGCGCGCTCGATGTGCTGGCGGGGCTGCGCGGCGAGTATGACCTGATCTTCGCCGACGGTGATCCCGACGAATATCTCGCCGATCTCGAACACTTCATGCGCCTGCTCAAACCCGGCGGCACGCTGATCACCTCGAACCTCTTCCTCGGCTGTCTACGTGCCCGACGCGCCCTGGCTCGCGGACGCCGCCGAGTATCGCCGCCGCATCCTCGACGATCCGCGACTGCGGACGGTGTTCCTGCCGGACGGAAAAGCGCTGAGCGTGCGCGTGAGGTGACCGATGGCGCGCTCTGTGGCACAATGCGCCGGAGGTGCCGCCATACCCGAATACGTCTTCGACAATAAAGCTCCCGAGACCGAGCAGCGTTTCGGCGCGCTGGAGGTGCTGTACGACCCCATCAGCATCCGTCACCTCGAGCCGTACGTCCGCGCCGGATCGCACTGCCTTGAGGTTGGCGGAGGCTCAGGCTCCATCGCCCTCTGGATGAGCCAGCGCGTCGGCCACCACGGGCGCGTGCTGGTCACGGACATCAACACGCGCTTTCTCGAAACAGTCGCCGCGCCGAACGTCGAAGTGCGCCAACACGACATCGTGTCGGATCCGCTGGAAGAAGCGGCCTTTGACGTCGCTCATACGCGCCTGGTGCTACTCCACCTGCCTGAGCGCGAACGCGCATTAGAGCGCATGGTCGCGGCCCTGAAGCCGGGCGGATGGCTGGTGGCCCAGGAGTTCGATGCGTTGTCCATGAAACCCGACCCGACGATGTTCGACGAGTATCTGCCGAAGACCCTGGTGGTCATGTGGGATCTCATGCTGTCGCGCGGGGCGAACGTCAGATTTGGACGAGAGTTATCTCCCTTGGTCGTGAAGATGGGACTGAGCGACGTTGAGGCCGAAGGCCATGTCACGATGCACCGCGGCGGGTCCGCCGGAGCCAGGCTGTTCCGCGCGAACTTCGACCAGATGCACGACGCCGTCGTGGGACCCGGCGGCGTCACGGAGGAGGAGTTCCAGCAGGACTGCCAGCACCTCGACGACCCGAACATCATCTGGCCCTCGCAGGTCATGTGGACCGTGCGCGCCCGCAAGCCCTAGCGGCCGGCTGCCGTCCACACCGCCGCATCGTGCGACCGCTCGCGCCTCCCTCAAACCGTCAACTGTCACACTGCCGAACTCCGCCGCAACCAGCGCGCCGACCAGCCCGTCGATCGAGTACTCGTCGGCCGTCACGCCGACGTCGAGCCCGGCATCCCGCACCGCCTGCGCCGTGATCGGCCCGATCGCCGCGATGAGCACGCCGCGCAGCGGCGACACGTCGCCGCCCAGCATCTCGACGAGGTTGCGCACCGCCGACGAGCTGGCGAACGTCGCCACGTCGATCTCGCCGGCGCGCAGGCGCCGCAGCCCCTCGGCGTCCGGCTGCGACGGCACGGCGGCGCGATACAGCGTCAGCTCGTGCACGTGCGCGCCCAGCGCCTCCAGCCCGTCGACGATCACCTCGCGCGCACCCTCGGCGCGAGGCAGCAGCACGCGCTGCCCGCGCATCACGCGCGCCGAGAACGCTTCGAGCAGGCCCTCCGCGACGAAGAGCTCCGGCACGATGTCCGCGCGGAGCCCGTGCGACGCGAGCGCGTTGGCGGTGCCGGGGCCGATCGCCGCGATCTGCGCGCGGCCGAACGCGCGCGCGTCGAGCCCGGCATCGCGCAGGTGCCCCATAAACAGCGAGACGGCGTTCGCGCTCGTGAAGACGACCCAGCCGTACGCCGATGTCTTGAGGTCCGCGATCACCGACGCCAGCTCGTGCTCGTCGACCGACGGCGCGATCTCGATCGTCGGCAGCTCGACCGGCTCGGCGCCCTGCGCGGCCAGCGCGCGGGAGAGATCGCTCGCCTGCTGGCGCGTGCGCGTGACGAGCACGCGCTTGCCGAACAGCGGCCGTGTGTCGAACCAGCGGAAGCGGTCACGCAGACGGGCGACCTCGCCGACGATCGTCACGGCGGGCGAACCGATGCCGGCCGCGCTTACGTCGGCGACGATCGTCTGGAGCGTGCCGGTCGCGACGCGCTGGCGCGGCAGCGTGCCCCACTCGACGACGGCGACGGGCGTCGCTCGCGGCACGGCCGTTCTCGACCAGGCGCGCCACGATCTGCTCCAGCCGCCCGACGCCCATCAGAAACACCAGCGTATCGACGCCGGTCGCGAGCTGCGCCCAGTTGATGCTCGTCTCGTCCTTCGACGGCTCTTCGTGGCCGGTGACGACGGCGAACGACGTCGCGATGCCGCGATGCGTGACGGGAATGCCGGCGTACGCCGGCGCGGCGATCGACGACGTCACGCCCGGGATCACCTCGAACGGGACTCCGGCCGCGATCAGCGCCTCGGCCTCCTCGCCGCCGCGCCCGAAGACGAACGGGTCGCCGCCCTTCAGCCGCACGACGCGCTTCCCCGCGAGCCCGTGCTCGACGAGCGTCGCGTTGATCTGGTCCTGCGTGAGCGCGTGGCGGTCCGGCATCTTGCCCGCATCGATCAGCTCCGCGCCGGCGCGGGCGTGAGCGAGCAAGGCCGGGTTCGCGAGGCGGTCGTAGACGACGACGTCGGCCTCGGCGAGGCGCGCGACGCCGCCGATCGTGATCAGCAACGGATCGCCGGGGCCGGCGCCGACGAGGGAGACGAGCGCTGGTCGCCGGTCGTCGGTCATTGGCTGCCGGGGGAGGCGGCCGCGGGCGACGCCTGCAGATCGTCGGCGAGCTGGCGGGCGAGCGCGACTGCGTTCTTCACGGGACCGAGGCGCTCGCCCCGGCGGATGCCCTCGTCGCCGCCGACCATGCCGCGAATGTGGATCTCGGCGCCGCTGAGGGTCGCGTAGGCGCCGACGGGCATGCGGCAGCCGGCGCCGAGGCGATCGAGGAACGCCCGCTCGGCCGTGACGGCCGCATGCGTCTCGGCGTGGTCGAGCGCCGCGACGAAGTCGAGCGTTTCGGCGTCGTCGGCGCGCGCCTCGACGCCGATCGCGCCCTGGCCGACGGCGGGCGTCATCTCGTCGATGCTGAAGATGTGCGCCGCTCTCTCCATCAGGCCGAGGCGCGTGAGGCCGGCCATCGCGAGGACGACCGCGTCGTACTCGCTCGAATCGACCTTGGCGATGCGCGTCGGTACGTTGCCGCGGATGTCGGCAGCTTCGATGTCGGGGCGAAGGGCCTTCAATTGCACCGCGCGGCGGGCGCTTCCGGTCCCGATGCGGGCGCCGCGCCGGACTTCGGCGAGCGGCCGTCCCCCGCGCGTGATAAGCGCGTCGCGGACGTCGGCGCGCTCGGGGACGGCGGCCAGCATGAGGCCGTCGGGGAACACCGGCGGCACGTCCTTAAGCGAATGCACGGCGATATCGATCTCGCGCGCGATGAGCGCGTCCTCGATCGCCTTCGTGAAGACGCCGAGACCGCCGATCTCCGACAGCGGCGCGTTCGACGCGTCGCCCTGCGTGGTGATCTCGCGGAATTCGGTCCGCACGCCCGGATGCGCGGCGAGCAACGTCGTGACGACGATATCCACCTGCCGCAGCGAGAGCGCGCTCCGGCGCGCGCCTATGACGAACGTGCGGCTCATTCGGTGCGCCTCGCTCTCGCCGGGCGTATCGTCCAGGCCGAACAGGCTGCGCGCGGCCTGCACGTAGCGCTCGCCCTCACCCGGCTGCTTGAGGGTAGCGATCGGCGCGTGCAGCAGCTTCTTGACGATAGCCGACGTCATCGCTTCGATGCGCGCGCGGTCGGCCGCGCTCATCTGTATCTTCGGCAGCGTACGCTGCAATTCCGCCAGGCGCACGGCTTCGCCGCGGTCCCGCAGCGACGCGACCGTCGGCACGATCTCCAGCGAACGCAGCCAGCCGGCGAATTTCGTGACATCGCCGTCGATGATCTTCTCCGCCTCGCCGACGGCAGAGCGGCGGCGGCTCATGTTGCGCTCCGCCACCACCTGCAACTCGTCGATGTCGCAGAGGTGCACCCCGGGCAGGTCGCGAGCCGACGGGTCGACGTCGCGCGGTACGGCGATGTCGATCAGCAGCAGAGGGCGCGCCGCCCGTCCGCTCATCGCGCGCTCGAGCATCGCGCGGTCGATGACGAAGCCGGGCGCCGCCGTCGATGAGATCACGATGTCGGCGGCGGCGATCGCCGCTTCGCGTGCATCGAACGCGATGGGCTCGGCGCCGAGCCTCGCCGCCAGCTCGGAGGTGCGTTCCGGCCTGCGGTTCGTGACGAGCATGCGGCCGACGCCCACGTTCGCGAGCGCGGCCGCGGCGAGGTGGCCCGCTTCGCCCGCGCCGACGACCAGCACCGTGAGGCCGGCGAGATCGCCGAGCGTGCCGCGCGCGAGCGCAACGGCGGTGGAGCTCACCGAGACGGCGTGGTGGCCGATCTCCGTCTGCGCTCGCACCTTGCGGCCGGCGCGGATCGCCGTGTGGAAGAGCCGCGAGATCGCGGGCGTGTGCGTGCCGGCCGCTATCGCCGCCGTGAACGCCGCGCGTACCTGGCCCAGCACCTCCGACTCGCCGACGACCATCGATTCGACGCCCGCGGCGACCCGGAAGAGATGGCGCGCCGCGTCACGGCCCGGTCAACACGGAGAACGGTGCGCCCTCCATCGCGAGATCGCCCTTGAGTTCGCTGAGCAGCGCGACGATCGGGCGCGGGTCACTGATGCCGCGCGCGCTCGCGACGTAGACTTCGGTCCGGCTGCACGTGGAGAGCACGACGGCGCCCGCGTAACGCTCGCCGAGGCGCGCCAGCAGCGGCGGCAGTTCGCCGGCCGCGAACGCGAAGTGCTCGCGCACCTCTACCGGCGCCGTCTTGTGCGAAATCCCGATGACGGAGATCTGCATGGTTCCGCCTACCCGCTCCCGCCGACGGGTGTCAGCTCGATGCCCAGCCGCTCGAGGAGCCGCGCGCGCGCCTGCCCGTACTTCCGCTGCGCCAGCAGCACGCGAAGCTGCCCGTCGATGGCGTACTGCCACGTGTCGGCCGCGATCTTGATGCCACGCTTGCGGACCTCTTGCCGGACTTCGGCGAGAAGATCGGCGAGCGCCGGCATGTCGTCGGTGAGGTACGCGTCGAGCTCTTCGCGCAGGCGGCGCGCCAGCGCCGGGCTCGCGGCCGACGTCGACGCGGCGAGCGTGATCTTCCCTTTGCGGATCACCGCCGGGAGGATGAAGTCACAGTTCTTCGGATCGTCGGCGGCGTTCACCCAGATGCCGCGCTTCTTGCCGGCGGCCGCGACCTGTGCGTTGATCGCGCCGTCATCCGTCGCGACCATGATGAACTCGTACCCGCCGTCGAGGTCCGATTCCTGGTAGGCGCGCTCAACGTGGCGGATGCGTCCCGCCGCCGCGTGCTCGCGCAGCTCGTCGATCAGCTCCGGGCTCACGACGGTGATGTCGGCCTCCGCCGCGAGCAGGCCGCGCACCTTCTCGGCGCCGACGTTGCCACCGCCGATGACGATGATCGGGCGTCCCTTCAGTTCGACGAAGATCGGATAGAGGGCCATCGGTCGTTGATTATCTCCCGTGGCGGGCGCGCGACTGCGCCCCTGTATCTGTCACGACTGCCGCTACGCCGCATCCGTCAACCTCCGCCGAGCGCGCGCTCGTACGCGCCGGCGATGCCGAGGAGCACTTCGTCCGCGAGGACGGAGATCTGCTCGCACACGTCGGTCGATTCGGTCGACGGCGCGCCCTGCTTCGCGAGCGCCTGCTTCGCCGACTGGTCCAGGCTGCGGCGGAAGAACGTGAAGGCGTGCATCGCCTGCGACAGCGACATGCCCGCTCCCGCCAGCGCCGCGCCGTACTGCGCTCCGGTGGCGCGCGCTTCTTCGAGCAACGACGTCTTGCGCCGGCGCTTCGCGACGTAATCGGCGACGAGCGTCATGAGCCCGCGTCCGAGGACGCGCAGGCGCTCGCGCTGCGCGTCGTCCACGCTCGCGTACCAGTCGGCGTTCTGGCTGCTGTGGACGTCGCGGCGGATGCGCCGCGTGGTCAGGTCGTTGACGTCGCGGAGTTGCTGCTTCTTGCCGCGCCCATCGACGATGGCGCTGACGTCGCTCTCGGCGAAGCGGCGATGCCCGCCGGGCGTGCGGAACGTCCGCACCTGGCCGGCATCGGCCCAGCGGCGCAGCGTGGATTCATCGACGTTGAGCAGGCGGCACGCCTGGCCGAGCGTCAGCCAGCGATCCTGCGCGGGCACGGGAGGGGGCGTCAGTTCGCGTTCAGCGGTCATGAAAGCTCTTCAAACCTGTGCAATCGTCGGTGCCAGACGGCGATGCATAGATTCTAGCACGCCGGTCCGGACGGGCAACCGTAACTTGACGAACCCTCATACTCCCGCACGCCTCCTCCCCTCCCCTGCCAGCCGCGGGCACGACGCGGAGCCGACGCCACGCATTCGGCGACCCCGGCCATCACCGACGGCGCGGTACTCACGCCGCGGCGGAGTCACTACACTGCACGCATGGATGACCCGCTCGCACGCAAGGCGCAGGCCGACCTGATCGTCGACCGCACGGCGCAACAATTGCGGCTTCTGCTGCGCGAAGCCGCACACGAACTGCGCCCGTTCCCGCCGTTTCCGGGCGCCTTCTTCACGAACGCCGTCGAGGTGAACCTCGAAGGCGTGGAGCGCGCCGACCTCGGCTGCATCGTCGTCGGCGAGGACGGCGAGCTGTACGAGCTGGAGGTGAAGATCGACTTCAACGACGACGTCGTCGACATGGTGCAGTCGCGCGACGAGACGCTGAAGAAGCTCGAAGACCTGCACCCGCGCGACTACGTCGTGCTGGCGTACAGCGCGCTGACGCAGCTCACCGAACTCCTGCTCGAATCCGCCGCCGGGGGCGCGTGATCGGAACGCGTCGCCTCGCTCGCCTCGTGACTCCCGATGGCAGCCGCCGCCGCCCTTGTCGCGCTTTCGCTCGGCCGGGCGCAGGCCGCGCCGCCGCCATCGATCGTCTCCGTGACGGCCGATCCGTCGCGCGCGACCGTCGGCGACCGCATCACGCTGACGATCGTCGTCGATCACGATGATGCGACGACGGTGGAGGGCGCCGGGTTCGGCGCCGACGCGGGCGAGTTCGAGATCGTTGCCGTCGCGCCGCCTCGCACCGAGCCGCGCAACGGCGTCTCGCGCACGACGATCGCCTACACGCTGACGGCGTTTCGCACCGGCGACCTGACGATCCCGCCGCAGACGATCGCCTATCGCGGACCCGACGGCAGCGGCACGATGACGACCGGCGCCACGGCGGTGCAGATCGTCTCTGTGCTGGCGCCCGGCGAGACGGACCTGCGCCCGCTCAAACCGCAGATCGATCTGAAGGAGCCGGCGCCGTCGCCCGTCGTGCCCGCGCTGTTCGTCGCGGCCATGGCGGCGATGACGGCGTTCGGCTACTTCCTCGTGCGGCGCGCGGTCGGCATCCGCCCCGCGGCCGCCGTCGTTCCGGCACCCGCGCCGGAGCCGCCGTCGGCCCGCGAGACGGCGCGCGCGGCGCTCGACGCCATCGCCGGGGCGGACCTCGCGTCGACCGACCCGGCGGAGTACTACGCGCGCATCGCCGCGACGGTGCGCGCGTATCTCAGCGCGCGATTCGCCTTCCCGGCGTACGCGATGACCCGCAGCGAGCTCGAGCGCAACGCCGCGAGCGCGCACATCGAGCGGTGGCCGGCGCGGCTGATCGCCAACCTGCTCGAGCAGTGCGACGCCGCGGAGTTCGCCGCGTTCCGCCCGGCGCCCGGAGCGTCGCGCCGCCGACCTCACGGCCGCCTACGAGATCGTCGAGCTGACGGCGGACACGCGACGTCGGAGCAGCCGAACCGCCGCCGTAGGGGCACGCGGCGGCGTGCCCGCATCCGGCGGCTCGCCGCCGGACCCCGCTCGTGCTTCGTCCTTCGTGCTCGTGCCTGACCATCTGCGCAATCTGCGCAATCTGCGGTTCCCCGACGCCCGCCGCAATTGACAGCCGCCGCCCGCCCCTGATAGCCTTATGCCAACTTCCGCCCCTTGGGCGGATTCTGTATTCGCGGAGCATGATGAACCTCCACGCCATGGTGATGCCTCTGCCCCGGGAGAGCCGGGGCGCCCGCCTGGGATAACCGTCACCCAGCACGGTCCCCGCGCTTTCGCGCACGCCTCTCGCCAGAGGCGCCGGGGGACCCGGTAGGAGGTCACCAGAATGCCGTACGCAAAGGCCCTGCGCTGTCGAGAGTGCGGGCGCGAATACCCCCTTGAACCCCTTCACGTCTGCGAGTTCTGCTTCGGGCCGCTCGAAGTCGCCTACGACTACGAGGCGATGCACCGCAACATCACGCGCGAGACCATCGAGCGCGGGCCGCTCTCGCGTCTGGCGCTACGCCGACTTCCTGCCCGCCGACCCCGAGTACCTCGTCGACATCAACGCCGGCTTCACGCCGCTCGTCCGCGCGAAGAACCTCGGCGAGCACCTGGGGCTGAAGAACCTCTACATCAAGAACGACTGCGCCAACCCGACGTGGTCGTTCAAGGACCGCGTCGTCACCGTCGCCGCGACGAAGGCGCGCGAGTTCGGCTTCACGACGCTCGCCTGCGCTTCGACGGGCAACCTCGCGAACAGCGTGGCGGCGCACGCGGCGAGCGCCGGGCCTCGACGCCTACGTCTTCATCCCCAGCGACCTCGAGCGCGGCAAGATCATCGGCTCGGCGATCTACGGCCCGACGCTCGTCGCCGTCGACGGCAACTACGACGACGTCAACCGCCTCTGCTCGGAGCTGGCCGACAAGTACCGCTGGGCCTTCGTCAACATCAACATGCGCCCGTACTACGCCGAGGGCTCGAAGACGCTGGGCTACGAGGTCGCCGAGCAGCTCGGCTGGCGCGCGCCGGAGCACGTCGTCGCGCCGATGGCGTCGGGCTCGCTCTACGTGAAGATCTGGAAGGGCCTGCAGGAGCTGGCGAAGCTCTGGCTCATCGACAGCGTGCAGACGAAGATGTCGGGCGCGCAGGCGCGCGGCTGCTCGCCGATCGTCACCGCGTACGAAAACGGCACGACGAACATCCGGCCCGTGCGGCCGAAGACCATCGCCAAGTCGCTCGCCATCGGCAACCCGGCCGACGGCTACTACGCGCTGAAGGTCATGGAGGAGTCGGGCGGCTTCGGCGTCGCGTCCGAGGACGACGGAGATCGTCGCCGGCATCAAGCTGCTCGCCGAGAGCGAGGGCATCTTCGCCGAGACGGCGGGCGGCGTCGTCATCGCCGGCCTGAAGAAGCTGGCGCTCGAGGGCAAGATCGCGCCCGATGAGGTGACCGTCGCCTACATCACGGGCGGCGGCCTCAAGACGCAGGAAGCGGTCGAAGACGCGGTCGAGATCCCGCTGCACATCGCGCCGACGATGGCGTCGTTCGAGGAGAAGCTGGGCGAGCGAAACCGCGCCGCCACGGCCGACGTCGCCGCCGCTATCTGACGAACGGTCCGCGCCCCCGTAAGGACAGGTCTTAAGACCTGTCCGCCCCGCACGCAGCGGCGCAGACCGCAATAGTCAGCTACGATACAAACTCGGGCACAGGCGCCCGAAGGGGAGGGACATCGCTACGATGGCAAAGCAACGAGTCAAGTTCACGTTCCCGCAAGAGCTGATCACGCTGCCGATCATCTACGAGCTCGGCAAGCAGTACAACATCGTCACCAACGTCCGCCGCGCCGACGTCACCGAGGACCGCGGCTGGGTCGTCCTGGAGATGGACGGCCCGATCGAAGAGATCGAGCGCGCCCTCGAATGGGTCGCCGCAAAAGGCGTCCGCGTCGACCCCGTCCAGGGCGACATCGTCGAGGGATAAGCGAGAGGTTATAGGTTGTGGGGAATAGGTTATAGGAGTCGGATTCGAATCTCCCTAGAACCTAGAACCTAGAACCTAGAACCTCGCAACGAAACGAGATCACGCGCCGGCGGCGCTGCCACCAGGAGAAGACACACCATGGCCCAGCATCAGAATCCCCATGCCGCTCCGCAAGCTCACGAACAACACGGACATCGTCAAGACCGACGCGTCGACGCTCGCCGAAGCGGTCGACCGCCTCGAGGCCGACTATCCCGGCATCAAGGAGCGCATCGTCGGCGACGACGGCGAGATCCGCCGCTTCGTGAACATCTACGTCAACGGCGAAGACGTCCGCTTCCTCTCGAACCTCTCGACCGCCCTCGCCGCCAGCGACGAGGTGAGCATCGTCCCCGCCGTCGCCGGCGGGATGTAGGGCGCGACTCAGGCAGATTGTCGCGACGTTCGGTCTAGACGTCGCGGCATGTGCGCGACTCGCCGTCCCAGGACCGGCACTCAGCGAAGGTCGCTGCTGCGACGTATCGCGCTGGTTGGAGCTCCCAGCATTCGCAGCAGCACTGCAACTCGCGATGTCGTCCGAGCACGACTACCGCGTCGCGCCGATCGCCGACTCAACGCTGACTCGTTCTGCGCACTTGCCCTGACCGGCGCACTCGAGCAGTCGGTTGCGGCACGGGAACATTACGCGCGATCTTGCCCTCACGTCGTGCCGCATCGACGCGTCGATCGCTTCGCGCGATGATTGAGCGGGCAGCGTACGCCGTCGAAGGCGGTGATCAGTCGCAGCCATCGCTGGGTCGAGGGCCGAGCTGGAGGAAGCGCTCCCTCGATGTGCGCCGTATTGTCTCGCTGTCGCTGGAGCAGTCGTCTGCACGCGATGGGCGGGACGCTCGTTCGGTTCGCCCTGCGTCGCCTCGGAGTTTAACCGCCGAGCGGTGCTGGCGATCGTTGTTTCAACCGCTCGAGCGCACACGCCCTGGCAACGATCAGCTTCGCGAGATGCTGGGGTCGCGACTGACTCGCGTCATACGGAGCTGCGGATGAACGCAGACCTGAATCGCGTTGCTGGCCAGTCGCGCGGCTATCCGCTACGAACACATCTCCAAGACGAAGCTCCCTCCCGAACCGTATACCCGCACCGTTGGCGAATACATCGACGCCCAGCAATCGCGACTTCGAGCGCTGCCGCGGGAACGCATGGGTCAGGCACGATGCGCGGGCCTTCGACCAGGAGGTGCGCGAGCTGGTCACCTCGATACGTGCGCGGCGAAGTGCTCGAACTCGCCGCTTCCGCAGAGGTTCGACGTCCGCGACATCCGCTCGCAGCGTAGTCGCTAGGTGCGCAGCGTCCTCCGACCGACGACAGCTCACCGCATGACGCGAATCAGATGCGGCACCGATCGTTAGGAAGAAAGCCGTCGGAATCAGCGGGCTATGGCTTCACGCGCCACGACGGCGCACACTCATCCTGCGGCCTGCGCTGCGTCCCTCCCCATCCCCTTCTGTGCAATCTGTGAAATCTGTGGTTCCCCGTCCCCCACCTCACCCACCTCCGCGTAATCCGCGTAATCCGTGGTTCCCGTCGTCCCGCCCGGTGTCACCCGCCGCTAGGCGTTCGTCCCCGCCCCGCCGTACGATACGCGCGTGCCCACACCGCGCCATCGACGACGCACATTGATTGCATGCCGGAAACCCAATCAAGCCCAATCAAGCCCAATCAAGATCCGGCCCGCCGAAAAACACAAAAGTGCACGTTCAAAGCCGCCGCAGATTCAAAATCACCGCACATAACACGAAAGTTGGCAACAAATGGCAGCAGCAGCGACCGACAGGCGAACACGGCAGGCCAATCAAAGACCGCCCATCCGGCGCCCACCATCTGTGCCCATCTGTGAAATCTGTGGATAGACCCGGCCGCGCCCGGCCAGGCGCCCCGCGCCGAGTCGGGCACGCACACGCATCGATCAAAGATCTGCCGCCCGCGCAGCTTCCAGAACAATCAGCCAGCGCCGAAAACCGGGAAAACAGCACGACAATCAACGCCCTGATCGCTCGGGCCTGCTCCGCTATACTGCCGCTTCGATGAGGGGCGACGCATGAAGAAGACCGCCGGCATCCTGAACGTCACGGGCTACGCGGGCGCCGAGCTGGCGCGGCTGCTGCACGGCCATCCCGACGTGCGGCTGGCGGGCGTCACGGGGCGCAGCGCCGCCGGCAAGCGGCTGCCGGAGGTGTTCCCGCACCTCTTCGCCATCGACCTGCCGATCACGGACGCGCTCGACACCGCCGGCCTCGACGTCGTCTTCTCGGCGCTGCCGCACGCGGCGGCGGCCGAGCAGCTCGTGCCGCTGATCGACGCGGGCGTGCCGGTGATCGACGTCAGCGCCGACTTCCGCCTGAAGCGCGTCGAGGAGTACGAGGCGGCGTACAAGGTCACGCACCCGGCGCCGCACCTGCTCGCGCGCGCCGTGTTCGGGCTGCCGGAGCTGCACCGCGACGAGATCGCCGCGTCGAAGCTGATCGCCGTGCCGGGGTGCCACTCGACGGGCGTCATCCTGGCGCTGGCGCCGCTGTTCGCGCGCGGGCTGATCGCGCCGCGCGTCATCGCCGACACGAAGACGGGGCTGTCGGGCGCGGGGCGCGCGCTCGGGCTGGCCGTGCACTTCTCCGAGGCGGACGAGAACGTCGCGCCGTACGGGCTCGACGGCCATCGCCACCGGCCGGAGATGACGCAGGAGCTTGGCCTGCTGGCCGAAGCGCCCGCGCCGGAGATCACGTTCGTGCCGCACTACATCCCGATGACGCGCGGCATCCTCAGCACCTGCTACGCGGAGCTGCGCGACGGACTGGCGCTCGACCGCGACGGCATCAAGCGCGTGTACCGCGACTTCTACCGCGACGCGCCGTTCGTGCACGTATCGGACACGCCGCCATCGACGAAGCACGTCGCCGGCACGAACTACTGCATCGTGCACCCGACCATCCATCCCGAAACGGGGCAGATCATCGTCGCGTCGGCGCTCGACAACCTCGGCAAGGGCGCGGCGGGCGCGATGGTGCAGTGCATGAACATCATGTTCGGACTGCCCGAGACGGCGGGCCTGCAGACGCTCGGGCTCTTCCCCTAGTGGCGAAGCGAGCGCCCGCGCGGGCATCATCGAAGTCACGGAAGCCGCCAGCCGGCATCACGATCATCGAGGGCGGCAGCGCGACGAGCCCGCAGGGATTCGTCGCCGGCGCGGTGTACGCGGGCATCAAGACGCCGGGGCCGGGCAAGCTCGACGTCGGCATCCTCGCGTCGGACCGGCCGGCGACGGTCGCGGCGATGTTCACGCGCAACACGGTGAAGGGCGCGGCGGTCATCGTGTCGCAGCGCAACGTGCGCAACGCCCGCGCGCGCGGCGTCATCGTCAACGCCGGCATCTCGAACGTCGCGACCGGCGCGGCGGGCGTCGCCGACGCGGAGGAGATGTGCGCGCTGGCCGCGGGCAAGCTCGGCGTCGACGCCGGCGAGGTGCTCGTCGGCAGCACCGGCGTCATCGGGCGGCCGCTGCCGATGGACAAGATCCGCGCGGCCGTGAAGCGCATCAGGCTGAGCGCGGACGGCGGCCATGACTTCGCGCGCGCCATCATGACCACGGACACGCATCCGAAGACGATCGCCGTGCGCTTCCGCGCGGGCGGCCGCGCGTACACGATGGGCGCCGTCGCGAAGGGCAGCGGCATGATCCACCCGGACATGGCGACGATGTTCTGCTTCATCACGACCGATGCCGCCGTCGAGCGTCGCTTCCTGCGCGCCGCGCTGCGCGACCGCCGTCGACGACTCGCTGAACATGATGAGCGTCGACAACGACACGAGCACCAGCGACACCGTCGCCGTCTTCGCGAACGGCGCCGCCGGCGGGCCGACTGATCGACGCCGCGCACGCCGCGGCGCCCGCGTTCCAGCGCGCGCTGCGCCACGTCTGCATCGCGATGGCGAAGATGCTCGCGCGCGACGGCGAGGGCGCCGAGAAGCTGATCGAGGTGCGCATCGAAGGCGCGGCGTCGGACCGCGAGGCGCGGGCCGCGGCCCGGACGGTGAGCGCGTCGCCGCTGGTGAAGACGGCCGTGCACGGCAACGACCCGAACTGGGGGCGGCTGCTGATGGCGGTCGGGCGCAGCTACGCGCGCATCGACCTGGCGCGGGCGCGGGCGTGGCTCGGCGGCATCGCGGTCTACAACCGCGGCATCGTGGCGTTCGACGAGCGGGCCGCCAGCGAGTATCTTCGCAGCGAGGAGGTGCTCCTGCGCGTCGACCTGGGCGCCGGCACGTGTGCCGCGACGGCCTGGGGGTGCGACATGACGCCGGAGTACGTACACATCAACAGTGACTACACCACCTGACGCCGCCTCGGACGTGACGGTCGTGAAGCTCGGCGGATCGACGCTGGGCGCGCACGACACGTCGCTGCGCGACATCGCCGCGGCGAGCCGCGACGGGCGCCGCATCGCCGTCGTGCACGGCGGCGGCGCCACGATCAGCGCATGGCTCGCGCTCGCGGGCATCGAGGCCACGTTCGTGCGCGGGCTGCGCGTGACCGATGCGGCGTCGCTCGATGTCGTCGTGGCCGTGCTGGCGGGCGTCGTGAACACGCAGCTGGTCGCCGAGCTGACGGCGCTGGGCGCACGGGCGATCGGTCTCAGCGGCGCGGACGGCGGCATGCTGCAGGCGCGCCGCTACGACGATGAGCTGGGATTCGTCGGCAAGATCGATGCGGTGGACGCGCGGCCGGTCGAGGATCTGCTGGAGCGCGGCTACGTGCCGGTCGTGGCGCCCATCGCGATCGAGGCGGGCAGTACGCAGCTCCTGAACACGAACGCCGACACGGCAGCGGGCGAGATCGCGGCCGCGCTCCACGCACGGCGCCTCGTCTTCCTGACGGACGTCGATGCGGTGCTCGACGCGGAGAAGCGTCCGCGCGCGCATCTCACATCGAGCGAGGCGCGGGCGCTGATCGCGAGCGGCGCGGCGGCCGGCGGCATGATCCCGAAGCTCGAGGCGGCGATCCGCGCGGCCGGCGCCGGCTGCGCGACGCGCATCGTCAACGGCACGACGGCGGGTGCGCTCGCGCGCGTGCTGGCGGGCGATGCGGGCGGGACAACGGTGGGGGGTTAGGCGCTACACCGCCCGCGCGACGAACACGCCGTACACGCCACCACTCCGGCCCGAGGCCGCTGTCCCAGATACGCAGCTCGTCGTCGATCTGACCGAGCGACGCAGTCCCGGATCGGCGGCGTGCATCGCGGCGAGGTTCTTGCGGATCGGCGCGTAATACGCATCCCACGCCGACTGCGGCAGCGCCTCCGCCGAGACGATCTTCGAAGCCGGCGGCCCGGATCACCTCGGCGTAGCCGTCGAGCGTAAGCGTCGGCGCATCGAAACCCGGCAGCATCGCCTCCAGCGGCACCGGGGTCGCGCGCCACACCCAGTCGCTGACGGCGAGCCAGCCGCCCGGTCGCAGCGCGCGGCGCATCGCCGCGAGGCAGCGCTCCGTGCCCACGATGCTCGGTGCGCCGATGCAGATCGCGGCATCGAACGCGGCGTCGCGTACCGGTAGGCGGCCGCCGTCGCCGACGGCGAAGGCGACGCGGTCGGCGACGCCGCGGGCTGCGGCCTTGCGCGCCGTCTGCTTCGCGAAGGGATGCGGGTCGACTCCAAGGACGTTGCAGCCGTGCCGCTCGGCAAGACGGCACGCGCCTTCGCCGGTACCGTATGCGACTTCGAGGACGCGTGAGTGCGCGTCGAGCGGGAACGTGCGGCAGATCAGGTCGACGGTGTCTTCAGCGCCGGGGGTGAGGAAGTCCTGGCCTTTGTAGAGGTCCCAGATGCGAAGAGCGGGCATGCGTGAGTGTAGCGGCTCGACGCTACGC
This sequence comes from uncultured Chloroflexia bacterium, assembly GCA_963743185.1. Lineage (GTDB taxonomy): Bacteria > Chloroflexota > Dehalococcoidia > DSTF01 > JACRBR01 > JANXYW01. The sequence continues at coordinate 207,494 of CAVUOT010000010.1, read as the reverse complement.
GCCCATCGTCTCGCGGAGCGCGCGGGCGAGGACGAACGGGTCGCTGGAGACGACGCTGGCGGCGTACAGCTCCATGGCGCCGATGTCGGCGGTGCGGCTCGAGGGATCGCCGCGGTCGACGATGCGGACGAGGCACGGGAAGCCTTCCCAGCTCTCGGGCGTCTCGGCCCAGGGCGGCGTGTAGATCACGAGGTTGAACGACGTGACGCCGAGGCGATCGCGCATGCACTCCAGGGTGTCGTAGATGCGGTCCTTCAGCGACGTGGTAACGAACGGCGCGAAGAGGAGGACCTCGTTCTCCTTCTTCGGCGCGAGGTTGGCGATCACTTTCGTGCCGTCCTTCTCGAACGCCGCGCCGAGCGATTCGTGCGCGAGAAAGAGATCGTTGAAGTAGTTGGAGCGGTGGTGCGCCTGGTACACCGCCGCGCGCTGGCGCAGGTACTCGACGGCGGCGTAGTGCATGCCACGCCCCATGACCACCTGCGCATGTCCGTGCAGCAGCGACGCGCCGGAGCGCCAGAGGCAGTTCCAGAGGAAGATGTAGTACTTCGCCTCGGGGTCGGACGCGTGCGCGAGGTCGCCCCAGCGGCCGCCCGTATCGACGTAGTCGTGCAGCATCTCGCGGGTGAAGCGCAGCGGGTGCCGCTCGTTGAAGACGACGAGACCGTGGAAGGCGTCGAACTTGGCGATGTTGCTCGCGGTGACGCAGTACTTCCCCTTGACGCGGCCGAAGAGATCTTCCGGTGTCCCGTTGTACGGGTCGTTGAGCGGGTCCGGCGGGCCGTCCTCCAGCTCCTTGTCCAGATCGATCTCCTGGCGCCATATAGGGCGGCTTGAGCGCAGCCAGTTGAAGAGCACGCCCTCGAGCGTCACGTTGTTCGTGACCTTGATGACCTTCTGCTCGCGCGTCGCATCGACGCTGCCAAACTGCTTCTCGATCCACGGCAGCATCGCGTCTGGCGGCACGAGATGGCCCGTCGTGCTCGTAACGTCGAAGATGCGCTCGAAGCGCGCGCGCTCGTCGTGGCCTAGCGACGCGATCGCGTCTTCGATCTGGACGATGCTGATGTCTTGCTGAATCGCCATGTGCCCCCTGCTCCGCGCCTCCGTGCGGCGTTTTCGCGTTCTAATGCTTGAAGTGGCGCACGCCCGTTGCCGCCATCGCCATGCCGTGCGCATCGCAAACAGCGACCGAATCCTCGTCGCGGATCGAACCGCCGGTCTGGACGATCGCCGTGACGCCGGCAGCCGCGCAGGTCTCGACCGTGTCCGGGAACGGGATCAGCGCGTCGGACGCGGAGACGGAGCCGGCCGCCTTCGCGCCCGCCATCTCGACGGCGAGGCGCGCGCTGGTCACCCGGTTCGTCTGGCCCGTACCCATGCCTACCATCACGCGGTCCTTTACGAGTACAACGGCGTTCGACTTCACATGCTTCACGCAACGCCACGCGAACCGCATATCGGCCAGTTCAGTATCGGTAGGCTGCCGCTTCGAGAGTATGCGCAATTCCGGCGGGTCCACCGCCATCCGGTCGTACTCCTGCATGAGCATGCCGCCGGTGACCCCGCGGTATTCGAGCGCCCGCTCCTTCATGCGGACGGGCGGCGCTTCCAGAATCCGCAGGTCCTTCGACTTCGAGAGCGTTGCGACAGCGTCCGGCGTGAACGACGGCGCGATGATGATCTCGACGAACAACCGTTGGCCGCTGGTCGGGTGCTTCGTCGCCCGGATGGCGCCGGCGAGCGCGCCGTCGACAGGGCGGTTGATGGCGATGATGCCGCCAAACGCCGAGATCATGTCGGACTCGAACGCCAGTGCGAACGCGCCGCCCAGGTCGTCGCGGCTAGCGATACCGCAGGGCGTCATGTGCTTGACGATCACGGCGGTCGGCTCGTCGAAGTCGCAGGCGGCGCACCACGCGGCGTCGGCGTCGAGGATGTTGACGTAGGAGAGCGCCTTGCCGTTGAGCTGACGGGCGTTGACGATGCCCTGCGGCACGCGAACGTTCGGATCGACCTGCCGGTAGAGCGCGGCCGGCTGGTGCGGGTTCTCGCCGTAGCGCAGGTCGTTGCGCTTCGAGAACGCGAGAGTGATCTCGTCCGGGAACGGGTCCTCGAAGCCGCGCAGGTAGGACGAGATGGCCGTGTCGTACGTGGCGACGTGCTGGAACGTCTTCACGGCGAGCTTGCGGCGCCATTCGATCGGCGTCGAGTTGGTCCGCAGCGCGTCGAGCACGTCGTTGTAATCCCGCGGGTCGACGATCGGCAGGACGTGCGGGAAGTTCTTCGCGGCGGCGCGCAGCATCGTCGGCCCGCCGATGTCGATGTTCTCGAGCGCCTCTTCGAGCGTGACGTCCTCGCGCGCGACGGTCTCCTGGAACGGGTACAGGCCGCCAACGATGAGGTCGATCGTCGCCAGGCCGTGCTTCTCGAGCTCGGCGAGATGTTCCGGCTTGTCGCGCCGCGCGAGGATGCCGCCGTGCACGCCGGGGTGCAGCGTCTTCACGCGGCCATCGAGGATCTCCGGGAAGCCCGTGAGGTCGCTGACGGGCCGCACGCGCACGCCCGCCTCGCTCAGGATGCGGAACGTGTTGCCGGTCGCGAACATCTCGACGCCGAGCCCTTCCAGGCCCTGCGCGAGCTCCACGAGTCCAGTCTTGTCGTACGGTGCGAGGATGGCGCGAAGAGGCATACCTTAGTTGATGCTCACCCTTCGCTGATCGGTCTGGCGGACGATACGGCCGACGGGCTTCGCATCGGAGATCTGCGCGCCGATGGAGTCGGCGTCCTCGGGCGCAACGGCGAGCACGACGCCGAGGCCCATGTTGAACGCGTGGAACATGTCTTCGTCGCCGACGTTGCCCTGCTTCTGGATCAGCGGGAAGATCGCCGGCACCCGCCACGCGTCGCGCTCGAAGACCGCGGCGAGGCCATCGGGCAGGATGCGCGGGACGTTGTCGATCAGGCCACCGCCGGTGATGTGGGCGATGCCGTGCAGGCGCGTCAGCACCGGCTTCAGGTCGGCGTAGTAGGAGCGATGCACGGCGAGCAGCGCGTCGCCCAGCGATCCTTCGAGGCCCGGGAAGCTCATGTCGAGGATCGCGCGATCCGCCGCCGGGTCGCCGCCGACGCCGATACCGAAGACCTTGCGCACAAGCGAGTAGCCGTTCGTGTGCAGCCCGGTCGACGGCAGCGCGAGCAGGACGTCGCCCTCGGCGATCTTCGAGCCGTCGATCACGTGCTCGCGCTCGACGACGCCGACGATAAAGCCGGCGAGGTCGAAGTCGCCGGGCGCGTAGATGTCGGGCATGTCGGCCGTCTCGCCGCCGATGAGAGCGCAGCCGTGCGCGGCGCAGGCCTTCGTCAGGCCCTCCACGACCGCGAGCTTGCGGTCCGCGGAGAGGTCGGACGTCGCGAGATAGTCGAGAAAGAAGAGCGGGTGCGCGCCCGACGTCAGGATGTCGTTGACGCAGTGGTTGACGAGGTCCTGGCCGATCGTGTCGTACCGCTCCATCAGGAGCGCGATGCGAAGCTTCGTGCCGACGCCATCGGTGCTGGACGCGAGCACCGGCTCGCGATACTTGCCGAGCAGGAAGAGCCCGCTGAACGGTCCGACGCCGCCGAGAACCTCGGGGCGCGTCGCCTGCGCCGCGAGTCGCTTTGATCCGTTCGACGGCGAGCTGGCGCGCGGGGAGGTCGACGCCGGCGCGCGCGTAGGCGTCGCCAGACTCACGACCGGGGTTCGATGGGAGGGCGGGTATGCTCACTTACACGCGCCTGACGAGGGGGAGCGTGTATTCGGACTCGTGACGGTCGAGGGAGCCGTCGCTGGGCTCCATCGCGAGCTTGTCCATCTGCAGCGGAACGGGGCGCGGGTACTCACCCGTGAAGCACGCCATGCACAGGCTGTCCTTCGCGGTCGCGACCGCGCTCACCAGGCCTTCCGCACTGAGGTAGCCGAGCGAGTCCGCGCCGATCTGCTCGCGGATCTCGTCGAGGGCCTTCTGCGACGCGATCAGCTCCCAGCGCGTACCCATATCGATGCCGTAGAAGCACGGGTGCGTGATGGGCGGCGCCGTGACGCGCATGTGCACCTCGCGGGCGCCGGCGCGCTTCAGCATCTGGATGACGCCAGTCGTCGTCGTGCCGCGCACGATGCTGTCATCGACCAGCACGATGCTGCGGTCCTGCAGGACTTCGCGCAGCGGGTTGAACTTCAGGTGGACGCCGATCTCGCGCAGGCGCTGGTCGGGCTGGATGAACGTGCGCCCGACGTAGCGATTCTTCACGAGGCCTTCGACGAACGGGATGCCCGATTCCTGCGAGTAGCCGATCGCGGCCGCTGTCGCGGAGTCCGGGACGCCGATGACGACGTCGGCGTTCGGCGTCGGGTGCTCCTTCGCCAACTGCCGGCCCAGCTTCATGCGGACCGGGTACACGAGCTTGCCGTCCAGCACGCTGTCCGGCCGCGCGAAGTAGATGTACTCGAACACGCAGAACGCATGCGGCTGCTCCTCGAGCGGCTTCATGCTCTGGAGCCCTTCGGCGTCGATGTAGATGATCTCGCCGGGCTCGATCTCGCGGATGAACGTCGCGCCGATGTGGTCGAACGCGCAGCTCTCCGAGGCGGCGACCCAGCCGCCGTTCAGCTTGCCGAGGCAGAGCGGGCGGTTGCCCATGGGGTCGCGGGCCATCATGATCGCGTCGGGCGTGATGACGGCGAGCGAGTACGAGCCGTTGAGCTTGCGCATGACGTGCGCCCAGCGCTCCTTCCAGTCGACGCCGGGCGCATTCGCGAGCATCTGGGCGATCACTTCGGAGTCGCTGCCGGTCGTGAACGTGATGCCTTCGCGTACAAGGTCGTCACGCAGGACGGCGGCGTTCACGATGTTGCCGTTGTGACCGAGGGCCAGCTCCCCGTTCGGACCGCTGACGCGGAACGGCTGCGCGTTGTCGCAGTTGCTGGCGCCGGTCGTGGAGTAGCGGGTGTGGCCGATGGCGAACTTGCCGGGCAGGTAGCTGAGGTCGTCTTCGTCGAAGACTTGCGAGACGAGGCCCATGCCGGTCTTGAGGTAGAGGGTGCGTGAGTTGGCTGTAGCGATGCCTGCGCTCTCTTGCCCGCGATGTTGCAGGGCGTAGAGACCGAAGAACGTGATCCTGGCGACATCTTCACCCGGCGCGTAGACGCCGAAGACGCCGCAGGCCTCCCGTAACGATGGGAGCACACGTACCTCCTGCCCAAAGGCAGTGCTCCTCAGAGGGTGCCCACGGGGCGTCGAAAAAGCCCGATTTCCTGCCGTTCCCGTCGGGTCCCTCTGAGAGTGCATGGTATCAACGACAGGCCAAGGCTGCAACTGAAGAGGACGGACGGTCCTACCCACAGATGCACCGACGAACACAGCTTGAGGATGACATGGAATGATGGATGGCACCGGAGTGGACCCGGCCATCAGCTACAATCCCGAACGATGCACCCATCCGCGTCTCTCGCTTCTCGTGTCGAACCTCCTCCTCCAACCTCCAACCACCAGGCGACCAGCCCATGAGGATCCTCTTCCTCCTGCACCAGGGGAACATGTACTCCGGCGGCCAGGGCGTCTACACGGCGCAGGTCACGCGCGAGCTGGCGCGGCTGGGGCACGACGTGCACCTGATCGTCGGGCCGCCGTGGCCCGACACCGATCCCGCCGTGACGGTGCACCGCGTGCCGTCGTACAGCGTGTACCGGCTGCTGGAGACGTCGCGATTCTTCTTCTACGGCCGGCCGCCGCTGAGCTTCTTCCATCCGCTGAACTTCTACGAGCTGGCGACGAGCCGCAACGGCCAATTCTCGGTGATGTCGGCGTTCAGTTGGCGCGCGTTCATGCGCTGGCGCGAGCTGCAGAAGCGGTATCGATTCGATGTCGTACACGACGTGCAGGTGCTGGGCTACGGCTCGTGGATGATCCACGCGTCGGGCATGCCGATGGTCGCGAACATCCACCACCCGCTGTCGATCGACCGGATGAACCAGATGCAACAGGCGACGCGCGTCGGCATGAAGATCCGCAAGGCGAATTTCTACCCCTTCTTCATGCAGGAAGTCGTCGCCCGGCGAATGGACCGCATCATCACCGGCTCGCACAACTCGCGCGCATCGGTGCAGCGGGCGTTCGCGCTGCGCGACGAGCAGATCACGACGATCCACGACGGTGTCGATACGAGCGTCTTCCGTCCGCTGGGGCTGGCGCGACGCCCGAACGGCATCCTCTACAACGGCAACTCCGACGACCGGAACAAGGGCGCGCGCTACCTGCTCGAAGCGGCGGCGATCCTGCGCGACCGCGGCGTCGACTTCCACCTGACGTTCGTCGACCGTCCGGGCGCGGAGATGGCGCCGCGCATGGTGCGGGAACTGTCGCTCGGCGACCGCGTGACCTTCACGGGGCGGCTGCCGGTCGACGAGCTGGTGCGCACGCACAACGAGGCGTCGGTATTCGTGTCGCCGTCGCTGTACGAGGGCTTCGGGCTGCCGGCAGCCGAAGCCATGGCGTGCGGCACACCCGTCGTGGCGACGACCGCCGGCGCCTTCCCGGAGGTCATCGCCGACGGCGAGACGGGCATCCTCGTGCCGCCCGCGGACGCTCGCGCGCTGGCCGACGCGATCGCCGCGCTGCTCGCGGATCCAGCGCGTCGCGCAGCGATGGGCGCAGCGGGCACGCGGCGCATCGAGGAGCAGTTCTCGTGGCGCGTCTGCGCGGTGCGCACGGCCGCGCTGTATGAGGAAGTGCTGGCGCGGCGACGAGGGCGCTGAAGTCGCGCACCGCGCAGCTGGCGACGCGCCGGCCAGCAGGCGAGACGCCGCCACGTTCACCCTCCGCGAGATCCAGGTAATCCCTGTGTGCCCTACGTGGCCCGCGGCGCGCGGATCAGCCCTTCTTGCGCGACCGAGGCGATGCGCGTGCCGTCCTGACGGTACATCTGGCCGAGGATGAGGGCGCGGGCGGCGTTGGCGATGGGGCTCTCGCTGACGTACAGGAGCCAGCCGTCGAAGCGCGGCGGCTGGTGGAACCAGACCGCGTGGTCGAGGCTCGCCGCGGTAGGCTGGCCGCGGCCGATGCCGTGCGGGATGCGAGCCGTCGCGATCAGCCCCATGTCGGACGCGTAGGTGAGCACGGCCGCGTGGATCATCGGGTCTTCCGGCAGGACGCCTTTCGCGCGGATCCACACGCGGCGGCTCGGCGCCTCGCCGGCGAGCGTCCGCATGCCGGGCGGGTCGCATGTGCGAACTTCGATCGGGCTGTCGGCCACCCAGCGCCTCATCATCTCGCGCTCCCGGACGCGGTCGGGGCGCACGATCTCCCAGTCGGGCAGGCCGTCGGGGCCGGGCACGTCGGGCATCGGGCCCTGGTGCGAGACGCCCTCCTCGGGCTTCACGAAGCTGCTGCTCAGGTTGAAGATCGCCTCACCGGACTGATACGCGACGACGTCGCGCGTCGTAAACGTGCGGCCGTCGCGGATGCGGTAGACGACGTAGCGGATCGGCGCGTCGTGCCTGCCGGGGCGCAGGAAGTAGGCGTGCAGCGAGTGCAGCGCACCTTCGTCGACGGTGCGGTACGCGGCGACGACCGACTGCGCCGCCACGAGCCCGCCGAAGAGGCGCCGCTCGCCCTTGCCAGCGTCGCCGAGGAACAGGTCGCGGTCGAGCTGCTCGAGCTGAAGCTGAGCGACGAGGCGCTCGACGTGGGACCGGGTTGATTTCGGCATGCGGGAGAGTGTAGCGAGCGTCGCCGTTAGGCGCCGTGACCGGTAGCGATGCCGTACGGTCCGTATGGATAGTCCATCTGCTTCGCAACGCGGATGCGTGCGTCGGCTCCTGCGAGCTTCTCGACGAGATACAGGCCGAGGTCGATCGACGACGTGACGCCGCGCGCGGTGATGATGTCGCCTTCGTCGACGATGCGGTCGTCGACGACCGTCGCGCCGTAAGTAGCGAGCTGCGCGAACGCGCTCGGATGCGTCGTCGCGCGGCGACCTCCGAGGAATCCCGCCGCGCCCCAGAGCAGCGCGCCGCTGCACACGGAGACCTTGTACGCGCACCGCTCGGCCGTGCGGACCCAGCCGATGAAGTCGGCGTCGTCCACAAGCGCGCGCGTGGCGAGTCCGCCCGGCAGCACCACCATGTCGTATCCGTCAAACGGGCCGCAGACCCGGTCGGCGACGAATGCGGGCGCTGGAGCTGTCGGTGACTTCGCGGATCGTCGCGCAGACGTCGTACTCGAGGCCGGGCATGATGCCCATCGTCTTGAGGCGCGTGACCGGGTCGAAGACCCCGACGAAGTCGAGCGCGGTCATGCCGTCGAAGATGACGAAGGCGATGCGGAACGGTGAGTTCACGTTGGCAGTTCACAGTTCTTGGTTCTTGGTTCTTGGTTCTTGTCGTTCTACGGAGTATCGCCAGAAACACGAAGGGCGGACACTCAGGCCCGCCCGTACGATTCTCGATGCTTGCGTCTGCGGCTAATCGTCTGACGGCGGCTCAATCGGCGTGGTAATGAGGGCGCGGCCGATCCAGAAGGCGATGTAGAGCGCCCCGAGCGTGCCGGCCATCACGGGAAGCGCGAGTGCCATGTACGACTTCTTCAGCACGCCGATGGTGAAGAAGAGGCCTGTGAGTGCGCTGACGGCGCAGATGATCATGCCGGCGGAATGCGAGCGCTCTGCTCCCATGGCGATGCTCCTTTGGCGGTGCGGGTACGCGGGTGTTATAGCGACTGGCGCAAGGCCGGGCAAGTTTCGCCACTCTGCCGAGAGCACCGAGCCTGATGAACGCGGGTCGTGCTTATGACCCACCCCGAACCTTCACGCCCTGGGGTGAAACTCAGAGCCGCTCCGTGCCGCGATCCAGCTCGAGCCAGGCGGACATGTACTCCATGACGATGAAGGTATTGCCGCTCCGGCGGCTGCGACCGCAGACGCGGAAGCCTGCCTTCTCGAACGCCTTTTGCGCGCGCGCGTTCCAGTCAAGCGTCTTCAGGTAGATGCGGCGGAAGCCGGTGGCACGGATGATGTGGCGGACGAGCGTCTTGACGGCGTCTGTGCCGTAGCCGCGGCTCCAGTACTCGCGCTCGCCGATGGTGATGCCAATCTCCGCCTGGCGGCGGATCGTGTCGATGTTGTAGTACATGGCGTTGCCGATGTGGTGGCCGTCAGCATCCTCGACCGCGAGGCTCCGGCGATAGGGGCTCGGGTAGGCCAGTTCGTCGCGGTACAGCGCCAGGTAGTCGTGATAGGTAGCGGCGAAGGGGCGCGCCGCGTCGAACCGCGCCAGCTCCGCGTCGATGCGCCAGCGGTAATCGTCCGGCGCGTCGCCCAGCCGCTTCTCGCGAAGTATCACGAGCTCTCCGCGCGCCACCTCGCCCTGTGCAGTCGTCGTCACGTCACGTCTCCCGCCTCGCCCGCATCGATCGCGTCGAGTGCGCGCCGCACGATGGTCGCCTCGTTGTGGTGGGTGACGAGGCGCAGCGCCTCAGCGGCGGCGAACCATTCGACCCGATCATACTCGCGATCGTGCTGGTCCACACCACCCGCGCCATTGGGGCGCATGAGGAAGTGATGCACCGTCTTCTCGAAGCGTACGCCCTGGGCGGGCCGTGCGAACTCGTATTCGATGCTACCGAGGACGCCGACGACTTCCACGCCGAGCCCCGTCTCCTCGCTTACTTCGCGGCGCGCGGTCTGTTCGATCGACTCGCCACGTTCGGGTGTGCCCTTCGGCAGCGCCCAAAGGCCCTCGTGCCGGCGACCGCAGAGGACGATCTCGACGCCGTGCTCGCCGCGCCGGAACACCACGCCTCCTGCCGAGACGGCCTGTTCCACACGCAGTCCAACGTCGCCCGCCGTCATTGGTCGTCATCCTCTGAAGTGTCTTCAGCGACGCTCTCGTCGAGATGGAGCTTGAAGCCGAGCGGGTCTTCCACGAAGTCGGCTTCCGCGAGCGCGTCGCTCACCGCTTCGAGCACGCGGTCATCCGACGTCTCAGACGCGAGCTCGTGCAGCACGGAGCGGGCGGCCGGTCCACCGATCTGACCCAGCGCGCCGATAGCCGCATCTCGCACCTCCGCGTCCTCGTCGACCGTCAGCTCAGCGAGATGCGGAATCGCTTCTTCGTCGGCGATTCCGCCGGCCGCAGTGGCGGCTTCGAAGCGCATTTCGGCGTCCTCGCTCTCCATCTCGCCGATGATCATCGGCAACCACGCGACGTCGGCGTTGCGTCCCATCGCGTGGATGGCGCTGATCGTCAGTCGGCGGTCGCCGCTGGCGTAGGCCTCTTCGATAAGGTCATGTACCCAGTCCTTGCCGCGCACGCCTATAGCTTCGAGCGCGCGGCCGCGCACCTCAATCAGCTCCGCCTCGTCGTGGTAGCGCGCTCGCAGCGCGCCTTCGATCTGCTGCGCGAGAGCGTCGTCGCGGTCCAGCACCTCCATGCGAAGGAGGAAGCGGCCAAGGCCGAGCGCCGCCTCGCCGCGGACGAGCGCCTCCGGGTCACGCAGCAGGCGCAGCAGGACCGGGACGAGATCGTCGTCCTCGTACTCCCAGAGCGCCCTGACGGACTGCGTGCGCACCTGCACGTCGTCGTCGACGAGGCCGGTCATGAAGACGGTGTTGAAGTCGAGCTCGACGTTGTCCTCGGCGATCTCGGCGAGCCGGTCGATGATATCGCGGCGGCGCTGGATGCTGAGGGTGCGCCACACGTCGAGGAAGCGCTCCCGGCCCGCGCTATCGAGGGACGTGAGCGCGGCGAGCTCCGTCGCGAGGGGCGTACGCTCGGGATCGGCGAGGGTGGGGAGCAGTGTTTCGAGTGACAAGTGAGCGCTCCTGTGATTCTGGCGCTCAGGGAGGAAGCACAGGCAACCGCTCCGTCAGCGTTACGTTCAGTCTAGAAAGCGATCCGGCGAGGTGTCAACGTGACGTGCTGTGCCCCGAAGTCAGCGCGGTCGCTGCGGTGAACAAGGGACGCCCATTAAGAACCGCCGCCAGGGTTCATGCACGTGTCCATCCCCCATGACGAACATAGAGTAGTCGATGGAGGTCAGGTTGGCCGGCCCGAAGTTGCATATTGGCCCACCGGGACACGATGGCCGCCCAATCGGGCGTCGCTCGTGGCATGGCACGCTGCTGGCCGCGACCGGCTGCGGAATGCTCGTCGCTCTGAGCATGGTGCACTGGTGGCAGGCGGTCGCGACCTTCCTCGACACGAGCACCTACAACTTCAGCGCGTACGACTTCCGCTCGTTCTACGCCGCCGGCCGACTCGTCGCGAGCGGGCGCGCCCACGACCTCTACACGCACGGCGCGATCGCCGCGACCGCGCGCGCGGGCGGCGAGCCGTACTTCAACCCGCCGTTCTTCGCGCTGTTCTGGGCGTCGTTCTCGCTCCTGCCATTCGACGCGGCGTACCGTGCGTGGACGCTGATCAACCTCGGGCTACTGGCCGTGAACTGCTGGTTGCTTTGGCGGATCGCGGCGCCGATCGGCCGGCCGTGGCGCGCGGTGCTCGTAGCGGCGTTCGTCACGAGCGCCCCGGTGAGCCACGGGCTCGCGCTCGGACAGTACTCGCTGCTCCTCAGCGCATCGTGGGGCGGCGCGTACCTGCTGATGCGCGGCGGGCGCGATCGCCTCGCGGGGTTCGCGCTGACGCCGCTGCTGATCAAGCCGGAGATGCTCGTGCCGCTGGCGCTGTTCCTGATCTGGAGGCGGCAGCGTGGCGTGCTGGCGACTCTGCTGTTCACGACCGTTGCCTGCGTCGCCGTATCGATCGCGATCGTGGGCCCAACGGCCGCGATCGATTACCCGTTCTACCTCATCCGCGAATCGGCGTTTCAGCGCACCGACGCGATGTTCGGCTGGACCGGCGTGATCTCCGGAGCGTTCGGCAATGGCCAGCACAACGCGATGATGCTCGCAGCCGCCGCGCTTGCGGTCGGCACGCTGGCGACAGGGTTCGTTGCCGTGCGCGGGCGGGTCGACGCGCAGTCCGACGCATTCGCGCGCTGCTGGCTGATCGTGACGATCGCGACGGTACTCTCGGATCTGCACCTTTTCCTTCAGGACACAGCCATCCTCGCGCCGGCGGCCGTGGCGTATCTCGCCGCCAGCCGGGGCCAACGCCGTGTCGTCGTGGCAGCGATGATGGCGGCCGGGTGGGTCATCCTGTGGTTCGAGCCGTTCATGAGCAGCGGCGTCCCGGTGAACATCGTGTTCGGGTTGTATCTGCTAATGGCGATCGCCTGCCTGTTGCGCCCGCCGCGCGAGAGCGCGCGACATCTGGCGGCAATCGCGAACCGGGCCGAGGCCGCGTAGGGCTGTGCCCGACGTGGAATCGGCGCCTTCACGAAACGATCGGCGCGCGCATCCTTGCGTCGCTACGACGATCTTTGGTCGTGGTACGGGTCACCGTCGCGCGACGTGGCGCTCGCGACGGGCTCGCGTGCCGGCGCGACCGCCGGCGCGCGGCGACGGGCGGGCGCGAAGCGGATGCGCACGATGGCGCCGAGGACGCTCCAGCCAACGCCCGGGCTCAGCTTCTTGCCTTGGTCGACGCTGCGGGGTGCGTAGGTCACCGGCACTTCGACGATCTTGTGACCGGCGCGGAGCAACCGGCAGGTGATCTCGGCGTCGAGGTCGAAGCCGTTGCAGCGCAGATCGAGCGAGCGGGCGACGTCACGATGCATGACCTTGTAACAGGTGAGGATGTCCGTAAGGTGCGTGAAGTAGAGGATGTTCGCTGCCCAGGTCAATCCGAAGTTCCCGACCCAGCCGACGAGCGGCGTCGCACCGCGGCCGTGTTCTTTGAAGCGCGACCCGAAGACAACGTCGGTGCGCCCTTCGACGATCGGCGCCAGCAGCGACGGGATCTCCGACGGGTCCAGCTCGAGATCGGCGTCCTGCACCATGACGATATCGCCGGATGCGCGATCGAAGCCGGTGCGGACGGCGCGCCCCTTGCCGCGCGCGGCGTCCTCCAGAACGAGCATGAGGTCGCCCGCAGGCGGCAACGCCAGCAGCGCCTCGCGCGTGCCGTCGGTGGAGGCGCCATCAACAACGATGAGTTCCTTGGCCATGCCGCAGTCGACGGCGCGCACGCGCTCGATCAGCGGCACGACGGTATCGCGCTCGTTGAGGACGGGGATGACGATCGAGAGCTTCATCGCGCGAATTCTACCGGGTTTGACCGGGTGAACCACGAACGACACGAAAGGCCCGAGGGGGAAGCTGCCTGGCGATGGAGTGTGCGGGCTACGCGTGCCGCTCCGCCAGCATGCGGGCGGCATCTTCGAGTTGCTCGATGCGGTCGATGGCGAGCCACTCGCCGGCGAACTGATACGCCCCGACGCTGCGCCCCCGGGCGATCAGGCTGTTCACGAGGTCGGGGATGTCGAAGAAGCTGTCCGGCGGGATGACGTCGAGCGCGGACGGTTGGATCGCGTAGATGCCGGCGCTGACGATGTCGGTCTCGACGGGCTTTTCTACGATGCCGATGACGCGCTGGCCGTCGAGCTTCAGCACGCCGTACGGGTGCTGCAGGTGGAATTCGCGCGTGGCGACGGTGATCTCGTGCCGAGCGTCGCGGTGAAACTCGACGAACGCGGCTATGTCGAGGTCCGTGAGGATGTCGCCGTTCATCGCGAGCAGCGGCTCGTCCGGTGGCAGCTCGAACGATGCTCGAACGAGCGAGAGCGGACCCGCGGTGCCCAGCGGGTGCGACTCGCGCACGTAGTCGATCTGCACACCGAGCTGCGAGCCATCGCGGAAGTACGTCTCGATGAGTTCCGCGCGATAGCCAACGGCGATGACCAGGTCGCGCACGCCGAACGCCTTCAGCCGCTCGACGATCTCCTCGAGAATGGGTTTCTCGCCGACAGGCAACAGCGGCTTCGGGATCGTGTACGTCAGTGGGCGCAGACGCACGCCCTTCCCGCCGGCGAGGATGACGGCCCTCACAGGGCATGCTCCGGCGGGCGGTTCATCGTTCTACCTGCGAAACGCACGAGCCCCCCAGTGAATCGCGCGCAGCATCAGCCCGGCCAGCGCGATCAGCGCCAGTATGACGCATACCAGCGCCCACATGTACAGCGTGAGGATGAGCGCGAACGTGAAGCTGACCTGCTGCGTCAGTGCAACGGCGAATGCCACAACGGGCGAGGCGATGAAGAGCCAGACAGCGAGCCGGAGCCAGTGGCTGGCGAAGGGGTTCACGGCTCGGGGGTGCCGAACATGCGCAGAACGGAGCCGAGCGAGCGGCCGCCCGCGACCTCGCGCCACTGGTCGGCGGTCATGCGCCAGAGCGCGGCGAGCCCCGTCGAGGCGAAGATGGCGATCGGGATGTACATCGCGTAGTGGTAGCGGGGGTCGCCGATGAAGAGAACGCCGAACACGAGCATGTAGAACGGCACGATGCCAAACACCGCCCAGAAGCGCGCGTCGCGGGGCCGCCACCAGATCCGCGCCGATGCGAGCGCGAGGCCGATCAGCCCGAAGAACGTGAACCCGGAGAAGCGTATGAGACGGTCGGCGCCGTCTGGACCGAACCAGGGCTTGTTGCTCTGCACCCACGTGACGCCGGACTCGTCGCTGCGGAAGAGGCGGTAGAGGCGCTTCGGCACGAGCCTCAGCTCTTCGAGCTTGTGGTTGAGCGCCCACTCCCGCGCGAGCCGCGAGCCCTCGCGGTTCGACTTCAGCTCGATCTCCTTGCGGCTGAGGCCGTCGAACTTCGCCTCGAGTTGCGTCGTCGCGATGAGGCTGGCGCCGCCGTCGGTATCGGGGTTGTGCCCCTGGTAGGCGACGCGGCCGGAGCCCGTCGTGCCGGCGATCAACTCGCCCATCTGCACCTCGTTGCGCACAACCCACGGCGTCACGATCATCGCCCCGCCGACGGCGAACGCCGCGAGCGGCAGCAGCGCGTTGCGGCGCAAACGCACGGCCATCAGCAGCGCGAGCAGCCCGCCGTACGCGAGGAACTCGCCGCGCACGTAGCCGGCGAATACCGTGAGTGCACCGAGCCCCGCGACCAACAGCAGGCTTGGCCGATCGCGATCGAGGACGAAGTACACGAAGATGGCGAGCGTCGCGGCGAGCAGGAACCCGAAGTACGTTTCCGAGAGAAGCACCGTCGTGAACAGCACATGCGCCGGCAACAGCGCAATGACGCCGCCGGCGAAGATCGCGGCGAGGCGATCGAAGAGGCGCCGGGCGATGAGGAAGACGAGCGCTGCGGTCGACGCGCCGAGGATGATGTTGAGGAGACGCGCGGCGTTCACGGAGTTGCCCGTGAGCTTGTAGACGACCGCAAGCGTTGCGGGGTAGCCGGGCGGCCAGAGCGCAGTCGGCGAAAGCTGGTTCTCATTCGGGTAGATGCGTGTGCCGTCGGCGGTCTTCCAGACGGTCGGGTCGAAGACGTAACCGTCGCCCGCGGCGAGGTGGCGCGCCGTCGTGTCGTACCAGACGCTGTCGTCGTAGCGGCCGTCGCGCGGGTCCGGGTGCACGTACGCGACGGCGACGACGCGCACGACGAATGCGAGCACGAAGATGGCGAGCAGCCATCGCGCATCGGGCGTCCGCAGGCGGTGGCGGAGCGCGGCGATCATGGCGCCCCCTCGAACGGCGTGCGGCGGCGGTCCCACAGTCGCACGATCGTCGCGGCCGCGATCACCACGGCCAGAGGGATGGCGGGATAGTGAAAGCGGGGGTCGCCGAAGAAGACGAGCGGGATCGCCAGCACGTACAGAAAAGCGAGCACCACGACCAGGCGGCGCAGGTCCTTCGCGAGCGCGAACGCGAGGAGGCCGGTGAGGACCACGAGGCCCGTCGCGTAGTACACGGCGTTCGCCGCGAAGGCGAGCACCTCGCGTCGGAAGTTCGGAATGAAATAGTCGTTGCCATACGACTCTGCCGCCCAGATGCCATCGTCGTCCTTGTAGAGCAGCCAGTACGCCTTCTGCGCGACCAGCTTCGGCATGCGGAAGGGGTGCGACGCGACATCGCGTATCGCGATCTTCACGCCCTCGCTGTTGCGGTCGAGCTCCACCTGTTGTGGCGACTTGCCAGCGTCGTTCGCGAAGCACTTGCCCTGCAGCGTGAACGCGCCCTGCGCACCCAGGTAGTTGCCGATGCACAGGTCGTCACCTACGTTCGTCGACGGTCCAGTGATCTGACCGAACGCGATCGTGTTGCGGATCGACCACGGCACGACGAGCACGGCGATGCCCGCCCAGACGATCAATGCCTGCACCAGCGCGCGCTTCTTCGAGCGCAGATGAACGAGCCAGACGCCGAGCAGAAGCAGCGGGAACATCAGCGTGATGCCGCGCGTCATCGTCGCGTAGCTCAGCAGAAGGCCCGCGCCGAAGAGTTGGTACGACGGCATTCCGTCGCGGCTCCACGGTTTCCAAAGCAGGACGGTCAGCGCGCCGATCCACATGAGCGTGAACAGCGGCTCCGAGAGCACGGTACCGGTGTAGTAGACCTGGCTGGGAAAGATGGCGAGCAACGCCCCCGCTGCGAGGCCCGTACGCCGATCGAAGATGCGTCTCGCCAGCAGGTACACCAGGAGGACGGTGAGCGCGCCGAACATGCCGTTCATCATCTTGATCGAGAAGATGCTGCGCTTCACGCCGAGGAGGTCTTGCGCCTTCTTCAGTCCGGCGACAGTCGCCGGATACCCGACGGGGTAGTACGCGAACTTCTCGCCGGTCGGGCGGACGTAGCCGTGGCCGTCGGCGATGGTATCGCCGAAGAGCGCGTAGAGCGTCGGGTCGTTGAGTCCCTGCGGCGCGCGGTCGTTGTACGCGACCCACGCGGCGCGCGGCACGATCGCCAGCGCGAACAGTGCCAGCATCAGTATCAGGTCGAGGCGGAGGCCTGTGCGCGCCTGTTCGGGCGCCGCGGCCGGCGCGGCGCGATCCGCGCTCGCCTGTTCGGCGCGCTGCGACGCCGGCGTGCCAATGCTCAAGCTGCCGCGTACCTCTTGGCGAGGATGGCCTGCGGGCGGCGCAGCGCGTCGAAGATCACGATGAAGCCCCGCGCGCCGAGGAGCGCGAAGGCGAAGACGATGGGGTAGTGGAAGCGCGAGTCGCCGAAGAAGAGCAGGTGGAACGCGGTCCATGCCAGGAGCATGATCGGCAGCACACCGAGCGGACCGTTGAGGCGTGAGCGACTGGCAATGAGGCCCGCCGCCGACAGTATCAGCGCCGCGAGCCAGAAGCCGTTCGCCAAGCCGCGCAATCCCTCTTCGAGCGACTGTGAGGCGTAGAAGTCGGGATGGTATGCGGCGTTCCAATCGAGGGCGGTAGCGTCGGACTCGTACATCGCGCGCACCTTGATGCCGGCTAATTGCACTTCGCGCTCCGGATGTGTGAGCATGAAGCGCAGTCCTTTCCTGAGCGCGAGGTTGCCGGTCTTAACCTCGTACTCGCCCTGAGTGAGACCGGCGCGGCTTGCCTGTGGCGGCTCGACTTCCGGAATGGCCATCCGGCCCGTCGCATCGTCGTGGTTGCCGATCCAGAGGTTCGGGCCGAGATTCGTGGCCAGGACGACGGGGCTGCCGATCTCGCGCTGATTGCGGGCGGTCCACGGCACCAACATTATGACGACTACGGCCGAGGCAAGCATAGCCCAGGCCAGAGCCGGCCGCCATCGGTACCCCGCGAGGCCCCACGCAACGACGGCGAGCGGCACGAGCAGCAGCGCCTGCCCGCGCGTGAACACGGCAAGTCCAGTTACCACGCCGAAAGCGACGAGAAGGCCGCCTCGCCACGCCGACACACGCGGCACCGCAAGCATCAGCAGCACCGCGAGCGTGAAGAGGAAGGTGAACAACGGCTCGGAAAGTGTCAATGAGGTGAAGAAGATCTGTCCCGGCCAGATCGCGACCGCGGCGGCCGCGACGAGCGCTGTCCGGCGATCGAACAGCAGCAGGCCGATGCCGTACACGACCACGATCGTGAGCAGTGCGAGCACGAGGTTTGCGATCGACGTCTGCCGAATACCCTCGCCGAACAGCCGGAACACAACACCGAGAAACGCCGGATAGCCAGGAGGCCATGCGGCGGTCGGCGTGCCGGCGTATGGATTAAGGTAACCCTCGCCGCGCGAGAAGAAGTGCGCGGCGCCGCGATACCACGCGGTGTCGTCGAAACGCCCGTCCGTAGGATCAGGATGGACATAAGCGATCCAGGTGAGGCGGAGGAGGAGTGCGGTGAGGAGAATGAGACCGAGGCCGGGAAGGTGGCGCCGGATCCGTTTCATCAAGCCGCGTTATTCCTGTTGATGCAGCTTCACCGTCCGTGGCGACACCGTCAAGAGGTGTCCGTCCTCCAGTTGTACCACATAGAGCGGACCGTTGACGCTCTTTTGCAGGCGAGTGAGATCATCGGATGGCAAAGCGCGGACGCTGACGTCCTTGCCATAAAGTGCGCGACCGACCGACGTCATCCACGTCGGTTGCCAGTAGGGGTTGGACCACAGGCCTTCGTCGTCGATGACGTAGATCGTCGTGCCGGGCGGGACGTTCGCGTAGTTCGCGCGCAGATCGCCAGCGAGGAGCTGCCAGCGATCGGTAGCGCGAAGGAACGGCTGCGTCTGGTGGATCGTCTGCCACGAATACAGCCCGCCCACCGCGACGAGCGCCATGGCGGCCAAGACGTGCGCCGCAGGCTTGTACACCTTCGTCGCATAATGGTGCACGAAGCCTGCGCAGATCGCGACGAGGATCGCGAAGAACGGCGTCGCCATGTAGCTGTAGCGCGTCGCCGTCCAGATCTTGCCGGGGACGTATGGCGCCACGCCGATCACCATGCCCACGGCGGCGAAACGCGCGATGTGCGGCCCGCGGATCAGGAAGAAGATCGCGAAGCCCATGACGACCGAGCCCCACGCCCATTCCATCGCCGTCGGTTCGAGGCGGATGGCGCCGACCGGGTAGGCGAGCCGCGCCATGTAGATCCACGTCTCGCGCGGGATGTGCCACCCCACCCCGTAGAAACCGGCGTCCACGCCCTGGCAGCCGCAGCCGCTGAGGCCGCTGACGAGCAGCGCCGACGCGATGGCGAACGGCGTCATCTTGAGCGTGAAGTCGAGGACATCGCGACGGCGCGCGAGCGAGTACGCCGCGTAATAGACGAAGAGCACCGCGCCGAGTACGACGCCGCCCTCATTCGCCAGGAAGCCGAGGATGAACAGGGTAAGCGAGGACCAGTACCACGCCGCGCGGCGCTCGCCGCCTTCGACGTAGCGGTGGAGGGTATAGAGCGCCGTAATGAGCAAGAATTCGCTGAACACGTGCGGGAAGGCGGTGATGTAGGTCACCGTGTGCACGGCCGACGCGGACACGGCGAAGATGAGCGCGGCGGCGAGCGCCACGAACAGGCGCTTCGTCAGCGAGAGCACCAGCGTGTACAGCACCAGCACCGTCGCCACGTGGAAGCTGAGATTGACGATGCGCCACGGCAGCGCGTTGAAGCCAAACGCCTTGAACTCGCCCCAGTACACGAGCATCGTGAGCGGACGCCAGTTCGGCGTCAGGTCGCGCAGGAAGATGACGTCGCTCATGTAGTTCGGGAACGAGCGTGTGCGGATGTCTCCGAGGACGAGGAAATCGTCACCGAAGAAGTAGTAGTGCATCGTCGGGATGTGGATGCCGACTACGAGTCCGACGATAAGGAGCAGCGGCAAGTGCCGAGCGTACTTTCGAATGGCCGTACCCAGAGCGCGGCGATCCGCCTGCTCAATCAGCGTGACGTGCGTGGCAGCAACGGCCATCTACGAGCAGCTCCCCACCGGCAGGACGTCAGGACAATCGGTGCCGCCCTGACTTTTCGCCGATCGTAACATCGGCCTCCGGCGGCGGCAATGCAGGGTGCCATTTTCTGATCTTCTATTGATCAGACGTGTAAAGGCGCTACTTCTGGGCGGCCCGTTCGCCGCCGGCGTCAATCCGGGCGGACCGCGGTGCTCGCGGACCGTCCGTCCGGCGCCACGTCGCCGGCTGTGGGCCGCGGAGTGTCGCGCTCGACCAGACCGAGCAGCACCGCGAGCGGGCGTGCCAGCATGAGCGTCAGCGGGACGTAGACGGCGGCCGCCCAACCGACGATCCACGCATCCGCGGCGCGCTCAGCGCTCATCGTGTGCGTGACGGATCTCAGCGGTTCGCTGACGATCAGTACCGTGTACGAGATCACGCCGACCCAAGCGAGCGCGCGTCCGGGCGCCGACGCCTCGAGCCAGCCCGGCGTCTTGACGATCAACGGCGCGAACATCAGCGCGAGGCCGAGCACGATCGCCGGCGCCTGAAGCGTCGCGAGCGCGCCGGCATTGGGCGCGATCAGGCACCCCGCGACGAAGATCGCACCGCCGGCAGCGACGGAGGTGAGCGTCAGCGCCGGGCGCGCGACAGCGAGCAGGGCCTGCGGACGGCGAACGATCAAGTAGCCCAGCGTCATGCCCGCGCCGAACTCGAACAGCCGGAACGGCGAGCCCATCTCCACCCAAGCGCGATGTCCGATCAGATCGCCGTCTGCCGCGACGATCGCGCCCAGGGACGCGATCGTAAGGAAGAGCGTCGCGGCGAGGAAGAGCCATGGACCGGCGCGCTTCATGAGTGCGAGCAAGACCGGGAACAGCAGGTAGTACTGCACGATCACCAGCACGAACCAGAGCGAGCCCTCCGGTGCGAACTGCCATTCGTCACGGAAGATCCGCGGCGCCAGCAGCGCGCCCGCGAACAATTGTCCGCCGTCGACGTTGATGTCGCCGTTCTGGAGGTAGTCGACGAATCCGGCGCCTCCGTGCCGCTGCCACTGCACGCACGCGAGCGCGACAGCGAACGCGAGAGTCAGCCCGAACCCGGCCCAGTACGGCAGCATCACGCGTCGCAGGCGACGGTAGAGGAATCGCGACGTACGCTCCGGTGCGCGTCCGCGGCGCAGTGCGACCATGGTCAGCGAGAGGCCGCTAAGCATCATGAAGAGCGGCACGCCAAGGTAGCCGACACGAAAGAAGGCGTCGCTGATCGCCGTCAGGCCGCCGGCGATGTTGCCTTCGGCGAACCGATGCGGCACGGCCCGGAAGGCGTCGCCCTGTGCGGCGTACACGTTTGGATAGCGCAGATCCGTCCAGAGGTGATAGAGGACCACCCACATGATTGCGAAGCCTCGGATGATGTCGATGGCGAGGATGCGTCCGGAGTCCGGGAGCAGCGCCCGCCGCGAGTAGGAGATCTCGGTCGATGCCACCGTCACCTCCGCTACCGTCCGCTCTGGCCGCCTCCGAGCGTGTAGTGCTCGCCGCGGTAGAACAGCAGCGGCGGCATCTCATCGACGACCCCCTCGCTGACGACGCGACCGAGAAAGATCGAATGGTCGCCGCCGTCGAACACGTTGACGACGCGGCACTCAAGAAAGGCGAGGCAGTCCTCGAGGATGGGGGCGCCGGTCTCGCCGATGCGGAACCGCTGGCCGCGGAGCGACCCGACCTCCGGCCCGGCCTTCTTCGCGAAGATCCGCGAGACATCCTCCTGGTGCGCGCCCAGGATGTTCACGGTGAACACGCGGCCTTCGCCGAGCACGCCGTGCGTGTGCGTGCTCTTGGCGACGCAGATGAGCACCATCACCGGGTCGAGCGACAGCGATGAGACCGCGTTCGCCGTCATCCCCTGGAGCCGGTCGCCCGCCGCCGTGGTGATCACCGTGACGCCGGTGGCGAAGTGCCCGATGATGCTGCGAAACTCCAGTGGATCGACGGTCAATGCATCCCCTCCGGCGCGCGCAAAATGCGCCGCCACTATAGCATCGCTGTCGGATTAGCCTCGCGGCTTCGCATCGTGAACCGGGACGATCTCTCGGCGGCTTCACGCCGCGAAACTGCTGCAGGAGAAGCCGGTCGTGTGTGCGACACGCCCACGATTACTTGTTGTCGTCGGCGAGACCGGCGGCCAGGAGGTGGGCGTTGTCGTTCAACTGGAGCAGCGTCGCGCCGCCGTCGCGTATATCGATCACCGTCCTCGATGCGAGCCCGTGGCGCAGGCGCCGGAACTCGGACAGCGGCAGATTCAGCGCCCGGCACACGACGGTGAGGATGACAAAGTTGTGCGTGACGCCGACGATCTCGCCATCGGGGCGCTCGGAGCGCATTCGCTCCATCGCCGCCCACGCACGCGCCTGCACGTCGCGCAGCGTCTCGCCGCCCGGCATGCGCGCGTCGGCAGCGTCGCCCGAGAGCCAGAGGCGCAGGAACTCTGGATAGCGCTCGCGAAGCTCGGTGCCAGTGAGATGCTCCATCTCGCCAACGTCCATCTCGATGAGATCCGACTCGGTGACAACAGCCACGCCCGTCGCGGCCGCGATCGCGCCCGCCGTGTCGGACGCGCGGACCAGCGGGCTCGTGTAGATCGCGGCGGGCGGGCGCGCGAACGATGCGGCGAGCGCAGCGGCCTGGGCGCGACCACGGTCGTTCAGCGGCACATCGGCCCGGCCCAGCGTCAGGCCGTCGCGATTGTGCTCCGTCTCACCGTGGCGCACGAGGATCAGTCGCATCAGCCGTCGAACCGCCCGCTCTTGCGCCACGCCTCGCGCGCCGGCGACGAGCCGGCGAGGATCAGTTTCGTGCGGTGGATCCGCGACGGCGGCGGCAGCCCGAGCGCGGCGATCACCTGCTCCGGGCGGCCGGAGCCGCTACCGTCGTTCTTCAGCCGAAGGCGCAGCCGCACCGTGCCGCCTTCGCTCGCGACCAGCGCGATCGACTCGACCTGCGCCCGAATGTCGTACGACTTCACCTCGTCCTCGCGCTTGTGCTCCCAGGGGATGGTCTCCGCGTTAAGGAACCGTTCGATCGCCGACGTCGCAACGTCGGGCGGCTGGGGCGGGGGCACATCCACGTCGTATTCCGCGAAGCGCACGTCGGCCTGCAACGCCGGCAGCGCCAGGCCCACCTCTTCGGCGGAAACGATCGAGATGCCAACGGGCAGCTGCGGAGCGAGCCGCTGAATCAGCGTCTTCGGGGCGATGCACTCGGCCATGAAGACGTCCATCAGCTCGGCGTCGCTGGTCGTGCCAACGGCCAGCGGCGCGGCGAGCGCGATCTGCGCGTGCGGCGAGAAGCCTTCGGAGTAGGCGACAGGCAGGCCGGCGCGGCGCAGGGCACGCTCCCAGAAGCGCATGACGTCGAGGTGAGTGATGTACTTCATCGTCTCGCCGCGGGCGAAGGTGACCCGGAGCCGCTGGACTTTCATGGCGTAATCGCCAGTTCGGCGTTCACAGCGCGCAGTCGTCCGCCCGTTGTGAACTGACGACCGTCAACCGTGAACTCCCTCACAGCTTTGTGATCACGACGGACTCGATCTTCACACCCTTCACCTCGGAGACCGTGATGCGGTAGCCGTCGAGCGTGATCGTCTCTCCTTCGCGAGGGATGTGGCCGAGCTGATCCAGGACGAAGCCGGCGACCGTCTCATAGTCCCCTTCCGGCAGCTCGATCTCGAGCTCGCCGCGGACATCGTAGATGCTCATGCCGCCGTCGACGCGGGTGGTGTGTTCATCGATCGCCGCGTACTCTTCCGACGACTGCCCGAGCTCGTCGACGACACGGCCGACCATCTCCTCCAGGAGCAGCTCCAGTGTGACGATGCCCGCGACACCCCCGTATTCATCGACGACGACGGCCATCTGCTGACGTTCGTCCTGCATCTGCCAGAACAGCGCGCTGACCAGCTTCGTCTCTGGAATGAACGTCGCGGGACGGATGAGTTCCGCCAGCGGCGATGACTCCGTCACACGCTTCTCGGCGAGCGCCTTCAGAACGTCCTTGATGCTGACGATGCCGACGACGTTGTCGACCGTCTCGTGGTACACCGGGAAGCGCGAATGCGGCGCCTCGCCAAAGGCCTCGTAGAACGAGGCTACCGTTTCGTCCCGCTCCAGCCAGACGACCTCCGTGCGCGGGACCATGATCTCGTTCACGCGACGGTCGTGGAAATGGAACACGCGATCGAGAAGTTCCGCTTCCTCTTCGCCCACCGATCCTTCTTCGGCGCCGATGTCGATCATCATCCGGAGTTCGGCTTCGGTGATCGTGTGCGTTTCGCCGCCGCGCGAGAACATGTTGGGGATGATCGCCAGCGCGGCGACGAGCGGCCCCGAGGCGCGGACGATGATCTCCAATGGAATGGCCACCAGCCAGAGCGATGCGCTCGGGCGTGCGCGCCGCCAGAACCTTTGGCGTGTACTCACCGAACTCCGCCGCGATCAACGGAATGGCGATGAGGCTGAAGAAGTAACCCCAGTTGCCGAACGTGTCGACGGCGATCACCGTGCCGGCCGTTGACGCGAGGAAGATCGAGACGTTCTGCAGGATGACGACCACGCCGAAGTACCGCTCTTGCGCCGCCTTGAGCCGTTCGAGCGCCTTCGCCGAGCGGTGACCCTGCTCGGCCGCCGCGCGCACACGGATGCGGCTCGACGCCACAACCGCGATCTCGACAGCGTTCACGAACGCATAGCCAAGCAACCCCCCGACGAACAAGGCGATGGCTACAGGTATCGGGATGTTGAGGGTGGCTCCGTCGAGGAGCGTGGGCGTGAGGCCCGGCAGGGGGATGTCTAACATGCGTGAGGTGCGGACTCGCGGCCGCCTGGCCGGGGCGCACGCGGCCCCGGTGCCAGCATCATAGCGGATGAGACGGGGCGAAGGCCGTTCGTTTGCCTGGGCCAAGCGAGGGAGTTAGCCGGCGCGATCGCCAGCGGCATACGCCGCAGCGTCGCCGAGCGCCACGTCCGGCGGCACGCCTTCCTCGAGGAAGCTCTCCTCTAAGAGCTTCATGGACTTCTCGCACCACTCGATGTACGCGCGGCGGTAGGCGCTCGCCATCTCAAGCGTGAGGGTCCAGAAGAGACCGTGGCGCGGCGAGTCATGCTGCTTCACATTCTCACGGATCTTCGCGCGCAGTACAGTCTCGGAGAACGCGAGTACCTTTTGCTGCTCCTCCATCTGGCGCCGAAGCAGCACGAGCACATCTTCCATCGGCAACTCCGCGCCGAAGAAGATCTTGATCATGAACGGGTCGCGCAGGTCGGCGGGCGGCTGGGGCGCGCGCACCCAGCGCGCGAACTCCTCTCGGCCGCTCGTCGTAATCTCATAGATCTTGCGGTTCGGCCGGCTCTCCTGGACCTCGACGCGCTTGTCGACGTGGCCCTGCTCTTCCAGCGACTTCAGCGTCGGGTAGATCTGACTGAGCTCCGCGTTCCAGAAATGCTGAACCGACGAGTCGAAGAACTGCTTCAGCTCGTAGCCCGTCATCGGGTGGATCGTGAGGATGCCCAACAAGGCGTGCTTCAGCGACATGGCGCCACCCGGGTTTCATCCGCGAAGTTACGACCGCACCATCACGCGGCGTCGTTCAGGCCGGCCCAGTCCGCGCGCTCGTTCAGCGCGGCGTCGGCGGCGGGCGCGGCGTCGGCGAAGATGCGCGCCCCACGCGACATATACGCGTCGATCGTCATGCCCGCGGCGTGGGCGGCGTCGAGCGCCGAGATGAACTCTTCTCGCAACTCCTTGCGGCGGCGCCGGGTCGGCACGAAGCCGAGGACGCCGGGCCGCTCGCGGCGAAGCTCGCGCAGGGCACGGTGCCACTTGCGCGCATCGCGCTCTGCCTTGCGACCCGCCTCCATTGCCTGGGAGAACTCGATAGTAGCCGCAGTGGTGAAGTCCAGCATCTGGTACCTCCTCCTTCTGGTCCTGGTCGATACTGCCGGCTAAGACTGCCTTTTCATATATCGACACTTATATATACTCGATGAGAGGGTACCGGCACAAGATTGCGAAAGGGAATAGTGGTTAAATCCGCGTTAAGGACGCACCAGCCGGGACCGGAGACAACCGGAACCCGGCGTTCAAGGCCGCGCGATTGGCCAGGCCTTGCTCGCCACCCGGCGTCTCGCGACAATCCCCAACGGCCGCCGACCAGCGACTGACCTCACCCTGACGACCGAAGACCGACGACGGGAGACCGCCCCATGAAGATCCACGAGTTCCAGGCGAAGCAGATCCTTGCCGAGTTCGGCGTGCCCGTCCCGAAAGGACGCGTGGCGAAGTCGCCGGACGACGCGAAGGCGATCGCGGTCGAGCTGGGCGGCAAGGTCGTGGTGAAGGCGCAGATCCACGCGGGCGGGCGCGGCAAGGGAGGCGGCGTCAAGCTCGCGAACTCGCCAGACGAGGCGGCATCGACGTTCTCGCAGATCATGGGCATGCAACTGGTCACGCACCAGACCGGGCCGCAGGGGCAGAAGGTCAAGACGGTGCTCGTCGAGGAGCAGATGCCGATCGAGCGCGAGCTGTACCTGGCGGTCCTGATCGACGGCGCCACCGGCCGGCTGGTGATGATGGCGAGCGCGGCCGGCGGCATGGAGATCGAGGAGGTCGCCGCGAAGACACCGGAGGCGATCCACCGCGTCAGCATCGATCCCGTGACGGGCTTCCAGCCACACCTGGCGCGCGAGCTCTGCTTCGCGCTCGGCCTCACCGGCGACCTGATGAAGCCGGCGACGCAGTTGATGAGTGCGCTCTACGACGCCTTCATCGCCAAGGACGCATCGCTCGCCGAGATCAACCCGCTCGTCGTGACCAAGGACGGGCGCGTACTCGCCCTCGACGCGAAGATGAACATCGACGACAACGCGCTCTTCCGCCACAAGGATGTGGAGGCGCTGCGCGACAAGGACGAAGAGGATCCGAGCGAGGTCGAGGCGTCGGAGAAGGGCATCAGCAACTTCATCAAGCTCGACGGCAACATCGGCTGCCTGGTCAACGGCGCCGGGCTGGCGATGGCGACGATGGACGGCATCAAGCTCGCCGGCGGTGAGCCCGCCAACTTCCTCGACATCGCGACGGCCAACGATGTCGACAAGGTCGTCGACGCGCTGCTGATCATCTCGCGCGATCCGAACGTGAAAGCGATCCTCGTCAACATCTTCGGCGGCATGGCGCGCGTGGACATCATCGCCCAGGGCATCATCAACGCACAGAAGAAGATGGCGAAGACGGTGCCTGTAGTGGCGCGGCTGGCCGGCACCAACGTCGAAGAGGGCGACCGCCTGATCAGAGAGAGCGGGCTCCCCGTCATCCGCGCCGACGAACTCGGCGACGCCGCCAGGAAGGCCGTCGAGGCGGCGAAGGCAGCCGCGTAGAACCGACCTCCGACGACCAACGGCCGGCCCGCTCGCCCCTCACGGCGGCGGCTGCTAGTATCCACCTCGGCGGCCAGCCCCAGATAACGAACACCACCGACGACCGAAGACCGACGACTTACGACCGCCAGGAGACCACCCAAATGAGCGTACTGGTGAACAAGGACACGCGGGTCCTCGTGCAGGGCATCACGGGCAAAGAGGGCAGCTCGCAGACGCAGCGCTGCATCGACTACGGGACGAAGGTCGTGGCGGGCGTGACGCCCGGGCGCGGCGGCGAGAAGACCGAGCACGGCGTGCCGGTGTTCAACACCGTCTCGCAGGCCGTGCGCGAGACCGGCGCCGACTGCTCGCTGATCTTCGTGCCGCCGCCTTTCGCCGCTGACGCGATCCTCGAGGCGGCGGACGCGGGCGTGCCGCTGGCTGTCTGCATCACCGAGGGCATCCCGACGCTGGACATGGTGAAGGTGAAGCGCGCGCTGGCGGGCGGCCGGACGCGGTTGATCGGCCCGAACTGCCCCGGCGTCATCACCGCGGGCGAGTGCCGCGTCGGCATCATGCCCGGCCACGTGTTCTCGGCGGGCAGCGTCGGCGTCGTGTCGCGCAGCGGCACGCTGGTGTACGAGGCGGTCGACCAGCTGACGCGACGCGGCATCGGCCAGTCGACGTGCATCGGCGTCGGCGGCGACCCGATCATCGGCACCGTGCAGCGCGAGGCGCTCGAGCTGCTGAACAACGACCCGGACACCGCGGCGATCGTCCTCATCGGCGAGATCGGTGGCAACGCCGAGCAGGAAGCGGCCGAGTACATCAAGAAGCACGTGACCAAGCCCGTCATCGCATTCATCGCCGGCGCGACGGCGCCTCCCGGTCGCCGCATGGGCCACGCCGGCGCCATCATCTCGGGCAACACGGGCACCGCGGCGTCAAAGAAGGCCGCACTGGCGGCGGCGGGCGTCACCGTCAGCGACTCGCCCGCCGAGATCGGCGCGACGGCCGAGCGCGTGCTTCGCGAGCGCGGACTCTTGTAGAAGTCTTTCGGTCGGTCAGCTGGTCAGTCGGGGCATGTTCGAAGCGGCTGAGCGATCGTCGGAGGGGTTATTGGGGCACGCTGCGGCGTGCCCTCGTCGTACGCCCCGGGTTTCGTTGGCGCGAAGGAACCACACGATGCCGATCGTCGCGGTCGCGTTACTGCTCGCAGCGGCGGTCGCGCACGCGACGTGGAACTACGTCGCGAAGGGCGCGCGAAGCAGCTTCGGCTTCATTTTCCTGTTCGCGCTGTGCTCGGAGATCGTCTACCTGCCGCTGGCGATCGGCGTCTTCCTGTGGACGCGGCCGTCGCTCGGGCTCGACGCGCTGCTGTTCGTCACCGTGTCGGGACTGCTGAACTGCCTCTACTTCGTACTGCTCAGCGAAGGGTACAAGGTCGGAGATCTCTCGGTCGTGTATCCGCTCGCGCGCGGAACCGGACCGGCGCTCGCCGTCATCGGCGCTATCGTCATCTTCGGCGAGCGGCCGAGCGGTCTGGCGCTCGCGGGCGCCGCACTCGTGGTCGCCGGCATCATCGTCATGTCCTGGGGCGGCAGCCGATCCAGTGGCACGGAGATGTGGCGGTCGATCGTCTTCGCGCTGGCAACCGGCGCGTGCATCGCGGCGTACTCCTTGTGGGACAGCAAGGGCGTGACCATCGTGACGCCCGTACTGTATTCGTGGGGGCTCGACCTGGCACGGCTCGCCTTCCTTGCGCCGCTCGCCATCGCCACGCGGTCAGGCCGCAGCGAAGTCGCGACGATCGTCCGCGAGCAGCGGCGCGCCGTGATCGTGATCGGCGTGCTCAGCCCCGGCGCGTACATCCTGGTGCTCGCGGCGTACACTCTGGCCCCTGTCAGTTACGTGGCACCGGCACGTGAGGTTAGCATCCTGTTCGGCGCGATCCTCGGCCTGCGGCTGCTCGGCGAGTCGGACGCGCCGCGCCGGCTCGCGGGCGCGACCGCCATTGTGGCGGGCGTGTTCGCGCTGGCGCTGGGCTGAGCCGTGCGTAACGCAACGGAAACATCGCAGCGGTATCATGCGCGACACTAGGATATGGCGATGTTGACCTCACCGAACGGCGATTCCTCCGGCATCGAGCGGTTACGCGATGTCGCCCAGATCACCGTGCGGCCCGCTGAGTCACGCGATCTCCCGCGTCTGAACGATCTCTACAACCACTACATCGTCCACACGGCGATCACGTTCGATCTCGAACCGTGGAGCCTTCAACAGCGCGAGGAGTGGTTCGGGCACTACGCCACGACCGGGCGGCATCGGCTTTTCGTCGCCCAGGCCGACGATCTGGTGCTGGGGTACGCCAGCACCAGCCGGTTTCGGCCGCGTCGCGCGTACGAAACGACGGTCGAAGTGAGCGTCGTCTGTGCACCCGAGGCGGTCGGACTTGGCGTGGGCCAGCGCCTGTACGATGTGCTCTTCGAGTCCGTGCGCGACGAGGATATCCACATGGCCGTCGCCGCGATCACCCTGCCCAACAATGGTTCGTGCGCGCTCCACGAGCGTTTCGGGTTCACGCGACTGTGCGTGCTGCGCGAAGTCGGGCGCAAGTTCGACCGCTACTGGGACGTCGTGTGGTACGAGCGACGCATGGGCTGAATCTCGACAGCCCTCGCGCGGTCACGAAGGCGCGCGCGCGATGTCCGTCGCGTCGGCGGCACTCGCCGCCTCGGCGCTTCCGCCCGAACGAGAACACATCGTCCCAGCTCAACCCCAGCGCCCACATGGCGATGAAGCCCGCGCCGGTGATCCAGGCGATGTTGAACACGTGCGCTGCGATCGCGAAGCCGCCGGCCACACCGGCATCCACGCCCAACGCTTTCGTTAGCTCCGTGATCGCCACCTCGTAGGCACCGATGTTCGACGGCGTAATCGGCACGGAGCTGATCATGTTCGCGGCGACCATGATCAGCATCCACGACGGCATCGAAAGGTGGATGCCGAAAGCGCAAGCCGAACAGCGCGAACATTCCGACCTCGATGAGCCAGATCGCGAACGAGAGGGCGATCGCCTCGGCACCGAGGCGCGCGTTGCGGAAGACAGCCAGGCCATCGATGAAGTGCGGGACGGCTTCTTCCAGCGCGAGGCGCGCGCGGTCCGGCAGTAGCGGCATGACGCCGCGGCCCGTCCAGCCGTCCTGCAGCTTGAGGTGCGAGAGCGGGATCACGGCGATCAGGCCGCCCGAGACGGCGCCCAGCACGCCCCAGAACACTCCGGTCGGAAAGTTCGGCAGGTCGATCAGCGCGAGGCCAATCAGCCCGAGCACGGCGAAGGCGATGCCGTCGAGCAGCGACTCCGTCGCGAAGACCGTCGCCGCGAGGCGGGCGCGGCTGACGTCGTAGCGCTGCGCCGGCACCTGCACGCGGATCAGGTCGCCGATGCGCGCCGGTACGATGTTGTTCGCCAGGTTCGAAACAAGGAGGATGCCGAAGAGCGGCGGCAGCGGCAGGACGGCGAACGTCGACATCATGATGCGCCAGCGCTGCGCGACGAGCAGCTTGGCCAGGCCGAAGAGCGCGAGGCCGGGGACGACGTACACGTAGTTGGCGTCGCGAAGCGCGCGGCCGGCTTCCGGCAGGTCGATGCGCCATAGCAGCAGTGCAAGCAGGGCGATGCTGGCGGCGATGCGGACGAGCAGGCGGCGTTCGGAGAAGCGCGACATCCTGTACAGCGACCTCCGGCCAACGGTACCATAGGCCGCGCGCGTTACGAGTGTGTTACGCCCGCCGGAACCGGCTTGCCGCACCTTTCCATGACCGGGCACTATAGGCTATAACAATCCTAGCTATAGATATCGCGGCGGGTTTCAAAGCTGGAGCGATCGGCGGCAAGGCCGCCGCCCTGCTCCACAACGGAGGCAACGATGACTATCGCGACGAAGGTCAACACCGAGCGGGTGTACTACAACTACGAGGGCAACCTGCCGCCCGTGACGCTCGAGCCGGAGCCGGTCACGCCGCCTTCGATGCAGGATGGCTTGCCGAAGCTCATCACCGACACGACGCTGCGCGACGGCGCGCAGGACAGCCGCTTCGCCGTCTTCCCGCCCGAGACGCGGCTCAAGTACTACGACCTGCTGCACCGGCTCGACAACAACACGGGCGCCATCTACGCCGTCGAAGCGTTCATCTACCAGAAGCGCGACGTGTGGACGCTGGAGAAGCTTCTGGAACGCGGCTACGAGTGGCCGCGCGTGACGACGTGGACGCGCGCGACGCCGAAGGACATCAAGCTGCTCGTTGAGGTGTCGCAGGGGAAGGTGAAGGAGACGGGCATGCTCGCCTCCGCGTCGGACCACCACATCTTCGACAAGCTGGGCTACGCCTCGAAGGAAGAAGCGATCGAGAAGTACCTGCAGCCGATTCTCACCGCGCTCGAGAACAACATCGTGCCGCGCGTACACCTCGAAGACTGCACGCGGGCCGACATCTACGGCTGGGTGATCCCGTTCATGCAGCGCGTGATGGACGAGAGCAAGGGCATCGCCAAGTTCCGCATCTGCGACACGATCGGCTGGGGCAGCCCGGACCCGTACGCATCGCTGCCCTGGGGAGTGCCGCGCCTCTTCACGGTGCTGCTCGCGGAGACCGGCGCCGAGCTGGAGTTCCACGGCCACAACGACTTCGGTCTCGCCACGGCGAACTCGATCGCCGCGTGGCGCTACGGCGGCAAGAAGGCCAACGTCGCGTTCGCCGGGCTGGGCGAGCGCACAGGCAACACGTCGCTCGAGCAGACGGTCGCGGCGCTGATCCGCCACTACGGCGACCCCGGCTTCGACCTGCAGGCGCTGGAGCAGATGCGTCAGCTTGATCGATGGCGAAGTGATCGAGCTGAACGATCGGTTGCCGCTGATCGGCGAGGTGTTCACGACGACGGCGGGCATCCACCAGGCAGGCGTCGGACGGCAGGGCGCCGCGCCGGGCGGGTTGATCTACCTGCCGTTCGCCGCATCGTTGTTCGGGCGAAGCGAGGTCGAGCTCAGCCGCGTCGGGTCGCTGTCGGGCTCCGAGGGCATCATCTCGGTGCTGAACCGCGAGCTGGAGCGCATGGGCAGCGAGACGCGCGTGAAGGAGACGAGCCGCGTCGTGAAGCAGATCTACGACCGCATCCAGGACGAGTACAACGGCCAGTTCGACGAACAGCACGATCACTGGGTGAACGCCCGCCGCTCGTTCTTCACGTCGGAGGACATCATCGAGCTGGCGCGCGAGTTCGGAGCGCTCTAGGCCGTCGCGGCGCGCAGGAGCGCGACTGGCGCCGCACCGCGCCGGATGCGCGCGCGCCTGGAGTGGTCGCGCGTGCTCCCTGAGTAGGGATGTGTGTTCTCCAACACGTTAGTATTGACGCTCCTTCGATCACTGCGTTGGTTGGCGCTCCGTTAGACTGCGCGGGGCCGTGCGGCGGGCGACGTGTTGTCGATTCCTTTGCGCTCGTGCTTTAGCGGAGGAGTTCGACATGAAGACAATGATGGCTGGCGCGTTCCTGCTTAGCCTCGCTACCGCGCTCGCGGGATGCGGCGGAAGCAGCAGCAAGACGAGCACGACTCCGGCGGCGTCGGCCGCGGCGTCTACCAACGTAGCTGCGACGACGCCGAGCGCGACGAAGGCCAGCGGCACCACACCGGCTGCGACGAAGGCAAGCGCCTCACCGTCAGCGGCGGCGCCTACAACGGCGGCTGCGGACACGAGCGGCGGCGGCGACACCTGCAAGTATCTCAGCGCCTCCGCGGCCTCGGCCCTGCTCCCGAACCCCGGAGCGGCGAGGGTGACCTCGGCAGACACGCCTGCCGCGAAGCAGACGACCTGCGCGTGGGGGACGGGCTCGACCAATCGCATCATTCTCATCGTGAACGAAATGAAGATCAGCGCCGCAATCGACGCCATCAAGAGCAGCTTGGCTGGAGATCTCGTTGAGAAGATCGACGGCCTCGGCGACGCCGGCGGCTTCCAGACGAAGGACGCGGACGCGGTGTCCGTGGTGTTCATCAAAGGCAGCACGCAGGTCTTGCTGTCGGTTTCGGCGACCGGCGTGAATGCGGATGCAGTAGCGGCGGCCGCGAAGAAGATCGCCGGCGGAGTCTAGCCGGCAAGATCGCGGAGGACCTTCGAGCCAGTCCCGCAAGCAAGAAACGCCCCGTTCATCGGGGCGTTTCGTTGTGCGTCCCGTAACGCGGGGCCGCGCCGACGTTCCGGAGAACTACAAACTACTCACTACGAACTACCGACTCACCTACGCCTTCTCCGTCACCTTGTACTCGAGCCGGCGGCCCAGGGCGAGACGGATCTGCGCATCGAGCGCGGGCATCGCGGTGAAGAACAGGGTGATGGGCGCCATCAACGTCCATTGGACGAACTGTACCGGGTAGAGCCACACCTTCCAGCGCTTCGGGCGCGCCGGACGCATCATCATGTCGAGCACGATCATCATGAACAGCGGGATCATGCACGGCAGCAGGATCCAGTGCGACGCTGTGATGAACCAGTGAGGGATGTTGTGGGCGGCGAAGGGATGCAGGCCGATGAACGCGCCCCATCCGCCCGCCGACATGTTTGCGGCGACGCCGGTGATCAGGAACCACTGCGACGACCAGAGCACGTGATTCTCCGTGAGGCTCCATGTACGGCGCAGCTTGCGCAGGAACGGGATCTCCGGGTGCGCGATGAACTGCTTGATGGCGTAGGGGATGTCGGAGCAACCCCAGGCGTGGCGGCGCGCCTGCTGGTAGTGCTCCCAGAACGTGCGCTTGTATGAGACCGCGCGTACACCGTCGTTGCCGACGGGCAGCAGGATCGGCTGCACGTCGGGCTCGCCGCCGAGCGCGAAGAAGCACTTGAGGAACATGTGCCAGTCCTCGGGCACGACATCGACGTCCCAGTAGCCGACATCGTGGCACATGCGCATGCTCAGGCTGTACGTCGACTGCGGAAACAGCACGGTGTACTTCCGCATCAGTTTCGCGAGGTGGTTGATGCCGCCCAGGCTGTTCTGTATGCGCAGCGGCGCCGGCACGTCCCAGACGTTGTTGTAGTAGAAGATCGGACCCTGCCAGAACGTGCGGTAGCGCTTGGGGTTCGTCGCGAAGTAGTAGGTGAGGGCGCTGAAGTAGCGCGGGTGGAAGAGCGTGTCGGCATCGCAGCTCGTCACGGTCATATGGTCGAGGTTGTAGCCCATCTGGTCGCAGAACAGGCGCTTCGCCTTCTTCGCAGCCCAGGCTTCGTTCGACGACTTGCCGCGCACTTCGCCGGCGATGTCGCCCGGATGCGTCGTGCCGATCATCGCCAAGAAGCTGTGGCCAAACTCGGCCTGCAGGATCTCGAATCGGCGCGGGGCGTCGGTGTCCGGTTCCTCCATGGCGATGACGACGAGCAGTTTCTCGTGCGCGACCTCGCTCTCGGCGAGCTTGCCGAGCGTGGCGCGGAGCTTCTCGACGGTCTCTTTGTACGTCGGGATGATGATCAGGTGGTGGACGTCGTCCCAGGCGATAAACTCGCGCCGCTCACCCGTGCCGTTGTCCGCGGCCAGCGGGCCGTACGGCAGCGTCTCCGCCTCGAAGCGCTGGCGCCAGTCGATGCGCGCCGTGGCCTTCATGGCGCGGTAGCCGCGGAACGTGTGGACGCCCATGTTGAGGGAGCGCCACGCCCAGTAGAAGTCGAACCCGAGCAGCATGACGACGAGGGGGATCGGCAGGAAGTACGCGCCCCAAACGAGCGTCGAGATGAGCAGCGCGGCGAGCGCGAACGGCAACATCTCGAGCCCGCGCGTGAACAGGCGCTCCCACGTCGTGACGTGAGCGCGCTGCCTGACGGCGGTCGCGACGTCCGCGATCGGATGCGCGATCTCTCCGAAATCGAACGCCGGCACGGGGCGCGGCGCATCGAGCACGGCGACTCCGGCCGCGGGACCCCGTGCGCCTTCAGACGCCGAACGCACGAGCGACATCGACGCGCCGCCTGCACGGTGGAGCGAGGCGGGCAGCTCGCCGAAATCCGGAGAGGCTACCGGCTCCCATACGGCGCGGAAGCTGTTCGCGGTCCTGGCACGGCGCCTGGTCGGTTTGATAGGTCCGTTGCCTCCGTGCACATCGTTAGGCGGACATGAAAAAAGGTCGTCCATATGAATTGGTCCGACCTTCAAAGCCTACGAGGTTAGCTGGCGGCTTAGGGGAGAAGGTTCCCCCGGTCTTGCGACCTTCAGCCCGGGTCCCTTTCGGTTCCCCCGCTCTCCGCCCTGCGGCGGAGACTCGGCTGTCACGTATTCAGTTGTAGGACGATCTTATGGGCGTTCAGACCGGGCTGTCAAGA
Source organism: uncultured Chloroflexia bacterium (assembly GCA_963743185.1). Classification (GTDB taxonomy): domain Bacteria; phylum Chloroflexota; class Dehalococcoidia; order DSTF01; family JACRBR01; genus JANXYW01. Next base: position 171,933 of record CAVUOT010000010.1, on the reverse strand, counting down.
GACAGATGTACCAGGCCGCGGTCCGTTTCGACGGCGCCTCGCTCGTCCTTATGTCGAATGTCACGTGTAGCTAGCTTCGACTACTCCTAACGGTCCGTAGCTATCCCGCCCGCGCCGTAATCGCTACCCTGAGAGCAATGCCCACGGTACGCGTCAACGACGTCGAGCTGTACTACGAGCGCCACGGTGCGGGTGAGCCGCTGCTCTTCATCAGTGGGCTCGGCGGACATCTGGGCGAGGTGCCGTACCTTATCGAGTCGTACCGCCAGCACCTGCACTTCATCGCCTACGACAACCGCGGCTGCGGGCGCAGCGAGAAGCCCGCGGGCGAGTTCACCATCGCGGGCTTCGCCGACGACGCGGCGGCGCTGATCGACGCGATCGGACTCGACTCGGCCATCGTCTACGGCTCGTCGATGGGGGGTATGGTCGCGCAGGAGCTGGCGCTGCGGCACCCGCATCGCGTGCGCGCACTCATCCTCGGCTGCACGACCGGCGGCGCCGTGAAGGGCGTCCTGCCGGCCGCCGAGACGATCCAACAGATGGCGCGCAACCAGTCGCTGAGCGGCGACGAAGCGCTCTCCGCCGGCTGGCGACTCGGCTACAGCGACACGTACATCGCCGCCAATTACAGCGCGTTGCTCGCGCGCTCACGCGAGGCGAGCCGGTACAGCGCGCCGCCGCACTCGTACATGCGCCAGATTGTTGCCACCGCGAAGCACGACACGTGGGACCGGCTGCATGAGATCACGTGCCCGGTGATGATCCTCCACGGCGCTGGGGACGTGATGATCCCGGCGGCGAATGCGCACCTGCTCAAGCAGCACATCCCGCACGCCGAGCTGCACATCCTCGAAGGCATGGGACACGGCTACAACCTCGAGGCGCAGGACCAGGCCGACGCGCTCGTGCTCGACTTCGTGCGCCGACAGCGGACGGGATCCGGGGAGAAAGCGGCGCATGCCATACGCTGACGCCCCGGGCGCGCGCCTCTACTACGAAGTGCACGGCGAGGGCGAACCATTGCTGCTTCATCCCGGCTTCGGCTGCACGGTCGAGATCTTCTGGGCGAACACGCCGGTGCTCGCGCGTCACTTCCGCGTCATCGTCTTCGACCCGCGCGGCGCCGGGCGTTCAAGCACCGGCGACGGCGTTGCGGCCCCGAAGACGTACGCCGACGACGCGGCGGCGGTGCTCGACGCGGCGGGCGCGGCGACGGCGCATGTGTTCGGCACCTCGTTCGGCGGCATGATGGCGCAGCACATCGCGCTCGAGCATCCGCGGCGCGTGCGGCGCCTCGTGCTGGGCTGCACGACGGCTGGCGGCGAGCAGCACGTGATGCCGCCCGGCGAGAACATGGCGAAGTTCATGGCGGCGAGCGAGATCACCGATCCCGTCGCGGCGGTGCGCTCGACCTACGCGCTCAACTACAGCGACGCATACGTGGCCGCGCACGACGCCGAGATCGTCGCGCGTTCGCTCGCGAACGCCGAACTGCGGTCGACACCGGAGGGGCGCGCCACGCAGATCGCCGCGGCGCAGGCGCACGACACGCACGGCCGGCTGGGCGAGATCGCCTGCCCGACGTTCGTCGCTCACGGCACGGACGACGGCACGATCCCGGTCGAGAACGGGCGCGCGCTCGCCGCGGGGATCCCGGACGTGCGGTTCAAGCTGTACCCGGGCGGCCGCCACCTCTTCTTCATGGAGTGCGCGGACGAGCTGAATGCGGACATCGTCGCGTTCCTGCAGGACGGCACCGTCGCCGCGAAGTGACGCCGTTGCCAAACTTCCTCGAGTGCTCATGGAGGACGGATGACCATCGCCACAATCAACGACATCGAGATGTACTACGAAGAACACGGCGATCCGGCAGCCGAGCCGCTGCTGCTGATCATGGGCTTCATGATGAACGCCGCCGCGTGGGCGTCCCAGATCCCCGCGCTCGCCGGGCGCTATCACGTCATCGCGTTCGACAACCGCGGCGCCGGCCGCACGACGCAGCCTGACGGCGCGTACACCATCCCCCAGATGGCGAGCGACGCAGCCGCGCTGCTCGACCACCTGGGCATCGCGTCGGCGCACATCATCGGCGCGTCGATGGGCGGCATGATCGCGCAGGAGTTCGCGATCCGTTATCCGGCGCGCGTGCGCAGCCTTGTGCTCGCGTGCACGACGCCCGGCGGCCCGCACTCGGCGGGTTACGAGGCGATGATGGCGACCAGCGCCGAAGGCCTCGCGATCGAGGACACACAGGCGGCGATGACGGGCGATCGCATCAAGGAGATGCTGCTGCAGCTCTTCACGCCGGAATTCCTCGCCAGCCCGGGGCCGGGCTTCGCGCAGATGGCCGGTTCGTTCATGCAGTACCCGCAAACGGCGGCGGGCATGAAGGGCCAGATCGCCGCCATCCGCGCGCACGACACGTACGACCGGCTGCCGCGGATCACCGCGCCGACGCTGGTGATCGCCGGCGATGCCGACACGCTGGTCGACGCGCGGAACTCGCCGATCCTCGCGGAGCGTATCCCGAACGCGGTATTGCACATGCTGCCCGGGCAGCGGCACGGATTCACGGCCGAGAAGCCGGAAGAGACGAACCGCATCATCATGGAGTTCCTCGCCAAACATACGGCGGTCGCAGCGGCCTGAAGACGCAGCGGCACGGAAACGGTCGCTTTCGCAGGGAGGAAGATCATGCGTGATCTCGCGATGCGCGCGCTCGACACGGCGAAGTCGCGCGGCGCCGACTACGCCGACGTCCGCATCGTGCGCTTCAAGTCGGAGAACATCACCGTCCGCAACAAGAACGTCGAGTCGCTGACGGCCGACGAGTCGCTCGGATTCGGCGTCCGCGTGATCGTAGATGGCTTCTGGGGGTTCGCCGCCAGCCACAAGATGACGCTCGACGAGGCGTCGGCCGTGGCGGCGGAGGCCGTGCGCGTGGCGAAGGCGTCGGGCCGCGTGCGCGGGCCGCGCGCGGACATCGGACCACCGCAGTCGGTCAGCGGCACCTACCGCACGCCCGTGGTGAAGGACCCGTTCGCCGTCTCGCTCGACGACAAGATCGCACTGCTGATCCGCGCCAACGAGACGATGGCGGCGGTGCCGAACATCGTCGCGGCGGAAGGCAACATCTACTGCCAGCGCGAGGACAAGATCTTCGCCAGCACCGAGGACGCCTACGTCGAGCAGGAACTGTACGAGACCGGCTGCGGCCTCGAGGCGACGGCGGTCGACGAGGGCGAGGTGCAGAACCGCTCGTACCCCAACAGCGTCGGCAGGCACCAGGGCACCGAGGGCTGGGAGTTCATCGAGCGCTACGACCTGGCCGGCAACGCGCAGCGCGTCGCTGAGGAAGCGTCGGCGCTGCTGCGTGCGAAGACGATGGAACCGGGCACGACGACGGTCATCCTCGACGCGAGCCAGGTGGCGTTGCAGATCCACGAGATCGTGCGGTCACCCGATCGAGCTGGACCGCGTGCTCGGCACGGAAGCGGCGTTCGCGGGCATGAGCTTCCTGACGACCGACAAGCTCGGCTCGTTCATGTACGGATCGGAACACGTCAACATGACCGCCGACGCGACGATCCCCGGCGGGCTCGGCACCTTCGGCTTCGACGACGAGGGCGTGCCAGCGCAATCGACGCCGATCGTCCGAAATGGCCTGTTCCTGGGTTACCTGACGTCGCGCGAGACGGCGGCGGCGCTCGGGCAGCGCAGCAACGGCGCCATGCGCGCGTCGGGCTGGAACCGCATCCCGCTGATCCGCATGACCAACGTCAGCCTGGAGCCGGGCGAGTGGACGCTGGCGGACATGATCGCCGACACCGACGACGGCGTGTACATGGAGACGAACCGGAGCTGGAGCATCGACGACAAGCGGCTGAACTTCCAGTTCGGCACCGAGATCGGCCGCGAGATCAAGCACGGCAAGCTGGGCGATCTGATCAAGAACCCGACGTACACCGGCATCACGCCGCGCTTCTGGGGCAGCTGCGACGCCATCGCCAACCGCGACGAGTGGGTGGTGTGGGGCACGCCGAACTGCGGCAAGGGTCAGCCGGAGCAGGTGGCCCACACCGGCCACGGCGCCGCGGCCGCGCGGTTTCGGAACGTGCAGGTCGGGTTGATGAAGTAGGAAGTGTGTAGTGGGTAGTTTGTAGGTCCAGCGGGACGTGCTGAGCTACGGACGGCAAACCACCAACTACGAACTACAAACGGGAGGCGCTCGTGCCGAAAACCATCGACTTCCACATCCACCCGCCGGGGCCGGGCGGGCTCTCGACGCGGGAACAGGCCGAAATGGCGGCGTACTTTCGCGGCGAGCCGCCTCCATCGACGACGGAGGAGATGGCCGACTACTACCAGAAGCTCGACATGTTCGGCGTGCTGTTCGCCATCGATACGGAGACGGCGACCGGCCGACCGCCAGTGCCAAACCAGTACTTCGCAGACTGCGTGAAACGCTGGCCGAACACGTTCACCGCGTTCGGCAACGTCGACCCGTGGAAGGGCGCGGCGGCGGTGCGCGAGACGCGAAACGTCAAGGACCTCGGCCTGAAGGGGCTGAAATTCCACCCGTCGTCGCAGCAGTTCTACCCGAACGACCAGCGCTTCTACCCGCTATGGGAGAAGGCGCAGGAGCTGGAACTCATCGTGCTGTTCCACGCGGGCACGACGGGCGTCGGCGCGGGCAGGCCGGGCGGTGGCGGCATCAAGCTGGGCTACGCGCGGCCGATCCCGTACATGGACGACGTCGCCGCCGACTTCCCTCAGTTGACAATCGTGATGGCGCACCCGGCATGGCCGTGGCAGGAGGAGCAATTGGCGATGCTGGTCCACAAGCCCAACGTATACATGGATCTCTCCGGCTGGTCGCCGAAATACTTCTCGCCGTCGCTTATCACCTACGCCAACAACATGATCAGCGATAAGGTCATCTTCGGCTCCGACTATCCGGCGATCACGCCGGAGCGCTGGCTGCGGGACTTCGATCAGGCGGGCTTCCGTGACGACGTGAAGCCGAAGATCCTCCGCGAGAACGCGGCGCGCCTGCTGGGCATCAGCCCGTAAGAGCGATGGCGCGTACGGTTGTGGCGCAATGAAAATCCCGCTGCGGCCGCGCCGCCGAACAAGCAAACAGCGCCTCTGAGGGCGCTGTCTTCATGACTTGTGATGTGGGGCGGGCTACGCCGCGACGGGGCGCTTCGTCAGCGCGCGGCGGCGGCGACGCGCGGCTTTCGCGCGCGCAATGCGGCGGCGTTCGCTCTTCGGGATGAAGTGGCGGCGCTGCTTGATTTCACGCAGGATGCCGTCGCGCTGTACCGCCTGGCGGAAGCGCGTCAGGAGATGCTCGCCGGACTCCCCATCTCGAAGGTCTACTGCCGTCATGTACGCTCCAGTCTCGCCCGCGATGCCGCAGGGCCAGATCCTACTCGGCGGCGCGGGCCGCCAAGGCTGCTTCGTTGCCGTTCTTCTTGTGCCAGCCGCCATCGCCAGCCCACAGAGCGCGGATGGCGTCCCACTTCTCCTGCTTCGCCGCCTCGAGCACGTGGAGTTGCTCGCGCACCAGGCTCTTCGAGCCGCCACGCAGCGACGAGATCTGGCGGCCGATGTCGGCGATCTCCGCGAGCAGGCGTTCGTGTTCGCCGGCGCGCCACTGCGGCGGCACGAGGTTCGTCTCTTCTCGGGCGGCGTCCATCGGCTCGCCTTGCTTCGCCTTGCGGAAGATGAGCTTCCGCCTGCCCGCCTCAAGCGCGCAGTCGACGGTGATGCCCCAGAGGTCGCGTGTGACGGTGTCGGAGACGGCGAGGACGACGCGGTGTTCGAAGGTATAAGTGACGTCTTGCTCGATAGGTTCGTCGACAATGAAGCGATAGTTGCCCTGGGTGGTGCTGAGGCGCAGGCACCGGTCGGCCGCGGCGCGAGACAGGAGATCGTTCAGTGCCTCGCACGCTGCTTCAGTCACATGCACGCTGCCGAACCTCCATCCGCTCCCGACGCGCCCGAAGCGCGCACCCATTGACCGCCCGCTCGCGGCGGACTCGCATCTGACAGACCGGGACGTCCCTGAGGGAACTCCGAGATCGAAACGATACCAGATTCGGCTTGATTTTGCAATCTGATCTTGCCATAAACCGCGCGTTTAGCCCCGAAAAAGATCGTCGGCCACTGGCGGGCGCGTTCCGTACGCGCGCCCCGCGCGCTAACGTCACAACGAAGCCGGCGCTGATCCCATCCAGGAGCCACGGCTAACAGTGAACGGCCGCGAACCGAGCGGTTCCGCCAGCCGTCACCAATCGTCGAGCGCGTCGCTGCGCGCAGGGCGCAGAATGTTCCGATCGGCCCAGGTGCCGAGGATCGTGCTGGCGAGCGAGATGATGACGGCGCCGAGGAACGCCGCCCAGAACCCGCGCACTTCGAAGGCGAGATCAAACTTGCCGGCGATCCACGCCGTCAGCGCCAGCATCGCCGTGTTGATGATCAGCGCGAAGAGCCCCAGCGTCGCGCACGTGAGGGCGCACGACAGCATGGAAACGATCGGCTTGAGGAAGGCGTTGACGGTGCCGAAGATGACGGCACCCAAGATCAGCGCGCTTGCGCCGCGTATCCAGAAGCCGGGAACGATGAGCTGAGCGAACCAGAGCGCTGCTACGTTGATGACGAAGCGCACGAGCAGGCCGAGCGCGCCGAAATCCTCACTCTCGGGCCCCTTCCACCGGACGTAGAAGACGCTCCCTTCGCGTCCGAAGCGCACGCGCTAGTCGCCGGAGGACTTCTTGTGGCGGCGGAGCTTCAGTTTGCGCAACAGCCGCTTGTAGCGTTGATCCCGCGCTGCCACGTGGACCGCCGCGTCGAGGTCCGCCGCTGTCAGCGATGCCAGTGCCTGGCCGGGGCTCATGCCGTGCTTCATCTTGCGCGTGATGGCTACGGCCGCCATCAACGTCGCCGCGCTTGAGACGACCGCGGCGGCGCCGGCATACGCCTTGTACTTGCCCTTCAACTCCGGGAACTTCGCCACCGCGCGGTGCGCCAGGCGCAGCGTTCGGTGCGTCTCCGCGTCGACTGGCTCGCCCTCGGCGACCGCCTCCCAGTCGAAGTCGTCTTCCATCTGGTCGGGGTGCCGGACTTCGTCTGCTTTGATTGCCATGTGCCCGCCTCCTCGCGGGGCCCCCACTGCCCGGGGGCGAGGCCGCATGTCTGTGTTCGTATCGCCCGGCGCCGCCGTCGCGATTACTCGCCGCGCACGCGCCGCATCGTGTGCACCATCTCGATCGCTGTCAGCGCGGCATCACGGCCCTTGTGCCCGCCGCTGCCGCCGACTCGCTCGATCGCCTGTTCATCGTTGTCCGTCGTCAACACGCCGAAGACGACCGGCACGCCGGTGTCAAGCGCTGCCCGCTGCAGGCCGCTTGCCGTCTCCGACGATACGTAGTCGAAGTGCGGCGTGTCGCCGCGGATCACCGCACCCAGGCAGATCACTGCGTCGAATCGCCCGCTTGCCGCGAGCGTCTTCGCGACGAGCGGCAACTCGAAACATCCCGGTACTTCGATCGACGTCAACGCGTCCGGATCGAGACCCCGGGCGCCCAACTCTTCACGACAGCCATCGTACAGCTTGCTTGTTACGTGCGCGTTAAAGCGCGCCACGATCACCGCCAGCCGCAGGCCGGCCGCATCGAGCCCGCCTTCGAAGCTGAATCCGCCCTTCGTCAAGGATCCTCCCGGGATACAGTCAGTCTACCGAATCCCGCACCTTCATGATCGCGCGGTGCGGGGCGCCGCGACATGGTACGTATGAACCATCTTCGCGGGGCGGCGTGCGGATCGGCCGGTGTTATGTCAGGACACGCACGATGCCGGCGTCGCCGTCAACGAGCACCTGCTGGCCGTCGCGGATCAGTTGCGTGGCATTGCCCGTCGCCACGACGGCCGGAATGCCGTACTCCCGCGCGATGATCGCCGGATGCGAGAGGATTCCGCCGGTGTCGGTGACGAGCGCACTGACCTTCGCAAACAGGATCGACCACACGGGCGACGTGATGGGGCAGACCAGGACGTCGCCCGTCTGCAGCTTGTCGAACTCGTGCTCGCCCATGACTACGCGCGCCACGCCGGTGTGCGTGCCTGTCGCCGCCGCCCGGCCACGGATCTCGGTCGCGCCGGCGGCCGTCCGCACACCGCTCTGCCCGGCTTCGAAGACCTTCTCCTGCAGGTACGCCATCGCCTCCATCAGTTCGCGCGCCTCCGGCGGCAACAGGTCGAGTGGCGGCAGCGGCGGCTCTTCGCCATACGAGGCTGGCGGGTCGAACGCCTCCGCCGCGACGAACGCCGCGCGCCGTCCGACAACGAGTTCCGCGAAAGCCTCGGACGGCACCTGCAGGGCGGCGATAAGCTCGTCGTACGTGAGGAAGAACACATCGTCCGGCAGGGCGATCGAGTCCGACGCGACGAGGCGGCGCGCGGCTTCCAGCACCGCGAAGCGGCACAGCGCGAGGGGCACGCTCACCGTGTAGAACTCGTTCTCCTCCCGCACCGGATAGGCGCGTTCGGCGTCGGCCAGCAGATCGAGGAACTGCCCTCGCCGACGCTCATCTGGCAGCGCGGCGAGCGCCGACGCTTTCGCATCTTCGCGCGCGCGCCTCAGGATCTCCTGCTCGGCAAGCATGTCGACGGGGCGGCGAAGCTGATCCTGCAAGAGTTGTCCGATCAGTTCCGGCGTCTCGCCCAGCGTCGGCTCAACGAGTTCGTATCGCAGTGCACGGCAGCCATACTCATGCAGGTACGCGCGGAACGCCGTGGCGGCGTCGCCGCCGCGTCGCTCTACGATCGCCGGAACATCCGCAGGCCTCGCGTCCAGGAGCGCCATCCGCAGCGCGTCATCGGTGCGCAGGCGGTCCGCCAGCTCCGCGAGAGCGATCGCGGGTGCGCTTGATGCGGCGGAGAGGCCGGACATGAGACTGAGCGTCCGCAGGTCGTCGTAGCCCAGATGATCGCGGCAGAAGAACGAAAGTCTCGCGAGCGGATACCCGTTGGCACCGCTGAGGTAGAAGTGGATGTCGAACGCGTCGAAGAGCCAGTGCCGCAACTGCTCCGCGTGCGTTGCCAGCGCGGCGTCCGAAAGCGAGGAGATGTCGACGGCGCGGAGTCGCGCGGCATCCGCGGCGAGGCGCGGGCGCCATTCGTCGTACCAGCGGTCGATCAGCTTTCGATCGAGCCGTTCGCGCAGCGCCTTCTTACACGTGGCGAGCCGGCGGCGGAAGGCCGGTTGCAGCCGCAGTGCGAGCCAGAGCAGCGCTTTCGGCGGCATACGTCCGCCGCCGTGCTCACCGGCGCCGAACGGCTTCGGAGACGTGTAGACGTAGCCGCGGATCTCGCGGTACTCCAGGGTCTCGACGAGCAGCCCGAAGTCGGCGAAGACCTTCGGGAACGACTGGCGGGCGCCGTCGATGAAGATGCTCGACCCAAGCGGCGTCAACGGCCGCGGGTTGTGGCTCGCCTCGCGCTGCCAGTATCCGGCCGGGATGGTGGGCTGCAGATTGGTCACGGGTGATGGGTGACTGGTCGATTCGGTCATAGTGACGGATGATAATCGGCGCGGCGCGCCAAAGCTAGCGGGGCGGACGCATGCGAAGGTGTGCGACCGCGGCGCCGGAGCCGCGTGCCTTGGCCAATAACGACGGAGGCCTCGTTGCCGAGGCCTCCACTACGAACTACAGACTACGAACTGCAAACTGCCCGCTACCCCAGCAGGTGCCCCATCTTCGTGCGCTTCGTCTCCAGGTAGCGGAGGTTGTGCTCGTTCGGCGTGGCGCGCACCGGCACGCGCTCGACGACGTGCAGGCCGTAGCCTTCGAGGCCGGCGCGCTTCTCGGGATTGTTCGTCAGCAGTCGCAGCTTCGAGAGCCCCAGGTCGACGAGGATCTGCATGCCGATGCCGTAGTCACGGCGGTCCGCCGGGAACCCGAGCGCCTCATTCGCCTCCACGGTATCCATGCCGCCGTCCTGCAGTTTGTAGGCCTTGATCTTGTTGTGGAGGCCGATGCCGCGCCCCTCCTGGCGCATGTACACGATGACGCCCTTGCCCGCCTCCGCGATCATCTTCATCGCCATGTGCAACTGTTCGCCGCAGTCGCAGCGCTGCGAGCCGAAGACGTCGCCGGTCACGCACTGGCTGTGCACGCGCACCAGCGTCGGCTCGTCGCTCTCCACGTCGCCGAAGACGAGGGCGATGTGCTCGTCCGGATCGGTGATCGCCCTGTACGCGATGCAGCGCCACTCGCCGAACTCGGTCGGCAGCACCGTATCGGCGACGCGCCGCACAAGCTTCTCCTTGTGCATGCGGTACTCGATGAGCTGCGTGACGCTGATGATCTTCAGGTTGTGCCGTTTTGCGAAGCGCTTGAGCTGCGGCAGCCGCGACATCGTGCCGTCCTGGTTCATGATCTCGCAAAGGACGCCGGCAGGATACAGGCCCGCCATCTTGCAGAGGTCGACCGTCGCCTCGGTCTGGCCGGCACGGACGAGCACGCCGCCATCGCGCGCGCGCAGCGGGAACACGTGGCCCGGCATCACCAGGTCGGCCGGCCGCGTCTGCGGGTCGATCAACACCTGCGTCGTGCGCGCGCGGTCCGCAGCCGAGATGCCCGTGGTGACGCCGGCGCGCGCTTCGACCGACACCGAGAACGGCGTCCCGAAGTGCGAGTCGTTGTGGTCCACCATCATCGGGACGTGAAGCTGCTGGAGACGCTCGTGCGTCATCGGCACGCAGATCAGGCCGCGGCCGTAACGCGCCATGAAGTTGATCGCCTCAGGCGTCGCGAACTGCGCCGCGATCGTCAGGTCGCCCTCGTTCTCGCGATCCTCGTCGTCGATGATGATCACGAAGCGGCCGTTGCGGAACTCGTCGATCGCCTCTTCGACAGTCGCGAGCGTCTTGGCGCGGCGGACTTCCTTCTCGGATATCTGTGGCAGCTCTGGTTGCATATGGGTCCCTCACCCCGATCCTCTCCCACGACCGGGAGACGGAATTGCGTCAAACGCCAGCGTTGGCGGCGGTACCGCTGCGCCGGTCTTCGAGCATCGCTTCGACGTAGCGTGCGAAGAGATCGCTCTCGAGGTTCACGCGATCGCCCGGCTTCTTCGTGTGCAGGTTCGTGTGATCCTGTGTGTACTGCACGAGCGAGACCGAGAACGAGCCGCTGTCCTTTGCCATGACCGTGAGGCTGATGCCGTCGATGGCGACGGGGCCCTTCATGACGATGTAGCGGAGGATCTCCGGCGAGGCGTTGACGCGCAGGATGATCGCGTCGCCCTCGGGCGTAAACGAATGGATCGTGCCAGCCTCCTCGACGACGCCGCGGACGAGGTGGCCGCTGATGCGCCCGGAGAGCTGCAGCGAGCGCTCGAGATTCACGATGTCGCCCGGCTTGAGGTCACCGAGATTGCTGCGGCGGTACGTTTCCGGCATCACGTTGGCGACGAAGCCCTCTTCGTCGAAGTACCGCGCCGTGAGGTCGACGCCGTTCACCGAGATGCTGTCGCCAAGGTTCGTGCCCCAGAGCACGGTCTTTGCCTTGATAACGATCTCGCCCTCAACGTTGCTGCGGACGGTGCCGAGTTCCTCGACGATGCCGGTGAACATGTAGCCTCCGGGTGGTCAGCGGGCGGGAGTTAGTGTCACTTTAACGCTAAGTCCCTAACGGATCAATCACTCGCGCGTGCCCGTGCTGTCGAAATCGCAGCCTGTTGCTCCGAGCGCGCCATTTTCGTCAATATCGACGCCCTAGAGCCCGGCGAGACACCGCGGCCCTGCCGCATTGTATCGATGAGGGCGACCGGGCGGCGGTTGATTGCTGCTGCGTCAGGCGCGACTCCAGCCGCGCACGAAAGAAACGCCCCGGCGCACACGCCTCGCGCCGATGCTGCCGCCACATCGCCTCGTTCACAGATACCCTAGGAACGCAACATCGGCGCCAAGCCGCAGCACCTCGACATCGCGCAGCGTGACCGCGTCCGCCATGCGCGCGACGCCCGCTCCGGCGACCGCATGATACGCGCCGCCACCGACGATCTTCGGTGCGATGATGGCATGCACCTTGTCGACGAGTCGCGCGTCGAACAGGCTGCCGTGAAGCACACCACCGCCTTCGACCAGCAAAGACAACACGCCGCGCCTGCCAAGCTCGCGCAGCAGCGACAGCATATCGACGTGGCCATTCGCGTCCGTCGCGAGCACGCATACCTCCGCGCCGGCGACGGCAATCTCATCGCGCCATGCGACGGGCGACGCGTCCGTCGTCGCGATCAGCGTGTGACCGCCCGGCCCGAGCACCTTCGCGTCGCGCGGTGTACGCCCTCGCGAGTCAGCAACGACGCGCAGCGGCTGTCGCGCTGCCGCTGCGACACCACCGGGCCGAGCGGTGAGCTGCGGGTCGTCGAGCAGCACGTTGTTGATGCCGCACATGATCGCGTCGACGCGCGTGCGGAAGCCGTGCGCCCAGGCGCGCGCTTCGTCACCCGCGACCCAGCGCGAGTCGCCGCTCGACGCCGCGATCTGTCCGTCGAGCGTGGCGGCGAACTTCGCGATGACGAACGGCAGCCCCGTCGCCCGGTGCTTCAGGTACGCCTCCAGCAGCTTCGCCGACTCCGCTTCGCCATCGCCGGTCGTGACGTCGATGCCCGCCGCGCGCAACTTTTCGGCGCCGCGGCCCGCGACGTTCGGATCGGGGTCGATCAGCGCGATGCGCACCGCCGCGACGCCCGCCTCGATGAGCGCATCCGCGCATGGCGGCGTGCGGCCGAAGTGGGAGCACGGCTCCAGCGTCACGTACGCCGTCGCGTGGCGCGCGGCGTCGCCCGCCTCGCGCAGCGCCATCACCTCCGCGTGCGCGCCGCCGGCCGGCTGCGTGGAGCCCTCGCCCACGATGCGGCCATCACGCACGATGGCGCAGCCCACGTTCGGGTTAGGACTCGTCGAGCCGAGCACCGATTCCGCAAGCTCGAGCGCACGCCGCATGAAGACAGACGTCATGCCACAGGATATCGGAGGCCGCGAGCCGGGAGTGGATCACAGTCGCCCTCGCCAGTCGTCGCCTCTCGCAGGTAAGAGGCTCCGGTACAGCGCTTCCATCTTCGCCATCTGCTTCTCATTCAGCCCGCGCTCCTCGACGATCGCGGCGTTGTGCGCTGCCGCGGCGCGCCGCAGCGGGTCATCCGCCAGCGCCTGCTTGATGCGCTCGGCGAGCACGTCGGGACGGTGCAGCGGCACGCGGAAGCCGTTGACGCCGTCGTCGATCAACTCGCGCTGCGTCGGCAGGTCGGAGACGATGGGGAAGCAGCCGGCCGCCATCGCCTGCAGCAGCGCCACCGACGTTCCGTCCGACGACGGCACGGAGACGAACACATCAGCGTCCGTCATAGCGTCGCGAAGCGCCTCCCGCCCCACAAAGCCGAGGAATTCGATGCGCCCCGCGCTCGCCGCCGCGCGGCGCGACAACTCCGCCGACTGCGAGCCGCCGTGCGCGACGACGAGGCGGACGCCCGGCCGCGCGCGCACCACCTGTTCGTACGCGCCGACGATCTCGCCGATGTTGTACAGCGGTTCGTGCGCGCGCGTGCTGAGCACGACGGGCGCGCGCGCCGGATCGGCCGGGAGAACGTTGACGGACGCGCCGGCACGATCGAGGAAGTAGCGGTCGGCGCCGAGCGTTACGATCTCCACCTTCGAACGCGGAGCGCCGAGCGCGACGATGCGATCGGCCATGTACGCGTTGTTGGACGTCACGAGGTCGGCGCGGCGCAGCGTCCACTTCGCGATGAGCTTCGACACGACGTCGCGCTCCGGCTCGACGAGCACGTCGGACCCCCACGCCGTCACGACGTAAGGGTGGTAGCCGGCCAGCGCGCCGTAGAATCCGTGCTCGACCACGTAGTGCGCGTGGAAGACATCGGGCCGGATCTCGCGCAACACGCGGCGCAATCCAGCGAACCGGTAGCGCACGCCGTGCGCGAGCCGCATCAGGCTGCGTGGGACCAGGCCGCCCCCTCGTTTGCCGTCTGTCGTCTGCTGTCCCGAGCGTTGCCGTTTGCCGTCAGCCGATTGCCGTCTAGCTCTCAGCACGTGCAGCGTCACGCCTTCAAGCGGCGCAGCCGGCGCGTAGTACGAGATCGCATGGACGTCGTGGCCGCGTTCGACGAACCAGTGCAGCCACGAACGCGTGTGGACACCGTCGAAGTCGCCGAGGACGGCGATGCGCAGGCGCTGCTCGGGAGTGACGGGCTCCACGTCCACGCTCAACCGCCCCGGCCAGGCGGTGTCGGCGCGCCCGTCGGCACGGCGCCGGGCGCCGAGCGCCGCGTCACGCGCGCGAGAGCGCCGCGCAACGCATCGGCGTACAGATGCGCGTCGGACGGTCGCGGCAGCACGGCTTCGAGCACGGGCTCACCGGAGATGCGGCGGTACGCGTACAACGCGGCGGCGAAGTGCGCGATGTACGCGAGCGACGACGCGGCGGCGGCGCCGTTGACCCCGAACGGCGGCACCAGCGCGAACAGCGCGGGCACCGTCACGGCGAGCGAAACGAACGTGATCGTCGTATTCACGAGAGGCCGGCCGCGGCTGAAGATGTAGCTCGTCAGCACCTTCGACCCTGTGAGCGCGACGGTGCCCGGCAGCAGCAGCCAGAGCGCCCGCACCGAATCGTCGTACGCGTGGCCGAAGAACGCCGGCACCAGCACCGGCGCGACGATCGCCAGCGCCGCCGCGCCGCACCCGGCGACGAGGATCGTGTTGCGCGCCGCGACGGGCGCCATCCAGCGCGCCTCGTCGTCGTCCGCCGACGTCAGCCGCGGCAGCAGCACGATGGCGACGGCGTTCGCGATCAGCCACACCGCCTCGGTCATCGAGACGCCGACAGCGTAGATGCCGACGCCGGCGAGGCCGACGAAGCCGCGCACGATGTACTGGTCGAGGCGGTAGTTCATGAGCTGCAGCACGTTGCCCGTCTCGCCCTGGACGCCGAAACGCGCGAGCTTGCGGAGCACGGCCCAGCGCGGCCGCACGATCTGCGCCACGTCGACGTTCGCCAGTCCGACGCACGCCAGCGACACGAGGGCCGCCGCGCCGTTCGACGCGATCCAGAACGCCACCATGCGCGACGGCGAGGGATCGCCGAACGCGTAGTCGGCCGCGACGAGCGCGAGCATCACGAGCGGCTGCACGATCGTCGCGACGCCCATCTCGACGAAGCGGCTCAGAGCCTGCAACAGCACGCGCAGCGTCGACGCGTAGATGAGCATCGGCACGGCGGCGATCAGCAGCCAGGGCGATATGTGTGCACCCAGCACGCGGTCGCCCGCCCACGGGGCGATCGCGCCGACGGCGGCCGCCATGATCGCAAGCGAAGCGAGCGTCACGACGTGCGCCGCGCTGACGACGTCGCGCAACGCAAGTTCGCGCTTGTTGATGAAGTAGACGGCGGCGTTGCCGAAGCCGATGCCGAGCACCATCTGCGCGATCGCCGTGGTGATGATGAACAACGCGAAGGCGCCGCGTCCGTCCGGCCCGAGCGCGCGCGCCACCAGCACGCCCGATGCGAACGCCAGCACACCGTCGAGCGCGTACGTCAGCATGACGATGTTCACGTGCCCGAGAAATGACCCGCGCGGCGCTTCGATCTGGCGTTCAGGTTCTAGCATCGAAGGGATTGTATCGGCTGCACGTATCGCGCCTGCCCTGAGAAAGTTGCGGAGGAGCTTCAGCTCCGGTGGCGTGCACCCGAACGACGCGCCGCATCGCTACGGCGCCTTCGCTCCGCGGCCATCCGAGAGCGCGGTCACGGCCTCAACCTCCGCCGCCATGCGCTGCTCCCACGTCCAGAAGTGCTCGCCGGCGTAGGCGGCCGCGCCCGACGCGAGCCGGGCCCGCTGCGGCGCGTCGCCCGCGAGCGTCACGAGCAGCTCCGCCAGGCGCTCCTCGAGCGGCTTCACAAAGCCGGAGCGGTTCGAGCTGTCGACGAGGCGGCCGGTCTTGTTGTCGATGATCAGGTCGCGCGTATCGCCGGCGTCGACGGCGACGATGCACATGCCGCAGGCCATCGCTTCGAGCAGGGGGTTACCGACGTTCGACAAGTCGGCGATCGCCAGGAAGGCGTCGGCGGCGTGCATGTAGCGCATCACGTCGGGCTGCGGCACCGCGCCGGCGAAGCGCACCGCCGCATCGACGCGCAGCTCGCGCGCGAGCGCCTCGAGCCGCGCCCGTTCCTCGCCGTCGCCGACGACGACGAGCAGCGCGTCCGGGATCCACGACCGCACCTTCGGCAGCGCCCGGATCGCGCGGTCGACGCGCTTCCACGTCGCCAGCCGCGACGCGGTGAGCATCACGAACGCGCCCTCCGGGATCGAGAGTTCGCGCCTGGCGGACGCCCGCTGATCCGCGGTCGGCGGCCGCAGTCGGTCGAGGTCGAGGCCGTTGCGCCAGAACTTCACGCGCCCTTTCGACGCAGGGTTGAGGCGCGCGAGCACCTCGTCGCCCTGCGTGCCGTCGTCGGTCATGATGTGCATCTCGGCGGGCGTCTTCAGCGCCAGCGCCTCCTCGTAGCGGCGGTAGTACAGCATGCGATCGCCGAGCGCCGGGTGCATCACGGTGCCCTGGTAGCGCGTCACGAGCGGCAGCCGGACGCCCCGGCGCCGCAGCAGGCGCGCGGCCAGCACGGCGTGCGCCTCGTACGCGTACAGCACGTCGTACGGCCGCGACGCATCACGGATCAGCCGCTCGGCCTCCTTCGCGGCGAGCCACGGAAACGCCGCGGCGAAGCGCAGCTTCTGATCGATCTTCGCCAGCGCGTCGGGGAACGACGGCAGCGGCAGGTCGCGCAGGCTCGGCATGTGGAACGTGTGGAACGTGACGTTCGATATCGACGGGCGCGACTCTGGCGGCTCGACACGCGCGCCGCGGCCGCGATAGAAGTGGTTCGCGCCGATGTCCGGCAGCACCGCATCGACCGTGTGCCCCGCCTCGCCGTAGGCGCGCAGCGTCCGCTCGAGCGTCGGCGCGCCCTTGCCCTGGTCCAGCGACCAGACGTCGAGCGCGCAGATCAGCAGGATGCGCATCGTGTGACCAGGTCCGCTCATCGCGTCGGCGAGCCGGTGCGGCGCTCCGCCTCGCGCCGCAGCGCGGACGGCGCGCCGTCGAGCGAGCCCGCGGCAGGCGCGCGACGCCGCATCGCGTAGTCGAGCAGCAGCGCGCCGATGACACCGGCAAGGAGGCCGATCGCGACCGCGGCGCCGAGCCGTCCGGCCGTCGATCCGACGCCGGCGCTCTGCGTGTGTGGCGCGACGACGATGAACGCCTGTGCCTTCATCGTCGTGGCGACGACCTCGTACGATTGCGCCAGCTTCGACGCTGTCTCGTAGTTCTCTTCCGCCGCCTTCAACTGCTGCTGCGCGACCGGATCGTCCGGGTTCGCCCTGGCTGCGGGCGCGCGCTGCTGGAGCTGGGCGCTCGATTGATCGAGCTGGCGCGCGTACGGCTGGACGAGCTCGCGCTCCATGTCCGGCGTCTGCTGCGCCGCCGCGCCGGCGAAGACCTGTTGCCACGTGCGCGCGACCGCCAGCGCGTTCGCACCCGTCACCTTGAAATCGATCTCCGGCGTGTTGAAGCGCGCCTCGGCGGTCAGGCGCGGCTTGAGCTGCTCCGCCGCGACGCCGCTCTGCCGCGCGACCTCCTGCACGACGGCGTCGCCGGTCGCGAGGCGCGCGTAGTCGAACGGCCCCGGCACGCACGGCCGGCCCGAAGAGCGGCGGCAGCGCATCGACGACGACGTTCGCACGAAAGCGCGCCTCGTCCGAAGGGCTGCTCGCGGCGCCGATGACGAGCGCGGCCACTACGGCGATGGCGAGGGAAGCGATCGGGAGCCAGAAGTAGCGCCGCAGCGCGGCAAGATCGGGTGCGAGCCCCGCACCATGCTGGCGACCGGCGTCGATCGTCACGCGGCGAGTGTATGGCGCTGCGCGCGGGCGGGGCAAGCATGGCGCCACCGTCGCAGCCGGAGCCGGCACCGGCGGTTTGATTGTTTCGCCTGTTTGATCGTGATCCAAGAAAAATTCGCGAATAATAATGCGTCAACTGCTTTATGTCTCCTCGACCGGCGCCGATGTGCGAAGGGACGCGCTGATCGCTGCCATGGGGCCGAGGATACGCCTCGCGAGCTGGACTCCTACGGCGCGTGTCACCGGGGCGATCGCGATCCGGCGGGAGGCCTCGCAGGCGGCGGAGGGCGTCAGACGCGGCGCCGTCCGGCTACTCCTCGGCGGCGCCGATGTGCGAAGCGGACGCGAAGATCGCTGCCATGGTGCCGAGCGATACGCCTCGCGACGCCGGACCTCCTACAGGCGGGTGTCACCGGACCGTGGCGGGCGGCGGGCGCTCTACGGCTCGACGGGGGGTTGCGGCGGGCGCGGCGCATCGTGAGGGAGCACGCTGGCGCGGCCGCGGCGACGCTCGAGCTCGCGGCGCACCATGCGCTCTTCGACCTCGCGGCCCCAGAGCATGGGCGAGACGAACGTGCCGATGAACTGCAGCACGAGGACCGCGCCCCAGATGCCGGCGACCCACTGCACCCACCAGCCGCCGCCGCTGAGCCAATCGATCAGCGCGAGCCCGCCCACGACAACGGCGTAGGTCGCGACGTGGCGGTAGAAGTCGAGCCGGCGCCGGATGCGGCGACGGATGCGGCGCTCCTCGCCGTCGCCGCCGAAGCGGTCACGGAGGCGGCCGGAGCCGATGCGCACGCCTCCCCAGGGGCCGTTGATGTCGATGCCTTCGAACTCGTCGCCTTCGTCAGCCATGTAGCACCTCCAGCGCACTTAGCATAACGCCGCCGCGCCGCCCGGTGCGACGGCACGGCGGCTGCGATTTCCGCAGCGTGCGACGCCGGCGCACGCGGTCCCGGGCGCGATCAGGGACGAGGTGAGGAGGCGTGAGCTACGGACAGGTGCTCACGTTCACGGTGAAGAACTGCGCCATCTTCGTCAGGTCGAGGATGCTGATCTTGTTGTCACCGTCCTGGTCGTAGCGCGCGGGCGCCGGCGGCACGGTCTGCGTGAACTTCGACGCCACCAGCGTGAGGTCCAGGATGCTGACGACGTGGTCGCCGTTCGTCGCGGGCTGGACGTCGGCGCGCATGATTCCGCAGAACGCGGAGCCGTTGCCGCCCGGCGACAGCGCGGACTCCTGCCCGTCCGGGTAGCCGTCACCGTCGGTATCGGCGGCGCAGGGGTCGGTGCCCTGCTGGTACTCCTGCAGGTTCGTCAGGCCGTCGACGTCCGGGTCGGACGCGGCGTCGTTCACGCCGACGACCAGGCAGGGGTGCGCCAGCTTGTAGTCGTCCGGCAGGCCGTCGCCGTCGGTGAACACGGGCGTGCCGACGTTCACCGTGAACGTCTGCGCGACGGCGGGATGCCGGAGGTCGCTCGCGCCCACGCGCAGCGTGTACGTGCCGGACCACGCGTAGGTGTGGCTCGCGGGGACCAGCGCGTACGGCGACAGGACCCTGCCGGTCGTGCCGGCCGTGCCGTCGCCCCAGGTGATCGCGTAGTACACCGGGTCGGCGTCCGCATCGCCGAACTGCACGGAGAGCGAGACGAAGAGCGGCGGGGCGCCCGTCACCGGATCCGTGATGCCGCTCACCCCGAGCGTCGGCGGCTGGTTCGGGACGGGGGTGTTCGTCGGCGTCGCCGTGTTTGTCGGCGTGCTCGTCGGCACCGGCGTCGATGTCGGCGTGGGCGTCGTCGTTCGGCGTCGGCGTCGTGGTGCTCGTCGACGTCGGCGTCGCCGTGGGCGTGCTCGTCGGCACGGCCGTGTTCGTCGGCGTATTCGTCGGCGTCGGCGTCGACGTCGGCGTGTTCGTTGGCGTCGACGTCGGCGTCCGCGTCGGCGTGTTCGTCGGCGTCCGCGTCGGTGTGTTCGTCGGCGTCCGCGTCGGCGTCGGCGTATTCGTCGGCGTCGGCGTCGGCGTGACGCCCAAATGGATCACCACGGTCGAGGTCGATGAGATCCCCATCGAGTCGGTGACGGTGAGCGTCGCCGTCCTGTCCACGATGCCGCCGACGCTGTAGAGATGCGCCGGATTCGCCGCCGTCGAGTGCGCCGCCCCATCGCCAAAGTCCCACTCGTACGTCAGCGTCGCCGTCTGCCCGGGGTCGGGGTCGCTGGATCCCGCGCTCGAGAAGTTCACCGTCAGCGGCGTCATCCCGGACTGCGGGATCGTCGCGGACGTCACGGCGATCGGCGGCTGATCATCCGTCACGAACCGGATGTGGCGGAGCTCGCCGGCACCGATCGCCAGGTAATAGACGTCACCGTCCGGGCCGATCTCGAACTGCACCGGCCCGCCGGCGCTCGAGCTGAACTGCTGGACGCTTCCCGGCACCAGGTTGTTGGAGCCGTCGACCTTGAGCACGCTGATCGTGTTCTGGGAGTAGTCGCCGAACCAGTACGTGTTCTGGAGCGCCGCCTTGTACGTGTTCGGCGGCGTCGATGACCCGTCGCCCGTGAAGGCGCCGCCCACGATGGCCGATGCGCCGGCGTGGGTCGTCGCGTAGAGGGGGAGCGTGGTGCCGCCGGGTGGCGGCAGCAGCGCCCCGCACTGGGCGAACCCGGCGTAACCGAGCTGCTGAAACATCCCTTCGTAGCACGGCCAGCCCAGGTTGACGCCCGGCGTGATCACGTTGATCTCCTCGTAGGTGTCCCAGCCAACATCGCCGCCGAAGACGACGTTCGTGCCCGGCTTGAAGTTGAATCGGAAGTCGTTGCGCACGCCGTACGCCCACACCTTCGAGCGCGGTAGCCGTTGAGGTCGCACCCGGGATTGCAGACTGAACGGGTTGTCGGCCAGCCCCTGGCCGTTCGCCGGATTGACGCGCAGGAGCTTGCCGGAGAGCCGGTCGACGCTCTGCGTCCGCAGCGCCAGCGAGTCCACGGAGAAGAAGCTCGAGCGCGTCGCCCGTCGCGATGTAGAGCATGCCGTCCGGCCCGAACTTCAGGTTGCCCATCGAATGGCTGATCCCGTCGGACGGGATGCAGTCGGCGGTCGTCGCGAAGTTCTCGCACGAGGGACTCGCGGCGTTGCCGACGATGCTGCCGAGCAGCACGAGCTTCGACGCCGGGTCCGCGACATCGCCGAGCGGCGTGGTGGCGTTGACGCGAATCACCTGGCTCGTCTTCGCGCCGCCCGGGATCCGCCGCGTCATTCTCATACGTGTACGCGATGTAGACGTGGCCGTTCGACGCGAAGCCGGGGTCGATGGCCATGCCCAGCAGCCCGCGGTCGCTGGACGGTGTTCACCGGCGAGACGGTGTAGTACGGCGTGGCGAGCAGCGCGCCGCTCTTGAAGACCTTGATCGTGCCGTCCTTCTGGCCGAAGAGGATGCGGCCGTCCGGCAAGAACGTGAACACGGTCGGCAGTGTCAGGCCCGACGACGATCGTGTCCGTGGCGAAGCCGAAGTCCGGGCGGGCGAGCAAGTCAAACTTCATCGACGCGCCGCCGGCCGCCTGGTAGTACTCGACGATCACCGTGTGGTTACCCGCCGTCATCTGCACGTTCACGCTGTGCGTAACGCCGCCCTGGGGGATCCAGGAGTTCAGGATGATCTGGCCGTCGACGTAGACGCGGGCGCCGTCGTCGCTGGTCGTCGTGAACTGGTAGACGCCGGCGCTGAACGGCAGCGACTGCGTCCAGCGCGCGCTGAAGTTCGTCGTCGGGATCGTGCCCGGCGCGGGCGACGTGTTGGTCCAGGTGAAGTTGATGGCCGGGTCGTTGCGCGTGAGCGCGGCCGGGCCACTCAGGTTCGCGTTCGCGAAGTACTGCCCCGTCCAGCCCGTCGGCAGCGTGGTGACGTCCTGCACCGTCACCTCCGCGATGCCCGCGTTCGTCTTGTTGTAGTACTCGACCACCACCGTGTGCGAGCCGGCGCTGAGCGGCATATCCGCGTAATACGTCGTCTGCCCCTGGTCGAACCAGGCATCGACGACGGTCGTGCTATCGACCTTGATGCGCATGCCGTCGTCGGTCGTGCCGGTGAAGCGATAGGTTGCGGCGGCGTACGTGTCGGTGCGGGTCCAGCGGACGCTGAAGTTCTGCGCGTTGACGCCCGGCGCGGGCGCGGTAGAGCCGTCGAAGAAGCAGCTGAGCGCCGGGGTGGTGCTCGGCATGGCCGACGGCGCAGTGCGCCGCTGCCGGGTTCCGTCTGGCTCGTGATGATCGGGGCGGTGAGCGTGATGTTGTTGTAGTAGTCGCCGGTCCAGGCGCCGGCCGCCGCCTCGACGCGCGGCGCGCGCGGCGGCGCGGCGAAGCTCAGCGCGGCGAGCGCCAGTCCGAAGGCAAGCAGCAGGAGACGGGTCAGCTTCGGGGTCACCGGCGCTCCACGCTTGCGCGCACCGCCCCGCCCGGAGGCCGGAGCAATGCGTGCTCTCTCATGTACGACAACGGGCGTGTCAGGCCCGATGTTGCGCGTCCGCACGCCCCGGATGCGCGATCGTCCAGCGGCGGGATCGGGCTGCGCCCGGGCGGGGAGGCCGGCGGGACGCCCTTCGCCATGATTCTAGCGCCGCGCGACATCCAGCGCGCCCTCCCAACGCCATAATCATCGTGAGAAAACGCTACGACGGAGAATCGACCGCGGCAGCCTGTCAAGATAGCGCCCGACGGCATGGTTGGGTACAATCGCGCCCGATCGCACCTGAGGAGGAGCCGTGGCCGAGTTCGTACGCGTCGCCAGGTTGTCAGACATCCCGCCGGGGACCGTCAAGGGCGTCAAGGCGAAGGGCAAGGAGCTGCTCGTCGCGAACATCGACGGCGAGGCCTACGCCATCGGCGACCGCTGCACGCACCTGCGCGGCCACCTCCACAACGGCGCGCTGACGGGCACGGTCATCGAGTGCCCGCTGCACGGCGCGAAGTACGATGTCACGGACGGCGGCATCTGCGGCTGGGTGACGCACCCCGCCCCGTACAAGGCGCTGATGGACGCGACGTTCCCGGGCTTCCTGAAGCGCGGCGTCGGCTCGTACGCCACGCGCGTCGAGGGCGACGACGTGTACGTCGAGGTGTGAGGGGGCTATCAGCTGATCAGCTAGTCAGCGGGTCAGCGGGTCAGCTGGTCAGCAGACAACAGAAAACAGACAACGGTGGCCACTGACCACTAGCCACTAGCCACTAGCCACTAACACCTTCCGGGGCAGCTTGCGGAAGCGCAGCCTGATCAGCTGGCTCGCCATCTTGATGATGTCGTGCGGGAACTTGACGCGCGTGTCGGGATCCTCGACCCAGCGGACGGGGACTTCCTTGAGCTTCCAGCCGCCCCGCTCCGCCATGATCAGCAGCTCGGTGTCGAAGAACCATTCGCCGTCTTCGACGTGCGGCAGCAGCTGCTGCGCGGCGTCGTGCGCCATCGCCTTGAACCCGCACTGCGCGTCGGCGAACTTCGTCCAGAACAGCAGCTTGATGAAGGCGATGTAGCCGCGCGAGTTGATCTCGCGCTTCAGCGAGCGCTTGATGTCGCTGCCGCGCGACACGCGCGATCCGTAGGCGACGTCGTACCCCTCTTCGAGCACGCCGGCGAGCAGCGGCGAGATCATCGCCAGATCCGTCGAGAGGTCGACGTCCATGTAGCACATGGCGTCGGCCGGGCTCTCCAGCCACGCCCGCTTCAGCGCGCGGCCGCGTCCCTTGCGATCGAGGTGGATGTACGCGCAGTCGTCCGGATGCATCGCGGCGAGTTGCCGCGCGACGTCGAGCGTGGCGTCGGTCGAGGCGTTGTCGGCGACGACGACGCGCCAGCGGTAGGCGGCCAGGTGCTCGGCGCACCACGCGCGCAGCGTCTCCACGCTCGCCGCGAGCGTGCGCTCCTCGTTGTAGCAGGGGATGACGAGGTCGACCGATTTCATCAGGTTGTAGGTTATAGGTTGTAGGTTGGTAGCTGGTAGTTCGTAGTTCACAGTTCACAGTTCGTACAGTTCACAGTTCACAGCTCGGCGCTTGCCGGTCCTCATGCGGTCGTCGTGGGTAGGCGGCAGCGCGCGGGCCGTCAAGCCCGCGCTACGGAGCGACGGTGGAGGCGCGGCTGCGCCACGGCGACGGCTCCTGGCGCCAGGCCGAGATCCTCGTCAGCAACCGGCTCGCCGACGAGCACGTGGGCGGCTTCGTGCTGAACATTCGCGACGTGACAGAGCGCCGGGAGCTCGAAGAACAGCTGCGGCACCAGGCGTTCTACGACCCGTTGACGGGGCTGGCGAACCGGGCCCGGTTCACCGACCGCCTGGAGCACGAGCTGAGGCGATCAGCGCGGCACGGGCGCCCTGTCGCGGTGCTGTTCATGGATCTCGACGACTTCAAGTCGGTCAACGACGCGCACGGGCACCCCGTCGGTGATCGGCTGTTGGTGGACGTCGCGATGCGGCTCGAGATGAGCCTTCGGCCGGGCGACACGGCCGCGCGCTTCGGCGGCGACGAGTTCGCCATCCTCCTCGATGAGATCAGGGACGCGGAGGAGGCGATGGATGTCGGCGGCCGGATCATCGAGGCGCTGCGGGCGCCGTTCGCCCTCGATGGGAAGGAGCTGTGGTTGTAGCGAGTAGTTCGTAGCTGGTAGTTCGTGGTTCGTAGTTCGCAGCGCGGGGCTTGCCGGTTCCCCATGCGGTCGTGGTGGGTACGCGGCAGCGCGCGGGCTGAATAGCCCGCGCTACGGAGCGAAGGTGTGGCACTGCAAGGCTCGGGGCTCGCACCTCAGAGCCTGGTCCTGGAGATCACGGAGAGCGTGATGATGTGGGACGCGGACACGGCGATCGAGCGGCTGCGCGAGCTGAAGGCCCTGGGCGTCCGCCTCGCTGTGGACGACTTCGGGACCGGCTACTCGTCACTCAGCTATCTTCGGCGCTTCCCGATCGACGTCTTGAAGATCGACAAGTCGTTCGTGGACGGGATGGGACGGCGGGAGAAAGAAGAAGACCTGGCGCGCGTGATCGTCGAGTTGGGACGGACGCTGAAGCTGGAGATCGTCGCCGAGGGGATCGAGCGTGCCGAGCAGCTGATCCGGCTGCGGACGCTGCACTGCAAGTACGGGCAGGGATACTACTTCGCGCCGCCGCTCGATGGTGAAGCGATCGACGCGCTGCTCCGCAAGGGCCGCACGATCCGTCCGCCGTCCGCGGCGGCGGCGTAGCGAAGAGGGCGCCGCGCGGGCTCGCCCTGCGGGCGCCCTCTCCGAACTACAAACTACGCACTGTGAACTACGAACTAGTAATCCATCGGCGGCGGCGCGGGGGCGGCGGACGGCGCCTCGGGGATCTCCGTGACGAGCGCCTCCGTCGTGAGCACCATGGCGGCGATGCTGGCGGCGTTCTCGAGCGCGCAGCGCGTCACCTTCGCCGGGTCGATGATGCCGGCCTTCAGCAGGTCGCAGTAGACGTCCTTGCGGGCGTCGTAGCCAAACATCTTGCCCTTGCCGTTGCGGATGTTCTCGACGACGACGGAGCCTTCCTGGCCCGCGTTCTCGGCGATGATGCGGACGGGCTCCTCGAGCGCGCGCTCCAGGATGGCGGCGCCGGTGCGCTCGTCGCCCTCGAGCTTCGCCTTCGCGGCGACGACGTCCGGGATAGCGCGCAGCAGCGCAACGCCGCCGCCGGGGACGATGCCCTCTTCGACGGCCGCGCGGGTCGCCGAGAGCGCGTCCTCGACGCGAAGCTTCTTCTCCTTGAGCTCGACCTCGGTCGCGGCGCCGACCTTGATCACCGCGACGCCGCCGGCGAGCTTCGCCAGCCGCTCCTGCAGCTTCTCGCGGTCGAACTCCGACGTCGCTTCGTCGGTCTGCGCCTTGATCTGCTTGATGCGGCCCTGGATCGCCTTGTCGGTGCCGTGTCCCTCGATGATCGTCGTGTCGTCCTTCGTGGAGGTGACGCGGCGGGCGCGGCCCAGGTCGCTGACCTGGGCGTTCTCCAGCTTGACGCCCATCTCCTCGGTCACGAACGAGCCGCCGGTCAGGATGGCGATGTCTTCGAGCATCGCCTTGCGGCGGTCGCCGAAGCCCGGCGCCTTGACGACGAGCGCGTTGATCGTGCCGCGCAGCTTGTTGACGACCAGCGTGGCGAGCGCCTCGCCGTCGCAGTCGTCGCAGATGATGACGAAGTTCTTCGTCACCTGCAGCACCTTCTCGAGCACCGGCAGGATGTCGCCGACGGCCGAGATCTTCTTGTCGGTGATCAGGATGTACGGCTCGTCGAGCGACGCCTCCATGCGGTCGGCGTTTGTGACGAAATACGGCGAGACGTAGCCGCGGTCGATCGACATGCCCTCGACGAACTCCGTCTCGAACTTCAGGCCCTTCGACTCTTCGACCGTGATGACGCCGTCCTTGCCGACCTTCTCCATCACCTCGGCGATCATCGTGCCGACCTCTTCGTCGCCGGCGGAGATCGTGGCGATCTGGGCGATCTGGTCGCGGCCGGCGACGGGCGACGCCAGCTGGTGCAACGACTTCAGTACGGCCTGCACGCCGATCTCGAGGCCGCGCTTCAACGCCATCGGGTTGGCGCCGGCGGCGACGTTCTTCATGCCTTCGCGCACGATCGCCTGACCGAGGACGGTGGCCGTCGTCGTGCCGTCGCCGGCGACGTCGTTGGTCTTGGTGGCGATCTCCTTGGCGAGCTGCGCGCCCATGTTCTCGAAGGGGTCCTTCAGCTCGATCTCTTTCGCGATCGAGACGCCGTCGTTGACGACCGCCGGCGGGCCGAACTTCTTGTCCAGCACCACGTTGCGGCCGCGCGGACCGAGCGTCACCTTCAGCGCGTCGGCGAGCGCGTCGACGCCCACCTTGAGCGAGCGCCTCGCCTCTTCATCGAATACCAGTTGCTTGGCCATGTCGTCTCCTGTGTACGTGCGTGTTCAAACGTGTAGCGAGGATGGAAGGTAGATGGAGGAAGTGGGATCGCGTCGCGTCCCCTCCATCGTCTGCATTCCACCTTCGGATCGATCTATCCGACCTTCGCGAGGACGTCCTTCTCGGCGAGGACGATCAGCTCTTCCTGGTCGATCTTCACTTCCTGGCCCGTGTACTTGGCGTAGAGGACGCGGTCGCCGACCTTGACGTCCATCTGGACACGCTTGCCGTTGTCATCGAGACGGCCGGGGCCGGCGGCGATGACGGTGCCCTGCTGGGGCTTCTCTTTCGCCGTGTCGGGGATGACGATGCCGCTCGCCAGGACTTCTTCCTGGACGACGGGGCGGATGACGATACGGTCGTGCAGCGGCACGAGCTTGGTCGGGGCGGCCTTCGCCTTCGTGGCAAATCTCGCCTTCGGGGCGATCTTCGCCTTCGAGGCGCCGTTCCTGGATACCGGCTTGGACTTGGTCGCAGCCTTAGCCAACTGTCTTCCTCCTGTGGTGTATTGATCGTGAATCTGGGATTGGTGCCATCTTAGCACTCGTCACGGGAGAGTGCTAGGTGATGATACGGCAGGTGAGCAGCGCGTGCAAGGGAGTGGTGGAGTTCGTAGTTGGTGGTTCGTAGTTCGTAGTTCTCGGGTCGGCGCGGCGCAGAACTATGAACGACGAACTATCGGCTGCGAACTTGCCGCGCCTACACGGTTCCGTGTACGCTCGGGCATGGGGAAGAAGCGGCGGCCGACCTGGGACGCCACCTCCGTGCGCGGGCTGCGGCGGCACCTGGAGCTGACGCAGGACCAACTCGCTGAGGAGCTGGGCGTGCGCCAGCAGACGGTGAGCGAGTGGGAGACCGGCGCCTACCGGCCGCGCGGCGCCAGCAGCCGCCTGCTCTCGATCATCGCCGACCGCGCGGACTTCGAGTACGACGCAGGCGAACGATGACCGCCCTGAGCTGCATCGCTGATGAGCGCGCGCCCTACGATCGCGGCGGCGATCACGCCACCCGACGGTCCGCCCTCCCGATCAGACCGGCCTCCAGCCTCCAGCCTCCAACCTCCACGATCCCATCTCACCGAGGCGCAGCTCACCACGCTCTGGCGGGGGCGGCGCTTTCCGGACGGCGCGCTGGTGACGCGCGCGGGCGTGCCGATCAACGTCATCTACCAGGGGCGCGCCGGGCGCGGGCCCGGCCCGGACTTTCGCGGCGCCGTGATCGCCGGGCCGTCGGGCGTGCCGCTGCGCGGCGACGTCGAGCTGCACGTGCGCTCGTCGCAGTTTCGCGCGCACGGACACGACGGCGACGCCGCGTATCGCAACGTGATCCTGCACGTCGTGTTCGACGACGATACCGGCGAGGACACGGCACTGCCGGGCGGCGGCCGCGCGCCGGTCGTCGCGCTCGCGTCGTGGGTGGCGCGCCGCGCGGACGAGCTGCAGCGCTGGATCGAGCGGCCGCTGCTCTGGCGCGAGCCCTGCCACGACGCCGTGATGCGGATGGGCGCCGGCGGCGCGGGCTCGGCGCTGGACGCGGAGGGCGACCGGCGTTTCGCCGCGAAGGCGGCGCGAGCGCGCGAGATCGTAGACGCGGCCGGAGTCGAGCAGGCGCTGTACGAGGGGCTGCTGGAGGCGCTGGGCTACGGCGGCAACGCGCCGCCGATGCTGGCGCTGGCGCGGCTGCTGCCGTGGGCACGACTGCGCGATCTCGCTGACGGCGACGAAATGCGCATGGAGGCGCTGCTGCTTGGCAGCGCCGGGCTGCTGGCGTCACAGCGCGATCACCGCGGCCCCGTCGAGCCGCACGTCGATGCGCTCGAACGCGCCTTCGCGCGAGCGCGGCTGCCGTCGCTGCCGCCGGGCACGTGGAAGCTCTGGGGCGTGCGCCCGGAGAACGCGCCCTCGCGCCGCGTCGCCGCGGCGGCAGCGCTGCTCTCGCGGCTGCGCGAACCGTCGGCGCTGCTGTCCATCGCCGGCGCGGCGACGGTCAACGAGGCGGTAGCGCCGTTGCTCATCTCGGCGAGCGGCTACTGGCTGACGCACTACGACGTGTGCGCAGCGCCGTGCCGCATGCCGCCGGCGTTCGTCGGCAGATCGCGCGCGCTGGAGATCATCGTCAACGTCGTGCTGCCGGTCGCGAGTGCGACGGGCGACGCCGCGCTCGACACGCAGGCACGGGCGCTGTTCGCGCGGCTGCCGCGCCCGGCCGTCTACGGCGCGACGAAGTTCATCGAGGCGGCGCTCGCGTCGGAGGGCATCCGCGTGCCGGTGAACGCGCGCCGCGCGCAGGGGCTGCTGGAGCTGCAGCGCAACTGGTGCACGCAGGGCGGCTGCGGGAGGTGCGTGCTCAGTTCGTAGTGGGCAGTTCGTAGTTCGTAGTTCGTAGTGCACTGGAACCAAATACTACGAACTACCCACCACCAACTACGAACTAACCGCAAACCTCATCCCCGGCTGCGGGTCGAGGTCCCATCCGGCGACGAGATCGGCGAAGCGGTGGTGCGCGCAGGCGGCGATCATGGCGCCGTTGTCGGTGCAGAGGACGGGCGGCGGCGCGAACACCGGCAGCGGCGAGCGCTCGATCAGCGTCTCGCGCAGTGGGCCGTTGGCGGCGACGCCGCCCGACAGCAGGACGCTGCGCGCGCCTTCGCGGAGCGCCGCCTGCACCGTCTTCTTCGTGAGCACATCGACGACCGACGCCTGGAACGCCGACGCGATCTCCGGCGCCGGCGGCGGCGCGCCCGACTCGCCGCGCACGATGTGCAGCACGGCCGTCTTCAGCCCGCTGAACGAGAAGTCGTCGCTGCCCTTGAGCCAGGCGCGCGGCAGGCGCAGGCGCGGCCTCGCGGCGCCGCGCGCGGCGCGCTCGACGGCGGGTCCGCCGGGGAAGCCGAAGCCGAGCAGGCGTCCGACCTTGTCGAACGCCTCGCCGGCGGCGTCGTCGCGCGTGCGGCCCAGCCGCTCGTAGCGGCCGTGGTCGCGCATGAGGATGAGGTCGGTGTGACCGCCGGAGACGATCAGGCCGAGCGCCGGCAGCTCGGGCACGCGGTATGCGCGGCCCTCGACCTCGAGCCAGTTGGCGTAGAGGTGCGCCTCGAGATGATTGACGCCGAGCAGCGGCAGGTCGTGCGCGTACGCCAGCGCCTTCGCGGTGTTGACGCCGACCAAGCAGCGCGCCCGCCAGCCCCGGTCCGGCGGTGACGGCGACGCCCGCGAGTTCGCGCCACGTGACGCCGGCATCAGCGAGCGCGGCGTCGATCACCTGCAGGATCACCTCGAGGTGGTGGCGCGACGCCACCTCCGGCACGACGCCGCCGTACGGCGCGTGCAGGTGGAACTGCGACGCGATGACGTTCGAGCGGACGCGGCGTCCGTCCTCGACGACGGCCGCGGCGGTCTCGTCGCACGACGTCTCGATGCCGAGGATGAGGCGCGGACTGGTGGCTCGTCGCTGGTCGCTGGTCATGGTGTCAGGTCACGCTCGAACGCGGAGAGGAACTCGTCGCGGTCGATCGCCGCAACCGTGCAGATATGGCGGAGCGTCGCTCCCTTGATCCGGCGATGGTTCGGGAGTGAAATGATCGTCCGCGTCCCATCCGCGTTCCGCCGTTCGAGACCGATGTGTTCCGCCTTGCGAACAATGGCGAAGCCCAACGCCTGGAACGCCGAGAGCACGCGGGATTGCGGAGCATCGATCGGGAACTTGGGCACGCCTACGCGCTTGTGGGGCGTACGAGCGTGGCGTCAAGAACCGGCGATTCGACCTCGAGCACTTGCGGGCCGAATGTATCGACGTGGAACCGGATCGCCGAACGGCAATCCGCGAGCGCTTCTTCGAACGTCTCGCCCTCACCAACAACGGCGCCTTCGATCCCAAGCGGATACGCGACGTACGTATCGGGGTGCTTCTCCACGACGATCGGGATAGTGTTCAGTCTCTGCTCGTCGATCATGGCGCATCATACCGGCAGCGGCAGGTCGATCTGGTGGCGGCGCAGCTCACCGGCGATGCGCGCGGCCGAGGCGTCGTCCGGGTCGCAGAGCGGCAGGCGGAAGGGGCCGGCGGCGAAGCCGAGGTGGTTGAGCGCGTACTTGATCGGGATAGGGCTGGTCACGCAGAACAGCGCGTCGATCAGCGGCAGCAGGCGCCGGTGGATCGCCGCCGCCTCGGCGCCGCGGCCCGCGAGCTGGTGCGCGATCATCTCGCCGACCTGGCGGCCGACGAGGTGCGTCGCGACGCCGATCACGCCGTAGCCGCCGAGCGCAACGACCCCGAACGTGTCCTCGTCGTTGCCGGACCAGACCCGGAAGCCGGGCGCGGCCTCCTCGATGACGCGCGCGATCTGCGCCATGTTGCCGCTCGCCTCTTTGACGCCGGCGACGTTGCCGATGCGCGAGAGGCGCACCTGCGTTTCGGCGGTCATGTTGACGCCGGTGCGGCCGGGGATGTTGTAGGGGATGCAGGGCAGCGTCACCGCGTCCGCGATGGCGGCGAAGTGGCGGTACATGCCCTCCTGCGTCGGCTTGTTGTAGTACGGCACCGTCAGCAGCAGCGCGTCGACGCCGGTGCGCGCGGCCTCGCGGCTGAGGTCGACGCTGTCGGCGGTGCAGTTGTCGCCGGAGCCGGCGATGACGGCCGCGCGCGCGCCGACGGCGTCCTTCACCTCGGACCAGAGGCGGATCTTCTCGGGGATCGTCAGCGTCGGCGCCTCGCCGGTGGTGCCGGTGACGACGAGGCCGTCGGAGCCGGAGTCGAGCAGCGCGATCGCGAGCCGCCGCGCCTGCGCGTAGTCGACGGAGCCGTCGGGTGCGAACGGCGTGACCATGGCGGTGAGGACGCGTCCGAGTTCCATGTTTGATTGTCCTCCGCGACCTTTGATTGTTTGATCGATTTTCGAAAAAATATCCGGAATAATAACCGGTCAAGTGGCGTCGAGGGCCGCACGTCGCGTTCGAGCGGCACTCCCCGGCCGGCGGCGGGCCTGCGGGCGCCTTCGCGGCGCAGGCAGCGACCGGTGTGCCACATCGTACGACGAACGCGCGCGATCTCCAAGCGGCGGATGGCACTGCTGGCGGATGCGTGACGTGCGGCCCCGCTCCGTGGCTCCAGCGTTGGCCGATCGCTCATACTCCCGGGATGGAAGCGCGGATTCGCTACCCTAAGACCTCCGACGGTGTGCCGGCGCCGGGCGAGATCCTGGTGTCAGCCATCGCGTGCGGGATGGCGCGCTCGGCGGCGGGCGTGGCGTTCGAGGATCGCAAGGAGCAGCAGATCAAGGGCGTCGGCGAGCCGGCGCGGGCATACGCGGTGCGGGGACGGGACTGATGGAACCGCAGGTCCAGTACTGCACGACG
Organism: uncultured Chloroflexia bacterium; assembly: GCA_963743185.1. GTDB lineage: Bacteria > Chloroflexota > Dehalococcoidia > DSTF01 > JACRBR01 > JANXYW01. The sequence continues at coordinate 139,640 of CAVUOT010000010.1, read as the reverse complement.
AGCGATGGTACCAGCATCGCGTACTACGTCCGAGGCACCGGTCCGGCGCTGGTCGCGACGATCACGAGTTGGGAGAGCATCCGGTTTGACTCGGACGAAGCGATGGGGCGTGAATACTACGATGAGCTGGCGAGCCATTTCCGTCTCGTGCGATATGACCGCCGTGGTGTCGGGCTGTCCGACCGGGGGAGGGAAGACTTTTCGCTGGACGCCGACGTCCGCGACCTCGAAGCGGTGGTTGCCGCCGCCGGGCTGCAGAGTTTCTCCCTGCTGCGGCAGTTCCATATGGCGCGACCGCCGGCGGCGGCGCGACCACCGGCCGCCACGGGCACGGCGGTAATCCTGTTCACCGACATCGTCTCCTCCACCGCACTCACAGAACGCATCGGCGACGCCGCGTTTCGCGACGCGTCGCGCGCCCTCGATACTGGACTGCGCGCGGCGATACGAGATGCGGGCGGCGCTGCCATCGACGGCAAGCTGCTCGGAGACGGCGTGCTGGCGACGTTTCCGTCGGCGGCGCAGGCGATCGATGGGGCGCGGCGGTGCCTGGCGCTGAGCGCGGCGTCGGAGCTGGGGCTGCACATCGGTCTGCATGCGGGCGACGTGATCCGTGAGGAAGGCAACGTGTTCGGCGGCGCGGTGAACATCGCGTCGCGGATCTGCGGGCTGTCGGCGCCGGGCGAGATCCTCGTGTCGGACGTCGTGCGCGGGATGGCGCGCTCGTCGGCGGGCGTGGAGTTCGAGGATCGCGGCGAGCAGGAGATGAAGGGCGTGGGCGAGCCGGTGCGGGTGTATGCGGTGCGGACGCAAGCATGATGGATGCAGAGACGCGCGCACGTTTCGCCGACGTGCGCGCCGGCGGCTTCGCGGCGCAGGCGGCGACCGGTGTGCCACGTCGTACGACGAACGCGCGCGATCTCCAAGCGCGGGATGGCACTGCTGCCCGACGAGGCGAGCGTGTTGGCCAAATGGGGTGAGCGCGGACTTCTAAAACGGCTCGAGGTATCTCCGGTTGCAGCGGCACGGAGGCCTCGGCAGCCCTGTGTCTTCCTGGGCCGCATTACACTGGCCGGATGGAACTGGACATGCGGTGCGCGCGGACGGCAGACGGCGTCTGCATAGCCTAGGCGTTGGGTATCGTGCGCAGGTTGCACGCTTTCGAGATCTCCTGGCGCAAAGTGGCGAGGGTAACGCGAACATGCAAGCATCAGAGGCTCGGCGTGCGGTGGATGCGGCCATGTCGATTGCCGCAGCACTTGACCTGAAGTCGACGAACGCGATCGTTCTTAACGACTCGAACCGGCTCGTCCTCCGCCTGATGCCTTGCGACGTCGTTGCGCGGGTCGCGCCCATGACGTATCAGGGGGCACTGCTCGGCGAGCTCTTCGGTGGTTGTGTCGGGCTTCTCGAAGTCGAGCTTGCTCAACGGCTCGCCAATACCGAGAGCCCTGTGAGTGCTCTTGAGCCTCGCGTGGAGCCACGGCTCTACGAGCGTGACGGCTTCGCGGTCACGCTGTGGACCTACTACGAACCTGTGCCGTCTCGAGAGCTCCCGCCAGCCGCCTACGCGTACGCGCTCGAGCGCCTGCATGCCGGCATGCGGCAGATCGATGTCACGACGCCGCACTTCACGGATCGAGTCGCGGATACTCAACAATGGGTTGCGAGCCGCGACGTCACTCCGGAGCTCCCCGACGCGGACCGGGCGCTTCTCGCGAACACGCTGCGAAGCTTGAGGCGGTCGATCGTCGACCGGCGCGCCGCCGAGCAACTGCTGCACGGCGAGCCGCACCCGTGGAACGTGCTCAGCACGAAGAACGGGCTGCTCTTCATAGACTTCGAGAACACTGTCCGCGGGCCTGTCGAGTATGACCTTGCCTGGGTGCCCGAAGAGGTCAGCGAGCGCTATCCGGGCGCTGATCAAGAACTGGTCGGCGAGTGCCGGGGCCTCATGCTGGCGATAGTCGCAGCGCACCGCTGGCGTCGCGACGACCAACACCCGAGCGGTCGACGATCAGGGATAGAATTCCTCAGCGCCTTGCGCGAGGGTCCGCCGTGGCGGGCAGTCGACGCCGTGTAGCGCTGCCGTGTGTGGGATCCAGTCGTGAACGGTGCGCTGGGTTGAGCAGGTTAAATCGCCTGAGCCGTGGGCGTGGCTATCGCTCGCTGTCGCGACAGCGCGACGTTTGCTCCATCGGGGACCCGCGCAGCGCGTTGGCGTAATTGCGGTCGTCCTGATGGCAATCTCGGCTATAATCGCCGGATGCCGATGCGACGTCTGGCCGAGGAACGTTCCAAGTTGTTCGACCAAGAAGCCGAGTGCTACGACCGGTGCCGGCCGACCTATCCGGCTGCGGTGATCGATGAACTGCTCAGTCCGGAACCGGCAGGCCTAGACGTCCTAGACGTGGGTTGTGGCACCGGCATCGCTTCGCGACAGATGGCCGAGCAGGGAGCCAACGTTCTTGGCGTCGAAGTCGCGCCACGAATGGCGGAGATCGCCCGCAACCATGGAATCGAAGTGGAGGTCGATGCCTTCGAGGACTGGGACGCCGCCGGCCGCACCTTCGACCGGGTGATTTCGGCGCAGGCCTGGCACTGGCTTGACCTGCCGGTCAGTACCGCGAAGGCGGCTTCGCTGCTGCGACCCGGCGGTAGGCTGTGCCTGATGTGGAGCGCCGGCTGTCCCCCCGACGATCTCGCCGATGCTCTCGCCGAGGTATATGTGCGTTTGTTCCCGACCGTCGGTAGCGCTGGCTTCGGGTATGCGGCCAGCCGGCCAACGGATAGGAGGACCGGACTGACCTCGGTCGTCGAGGCCATCGCGGCGGTGCCGGAGTTCGGCACGGCGACGGAGAACTGGTTCCCCTGGGCCCGCGAGTACGACAGGAACCAATGGCTGGACCTGCTTCAATCACGCAGCGACCACGTCGCCCTTGACTCTGCTGTCAGAGAGCGTTTGTTCGAAGCGATCGGGGCGGCCATCGATGACCACGGTGGCTCTTTCGTCATGAGCTTCGAGACTGGCCTCATCACCGCGACCCGCGTTCGGAAGCTGAGTGCACAGCGGATGTAGTCGGTGTCCTTCTAGTTCCGACGGTCGCAGGTTCGAATCCTGCCCGGGGTGCCACACCCTTAAGGGGAAAGATGCAACCATCAGAGTCTCGGCGTGCGGTGGCTGCGGCGATGTCGAACGCCGCCGCGCTCGACTTGAGCGTCGAGGATGCGACCGTTCTTAGCGACTCGAACCGGCTCGTCGTCCGCCTGATGCCTTGCGACGTCGCTGCTCGGGTCGCACCCATGGCGTGGCGAGCGAGCGAAGAGATGGAGGTTGACCTTGCTCAACGGCTCGCGGAGACCGACAGCCCGGTAGCTGCGCTTGAACCTCGAGTCGAGCCACGCGTCTACCTGCGTGACGGCTTCGCAATCGATATGTGGACGTACTACGAACCTGCGGCCACTGGAGAGCTCCCGGCGGCCGACTACGCGAATGCGCTCGAGCGGCTGCATGCCGGCATGCGGAAGCTCGATGTCGCGACGCCACACTTCACGGACCGGGTCGCACAGGCTCAACGAATCGTCGAGAGCCGCGAACGCTCGCCCGCGCACGGTGACGTGGACCGTGAGCTTCTGCGGAATACGCTACGACGGCTGACAAAAACGATCTGTGACCGCGGCGCCACCGAGCAGCTGCTGCACGGCGAACCGCACCCGGGCAACGTGCTCAACACGAAGAACGGGCCGCTGTTCATAGACCTCGAGACATGTTGCCGTGGACCCGTCGAATTCGACCTCGCCCATGTGCCCGAGGCGGTCAGCGAACGCTACCCGCACGCCGATCGAAAACTGATCGGCGAGTGCCGGGGCCTCGTTCTTGCGATGGTCGCAGCGTGGCGCTGGGATCCAGACGACCAACTCCCGAATGGGCAACGAGCAGCGCGCGAACTCCTCAGCGCCCTACGCGCGGGTCCACCGTGGCCGGCGCTCGACGTCGTGATGCGCGCCGACTAGTGCAGCGTGCAGTTGTTGATTGAGCGCTTTCTTGCGGGCGACTCGTGAACATGATCTAATCCGATGGTCGAGCCCGCCTAATCCGATGGTCGCAGGTTCGAATCCTGCCGGGGGCTTCCGTAGCCCGGCCACACCTACACCAGGCGGCGGGCGATCATCTCTTCGGCGATCTGGATGGCGTTGAGGGCGGCGCCCTTGCGGATGTTGTCCGACGAGATCCACATGGCGATGCCGTTCGGGTTCGACATGTCCTCGCGGATGCGGCCGACGTAGACGGGGTCCTTGCCGGCGGCGGCGCGCGGCGTCGGGTAGAGGGCCACGGAGGGGTCGTCCTGCACGACGACGCCGGGCGCTTCGGCGAGCACCTCGCGCACGTAGTCCGCCGTCATCGGCTTCTCGAACTCGGCGTGCACGGCGAGGCTGTGGCTGAGGAATACGGGCACGCGCACGCACGTCGCCGAGACCGCGAGGTCCGGCTCGTGCATGATCTTGCGCGTCTCCGCCATCATCTTCCACTCCTCCTTCGTGTAGCCGCTGTCCATGAAGGTGTCGATGTGCGGGAGGATGTTGAAGGCGATCTCGTGCGGGTAGACGTGCGGCACGCTGGCGTGGCCCGCGGCCCAGGCGCGCGACTGGTCCTCGAGCTCGGTCACGGCGGCCGTGCCGGTGCCGGAGACGGACTGGTACGTGTCGGCGATCACGCGCGTCACGCGGGTTGAGCTTGTGCAGCGGCCAGAGGCACAGCACGAGCGGCGTCGTCGAGCAGTTCGGGATCGCGAGGATGCCCTTGTGCGCCTCGACGTCGTCCGGGTTCACCTCGGTCGCGACGAGCGGCACGTCCGGGTCCTGGCGCCAGACGCTGGAGTCGTCGATGACGATCGCGCCGGCGTCGCGGGCGATCGGCGCGTACTCGCGCGAGGCCGCGCCCGACGCCGAGATGAAGACGAAGTCCGACCCCTTGAACGAATCGTGCGTCGTCGCCTCGACGGTGATCTGCCCTTCCCCGAAGGGAATCCGCTTGCCGGCCGAGCGCTCCGTCGCCAGGAGCTTGAGGCTCCCGATGGGAAAGCGGCGCTCGGCGGCGATCTTGAGGAACTCGAGCCCCACGATCCCGGTAGCGCCGACGACGGCGACGTTGTACTGCTTGCCCTGCGCTGACATGCCGCTCCTTCTTTCGGGCTGTTATGTGATGCGGGCATGATACGGGGTAGCGGGGGTGGTTGCCACCGGGGGAGTTTGTAGTTGGTAGTTCGTAGTTTGTGGTTCTGAGTGCGACGGCTTTCGGGTTCACCGCCGGCACGGAGGCACAGCGGTCGTGGTGGGGTTGGCTGAGACGTGTGCCCGTCGGACACCGAGGACCGCGCGGGCTGAAAAGCCCGCGCTACGAGAAGACTACGAACTGCGAACTGCCAACTGCCAACCGCGAACTCGCCCTACCCGGTCTGCGCGCCGATCAGTTTGCCGATGCTGAAGGTCACGACGGCGGCGCCCATGCCGATCGCGAGCTGGCGGACGCCGGCGAAGACGAAGTTGCGGCCGGTGAAGAGCGAGACGGAGGCGCCCACGGCGAACATCGCCAGCGCGCCCAGCGCCACCGACGCGACGAAGAACGGCATCGTGGAGCCGAAGAACCACGGGATCACCGGGATGATCGCGCCGGTGGCGAACGCCGCGAACGACGAGAGCGCGACGCCCCAGGGCGAGCCGAGCCCCTCCGGGTTGAGGCCCAGCTCCTCGCGGGCCAGCGTCTCGAGGGCGACGGCGGGATCGGCGAGAATGCGCCTGGAGAGCGCCTCCGCCTCCTCGACGGGCAGGCCCTTCGCGCGGTAGATCAGCGCCAGCTCGCGGCGTTCCTCTTCGGGGTCGGATTCCAGCTCCTCCTTTTCGAGCGCGATCTGGCGCTCGAACAGCTCGCGCTGCGACGTCACCGAGATGTACTCACCGGCGCCCATCGAAAACGCGCCCGCCAACAGGCCGGCGATGCCGGTGAGCACGATGAAGCGCCCTTCCGGATTGGCGCCGGCGACGCCGATGACGAGGCTGAGGTTGGAGAGCAGCCCGTCGCTCATGCCGAAGATCGCGGCGCGGAGCTGGCCGCCGGTGTCGACGCGGTGCCAGCGCTCGCCGCGCGCGATGCCCGCGACGTCGGTGCCGCCGCCCGGCGAGTACATCGTGCTGAGCGTGCGCGCGTGCGCGCGTTCCGCGCGGGCGAGCGGCGGGCCGGCGTCGGCCTGCGCCATGTAGTTGTCGAAGCCCGTCGACTCCATGGCGCTCACCATCGGCAGCACGGCGCGCGGGCCGAACCGTTTCGCGAGAAATCCGAGCACGCGGACGCGGAGGCTCGGGCCGGGTTGCGCCCGGATCGACGCCGGCGGCGCGCAGCTTGTCCGCCCAGTGCTTCAGGTGGCCCTTCTCGGTCTCCGCGAGTTCGAGGAAGATCTGCGCGCGCTCGGGGTCCTTCTCGGCGGCGGCGAGCAGGCCGTACAGCTCGACACCGTCGACCTCGCCCTGGTAGTTGGTGCGAAAGCGCTTGATGTCCGCGGCGCTCGGCGGCCCTGCGGGAGCGGCGATCGGTGCCTGCGGCTCGGGGGTGTCCATGATCTGAGGATAGGCTGCCCGGGCGTGCCCGTCCACCGGCCGAACGGACGGAGTTCGCGGGCTGAAAGCCGGCGCCATGGGCGGTCGCTGGGAGGCCTCGCACGCGGCGGAAGGCCATCAGACGAGGCGCTGTACCGCGTCGGTCCGGCTCGCCGGACGCACAGCCGAGGGCGGCTATGCTCCATGCGCCGGAACGCAGGACGCGTTTCCCGCTGAACGCGGCGGCGTTGCTACACTCAGAACACAACCCAAACGACGCGACAGGAGAACCCATGCTGGCCAAGGCGCTGAACATCAACCCCGACCGGATCGCCGTCGCCGAGCTGTTCGGCGCGATCCCGTCGTCCGCGAAGACGAGCGAGTACGTCCGCATGCTGAAGGCGATCGAGGAGAACACGCACATCCGGGCGCTCGTCGTCGACATCGACTGCCCGGGCGGCGGCGCCAGCGCGTCGGAGTACATCTACCGCGCCGTCGCCAAGGTGAAGGCCAAGAAGCCCGTCGTCGCGTTCGTGCGCGGCATCGGCGCGTCCGGCGGCTACATGGCCGGCTGCGCGGCGACGAAGGTGATCGCCGCGCCGATGTCGATCGTCGGGTCGATCGGCGTCATCTCGATGCGGCCGATGCTGTACGAGCTGCTGACGAAGATCGGCGTGCGGATGGAGGTCACGAAGTCCGGGCGCCTGAAGGACATGTTCTCGAACTTCCGCGAGCCCACCGACGAGGAGCGCGTCAAGGAGCAAGCGCTGCTCGACTCGTTCTACAACCGCTTCGTCGAGATCGTCTCGGAGGCGCGGGCCATGACGCCCGATCGCGTCCGCGAGCTGGCGACCGGCGAGATCTACACGGCCGCGCAGGCGAAGGAGAACGGCCTGATCGACGACCTCGGCGACCTCGATGACGCGATCGACCTGGCGCAATCGCTCGCCGGCCTGCCCGAGCGCAAGGTCACGTACGCCCGCCCGCGCCGCAGCCTCCGCGACCGGCTGCTGTCGAACACGGCCGCCAGCTTCGCGGGGACGATCGCTCACTCGATCGAGGGGCATCTGCTGGAGCGACGCGTGGAGTACCGCTGAGGCGGCGGTTGGCCCTGGCTGTTGGCGGTTAGCTCTTCGCTCTTAGTCGGCCGGCACCGCCGCGCTCGAGAAACTACGTAAATCTCGCGCACGGCTGGGATACGGAAGCGGGCCTTTGGCTATCCTGTTATGTCGAGTTCACGGCGCCGCGTGGCCGTTTCTTGACGATATGTGCCATAAGGGGCTTGCACTTGGGGCCTCGGATTCTGTAGCATCCGCTGGTTGACACCCGAACGGCCTATTTGTATACTCACCCAAGGCTAGACAGAACCCCCTTTGCCTCTGGAACCCCATTGCATGTCCCCAAGCGGGACTTTCTCTGTCATCGGGAGATCACGGTTCGTAACGCATTGTTAGGAGCGCGCACGGAATGACTGTCTCCACAGACATCGTCAGTAGCCGATCATTGTTTCCTGCCAGCAAGAAATCGTACGCGAAGATCGCTCATGTGCTGGATATCCCGCACCTGATCAGCATGCAGATCTCATCGTTCGACTGGTTCAAAGACGAGGGGCTCCGCGAACTGTTCGACGAGATCTCGCCGATCTCCGACTTCACCGGCACGCGCATGGAGCTGCGCTTCGGCGACTACTCGTTCGGCGAGCCCAAATACTCCGAGCTGGAGTGCCGCGAGCGCGACATGACCTTCTCGGCGCCGCTGCGCGTCAACGTCCAGCTCGTCGTGCGCGAGACGGGCGAGGTGAAGGAGCAGGAGCTGTTCATGGGCGACTTCCCGCTCATGACGCCGAACGGCACCTTCGTCATCAACGGCGCCGAGCGCGTCGTCGTCTCGCAGCTCGTGCGCTCGCCCGGCGTGTACTTCACGCTCGAGACCGACCCGACGACGGGCCGCAAGCTGTGCTACGGCAAGCTGATCCCGAACCGCGGCGCCTGGCTGGAGTTCGAGACGAGCAACAAGAACGTCATGTCGGTGAAGGTCGACCGCAAGCGGAAGATCCCGATCACCACGCTGCTCCGCGCCATCGACGAGGAGGACGGCGTTCCCGAGGCGCAGCTGGGCTCCAACGAGCGCATCCTCGCGAAGTTCAAGGACATCGATACGAACCCGGACCACCAGTACATCGCGACGACGCTCGAGAAGGAGGCCTCCACCAACAAGACGGAGGCGCTTCTCGACTTCTATCGCCGCCTCCGCCCCGGCGACCCGCCGACGCTGGAGAACGCGCGCGGCCTGCTCAACTCGCTCTTCTTCAACAGCCGCCGCTACGACCTCGGGCGCGTCGGCCGGTACAAGCTCAACCGCCGGCTCGAACTCGACACGGAGCAGAAGATCCGCATCCTGCAGCCGCGCGACCTGGAGACGATCATCCGCACGCAGGTGACGCTGAACAACGGCACCGGCCACGCGGACGACATCGACCACCTCGGCAACCGCCGCGTGCGCGCCGTCGGCGAGCTGATCCAGAACCAGTTCCGCATCGGCCTGCTGCGCATGGAGCGCGTGGTGCGCGAGCGCATGACGATCATCGACCCGGACCAGGCGACGCCGAGCGCGCTGATCAACATCCGGCCGGTCGTGGCGTCGATGAAGGAGTTCTTCGGCGGCTCGCAGCTCTCGCAGTTCATGGACCAGACGAATCCGCTCGCCGAGCTGACGCACAAGCGCCGGCTTTCGGCGCTGGGCCCCGGCGGCCTCTCGCGCGACCGCGCCGGCTTCGACGTGCGCGACGTGCACCACAGCCACTACGGCCGCATCTGCCCGATCGAGACGCCGGAAGGCCCGAACATCGGGCTCATCGGCTCGCTGGCGACGTACGGCGTGATCAACAGCTACGGCTTCATCGAGACGCCGTACCGCCGGGTGATCAAGGAGCTGGCAGCCAACTCGCCCGAGTGGGTCGGCCGCTACCTGCGCGAGGACGTCGACAGCGAGCTGACCGCGGGCACGCTGATCACCGAGGCGCTGGCGAAGAAGCTCGCGCGGAAGGGCGACCGCCAGATCAAGTCGCGGGCGTTCGTCAGTTCGCAGATCGAGTACCTGTCGGCCGACACGGAGGACAACTACGTCGTCGCGCAGGCGAACGCGCTGCTGGATGCGGACAACCACTTCCTGGAGGAGCGCATCGAAGCCCGCGAAGGCGAGAGCTTCATGATGGAGCCACCGGAGAAGGTCGACTGGATGGACGTCTCGCCCAAGCAGATCTTGAGCGTGGCGACGTCGCTGATCCCGTTCCTGGAGCACAACGACGCGCCGCGCGCGCTGATGGGCTCGAACATGCAGCGGCAGGCGGTGCCGCTCGTGCGGCCGGAGACGCCGATCGTGATGACCGGCGTCGAGGCGCAGGCAGCGCAGGACTCCGGCCAGGTGATCCTGGCCGAAGACAACGGCGTCGTGCTCTCGGCCGACGCGCGGCTGATCCGCGTGCGCTACGACAATGGCGATGAGAAGGAGTACCCGCTGCTGAAGTTCGTGCGCTCGAACCAGGGCACATGCATCAACCAGCGGCCGACCGTCGAGCGCGGCGACATCGTGCGGAAGGGCGCGGCGCTGGCCGACAGCTCATCGACGAACAAGGGGGAGCTGGCGCTCGGCCAGAGCGTGCTGGTCGCCTTCATGTCGTGGCAGGGCTACAACTTCGAAGACGCGATCATCCTCTCCGAGGCGCTCGTGCGCGAGGACAAGTTCACGTCGATCCACATCGAGAAGCACGAAGTGGAGTCGCGCGACACGAAGCTCGGTCCGGAGGAGATCACGCGCGACATCCCGAACGTCGGCGAGGAGTCGCTCCGCGACCTCGACGAGAACGGCATCATCCGCATCGGCGCCGAGGTGAACTCGGGCGACATCCTCGTCGGCAAGATCACGCCGAAGGGCGAGACGGAGCTGACCGCGGAAGAGAAGCTGCTGCGCGCGATCTTCGGTGAGAAGGCGCGCGAGGTGAAAGACACGTCGCTGCGCGTCCCGCACGGCGAACGCGGCAAGGTGATCGACGTCAAGGTGTTCCGCCGTGATACGCACGACGAGCTGCCGGCCGGCGTCAACGAGCTGGTGCGCGTCTCGATCGCCCAGCGCCGCAAGGTGTCCGAGGGCGACAAGATGGCCGGACGCCACGGCAACAAGGGCGTCGTCGCGCGCATCCTGCCGGTCGAGGATATGCCGTACCTCGAGGACGGCACGCCCGTCGACATCGTGCTGAACCCGATCGGTGTGCCGAGCCGCATGAACGTCGGCCAGGTGCTGGAGACGCACCTTGGCTGGGCCGCGAACGAGCTGGGCTTCCGGGCCGTGACGCCCGTGTTCGACGGCGCCAGCGACCGGCTGATCGAAGATGAGCTGGGCCGCGCGTGGCTCGCGCTGCAGGCGGGCGCGCTGAAGCCCACCGGACTGCACGGCAACAGCGACAACGCCACGTCGTACGAGCGGCTCGACCTGCCGAAGCTCGAAGCATGGCTCGCGGAGCAGGGCTTCGACGCGCGCGACGTGATCGACGATACGCGGATCGGCGTCGCCAAGCGCGCCTGCCTCGATTACTGGCTCGAGAACGTGGTCGGCCTCAAGCGCGTCCGCGGCCTCTCGCCGGAGGAGATCGAGAAGAAGGTCGTGACGGCGATCAAGGACGGGTTCGCTCCGCCGACGTGGGGCAAGCAGAAGGTGATCGATGGCCGCACGGGCGACGCCTTCGACCAACCGGTGACCGTCGGCTACATCTACATGCTCAAACTCGTCCACCTGGTGGAGGACAAGATCCACGCGCGGAGCACGGGCCCGTACTCGCTGATCACGCAGCAGCCGCTGGGCGGCAAGGCGCAGTTCGGCGGCCAGCGCTTCGGCGAGATGGAAGTGTGGGCGCTGGAAGCCTACGGCGCCGCGCACATCCTGCAGGAGCTGCTCACCGTCAAGTCCGACGACATCGTCGGCCGCGTGAAAGCGTACGAGTCGATCGTCAAGGGCGAAGACGTGCTGGAGCCGGGCGTGCCGGAGTCGTTCAAGGTGCTCGTCAAGGAGCTGCAGAGCCTGGGCCTCTCGGTAGAAGTGTTGAACGAAGACGAAGAGTCGGTGGAGTTCGTGGAATCGGGCGAGGGGGTGCCTGAGCTGGGCATCAACCTCTCCGGGTTCGAAGGTGAGGAAAGAATCAGTGCTTGAGGTAAACGACTTCAACGCCGTCCGCATCTCGCTGGCCTCGCCGGAGCAGATCCGGTCGTGGTCGTACGGGGAGGTGACGAAGCCTGAGACGATCAACTACCGCACGCTGAAGCCGGAGAAGGACGGACTCTTCTGCGAGAAGATCTTCGGCCCGACGAAGGACTTCGAGTGCTACTGCGGCAAGTACAAGCGCGTCCGCTACAAGGGCATCGTCTGCGACAAGTGCGGCGTCGAGGTGGCGCGCTCAAAGGTGCGCCGCGAGCGCATGGGGCACATCGAGCTGGCGTCGCCGGTCAGCCACATCTGGTTCGTGAAGGGCACGCCCAGCCGCCTGGGGCTGCTGCTCGACATCTCGCCGCGCTCGCTCGAGCGCGTGCTGTACTTCGCGCAGTTCATCGTCACCAGCGTGGATGAGCACGCGAAGAAGCGCGCCATCGAGCACCTGCAAGAGGAGATGGAGCGCGAGGCCACGCGCCGCGAGAAGCAGTTCGCCGACATGGCGACGGAGCTGCGCGATCAGCTCGCCGCCGCCGAAGCCGAGATCGCCGATGACAAGGCACGCAAGCTCGAGCAGCTCGAAGAGGACCGCGAAGAGAAGGCGAACGCCATCATGGAGGCTGCCGTCGAGTTCCAGGAGGAGCTCAGCGAGCAGATCGGCAAGTCCGCGCGCAAGGGCTACCGGCTCGGCGACACGCTCGTCATCGAGCGCGGCACCGTGATCGAGAAGAGCACGGTCACCGGCCTCAAGAAGGCGGCGCAGGAGCGCATCCACGCGCTCGACGCAGACGTCAAGAAGAAGCGCGAGGACATCGTTCTGATGTCCGACGCCGCGCTGGAGCAGAAACGTGCGGCGATCGGGGCGGAGCTGAAGCCGCTCGACGAGCAGGTCGGCGGCGAGCGCCAGGCCGTCTACGCCGAATACCAGGAGCGCATCGACGAGCTGGAACTGCTCATGGATCCGGCTGACAACGACAAGATGATCCTGCTCACCGAGACGCAGTACAAGGAGCGGCAGGAGCGCTACAGCAACGTCTTCGAGGCCGGCATGGGCGCCGAAGCCGTGCTGAAGATCCTGGACCGCGTCAACGTCGAGAAGCTGCGCGAGAAGATGCAGGCGGAGATACACTCCACCTCCGGCCAGCGCCGCAAGAAGGCGACAAAGCGCCTGAAGGTCGTCGAATCGCTGCGCAAGTCCGGCAATCATCCGTCGTGGATGGTGTTCACGGTGCTGCCCGTCATGCCGCCGGAGCTGCGCCCGATGGTCCAGCTCGATGGCGGTCGCTTCGCCACGAGCGACCTGAACGACCTCTACCGCCGCGTGATCAACCGCAACAACCGCCTGAAGCGGCTGCTGGAGCTCGGCGCGCCCGAGATCATCATCCGCAACGAGAAGCGCATGCTGCAGGAGGCGGTCGACTCCCTCATCGACAACGGCCGCCGCGGCCGCGCCGTCGCCGGCTCCGGCAACCACAAGCTGAAGAGCCTCAGCGACATGCTCAAGGGCAAGCAGGGCCGCTTCCGCCAGAACCTGCTCGGCAAGCGCGTCGACTACTCCGGCCGCTCCGTGATCGTCGTCGGACCCGAACTCAAGCTGCACCAGTGCGGCCTGCCCAAGCGCATGGCGCTGGAGCTGTTCAAGCCGTTCGTCATGCACGCGCTCGTCTCGCGCGGGCTCGCCCACAACATCAAGAGCGCCAAGCGCATCGTCGAACGCGCGCGGCCCGAGGTGTGGGACGTGCTCGACGAGGTGATCCACACGCGGCCCGTGATGCTGAACCGCGCGCCGACGCTGCACCGCCTCGGCATCCAGGCCTTCGAGCCCGTGCTGATCGAGGGCAGCGCGATCCAGATCCACCCGCTCGTCTGTACCGCGTTCAACGCCGACTTCGACGGAGACCAGATGGCCGTGCACGTGCCGCTGTCACGCGAAGCGGTCGCCGAAGCGCGCCAGATCATGCTCTCGACGCGCAACCTGCTTTCCCCGGGCTCGGGCGAGCCGATCATCGCGCCGACGCTGGACATGGTGCTGGGCTGCTACTACCTGACGGACGACATCCCGTTGGCCAAGGGCGAGACGGTCGAGCACGTCTTCGGCAGCGGCCAGGAGGCACGCTACGCCTACGACCTGGGCATCATCAAGCTACAGCAGCACATCAAGGTGCGCGTCCCGTACGCGAAACCCTACACGACGTTGATCCCGCAGGCGGCCGGCATCCTTGGCTCCGGCAGCATCGATGGCGGGCCGGCGCCTGCACTGGCTGAGGGCACGGTCGAATACACGGACGAGATGCCGGTGAGCACGACGGCGACGGCGATCGTGCCGCGCTTCGAGGCTGGCAGCAGCGCCGCCGGCCGCGGCCGCACCGAGGTCATCGAGACGACCGTCGGGCGCATCATCTTCGACGAGATCCTGCCGGCGGGCGTGGGCATCGCCGTCACGGGCGGCATCGACTTCATCAACGACAAGATGGACCGCAAGATGCTCAAGACGGTCGTGGCGCGCTGCTATGACGTGCTCGGCAACGAGAACACCGCTGAGGTCGTCGACAACATCAAGCGCATCGGCTTCGAGTACGCCACGCAGTCCGGCATCACGATCGCCGTCAACGACCTGCGCGTGCCGGCCGAGAAGGCGGGCCTGATCAAGAAGGCGGAAGACAACATCCGCGAGATCGACGGCGAGTACGACACGGGCCTCATCACCGAGCAGGAGCGCTACGACGCGACTGTAGAAGTGTGGAGCCGCACGACGGAAGACGTGAAGAAGACGATCCAGGACCAGCTCAGCGCCTACGGCTCGGTCTACACGATGGCCGTTTCGGGGGCGAAGGGTAACATCAGCCAGATCACCCAGATGGCCGGCATGCGCGGACTGATGACCGACCCGTCGGGCCGGATCATCGACCTGCCGATCCGGTCGAGCTTCCGCGAAGGCCTGACCGTGCTGGAGTACTTCATCTCGACGCACGGAGCCCGCAAGGGCCTGGCGGACACGGCGCTCCGCACGGCGGACTCCGGTTACCTGACGCGCCGCCTGATCGACGTCGCGCAGGACGTGATCATCCTCGAGGAAGACTGCGGCACGCGCATGGGCGTGTGGCTCGACCAGCCCGAGGCCGGCGTGCTCGAATCGTTCAGCGAGCGCATCATCGGCCGCTACTCGGCGATGGACCTTGAAGACCCGGAGACCGGCGAGATGCTCGCCGGCTTCAACGAAGAGATCGACGAGAAGCGGGCCGCCCGCCTCGAGCAGCTCAAGATCGAGCGCGTCTACGTCCGCTCGGCCCTGACGTGCCAGGCGAAGCGCGGCATCTGCCGGTATTGCTACGGGCGCAGCCCGGCGACCGGCGCGCTCGTGGCTGTCGGGCAGGCGGTGGGGATCGTCGCCGCACAGTCGATCGGCGAGCCGGGCACGCAGCTGACCATGCGCACGTTCCACACCGGTGGTGTG
This sequence comes from uncultured Chloroflexia bacterium, assembly GCA_963743185.1. GTDB lineage: Bacteria > Chloroflexota > Dehalococcoidia > DSTF01 > JACRBR01 > JANXYW01. The sequence goes on along the minus strand of CAVUOT010000010.1, from coordinate 124,396 downwards.
GCCAGCGGTATGGACATGACGAGCGGCCTCCCACGCGTCGAGGAGTTGTTCGAGGCACGCGTGCCGAAGGGCCAGGCGCTTGATCTCCGAAATGGACGGCGTCGGCGAAATCCTGAAGGACGGCGATTCGCGGCGCATCCGCATCAAGAACTCCGAGCTGTACAGCGACGAATACGAGATCCCGAAGGGCGCGAAGCTGCTCGTCAAGAAGGACGCCGTGATCGAGCAGGGCGCGATCCTCGCGCGGCTGCCGCAGCTCGCGGCTCCGAAGGAAGAAGTGGCGGAGGAGAAGCCCAAGAAGGCGGCCGCCAAGTCGAAGTCGAAGAAGAAGGTCGAGGAGGCGCCCGAAATCCTTGACGGCGACGTGGTGGCGCGCATCGGCGGCCGTATCGTCATCAGCGGTAAGGACCGCATCTCGATCGTGTACGAAGAGAAGGAAGAGCGCGAGTACGCCGTGCCCGCCGCGGCGCGGCTGAAGATTGACAACGGCGATGCCATCCAGGCGGGGCAGCAGCTCACGGAAGGCTCACTGAACCCGCAGGACATCCTGCGCATCATGGGCCCGGAGTCCGTGCAGCTCTACCTGGTCGAAGAGGTGCAGAAGGTCTACCGCTCGCAGGGTGTGACGATTAACGACAAGCACATCGAGGTCATCGTGCGGCAGATGCTGCGCAAGGTCCGCGTGGATGCGCCGGGCGACGCGCAACTGCTGCCCAACGACATCGTGGACCGCTTCGAGTACGAAGAGATCAACGCGCGCGTGCTGGCAGAAGGCGGCGAGCCAGCGACGGCCGTGCCGGTGCTGCTGGGCGTCACGAAAGCGTCGCTCAGCACGAGCAGCTTCCTGGCGGCGGCATCCTTCCAGGAGACCACCCGGGTGCTCACGGAAGCCGCGATCAGCGGCCAGACCGACAAGCTGATGGGCCTCAAGGAGAACGTGATTATCGGCAAGTTGATCCCGGCGCGTACGCCGATCGATCTGCCGCCACCGCCAGTCAAGGAGATTCCGCTCCCCGACACGCTCCAGATCGAAGAGGGCGACGACCTGTTTGGCGATGACGAAGAGATCGCCGGGCTGCTGGGCTCGCTGCCGCTCGACGAACCCGAGGGCGACGGCGACCTCGATCCCGACGACGATGAGGTGATCGACGACCCGGATGAGCCGACGCCGGCCGACCTGCTGGACGAGATCCTCGAGATCGAGGTGGCACCGGTTCCCGACGTGCCGAAGGGCTATGTCGCGGACCCGGACGAGGCGTAGCGCGCGAGTCCACGTTTGAAATCAAAGGGGTGCACGACGGTGCACCCCTTCCGCTTGTCTCCGAGCGATATCGCTACGCCGCGAGATCGTCCGCGGCGCTCGACGCGGAGCTGACGCACGAGGTCTTCGGCGCTCGACGCGCTCGCCGGATAGGCGACCGCGCTCGCCGAGAGCCGTGGCTCGCTGATCTCTGGGAAGCGCTGCCGGATCATCTGCGCGACCGCCTCCCGCAACCGCTCTGACGAGAGCTGCGTCCCTTGCAGCGATGTCTCCGTATGGATGACGGCGTAGCCGCCGTCGAGCGCGCCCACGACATCGGTGTCCCGCAACTGCGCGAGGATCTGGCTGCCGATACGGCGCATCAGGTGATTGGTGTAGAAATCGCCGAACTTCGCGCGCACTTCCGCTTCGCTCTCGAAGCGCAGAAGAGCGAGCCCGAGCTCGCCGCCGTAACGGCGTGCGCGCGCCACTTCACGGCGGAGCTGCGTCAGCAGAAAGTCTTCGTCCGGCACCCAGAGCCGTGCGTCCATCGAGTGCAGACGGCGCGCGTCTTCGCGCTCGCGCAACTGATGCATGGCGACGGCGGTATGGTTCGCCAGGATCGCCGCCATCGCGTCCGTCATCTCGCCCGGTTCCACGAGGAACACCCCGACGCCGATCAACTCGCGGCTGAAGGAGATAGGCGCGACGATCGCGCCCTCCGGACCGGTGTGCTCGCGCTCCGGGAACAGCTCACCGACGGCGTAGCGGACGGGACGCAGGTGGCTCTCGGCCTCACCGAACAGAGCAGCGGCGGACGCGTTCGCGGCGAGGTTATCGATGTCCAGCGCTTCCCACAGCTTGCGCACCGCCTCCGTCCGCGGCGACGCGCTGGCGACCGGGCGATACGCGCCGGTCTCGTCGGGAATCGCGAGCACGGAGAGCGCGGCGCCGAGGGCCTTCTCGCCCAGGAACTCGACCCGGCTCGCGATCCACGCGGTGTTCGACGCAGCGTGGAGCGAGGCGAGGTTCTCGACGAGATAGATCAGGCGGCCTTCGCTGCTATCTCCGGCGGCCGGGTGCTGCTGGTCCACCATGCCCTCCTCCTTCGCATAGAAGTATCGGCAGTGGGGCCGCGGCGCTGTTAGGGGGATCACCTAATCGGGGCGGGCGCGGGTAGAATCGGCCCCGGGGGACAGCGGAGACCGGCTCGGGAGGGGCCAGCGACAAGTGCGCGCGGTAGAGGGGCGCTGGGCTGAGGGCCGCCGACGAACCCGCTACGGCCCAGCGGGCGCGGCCACGGGAGCCGAGGCCGGCTCACCGCCGGCGTGGTCGCTGACATAGCGGTCCGCACGGATCGCGGCCGTGGCGCCGTCGCCGGCGGCGGTGACCACCTGACGCGCCGAGTTCGCCCGGATGTCGCCGGCGGCGAAGATGCCGGGCACGTCCGTCTCCATCCACTCGTTCACGTAGATATGGCCGCCGTCATCCATCTTCAGCTTGCCCTTCAAGTACGACGTGTTCGGAGTCAGGCCGATGAAGATGAACACGCCCGTGACGTCCAGTGTCGACGCTTCGCCCGTCACGACGTTGCGGACGCGCACGCCGGTCACCGCGTCGCCGCCCAGGATCTCCTCGACGACGCTGTTCCAGACGAACGCCAGCTTCGGGTTCGCGAACGCCCGCTCCCGCAGGATGGCGCTCGCGCGCAGCGCATCGCGGCGGTGGACGACGGTCGCCGTGCGCGCGTAGCGCGTGACGAACAGCCCCTCTTCCATCGCCGAGTCGCCGCCACCGATCACCGCGACGTCCTGGTCCTTGAAGAACGCCGCGTCGCAGGTCGCGCAGTACGACACACCGAAGCCGGTCAGCCGCTCCTCGCCCGGCACGCCCAGGCGATTGAAGTCGGCGCCGCCCGTCAGGATGACCGCGCTCGCGATGTAATCGCCTTCACTCGTCCGCACGAGGTGGCGTCCGTCGTCGCGCTGGTCGATCGCCGTCACGTCGGCGTATGCCGTCTCCATGCCGTACTTCGCGGCCTGCTCGTGCATCGCCGTCGCGAGGTCGAAGCCGTTGATGCTATCGATGCCGGGGTAGTTCTCGACGTCGGCCGTCAGCGCGATCTGCCCGCCCGTCACCTTGCGCTCGAGCAGCAGCGTGCGGCGCCGTGCGCGCGCCGCGTACAGCCCGGCGGCGAGCCCCGCCGGCCCGGCGCCCACGATGAGGATGTCGTATTCAGCGATCGATTCGCTCATGATTCACGCGCTTTCCGTTCGTCGACACTCGACCGCGGCTGACCTCGGGTCGCCATCGCGTCGAGCGCCCTCGGCAACAAATGAGGGGGCCGCGCATCGGCCCCCTCCAATACTCTGCGTCTGCTGCGATGCGCCTTAGAGCGCGGCGTCGAGTCGCTTCTTGAGGTCGCTCTTCGGGCGGAAGCCGATGATCTGGCCGACGGGCTCGCCGCCCTTGAAGACGAGCAGCGTCGGGATGCTGCGGATCTGGAACTGCGACGCGACCTTGATGTTGTCGTCCGTGTTCAGTTTCACAAACTTCACGCGGCCGTCGTACTCGTCGGAGAGCTCGTCGACGATCGGGGCGACCATGCGACAGGGGCCGCACCACGGCGCCCAGAAGTCGACCAGCACCGGCTTGTCGGACTTGAGCACCTCGGCGTCGAAGTTCGCGTCTGTTACTTCTGTGGGCTTTGCCATGACTCTCTCGTTCTCCTCTGCTCTTCTCCGTCCGGCCCCCGCGTGCGGTGGCGGATTGACAACCTGTCACACGCAGGATAGTATACCCCCGAGGGGTATGTCAAGGCGCACGGCAAGAACGTTCACAACCCCACGGAAACGAGCGGCCCAATGACCGAAAAGACACTCGAAGAAGACATCACGACCCGCCTCCGCCGCATCGAAGGCCAGGCCCGCGGCATCCAGAAGATGCTCGAGGAGGGCCGCGAGTGCGAGGACATGCTGACGCAGACCATGGCGATCCGGAGCGCCGTGGACCAGGTCGGCGCGCGGCTCATGGAGTTCCATCTCGACCGCTGCCTGCTCGAAGGCTTCGACTGTGAGCCCGAGCGCATGGAGCGCCTGCGCCAGGCGCTGAAGCTGTGGACGAACTTCGGCCAGCCCGCGCCCGCGATGGCGATCCCGTACGAGAACTAGGTTAGACACTCTTTCGCGGCGCGGGTTTTCAGCCGCGCGCGTTCGCCGTGTCCGGCACAATTCGCGCTACGCCCTGAGCTGTGCCGAGCTGCATGATCTGCGCTGACCTCCCGCGCCCTCCACCAGACTTCCGCATTCCATCCGACGATTTAGGCGGGGGAATATCGGGTCACGCCGGCTCCGTGCCGGCCGCCGGGGGTGGACTTCGCCATGACGACGAATCGAAACGGGCGCGTCTTCGCGCGCCGACTGCCTGAGATCATCGAAGAAGCCATCGCGATCCTGCGCCAGGACGCGTCCGAGTACGCGTTCATCGGCCTGGTCGGCGCGTTCGCCGCCGGCATGACGGTGCTCATCCCGGCGCTGATCGGCGGGCCGATCGCGCTGGCGCTGATCGCGCCGCTGCTCGTGATCGTCGCCGCCGGGACGCTCGCGACGTCCGCCGCCGCGCTCGGCGTCGGCGCAAACCAGCTGCAGCCCGACGCATCACGCGCGTTCGCCGCCGCCGGGCTGCGCAGCATCGCGATCCTGCGGCCGTGGCTGCCGCTCGCCGTGGCGCTCGGCGCGGCATCGTTCGCGGCCGCAACCTTCGCGTCGCGTCTCGGCCCGGTGCCGCCCGAAGCGATCATCCTCGCGCTGGCGCTGGTCAGCGGCGCCTACGCGCTGCCGCGCTGCCTCTGCGCGACGGCGCTCTTCGAGCACGACCTGTCGGCACGTGAGGCGCTGAGCGCAAGCGCGGCGTTGGTGCGCCGGGCGAGCCGCACGATTCGCTGCTGGCCTGGTGCCTCGTGCTCGCGCCGGCGATGATCGCCGCCGCGCTCGCCGCGCTCACGGGCGTCGACGCCGCCACCGGAGCGGTCATCGCCGTGCTCTTCGTCGGCGCGATGCCGGCCGGCGCGGCGATGATGTCGCAGCTCTTCATCGACGCGGCGTCGCAGATCGAGACGGCGCCCGCACCCGCGACGCGAGCGAAGCGCGGCAAGCCGGCCGCCGCGGTGCAGCGGCGCGTCTGACTCGCCGTTCGAACCGAACGTCGAGTCTCCCGACGCCGGCTGACAAGAGAGGGCCCGGCTGGACATCTACGCGAACGTAGTCAATCCTGCCTGTCTCGCCTGAGAGGTGTCGAGCCGCCACCGTTCCGTTCGTCGTATTGATGCGATGCGGGCCGCGATACGGCGGCGCTGAAATTAGGTCTCGAGTCATCGTGGCTGGCATACTGCTCACCACACCCGGTTGACTTGAGCGGAGCGAAGGAGAATCACGATGATCAAAGGACTTGGCGCCGTATCAATCTGGAGCAGCGATCTGAAGAACCTGCTGCCGTTCTACCGGGATGTCGTCGGCCTTAAGATCCAGTTCGAATCGCCCGAGTTCGTGGTATTCGGCGCGCCCGGCGAGGCGACGCTCGGACTGGGTACCCACAGCGAGATCCACGGGCGGGCGTCGGACCCGGGCCGCCATATGGTGGGATTCACCGCTACGGACATCAAGGCTGACGCCGCACGCATGAAATCCGCAGGCGTCGAATTCATCGAGGAGCCGAACCTGCAGCCGGGCGGTGGCCTCTGGATCGCGACCTTCAAGGACCCGGAAGGCAACATCTGCCAGCTCTTCCAGTTCATCTGAAGGCTGACCTCGTTCGCGCCGACCGGTACCGGCACTCGACGCCGGGAGCTGGCCGGCCTCGCCTGTTCGTAAGACAAAACGAAAGCGCCGCACTTCCTCAGTGCGGCGCTTGACCTCGTACTGATGCCGGTTCGCTCAGCGGCGGACCGCGCTGGTGCGGCGGCGGCGGTTCTCGGCGACGCGCAGGCGGATCATCGCGCGCTGCAGCGCGGCGGCCGCCATCGCCAGGTCCTCGGTGCTCTCGCGGCGCTCGATCGCCAGGCGGGCGCGCTCGCGGGCCTCTTCGGCCCGCGCGACGTCGATCTCGTCGGCGCGCTCGGCGGCGTCGGCGAGGACGATCACCTTGTCCTTCAGCACCTCGAAGAAGCCGCCGGTGACCGCGAACGGGATCTCCTCGGCGCCCTTCTTCAGGATGAGCTCGCCGGGCGCGAGCATGGTCATGAAGGCGGCGTGCTGCGGCAGCACCGCGAGCTGGCCCTCGATGCCGGGCGCGATCACCTCGTCGATGCCGGATTCTTCCAGCACCTTGCGTTCGACGGTGACGATTTCGACTGTTAGCGGCATTTCAAACCCTAGAACCTAGAACCCGGAACCTAGCCTTCAGACGCCATCTTCGCGGCTTTCGCGATGGCCTCGTCGATCGTGCCGACGTTGACGAAGGCCTGCTCCGGCAGGTGGTCGTGCTTGCCTTCGAGGATCTCCTTGAAGCCGCGGACGGTCTCGCGCACCGGCACGTACTGGCCGGGGATGCCGGTGAAGATCTCGCCCATGAACATCGCCTGGCCCAGGAACCGCTCGATGCGGCGGGCGCGGGCGACGGTCTGCTTGTCCTCGTCCGACAGCTCCTCGACGCCGAGGATGGCGATGATGTCCTGCAGGTCCTTGTAGCGCTGGAGCACGCGCTGCACGCCGCGCGCGACGTCGAAGTGCTCCTGCCCGACGATGTTCGGATCGAGGATGCGCGACGACGAGGACAGCGGGTCCATGGCCGGGTAGATCGCCTTCTCGAAGATCGCGCGCTCGAGCGCCACGACAGCGTCGAGGTGGCCGAACGTCGTCGCGACGCCGGGGTCGGTGTAGTCGTCCGCCGGCACGTAGATCGCCTGGAACGACGTGATCGAGCCCTTCTTCGTCGTCGTGATGCGCTCTTCCAGCTCGCCCATCTCCGTGGCGAGCGTCGGCTGGTAACCGACGGCCGACGGCATGCGGCCGAGCAGCGCCGACACTTCCATGCCGGCGAGCGTGTAGCGGTAGATGTTGTCGATGAACAGCAGCACGTCCTGGCCCGGACTCGTCGCGGAAGTACTCCGCCATCGTCAGGCCGGTGAGGCCGACGCGCAGGCGCACGCCGGGCGGCTCGTTCATCTGGCCGAAGACGAGCACCGTCTTGTCGAGGACGCCCGACTCCTCCATCTCGATCCAGAGGTCGTTGCCCTCGCGCGAGCGCTCGCCGACGCCGGTGAACACCGAGATGCCGGAGTGCTCGGCGGCGATGTTGCGGATCAGCTCCTTGATCAGCACGGTCTTGCCGACGCCGGCGCCGCCGAAGAGGCCGACCTTACCGCCACGCACAAGCGGCGCGATGAGGTCGACGACCTTGATGCCCGTCTCGAGCGTCTGGACCTGCGTCTCCTGCTCCTCGAAGGTCGGCGCCTTGCGGTGGATCGACGCGGTGTGCTCGCGCGAGACGTCGCCGCGCTTGTCGAGCGCGTCGCCGAGCACGTTGAAGAGCCGGCCGAGCGTGCCCGGGCCGACCGGGACGGTGATCGGCGCGCCGGTGTCGATCACCTCGGCGCCGCGGCGCAGGCCGTCGGTCGAGTTCATCGCCAGCGCGCGCACCCAGTTGTTGCCGAGGTGCGCGTTGACCTCCGCGACGATCTTGCCGCTATCGCTGGCGATCTCGAGCGCGTTGTAGAGCTCCGGCAGGTGGCCGGCCGGGAACTCGACGTCCACCACCGTGCCGATCACCTGCGACACCCTGCCGCGCACTGTTGCCTTCGTTACCATCTCTTCCTCCGGTCCTCAGTCTTCAGTCATCGGTCATCAGCCGTCGGTTCCCTGGCGACCGACGACCGCGCCCTGACGACTACCTACGCGTTCATTGCTTCGACACCGCCGACGATGTCGAGCAGCTCCTTCGTGATCTGCTCCTGCCGCGCCTTGTTGTAGACCAGCGTCAGCGTCTGGATCATGTCCTTCGCCGCTTCGGTCGCGTTGCGCATCGCGACCATCCGCGCGGAAAGCTCGCTCGCCTCGGTCTCCAGCACCGCCTGGTAGATCGTCATCTCGATGTAGCGCGGCAGCAGTTCCGCGAACACGCCCTCCGCGCTCGGCTCGTACAGATAGTCGACGTCCTCGACCGTCCTGTCGGCGATGTCCTGCGGCTCGATCGGCAGGATCTGGTGCACGGCCGGCACTTGCACCGCCGTGTTGACGAATCGCGGGTACAGCAGGAACACCCGGTCGACGCGCCCCGACTCGTATTCGTCGATGACGATGCGCGTGATCGGCAGCGTGTCGAGCAGGTTCGGGTAGTCGGGCATCGTGAACTCGGCGATGAGCTTCTGGTCGGTGCGCGTGATGAAGTCGCGTCCCTTGCGGCCGACGGTCACGAAGCTCGGCGGCGTCTCCTGCTCCAGCGCGAAGGCGGCGGCGCGGCGGTTCATGTTCGACGGCAGGCCGCCCGCGAGCCCGCGGTTCGGGCCGAGGAAGAGGATCAGCGAGTTGTTCAGCGGGCGCACGGTCAGGAACGGGTGCGTGTCCTCGTCCTCGCCGCGTTGCTTCGCGAGGTCGCCGAGGATCTCCATCATCTTCTCGGCGTACGGGCGTGCCTGCAGCGCGCGCGTCTGCGATCGCCGCATCTTCGAGCCCGCGACAAGCTCCATCGCCTTCGTCACCTTCGCGATGGAGGTGACCGAGCGAACGCGCCGCCGGATCTGCCTGATAGATGCCATGTCTGGTCGCCAGTCCTCGGTCGTCAGTCGTCGGCGCACTCGTCCCGACAGCCGCGGGCTGAAAGCCCGCGCTATCCACTAACCGCTAGTACGGCACCGTGTTCTTGAAGTCCGCTACCGCCTGCTTCAACGTGTCCGCGATCGCGTCCGAGATCGTCTTCTCGTCCATGATCTTCGCGGCGATCTCGGGCTTGTTGCTCGCCATGAACTTGTGGAACGCCGACTCGAACGCCTGCACCTTCTCGACCGGCACGTCGTCCAGGAAGCCGTTGTTCAGCGCCCAGAAGATCTCCACCTGCTGCGCCATCGAGAGCGGCTCGTACTGCGGCTGCTTCAGGATCTCCTGCGCGCGCTGGCCGCGCTCCAGCTGGCGCCGCGTCGCGGCGTCGAGGTCGCTCGTACCGAACTGTGCGAACGCCTGCAGCTCGCGGTACTGCGCCATGTCGATGCGCAGCTGGCCGGCCACCTGCTTCATCGCCTTGCGCTGCGCCGCCGTGCCCACGCGCGACACCGAGATGCCGGCGTTGATGGCGGGGCGGATGCCGGCGTTGAACAGGTCGTTCTCCAGGAAGATCTGGCCGTCGGTGATCGAGATGACGTTCGTCGGGATGTACGCCGAAACGTCGTTCGCCTGCGTCTCGATGATCGGCAGCGCCGTGATCGAGCCGCCGCCGTACTCCTTCGTCACCTTCGCCGCACGCTCGAGCAGACGGCTGTGCAGGTAGAAGACGTCGCCCGGGTACGCCTCGCGGCCCGGGGGGCGGCGCAGCAGCAGCGACACCTGCCGGTAGGCCCACGCGTGCTTCGACAGGTCGTCGTAGACGATGAGGACGTCCTTGCCCTGCTCCATCCACTCTTCCGCCATCGCGCAGCCCGCGAACGGCGCAAGGTACTGCAGCGCGGCCGAGTCCGACGCCGTCGCCGAGACGATGACCGTGTGCGCCAGCGCGCCGTTCTTCTCCAGCACGCCCATCAGCTGCGCCATCTTCGCGGCCTTCTGGCCGATGCCGACGTAGATGCAGAGCAGGTCGCCGCCGGTCTGGTTGATGATCGCGTCGATGGCGAGCGCCGTCTTGCCGGTGCCGCGGTCGCCGATGATCAGCTCGCGCTGGCCGCGGCCGACCGGGATCATGCCGTCGATGGCCTTGATGCCGGTCTGCACCGGCGTGTCGACGCCCTGTCGCGTCGTCACGTCAGGCGCGATGCGCTCGACCGGGCGCGACTTCGTCGTCGAGATCGGGACCTTTGCCGTCGACCGGGACGCCGAGCGCGTCGACCACGCGGCCGAGCAGCGCATCGCCGACGGGCACCTCGACGATGCGGCCCGTCGCGCGGACCTCGTCGCCTTCCTTGATCTCGTCGTAGTCGCCGAGCACGACGACGCCGACGCTGTCCTCTTCGAGGTTCAGCGCGAGCCCCATCACGCCGCTCGCGAACTGCACGAGCTCGCTCGCCGCGACGTTCGACAGCCCGTGTACGCGCGCGATGCCGTCACCGGCCTCGACGACCGTGCCGACGTTCACCGCGGCCACGTCCGTGCCGAACTGCTGGATCTGCTGCTTGATGATGCTGGCGATCTCTTCGGATCGAATGGCCATCGTCTACCTCTATATTTCGTGTGGGACGGACCCTTGCAGGTCGATCCCGGTTATCCGTGGGACGGGCTTTCAGCCCGTCCGGGCGGACAGGTCTGAAGACCTGTCCCTGCTTTGTTCGCTTCTGTCTGCCCCTAGCCCCGCGCGGGCTGGAAAGCCCGCGCTACGAAGCAGGTGGCGTTGCTTCGCTTCTACCTTGTCGCGCCTTCCAGGCTGCGCTTCAGCGCGGCCAGCCGCGATCGCGTGCTGCCGTCGACCAGCTGGTCGCCGATCCGCGCGATGATGCCGCCGATGATCGACGCATCGACAACGGGCGTCACGTCGACCTGCTTGCCCGTCATGGACGAGAGCTTCGACGCGATCGCCGCACGCTCGTCGTCCGCCAGCGGCACCGCCGTCGTGACGACGGCGTGCGCCACGCCGCGCCGCTCGTCGAGCATCGTCTGGAACGCGACCTGAATGTCGCGTGCCAGCGCGATCTTGCCGCGCTGCTCCAGCAGCCGCACCAGGTTCATCGCCAGCGGGCTGACGTACGCCTTCAGCCCGGCGTCGAGCAGCCGCAGCTTCTCTTCGCGCGGCACGCGGCCGCTGCGTGACGATCCCCGCGACCTCCGCCTCGCCGACGAAGTTCGCGATCGTCAGCAGGTCGCCCGACCAGCGGTCGAGGGCGTTGCTCTCGTCGCCGAGGGCGAACGCGGCTTCCGCGTAGCGGCGGGCTGAGGCGACGCTTGATGCCACCTAGTTCTTCTCCCTGAAGCTCGACTGCGCCAGCGCCTCGTCGATGAGCCGCTTGTGCGCGTTCTTGTCGAGCGACGACGTGATCACCTTCTCCGCCGCGGAGATCGTCAGGTCGGCGAACTCCTTGCGCAGCTCGGCGATCGCGGTGTCCCGTTCGAGCTGGATCTCGTTGCGGGCGCGCGCCAGCGTCGCGTCGGCGTCGGCCTGGGCCTGCGTGCGGGCGTCCGCCTGGATACGGGTCGAGATCTCCTGCGCCTGCGCGATGAGGTTCTGCGCGTCGCGCCGGCCCGCCTCGACCTGCTCCTGCACGCGCCGCTCCGACTCCGCGACCTGCGCCTTCGCGGCATCGGCCGCCGACAGGCTCTCGCGGATCCGCTCGCGACGCTCGTCGAGCATCTTCGTCAGCGGGCCCCAGGCGACCAGCCGCAGCACCACGAGCAGGATGGTGAAGTTCACCAGTTGCGCGATCAGCACCGGCAGGTTGATGCCGAGGTCAGCTATGCCAAGAATGATCATCGTTCGTCTCCTGACGGACGTAGAACCCAGAACCTAGGAACCTAGAACCTGAGTCAGTGACTCCGCACTAGAATACGAATCCGATCATGACCGCGACGACCAGGGCGTAGATCGCGATGGCTTCCGCGAACGCGATGCCCAGGATCATGTTGGTCTGGATGACCGGCTGCGCCTCCGGGTTGCGGCCCAGGGCCTCCATGGCCTTGCCGGTCAGCATGCCGATCGCGAGCGCCGGCGCGAAACCGCCAAGGCCGATGGCGATGCCTGCGCCGATGTACTTCAGACCGGCGTCCGTGAACGCGAGCAGCGGCAAGATTGCTCCAATATCCAAGGTTCGTCTCCTCCTTCTTGCGCCCGCGCTCACACGGGCTTCGCTTACTTCGTGAACCCCTCGCCGAGCGAGGAGATACTCCCTGTCCTAATGCGCGGCCGCCGCCGCGAGATCGCCATGAGCTGCCTCGCCGTGCGCATCGTCATGCTCGTCGTCGTGGCCCTCGTGCGAGCTCACAGCCAGGACCGCGAACACCAGCGTCAGCATCGCGAACACGAACGCCTGGATGACGCCGACGAACGTCTCGAGACCGTAGAACGGCAGCGCGACGAGGAACGGCGCGAGGAACGTCATCACCAGCAACAGGATCTCGCCGGCGAGCATGTTGCCGAAGAGCCGGAACGTAAAGCTGATGATGCGCGCGATCTCGGCGATGAACTCCAGGATGCCGACGAAGAACTTGATCGGGCTGCTGACGTTGAAGAACTTGCCGGCGTACTTGAACACACCGAGCGTGGTGATGCCCCAGAACTCGATGAAGATCATCGCCATGATCGCGATCGAGAGCGGCGAGTTGATGTCCGTGTTCATACTGCGGAAGTACGGCACCAGCACACCAAGCTCTTTGCCCTTGCCCTCGAGCTGGGTGATCGCCGTCGCCGAGGCCTTCACCAGGCACTCGTCGTACTCCTTCTCGCCGGGTTTGCCTTCACCGCACGCGGCGACGCCGCTTGTCGTGCCCTGCTTCTTGTCCAGCTTCTGCGCGATCGCGAGGCCGCGCTGGCCCTCGACGCACGTCTTGTGCTTCTCCTCGTATTCGGCCGCCGAGGCGCCGGCGGGCGGCGTGTCGTACGACGAGCAGGTGTTCTTGATCGCGTCCTTGTCGAAGTCGATCGATTTGTCGTTGAGCTTGATCAGGTTCAGGCTGCCCGACTGGCTGAAGATCACCGCCGTGCTCTTGAACTCCTCGGCGTTGACTTTTTCGACGGTGCCGATCACGTTGAAGAACGGCAGCAGCGCCATCCAGTTGGCGATCCAGATGAAGGTGAAGATCGTCATGATGACGGGGAAGAAGCGGCGTCCGTTCTTCTCGCCGGCCGTGTTGATGCAGATCGTGTAGAGCGCGTCCATAACGGCTTCGACAACGTTCTGGAGGCCGCTGGGGATCAGGTTGATCTTCCGCGTCGCCAGGAACGCCACGACGATCAGCACGATGACGACGGTCAGCGACGTGACGTACGTGTTGACCAGCGGGAACGGGCCGATATCGGTGATCGTCTCGGCCTTGATCTCAATGAGCGGCTTCGGGCTCTTGACGAAGAGGAAGCCAACCATGACAAGCGCCAGCGCGCCGATGACGATGGCCAGGGTCTTCGGATTCTTCAAGCTACTTCTTCTGCTGCTTCCTCGCCGCCCGCTCTTCCCATCGCTGAATGTCCGCGAGGGTGTCCACGAGCATGCGATAGCCGCCATAGAAGGCGGCCACAAGTCCGAGCGCCAATCCGCCGAGTGTCAGGACCCTGCCCGTGCCGAGGGCCCCGTCAAGGAAATACCCGCCTATCGTGCCGCCGGCGATGCACACCGCGACGTACGATCCCAGACCAAGAAGCTGGACTGCCGGGGTCAGGCGCATCACGCCTCCCGCGCCGCTTCAGAACTTTGAGAATCTTATCACAAGCTAAATCGTACGATCAACTTGGCTGCTCGGCCGGGCCGGGGGCCCTCCGAACGCCGGTGCAGTATGGGCCGTGTCTCACGCTCGGACAAGGGTACCCGCTGGACAAAATGTGGGGTGGGCGGGCGCCACGGCCGGGTCGCATGGCCGATGCCGGGTTATCCGGGAAAGCGAACAGCGCCGCGACCGGGGGAGCATGGTCGCGGCGCTGTTCTTTCGTCTACAGGGGCATCATAGCCGCCGGATATGAACCCGGCGTCATCGATCTGTTAAACGATTGCCAAACATGCGGCTCGTCCGGCGAGCGCTCGCCGACTCTGGCGGAGACCCCGAAAACGACAACAGCGCCGCGACCGGGGGAGCATGGTCGCGGCGCTGTATGTCTACCGGGCGATCATAGGCCTGCGCTGTTAAGAGGCATCGCGCAACCTGTTAACTCCCGCCTAAATGTCCGGCTCTGCCCGGACCGCGCTGCGGGTACGATGACTTGCCGGGCCGGACGACGCCGGTGGGGAGAGCCGCAGCGTTAGACGATAGATAGAGAGGAAGGCGGATTGACATGACAACACCCGAACAGCGCATCGCGGAGCTCGGCATCACGCTGCCCGAGGTCGCGAAGCCGCGCTGGGCGTATCGCCCGTGCGTGCGCAGCGGCAACCTGCTCTTCATCTCAGGTCAGATTGCGACCGAGGCCGGCCGGATCCTCCACCCCGGCAAACTCGGGCGCGAGGTGGACGTCGCCGCCGGCGTCGAGGCCGCGCGCGGCTGCGCCATCTCGGCGCTGGCGATCGTCCGCAAAGAGCTGGGCTCGCTGGACAACGTCGCACAGGTGGTGAAGCTCACCGTGTTCGTGGCGTCCGCCCCCGGCTTCGGCGAGCAACCGACCGTCGCCAACGGCGCATCGGAGCTGCTGCGCGACGTCTTCGGCGAAGCGGGGCTCGGCGCGCGCTCGGCCGTCGGGGTGGCGGAACTGCCGCTCGGCGCCAGCGTCGAGGCGGAGTTCGTGTTCGAAGCGAAGGCGTAGCACCGCGAACGCCGCGCTAGAATTGTGCCGACGCCCATCGCTAGGAGATGCACATGCAGGATGACCAGGGCCCCGTCCGCGCGCCCGAGTTCCCGCCGAACGTCACGTGGCTTCAGGGCGGACCGCTGAAGATGGCGAGCCTGCGCGACCACCCGATACTCGTCGACTTCTGGGACTACACGTGCGTGAACTGCATTCGCACGCTGCCGTACGTGAAAGAGTGGCACCGCCGCTACGCGCCGCTCGGGCTGACGGTGGTCGGCGTACACGCGCCCGAGTTCTCGTTCGCGCGCGAGAGCAGCAACGTCTTGCGCGCGGTGCGGGAGCACGGCATCGAGTACCCCGTCGCGCTCGACAACGACTACGCGATCTGGCAGGCGTACGCGAACCGCTACTGGCCGGCGAAGTACCTGATCGATGGCAAGGGCTACGTGCGCGGCTACCACCACGGCGAGGGCGCCTACCGCGAGACCGAGGAGGCGCTACAGGCGCTGCTGCGCGAATCGTTCCCGGAGATCCTGCTGCCCGGCCTCATGGAGCCCGTGCGCGACGACGACAAACCCGGCGCGGTCTGCTATCGCGTGACGCCGGAGCTGTACCTGGGCTACCAGCGAGGCGTCGTCGGCAACACCGCCGGCCTCGCGCCTGATAAACCGGCGACGTACACCGACCCGGGCAAGCACATGGACGGCGCGGCGTACCTCGACGGCGACTGGCTGCTGTCGGGCGAGTACCTCGCGCGCCCCGCCGGCGCCACGCGCGAGAGCCGCGTCACCGTGCCGTACATGGCGAAGGACGTGAACCTCGTCATCCACCCGCCCACCTACGGCGGCGCCGCGACGATCAGCGTCCTGCAGGACGGCGCGCCGATCGCGGCCGAGGATGCCGGCGCCGATGTCGTCGCCGGTGGCGCGACGTCGATCGTCACGGTCGACGCGCCGCGCATGTACCGGCTCGTCAGCAACCGCGACATCGACCGCCACGAGCTGACGCTCGCGACCACGTCGGACGGCGTGGCGCTGTACGCGTTCACGTTTACGTCGTGCGTCGTGCCGGAGTAGCGTGTAGGGCTCAACGCAAGCACAAACGGAAGGGCGGCTGCATCGATGCAGCCGCCCTTCGCGTTGGCCGAGCGCGTTTGGCGTTAGAAGCAGAACCCCGGGGCCGGGCTCAACGTCGCCACGTTACCGGCGTCGTCCTTCGCGTGCAGCACGACGTTGTTGTACGTGTCCCAGAGGAAGCCGCCGCCCAGGTTGAAGCCGATGCCCGTGCCGTGGCCGTGGGACGTCTCCTGCGGCGCGCCGTTGTGGTCGTACGTCACCCACAGCTCCGAGTCCTCGTTGACCGAGAATGACACCGTGTGCGTCCACCCGCAGTTCACGTAGTCGACGCTGCTGAACACCGGCGGCGTGATGTCGATGGCCACGAGAGATGCTCGGGTCGAAGATCGGGCACCAGAGGCACGGGGCCACGGGCGGCGCCGCGGTGGCAGTCGCCGTCGCCGTGCTGGTCGGCGTGTGCGTCGGCGGGACGGGCGTGTGCGTCGGCGGAACGGGGGTGCTCGTCGGCGGGACGGGGGTGTTCGTCGGCGGCGCGGGCGGCGCGGCCGGCACCGAGGTGTTCGTCGCCGTCGCTGCCGCGGGGCCGTCGCCCGCACCCGACGTGTCGCCCGAGTTCGACGCGGGCTGGCCGCCGCCGCCCGGGTTGCCGCCGTTGCCGTTCTGCGTGTTGCCGGCCGGCGCCTGGCCGGACGGCTGCGGGTTCTGCGCCGGGGCCTTCACCGTCGGGCTGGCCTGCGCCTGCTGCGTCGGGCTGACGCTCGCAGCGCCGACGCCGCCGCGCGGGCCGTCGCCGCCGCGCCCGCCGATGACGAAGCCCAGGCCGAGTGCCCCGGCGATGCCGAGCGCGGCGAGCCCGCCCAGCACGAACGCCGTGCGGCGGTCCTTCTTCTCTGGTTCCGGTTGCTGGTCAAACAGGCTGATTCCGTTGGTCTCCATGGTCGTCCTCCTCGTTGTGCATAAGGCTTGCTGTCGGTTTCAGGAGTTAGACCGGGGAGGGCGCGAGATCTTACAGAACGTCGTTTTGAAGCTAGAAGTTGGGGTTCTCAGGCAGGCTCGGCGCCGCCCGCACGCGTGACGGTAGGGGGCGGCCTCGGTACGATGCCTCCGCATGGACCTCAAATCCCACATCCGCGACATCCCCGACTTCCCGCAGCCCGGCATCCTCTTCCGCGACATCACGCCGCTGCTGCTCGACCCCGCCGCCCGGCGCTACGCCATCGACGAGATGGCCGCCCATGTCGCCGCCCGCCGCGCCGACGTCATCGTTGGCATCGAGTCGCGCGGCTTCCTCTTCGGCGTGCCGGTGGCCGACCGGCTGGGGCTGCCGTTCGTGCCGGTGCGCAAGCCCGGCAAGCTGCCTTCCGAGCGTATGTCGGTCGAGTACTCGCTGGAGTACGGCAACGGCCAGCTCGACATCCACGCCGACGCCCTCGCCCGCGGCCAGCGCGCCATCGTCATCGACGATCTGCTCGCGACCGGCGGCACCGCCCTCGCCGCGTGCAAGCTCGTCGAGTTGCTCGGCGCCAGCGTCGATAGCCTGCTCTTCCTCGTCGAGCTGGCATCGCTGGGGGGGCGGGCGCGCCTGACGGGGTACGACGTTCGGGCGCTCGTCGCGTACGAGTAGGCCATAACCGCTCCGTCAGATACCATCGCCGATGTAGCGCATCGAACCACCGGTTCCGGGTTCTTAGTGCCAGGTTCTCACGACCATGCCGCTGTTCTCGTCGAAGTCCAAGCCCACAGAGAAACACCGCCTGATGGTGGTCTCGCATACGCACTGGGACCGCGAGTGGTACCTCCCCTACCAGTCGTTCCGGGTCCGGCTGGTGGGGCTGTTCGACGCATTGCTCGACCTGTTCGACGATGACCCCGAGTACAAGCACTTCATGCTCGATGGCCACACGATCCCGCTCGAGGACTATCTGGAAGTACGGCCGGACCGCTTCGACGACGTCGAGCGTGCCGTGAAGCAGGGCAAGCTCCTGATCGGACCGTGGTACATCATCCCCGACGAGGCGCTGCCGGGCGGCGAGGCGCTCGTCCGCAACTTCCTGCGCGGCCACCGCGTCGCGAAGCTCTTCGGGCCGGTGATGAAGGTCGGCTACATCCCCGACCCGTTCGGCCAGATCGCGCACATGCCGGCGATCCTCCGCGGCTTCGGCATCGAGCGCGCGACGATGTGGCGCGGCGCGGACGACTCGTTGAAGACGACAGAGTTCTTCTGGCGCTCCCCGGACGGCAGCGAGGTGCTGACCGTCCACAAGCCGTACGGCTACGGCAACGCCGCCACGCTGCCGCGATCGAAGAACGCGCTGCTGTCGCGCATCGGGCAGGCGAGCGACGCGCTCGCGCCGCTGGCGACGACGCCGTACCTGCTGCTGATGAACGGCAGCGACCACCTCGGCCCGCAGGTCGAGCTGTCGTCGATCCTGCGCACGGCCAACGCCGAGATGCACGACGCGGTCTGCGAGCACACGTCGCTGCCGGCGCTGTTCGACGCCATCGAGGAGTACATGGGCGACCGCGCGGGCGAGTGGCCGCGGCACGAGGGCGAGTTCCGCAGCGGTCAGCGCGCGCACCTGCTGCCGGGCGTTCTCTCGGCGCGGATGTGGATCAAGCAGTCGAACCAGGAATGCGAAGACCTGCTCGCGCACTGGGCGGAGCCGTTCTCGACGTGGTCCGACATCCTGAAGACGCACGTCGGGCCCGAGTGGAAGGAGCCGCTGCCGCCCACGACCGCGCACATGCCGTTCCCGACGTCGCCGGAATCGATCGCGGCGCTGGTCGACCGCGCGTGGCGGCACCTGCTCGAGAACCAGCCGCACGACTCGATCTGCGGCTGCTCGGTCGACGCCGTGCACGAGGAGATGCGCCAGCGCTACGACTGGGTGCGCGAGATCGGCGAGGAGATGGTGCGGCAGGCGCTGCGCACGATCGGCGCCCTCGGCCCCGACGCGCCGCTCGGCACGATCGCCGTCTTCAACCCGACCCCGCAGCCCGCGACCGGCTTCGTGATCGCGACCGTCCCGTGGAGCGACGAGCGCCCGATCACCGCCGTCATCGCGCCGGACGGCGAACGCATCGAAGCCGCGCAGATCGGCGAGACGCAGAACATCGTCGTGCCGGAAGGCGCGCCCGCCGGCTTCGACCGTGCGCGCGCCGACATCGGCTTCGTGGCGAGCGACATCCCCGGCTACGGCTACGCGATCTACCGCGTCGAAGTCGACGAAACCGCACCGCCCGATGTAGGGGCGCAGCCTGCTGCGCCCGCACCCGCGCTCGCGCGCACCGGGGAGACGATCGCCAACGACGCCTTCTCCGTCACCGCTAACGCCACGGACGGCACGCTCACCGTGCTCGACAAGACCACCTCCCACACGTACTTCGGCCTCAACCGATTCGTCGATGGCGGCGACAAGGGCGACGAGTACAACTACTGCGTCCCCGAGACGGAGACGATCATCGACCGGCCGTCCTCGCCGCCGAAGATCAGCGTCGAGACGCCGGCGCCCGGCGTGCAGCAGTTGATCATCGAGATGACGTACGCGCTGCCGTCGGGGCTCGCGGCCGACCGCATGTCGCGCAGCGACACGGCGACGGTCAGCGAGCGCATCGTGTCGACCGTGACGCTGACCGACGGCGTGCCGCGCGTCGACGTGCGCACCGTCGTCTTCAACGCGGCGGAGGATCACCGCCTGCGCGTGCACTTCCCGTCCAGCCTGAAGACGGCCGTGTCGAAGGCCGACCAGCACTTCGGCGTCGTGGAGCGTCCGATCGCGCTGCCGAAGTGGGACCCCGCGACGTGGATGGAGGAGCCGCTGGGCACCTACCCGCAAAAGGCGTTCGTGTCGGTCGACGACGGCACGCACGGCCTGACGATCGCCAACCGCGGCCTGCCGGAGTACGAGGTGCTCGACCCGCTGGAGGGAGCCGAGATCGCGGTGACGCTGCTGCGCTGCGTCGGCTGGCTCTCGCGCGCCGACATCTCGTCGCGGCGCGGCGGCGCCGGCCCGCAGCTGCGGACGCCCGGCGCGCAGATGCACGGCCGGCACGAATTCGCCTACAGCATCATCCCGCACGCGGGCGACTGGGCGTCGGCGGGCGCGCACGTCGCCGCCGTGCAGCACCTGCGGCCGATGCGCGCGCGCTGGAACCGCCACGGCATCGGCGACATCGACTACGCCGGTTCGCTGCTGTACGTCGAATCGCCTGCGTTCGCCGTGAGCGCGATCAAGCGCGCCGAGGACGGCGACGGCATCATCGTGCGCCTGTACAACACGCTCGACGAAGAGGCCGACACGACCGTCGACGTCCCCACGGCGCGCGGCAAGGTCTCGATGGTGAACCTCAACGAAGAGCACATCGCCGACCTGCGGCGCGACGAAGACGGCGTCGGCATCACCGCGCGGCGGAACGAGATCGTGACGCTGCGGTTCAGGCGGTAAGGCGGTTGGAGCCCGACCGACAGGCGAGGGCGCCTGTGATCCATTTCGCCTCCGCGGCTTGACTCCTCCGCTTGACAGCCTTCGCCTCCCGCCCCTACACTCCGATCACTTCGAGATAGATCGGCGACGATCAGGGCTAGTACGCTTCGCAGGCGGGCCAACAAGAGAGCCGGGATTGGTGAAATCCGGCGGCAGCGCGAGAAGCCGAATGGACCTGGGAGCCTCGGACCGAACGCGGATGGAGCGCAGGCGCCCTCGCCTGCATCGCATCGGCCAGTAGTCTCCGACGGGATGGGCACCGTTACCAAGGCCCGCCACATCGGCCGAGATTCGGCCCGTGCGGAGCAAAGATGCCGGCGCGCTTCGTGCGCAACGGCAATGCAGGGTGGTACCGCGAGACAAGCTCTCGCCCCTCAGTGGGCGTGAGCTTTTTTGTTGGGTTTCGCCGGCCGGGCAAGCGACAGAACGTAGATTACAGCGATGGCTGACAAGCTGAAACGCTGATAGCTCAAGGAGGTCACATGAACACGGACATCACCAAGTACAACCTGCCGGAGTCGGACGTGCCGACGCACTGGTACAACATCGCGGCGGACCTGCCGAAGGCGCCGCCGCCGCCGCTGCACCCCGGCACGCACGAGCCGATCGGCCCCGCCGACCTGGCGCCGCTCTTTCCGATGGAGCTGATCAAGCAGGAGGTCTCGACCGAGCGCTACATCGAGATCCCGGACGAGGTGCGCGAGATCTACAAGCTCTGGAGGCCGACGCCGCTGATCCGCGCACGGCGGCTCGAGAAGGCGCTCGGCACGCCGGCGCACATCTACTACAAGTACGAGGGCGCGTCGCCGGTCGGCTCGCACAAGCCGAATACCGCGGTGGCGCAGGCGTACTACAACAAGCAGGAAGGCATCAAGCGCCTGACGACCGAGACCGGCGCCGGCCAGTGGGGCACCGCGCTGGCGATGGCGTGCAACTTCTTCGGCATGGAGCTGAAGGTCTACATGGTGAAGGTGTCGTACGGGCAGAAGCCGTACCGCCGCTCGCTGATGCAGCTCTACGGCGCGTCCGTCGTGCCCAGCCCCAGCCCCGACACGAACGCCGGCCGCCAGGTCCTCGCGGCGACGCCCGACAACCCGGGCAGCCTCGGCATCGCGATCAGCGAAGCCGTAGAAGACGCGGTCGGCCGCGACGACACGAAGTACGCGCTGGGCAGCGTGCTCAACCACGTGCTGATGCACCAGACCGTCGTCGGTCAGGAAGCGCTGAAGCAGATGGAGATGGCGGGCGAGTACCCGGACGTCGTCATCGCCTGCGCGGGGGGCGGCTCGAACTACGCGGGCATGGTGTTCCCCTTCATGCGCGAGAAGCTGGTCGGCGGCAAGAAGACGCGCTTCGTCGCCGTCGAGCCGGAGGCGTGCCCGTCGCTGACCAAGGGCGAGTATCGCTACGACTTCGGCGACACCGCCGGCATGACTCCGCTCGTGAAGATGTACACCCTCGGCCACACCTTCATCCCGGAGGGCATCCACGCCGGCGGCCTGCGCTACCACGGCATGGGCAACCTGATCAGCGAGCTGTACAACCAGGGCTTCATGGAGGCGCGCGCCTACCACCAGAACGCCGTCTTCGAAGCCGCGGTGCAGTTCACGCGCACGGAAGCGATCGTCCCCGCACCGGAGAGCGCGCACGCCATTCGCGCCGCCATCGACGAGGCGCTCGCCGCGAAGGAAGCCGGCGAGGCGCGCGTGATCCTCTTCAACCTGAGCGGCCACGGCTACTTCGACATGACGGCGTACGACAACTACCTCTCCGGCAAGCTGCAGGACTTCGCCTACCCGGCGGAGCAGGTGCGCGAGGCGATGACGCAGGTGCCGGTGATCGCCTGATGAAGAGCAGAGAGCAGGGGGAAGAGAGCAGAGGGCGGGACTGCAGTTTTCGCAATCTCGCGAGCTGGAAGAAGGCTCAAGCTCTGCTGCTCTGCCTGCTTGATGACATCGACACGATGCCGAACAATCGCGTGACCAGCATTCTCGTCAGCCAGATCGTACGATCGACGAGCTCCATCGGCGCGAATATTGCTGAAGGCCACGGGCGTTTCGCCGCTGGCGCGTATCGCAATCATCTATCGATCGCCCGCCGGCTCGACCACGGAGACGATGAGCTGGCTCGACGTGCTCCTCCAGCGCGGCTACATCTCGCCCACGCGCTCGGTCGAGCTGCTCGGGCTGTGCGATGAAATCATGAATCTCGTCTCGGCGCGGATGATCGAGCTGGACCAGACGAAAACAGTGCGGGCGCTGCGCGACAATCGAGAGGAACACGTCGTTGACTGATCTGCTCTTGCTCTCTGCTCTCGACTCGCGGCGGAGGTCCGCATGACCGACCGCAAGCGCATCCTCACCGGCATCCGGCCGACGGGCTCGCTGCACCTCGGACACTATGCCGGCGCGCTCAAGCAATGGCTCGAGCTGCAGGACGAGTACGAGTGCTTCTTCCTCATCGCCGACTACCAGGTGTCGGACTACGTCGATGACATCGAGCACGTGCGGCGGTCCGTGTGGGAGGTGGCGCTCGACTGGCTGGCCGTCGGGCTCGACCCGGAGCGCAATCACTTCGTCATCGAGAGCCAGGTGCCGCAGCACGCCGAGCTGGCGGTGCTGCTGTCGTGGTACCTGCCGCTCGGCCGCCTGCAGCGCAACCCGACGCTGAAGTCGGAGATGGAAACGCTGGAGGAGACGAAGAAGAGCGTGCCGACGGGCTTCTTCATCTACCCGCTGATGCAGGTGGCGAACATCCTCATGCCGCGCGCGCACCTCGTGCCCGTCGGCGACGACCAGCTCCCGCACATCGAGCTGACGCGCGACGTGGCCGAGCGCTTCAACCGCGAGACCGGCGTCGACGTGTTCCCGCTGCCGCAGCCGAAGCTCGGCACGGTGACGCGGCTCGTCGGACTGCAAGGGAACGCGAAGATGAGCAAGTCCGTCGATAACTCGATCGATCTGAAGGACGACGCCGAGACGGTGACGAGGAAGGTGATGTCGATGTACACCGACCCGACGCGCCTCCGCGCCACCGACCCCGGCCACGTCGAAGGCAACCCGGTGTTCATCTACCACGACGCCTTCAACCCGGACGTCGCCGAGGTCAACGACCTGAAGGAGCGCTACGTCCGCGGCGCCGTCGGCGATGTCGAAGTGAAGAAGAAGCTCGCCGTCGCCATCAACAACCTGCTCGATCCGATGCGCGAGCGCCGCGCGCACTTCGAGGCGCACCCGGACCTCGTGAAGCAGGCGCTCGCGAAGGGCTGCAAGGAGGGCTACGACGCCGCGGAAGCGACGATGGTCGAAGTGCGCAAGGCGCTGCGCCTCGACTACCTGGAGCGCGGCATGCCGGCGAAAGGGAAGTTAGAGGCGAGATGCGGGAAGCGGGAAGCGGGATCGCCTTCGAGGGACGCAGCGCGACCGACAGAGAGCGTTGGCACAGCGACGTTGCTGTTTGCTGTCTGCTGTCTGCTGTCTGCCCCGAAGGAGGCGCCCGATGACCACCTACTTCCCAACGCTCGAACAGGTGAAGGCCATGGCCGGCCAGGGCAACATCGTGCCCGTGTACCGCGAGGTCGTCGCCGACCTCGAGACGCCCGTGTCCGCATACCTCAAGGTCGCGCGCGGCAAGCATTCGTTCCTGCTGGAATCGGTCGAGGGCGGCGAGCGGCTCGCCCGCTACAGCTTCATCGGCACCGAGCCGTACCGCGTGCTCCGCACCGGCGAGAACGCCGCGCTCAACGAGACGCCCGGCGATCCGCTCGTCCAGATCGAGGACGAACTGCGGCGCTTCACGCCCGTGCCCGTCGAGGGCCTGCCGCGCTTCCACGGCGGCGCCGTCGGCTACATGGCGTACGAGTGCGCGCGCTACTACGAGAAACTGCCCGTGCCCGACGCCGATCCGCAGGGCTTCCCCGAAGCGATCTTCCTCTTCATAGATACCCTGCTCGTCTTCGACCACCTGCAGCACAAGATCAAGGTCGTCAGCCACGCCCGGCTCGATGGCGACATCGAGGCGTCGTACCGGCAGGCGACGTGGAAGATAGAAGAACTCGTCGGGCGGCTTTCGCGCCCGCTGTCGAAGCTGCCGTACGAGACGGCGCGCACGGCGCACGGCGAACGCGCCTTCGCGTCGAACAACACGCGCGAAGGCTTCATGGCGAAGATCGAACGCGCGAAGGAGTACATCAAGCGCGGCGATACGTACCAGATCCAGGTGTCGCAGCGCTTCTCGCGCGAGACCGACGCGCACCCGTTCGAGGTCTATCGCGCGCTGCGCACCGTGAACCCCTCGCCGTACATGTACTACCTCGAGCTGGGCGAGATGCAGGTCGTCGGCGCTTCGCCGGAGATGTTGATCCGCGTCGAGGACGGCGTCATCGAGACGCACCCGATCGCCGGCACGCGCCGCCGCGGCCGCGACGCCGAGGACGAGCAGAAGATGGCCGACGAGCTGCAGGGCTCCGAGAAGGAGCGTGCGGAGCACATCATGCTCGTCGACCTCGCGCGCAACGACCTCGGCCGCGTCTGCGAGCCCGGCAGCGTCAAGGTGACGTCGCTCATGGCGATCGAGCGCTACTCGCACGTCATGCACATGGTGTCGCACGTCGTCGGCAAGCTGCGTCCCGACGTCACGACGTACGACGCGCTGCGGGCGTACTTCCCCCACGGCACCGTCACCGGCGCGCCGAAGATCCGCACGATGCAGATCATCGCCGAGCTGGAGGGCGAGCGCCGCGGCGGCTACGGCGGCTGCATCGGCTACTTCGACATGTCCGGCAACTGCGACAGCGCGCTCGCCATCCGCACGATCTGGATGAAGCCGGGCATCGCCTACGTGCAGGCCGCCGGCGGCGTCGTCTACGACAGCACGCCGGAGGAGGAGTTCCTCGAATCCGGCAACAAGGCCCGCGCCATGATGCGCGCTATCGAGCTCGCCGAAGAACGCCAGGAAGACGCGCCGCAGGGCTCGCTGGGGTACTGACTGATGCGACACACCGTCCCGCGAAGAGGTTCCAGGTTCTCAGTTCTAGGTTCTCGTCCCCATGCCTGATCTCGCATCCGCGGCGCTGTACCAACAGCACGGCCGAGCGCTGGTCGCCCGACGGCGCCGGCCGCCATTCGCGTCGCAATGGACGCTGCCGATGACGGTCGTGCGCGAGGACGAGACCGCGGAAGAAGCGTTGCGGCGTCACACCGTCCAGGAGTTCGGCGTCGGCCTGGGCGGAGAGACGTTCGTCGAGACCGTGTACCTCGTCGACCCGGACGACCAGCACCAGTACGTTGCGAACATCTTCCGCATCCAGGCGTCCGGCCCGATGCGCTTCAACGCCGACGGCGACTACGACGACGTGCGCTGGCTCGCGCCCGCGGACCTCGAGCAGCTCTGGATGCCGCCCGACCTGCGCATCGCGCTGATCAAGATCCTGACGGAGCCGGCGTCGCCGCACGAAACCGGCGGGGAGCAGATGGGCGAGGCGGTGCCACTGGCCGAGCGCACCGCCTCCACCGTAGGGGCGCAGCCTGCTGCGCCCGAGGCTACGGCGCCAGACAACAAAGCCGGCTGGGACACGATCTCCGCGGCGTACCAGGAGCAGCTCTTCGGCGAACGCTACGGCGAGCGGTTCATGTGGTCGTGGACGCTGTCGGAGGACGACCTGCATCTGCTGGACGACGTTCGGGGCAAGCGCGTGATCGTGCTTGGCTGCGGGGGCGGTCAGGACGTCGTGGCGCTCGACCGGATGGGCGCGATCGCCGTCGGGATCGACCAGTCGAGGAAGCAGATCGAATACGCGAAGGCCTACGCGCTCCGGCACGCCGCGGAGAACGCGTCGTTCGTCGAGGGGACCGTCGAGGACCTCTCGCGCTTCGATGATGGCAGCTTCGATGCTGCGGTCTCGGCACACATGCTGAACTACGTCGAGCGGATCGAGCAGACGCTACGTGAGACGGCACGCGTCCTAAAGCCCGGAGGATCGTTCGCGTTGTCGGTGCGGCATCCGGCGGATGCCATGCTCTCAGACCAGATTCCGCATCGCATCGAACACTCGTACTGGTCTGCGCAGCACGACTGGTCGTGGACCTTCGAGGGCGCCGATCCGGTGCCGTTTCGTCAGTGGTTCTGGTCGGTCGCGAAGTGGTTCGACATGCTCACAGCCGCGGGCTTCGCCGTCGAGCGTATCATCGAACCGGAAGACCCGTTGGCGGATGGCAACGATGACGACGACACACGCGCTCGGCGTGCGCTCGTCCCGTTCACACTGATCATGAAGGCGAGGAAGCGCTGATGGTCCTCCTCATCGATAACTACGACAGCTTCACGTACAACATCTACCAGTACCTGGGCGAGCTGGGCGCGGAGGTGGACGTGGTGCGCAACGATCAGGTGACGCTGGACGACATCGAGCGCATGGCGCCCGCGCATATCATCGTCTCGCCTGGCCCCGGCAACCCGGACGAAGCCGGCATCAGCAAGAGCGTCATCCGCCACTTCGCGGGCAAGATACCGATCTTCGGCGTCTGCCTCGGCCACCAGTGCATCGGCGAGGTCTTCGGCGGCATCGTCGAAGGCGCGGGCGAGATCCTGCACGGCAAGGTCTCGACGATCACGCACGATGGCAAGGGCGTCTTCGCCGGCATCCCGTCGCCGATCACGGCGACGCGCTACCACTCGCTGGCGATCCGTCGCGACAGCGTGCCCGACGTGCTGGAGGTGAGCGCGACGAGCGAGAGCGGCATCATCATGGGCGTGCGCCACCGGACGCTCCCCGTCGAGGGCGTGCAGTTCCACCCGGAATCGATCTTGACGCCGGCCGGGCACGACATCCTGCGGAACTTCCTGGCGATGAGGGCGTGATATCGTGATATACTGATATCACGATATCAGGAGGTGGACGATGAAGCGACTGCTGGTGAGCCTGGACGACGAGCGCTACGAAGACCTGCGCCGGTTCGCGTTCGAGAAGAACGTGCCGATGGCCGAACTCGTGCGGCACGCGATCGAGGAAACGTTCGAGGATGAACTCGACGCCATGTAGGATCCGTCGCGGCCTCGAAGAGCACGCCAAGGACCCATCAGGAACGATGACGATCCAGGAGTACATGGAGAGCCGTGGCATATCGAGTCGAACTTCGTCGAAAGCGCCCAGCGAGAACTCGACGCGCTGCCAGCTAGCTATCGCGAACGCTTGTCCAGGGCGATCGAGTCATTATGTGAGAACCCGCGACCTCCAGCGGTGAAGAAACTCAGGGGAAACGTCGGTGGCGAATTCGAGGTCGGTGAATATCGCGTGCTGTACACGATCTGGGACAAGAGAGCCTCATCTTGTCGAGGGCGTAGTGCGCAGGACCACGACAACGTATGACTGACACCTTCACCATCAAGGACGCCATCGCGAAGCTCGTCGAGCTCGAGGACCTCTCCGAGGCCGAGGCCGCCGCCTGCATGGAAGAGTTGATGAGCGGCACGGCGACGCCGGCCCAGTTCGGCGCCTACGTCACCGCGCTCCGCATGAAGGGCGAGACCGTCGACGAGATCGCCGGCATGGCGCGCGTCATGCGCGAGAAGAGCAGCCGCATCGCCATCGACGGCCCGCTGCTCGACACGTGCGGCACCGGCGGCGACGCCAGCGGCTCCTTCAACGTCAGCACCTGCGCCGCATTCGTCGCCGCGGGCGCGGGCGCGCGCGTCGCCAAGCACGGCAACCGCGCGATGACGTCGCAGTCCGGCAGCGCCGACGTGCTCGAGGCGCTCGGCGCGAAGATCGACCTGGCGCCGGAGCAGGTGACCGCCTGCATCGAGCGCGCGGGCATCGGATTCATGTTCGCGCAGGGCTTCCACCCCGCGATGAAACACGTCGGGCCGTCGCGGCGCGAGATCGGCATCCGCACCGTCTTCAACCTGCTCGGTCCGCTGACGAATCCCGCCGGCGCGCGCTTCCAGGTGATCGGCGTCGCGCGCGCGCAACTCGTCGAGAAGCTGGCGGCCGTGCTCGCGCGCCTCGGCACCGAGCGCGCGCTCGTCGTCCACGGCGATGACGGCTACGACGAGGTGAGCATCAGCGGCCCGTCGACCGTCGGCGAGCTGAGCAACGGCGCCGTACGCAGCTACCGCGTGTCGCCCGAGGACGCCGGCCTCGCACGGCACAACATCGCGTACCTGCGAGGCGGCACGCCCGAACAGAACGCCACGGAGCTGCGCCTCGTGCTGGACGGGACGCCCGGCCCGCTGCGCGACTTCACGCTGATCAACGCGGCCGCGGCGCTCGTCGCCTACGGCTCGGCCGCCGACCTGCGCGCCGGCGTCGCGCTCGCGGAAAAGAGCATCGATTCAGGCGCCGCGCGCGCGAAACTCGACGCCTTCGTGGAGGTGACCAATGCCGTGTGAGCGATCGGCAGCGATGCTTCGGCGGTGACATGCGCGCCTTGGAGTACAGCACGGCCGAGGCGTACGATGCGCGACGGGAGAATTGCGCCGTCTTCTCGGCAACAGGGCGATGAGCTGACGGAAGGTCGTCCGCAACGCGCGTCCGGACCCGTCGCTGCGAATCTGGCGTAGCGCGCAGACAGGAAGTACGAACTTGACTGATTATTATTCCGGATCTTTTTTTCTCGACAATCAAACGTGCGTTCGCGCACGGGGCACGAGCGCGCTTCACGCTCGAAGTGCGCCGCAAGCGTCGCGCTCGCAGCAGCCAGAAGCATCGATTCAGGCGCCGCGCGCGCGAAGCTCAATGCCTTCGTGGAGGTGACCAATGCCGTCTAGTCAGGTTCCAGGTTCTCGGTTCCAGGTTCTCCTCCGATGACCATCATCGACCGGATCGTTGCCGACAAGCGGATTGAAGTCGAAGCGCGCAAGGTCCAGGAGCCGCTCGACGCCCTCAAACGCCGCCAGGACCGCATCCCCACCGAGCAGTGGAGCCTCGTCCGCTCCATCCTCGAAGGGCCGCGCGGCCCGAGCACCGGCGGCAAGCGCCTCCAGCTCATCGCCGAGATCAAGAAGGCATCGCCGTCGAAGGGGCGCCTCGTCGCGACGCTCGAGCATCGCGCGCTCGCGCGCACGTTCACCATCGGCGGCGCGGCGGGCATCTCGGTGATCACCGAGTCCACCTACTTCCAGGGCTCAATCAACTTCTTGTCCGATTGCCGCGTCAGCATCGACGGATACTACCCCGGCGGCCGGCCCGCGATGCTGCGCAAAGACTTCATCTTCGACCCGTACCAGGTGTGGGAGTCGCGCGCGTAC
This sequence comes from uncultured Chloroflexia bacterium, assembly GCA_963743185.1. GTDB lineage: Bacteria > Chloroflexota > Dehalococcoidia > DSTF01 > JACRBR01 > JANXYW01. Next base: position 94,796 of record CAVUOT010000010.1, on the reverse strand, counting down.
GGCGCCGACGCGATCCTGCTCATCGTCTCGATCGTCACCGACGACGAGCTGGCCGCGCTCGTCGATCTCGCGCACAGCCTGCAAATGGAGTGCCTCGTCGAAGTCGCGAGCGAGGAGGAGGTGGCGCGCGCGTTGAAGGTCCCGAGCGACATCATCGGCATCAACAACCGCGACCTCAAGACGTTCGAAGTGGACCTCGGCGTGACCGAACGTCTACGGCCGCTGATCCCGATGGACCACTGCGTCGCCGCGCTCAGCGGCATCCACACGCGCGCCGACGCCGAGCGGATGGCGAACGCCGGCGCGCACGCCATCCTCGTCGCCGAAGCGCTGATCACGGCGCCCGATATGCCCACGAAGATGCGCGAGCTCCTGATATGAGAAGGCGACCGCCCCGTAGGGACAGGTCTTCAGACCTGTCCGCCGCACCGGGTAACAGTCAAAGCGAGCGCGGTGGACGATGCTGAGCGGCGAGCAGTTGCTCGTTGTCCAGATGCACGGCGAGCCCGGCAGCGGTAAGAGCACCGTCGCGCGGGCGATCGGCGCGGCGGCTTGGCGCCGTCGTGCTCGACAAAGATGTGATCAAGGCGGCGCTTCTGCGCAGCGAGCATCGCCGAGCGCGACGCCGCGTCGGGCGCGTACGAGGTGTACTTCGCGCAGGCGCGCGCTTTCGTCACGGCAGGGCACTCGGTCGTGCTGGACAATCCAGTGTTCTGGGAGCCGGTTGAGCGTCGCTGGCTGGATCTCGCTGCGTTCGCCGGCTCGCCCGCCATCCTCATCGAGTGCGTCTGCGCTGATCGAGCCGAACTCACGCGGCGGCTGGTGACACGTGATGCGCTGGAATCGCAGCCGCGCGAGCCGCTCGATCTCGTGCGCCATCCCGGATCGATCGAGACAGCGTTCCAGCCGCGGCTGACGCTCGATACGATGCGGCCGCTGGCCGAACTCGTTGATGAAGCACTGGCATATATCGAACGCCTCGCCCCCCAGCGCGCTCGTGTGGGAAGGCTGGTTCGATCATGACGCGCGTGAAGATCTGCGGGTGCATGCGGGTCGCTGATGCGATCGCGGCGGCGGAGGCGGGCGCCGACTTCATCGGCATTATGTTTGCCAATAGCAGCCGGCGGCGCGTGTCGCGCGAGGAGGCGTCGCAGATCGTGCGGGCGGTCGGGACGCCGCTGCGCGAGATGGAGCAGGACGGAGCCGCCGCCACTGCACCCCGGCCGCTTCGACACGATCGACGCATGGTTCGAGCACGGCGCCGGGGCGCTCGACCGCCTGCTGGCGCGCAAGCGCCCGCTCGTCGTCGGCGTGTTCGAAGACCAGGATCCGGAAGAAGTGAACGAGATCGCCGACGAGACCGGCATCGACCTCGTGCAGCTCAGCGGCAGCGAGCCGTGGAGCGACTGCCTGCTCGTGAACCGCCCGGCGATCAAGGTCCTGCGCCCGGCGCCCGGCGCCTCATCCTCCGACATCCTCGCGCAGGTCGAGCCCGGCGCCGCGATCGCGTTGATGCTCGACCCCAGCCGCGGCACCGGCACTGCGGGCGACTGGCCCGCCTGGAGCGCCGTCGCCGAGCGCGTGCCCCTCTGGATCGCAGGCGGCCTGACGCCGGACAACGTCGCGGCCGCCATCCGCGCGGCGCGCCCGTGGGCGGTGGACGTCTCGTCCGGCGTGGAGACGGACGGCGCCAAAGATGCGGCGAAGATCGCCGCTTTCATCCAAGCGGTGCGGGAGGAGGCACCGTCACCATGACCACACCCACGCAGCACACGCTCCCCGACGCCCTCGGCCATTTCGGCCCGTACGGCGGACGCTACGTGCCCGAGACGCTGATGGTCGCCCTCAACGAGCTGACCGCGGCCTTCACCGCCGCGCTGGACGACGAGACGTTCCGCGCGGAGCTGGACCACCTGCTGCGGACGTACGTCGGGCGGCCGACGGCGCTCTACTTCGCCGAGAACCTCACGCGCAAGCTCGGCGGTGCGAAGATCTACATCAAGCGCGAGGACCTGGCGCACACGGGCGCGCACAAGATCAACAACGCGATCGCCCAGGGGCTGCTCGCGAAGCGCATGGGCAAGACGAAGATCTTCGCCGAGACGGGCGCCGGCCAGCACGGCGTCGCCACCGCGACGGTGTGCGCGATGCTCGGCATGGAGTGCACCGTGTTCATGGGCGCGGAGGACGTCCGCCGCCAGTCGCTCAACGTCTTTCGCATGAAGCTGCTCGGCGCGAAGGTCGAGGTCGTCGAGAGCGGATCGCGCACGCTGAAGGACGCGATGAACGAGGCGATCCGCGGCTGGGTGACGCACGTCCGCGACACGTACTACCTGATCGGCAGCGCCGCCGGGCCCGCACCCCTATCCGTGGCTCGTGCGCGAGTTCCAGTCCGTGATCGGCCGCGAGGCGCGCGCGCAGATCCTCGAGGCGGAGGGCCGCCTGCCCGACTACCTGGTCGCCTGCGTCGGCGGCGGCAGCAACGCCATCGGCCTCTTCCACCCGTTCGTCGAGGACGCGTCGGTGAAGTTCATCGGCGTCGAGGCGGCGGGCGAGGGCATCGACACGCCGCGCCACGCCGCGACGCTCTCGAAGGGGCGGCCGGGCGTGCTGCACGGCTCGAAGTCGTACCTGCTGCAGGACCAGTACGGGCAGGTGCAGGAGGCGCACAGCATCTCGGCGGGACTCGACTATCCCGGCGTCGGCCCGGAGCACAGCTTCTACAAGGACACCGGCCGCGCGACGTACGTCGCCATCACCGACACCGAGGCGCTCGACGGTTTCCGCCTGCTCAGCGAGACCGAAGGCATCATCCCCGCGCTGGAACCGTCGCACGCCATCGCCTACGTCGCGAAGTTCGCGCCGACGCTGCCGAAGGACGCGGTCATCCTGCTCGGGCTGTCGGGGCGCGGCGACAAGGACATCAACACGGTGATTGCGGCGCTGGGAATCGAGCTGTAGTCGCTAGTGCCCTAAACGACGACCGCCATCGCGGTGCCGCAGTTCGAGCAGAACTTCTGCTCGCGGTTCTGGCTGCCGCACTCGGTGCAGAAGCGCACGCTGGCCGCGGGGGCTGATGCGCCGTCGCCGGTCTGCGGCGCGACGGACGCCTGAGCGGCGCCGGCGGAGCTCGTCGACGCGAGAGCCGTAGGCGCGGCGGTGTCGTTGTGGTCGCCGGTCGACTCCCGTCGGAACTCGCGGATGCCCTTCCCCAGCGACGAGCCGAGGTCGGCGGCCTTGCCGGGGCCGAAGAGCAGCAGCACGACGAACGCGACGATGAGCAGTTCTGGTACGCCGATGTCCGGCATGGCCGATTCTCCTTGGTCCGTTCTCCCACTAAGCATAACGCTCGCGGTGCGGCGCGATCCCCGGATCGGACCGCTATTGGGAGAATTTCACGGCCCCGAAGTACCCCTCGACGGCCCACCGACGGATTCCGTCCCTCGTGGGCTCCGCCCGGACTGGTACGATCATCCGCAATGAGCGACGCATCCTCACCCATTGGCATGTTCGATTCCGGCGCCGGCGGCCTCGCCGTGCTGGCTGAGGTTCAGCGCTTGTTGCCCGGTGAGGACGTCGTGTACTTCGCCGACACGGCGTATTTCCCGTACGGCCCCCGCCCCGCAGCCGAGATCCGCGCGCGCGCTGAAGCCGTCACGCGCGAGCTGCTGGCGCGCGGCGCGAAGCTCATCGTCGTCGCCTGCAACACCGCGACGAGCGCCGCCATCGCCCACCTGCGCGCGACGTTCGACGTGCCGTTCGTCGGCATGGAGCCCGCGCTGAAGCCCGCCGCCGAGCGCACGCTCTCGGGCAAGGTCGCCCTGCTCGTCACGCCCGGGACGGCGCGCGGCCAGAAGCTCGCGGCGCTCATCGACCGCTACGGCGCGGAGGTCTCCGTCCGGACCGTCGAGGCGCCCGGTCTGGCGGAGCGCGTCGAAGCCGGCGAAGCCGGTAGCTGAGGCGACGCGCGACCTGCTGCATCGCTACCTGGCGCCCGTGTGCGCCTCCGGCGCCGACGTGCTGGTGCTCGGCTGCACGCACTACGCCTTCCTTCGCGAGGCGATCGAGCGGGAACTCGGCGATGGCGTCGCGGTCATCGAGCCGTCCGAGGCGATAGCGCGCCAGGTGAAGCGCGTGCTCTCCGACCGCCGCCTCCGGAACCCGCGCGCGGCGGGCGGCGACGTGCTGTACCTTTGCAGTGGCGACGAGGCGTCGTTCGCTCGCCTGCGCGAGACGCTGGCGGCGAGGCAGCGTGTGTAGGGGCGTAGCGTGCTGCGCCCGCGGCGGCGAACACGGCCGGCGCGGATGCCGAACGCCACGTGTAGGGGCCGGGCTCGCCCTGCCCGCGCGCATATCGCGGGCGCGCCTTCACAGCCGACGACGGGCGCCCCAGGGGACGCCCCTACGCGGGTGGTGACCGAGAATCGAGAGGGGAAGCAGACGAACGTGAACTTCCGCGACAAACTCGAAGCGGCCTGGCAGCGGAACGACACCATGCTCTGCATCGGCCTCGACCCCGACCCGGCGCTCATGCCCGACGGCTACGGCGCGGACGACGTTGCCGCGTTCAACATCGCGATCATCGAAGCGACGAGCGACCTCGTCTGCGCGTACAAGCCCAACGTCGCGTTCTACGAAGCGCTCGGTCCCGAGCGCGGCTACGCGGCCCTGCGTAAGACGCTCGCCGCAGTCCCGCCGCACGTCATCACGCTCGCCGACGCCAAGCGCGGCGACGTCGAGCACACCGCCCGCGCCTACGTGAAGGCGTTGTACGACGACCTCGGCTTCGACGCCGCGACCGTGAACCCGTACCTGGGCCTCGACTCGGTCGAGCCCTGGATCGAGCGGCCGGACAAGGCGGCATTCATCGTCTGCCGCACGTCGAATCCCGGCGCGCCCGACTTTCAGGATCTGTCCGTGCAGGCCGAGGGCGGCGCCCGCCCGCTCTACGAAGTCGTCGCGGCGCGCGCGAAAACGTGGGACCGCCACGGCAACGTCGGCCTCGTGGTCGGCGCGACGTACCCGGACGAGATGCGCCGCCTGCGCGCGCTCTGCCCCGAACACGCCGATTCTCGTGCCCGGCATCGGCGCGCAGCAGGGCTCGCTCGCAGACGCCGTGCGCGCCGGCATCGACGCGCGCGGCCGCGGCATGCTGATCAGCGCATCGCGCGGCGTCACGTACGCCTCGAAGGGCGCGGACTTCGCGACGGCAGCGCGCGCGGCCGCGACGAAGCTGCGCGACGAGATCCGCGCGTGTGCGGCCGCGGTGCGGGCGTGAAGATTCACGGCACGAGCCGCGGAGCGTGCAGCAGTCCTGGCGGGGCGGTCCTTGGTTCCAGGTTCTCGGTTCTCCGCATGACTGAGATCGTCGACTTCCGCATGCAGGACGTCGTGCGCCTGCGCAAGCCGCATCCGTGCGGCGGGTACGACTGGGAGGTCGTGCGCCTCGGCGCTGACATCGGACTGAAGTGCGCGACGTGCGGGCACCGCGTGCTGCTCGATCGCCGCACGCTCGAAAAGCGGCTGAAGGCGTTCGTCAGCCGCGGACCCGGAGCTCGATCCGGAGCAGGTGCGCATCGCTCTGGAGCGCGAGGGATGACCCAGGGGACGCACGCCCGCTCCGCCATGCTGCGCATCTCGGCGCTCGTCGGCGAGCGGACGCTCTTCGAGAATGACGCCTATCGCAAGCTCTGGCTCGCGAAGCTGCTTTCGCACATCCCGACGAACGCCATCGTGTACGCGATGTTGATCATGGTCGTGAACGCGACCGGCAGGAGCTTCTTCAGCAGCCTGTTCGTCGTGGCCTACATCGCGCCGACGGCGCTGCTCGGCACCGTCTCCGGCGTGCTCGTGGACCGCATGCCGAAGGGCATCGTGCTGGCGGGGACGAACGCGTTCCGCGCCGCGCTCTGCGTGCTCCTCGCGATCTCCACGGACAACGTGATCATCATCTACGTGATCGCCGTGCTGTTCGCCGTCGGCTCGCAGTTCGCGGGTCCGGCGGAAGGCTCGGCTCTGCCAACCATCGTGCCAGCCGAAGAACTCACCGCCGCAAATTCGCTGAACAACCTCGGCTCACTCATCTCGCAGGTCGCGGGTCTGATGATCCTGCCGGCGATCTTCCTGAAAACAGTCGGGCCGGCGCCGCTGGCAATCGTCTGCGCCTGCATGTTCGGCGCCGCCGCGTTCAACTTCCTGCTCGTCGAAGGCCTCGGGGGCGCGGTGACGTCGATGCCGGTGTCGATCGACGACACGCGCGAGCGCTTCGCCGTAGCGTGGCATCGGCTGACCATGGACTCGGTCTCGTACATCAGCGTTGTCATCGTCGTGCTCACGAACACGATGGGGCTGATCGTCGCCACGCTGTTGCCGCGTTACGCGAAGAACGTGCTGGGCGTCAACACCGAGAACGTGATCTTCGTCGTGGCGCCGGCCGCGATCGGCATCTGGCTGGCGATGCGCCTCGTGCGCGAGATGTCCGGTCGCGTCTCGGCGTGGTGGAGCGTCGGCGGATCGTTCGGCGCGATGCTGGGCATGGTGCTGCTGCTGGCGTTCGTCGGGCCGTTCGGCGACGCGCTGCAAGACATAAACCCGGCGGGTTTGTTCGATCCGGGCCCCTTCGGCCAGAGCAGCGCGCGTATTATGATCTCGTCATTGCTCGGCGCGGCGCTGGCCTTCGCGTTCACCTTCGTGAACATCGTCGGCCGGACGATCGTGAACGAGCGCATACCGAGGGAGATGCAGGGGCGTGTATTTGCCGCACAGACCGTGCTGACCAACCTGGCGTCGATACCGCCGATCCTCCTGACGGGCCTGCTGGCCGACGTCATCGGCGTGTCGCCCGTCTTCTTCCTTATCGCGATCGCCGGCGCGCTTCTGGCGATGTACTACGCTGCCCGAAACCTCGCGATGCCGGCGAGGACGGCGTACTAGATGGTGACTGCGACGCGCAACATGCCGCGATCGCGGCCCCCCAAGACGCCCGCCGTCCTCACCAACCGCAGCTTCCTGCTGCTGTGGCTGGCGCAGCTGATCTCGCAGTCGGCGCAGAACGCCATCCTCTTCACGCTGCTCGTCATCGTCACCAAGCTCACAAAGGGCTCGACGTTCACGTCCATCCTGGTGCTGTCGTTCGTCATCCCGTCGGTCGTGTTCGGCATCTTCTCCGGCGTTGTCGTCGACCTCTGGAGCAAGCGGCTGCTGCTGATCTACACCAACGTCGCGCGGATGCTCCTCGCCATCTGCTTCCTGCTCGCTCGCGACCACGTCTCGCTGCTGATCCTCATCAGCATCTTCTTCGCCACATCGAGCCAGTTCTTCGGGACCACCGACGCGGTGACGGTGCCGTCAGTCGTCCCGAAGGAACAGCTCATGGCCGCGAACAGCATGTTCAGCATGGCCGTCACCGGATCGCAGCTGCTGGGCATGATCATCATCGCGCCGATCCTGTTGCCGACCGTCGGTGAAGCGTGGCTCTTCGCCATCACGACGGCGATGTTCGCGGCTTCGGTCATCTGTGCCGTGCTGATGCCACCGATCCGCCACGACGACGCGGCGCCGGATCGCGCGATGCCGACGTTCCGCCAGCTCCGCAGCGCCGCCGGCGATTACATGAGTACGCTGCGCACGCTCTCGAAGGACCGCGTCTCGACGCTCGCGCTCATTCATTACGCGACGGGCAGCTCGCTCGTGCTGCTGTTCGCCGTCCTCGTGCCGCGCTACATGCAGGCCGTCCTCAAGGTCTCCCCCGACAAGGCCGTCACGATCTTCGCGCCGGTAGGCGTCGGCGCCATCCTCGGCCTGCGCGCGTTGCCGATGATCGCCGCGCGCATCGGCAAGAACCGCACCGTCATCATCGGCATGGTGGGGCTCAGCCTCTCCGTCGTCGCCATCGGCGCCGTCGACCCCATCGCGCGCCTGATGAAGACCACCGAGGATTTCAACCCATTCGGCAGCGACCGCGCAGGCGGTCTCTCGATCCTCGTCCTGCTGACGATGGCCTTTGCCGGCCCGATGGGCTTCGCCTACGCACTGGTCAACGCCCCCGCCCAGACGGTCCTCCACGAACGGGCGCCCGCGGAAATGCGCGGGCGCGTATTCGCGGCACAGGTCGTGCTGGCGAACGCCGTCGGCATTTTGCCACTCATCGTGGCTGGCTCGGTTGCCGATATCTACGGTGTGAGCCCGGTGCTCTTCGCCATCGCAGCCGTCATGGCGACGGTCGCTGGGTTCAGCATCTATTTCGAAGCGAAGTGGTCCGCGGCAGAGCGTCTGCTGCCGCCGGAGCTGTCGAACCGCCCGCCGCCATAGCACGGCGGAGCGAATCTGTCAGCTTTGACAGCGCCATTGGGGCGTGCATAGACTGGATCGCGATTCGGATGGAGGTTGGGTGGCGTGGTTGAGTTGACGATCGAGAGCATCAGGGTCAGCCTGATGAACTACCAGAGGGTCGTGATCCTCCGGGACAAGTCGTCCGACCGGTACCTGCCCATCTGGATCGGCGCCGCCGAGGCCGACGCAATCGCCGTCCAACTCCAGGAAGTCGCGGTCGCCCGCCCCCTCACCCACGACCTCCTGCGCTCCGTCATCGATACGCTGGGCGCCCACGTCAACCACGTTATCGTCAACGACCTCTCCAACGACACGTTCTACGCCCGAATCGTCCTCGACGTCAACGGCGGCTCGATGGAGATCGACTCACGCCCCAGCGACGCCATCGCCCTCGCCGTCCGCGTCAAGGTGCCGATCTACGCGGACGAGACGGTGCTGGACAAAGCCGGCGTCATGCTCGACAAGGACGGCGAGACCGTCTCCTCCGCCGACCGCACGCTCAAGGTCAACGCCGAAGAGATCGAGCGGATGTCCGCGTTCAAGGACTTCATCGAGAGCCTCGACCTCGACGACTTCGACAAGCGCAAGAGCTAGCCGGTCGGGCGACCGATACCCGTTCGATCAAGGAAGGGAGCCTGTGGCGCAGGCTCCCTTCCACGTCGATGCGGCCGTTGCGGATTAGGCGCGCTTGACACCGAAGCGCACCGCAGCTCCCAACGCCGCGAAGCCCATCCCCGCGATGACCAGCAGCGCGAGCGCCGTGCCGGCGTCGCTGCCACCGCTTGCCGTGCCGGTTCCCGTGTTCGGGACCTTCACGACGGCCGGCTGCGGTGCTGGCGCGACGGGCGCAGGTGCCGGGGCTACTGCCGGAGCAGCCGCGCTCACCGGCAACGTCGCGTGCATCCCCAGGTTGTAGTGGATGACATCGCTACCGCCGACAGTCGACCCGACAAAGCACGCCAGCGTGTAGGAACCCGCAGGCAGCACCACATCGAAGGCGATGGAGTGCCCCGGATCGATATCCTCGACGCCCCCGGCGAGTCCCTGCAGGAACTCAGGCTCAGAGACCTCCTTGCCGGCAGCTTTTTCGGCCAGGAACTCGTCCAACTTCGGCTGGTTCGACGGGAACACGAACACTTCATGGACGTAGGTCGTGCTGTCGTTCAGGAACTGGATGTGTACGGGGCCCGGCGTCACGGACGGATCACTGACCGCGAAACTGAAATCCGTCGCGTGTATGATCAGTCCGCCGAGCGCGGCATCCGCCGGGTGGCTGCGCGCCGGTAGGCCCACTACCGCAAGGACCACCGCCGCGACCGGCACGAGCAGCCTGATCGCTGCGCGCACGACCGCCCGGGCCCGTGGGTGATGCTCCTCTACGCTGTTCGTCGTCGGTTCCATGGTCGTCCCTCTCCTCACTAGTCGCCGCCTCGGCGGTCTCGCTCTCTGCTGCGCCCCATAGGCGCTACTGAGCAATTAACGTTCCGATCATCTCCTTCGGATGCACGTCGCAGATGAATGTGTACGTGCCCGGCTGCACGGTGAAGGTCACGGCCTGCGACTGCCCGGCCGGCTGGAACGGTGTCTTCGCCACGCCTTGCAGGTCGAAGTTGTGCATGTTCTTCCCGCCGTTGTTCACGGTCACGGTGATCGGGGTGCCGGCCGCCACCGTAAGCTGCGACGGCGCGAAGGAGTTGTCCCCTAGCTCGACGGTCAGTGTCGACGACGCAGCTGGCGGCTGGCGGTGGTGGCGGCGGCGGCGGCGCGGAATTCGCGGGCGGCGCGGTGTTGCCCGCCGGGGCGGAGGGCGCATCTGTGGGTGCGGGCGCCGGGGTGGGCGCGACGACCGGCGCGGTGGTGGGAGCCACGGCCACGACCGGCGCCGTGGTCGGCACCGCGACCGTGGCGGCCGGGGCGGCCTGCGTCGGGTTGTCGGCGGTCGAACCGCCTGACGACGCCCCCTGCGACGTTGTACTGCAGGCCATCGCGAGGGCCGCCAGGCCAATGGTTCCTGCTACGAGTATCACGGAAATCGGTGTCTTCATGGCTTCCTCCTCCGGTTCGGTGGGGCCGACCCTGCTTGCGACCCTGCCTCTGGCGCCACCAGGGCGGTTTGCTGTGCTCAGCTTGACGCCAGAATGGCGCGATTCCATCGTGCCGGTGGGGTGACCGAAGGGGTGAAAGAGGGGTGATGCATCCCGGCGCAAGAGGGGCCGAATGGCCCGCAAGGCGGACGGGCGCCGGGCCCGGGCGGTTAGCGGAGGATGCCTTTGCGGCGAGCGAAGGCGACGAGCTCGGCGCGCGTGTGCAGGTGGAGCTTCTGGTAGAGCCGGAGACGATGCGTCTTGACCGTATTGACGCTGAGGACGAGGCGGTCGGCGATCTCCTTGTTCGTGAGCCCGTCCGCGATGAGACGGAGGACCCCCTGTTCACGGTCCGTGAGGGGCTCGGCGGTCGCCAGCTCAGCGGATCCTTCGTGGTTGAGCGCCTCGCGTACGAGGCCCTTCGCCAGTTGCGGCGCGATGTACACGCCGCCGCTCGTGACGACCGCGATCGCCGAGAGCACTTCGTCCCTGCCCGCCCCCTTCAGGATGTATCCGGACGCGCCCGCCTGCAGCGCTTCGAAGAAGAAGGCCTCCTCGTCGTGCATCGTCAGAATGAGGACGCGCACGTCGGGCAGTTCCTCCGTCAGTACCCGCGTCACGTCAAGTCCGCTCATCTCGGGCATGGTGATGTCCAGGAGCGCGACATCGGGGCGCGCCCGCCGCACCTCTTCGAGCGCTCGGCGGCCCGTGGTCGCCTGCCCGACGACCTGCATGTCCGGCTCTCGATCCAGCAACGCGACGAGGCCCTCGAGCACGATCGGATGATCATCAGCCACGACGAGGCGCGTGCGGCGGACGGCTGCGGCATCCGTCGTTTGGGGCTCGCGCGTCATGTCTGCTGCTCCTTCGATTGCTGATCCTCGCCATCGTCGACCCGATGCAGCGGGAGCTGCGCTTCGACAGTGGTCCCCTGCCCGGCCGCGCTATCGATGCTTACCCGGCCGCCCAGGAGCGACGCACGTTCTCGCATCCCGGGCAGGCCGAGCCCCTCTCCGGTGGCCGCGTCGGGCCTCGCCGCGGCGGCGTCAAACCCATGGCCGTCGTCCCGGATTCGCATCGTTACCTGATCGTCGGTCGCCACCACGCTGAGATCGACGCGGTTAGCGCCGCTGTGGCGGGCTACATTGTGCATCGCTTCCTGGGCGATCCGAAACAGGACTACCTCCACCTCGGGTGGCAAGCGGAGACCTGGTGGCCCTTCGATCGCCGCAACGATGCCCAGCGGCGCAAGGATCTGATCGGACACCTCGCGTAACGCGGGAATGAGCCCGAGTTGGTCGATGACACCGGGGCGAAGCCCGGCGATGAGCCGGCGGAGATCACCCATCGCCCGATCGATCAGCTCACGCACCCGAGCGACCTGGCGCGACGCTTCCGCATCGAGCGTCTCCGCGGGGAGGCCATCCATGGAGAAGCGGATCGCGGTCAGCAGCTGGCCGACCTCGTCGTGCAGCTCGTACGCGATGCGCGCGCGCTCCTCCTCCTGGGCGGAAATCACCCTGTGAAGCAGTTGCCGGATCTGAGCTTCCTGCTGACGCAGCGCCTCGGTGCGGTCCTCCACGCGCGCTTCCAGCGTCGCCTTGAGGTCCTCGAGGCTCTCGATCGTCTGCAGCAGCCGTCGCCGCATCTGTTCCAGCGCCTCCGCCATGGCGCCGATCTCGCCGCCCGCGCCGGCTCCCGCTCCCGCGCCGAGCGGGACGGTGAGATCGCCGCCCGCGATCCGCTGTGCCGCCCGCATGACGCCGTAGACCGGGGCAACCAGCAACCGCGTGCCCCACAGGCTGCCTCCCCAGATCCCGACAAGGGCCACCGTCCCGAGGATTGCCAACCCCCAGCGCAGGCGCCGCTGCGGTGCGAACGCCTCCGAAGTATCGCCACCGATGTCCACCGCCCAGGGCGCCTCCTTCAACATCGCGGCCGCCATGAGATGTTGCTCCCCCGGTGTTTCACCGTGGACGTGCTGAAGGACGAACGGCACGACCTTCACTTCGTCCTGCCGCTTGGCCATCACCTCCTGGAAGAATGCCGGGTGCTCGCCGGGCGACAGGAACGGGAGCCCGAACGTCGAGACGAGGATACGCCCCTGCGTATCGATCAAGCCCGCGTGGCCGGTATGTCCGATCTGCACCGCCTGCGTGAGCGGTTCGAGCATCGCCGGGCTATCCAGCGCCACGACCGCGACAAGGATCCTTCCGGGCTGTCCGCCGTCGATGGGCAGGGCCATCGCGACAACGGGATGTCCGGTTCCAGCATCCTGGAATGGCTCCGATGTCACCGCGGCATGACCCGCAAACGCCTGTTCGATCGAATTCGCGACGTTAGTGTCCGGTTGGATGCCCGCGCCGGGCGCGGAGGCGAGTAAGCGACCGGACGCATCTACGGACACGAGATCGAGGGAAAGGCTCCCGAGCCTGCGAGCGTATTGAGAGAGCGTCAACTGCGTCTCGTCGGGGTCCGTTGAGCGGGCGATAGAATCGCTGGCCTGCTGCAGGTCCGCCCGCGTCTCCGCGATACGCGCATCGACCTGCGCCGCGGCCAGGCGTGCGATGACGAGGAATTCTTGCCGGGTCTCCTGCTCGCTCCCGCGGAGGGCGTACTCGGAGAGTACGCCGAAGGCCCCGAGCAAGAGGAGGAACGCGACGCTGAGGACCAGCGCCATGCGCGGCCACAACCCTAACCGCCTCCACCATTTCATCTGCCTATCCTACACCGTCGGGGATGCCGCTCGGCCAAGGGAAGGGTGCGGCCCCGGATGGCGGGCGGCAGCGGCCAGCAGCCAATCCGTCGCAGGCTGGCGCGTGCTATGCTTAGTCCACAGCGCAACGACTGCGTGCTCTCGCACGCGGCGCTTGCGGGCAAGAACAGCCCGTGTGGTAGGGCACCTACCGTAGAGACGAAGCCTCCTCCTCGACTCTCAAGCGGCACTAGCGACCTGGACTCTTCCGCCTCTTCGTCAACCATCGCCGGAGTTGTCCGGGCGTTGATGACGCACGCGCCGAATCGATATCGGCGCTGACGACTACCAGCCGTCGGCGTCTCAGGGAGGCTCGGAGATCATGGGTATTCTAGCTTGGCTCGCGGTAGGACTGATCGCAGGGCTGATCGCCAAGGCGATCATGCCGGGCGCGGGTCCTGGCGGCATCATCATGACCATTCTGCTTGGAATTGGGGGCGCGATCGTCGGCGGCTTCCTCTCGACCACGCTGGGGATCGGCGACGGCATCAACAACTTCGACGTCCGCACGGTCTTCGTGGCCGTCGTCGGCGCGGTTGTGCTGCTGTTCGGCTACAGGGTCGTCTCGCGTGGCGCCCACGCCTGAGGGCGACGACAAACCGCAACGTATCGGACAGAGGTTTTCCTATGAATGAGCAGGTTGGCATACACGAGCGCGAGGTCGCGCTCCTCCGAGAAATCGGCGCGATATCAGACCGCGTCCGCGAGATGCGCAGGCCGGACGGTCACCTCGACGGGGCGCAGATCAAAGCGCTGGAAGCGCAGTCACGCGCGAAGTGGGAAGAACTGCGGCTGCTTCGCGCAGGCCCGGTAACGGCCGAACTCACGTCGCCCCGCAGGCGCGGGCTGTACATCTAACGTGCCCCGCGATCCTCAGCAGCCGCTCCGCACCTGTCGCGAGACCCAACTAGCGTGGAACACGAAATGGAGACGACCATGACGGTCACGGAAGTCGAAGACGACCGAACGCTGGGAATCCGCCACCGCCACGACTGGCAAGCGGTCACTGCCCGGCCTCGCTTGCAGTCCGCACATGACAGCATGCGCTGGGACGTCAGCAAGAGCCGAATTCTCTCGGTGAACACGTGCGTCCTGTGCGACGAGTTCCATCGTGAGTCCGTCCAGGAGTGCACGACCGAAGATTGCCACGCCCACCCGATCTGCGAGCGTCCACACCGCTGAACGCACAAGCCGGCGCTGGCGCTCACCCTCAATCGTGCACCTCGCCCGCAACATCGATCCGCTACAATCCCGCGGGCTTGTGGAGGACGATACTGGGCAAGATCTTCGATTCTCGTATCGCGCTCGCCGCGCTGCTCTGCGCCGCGCTCGCGCTCTCGGCGTGCGCTGGCGGCTCGAGCAAGAGAAGCGCCGCGGACGGGCCGGCGCGCTCGTTCATGATGGGCATCAGCACGCTGCCGCGCGAGCTGAACGGAAAGGCGTACGGCGAGACATTCGACCTCGCCGCCGCCAACGGCGAGATGGTGCTGATCCAGCGCACGCCCCCGTGGGCCGACTTCCTCCCGGGTGCCGACGTCAGCGATCAGACCGCGAAGACCACCGCCTCCGAAAAGGACGCCGTCAGCAGCAAGCACCTTCGCCTCTTCTTCGCGATCGACCCCACAGACGGAGCGACCGGCCGCGACCGCCTCGCAGCGCTGCCGGCATCGATGACCGGCAAGGACTTCAGTGACCCTGACGTCCGCTCGGCGTTCCTGACGTACGCGCAATACGTTGCGCTCAACTACAAGCCCGCGTACATGGCGCTCGGCGTCGACATGAACCTGTACAGCCAGAAGAACAAGGACGACTTCGAGAACTTCAAGTCGCTCTACTTCGAAGCCTACGACCGCGTGAAACAGGCCTCGGCCGAAACGCAGGTAACCGTGACATTCCAGTACGAGGACCTCCAGGGGAAGCTGCCCACCGAGGACGAGCACTTCCCAGCCTGGCAGCTGATCAAGGCGTTCGACCCGAAGATGGACGTGGCGGCGATCAGCACCTACCCGAGCTTCGCCTACGCCAAGGCAGGCGACATCCCAGCGAACTACTACCGCCAGCTCCGCGGCTTCACGGAAAAGCCGATCGTCATCGCGGAGATGGGGTATTCGTCCGCCGCCGATACGCAGGGCATCAACAACGGCAGCGAGGAGGAGCAGGCGGCGTTTCTGACGCGCGCGCTCACCGAGGCCCAGGATCTGAGCATGCCGTTCGTCATCTGGTTCGCCGGCTGGGATCCGGCGTACGCGAGGGACACGCCATCCGGCATGTTCCAGCACATCGGCCTGCTCCACGAAGACGGTAGCGAGAAGCCCGCGTGGGCGCTCTGGGCCGCGGCCGCGCGCCGGCCGTATACCGAGGGGAAGGCGACCGGCGCTCCCTGATACACCGGAGCGCCGGCGGGCATTTGCTTCCTGGCGTCCGGTACCCTCATCGCATGGACTACGACGCATCGCTGCGCTGGCTGCTGACGCTGCCCGACTTCGAGCGCACCGGCGATTTCGCCTCCCGCCCGGACGTCGCGCCGATGCTGGCGCTCCTCGCCGAGCTCGGTGATCCGCATCTCGGCCGCCCGACGGTGCACGTCGCCGGATCGAAGGGGAAGGGCAGCACCGGCGTCATGGTCGAAGCCGTGCTCGGCGCCGCCGGCATGCGCACCGGCTATTACATCAGCCCGCACCTGCATCGCTTCAACGAGCGCATCCGCATCGACGCGCGGCCGATCGAGCGCGACGCCTTCGCTGCGTCGATGACGCGCGTCCGCGAGGCGATCGAGGACGTACAACCGCGCTTCCCCGGACGACAGTTTCTCGCGTTCGACGCGCTTACGGCGGCGGGTTTCGTCGCGTTCCGCGATGCGGGCGTCGATGTGCAGATCGTGGAAGTGGGGCTGGGCGGCCTGCTCGACTCGACGAACGTATTTCAAGCTGCCCCGGAGGGTGAGGCAAACGCTCAGCCGCACGTCGTCGTCCTCACGCCGATCAGTCTCGAGCACCAGGCGATCCTCGGCGATACGATCGCCGCGATCGCGGCACAGAAGGCAGGGATCATCGTCGACGGCGCGACGGTCATCGTCGCGCCGCAGCGAGAATCGGCGCTCGACGTCTTTCGCGCCGTCGCGGCCGAGCGCGGCGCGACGATGATCGAAGTCGCGCAGACGTGTCAGATGACGCGCACGACGGCGACAGCCGAAGGCCAGCGCTTCAAGCTCAAGACGCCGCGCGCAACCTACGACGCGCAGCTCCCGCTCGCCGGCCGCCACCAGCTCGACAATGCGGCCACAGCGATCGTCGCGTGCGAAATGCTCGCGGAGCGCTGCGGCGTCGAGCTGACGCCCGCGCACGTGAGTGCCGGGCTGGCGAAGGTCGTCTGGCCCGGCCGGTTGGAGGTTCTGAAGCGCAGGCCGCTCGTCATCATCGACGGGGCGCACAACGGCGACTCCGCGAAGCGGATGGTCGCGGCGCTGCGCGAGTACTTCGGACTCTCGCACGTGACACTGCTTTTCGGCACGCTTGCGGGCAAAGACGTCGCGGCGATGGCCGACGCCGTCGCCCTCGTCGCCGATCACGTCTTCGTCACGGCGTGGCCCGGCGCGCGCGCCGCCGACCCGCGCGATCTCGCCGCCGCCTTCCGCGTGCACGACATGCCCGTGTCGACGTTCAGCAGTCTTCCGCAGGCGTTCGATGCCGCGTCGGCGCAAGCCAGCGAGCGCGGCGCCGTCGTTGCGTTCGGCGCGATCGCCTTCGTCGCGGCTGTCCGCGAATACCTTCTCGGTATCGAATCAGATATGATCAGGCTGGCTTCAAACCCGCACGTCAACGAGCCTGGCGGCCCGCCACAGGCGGGCACCGGCGGCGCGTAACTGGGGCAGCGGCATGGCAAACGGCAACGGCACCAATGGCAACGAACGGCGGCGTGTCGTCATCACCGGGATGGGCACGCTCAACCCGCTTGGCAACACCGTCGACGCGTTCTGGGAGGCGGCGCTGGCCGGCAAGTCCGGCGTCGGCCCGCTGACGCAGGTGGACTCCACCGGCTACGAGACCCACATCGCGGGCGAGGTCAGGGGCTTCGTGCCGGAAGACTACATCGACCGCAAGGAGGCGCGCCGGATGGCGCGGTTCTCGCAGCTCGCGCTCGCCTCAGCGCGCGAGGCGTTCGCGACGTCGGGCCTCGACATCGGCAAGGAAGACCCCTATCGGGTCGGCGTGCTGTTCGGAAACGGCATGGGGGGCTACCCCGACACTGACAAAGCCGTGAAGGACATCGTGCTGAGGGGTGCGCGGCGCGTGGACCCTTTCTACATGGTGAAGATGCTGCCCAACATGGCCGCCGCGCAGGTCGCTATGCGCTACGGCGCGAAGGGCTACAACGCCACGATCAGCACGGCCTGTGCCTCCGCCGGCAACGCCATGGGCGAGGCGATGGAGGTGATCCGCGCCGGGCGCGCCGACGTGATGATCACCGGTGGCTCGGAAGCGGGACTCACCGAGCTCGGGCTCGCCGCGTTCCAGGTGATGAAGGCGCTCTCGACGAGAAACGATCCCCCGGAGGGCGCCAGCCGGCCGTTCGACGCGAAGCGCGACGGTTTCGTCTCCTCCGAAGGAGCGGCCGTGTTCATCATCGAGGCACTCGATCACGCCCGGCAGCGCGGCGCGCCGATCCTTGCGGAGCTCGCGGGCTACGGTTGCACGTCGGACGCGCACCACGTCGTCGTGCCGGTCGAAGACGGCGAGACGACGGCGGCTTGCATGACGCTGGCCCTCGCGGACGCCGGCGTGCGGCCGGAGGACGTCGACCACGTGAACGCCCACGCCACCTCGACCCAGATGAACGACAAATACGAAACGATCGCGCTCAAGCGCGCGCTCGGCGAACTCGCCTACCAGATCCCGATCAGCGCGACGAAGTCGTTGATCGGCCACACGCTCGGCGCATCCGCCGCGATTGAGGCGGTCGCCTGCGTGCAGGCGATCCGCACCGGCTGGGTGCACCCGACGATCAACCAGGAGTTCCCCGACCCGGACTGCGACCTCGACTACGTGCCGAACAAGGCGCGCCAGGCCGACGTAAAGGTCGTGCTGAAGAACAGCTTCGGCTTCGGCGGCCAGAACGCCTGCCTGGTGTTCCGGAAGTTCGAGGACTAGTGCGCGTCCTCGTTGCCGGCGGCGCTGGATTCATCGGGTCGTCGCTGACGAAGGTTCTGCTCGCGGAACAGCACGAAGTCACCGTCCTCGACAATCTCTCGAAGGGCTTCCGCACGCTCGTGCCGCCGGACGCGCGTTTCATCCAAGGCGACCTACGCGACGAAGAGCGCCTGCCCGGCTGGCTCCGCGGCCACGACGCCGTGATCCATATGGCCGCATTCATCGAGGTGGGCCGCTCGGTGCAAGAGCCCGTCCTCTTCGCCGAGAACAACATCGTCAACTCGGTGCGCCTGCTCGAAGCGATGCACAAGGCCGGCGTTGGCAAGATCGTCTTCTCGTCCAGCGCGACGGTCTACGGCACGCCGCAGCGCCTGCCGCTCCGTGAAGAAGATCCGCTCGGCGTGCAGTCGAACCCGTACGGCGCGTCGAAAGTCTCGACCGAGGCGTTCGTCGCCACGTACAACTCGCTCTACGGCATGGACGCGATCATCCTGCGCTACTTCAACCCGTACGGCCCCAACGAGCTGCACGACCCGGAGACGCACGCCATCCCCAACTTCATCAAGTCGGTGCTGGCGAAGAAGCCGGTCCCGCTGTACTGGAAGGGCGAGCAGGTGCGCGACTTCATCTACGTCGAGGACCTGGCCCGCGCACACACCGCCGTGCTCGGCCTCTCCGGCCTGCAGTACTTCAACATCGGCTCCGAGACGGGCTCGAAGATGATCGACATCGTCCACGAGATCACCGAGCATCGCCGGCTACGACGTCCCTATCGAGGACCTCGGCGAGCGCGCCGGCGACGTGCCTGCCACCTACGCGTCGTCAGCGAAGCTCGCTGAGGCGACCGGCTGGCGCCCCCGGGTGGACCTGCGCGAGGGGCTCGATCGCACGGTGGAGTGGTTTCGCCAGCGGCGGTAACGGTGGCCGCCTCCAGCCTCCCACCTCCACATCACCCCTGCCGCTTCAGCCGGCCCGTCTTTTTCGCCCAGCGCTCGGCCACGCCAAACGTCGCGAGTCCGCCCGGGATCAGCACCACGCCGAACGCCACCAGCGCCGCGAGCTGCTTCCACACGTCGAGCAGGCCATCGCCGTCAATAATCGCGCCGCGGATGCCGTCCAGAATGTACGTCGCGGGCGAGATGTACGAGAACACCCGCAGCCACGCGGGCAGCACGCCGACCTCGTAGTACACGCCCGACACCAGCAGTACGAACGCCTGGATCATCATCGACATCTGCTGCCCGCGCTCCGGGTAGAGCATCGGCAGGATGCCGGCAAGGATCGCCAGCCCGGCGACGCTGAAGCTCCCGACCAGCAGCACGACCGCTGCCGCGAACCAGTCCGCCTGCCCCAGGTGCACGCTGAAGAACGGCAGCGCAATCGCGAAGATGATCAGCGTGCGTATCGTGGCGTGCATGATGCCAAACAGCACCATGCCCGACAGGTGCAGCCAGCGCTCTACGGGCGCCATCAGCGTGTGCTCGATCGTCCCTTCCCAGCGCTCCCACGAGATCACGAGGCTGATGTCATCCAGTACGGCCGAGAGATACGCCCACACCAGCGTGCCGATCAGCAGGAACAGCACCAGCCGCGAGACGTCCACACTTTTCCCAACGCTCGACTGGTCCACCTGGTTCGCGATCAGCGTGACGGCCAGCGTGTTGACGGCGCCGTACACGAGCCACACCAGCTCCCACGCCCAGTAACGCTTCCAGAGGTTCGTCTGGCGCTCGATGAACGCCCACACCAGCGCCGGCCGCCCCGGCCGCGCCGGAAATCGCACGTGTTCGGCGATACTCACCATGACCTCAACTCCATCTGTCTTCACAGGCCGCCACAGACCTCGGCTTCGGGTTCTTGCCGGGCCGCAGGCTTCGTGGTCCGGCCCCGTCATCCGTGTAATCTGCGCAGTCGTGGTTCTCTCTCTACGCGTGCGCGGGCACTTGCTCCGGCAGCTCGTCCTCTTCGACGCTTCGGCCTGTCAGCTCCATGAATACGTCCTCCATGTCGATCTGCTCCACGGGCCGCCCCGCCGCGACCTTCTGCCGTAGCTCGAGTGGCGTGCCCTCCGCGACGATGCGCCCGCCCGAGATGAAGGCGATGCGGTCGCACAGCAGCTCGGCCTCCTCCATGTCGTGCGTCGTCAGCAGGATCGACGCGTCGTGGTCGCGCTGCACCTCCCGGACGAACGCCTGCACGTCGCGCTTGCTCCGCGGGTCGAGCCCCGTCGTGGGCTCGTCGAGCAGCATCAGCGATGGCGACGTAAGAAACGACCGTGCAACCGCCACCTTCTGCTGCTGTCCGCGCGACAGATGGCTCATCGGCTCCAGCGCCCGTTCCCACTCGAAGCCGAGGCGCCGCAGGATCTCCGGCGTCTTCTCCTTCACTTCGCGGGGCGTCAGCCCGTAGACCCGGCCGAAGAACAGGAGGTTCTCCAGCGCCGTCATGCTACGGAAGAACGACGGATCCGCCGACACGCGGTTGATGAGCGATCGCACCTGCATCGAGTCGCGCTCGACGTCCAGGCCGAACACCCGCACCTCGCCGGCGTCCGGCAGCAGCAGCGTACTGATGATGCGGATCAACGTTGACTTGCCGGAGCCGTTCGCCCCGATCACGCCGAAGATCTCGCCGCGGCGGATCTCGATCGATACGTCGTCGACCACGCGGCGCGGCGCCTCGCGCCGGCCGTTGCGTCGCCATGGCAGCGTCCGCATCGGATCGAACCCGCCACCGAACGACTTCACGACGCCGGTCGCGCGCAGCGGCGGCGAGGTACGCGCGGCTGCGTTCGCCCACGACACGATCGCCGCCGCCTTAAGATCACCGTTTACCTGGCTCATGTCACTCCACTCCCATTCGCCCGCGCCAAACCCTTGCGTCGCCAACGGGCAACAAAAAACCCACTCAGCGCAATCTGCTGTAGTGGGTCGAACTGCTCTTTCGTGCCGCGCGGCTAAGTCAATGCTCTCGCCTCACGCCGGACACACTCATCCGACCCACGTACGCCCCACCGAGCGCGATCGGGCGCCCCGTGACGACGTTGCCTGCCATGCCGATCTGTCGCATTTCCGTACTCTGTCTCGCGATCGCTCGCGGCTCCGCTCTCGAAGGTTTCCGTATCATACGCCCGCACGCCGAAGGCTGTCAACAGACCGGATGCGCGGTAGTTTGCCCGGTTGAGCCGACAACGCCCCCGGACCTGACGACGCTGCGCCTCGCCGTGCGAAACCTTCGGCCCTCCTGCCGATCCGGCGGCCAGACTACCCGCGACCTGCAGACGACGTAACACCCCTCGATAACGCTCGCGACCTCGACCCACCCAGTCCCCGGAATCGCCGCTAGGCGTCAGACGCATGTCAAGGTCACGACATAAACGCGATCATGTTGACCGATTATGAGGGGCGCTAATGGCTCACTGCCTCTACAATGGCACCAACGTCCTGGTGTGGCACCCTCGCCACCCTATAACTGGCTGAAAACAGAATATGAAATACCCGATCACCGTGACCGCGGACGGGTATGCTTTGCGCCGACCGTACGTCGACGTTGCGCTCGCCATCAGCGATGCGTGGCGCTTCGTGCTGCGGCACTGGGGCATCTTCGCCGCGCTCGCCATAACCTTCATCGTGCACGCGCCCACGCTGCGTTACTTCTTCGACGGCGACGATTTCGTCGTGCTCGGAAGCATCCAGTACTCAGGCAGCAAGCAGTACCTGATCGACACCGTGCGCATGCAGGACATCGTGCCCAACTGGCGTCCGCTCACCGCCGTCGTATACACGGCCGAGTGGAGGGCGTTCGGCATGAACGCGATGGGGTGGCGCTCGCTCAACCTCGCGGTGCACCTCTCGTCGCTGGTCGTGTTGTACACCCTGGTCGCGCGCATCACGAAGCGCCCCGCCATCGGCGCAGTCGCCGCGATCATCTTCGGCGTCTCCGGCGCGCACTTCGACACCGTCACGTACATCACCGCGCTGCCCCACGTGCTCGGCACCTTCTTCATGCTCGCGTCGCTGCTGGCGATCGTCAGCTACGCGCAGGATGGCGAGCGCAGCGCTGCCGCCTACTGGCTCTCGTTCGCGCTCTTCGTGCTCGCGTTTCTCACGAACGAAGGCTCGTTCGTCTACGCGCCCGTGATCGTCGCGGCGTACGCGTTGTTCGCTCGCCGATGGCACGGCGCACCGCTCCGGCTCGCGCTTCACGCACTCCCGTTCGCCGCGCTGGCGACGGGCTGGCTGACCTACTACGAAGTGTTCCCGAACCCGCA
Organism: uncultured Chloroflexia bacterium; assembly: GCA_963743185.1. Lineage (GTDB taxonomy): Bacteria > Chloroflexota > Dehalococcoidia > DSTF01 > JACRBR01 > JANXYW01. The sequence goes on along the minus strand of CAVUOT010000010.1, from coordinate 72,209 downwards.
GCTCAAGTTCGACGGTTACTACTGGGGCACGCACGTGTTTACGAACTACGGCGTCTACCTCTCCTTCATCGCCTTTCCCGCTCGCGCGATCCCGCTGACGCCCGACCACACGCGGTGGGTGATCGCAGGCGTGGTGGCCGCGGGGTCGCTCTTCTTCGCCGTGCGGGGCCCGAACATCGCGCGGGTCAGCGTGGTGGGCATGCTGCTTGCCATCCTGCCGTACGCGCCCGTGAGCATCTGGACCGCCTCGCGTTACACGTACACGGCCGTCGCGTTCTTCGCGCCACTCGCGGCGATCGCCTCATACGCCGTCTACGACCGCGCACGCAACACGCATCGCCTGATGCGCGTCCCGGCAACGGTCGTCGCGCTACTGTTCGTCGCAACGGTCGCCAGCCTCTACGGCTGGCAGACCTACGCGCGGGACTCCCGCTCGGGCCGCAGCACCGACCGCTGGCAGCTCCTTGTGCACGAGTTGAAGTCCAACTACGGAAACGTCCCCGCCGGCACAACGATCTACATCGTCGACGGTCCGTGGACGAACCCGATGGAGCAGTACACGTGGGTGCCGTCGGTCGCACGCACCGTCTACGGTGACGCCGCCGCGTTCGACATGCCGCGCAGCGCCTACCTGCAGGACCCACCGGCGACCGAACACGCCCTGTTTCTCGAGTGGACGGCGGATGGCCTGCGCCCAGTCCGTCCGCAGGAAGTGCTCGCGCCGAACCCTTCTGCCAAAAGGCCGTAGCAGCACCGCCGTACACGACGCGTATCCCGCCGCATCCGCACCCTCCCTTTACGTCCCGCTACGCTCCACGCCCGCTGCCAGCCGCCCCAGCCACGCCTCCGCCTCGCGCGGGCTCCGCAGGCGCGAGACGGGCACGTGCGCGACGTGGGTCGCGCGGAACGCCTCGGGGTAGCTTTCGCGGTACTTGCCACGACTCTGTATTGCGTAGAGCAACAGCGAGTCGCGGCTGAAGAACATGGAGCGCAGCGATTCGCGGTTCCCGTTCCACAGCTCCTCGTTACGCAGACGTCGGCGCAGCGTCCGCCGCAGCACACGCCAGAACGTGAGCCGGAACGGGAAGTCGAGCCACACGATCTCATCGGCAATAGGCCATGTGATGTCCCAGACGAGCGTCCGGTAGCCGCCGTCCGTCACCCACCGCGCCTGATCGGCGATCGCCGCACGGACGCGGCCGCGGAATACCTCGGGCTCGGCGGGCACCCAACCGGGCTCGTGGTACAGCGCATCGAGTTCGATGTGTGCGCCGCCGATCGTGGCGGCGGCGCACGCGGCGAGCGTCGTCTTGCCCGATCCGGTGATGCCGACGACAACAATCCGGCGTGCCGCTTCTGTATGCGCACACATTCGCATATCACCCTGTAGGAGCGCAGCCCCACGGGCCGCAGCACGCCGCGCCCACGTCGGGCCAATGCGATGCGGGCTACGCGAATTCGGTGACGTCCACGTCGAGCGCCTGCTCGCCCGACGGCACGAGCACGATGTCGGCAAACGCGGCGTCCTGCAGCGCTTCCAGCACACGCGACTTGATCAGCTCCAGCACCGCCATGAACGAGACGATGATCTCCATCCGCGTCCCGCATTCCTCGATCAGAGCGCGGAAGCTGACCCGCCCGTCCGCCGCCAACCGCTCGGTGATCATCGCCACCTTCTCACGGATCGTGATCTTGTGCGGCCGCACAAGGTGCACGGGCTCGTCCTCAGGTACGCGGTTCAGTGCCGTCTCGACCATCTGCCGCAGCAGATCCAGCGTGATGCCGTCGAGCCCGGGCGGCGCCGGCAGCTCCGGCGGCGGCGCGATCCGCGGATACGAGTGTAGCCCCGCCGTCTCGATCGCGCGGAGCTGTCCCGCCGCTTCCTTGAACAACTTGTACTCGATGAGCTGCCGCGCGAGATCTTCGCTCGGGTCCTCTTCCTCGGCCGCGAGAGGGTCATCTGCCGCCGGACGCGGCAGCAGTGCACGCGACTTGAGCAAGAGCAGCTTCGCGCCGATCTGGATGAAGTCGGCCATCGCGCCGAGGTTGATCTGCTCGCCGGAGTGCAGGTACTGCAGATATTGGTCCGTGACGGCCAGCAGCGCGATATTCGTCACGTCCAGCTCTTCGCGCTCGATGAGGTGGAGCAGCAGATCGAGCGGCCCCTCGAAGATCGGCAGCGCAAGCTGGAATGCTTCGGTCTGCTGCGTCGTCACGCGGAGATCATAGCAGAGCGGATCCAAGGTTGGCGTAACCCTCGGCGAAGCACACGGTCCGTGCCCTCACTAGCGAATCGCGATACGCTGCCCCATGGCGAAGCCACGCCGCAGCACCACGCCGTCACTCCGCATCCGCGACTTCCTCGCGCTCGTGCACGACGGCATGACCGAGCGCCTCGGCCCGAAGCTTGATGGCTTCGACTGGCGGCAGCGCTTCGGCTACCTCCAGTACTTCCGCGGCGATCCGGCGGTCCACTACGAGATCTGGGTGCAGCGCAAGACCGAGCGCCTCGAGATCGGCCTGCACTTCGAGGGCGCCGACCGCGACCGCAACTACAACGCCGCCGCGCTGCTCGGCGAGCGGGCGGCCGAGATCGTCGCCCGCATCGGCCCCGAGTACGAGCTGGAGGAGTGGACCGCGCAATGGACACGCCTCCACCGCGCGTTCCCGGCGCCAGCGCTGACGCCCGAACTCGCCGCCGGCGCCGCGGAACGCGCCGCCGCGCTCATCACGGCCTTGGAACCGATCATCGAAGACCTGGCGCTGCGCGACGGACCCGGTCGCTAGGCTCGTCGTCCGAGGTTCTCGGCTCTCCGCGCCTGCGCTAAGCTGCCCTCGATGCTGATCGACTGTCACACGCACCTGCAGCAGCACGGCGAGAAGCCACCGATGACCCGCGCGCTCATCGAGGAGTACGTGCGCGCCGGCCAGGCACGTGGCGTCACCACCATCTGTATCACGGAGCACCTCTTCCGCTTCGAAGAGGCGTACAAGCTCCTCTACGGCTGGTGGGACGAAGACCCCGATGCGCGCCTCGCCGGCATGGTGCAACAGTACTGGCAGGATCACGTCTCCGGCAGCGTGGCCGACTACGTCCGGCTGGTCGAAGAGGCGAAAGCCGCGGGACTGCCGGTGCTCCTTGGCATCGAGATGGACTGGCTGCACGGAAAGGCGGACATCCTCCGCTCCTTCCTCGCGCCATACGACTGGGACATCGTGCTCGGCTCTGTCCACTACATCGGAGCATGGGGCATCGACGACGACATGTTCATCGACGAGTGGGAGCGGCGCGACATCGCGGGCGCCTGGGCGCAGTACGGCGCGCTGATGAAAGAGCTCGCCGAGTCCGGCCTCGCCGACGCGCTCACGCACCCGGACGTCGTCAAGAAGTTCGGGCATCGCCCCGCGGACGAAACGCCGCTGCACAACCTCATCCTCGCCGGCGCCGCGGTGAACGGCACCGCCGTCGAGCTGAACAGCAACGGCCTGCGCCGCTGCGGCGAGATCTTCCCCGCCCTCCCGCTCGTCGAGCGTGCTCGCGCCCTCGGCCTGCCGATCACCCTCGGCTCCGACGCGCACATCCCCGCCCTCGTCGGCTCGCACTTCGACGACCTCGTCGCGTGGGCGCGCCGCGCCGGCTACGACGAAGCGGTCACGTTCGTCGGCCGCAAGAAGACGCCGTATCGCTTCGTCGGTTAGACGCTCTGGCGAGCATTCCCGCGGCACGTTCGTGCCCGCGAGCGGTGACGGACCGCGGCGAGGCGCTGGCTACGCCGCCGCGTTGATGTCTGCCGCGATGGCCGACAACGGCACCGGCTCGGCGATATGGTAGCCCTGCGCGAAATCGACGCCGTACTGTTTGAGCAACTGCACCGTCTCGCGGTCGCTCACGAACTCCGCGATAGTCATTTTCCCGAGGCCCCGTGCGACGCTGACGATCGCCCCCACCAGATGCTGGTCCACTTGGTTGACAGCGAGGTCCTGTACGAAGCTTCCGTCGATCTTCAGGTAGTCCACGGGCAGATGCTTGAGCTGCGAGAACGAGGAGAATCCGACGCCGAAGTCATCGAGGGCGAAGCCGCAGCCGATTCCCTGCAGGGTTCGCACAAAGGTCTGTGCCGCGCCGATGTTCGCGATCGCGGCCGTCTCCGTGACTTCCAGCACCAGGTTCGCCGGGTTGACACCGTAGAAGCTCAACTCCTCCTGGATCATCGGCAGCAGCTCCGCGTCCGCGAACGCCTTGCCCGAAAGGTTCACCTCGAACCGGACCTGGTGCCCCGCGGCCTCGTGCTGCGCAAGCTGCCGGATGGCGCGGCGTACCACCCAGCGGTCGATATCCTGGATCAGCCCGGAGCGCTCGGCGATGTCGAGGAACACGCTCGGCGCGATCAGCTCGCCGTCCGGCCCCCTCATCCGCAGCAGCAGCTCGTACTGCGAGATGCGGTCCGTCCGCAGGTCGAGGATCGGCTGCGCGTAGAGCACGAACAGGTCGTTGTCCAGTGCCTCGCGGATGCGCCAGTGCCAGCCCATGCGGGATTCCACCTGCGCCTGCCAATCGCCGCCCGGCGCGAACATGCTGACCCTGTTGCGGCCCTCTTCCTTCGCGCGGTACATCGCCATGTCTGCGCGCGAGAGCAGTTCGCCCGCACTGACGCCGTGTTCCGGGAACAGCGCGATGCCCACGCTCACCGTGATCCCCAACGGCCCGCCGCCGATCGCGAACGTGTGGATGCGGATCGCGTCGAGCAGGTCCCGGGCGACTGCCGCCGCCTGCTCGGCATTCGCGTGGGGCACGAGTACGGCGAACTCGTCGCCGCCCAGCCGGCCGATGACGTCCGTGTCGCGCAAGCGCTGACGGAGCAGTACAGCTAGGCTCGTGAGCAGATCGTCGCCTGCCCGGTGCCCGAGACTGTCATTCACGTCTTTGAACTGGTCGAGGTCCAGGAACAGCAACGCCCCGCGTCGCCCGTAGCGCTGCGCCTCCGAGAGCTGGCGGTCCAACTCCTCGTCGAAGCGGCGGCGGTTGAACAGCCCCGTCAGCGGGTCGTGGTTCGCGACGTGCACGAGCTGCGCCTCGAACCGTTTGCGCTCGCTGACGTCGCGGAAGCTCCAGACGCGGCCTGCGACGTCGCCATCGCGCACCAGCGGACGCGAGTAGCGCTCGAAGACGCGTCCGTCCTTGAAGAGCAGCGTGTCCAGGTCCTCGCGTTCGGACTGATACAGCTCCTTCACCTTCGAGACGAAGGCGTTCGGGTCATCGAGCTGCTCCAGGACAAAGCCGATCAATTCGTCGTCGTCGCGGCTGGCCATCAGCTCGTCGGGGATGCGCCACATGGCCGCGAATCGCCGGTTGCCGAACGCTACCTTCCCCTCGCGGTCGACAACGAGGATTCCGTCCGCCGTCGACTCCACCGTCGAGCGCAGCAGCTCCTCGTTCCCGCTCAGCGCGGCGTTCGCTGTCTCCAGCTCCGAATGTCCGCCGCTGCACGCGCATCTCGAGCTCGGCGTTCGCCCGCTCCAGATCCTGCTGGGCGCGGACGAACTGCGCCTGGACCTCGATCGCGTGATCGCGCTCACTCCGCAGCTGGTGCCCGACCCAGTTCACCCAGAGGTAGATGCTGAAGAACACGCCCACTCCGGCCAGAGTGGTGGTCACGACCATCGTCGAGTCCTGGTAGCTCAGCGCCCCGTCTGACAGATATGTGTAGTGCGGGATCGTGCCCGTCGCATCAAGCGCGATCAGCGCCGAGAACGCCGCGGCCGCACCGGCCGTGTACGCGAACCCACCGCGCAGGTCGAGGAACGTGTTCGTGAAGATCAGGCCGAAGACGTACGCGAACGCCCCCAGCCACATGATGCCACCCAGGAAGTAGACCATCGTCGTGTGGAAGACGATCTCCGCGGCCAGCATGAACCCGTGTGCGATCCGCACGCCGCGTTCGTCCGGCAGCAGAAAGATGACGCGCCAGTACACCAGCAGGAACATGATCTCGGCGAGCAGCACGAGGAGGAATGGCTCGGGCATGGGGATGCGCAGCACCCACAGCAGGAGCCACATCGCGACGAACAGCCCGAGCACGGCGATGCGTGCCAGAGCCTGAGGCGCCCGCTCGCGGCGCCGCGCCTCCAACTGAAGGAATGCCTGGCCTGTGGTCACAATGCCTCACACACTCCGGAGAGTATCGGCCGTCCCGGAAGGCGTAATCAGTCGCGACCGGTATGTTCGGCGGGGATTACGGCGCCCATCCGCAACGCGTCCACACATCGCGAGCGAGCGGCCGGCATGTGGTTCCGCGCGGGCTGCCACCGCCGGAGCAGGCCGCGACCGAATCTGCTTATACTTACACATGGCTTCCCGCAGCCATGGCTGGTTCGATGAAGCGAAGCTGCTGCCCTCTGAGCGTCTCGTACGCCTGGGGACAGCCCGCCTGCGCATGACCGGGCCACCCTACTGGTGGGAGGGAGCGCTGACGCTCACCAGCGACCGCCTCTTCTTCCTCCCGTTCGTTGACCACCCGCGTCTGGACGATGCGGCGTTCTGGCTCCACGACCTCACCGGCGCCGGCCGGAGCGGACGCAACCGTTTCGCGGTCGCATCCGGCGCACACGAGGCGACGTTTCACCTCGTAAGCTCCCGGCGTGGACCGGCCGGCCTCATCGGCGACCAGGCGGAGACCTGGCTGCAGGCGATCGCTTCCCTGCGCCCTGGCGCGCGTCCCCACACCGCCTTCGAGAACCTGCCGCGGCGACGCGCCGCCGGATGACGGCGCCGGGCTGGCGACCGTCAGGCGCGGGGCGCCGGACGACGCGCGTTCCGTCGGGCGACGCATCGCAAACCGCGTGAAAGCGTTGCTCACGGAGCCGACGACCGGCGCTGCCTCTAAAGAGTCCCTTATCGCGCGGATCGATCCCCTCGCGCGCGGACACGGCGGTACACTGCGCGGCGAGAACGCCCGCGCCGACGCTGGGCGCGTCTGGCACCGGAGGGGACGCGCATGATTCACACACGCATGCTCACCGCTGGTGGTGAGTACGCCGCCGACGTAGCTGCCGATCAACTACACCCGCTGGTTGAAGATCGCTCCAACGTCATCTGGCTGGACCTCGAGAGCCCTACGGCCGACGAGCTGAGCCTCGTCTCAAGCATCTGCGGCTGGGACCACCTCACCGTCGAGGACCTGGCGCGACAGGGACAGCGCGCCAAGCTCGAGCAGTACGATGGCTACGCGTTTCTCGTCATGCACGTACTGGCGTACGGCGGGTCGCCGTCGCGCCTCTCGACGATCGAGGTCGACTTCATCATCGGCCCCAACTATGTCGCCACCGTCCACTACGACGCGGTACCTCATATCACGGACAGCCGCGACCTCGCCCAGCACATGCAGGCAGCGCTCAAGGGCGGACGCGATTACCTGCTCTACGTCCTCACGGACCAGCTTGTCGACAGCTATTTCCCGGTGCTCGACATGATGCATGAATCCGTCGAGGATCTCGAAGACCAGATCATCACCGACCCGCGCGATACGCTCATGGCGCGCATCTTCGACATGAAGCGCGACGCCGTGACGCTGCGCAAGGTCGTGAGCCCGCAGCTGGAAGTGTTTACCAGGCTGACGTCACCGGGCTACGGCGTTGTCGCGGAGGAGCTGCAGCGCCACTTCCGCGACGTGCACGATCACTTGATCCGCGTCTTCGAGGCGATGGACAGCTATCGCGAGCTGATGAGCGGCGCGCTCGACGCGTACCTCTCGACGGTCTCCAACCGCATGAACGAGGTCATGAAGCGCCTCACCGTCATGGCCGCGCTCTTCCTGCCGATCACGTTCATCACAGGCGTCTTCGGCATGAACCTCCGGACGGTGCCGCTGTGGGAGGACAACCTCTTCTGGGTCTTCATCAGCGCGATGCTGCTCATGAGCGTCGCCCAGTTCTGGTACTTCCGCCGCAAGCGCTGGGTGTAGCGCCGGCCGCGCCGCGTCGGGGCTACCGTCCAGCTCAAGCACCGCGAAGAGCCCCAGGTGGTCCGAGGGGAACATGTTGGGGTCGTGCTGCGCCGGCCTGTCGAACGCGAGGCCGGCGTCCTTGATGCGCCACTCCTCCGACACGAAGATGTAGTCCAGCGTGCCGTGTGGCGCCGGGTCGTACGTGTTCACCGGCGTCGTCCACGTCTTGTCCGGCTCCCGCCCGTGTACCGCCTCGTACGCCGAGCGGTAGCGCGCCTTCATCAGCGTCACGGCGGGCTCCGGCGGCACGGCGTACGCGTTGAAGTCGCCGAGGATCACCGTCGGCAGCTTCCGCGCGTCGCGGTCGAGCCACGCCAGAAGGTAGTTGAGCTGGTCGACGCGCTCCTGTTGTGACTCCGGCGGGAAGTGCAGGTGCGTGTTCACCAGGTAGAACGGACGGTCGCCGCAGCGAAACTCCATCCGCTGCGCGTTCCGCTCGAACGTCATGAGGTCCAGGATCTCGTGCGACTCGAAGCCGATGCGCGACATCGTCGCGATGCCGTGGAAGGTGGCGCGCTGCTCCGGATTCGCCGCGTGCTTGATGCGGTAGTGCGGCTGTCCGGGCAGCCGGATGTTGATCTGCTTGCTGATCCACATCCCCTGGTCCAACACCAGGTCGACCTCCTGCAGGCCGATGACGTCCGGCAGCAGCTCCTCGAGCTGATCGATCACCAGCGGCGCGCGAAACCCCCACTGCCCCATCCGGTTGAACAGGTTCAGCGTCGCGACCTTCACTTCGGCCATCGTCAGCTCCTTTCGAGACCCGGGCGCCACGGCGACCGAGCGTCACCTCCGCCCGCGCCCGGTCAGAGTACCCGCTCGCGTCGCGAAGGCGAACGGTGGTGGCCCGCGGCCGACCAGCGTGCAGTGCGGCCGCCGCCCGGACGGACGGCGCGGTCCCATCGATGACGCGCGCCTCGCAGCGATAGACGACATTAAACGGGCAGTTTTGATGTTTTCGTGCGTTTGGACGTCGCGCGATACGCGCCCACGCCGGCGGGCGGGCGACTCGCGCCTGAGATAGCCGCATGCGAAAATGCTCCGAAACGAGACCCTGCGAGGAGCGAACCATGACCTACAAGATCGCAGTCATCCCCGGCGACGGCACCGGCCCCGAGGTCGTACGCGAGGGGCTGAAGGTGCTCGAAGCCGCCGCCGCGAAGACCGGCGTCAAGTACGAGCTGACGCAGTACGACCTGGGCGGCGAGCGCTACCTGCGCACCGGCGAGATCCTGCCGGACTCGGTGCTGGCCGAGCTGCGCGGCTACGACGCCATCTTCCTCGGAGCGATCGGCCACCCGGACGTGGCGCCCGGCATCCTCGAAAAGGGACTGCTGCTCCGCATGCGTTTCGACCTGGACCAGTACATCAACCTGCGCCCCGTCACGCTGTACGAGGGCGTGGAGTGCCCGCTGCGCAACAAGGGACCCAAAGACATCGACTTCGTCGTCGTCCGCGAGAACACCGAGGGCCTCTACAGTGGCGCCGGCGGCTTCCAGTACAAGGGCACGCCGCATGAGGTCTCGACGCAGGTGCACGTGACGACGCGCTTCGGCTCCGAGCGCGCGATCCGCTATGCGTTCGACCTTGCCCGGAAGCGGAAGAAGGACATGAAGCTCCTTCTCTGCGCGAAGACCAACGTCCTCACGTACGTGCACGACACCTGGTGGCGCGCCTTCAATGAAGTCGGCGATGCCGACTACCCCGACATCAAGCGCGATTACGCCCACGTCGACGCGACAACGATGTGGATGGTCAAGAACCCGGAATGGTTCGACGTGATCGTGGTCGAGAACATGTTCGGCGACATCATCACGGACCTTGGCGCGATGATTCAGGGCGGGCTCGGCGTCGCGGCCGGCGGCAACATCAACCCCGCGGGCGTCTCGATGTTCGAGCCGATCGGCGGCTCCGCGCCGAAGTACACCGGCCAGGACGTCGTCTGCCCGATCGCCGCCATCGGCGCCGCGGGCATGATGATGGACACGATCGGTGAGGCCGCAACCGGCCAGCGCATCGAGGGCGCGATCAAGAAGGCGCTCGCGTCGGGCAAGATCCTGTCGCTCTCCGCCGGCAAGATGGGCATGGGCACGGCGGGAGTCGGCGATTTCATCGCCAAGCTGGCCGCGGAGTAGCGTTCCGAAGCTCATCGTTATGTCTTCTCGTGCGTGGCGGCGTGCCGTTGCCTCGGCGTGATCTTTGCACGCGGGTGCGGGAATCGCGAAGCGCGGCGTGTCACCCGGCGCGGGCGGGCGCAGCGGGCTCGCCCCTACTGGGTCTCGTGGCGGAGGCGCAGCGGCTGCGCCCGCGCCACGGGCGCGGCGCGCCGGCGCGCGGCACGGCCGCCCCTACGACGATCGCGCGCGTTGGATGCGGCACGGCGTCAGATGCGGGCGCGGTAGTACGCCTGGCCCTCGCGGAACTGGGCGATCACGCCGTCGCGCTCGGCGTCCGACGGGAACCGTGCGCGGGCTTCCGTCATCGCTATCAGCCGCTCGATCCAGTCGACGAAGTACGCCGCGTCTTCGCGTTTCGCGACCGGCGCGCCGGCCACGGTGACGTACACCGGGCTCGTGTGCGCGAACGCACCGTCGGTGTCGAGCACCAGCTCGTGCTCCGGACCGCTCGCACGCAGCGCGATCCAGCAGCTGCCGTCGACGCGCAGGTCCTGCGTGAGCGCCGCGTGCCGGCCGTCGCCGTGCGCGTCCGCCGACGCAACCACGGCTCCGTTCACGATCAGCTCGATGCGGTCGATCGGCACCGCCGAGCCCGCTTCCGCTTCGATGCGCAGCACGTCGCCCGCCTGCGCCTCGATCTCGTCGCCGATCTGGTGGCCGCCGACCTCGAGGCTGAGCATCGGCCCGTTCGTGACGAACGTGCGTCCGGCGCGCACCCCGGCGCACCACGACTCCGTGGTGAACGCGCCATCGACGCGCACGAAGACGCGGTCGCCAGCGGGCGGGTTGCTGAATTCGTTGAGGACGGCGAAGTTCATGAAGGTGTCGGTGCCCGCCGTCGCCGCCAGACGCATCCCGCAGTTCAGCAGCCGGTACCACAGCGCGCACGTCTCCACCGTGTTCGCCGGATACGCCAGCACGTCGACCGCGTCGATGTGGCCGAGCGCGGCGTCGACCGGCAGCTCCTTCGCCTCGACGCTCAGCCGGTGCTCGTCCGCGAACACGCGGTCGAGGTCGCCGCTCTCGAACATCGGGTGCGCGTAGCTCAGCGTGCCGCCGACCGCGTGGCAGTGCGCCGCGGCGCCGGCGTTCGACGGCAGATCGTGCGCGTGCTCGCTGTTCGGGAAGCCGCTGTAGATCGGCGGCACCAGCGACGTGATGCCGTACATGCACATGTGGCCGTAGAAGTTGTTGCGATACTCCTCGCCCCAGCGCAGGATGTGCTCGCCGCCGCTCAGCTCGTGATCGCTGCCGGTGAAGTTCCCGGCGTCGTGCACCCAGCCGCTGCCCTGGTTCGCCACCATCATGTTGAGGAAGTGCACGTCCTCCGCGCGCTGCACCAGCGCCGCGTCCGCGGGCTCCAGCAGGTATTCGCCGCCGTAGTGCAGATGCACGTGCACATCGCCGCTGTACCAGCCGTCCGCCGCCATGTGCGACCAGCGCCGCAGCCGCACCGGCGCATCGACAGCGGCGTCCGCGCGCACCGGGATCTCGTGCTCGGCGGCCTCATACTCGATGCCGCGCACGACGCGCAGGTGCGCGGTGCCGCTCACGCGCGCCTCGAACGCCCCCTCCGCGTGGAAGAAGGCGTTGCCGTGCACGTCGCGCCGCACCGTCGCGCCGGCGGGCCACGCGGGGCCGACGTCATCGCGCAGGTAGACGCGCGCCGCCACTGCCTCGCCCGTCGCGTCGTCGAGCAGGAGGACGCGCAGCACGCCCGACGGCCGGCACTCGATTGGCAGGTCGATCGTCGCCGGGCGGCCGTCCGCGACGAGCATCACCGGCAGCAGGTACGAGCCCGGGTGCATTGCGCCGGCGTCGAACAGAGCCGAGCCGGTGCGGCCCGGCTCGACGAAGCCGCCGAGCCCCTCGCCGTGCGCTTCCGCCGAGAAGCGCACGCCGGCGTCCGTCCTGTTGTCCGCGAGCACCCAGAGCACGCAGGCGCTCCTCGTCGCGCACGACGATCGGCTCGTGGGCGCGGCTCGGATGCAATCCCGTATCCGTGATCTCCGCGCGCACCAACCGCGACGACGTAACAGCGCGGTACATCGCGTCGATCACCCGCGCGAAGTCCTCGTCGTTCGGGATCGTGCCGCGCGCCGGCCACGCGGCCCGCGCCGCGTCGTTCGCGGCTCCGAGATCGAGATCGAGTCCGAGCGCCGCTCGCAGTTCCGTGAGCGTGGGGTGGCGGCCCGCCTCGGCGGCGATGAGCCGCTCGATCATCTCGTGCGGCAGCGGCACAGCGTCGCGCAGCGACGTGGCGAACGTGCGCGGCCCGTTCGGATGGGTGTCGGTCATGGGATTAGCGTATCCGCGCTACCGGAAACGCAACAGCAGAGCGGGCACTGCGGCGGACTTCGCCGGCAGGCACTCGCACGCGGCGGAAGACCGCCAGACGGCGCTGTACCGCGTCGGTCCGGCTTCGCCGGACTCACAGCCGAGGACGGCTGTGCCACTCTTGCCGGCACTATGCTACGCGTCGCGCCACAGGGGCGACGACGCCTTCATCAGGCGCATCATCATGATCATCGACGCGACGTCGCGCACGCCGCCGGGCTCACGCAGCGCGCTCTCGTACCAGACGTACTCCGACTTCGGCGTGTCGCCGACGGCGAGGATCGTGCCCGAGACCTCGTAATCGCGATCGACGAACACCGGGCCGTTCACGTGCCGCACCTCGATCGCGCCGAAGAGGCCGACGGCCTTGCCGCGAAACAGGCCGAGCGCCGCCTCGACCGGGCGCATGATGTGGACGACCAGCCCGGGGTTGGCGATAGCGCCGCCCCACGGCGACGCGTCCTCGTACCAGGGCAGCGGCTCCGTCAGCACGCGCTGGCGCTCGGCGGCGAGCTTCGGCTGCAGCCGCGTCGGCACCGGTCCCGCCTCCGCGCCCGCGCGCAGATGCGCGAACATGCGCATCTCACCGGCGCTGCGCGGCTCCCGCAGCTTTGCGCGCAGCCGCGACGGCTCGGCGGGCGCGCCGATCGACGCCGTGCCTTCGAGCACCTGCGTCCCGCGCTCGTCCTCCATCCACACGTCGACCTGCGCATCGGACGCACCGGCCGCCGGCGTGCGCACGAACGCGCGCACCGGCTCGCCGTCGGTGGTGGCGTTGCGGAAGTACGTCGAGAGGCTGCCGGTCTCGAACCAGCGCTCGCCGAACGCGCGCACCAGCAGCGGCGGAAACTGCTCCATGTGGATCGACCCCGCGACGGTGCCGCCGCGGAAGCCGAGGTCCTTCGCCGTCGCATCGTCGTGGATGCTGCCCCGCACGTCCGCCGCCGTATTCCGCGGCCGCCGGAACGGTCCTGCCAGCACGCCGTCCTGCTCGATGATCTGGTCCAGCATCGTGTCGATCGTCATGGTGCACCTCCATGCGCGCAGCGGCTCGCCACGCGGCGTCTATTGTACGCCTGTCCGGGCGAGAGTGCGTATAGCTTCCGGCTTCCAACGCCCGGCCGCCTCTGCTAGCATTTCTACAGCGCTATCTTTCCTCTTGCGGCGCGATCCACCGGCACAAACGGGACGGTATTCTGTACCAATGACCATCCAACCCACCCGCGACCTCGCGAAGCTCGCCGCGCCCGTAGATACTCGAACGGATTCAGCGCGCCATGCGCGAGATCGTCGAGGCCGTGGGCGAGGACCCCGAGCGCGAGGGCCTGCGCGGCACGCCCGAGCGCGTCGCGCGCATGTACACGGAGCTGTTCGAGGGGCTGCGCATCGACCCGAAGGAGCTCCTGAGCGTCGGCTTCGAGGTCGAGCACGACGAGATGGTGATCCTCAAGGACATCCCTTTCTACAGCGTCTGCGAGCATCACTTCATGCCGTTCCACGGCGTCGCCGCCGTCGGCTACATCCCGGACGGCCGCATCGTCGGCCTCAGCAAGCTCGCGCGGCTCGTCGATGCCTACGCCCGCCGCCCGCAGGTCCAGGAACAGCTCACCGGCCAGATCGCCGACGCGCTGATGGACGCGCTGCGCCCCGACGGCGTCGCCGTCGTCATCGAGGCGGAGCACCTGTGCATGACGGCGCGCGGCGTCAAGAAGCCGGGCAGCCGCATGGTCACGTCGGCGACGCGCGGCACCTTCCGCAAGAGCGAAGTCACCCGCGCCGAGTTCCTGCTGCTGGTGCGCGGCTGATGGCCGAACTGAGCGTTCACGACGAGCAGTTCGACCGCGTCAGCGGCGAGTGGGCCGGGCTGATCGCCCAGACGCCGGACCCGATCCCGTTCGCGACGCCCGCGTGGCAGCGCGTCTGGCTGGACCATTTCCAGGCGGGGCGCACGCTGCGTCTTCTCACGGCGCGCGACGGCGAGCGGCTGATCGGCGTCGCGCCCTTCATCTGCGACGGCGACCGCGCGGAGTTCGTCGGCCACTACTCGATCTGCGACTACATGGACGCCGTCGTGACGCCGGGCTTCGAGGGCTCGTTCTTCCCGTCGATCCTCGGCAGGCTCGCCGACGAAGGCGTGCGCACGATCGATCTGCGCGGCCTGCGCGCATCGTCACCGACGCTCGAAGCGGTGACCGAGGCCGCGCCCGCCGCCGGGTTTGCCGCGGCGCGAGAGGACGAGGCGCTGTCGCCGAGCGTGCACCTTCCCGGCACGTGGGACGACTACCTGAACACGCTCTCGAAGAAGGACCGCCACGAGCTGCGCCGCAAGCTGCGCCGCCTCGACAGCGCCGGCGGCGACGTCGTGCTGAAGGTCGTCACCGAGGCGGCGGAAGCGGCCACCGGGCTCGACACGCTGTTCCACCTGATGCGGATCAGCTCGCACCACAAGGAGGAGTTCCTCGACCGGCCGGGCATGGAGGCGTTCTTCCGCGAGATGACCGCCACGATGGCCGCCGAGGGCATGCTCCGCTTCTACTTCTTGACGTTCGACGGCGAGGCGGTGGCCTCGGTGCTGAACTTTGACGTGGGCGGGCCAGCTCTACATGTACAATAGTGGCTACGACCCCGCCTATTCGCACTATGCGGTCGGCCTCATGTCGAAGACGCTGCTGATCAGGGACGCGATCGAGAACGGCCGCCACTGCGTCGATTTCTTGCGCGGGGACGAGAGCTACAAGTACGACCTCGGCGGCAAGGACCAGCAGGTCTACCGGCTGGTGCTGACGCGATCGTGAAGTGAGGCGAGGGCGGCGCCGGCGGGCACCTCACCCCCGGACCCCTCTCCACGATGTGGAGAGGGGGAAGGAATGGAATGACGTCGTTGCATGAGCCATTGGTGACGAAGCGGGACGGCGGGAAGCCGCGGCGCATCGCCGTGCTCAGCGTGCACACGTCGCCGCTGGCATCGCCGGGCGGGCGCGACGCGGGCGGCATGAACGTCTACGTGCGCGAGCTGAGCCAGGCGATGGGCGCGCGCGGCTACATCGTCGACGTCTTCACCCGCCGCGCATCCGCCGACGCGCCCGACACGCAGCCCTTCGGCCCGAACGCGCGCGTCATCAACATCGACGCCGGACCGGCCGGGCCGATCGAGAAAGAAGCGCTCCCGTCGCACCTGCGCGAGTTCGAGGCGAACCTGCTCGCCTTCGCCGCGCGCGAGGGCATCACGTACGACATGGTGCACAGCCACTACTGGATGTCCGGCGAAGTCGCCGCGCGCCTCGCCGAGCGCTGGGGTGTGCCGCACGTCGCGATGTTCCACACGCTCGGCGAGGTGAAGAACCGCGCCCGCGCCACCGAGCACGAGCCCGCGTCGCGCATCGCGGCGGAGCGCGCCATCGCGACGAGCGCCGACCGCATCGTCGTCGCCAGCGCGCACGAGAAGCACCTGCTGACGGCGCTCTACGGCGCCGATCCGGAGCACATCGACATCGTGCCGTGCGGCGTCGACCTCGACCTCTTCGCGCCGATGGAGAAGGAGTTCGCGCGCCGCCACCTGGGGCTGAAGGACGGCGAGCGCGTCATCCTCTTCGTCGGCCGCATCGAGCCGCTGAAGGGCATCGACATCCTGATCAGCGTGGCGGCGCAGCTCCACGAGGACGAGAACTTCATCGTGCTGATCGTCGGCGGCGACGCCCGCGCGTCGGCCGAGATCGAGCAGCTCCGCGCGCAGGCCGAGCGCCTCGGCGTCGACCACCACATCTCGTTCGTCGGCTCCGTCGAGCACGACCAGCTGCCGCTCTACTACAACGCCGCCGACGTCTGCGTCGTGCCGTCGTACTACGAGAGCTTCGGGCTCGTCGCGGTGGAGTCGATGGCGTGCGGGACGCCCGTGGTGGCCTCGCGCGTCGGCGGGCTGACGACGACGGTGCAGGACGGCGAGACCGGCTACCTCATCCCCTGGCGCTGCCCGGAGCCCTTCGCGGAGCGCCTGGAGCTGCTGCTCGACAACGACGAGCTGCGCGCATCGTTCGGCCGCGCCGGCCGCGAAGCCGTCGAGCGCTTCCGCTGGGCGAACGTCGCCGACGCCGTGGCGGCGCTGTACGAGTCGCTGCTGGTCGAGCCGGCGACGGCGTAGGGGCGCTGGACCCGTTTGAGACTCCTGCGGCCGCCCGCCGCCCTTCAGGGCCGTACGGCCGTTGATCCGCCGCCCGAATAGCCGATATACTAACGATGTACTGTACAAATTCGCCCGAACAGCGCCGCCGCTCCTAGCGAGGCGGGCGGCCGGAAGGAGCCCATCATGGTCCAGGAGATCGAGTCCGTCGTCACAATCACCGACAAGGCGGCCGAGAAGGCTGTCGCGCTGCTCAAGGACCGTGGCATCGAGGACGGGGCGCTGCGCGTGTTCGTCGTCGGCGGCGGCTGCTCCGGCTACCAGTACGGCATGGCCATCGCCCAGGGCCGCGAAGAGGGCGACATCGTCATCGAGCACGCCGGCGTCACGCTGCTCGTCGACCCGGAGAGCGCACCGCTGATGCGCGGCGCCGAGGTCGACTACGTCGACGACCTGATGAAGTCCGGCTTCACCATCTTCAACCCGAACGCCGTCAAGAGCTGCGCCTGCGGCTCCAGCTTCCAGACCGCCGAGGGCGGCGGCGCGGCCAAGAGCTGCTGCTAAGCGGCTCGAACGCGCAATACGAACACAAAGGGCCTCGAAGTTCGAGGCCCTTTCGTTTTGTCCCGACCGCCGCGGTAGCGGCGCGTCGGTCCGGCTTCGCCGGACTCACAGCCGGGGACGGCTGTGCCACTCGTCGAGTTCACGACCAACGATATTCCGGAACGCCGACGCCAGGTTCTTGGTTCCAGGTTCCAGGTTCTTCGCCCGTCTACGTCAGCGAGAACATCTCGATCGGCGCGATCAGCCCCTTGCGGTCGGCGGGCGGCTTGCCCTTCGCGGCGAGGCGCAGGTCGAAGCGGTTGAGGCAGTCGTCGGCGTTCTGGTTCTGCACGCCGCAGACGTTGCACGGCTCCTTGTGGCAGTCCGCCGTCTGCTGATGCTTCAGCGTGCGCAGCCACTCCGCGCGCAGGTACGACTCCGTGACGCCGATGTTGATGTGCGACCACGGGAACGGGTCCCACAGCCCCGGCGAGCGGTACGCGAAGAACGCCGGGTCGAGGCTCGCGTCGGCCATCGCGCGCTGCCAGCGCGGCCAGTTGTAGTGCTCGTGCCACGCGTCGAAGCGCGCGCCGTCCTTCCACGCGTTGTAGATCGCCTTGCCGAGCCGCCGGTCGCCGCGCGACAGCACCGCCTCGAGCACGCTGTGCTCCGGGTCCTCCCACGTGAACGCCACGCCGGACTTCTTCAGCGCGTCGCGCAGGTACATGTGGCGCTGGTGCAGCACGTCCGGCCGCGCCTGCGACGCCCACTGGAACGGCGTGTGCGCCTTCGGGATGAAGTTCGACGTGCTGACGCGCACGCGCGCGCGCCCGCCGTGGCGCCTGCGGCCGATCTCGCGCACCTTGCGCGCCAGCGTGACGATGCCTTCGATGTCCTCGTGCGTCTCCGTCGGCTGTCCGACCATGAAGTACATCTTGACGTTCGTCCAGCCCTGGCTGAAGGCGTTCTCCGCCGCCTCGTAGAGGTTGTCGTCGGTGACGATCTTGTTGATCGTCATGCGCAGCCGCTCGGTGCCCGCCTCCGGCGCGAACGTGATGCTGTGCTTGCCGCGCGTCGCCACGGCCTCCGCCACGCGCACGGAGAAGCTGTCGACGCGCATCGACGGCAGCGAGATCGTCAGCCTGGTCGCCGAACTCCGCGCGCAACCCGTCGACGATCGGCAGGATGCGCGAATGGTCCGTCGTGCTGAGCGATACGAGCGACAGCTCGTCGTAGCCCGTGTTGCGGGCGAGCGCCTTCGCCGCCTCCAGCACCTCCTCGGGCGAGCGCTCGAGCCGCGGACGGTAGATGATGCCGGCCTGGCAGAAGCGGCAGCCCTGCGTGCAGCCGCGCTGGATCTCGATCGCCATGCGGTCGTGCACGGTCTGCAGGAACGGCACGATCGGCGTCGTCAGCGTCGGCGGCAGCTCCTGCACGAAGCGCTTCGTCACGCGCGCGGGCAGCCCTTCGATCGTCGGCGTCACGGACTTGATCGAGCCGTCGGCGTTGTACTCGGGCCGGTAGAAGCGCGGCACGTAGATGCCCCAGATCTTCGCGAGCTGCAGCAGCATCTGGTCGCGCGTGCCGCGCCCCTGCTGCTTCCACTCGCGCACGAAGTCGACGATGTCGACGATCGTCTCCTCGCCGTCGCCCAGCGCGAACACGTCGACGAAGTCCGCCAGCGCGTCCGGGTTGAGCGCGCCGGAGCCGCCGCAGATCACGAGCGGGTGCGCGTCGGTGCGCTCCTCCGCCTTCACCGGCAGGCCCGCCAGGTCGAGCATGTTCAGGATGTTCGTGTACGTGCCCTCGTAGCTCAGCGAGAAGCCGATGACGTCGAACTCGCGCACGGGGTGGCGCGTCTCGAGGCTCCAGAGCGGCACGCCCTCGGCGCGCATCGCGTCTTCCATGTCGGACCACGGCGCGAAGACGCGCTCGGCCAGCATGCCCTCGCGGCGGTTGACGATGTCGTAGAGGATGCCGAGCCCCAGGTTCGACATGCCGATGTCGTAGAGGTCGGGGTAGGCGAGGACGACGCGGACGTCGCAGGCGTCCCAGTCCTTGACGGTCGAGTTCCACTCGCCGCCGGTGTAGCGCGCGGGCTTCTGCACGCGCGCAAACAGAGATTCAAGGTTCCGAAGAGCCGGCACGGTATGTCACCTCCCAGTGCGATCTTATGGTAGCAGAGGGGCGCGCGGTTCATTGGCCGCACGGATTCGGCGCCGGCTGTGCGTGCGGCCCCACGTGTCCGCACGTCACGACGATCACCGCAACGATTCGCCGCAGGTCTCTCGCCGATCTCCGACACGATCGCGCGATCGAAGCGTGCGTCTAAGAAAAGACGGACGCCGCGCGGCGTCCGTCTTTCGCTATTCGATTATCGTCGTGGTCTAGTACCGGCGACCGCCGCCGCCACCACCGCCACCGTAGCCACCGCCACCGCTGCGGCCACCACCGCCGCTGCGCCCGCCGCTGTCCGGCGCGCGCTGCTGGAAGCAGTCGCGGCAGTACACCGGGCGGTCGCCACGCGGCTGGAACGGGACTTCCGTCTCTTTGCCGCAGCTCGCGCACTGCGCCGGGTACATCTGGCGCGGGCCGGACGAGTAACCGCCGCCCCCGCCACCACCGCCGTAGCCGCCGCCCCCGCCGCCGCCCGCGTCACCGCGGCTCGCCTTGCGCGCGCGCCGGCAGTCCGGGCACCGCTTCGGCTCGTTGGAGAAGCCGCGGCTCGCGTGGAACTCCTGATCTTCTGCGGTGAATGTGAATTCAGCTCCGCAGTCCACGCACGTCAATTGCTTGTCAGTGAATGCCACCTGACGACCTCCGATGAACGTTTCCTTGTCGTCAGGACGGAGCGAAGCGCAGGCGTCGCGGCGGACTCTCGGACGGGAAACTACTGTTAGACAGGGTACATTAACACTGTTGCAAGCCCGCATGCAACGATCCTGACCCCCAATTCGGCGGCTTTTTCGGCTATGTGAAGGCGGCGACGACCTCGTCGTTCATCCGCTGGTAGACTTCCCGCTTCCACGGCCCCTGCGTCATGGCGATGATCGTCGTCACGCCCACCGCGGCGTACGCTTCCACGACGCCGCGCACGTGGGCCGGCGGGCCGATCGGCAGCACCTTCTTCGCCTCGTCCGGCGACAGCCCCATGCCCGCGCCGAACATGCCCGCCAGCCGGTCGATCAGCCCCTGGTTGTCGCTCACGACCACGCTGGCCGCCACCGTTCGCTCGATCTCCGACGGGTCCCGCCCGGCGTCGCGGCAATGCCGCTCCAGCACCTCGATCTTCTTCTTCACGATCTCCGGCGTACCGAACACGTTCATCACGTCGCCGTAGCGCGCGACCGCACGCAGCGTTCGCTGCTCGCCGCCGCCGCCGATCATGATCGGCGGGTGCGGCCGCTGCACGCACTTCGGCACGAAGACCGCATCTTTCAGGTGGTAGTACTTGCCGTCGAAACTGACACGCCCGTCGGCGCCGAACAGCAGGCGGATCACCTGCATCGCCTCGTCGAGCCGGTCCTGGCGCTCTTTGATCGGCGGGAACGGGATGCCGTACATGCGGTGCTCGCCCTCGTGCCACGCCGCGCCGATCGCGAACTCCAGCCGCCCGCCGCTGATGTGGTCGATCGTCGCCGCCATCTTCGCCAGCACTGCCGGTTCGCGATAGGTCACGCCGGTCACGAGGCAGCCGAGACGGATGCGATCGGTGATCGCGGCCAGCGCGGCCAGCGACGACCAGCCCTCGAAGCAGTTCGCGTTCGCGTCCTGCCCCGGACCCGGCGGTACGAAGTGGTCGAAGGTCCACGCCGAATGGAACTTCGTGTCGCGGTCGAGGAACTTCCACATATCCTCGATCTCGCGCCATTCCACGTTGTTGAGGCTGGTCTGGATGCCGAACTTCATCTTCGTCATATCATCGCTCCATGCTCATGCGATCGGCGTATGCGGCGTCGGGGCGCCGACGCGACGAAGTCTGATCGATCCGGCGTCTAGCCGGAAGCGAGCGGTTGCGCCCGCACGGGCACGCCACCGCGTGCCCCTACGGCGCTGTGTTACCGACGTCACCGCCTGAGATCACCCTGCACGACGAAGAACCGCCAGATCTCGTCCGTCGCGTTCATCTCATGCGTCGTGGCCCCCAGTCGCGGCACATCGATCGACCCCGGCCAAGTGTGCCCGCCGCCTTCGATGACGAACAGCACCACGGCCGTGTCGTTCGCGCACTCGCTGTACGAGACGGTCCGGACGTGCGCGCTGAACTGCTCACGCGCGGCGTCGAGATTGCAGCCGTCGTGCGTGGCCCAGTTGCGCATCACATCTTCGACGGGCGCGACCGGCAGCTTCTGTCCGCACTGCGACGTGCCGCCGTCGAACGGCACGCACGGATCCTCCGTGCCCCGAAAGCTGATCACGGGCATCGCACGCGCGTTCCCGCATGACGCCGGATACGCCGTCGCGCCCACGGGTGCGATCGCCGTGATGCGCTCGGGCATCGCGCACGCGATGAACGACGACATCGCCGCGCCGTTCGACATGCCGGAGACGAACACGCGCTTCGCGTCGATGCAGAGTTGCGCCTCGATGCGGTCGAGCAGTTCGCCGATGAACGCGATATCGTCGGCGCCGCCAAGCCCGGGGTAGTTCCAGTGCCGCGGCTCGCCCGTCCCGTTGGGCGTCACGACGATGAAGCCCTCGCGGTCGCCCTTCGCGGGGAAGCCGGAGTAGATCGCCTGCTGGCGCGCGTTCGACCCGAAGCCGTGCAGGTTCACCACCAGCGGCGTCTGCCGCGTCCCGTCGTACGACGGCGGCACGTGCAGAATGTACGTCCGGTCGATGCCGCCGGACGGCATCGTCTCGTCGCTATCGCCCGCCGCGTGAGGCCGCGCCGACGCGCACGCCGCGCGTTCGGTGATCGCGGGCGTCGGCGGCGTCGACGTAGCGGCGCCGCAGCCGTCCGGGCGGTGGCCGGCGTCGCCGTCGCGTCCGTATCGAAGAACGCGGTCGCCGTGGCGGCGGGCAGCGCGTCGCCGGTGGCCGCAGGCGTGGCGCTCGACTTCGCGCTTCCGCCACACGCGGCGAGGACGGCACCGTCACCGTCAGCGCCATGACGACGCGTGAGAACGTCGTGCGAAAGCGGTCCGCGAGCGCTGGCGCAGCCTGCGCCCCTACACCGCACGGCGTGGAGACCTCCTGCGACGCGGCTCAGCCCCACAGATCCGGGTACTCCGCCTGGTGGCGCGCGCGCAACGTGTCAAACCGTGCGCGGAACGCATCCGTGTCCAGGTCAGGCGTCGTCATGATCACGGCGTCCTCGTTGTTGTCGGTGTAGTACCGCTTCCGCAGCCCCAGCCGGGCGAAGCCGTACTTGGCGTACAGCCGCTGTGCCGCGTCGTTCGATGCGCGCACCTCCAGCGTCGCGACCTCCTGGTCCGCGTCCATCGCCAGCTCCAGGGCCGCGATCACCAACCGCTCGCCGATGCCGGCGCGGCGGTAGCGCTCGCGCACCGCCACCGTCACGATGTGCGCTTCGCCCACCATCAGCCAGAGGCCGATGAAGCCGAGCAGGTACTCGCGCGATCCGGCTGCCGCATCGCTGCCCACGATCCGTCGCAGCGCGCCCCACAGGCCGCCCGTCGACGGCGGCTCGATAGGCGCGTCGCGCAGCTCGGTCAAGCACGAGGTAGCGCGCCAGCTTGTTCGCCAGCTCGCGCTTGTACGCCGTCTGAGGCCACATCGACGGGAACGACTCGCGTTCGACGTCAGCGACCTGGGCGATATCGTCCGCGGTCATCGGCCTGAGCGTGGTGCGAAGGAGTGTGCGCATGCGACCTCAGCCACGGTTCGTGGCAAGTATGTCAGTCTAACATTCGGCCACGCGGCGCCGCGCCGCAGGGCCGCTAAGGGAGTGCGACTTCCGATCAGCTCATGATCCGCGCGTCTAGATTCCGGCGTCCCGCGTCACTGCGCCAGCGAGGGCCGACCGACACCCGCGTACAACTGCCGGTACCGCGCGAGATTCTCCATCACCAGCCGCACGTACAGGCGCGTCTCGTCGAACTCCAACTCCTCGACGAACAGGTCGTCGTCGCCGCCGGCCGCATCGGCCGCGTCCGACGCCGCGCCCGGCCCGGCGTTGTACGCCGCGAGCGCACGGTACGGGTTGCCATCGAACGCCGCCAACTGCGAGGCGAGATAGCTGGCGCCGAACTGCAACGAGATCTTCGGGCGATACAGGTCGTCCGCCGTGAACCCGGTGACACCGAGCTTCGCGGCGATCTGCTGGCCCGTCGACGGCACGACCTGCGTCAGCCCCAGCGCGCCCGCGCCCGATCCGGCGTCCGCGTCGAAGAAGCTCTCCTGCCGCACGAGCGACATCAGCAACAGCGGCGAGAGGCTCTCCTGCTTCGCCGCGGCGGTCACGAGGTCGCCGTAGGCCGCCGGATACGCGACGCGCAGCAGGTCGTCCGGCGACGTGGGCGCCGTCGCCGGCAGCGCGCCGACCAGCCTCACCGCGGCGCGCGCCGCCAGCGGCGTCCGCCCTTCGTCGGCGAAGCGCTTCGCGATGCGGAAGAGCGCCGCCGGGTCTTCCTTGTTGTCGCGCAGCATCGACTGGAACACCGCGTCCGCCTGCGCGTGCAGGCCGACGTCCTCGAGCGCCGCGCCAACGCCCCAGCGCGCGTCGTCCGGCGGTGCGGCGCTGCTCTGCTGCGGGTCGACGCCCGTCACGCTCTGCAGGTACCGCGCGATCTTGCCCCAGTCGACGCTCCCGCCGTCGAGCGCCCGTGTCTTTTCGTCCGAGGCGTTCTTGCCCAGAAGCACCTCTGCGCGCAACGCGTAGAAGTTGCCGCGCGCGTCCGGATCCGACACGAGCTGCGACAGCACTGCTTCTGCCAGCGGATCGTGTGCGGCCTGCAGCGCGCGCCCCTGCCAGAAACGCGCGCGGAACGCATCATTACCGCTTGCCGTCGACGCGATCACCGACCAGACGAGCGCGGCTCCCGCGTTGTTCCCGGCCCGGTACAGCGCCAGCCCGCGCCGGAAGTCGGCGTCGCTCCGCCAGGTCGATGCCGGGAAGCCGGCGACCAGCGCTTCGTAGACTCCGGCCGCCTCGTCGAAGCGGCCCGCACGCTCAAGCAGCCGCCCGCGCCACCACAGCGCGTCGTCCGCGAGCAACGATGCCGGGTTCAGCTCGTACGATCGCTGATACGACGCGATCGCCGACGCCGCGTCGCCCGCGCGCTCGTCGAGCGCGCCGAGGTAGTACGTGGCCTCCGCGGCGTTGTCGCCGGCCGTCACGGCGCGGGCCAGCGCCGCGCGCGCGTCATCGTTGCGGAACGCGCGATAGTCGACGACGCCGCGCACGTAGTCGCTCACGGGCACGGCGGCGGCGTCCAGCTCGTCCAGCAGGTCCGGCGCGACGGCGCTCGACGGGTAGCGCGTAATCGCCAGTGTGTACACGTCGGTCCACGCCGGATCCCCCAACCGCTTGTCGATGGCGCCGGCGCGCGCCAGCGCCGACGCCACGTCGCCGCCGTCGATCGTCTCCGCGCGTCCGTACCACGCTTTCGCGTCGATGTCGTCCTTGCCGTCCTCGAACGCCTTGCCCATGCTCAGCGTGAACGAAGCTTTGAACTCCGGCAGCAGGTTGCTCGCCAGCACCGACTCCGCGGCTGTCACCGCGTCCGCGCTGCGCCCAAGCCGCGCCAGCAGCTTCGCCCGCTCGACACGCGCGAAGTCCGCCGCGGGCCCGCTTGCGGCGATGTAGCGCTCGTAGCTGTCCAGCGCGCCGAACGTATCGCCGAGATCGTCCAGTGTGGAAGCGAGCAGGTAACGCCCCGCGCTCGCGTCACCGCCGGGCGCGCCATCCGCGAGGTACGCGACGAGCACCAGGCGCGCGTCCTCGAATCGCGCCGCGCGCGACAGCAACTGCGCCTGCGCGAGCCGCGCCGCCTGTTGCGTCTCGCCGCTGCTCCCGGCGGCCACCGCCGCGTACACGTCCGCCGCCGCGGCGAAGTCGCCCGATTCGCGCAGGCGATCGCCCACCTTCGCATCGGGCGGCGCGGGCGTGGGCGTGGCGCGTCGGCGCGGGCGTCGCCGAGGCAGCCGGTGTCGCATCGGCGGACGATGGCGTGGCCGAAGGCGCGCCGCCGCTCGAGCCGCCGCAACCGGCCGCGACCGCGCTGAGCAGTGCGAGTGCGCACGTGATGGCACGGAGAGCGTATGTGCGCATAGCGGCAGTCTCCGTGACGCGTGCTCGCCGGCGCAAGCGCGCGCTCTCGCCCGCCGTGCCGAGAATAGAATCGCAGCTTTGACAGCGTTTCGGACCGGATGGTACCTTCAGAATCAAAGACCTCGCACCACGGACTCGCAACATGAACCTGCTACGGCTCACGATTATCGACCGCTCAGGCGGCATCAGCTTCATCGCCCACGGTGAGGCGCTGCCCGCGCTGCTGCGCGCGTGCACGACGAACCCCGCCGGTATCGACGAGCTGCTCGAACGGTCCGAACCGTACTACGCCGGGCTGCGCGAGCGCGTCACCAACGGTCTGGCCATGTTCGACGAGCGCAACACGCCCGACCACTACGACGCCATCCACAGCGCCCTCGAACACGCCGCGCCCGATGAATCGCCGCTCTTTCGCGTCGTCGACGACGTCACGCGCGAGGCGAGCCTGCGCCCCGTCAAGGCGGGTGCGTTCGTCATCAACCTGATCGACCGCCGTATCATCACGCTCCAGAACGGCTACCAGGAGATCACCCGCAGCGGCCGCGGCGAAGTCTTCGACGGCGAGCGCATGACCGGCGACACCTTCATCTACCGCCTCCCCAAGACCTGGGCGCTGGTGCCTTGAGTCTCTCGTCCGAGGTGCGGTGCCCGAGAGACTGATCGCCTGACCGACTGATAGACTCCTCCCGTGAATACCCGCTGGACCGGCCGCCCCGTCTGGGCCGAGATCGACCTTGACGCCATCGCCCACAACGTGCGGGCGCTCGCGGAGCGCGCAGCGCCTGCGAAGCTGTACGCCATCGTCAAGGCGAACGCGTACGGGCACGGCGCCGTCGCCGTCGGCGCCGCCGCGATCGAAGCGGGCGCCGCGGGGCTCGGCGTCGTCTGCGTCGACGAAGGCGAGGAACTGCGGCGCGCCGGCATCGATGCGCCGGTGCTCATCCTCGGCTACACCCCCGCGGCCGACGCCGAACGCATCGTCGACCTGCGCCTGACGCCAACCGTCTGCTCCCTCCAGACCGCCCTGGCGCTCTCGCGATTCGCCTCGGACCGCGGCGTCACGCAGCGCATTCACGTCGAGCTCGAGAGCGGGCTGAACCGCCACGGCTTGCCGCTCGAAGAGCTCGTCGCGTTCGCCGAGAGCGTGCGCGCGCTGCCCGGCATCGAGATCGAAGGCCTGTTCACGCACTTCGCCGCCGCCGAGGAGGGCGAGGCGTCGTTCACGCGCGCGCAGTACGACGCGCTGCTCGAAGCGTCAGCGCGGCTGCCGTGGATCGCCGTCCGCCACTGCTCGGCGTCCGCCAGCGTCCTCGGCGCGCCCGACATGGCGCTCGAGATGGTACGCGCCGGCATCGCCGTCTACGGCTACGAACCCGCGCCAGGCATCGCCGGCGCCATCGAGCTGCGCCGCGCACTCTCGCTCAAGAGCCGCGTCGCGCGCGTGCTCAACGTCGAGCCCGGCGCGACCGTCGGCTACGGACGCGCGTGGACCGCGCAGCGCCCATCGACGATCGCGCTGATCATGTGCGGTTACGCCGACGGCTTCCGACGCGCGCTCTCGAACCGCGCCCACGTGCTCATCCGCGGCCACCGCGCGCCCATCGCCGGCCGCATCGCGATGGACATGTGCATGGCCGACGTGACGGATATCCCCGGCGTTGCGCCGGACGACGAGGCCGTTATCATTGGTGCGCAGGGCAGCGAGCGCATCGACGCCGACGACCTCGCCGCGCTGGCCGGCACGATCTCGTGGGAGATCCTGGCCGGCATCACGGCGCGCGTGCCCCGTGTCTATCTTCGCGACGGCGCCCCGGTCGCTGTGACCACGCTGAACGAACGGACGCCGGCACCCGTGCGCGAGCCCGCATCGCCCCGCTGAGGAAAGCGAACATGCCACAACAGACGCCCAACCTGTTCACCTACCCGCGCAACGAGCCCGGCACCACCGGCCACATGGACCTGGTCGAAGCGCTCCGCGGC
This sequence comes from uncultured Chloroflexia bacterium, assembly GCA_963743185.1. Lineage (GTDB taxonomy): Bacteria > Chloroflexota > Dehalococcoidia > DSTF01 > JACRBR01 > JANXYW01. The sequence continues at coordinate 44,816 of CAVUOT010000010.1, read as the reverse complement.
GTGCCGCGTAGTCTCGCCGACGCGCTGAACGGCATCACCGATGCGGAGGCCGCGTTCCGTGCCGCGCCGGACTCCTGGTGCATCCGTGAGATCGTCGGTCACATGCGCGACGCCGCCGAGGTCTACCACAAGCGCATCTACATGATGTCGACGCAGGCCGACCCCGTGCTGGAGCCGTACGACCAGGAAGCATGGGCCACCGAGCACGCCTACATGACGCGCAGCATCGATGACATGCTGCGCGAGCTGACGGAGTGGCGCGCCGAAACCGTGCGACTCCTGACGACGCTCGTCAACTGGAACTGGGCGCGCACCGGCCAGCACACCGAGCGCGGCCGCACCAGCATCCGCCAGATCGTCGAGCACATGGCCGAGCACGACGCCACGCACCTGCACGACATCCACGCGCTGCGCGCAGCGTCGCACGCGTAGCGCGCCGATCGAGCAAGCCGGTCACCGATCCGAGAACGCGAACCATCTGAACGGAGTGATGCTCATCCGAGTGGAGCTGTAGCTCCGCGGGTACGCTCTCGCTTCGGCACGCTCGCCGGCGGCCAACGCTACCGCCGCTCGCCGGCGCCCACTGTCTCCGCGCCGGAACGTGACGCTTCGCCTTCGCCCACGCTGGCCGCCATCGCCTCACCCGCCCGCAGGAACTCCGGCACGACCGCCGCGTCCTGCTCGCCTCGCTGCCGCGGCCGGATCAGGCCGAACATCTTCGTTTCGACGACGATCGCCATCGCGATGAGCAGCGCCGCCATCGCCACGCGCCACGAGATGTTCTGCCAGTTGTGCTGGTTCACCCACGCGCCGTTCAGCACCACCAGGGCCGCGATGACGGCGATGACGCCCGCCACCTTCTCCGCCGTCCGTGCATGTGATCTGGTGTCTCGCATCATCGCTTCCTCCGAAACCAGTCCCGCACCATCGCCGGCGCGATCGACAACACTCCCACGACGGCCGCGAGCGCAATGAGCGCCCCGCCCGCCGCCATCCGGAGCGCCGCGTCGATTCCCGACGAGCCACCCGACGCCGCCTCGTACACCATCACCACGGCGAGGAACGCCGTCACCACCGCGAGGATGAATCCGGTCGCGCGCGCCGTCGTGGACGGCAACGGCCCGCCGCTCGGCACCGCGCCCCGTGCTACCACCGGAGTCGCCGCTCGCTGCTTCGGCGCCTCGATTGCCGGCGCTGTCGCCGTCACGTCGCCGCCTCTGCTTCGCTCTCGCGCATGTCTTCGCTTCCGTCCCTTGCGTTCCGGCATCGCGATCACTCCACCGGCCCGAGCGCCAGGCCGATCAGCCGGTACGTCAGCTTCGCCGCCAGTTGCGCGCACGACCGCGGCCCAAGCGACGGCGACAGCTCCGTCACGTCGAACCCGACCACGCGCTTCGTCCTTGTCACCGCGATCAGCAGATCCGACACTTCGTCCCAGTGCAGCCCACCGGGCTCCGGCGTCCCCACCGCCGCCATCTCGGCGGGGTCGAAGTTGTCGAGATCGATCGTGATGTACACCGCGTCGCTCAGCCGCTCGACGACAGCCTGCGCACCCACCCGCCGGAAATCCTTCGGCGAATAGAAGCCCAGCCCTTCGTCGCGAACGAACTCCGCGTCCTCGAACGACGCACTGCGCAACCCCACCTGCGTCACGGGCGCGTGCTCGTGCGCGCGGCGCAGCGTGCACGCATGGTTGAACCTCGAGTCGAGGTACTCGTCGCGCATGTCGGAGTGCGCATCGAACGCCAGCACCGAAAGCCCCGGCGTCCGCTTCGCGTGCGCGCGCACCGCGCCCACCGCGACGGTGTGCTCGCCGCCCAGCGTCACGACGAACTTCCCGGCGTCCAGCAGCTCGCCGACCACGGCCTCGATCCGTTCCGCCATCGCCTCCGGCGATCCCGTGTGCGGCGCCAGCTCCGGCAGCGTGTGGATGCCGTGGCGCCACGGCTCGATGCCGAGCCCCACGTCGTACAGCTCCATGTCCGCCGAGGCCTCGATGATCGCGCGCGGCCCGTCGCGCGTGCCCGCGCGCGCGGTCACCGTCGAGTCGTACGGCACCGGCAGCACGACCACGCGCGATCGCTCGAACGACGAGTCATCCTCGTCGAGCGACGCGAAATTCACATGGGGATAGAACCGAGAATCCGCCACACGTCAGGTTACCGGCTATCCGGTATGCGTGGCACCAAAGATTGACAAACACGGACGCCGGTGCGTCAAGGAGGAGCGCGAGTTGACGGGAACGATGAATGCGGGCCGGCGGGTGCCTACCGCTTCGCGCCGGTCGATCCGCGCAGCCGCGGATCGAGGATGTCGCGCAACGTATCGCCCAGCAGGTTGAACGCCAGCACGACGAGGCTGATCGCGGCACCGGGAAAGATCACGAGCCATGGGTAGGTGCTGCCGACGTCGACACCCTCACTCAGGTCGGCTCCCCAGCTCGGCTCGCCGGGGCTCACGCCCAGCCCCAGGAAGCTCAGCGTTGCCTCAGCAAGCACGGCTATCGCGAACACGCTGCTCAGCCCGACCAGGATGAACGGCATGATGTTCGGCAGCACGTGGCGCCACAACAGGCGGAACTCGCTCGCGCCCGTCGAACGCGCGCCGACGATGTACTCCTTCTGCTTCTCGACCAGCGCGACCACGCGCAGGAGCCGCGAGCCGCCGAAGAGCGCGCCGATCGCCACGACGATCTCGACCGTCCTCAACCCCGGGCCGAACGCCGCCACAAACGTCAGCAGCAGGAAGAGCTGCGGAAACGCCGTCCATGCCTCTCCCGAGCGCTGGATCAGATAGTCGATCCAGCGGCCGAAGTATCCCGAGATGACCCCGAGCGTGGTTCCCGGGATGAATCCGAACAACAGCACGATGGCGCCGAACTTCAGGTCGATGCGCGCCCCCGCCAGCACCCGGCTGAGAACATCGCGGCCGAACATCGTCGTCCCGAAGATGTGCGCGCTGCTCGGACTCTGATGCCGCTCCGACGCGCGCAGCTCCATCGGGTCGTACGGGGACACGTACGTCCCGAACAGCCCCAGCAGCACGAACGCCACGACCACCACCAGCGCGACAGCGCCGACCGGATTCTCACGCGCCAGCCGCCCGAGCTTGGCGTACCACGGCCGCTCCTTCGGGAGCTCCCACGTCTCGCCGGCGATGACCGTCGCGGTTCGCTGCGCCATCGTCACCATCAGCGGTACTTCACCCGTGGATCCGCCCACGCGTAGGACAGATCGACAACCAGGTTTGCCAGCACGACCACGCCCGCCGTGTAAATGGCGAGGAACTGGATCACGGGCAGGTCACGGCTAAGCGTAGACGTGAACAGAAACTGGCCGTTCCCGTCGATGCTGAGGATCTTCTCGGCGATCACCGATCCGCCAAACACCGCGATGAACGCAGTGCCCACGGCCGTCAGGATCGGCGTGCTCGCGTTCCGCAGCGCGTGCGTCAGGATCACCGTGCGCTGGCGCAGACCCTTCGCCTTTGCCGTGCGCACGTAATCGCTGCGCAGCACCTCCAGCATCGTCGTCCGCACAAGCCGCATCAGGCCCGACGATCCGCCGATGCCCAGGATCAGCGCCGCAGGCAAGAACAGCCGCAGATTCGTGAAGGGGTCCTCGAAGATCGGCGCGCGTTTCCCCACCGGCATCGAGTAACTCCAGAAGTACGATGGGACGATGATCAGCAGGCTCAGCAGGAAGAATTCGGGAATCGAGGTACCGAACACCGAGAAGATACGAACGAGGTAGTCGATGACGCTGTTCCGGTACATCGCCGACAGGATGCCGAACGAGATCCCGAAGACGACGCTGAAGAACAGGCCCAGAAAGACGATCTCGAAGCTGGCCGGGAACCGCCGGAAGAACTCGGAGCGCACGCTCTTCTGGCTGGTGAATGTCTTGCCGAAATCGCCGTGCAACGCGTCGAGGAACCAGCGCGAATACTGGCTATCGCGATGTACCTGGACGAACGGGGGCTCGGCCGTCACGCTCAAGGGGAAGATCGCATCGTTCAGATGATACTGATCGCGGATCGCGTGCTTCTGCGCCTCGGTCGCGTTCGAACCGCCGATAACGTCAGCGACGTCCTGCGTCGGCAGCACGCGCAGCAGCACGAACGTCAGGATCGACACGGTGAACAAAATGATCGGCAGGAACGACAGCCTGCGTAACGTATAACGCCACATTAGTTCGCGTTACCCCGACCGGACCTCGCAGCGGCGCGTGTCGCCGGCATCATGCGTTCTTGTCCAGCCACGACGTCCGGTTGAACAGACCGTACGAGCCGCGGCCGCTGATCGAACCCTTCACGTAATCGTAGCGCCCGCCGTAGCCGATTTCGGAGTAGATATTCAACATCGGCGCGTACTTCTTCATGATCACCTTTTGCGCGTCTTTCACCTTCTGGATACGCGCCTGCTCGTCCAGTTCCTTCGCGGCGGCCAGCACCGCCGCATCGACATCGTCATCCTGATAGCCCATGAAGTTCTTGCGGTCGCCCTTGCCGCTCAGATAGAAGCGGAGCGGCAGGTCGGGATCTTCGTACGGCAGGTGCAGGAAGCACGTCATGTGGAAGTCGCCGCCGCCCAATGACTGGCTGAACCACTTCACGAGGTCTTCCGGCAGCAGCTTCAACTTCACGCCGCCGAGCTTGAACTGCGCCTGCAACACCTGCGCCAGCTTCGAGTCGACCGGCCGCACCGAGTGCTTCATCTCCAACTCCTGGTTGAAGTCGAAGCTCGCCGCTTCGAGCAGCTTCTTGGCGTCGGCGATGTCATGCCGGAAGTACTCCTGCAGATCCGGATCGCTCTCGGGCAGCGCGTACAACTTGTGCGCCGGCGGCACAGGCCCCGCTTTGATGGCGCTGCCCTCCGTCAGGAGCTGTATCGCATCGTCGCGGTTGATGAGCAGGTTGAACGCCTGCCGCACGCGCTGGTCAATGAACGGCGGCTCGTATTTCAGCATGAGCGTCACGAAGTCGCGTCCCAGGTCGCTGCCCACGACGATCTTGTTGCCCATCTTACTCTTCGTGTCGTCGGCTTCCGTCTTGTTCGTGAACCCGTACACGTCGATGTCGCCGGACTTGAAGGCGGCGAGAGCCGCGACATCGTCCGAGATCGACTTGTTGTTGATGCCGTCCAGGTACGGCTGCCCGACGATCGACTTCGTGCCCGCGAACTGGCGGAAGTTCTGGAACTTCTTCAGCTGGATGTTCGCGCCGTTGTCGTGGCTCGCCAGCACCCACTGTCCTGAACCGATCGCATCCTTCTGCAGGAGGCCGTCGTTGTGCAGGATCTCCTTCGGCAGGATCGAACTCGTGATCGGCGATCCGGCGTTGGACGACGTGAAGACCCACGCCCACGTCTCGCTCTGGGTGATCTTCACCGTGTGGTCGTCCACGGCGACAATATCGTCCATCACGTTGTGCAACCAGTCGTAGCCGATGCCGATCTCGTCGCGGAAGCGCTTGAAGCTCGCCGCGATGTCCTCGGCCGTCACCTTGCGGCCGCTCACCGGTGGCTTGTCGTGGAACGTCGCATCGCCGATCGTGGCGATCACCGTCAGCGGATCCGGCTGCTCCACCTGCGTCGCCAGAAACAGCTCCCTGACGCCGGTGTCCGTGGGCACGTACCACATGTGGTCGTATGCCGTGAACCCCAGGTAGAGGCCCTGCGCCAGCGCAAAGATGCTGGGGCCGAAGACGTTCATGCTCGGCAGCGCCGCGACGAACTGGCGGATGTTCAGGATCCCCCCGGGCTTCGCCGGCCCGTCCTGCGTGCCGTCGGTCACGGTTGTCCCGGACACCGGCCGTCGGCGTACGGGTGGTCCACGTTGGTCTTGTTGCTGCTCCCGCCGCAACCCACGATCGCGATGGCGCCGACGGCCGCACCGCCTACGGCCGCTCCCGCGAGCACCTTGCGGCGCGAAACCCGCTGCGACCGCCAGTATCCCAGCCCCAGGTCGTCGCCGGCCATGTGTGCCTCTCTTCTACCCCCGCCGGTGAGATACCGTGGCAGGGTCGCGCCCACCGGGGCTTGGATGAATGAAGTTCATTCTGTTCGCCACACCCCCCGGTGTCAACAGTACGCACGGCGAGAGGGAACGGTTGCAGCCGTCCCGAGCGGCCCGGCATGCGCGCTCGGGTCATCCTCGAGTCAGTGGTGTCCGCCTCCGCCCGTCTCGGGCGGCACGTACGCTGTCAATCCAAGCTTCCGTCGCAACAGGTACGCCCCGGTGCCCACCCCGACAACGAGTCCGGCGGCAATCCCCGCCACCACAAGCTGCACGTCGACTCGTGAGTCGTCGTGCTGGTTCACGGGCCGGGGCGGCGTCGCCGCCGAAAGCACGCCGGCGTGTGCATTCGGGCCCGGCAAACCGGCGGCCGCTGCCGGCCGCACCGCGGCGACCGCAACGAAGATGAACAAGATCATGAAGGCCAGTGGGAGCAGGCGCATGGGCGTATCTCCGTATCGCGTGCGATGCCCGTCAACGGCGCCATGCTATCACAGCCGCCGCCTACGCTCGACGCCCATCGGCCAGACGCGCGGCGGCGACAGACCGCCGACCGGAGGTCACGGCACGGGCCGGGGCGCCCCCCGCACTTCGTGCACGGATACGACATGCAGCGTGCGCGGGAAGTGCACGACCTTCACGACCATCCCTTCGTCGACCATGATGTGGTCCTCCGGCTGCAACCGGAACACGCGCCTCGCGACTGTGATGTAGTAGCTGTGCCAGGCGATGATCATGTCTGCGCGTGACCACTTGCGCTGCACGATGCCTTCGCTTTCCACCAGCGGCGCGCCGAGGTCGCGGGCGTGTATCCAGACCTGGTACGCCAGCATCACGCCGACCGCGCCCACGATCGTCAGGGTGACGTAACCGGCACCGCCCGGCCCGCTCGCCACCAGGTAGTAGATCACCAGCGCATCCAGTGCGAGCAGCGCCGCATGGAACAGCATGCTGCGTCGGAGGGCGGCGCGAGCGGTCGATTCAGGATCCGGCACGGCTTACCGGGAGGGTTTCGGTAACAGCAGCTTCTTGCCGATCGGCAGGACGGGCGCATCGTAGTCCAGCCCGTTCAGCGTCGCAATCGCCTTCGCGAAACTCACCGGGTCGTCGCCCGGCGGCAGGTTCGCGTTGGCGATGTCGAACAACGTATCGCCCGCCACCACGACGTACTCGCCGAACGGGCTCTCCGTCACGGCCGCGGTCGGAGTCCCGGTAGTCGCCGTCTCGCTTGCCGGTGTCTCGCTTGCCGGCGTCTCGCTAACGGTGGACTGCGGCGTCTGCGCCGGCACGGTCGGCTGCGGCGTGCCGCTCGCCGGCGTTGCGGTCGTCTTGCCGACCACTACCGGCGGTGCGCCCTTCGTCTCGCCGGGCGGCCGCACGAGCAGGAAGACCGCGACGGCCGTGCCGACAAGCATGACGAGCAACGCGCCACGATACAGGTTGAACGACGGCAGCGCGCTGGACGGCTTCAGACAGCCGGCGCAGTACGACGCGTTACCGTGATCGTCGCAGTACGGCTTGGCGCAGCGTTTGCAGGCGTTGACCGCCGATTTGTCGCAGGAGTAACAGTTCACGCAGGGTCATCTTACCAGTTGGCCCGTGCCGCCTCACCGGCCGACGTCGCCGTGACAGCAGGCCGGGAACGCGTCAGCCGCGCCGACGCCCTCCGGGGCGATTCCCATATGCTCGAGGCCCGATTCCAGTTGCGGCAGCCCTGTCCACCAGCGCTGCGACGGCTGCGCGCTAGGTAAGCTCGACGGTCGCTCCGGCTTCGGTCAGCTTCGCCTTGACGGCTTCGGCGTCCGCCTTCGCGATGCCTTCCTTGACCGTGACGGGCGCGCTCTCGACGAGGTCCTTCGCTTCCTTCAGACCCAGCGTCGTCACCTCGCGCACCGCCTTGATGACGTTGATCTTGTTCGCCCCGATGTCCTTCAGGACGACGGTGAACTCGGTCTTCTCTTCCTCTACGGCGGCCGCAGCGCCCGCCCCGGCACCGGCCATCATGCCCGGCGCCATCATCATCGCCGGCGCTGCCGCCGTGATGCCGAACTCGTCCTCGATCTTCTTGTTCAGGTCGCGCAGCTCAAGGATCGTCATACCCTTGATGATGTCAAACGCCTCTTCAACCTTCGCCATCTTCTTCCTCCTCTGTGTAACCGTATAGCTCGTCAGCACTTCAGCCAGTCAGCACTTCAGATTCTCTCGGTCCGGGCGCGCTGACTGCCGACGCGCCGACCGGCTGACGGGCTATGCCGCCGTCTCTTCCAACTGGTTCGCCCGCGCATCGACCAGGCGCGCGAACGACTGGATGCTGTCGGTGGTCAGGTTGACGAACTGCTGCACGGGCGAGATGAACGCGCCCGCAAGCTGCCCGATCAACTGCTCGCGCGAGGGCAGGCTCGCCAGTTCGGCGACAATGCTCCCCGGAACGATCGCGCCGTCCATGAACACTTTCTTCGGTGCGAAGGCGTTGCGCGCCGTCTTCACGTAGTCCGCGATCGCCTTCGAGGGCGCAACGATATCGCCGAACCCGAACACGACCAGCGACGGACCCTCGACCACCTGCCCGGCATCGGCCAGGCCGGCCTGCGACGCCGCGATCTGGAACAGGCGGTTCTTCACGACCCGTGCCTCGACGCCCGCGTCGCGCAGCGCGCGCCGCAACGTCGTCATCTCCTTTACCGTCAGCCCGCGGTACTCCGCACCGACCACGATGCTCGCCCGCGCGACGAGATCCTTCAGCTCGGCGACGTTCGCTTCCTTCTTCGGTGTTGCCATGCTTCACCCCTGTTGCGGCTTGCCAACCGCCGGACAACGAAAAACCCCTGCTCAAGAACAGGGGCACACGCGCGAAGCACGCCCGGTAAGGGCGTTTTCAGCTTCGGTTCCACGTATTGCGCCTCGGCAGGCTGTGATTATGTCGCGGGCGAACCCGCGAGCGCCTGCTGTCTCAAGCACCGGGAGTGTAGCGAGCGTCCGTGCGCGGCACAAGGCGAGGGAGCGCGGTGACTGCATCGCGCGGGCGCGCTAAGGACGCCTGGTGCAGCGCCAGAAGTAGCGTCGCAGCTGTTCGGCGATGCGGGGCGTGAACTGCTGCACCATCTCCAGGTTCTGCTCCGGGGCGGCCGACCCTCTCTGACGCAGCTCGACGAGCTGGAGCCAGCCGTTGAAGGCGTGCGCCGCCTCCCAGTAACGCATGCGCGTCTCGTCGAGCGGCAACTGTCGCCGGTACACCGCGAGATAGCGCCCGCGCAGGAATCCGCGTATTGCGAGCAGCAGCAGCCGTTCCGGCGCACTCGTCGCGGCGAGCTGCGCGAACCAGAAGAGCGCCGCCGTCCGCGCGACGTCGTGGTGGCGGTCCCCGAGCGCGGCTTCACTCCAGTCGACGACGAACAGCCGGCCCCCTTCGCCCGAGAGGATGTTCATCGGGTGGAAGTCGTTGTGACAGATTGCGGGCTGCTCTTCTCGCACCGATCCAGCGTGCTCTTCCAGCCACCCGAAGCCACGCCGCAGTTCGTCGGTACCGTCGATCCGCAGCCGCTGACGCCAGTCCTCGATGCGGCGATCGACCAGCGGCGCCTCGTACGGCAGCGGGCAGCCATCGGTGGGAATGCGGTGGAGTGCCACATGGGTGTCGGCCATCGCGCCGAGCAGGCGGGGGATGGCGAGCGGATTGCGGCCGACCACCTCCAGCATCGTGCCGCCCATGATGCGCGGAACGACCATAAACGGAAGTCCGATGGCTCCGTCGCCTGTAGTCTCCAGTGCCAACGGTACGAGTGCCGGATATCCGTGCGCGGCGACGAAGCGCTGGATCGCGTCTTCGCGCACCAGCGTCGGCCCCGAGCTCGCGCGCGAGCAGGATGCGCACCACCAGCGGTACGGTCCAGGCATCGGTTGCGGCGCCGGTGAGGCGGAACGAGTAGATGAAGCTCGACGTGCCGCGCCCGAGCGGACGCGGCGGCTCCGCATACGCGAGTCCCGGCGAGCCGAGCCGCTGCCGCAGATCGTCAAGCAGCGGGGCCGCCACCTCGGCGGGGTTCGAAGCGTCGATCGCCACCGTCATATCGAGGAGTCTAGTCGAGGACCTGCGCCGCTGTCTGGCGCCGCGAACTGCGCATTTCGCAGTCCGCTGCCGCGCGGCAGAATCGGCCTCGACAACAGCGGGCCCGCGCCGCGGCCCGCTGTTCGTCTCTTTCTGCGAAAGAACTCGAACTGACTACGACTGACGCCTTCATCGCGAGCGTGGGTGTCGGATCCAGCCGGATGCCGGGGCCCATCGTCGTCGACATCGAGATCGAGCGGATGAAGTGGCCCTTGCCGCCGGACGGCTTCGCCTTGACGATCTCCGAGACGATCATCGCCATGTTCTCTTCGAGCGCCTGCTCGTCGAAGCTCACCTTGCCGACCGGCACGTGGATGATCGCCGTGCGGTCGAGACGAAACTCGACACGCCCCTGGCGCGCATCGTGCACGGCTTTCGCCATGTCCTCGGCGTCGACGACGGTGCCGGAGCGCGGGTTTGGCATCAAGCCCTTCGGGCCCAGTACGCGGCCGAGACGGCCGACCTTGCCCATGAGGTCGCGCTGCGAGAGCGCCACGTCGAAGTCGGTGTAGCCGCCCTCGACCTTCTTGATCAGTTCGTCGCCGCCGACCTCGTCCGCACCGGCTTCCGTGGCCAGCCGTGCGCCCTCGCCCTGGGCGAAGACGAGCACGCGCACGGTCTTGCCGAGGCCGTGTGGCAGCAGCGCCGTGCCGCGGATCTGCTGGTCGGCGTGCCGCGAGTCGAGTCCGGTGCGCAGGTGCAGCTCGACCGTCTCGTCGAACTTCGCGAAGGCGCACTCCTTCGCCAGCTTGATCGCTTCCTCCGGCGTGTACAGCCTGTCCGGATCGACCAGCTTCGCCTTCTCTTCGTACTTCTTACCGCGTTTCATGTCCTCGTCTCCTCCGGTGGCGTCACCCTCTCGGGCCGAGTCGACCTACTCCGTTTCGGTCTGCGTCACCTGCTAGCGGTTAGCTGTTGGCTGTGAGCCATCAGCTGCCCAGCGCCTAACTCACCTCTATGCCCATGCTCCGCGCCGTGCCTTCGACCATGCGAATAGCGGCGTCGACGTCGTTCGCGTTGAGGTCCTTCATCTTGATCTCGGCGATCTTCTTCAGCTCGCTGCGCGACAGCGTGCCAACCTTCTCGCGCTTCTGCGCGCGGCTGCCCTTCTCCAAACCCGCGGCCTTCTTGAGCAGGTCCGAGGCGGGCGGTGTCTTCAGCACGAACGAGAACGAGCGATCCTCGTAGACCGTGATCTCGGCCGGCACAATGCTCCCGGCCTGGTTCGCGGTCTTCTCGTTGTACTCCTTGCAGAAGCCCATGATGTTGATGCCGTGCTGGCCCAGCGCCGGGCCGACCGGCGGTGCGGGGTTCGCTTTCCCCCCCTGGATCTGCAGCGTAATCACGGCCCGAATCTTCTTTGCCATCTCGTTCGCTCCGCCGGGCGGCTACCGCCGCCCGTCTGCGAGCGCAGCAGACTGCGCCCCCTACACACGGACGCCTCGCGTGGGCGAGGCATCCTACAACCTACCACCTACAACCGACCACCGGCGCGCAGCGCTACATGCGCTCGACCTGCAGGAAGTCAAGCTCCACCGGCGTCTCGCGCCCGAAGAAGGACACCAGCACCTTGACCTTGCCCTTCTCCAGGTTGATGTCGTCGACCGTGCCATGGAAGTCCTGGAACGGCCCGTCGACGATGCGCACGTTCTGACCGACTTCGAACCCGACCTTGACCTTCGGCGCCTCGACGCGCATCTGGCGCAGGATCCGCTTCACTTCCGGCGGCTCCAGCGGCACCGGACGCGTGCCGGAACCCACGAACCCGGTTACACCCGGCGTGTTCCGCACGACGAACCACGCGCGGCTCGACTCGACGTCATCTTCCTTCAGCTCGATCATCTGCGTCAGGACGTAGCCGGGGAAGATCTTGCGCGCGACCGTGCGGCGCTGCCCGTCGCGGATCTCGATCTCGTCTTCTGTCGGGATGACGACCTGGAAGATCAGGTTCTTCGCATCCATCGTCTGGATACGGTGCTCCAGGTTCGTCTTCACTTTGTTCTCGTAGCCGGAATACGTGTGGATGACGTACCACTGGCGCCCTTCCTGAATCGCGGCTTCTTCCGGCGATTCGAGGGCGCCCTCTTCGTTCTCGGCAGCGACTTGTGCGGTGGCTTTGCCTTTTCGGGCCATCAGCAGGCCTACCTTAAGAGGGTGTGGTCAACCACCCAGTTGAACGAAATGTCGACACCGCCGAGCAGCAGTCCGATGGTCACCGACACCACGACAACGGCCACCGTCAGCCGCGTCGTCTCCTCGCGTGTCGGCCAGCTGACCTTCCTGAGTTCGGAAATGATGTCGCCGAAGAATTTGCGGAACGGCCGCGGCACCGGCCTCAAGTAGATCGGCAAACGCTTGGCTGAGATCGACTCGGCCGCGGCGGTCGCTTCGGACTTCTTCGTGGGGCGCGCACCCGGGCGGAAGGCCGGCGCCTTCGCCGGCGGCTTCTGTACGAGCGGTTGTCTGCGCAGTGCGCGGCTCATGTCGCCCTTTCCCTACCGTACTTCGCGATGCGGGCGATGCAGCCGGCAACGCGGGCAGAACTTGTTCAGCTCCAACCGCTCCGGATCGTTGCGCCGGTTCTTCGACGTCGTATAGGTACGCTCCTTGCACTCGGTGCAAGCCAGCGTGATGATCTGGCGGTCTTCCTTCTTGGCCATGTTGCCTCAACTGTCAGCCGCGCCCATCGCGGCCACGTCCCTGGGCACGGAGGACGCCGCTTCCCCTGTTGACGGGCGAGGCGGCGCCTTCCTTGAACCCCGCTATTCGAGGATCTTCGTCACCGCGCCTGCGCCGACCGTGCGGCCTCCCTCGCGGATGGCGAACCGCAGGCCGTCCTCGATCGCGACCGGCGTGTGCAGGTCCACCGTCATCTTGATGTTGTCGCCCGGCATCACCATCTCAACGCCTTCCGGCAGCGCGATGGTGCCCGTGACGTCGGTCGTGCGGATGTAGAACTGCGGGCGGTAACCGGGCAGGAACGGCGTGTGACGGCCGCCCTCGTCCTTCGAGAGAACGTAGACCTCCGCCTCGAACCTCTTGTGCGGCGTGATGGAGCCGGGCTTGCAGAGCACCTGCCCGCGCTCGATGTCCTCGCGCTCGATGCCGCGGAGGAGGCATCCGACGTTGTCGCCGGCCTCGCCCTGGTCCAGCGTCTTCTGGAACATCTCGACGCCGGTCACGACGGTCTTGCGCGTCGCGGCCATGCCGACGATCTCGATCTCCTCGCCGACCTTGACGACACCGCGCTCGATACGGCCCGTGACGACGGTGCCACGGCCCTTGATGCCGAACACGTCTTCCACCGGCATGAGGAACGGCTGGTCCCTCGGGCGCTCCGGTGTCGGGATGTAGTCGTCGACGGCCTTCATGAGTTCGAGGATGCTGGCGTAGGCCGGGTCGTTCGGGTCGTCGCTGGTGGAGTTCATGGCCGCCAGCGCGCTGCCGCGGATGATCGGAATGTCGTCGCCCGGGAAGCCCTGCTTGGTGAGCAGCTCGCGCAGCTCCAGCTCAACCAGGTCCAGCAGCTCCGGGTCGTCGAGCTGGTCCACCTTGTTCATGTAGACCACCATGCTCGGCACCTGCACCTGCCGGGCGAGCAGGATGTGCTCGCGGGTCTGCGGCATGGGGCCTTCCGGCGCCGCGACGACGAGAATCGCGCCGTCCATCTGCGCCGCGCCCGTGATCATGTTCTTGATGTAGTCTGCGTGACCCGGACAGTCGACGTGCGCGTAGTGACGGTTCTCCGTCTCATACTCCACGTGCGTGATGGCAATGGTGATGCCACGCGCGCGCTCCTCGGGCGCATTGTCAATGCTCCCGAAGTCGCGGTAATGCGCCAGCTTCTTGAGCGATAGCACCTTGGTGATCGCCGCTGTCAACGTGGTCTTGCCGTGGTCGACGTGGCCGATCGTTCCGATGTTGACGTGCGGCTTCGTCCGCTCAAACTTTTGCTTCGCCATGTCCGGCTACTCCTCTGGCTGAAGGGCCTGCTGCTGATTCTCCGCACGCGCGGATGGATATCAGGTGCTGAGCGCGCCGCACGCGCTCCGATTCCGCAATTCGCTCCCCCGCGTCCCGGGCCGAGCGTTTCTTCTCATGGAGCCCACAATCGGATTTGAACCGATGACCTCACCCTTACCAAGGGTGTGCTCTGCCAACTGAGCTATGTGGGCAGGCCGGTCTCGTCGAGGCGGTGGACGCGCCCGAACCGCGCACCGAACCCACCACAGGCAACCAATCTGGAGCCCGAGAGGGGATTCGAACCCCTGACCTACCGATTACAAATCGGTTGCGCTACCACTGCGCCACTCGGGCTCGAAGCGCCCTTTCTCGCGGTCAGAACTCCTGACCGGCGACGGTGCGCAGATTGTACATGTGCGTAACAAAAATAGGCCCCGCCACTTGGCGGGTTACGCGGCCACAGTATATGAAGCCAGATTCGGCCAAGTCAAGGAATCAGGAGAGTACCGACTTCGCCTCCGTCACCACACCACCTCAGTCACTTCGACCCGGACAACCCCCGCCGTCCCGCCGCGCTCGAAGGTTACACTGAGATACGAGCCACCAGTGAGCCGCGCAGCGCTAATCACGGACGCCAACCACCGCCCATGCATCACCTCAACATCCTCGAGACCGTCGGCCACACCCCGATGCTCGAACTGAAGCGGCTCTCGCCGAAGCCGGACGTGCACCTGTACGCCAAGCTCGAAGGCTGGAATCCGACGGGCTCCGTCAAGGACCGCATCGTCAAGCACATGCTCCAGCACGCCGAGCGCGACGGCCGCATCGCCCCCGGTGACACGGTGATCGAGGCCAGCACGGGCAACACCGGCATCGCACTGGCGATGATCGGGCGTGCGATGGGCTATCACGCACGCATCGTCATGCCGGAGAACGTCTACCCGGAGATCCCGCGCGCACTCGCCGTCTACGGGGCGGACGTGCACTGGGTGCCCGCCGCCGACGGCGTCACCGGCGCGATGGCCGTCGCGCGCAAGATGGCGGCCGACGAGGACTGCTTCATGCTCGACCAGTTCTGCAACGAGCATAACGCCCGCGCGCATTACATGTTGACCGGGCCGGAGATCCTCGAGGATGTGCCCGACGTCGACATCTTCGTCGCGGGTCTGGGCACCGGCGGCACGTTGATGGGCACCGGGCGGCGGCTGAAGGAAGCAAACCCGCGCACGAAGGTCATCGCCGTCGAACCGCATCCCGGCAACCAGCTGCAGGGCCTCAAGAGCCTGGCCGATGGCTTCATCCCGCCGATCCTCGACCTCGGATTCCTGGACGGCAAGATCCTCGTCCGCAGCGGCCACGCGTTTCGCGCTGCCCGGCTGATGATGCAGCGCGACGGCGTGTTCGGCGGCGTCTCCGCCGGAGCAGTCCTCCACGCCGGCCTCAAGTTCGCCCGGCGACTGGAGAAGGGCAACATCGTGATGATCTTCGCCGACTCCGGCTGGAAGTACCTCGAGACCAACCTCTGGACCCGCGATCTGCCGTCCGAGGAGCACGAAGAGAACCTCGACGACATCATCTGGTGGTAGGGGTGGTCGTTGGCGGTTGGCGGGCATGGGACGGACTGATGACTGAGTCGCGTGGGTTCTCTTCCTCGTTCGACGAGGCATGGCGTGCGTTCGAGGCGGGGTACGAGCTTGTGCCGATGTCGGCATGGCGCGAGCGGCTGACTGCTGGTCGCGCGCAGTTCCTCTCGTTTCAGGTGCCACTCGGCGAGCTGGCGATCGCGGACGCTGTAGAGGAACTACAAGACGAGCTTGCGGACATCGACGGCCTGCGGCTGTACGAGCGGGAGATGCTCCACATCTCGTTGCGCCGCGTCGGGTTCCAGGTGATCGCCAAGAAGCGCCCGGACGACGTGACTCGCGAGGACGTCGGTCGGGTCACGCAGCGCGCCGCGGCTCTGCTGCGCGGTGCGAAGCCCGTCGACGTCGCAGTCGGGCCAATGAACGTCTTCCCGGGCGCCCTCTTCCTCGAAGTCCGTGATGGCGGCGCGCTCGGCGAGATCCGGTCGCGGCTGGCAGGCGCGACGGACGACGCATTCGGCATCGCCGGCGCGCAGTATCTGCCGCACATCACCATCGCCATGTTCGGCGACACGTCGTGCGCCGGCGCGCTGCGTGAACGGCTGCCGCAGCTTCGCGATCGGGCGCCCGCCACTGGCACGATCAAGCGCATCGAGCTGGCGCGCTGGTGGTTCACGGGCGGCGACGCCGACTTCCCGGAGCGCGACCCCGTGCTCACGTACGCTCTGCGCGGCTGACGAGAGCGCACCCAAGGCATGGGGAACCCTCTATCAGGACTCCGCGCCGCGTGTTTAGGCGTTAGCACCCATTTGAAACACGGGCGCCAGCCCCCAGACTTGCCGCAACGGACAAACGTCCGCCGGGAGGGCAACATGCGGAAGATCGAGAGCCACCTGCTAGACGTGCGGATCGAGGTCGTGACGACAACGTTCGTCGCCTCGGGCCGGCCTGAGGGCATCCACGATCTCGATCGATTCATCGAGAGCCTCAACGACGCCCAGGTCTCGGCTCACATCGAGATCATCGAGCCGGCGGTCCGGCCGCTCTACCGGGCGTCCGATCAACTGCATCTCGATGCGTCGCTGCTGATCCGGCGCGAAGAGATCGTCTTCGCCAACTTCGAAGGCCCCGCGTTCGCGCGCACCGCGAGCGCCACACCACAGATCGACGCGCCAGTCCTCCTGCTGGCGCCGCCGTTCCAGATCCAGGGCACCGTGTCGCTTGCGCCGGGTACGGACCCGACGCAAGCGCTGCGGGCCCTCATCGGCGGCTTCTTCATCGTGCGCAAGGCGAGCGTCTTCGATGCCGACGGCAACGCGCTGGGCGAGGGCGAACAGATCATCGTCAACGGCGCCGCGGTACAGATGAGCGCCGCCACGCGACAGCACATCGAGGTCGCGACGGCGCCCGAGTCCGGCCCGGGACGAGCCCGCTCCGGCCATCGCGGACGGCGCTCCCGCCGAGGAAACGCGCGTGCGGCGCGCAGCATAGCCAGATACCCCGTCTGGAGCGGTTGTGAGAAAGCGGACGCAAGATGTGTCCGCTTTCTCACGTTCCGCCGGTGGACACTCCGAGGGACCTCCAACGTCTCACGTCCATCCGGTAACCTTCCCGCATGACCGCACCCATTCGCGTACTCGTCTCCGGCGCCGGCAAGATGGGCCGCGTTATCCTCGACGCCGTCGACGCCGACGCTTCGACAGCGCCCGTCGGCGTCGTCGATAAGTTCGCCACGGCGGCGCTGATCTCGCTTCCGTCCGGCGGTGTCATCCCGCTGATGACGGACGCGGGCGCCGCGTTCGACGAAACGAAGCCCGACGTCGTCATCGACTTTACGAACGCGGCGTGGACGCCCATCCTTGCGGACGCGGCGGTCGAGCGCGGCGTCCGTCTTGTCATCGGCACGACGGGCCTCGCGCAATCGTTCGTCGACGATCTGGCGAAACGATGCGCCGATCGCAAGCTCGGCGGCATCATCGCCGCGAACTTCACCATCGGTGCGGTGCTGATGATGCACATGGCGAAGATCGCGGCACGCTTCTTCGAGTCCGCGGAGATCATCGAGCTGCACCACGATCAGAAGGTCGACGCGCCGTCCGGCACGTCGATCACGACGGCGCGCGGCATGATCGATGCCCGCGACGGCAGGCCGTTCGCCCGCAACGTCCCCGATGCGGAGACGATCGCCGGCACGCGCGCCGGCGCATACGAGGGCATCACCATCCACAGCGTGCGGCTGCGGGGGCTCGTCGCGCACCAGGAGGTTCTGTTCGGCAGCGCCGGCGAAACGCTCACGATCCGGCACGATTCGATAAGCCGTGACGCTTATTTGCCCGGCATTCTGCTCGCCGCGCGCGAAGTGATGAAACGCGACCACCTGGTCGTCGGCCTCGACGCGCTGATGGGCGTGGGATAGCGCGCGACGCCTCGCTCGAATCCTTAGCGCGAGCGCCCTACCCTGTTTCCCGTAGTGGCGTGGACCTGCGTCCGCGCGGCGTCGCGCCGCACGACGGCTCAACCGGGCATGCGGTAGGGCTCGCCCGCGCCACGGGTAGCGATGGGCGTTCAGCGCATGGCGCATTCAAGCCCGGCCGCCACGCGGACATGCTACGCCACCGGCTGACCGGCTGACCAGCTGCTCAGCTGACAGCTGACGAGCTGACCGCCTACGGCTCGCCCCGTCCAACTCACGCGCCCAATCGGGGATCCCGGCATCCGGCACCGCGTCGTAGTTCGGGAAGTATGGCTTTATGTCGAGAACGGGCGTGCCGTCGATCGCGTCCAGCGCCTCGACGCGCAGCACATTGTGGCGACGCCGCAGCAGCTTCACCACCGATACGCCGACCGGGTTGGGCCGCACCTGACTACGCGTCGCCAGCACGCCCTGCTCGGGGATCCGCGGATCGCCGCGCGGGCGCACGCGGTGTCGCTGCTCGGCTTCCGGCACTCTGTCGAACGAAAAGACGACGATGATGTGCGAGTAGCCTTCGACGCCGTCCAGCGTGTCGGCGAGATCCTCGCGCACCAGAATGTCGGAGCGTACGTCGGCCCATCCGTCCGCGCGCGGCTGCTTGACGTTGTTGCGGACGACGCCGATCGGTCGCAGGCTGACCGGTTCGCGCGGGATCGCCGTGCGGCCGATACCGAAGTGGCGGGAGAACCAGTCGAGGAATTTCAGCCAGAGCGCTTTCATCGGCTCAAGGTATCACGGAGCGTCCGCCGGCAGGCCGCTTCGCGCGGCATTCAGGCCGGCGCACGGGCCGGCGCCTCGACGACGATGCGGAGATTCTCGGCGGCCCGCATGCCGAGCGTGACGGTGCGTCCATCTATCGCGACGGTGATGGTCGAGTTGTACGCCGCGACATCCAGCACCTTCAGCTCCGCGCCCGGCACCAGACCGTTGCGCTGATAGAACGTCATCAGATCGTGATCTTCTTCGGCTGGCTCGTTGATCCCGTCGATGTCGTATGACTCGCCTGCCTGCGCCGTCGCCAGTGGCCGCGTTTTCGGGCGCGTCGCCGGGTCCACGCCCGGGAACGGGTTCCCGTGCGGACAGGTCGTCGGATTATTGAGCACCGCCACGATCCGCGCCTCGACGCGCGGCGTGATGGTGTGCTCGATCAGGTGCGCCTCTTCGTGCGCATCCGCCCAGTCGATCCCAAGGATGTCGACGAGCAGCCGCTCGGTGAGCAGGTGCCGGCGCTTGATCGATTCCGCTCCCTCGAGTCCCGCCGGAGAGAGCGTGATCTCCTTCGCGCCATCGATTTCGACGAGCCCATCGCGGTGCATGCGATGGACGGTGTTCCACACCGTAGGGGCCGTCACGCCCATCTTCTCCGTCAGGCGGGCGGCGATCACGACACGCCCGGCACGGATCATGTCGTAGATCTCCATGAGGTAGTCCTCGATGGTGGACGAGGGCTTTCGCGTCATATCAGCGATCCAATCCAGCGGCATCGCAGGCAAGCCGCGCTCGACAGTCGCCCGATTATAGCCGACGCCCCGCCCGCGCCTCTCGGCGCCAATGTCACGACCTCGAACACGAGTATTCACCCCGGCGAGCGTCCGCATGGCGAGCAGAATGTGCCGATCGGACATGCCATTTAGCCTTGTCTACACGTCGAGCTTAGCATACGCTAATTATGCTTGGATGGTAGCCCTCAAAGGCGGCGAAATGCTCTTCTCACTGCTCGTGACGCTCCGCGAAGGCATCGAAATCGCGCTGGTCGTGACGATCCTGCTCGGCTACCTCCGCAACATCGATCAGAAGCGTCACTTCCGCCAGATCTGGCTCGGAGTTGGCGTAGCGGCAGCGTTGTCGGTCGCCTTCGGGGCGGCGCTGGAAGCGACGTCGCGCGAGTTGAACGGGCGCGTACTCGAGACGTTCGAAGGCGTCACCATGCTCTTCGCCGTCACCGTCCTGACATGGATGGTGTTCTGGATGAAGCGGCAATCGGCGGGCATCTCGCTGGACCTGCGGCACCGCATCGATTCGGCGCTTTCGGGCGGTTCCGTCGCGGCCCTCGCGCTGCTCGCGTTTTCGGCGGTGGCGCGTGAGGGCATCGAGACCACGCTGTTTCTATTCGCGGGGTCAGCGAACACGTCCGGCACGCAGTTCGTCCTCGGCGGCGTGCTGGGCTTCGGAATCGCGGCGGCTGTTGGCGTGGTCATCTACTACGGCGCGGCGCGGCTCCCGCTTCAGCAGTTCTTCCTCGTCTCGGGCGTGGTCGTCGTGATCCTGGCGGCCGGCCTGCTGGCCAACGCGCTCTCGAACTTGCATGCCGCCGCGATCATCGATGACCTCGGAAGCCGGCCGTGGGACACGGAATCGATGATCCCGATGACCTCGACGATGGGGAAGTTCCTGCACACGGTGCTGGGTTATGACTCCGCGCCAGCGATGGCGCAGATCGTGTTGTACTGGAGCTACATCGTGATCATCCTCGGTGCGTACTTCGTTGTGCCCGCGGGCCGGCGGCCGGAGATTCGCCGCGTTGAGCCGGCGCCGGAAGCGTCCGGTGAGATCGCGGCGAGCACGTAGCCGGACGATTGGAGCAGGACATGCGAAGAGCCATCGCCGTCGTCGCCGTGGTGAGCCTCGTATCGCTCGCCACCGCATGCGCGAGCAGCGGCGCGGGCGGCCGCGAGATCCAGATCACGCAGGGGGACGACGGTTGTACTCCGGCCCGGATCGAGGTCACAGCGGGCGAGAAACTGAAGCTGGTCGTGAAGAATGAGAGCTCGAAGGACTACGAGATCGAGGGCATCGACGGCACGAACCTCGAAGAACTGATCGTGCCAGAAGGCCGCACGCGCACTCCCGGCTACACCGTCCCCGACGGCGAGGGCACGCACAAGATCAAGTGCTACGTGCCGGCCGGGCCTACGACCATCATCGAGCTGGTCGCCGGTGCCGCGGGCGCCGCTACGCCTGCGACCGGATCGATCGATCCGATCGCGGACACCGGCGCGACAGAAGATGCGTCCGTTGCCGTCACGCTCGCGGGCTATTCCGTGACGCCGGAGAGGCCTTCTGTCTCAGCAGGCAAGATCCGTTTCATCGCGACGAATGTAGACAATGAAGGCGTGCACGAACTCGTGGTGCTCAAGACGAAGCCGAACGGCGCGTTCGACATCGTCGGCGAGGTCGAGGGCATCGAACCTCAACAGGCCCGCTCTGCCGTGCTTGATCTTGAGCCGGGCACGTACGTGCTCGCCTGCCTGATCGCGATCGGCGAGGCCGGCAGTACCGTCGACCATTACCGGGCAGGGATGCACTCGACGTTCAGCGTGCAGTGAGCCTCACGCTCACTTCGTGCGCGGCCGGGGCGGCGTGGCCGCAGGCGGTATTTCGGGGACAAGATCGGCGCGCGTGATCTGCATACGGGGCGGCAGATCCTGGCCGGGAATGCGGCCGGAGAGCGCAAACAGGGCGTTGGCGATCTGTGCCACACTGTAGGTGCCATGGCTCCGGTGCGCCATCAGCGCGTCCACATCGACGGTGTAGACATTGCGGCGGCCCTCTCTCCGCCGGGAGACGATGGTGTCGACCTCCAGAGCGCGGAGGAGTGAGAGCGCGGCGCGTTCCGTGATGCCGACGTTGTCGGCGATGTCACGGAGGGTGGAATGGGGGTGGTCGATCACGTGGATAAGCACGAGGGCGTGGTTCGTTAGCAGTCCCCAGCGGGAGGTCATGTTCCGCACGCTCCGATCACGCAGCACGCCGGCTGGCTTTTCTTGACGCGCTCACACGAAATATTTGAGTATTGACATGGGTTCACAGTGGAAGTACGATACCAGTAATCCATTTCCGGTAATTCAGGTACGGGGTATGGAATTCCGGCTTCATGCATCCGGCATTCGATTTCTTAGTAGGCCTGAACACGGTCACAATGTCAAGTGTTTTCGCGGCCGGGCGTAATTCCTGGCCCGTTTTGAAGATGTGATCCAAAAGCGAGACGCTCGTCGAAGCGTTTCTGTGGGGAGTGCGAGGCGGCGGAGTCCGCCCCTTGGGGTGGCGCCCTTAGCGAGGGCGAGGGAAGGGCCAGCAGGATGCTTATCTTGGTGCGAAAAGTGCAGCAGGAGATCTGGATCCAGGGGGGAATCTCGATCCAGGTGTTGAGTATCGAGCGCGACCGGGTGAAGCTCGGGATCACGGCGCCAGACGATGTGAAGGTGATGCGGCGAGAGCTGCTGGTTGATGGGGACCCCCCGGCTGTGGCAGCGGGCGCCAACGCGCCGCTGAACGGCAACGGGCATCACTAGCGGCAACTCTTGCGCGTTGCCGGTCCGCGCAGCGACCCGGCCGGGGGCGGCCATGCCGCCGACAGGCGACACCTTCCGGCCGGTGCGCTGCGCACGTGGCCAGGTGCATTGAGCACGCCACGACACACGCGTTTCGGATCGCAGCCACCTCGATCCCGAACGGCGAAACGGGCCTCGATCAATCGAGGCCCGTTCTGCGTCTGCGGCTACCACGCCGCCAGACACGCCAGCGGGCGCGGCCGTTGAACGCGGGCTGAAAGCCCGCGCCACGACTCACAGCCGGGGACGGCTGTGCCACATCAACTTATTGCCGGGGAACTACCGCGAGACGAGGGCGGCGGCGGTGCGGAACTCTTCGACGAGTTGAGCGGGGGTGCGGAGGACGCAGGTGAACATCGGCGTGTCGCGGAGGGTGTAGGAGCTGGCCTCGGTGTAGCGGAGGTCCTGCACGAGGTCGAGGAAGTCCGCCGGGTCGTCGCCTTCGAACGCGACGATGAACTCCTGGTCGTCGATGCCGTAGCTGTAGCTCGTGTTGATGCGGATCTTCGGGTACTTGTGGCCGACGCCGATGTGTCCGCGCATGATGCGGCCGCGCTCTTCGGGCGCGAGCGCGTACCAGGCGCGGGTCTTGACCATGGGGTAGACGAAGACGTACGGCGCGCCATCGGGGTAGGCGCGCAGGGCTTCGCGCTCGGCGTCCGAGACGCCGCGGGCGTACGGCGACGGCTTCGTCATCGAGATGAAGTTGTGGGCGAGGACGAGGTGGCGGCCGCACTCGGTGGCGCGGATGCGGCGCTCGAACTCCTGCAGCGGCGCGGTGCCCTCGGTGGTCTTCAGCCAGACGGCGAAATCGACATCGGCGCGGAGGCCGACGAGGCTGTAGCAGAGCTGCCACGGCGCGACGGGCGCGTCGAGCACGCGGGCGAGATCGTCGAGGGCGCGGCCGCGTGCGGATTCGTCGAGCGCGCGCCAGCTTTCGGCGAAGCGGTAGAAGGCGAAGCGGAAGTATTCGCGCGGTTCGGTCTGGTCAGACGGCATCGGCGTGATCCAGGGCGCGCGTTTGCGGCAGGAGCGGGCGCGGCGACCTCACCCCCGGCCCCTCTCCGCCCGGCGGAGCAGCGGCGGGCGCAGCAGGCTGCGCCCCTACGCGGATGCGACGGGAACGTGCTCGCGCTCCCACTCGTCGAACTCCGGGGTGAAGTAGGCGAGGCGGATCTTCTTGTACTCGGTGGTGCTGTAGAGCACGTCGAACTCTTCGAGGCCGTGCTCGCTGGCGAGCTGTGCGACGAACGATTCGCACTCGCTCTTCTTGCGGGCGTGGATCATGGTGAAGAGGTTGTACTTCCAGTCCTCGTAGACCGGGCGCTGGTAGCAGTGGCTGATCGCGGTGTAGCCGGCCATGGCCTGGCCGGCGGCGGCGATGCGGTCTTCGGAGACGCGCCACACGGCCATGCCGTTGGCGCCGAAGCCCACCTTGCGATGCCGCAGGATCGCGGCGAAGCGGCGTAGGTAGCCGCGGCGCTGGAGGTCCTGGAGCGCTTCGAGCAGCGCGTCGACGCTGATGCCGAGCGCGCGGGCGGGCGCGGCGAAGGGATCCGGCTCGAGGGCGAGGTCGCCCTGCACGGCGCGGACGATCGCGACGTCGCGGTCGCTGAGCGTGTTGGCGGCGGCGACTTCGCGCTGCTCGTGCGTGTACTGGGGCTTCGAGCGATGGTCCATCTCGCGCTGGCCGGTCATGTCGAGCGTGACGCCGATCTTGAACAGCCGCAGCGTCGGGAGCATGCGCGTGGACGTGGCGCCGGCGGCGCGGTGGAGCGCATCGACGTGGGCCTGCAGGTCGGCGCCCGGCGGCACGGCGATGGTGAACCACATGTTGAACTCGTGCGTGCGGCGATAGTTGTGGCTGACGCCGGGGTGCGCGTTGACGATCTCGGCCGCGGCCGCGAGGCGATCTTCGGGGACGCGCATGGCGACGAGCGACGTCGCGTAGCCGAGCGCCTTCGTATCGAAGATGGGGCTGACCTGGCGGAGCACGCCGGACGCGCGCATCGCGGCGAGGCGCGCGATGACGTCGCTCTCGGTGGTGCCGGCGCCGGCGGCGAGCACGCGGAAGGGCTCGCGGACGAGCGGGAACTTGTCCTGCATCTCGTTGAGCAGGCGCTGGTCGAGATCGTCGATGCTCGTCGGACTCGTCATCGTCATGATGCTGTTGCTCCCGCGGCCTGCGCGTCTTTCGCCCGGACGTTGTCGGTGGATGATTCGAGCCCGAAGTTCGTGTCGTACAGCGCCTGCACGCGCGAGAGCTCATCCGGCGTGAGCGGCGCGACGTCGCTGGCGGCGGCAAACTCGGCGAGCTGCTCGCGGTTGTAGATGTTGGGCAGCGTCGTGGCGACGGTGGCGTCGGAGAGGATCCACTGCAGGGCGATCTGGCCGATCGTCGCGCCGGGGCGCGCATCGACGAGGAACCGGAGCTGCTCGACCTTCCGCAGGCCGTCGACGAGCCAGGCGCGCGGGCGGTGGCGGCGATGGTCGTTCTCGGCGAACTGCGTGTCGGCGGTGTAGTGGCCTTCGAGGAGGCCGGAGCTGTGCGGCACGCGGACGATGATGCCGGCGCCCGCGTCGCTGCACGCGGCGATGTGCGCGCGGCCGGGGTGCTGTTCGAGCAGGTTGTAGATGATCTGCAGGCCGTCGATCTTGCGGTCACGCGCCGCGCGCACGCCTTCGTCCTCCCAGCCGATGGCGGGGCCGAGGGCGACGCCGTAGGACGCGATCTTGCCTTCGCGGACGAGATCGTCGAGGCAGGCGAAGGTCTCGTCGCGCTCGATGGTGTCCATCTTGGGGTTGTGGAGCTGGTAGAAGTCGATGCGATCGCGGCGGAGGCGGCGGAGGCTCTCGTCGCAGGCGCGGCGGATGTAGGCGGGGCTGAAGTCCTGCGGGATCTCGCGCTGGCCGCGGCGCTCGTTGCCGTGCGTATAGAAGTCGTAGCCGACCTTGGTGGCGACGATGACGTCCGGATCGTTGCCGAAGGCCTCGCCGAGCTGCTGCTCGGAGCGGCCGTTGCCGTAGCTGTCGGAGGCGTCGAAGAAGGTGATGCCGAGATCGCGCGCCTCGCGGAGGAGCGCGACGGCCTCGGCGTCGGTGTAGTCGCCCCACCAGCCGGTGCTGAGGGTCCAGAGGCCGAAGCCGACGACGGACGGGCGGAGCGTGGTGTGACCGAGCTGACGGTAGTGCATTGAACCTCCGGCGATCAGCGTTGCGGGTGTGCGGGCGGCGGTCAACGCGCAAAGTGTTACGGCGCCATCGGAGAAATGAGCGAATTGCGCACGATGCGGTGGGCGGAACCGCAGATTGCGCGGACGGCCGCCGATTGGGCGGATCACCGGCGGAGCTGATCTACGTATCGCGGCGCCGAAGATCTCCGTACTTTCCACGATACGGCGAACTCCGCTCCGCGCGAGACTGCTCAGGTAGTCAAGCAAGCAGCCGCATAGCAGAACAGGAGAACAGCATGAGTCAGCGTTCGAACGAGTTAGCCGGGCAATTGGAGCAGGCGGTGGCCGAATTCGCCAAGGCGGTGGAGGGGTGCTCTGACGCGCAGTGGGCCGCGATATGCGGCGCCGAGGGCTGGACGGTCGCCCAGACGGCGCAGCACGTGTCCGGCCAGTTCCCGCTCGAGATGGAGTTCATCACCGCTGCCGCCGAGGGCAGGCCGCTGCCGTCCTACTCGTGGGACGACGTCAACGGCAAGAACGACAGCCGCGCCGCGAAGAACAGGGCGGCGACCAAGGCGGATGTGCTGCGCGAACTGCGCACCGCCGGTGCGTCGACAGCCGCCTACATCCGCAGCCTCAGCGACGAGCAGCTCGACCGCACGGGAGCGCTGGGACTGGCAGACGGGGCTTCGGTCAGCACGCAACAACTGATCGAAGGCGGCGTCCTGATCGCCCACGTCACGGGGCATCTCGAGAGCATCCGCGGCGCACAACCGGCGTCAGCCAGCAGGCTGTAGCCGGGCGAACGTGGCAATGCAGGCAGGGCGGACCGATGGTCCGCCCTGCCTGCTGTCGTCCGGCGAAGTGGGCGTGCGGAGGCGAGGGAGCGCGACGCGGTACGAAAGCCACAGGATGAGGAATGCACACGCATGCGGCAGTTCCGGGGGTGTACGATAGGGGCACCATGGAACTGAACATGCGTTACACGACGACCGCGGACGGCGTGCGCATCGCCTTCGCGACGGCGGGGCAGGGCTTGCCGCTGATCCGCGCGCCCTTTGCTCCGTTTAGCCACTGCCAGCTGGAGTGGCGGCAGGGCACGTTCTTCGAGCGCCTGTCGCGTCACCGGATGGTGATCCCGTTCGATGCTCGCGGCACAGGGCTGTCTGATCGGAACGTCGAAGATTATTCGCTCGAAGCGCGCAAGCTGGACATCGACGCGATCGCGGAGGCGCTGAGCCTGAACCGATTCGCGCTCCACGGCATCGGGTCATCCGGCGCGCTCGTCGTCAGCTATGCCGTGCAGCACCCGGAGCGCGTGTCGCACCTGATTCTCGACGACGCCTTCGTGAGCGGGCATGCCTATCTGAGCCGGCCGCAGAATGCCGCCCTCGGGCTGCTCGCAGAGGACTGGGAGGCGATGACGGAGAACCTCGCGTTCATGTCGCAGGGCCATGGCGGCGAGGATGCCCGGCGCTATGCGGAGTACCTCCGTGCCTGTACGACGCCGGAGGGGGCAGCGCGACAATGGAGCGCGTTCGACGAGGTCGACATGACCGACCTTCTGCCTCTCGTCAAAGCCCCGACGCTGGTGATGCAGCACCAGGGCGTGCGCATCCTGGGCCCGGACGACGGGCGAGAGATCGCGATGCGCATACCCAACGCGCGCCTGGTGGTCGTGGAGGGCAAGCAGGGCGAGGTGGACAACGTGTTGTCCGCGATCGGCGACTTCCTCGGCGACGAGGGCTCGACTCCAGCAGCAGCGCGTCATGCGAGCGCATTTCGTACGGTGCTGTTCACGGACATCGTCGGACACACCGAGATGATGCAGCGCCTGGGTGACGCGAACGGCCGCGACGTGCTGCGGGAACACGAGCGCATCACGCGGGACGTGCTCCGCGAGTGCGGCGGAACGGAAGTGAAGACGATGGGCGACGGGTTCATGGCGTCGTTCGACTCGGTGACGAGCGCGGTGGAGTGTGCCATCGCCCTTCAGCGCGCGTTCGCATCACACACACTGTCGATGCCGGAGCCTCTGCACGTTCGCGTCGGGCTCAACGCGGGCGAACCGATCGAAGAGGATGGCGATCTCTTCGGCGCCACGGTGATCCTCGCCGCCCGCATCGCGGCGAACGCAGGTGCGGGGGAGATCCTGGTGCCGGAGACGGTGCGGGGCCTCGTCGCGGGCAAGGGGTTCCTCTTTGCCGATCGGGGCGTGGTGTCGCTCAAGGGGTTCGAGGACCCGGTGCGCCTCTACGAGGTGCGGTGGGCGAGCGAGCCATCGTAATCGGCGCGTTGCGGGGACGAAACCGCAGATGACGCAGATGACGCAGACGGGCGGGGGATGGCCGCGCGGGAGCATGGGTCCGCTCGCCGCCGCGCGACCCGGCTCAATCCAGGAACAGGCAGAACGGATGGCCGGACGGGTCGAGCAGCACGCGCAGATCCGGTCGCGGCTGATACTCCGCTAGCCCGGCTCCCGCGGCGAGCGCGTATGCTACCGCCGCGTCGAGGTCGTCCACCTTGATGTCGAGGTGGATCATCTTGTCCTGTTCGCCCGGCCGCTCCGGCCACACCGGCGGCCGGTACCACTCCTGTTCCTGGAACGACAAGTCCAGTGCCGCCAGCGGGGTCCTGCATCAATACGAAGTCCGCGGTCGCGATATGTGACGTCCCAGCCGAGCAGACGGCCGTAGAAATCAGCCATCGCCTGGGCGTCGGCACAGTCGATATTCACCGTCGCCAGGCGGAACGACGGCCGGGGTGGTTGCGTAGCCATCGCCGCATTGTAGGTCACGTCGCCGCGTGCCCCTACAACCGAGGGCCGGGGACGGATGTGCCAGATCAGCGCGCGGGCGGCCACGTGGCGCCCGCCCCTACGGCGTTCTGCGATGCCCGGGCGACGCGGGCCGCGCCACGGGGCGCGACTCACAGCCGGGGACGGCTGTGCCACTCTGCAGTCGCGGTACTAGCGGCCCTCGAACTTTGCGGGGCGTTTTTCGATGAAGGCTTTCACGCCCTCGGTGAAGTCGTGGGAGCGGAAGAGCGGGAGCAGCTGGAGGTAGACGTGGTGGACGTTGGCCTCGAAGGTCTCGTCGAGGGAGAGGCGCATCATGCGCTTGGTGGCCTGGACGGCCATCGGGGCGTTGGCGCAGATCTCGGCCGCGAGCGCGCGTGATTCGGTGATGATGTCGGCGGCGGGGACGACGCGGCTGACGAGGCCGAGCTCGAGTCCCTGCTGCGCGGTGAGGGTGCGGCCGGTGAAGGCGAGCTCGCAGGCGCGCGTCCAGCCGATGAGGCGCGGCAGGAGCCAGGTGCCGCCGCTCTCGGGGAGGACGCCGCGCTTGGTGAAGACGGCGGCGAGCTTGGCGGTATCGGCGGCGATGATGATGTCGCAGCCGAGGGCGAGGTCGAGGCCGTAGCCGGCGGCGGCGCCGTTGAGCGCGCAGATGACGGGCTTGTCGGTCTGGTGGAGGACGATGGGCGGGCTGTTCGCGAGGTCGAACTTCGCGGGGAGGCCGCCGGCGCCGTTGATGCTGTTGCTGTTCGCCGCGCCGCCCTGCTCTTTGAGGTCGAGGCCGGAGCAGAAGCCGCGGCCGGCGCCGGTGAGGATGATGGCGCGGACGTTGGGGTCGGCGTCGGCTGCGCGGAAGGCGTCGGAGAAGGACGCGAGCATGCCGATGCTGATGGCGTTGAGGCGATCGGGGCGGTTGAGGGTGACGGTGGCGATGTTGTCGGAGACGTCGTAGAGGAGGTCGCGGTACATGGGGGCTGGTCCTTGGTTGGTGGCTGGTCGTCAGTGGTGCTAGTGGCTAGTGGCTAGTGGACAGTGTGGGGCGCGGCGCGAGGTGGTGCAATCGCGGTCGAAGCTGGACGGCGTTTGGTTCGAGCGGGCGGCAGCGGCGGACGATCCCTGATTACGGATTCCGCAATTGGGCTTCCGTTGACGGCGCTCGGCGGCGGCGCCTACGCTCCGATATGGAGGGGGGCGCTGAATCGACGGACGCGGGCTGAAAGCCCGCGCCACGACAACAAGCGTCGTTCCTTCGCGCCCGGCCAAACGTTAACGCGCGGGACGTACGTCCCGATTGTGAAAAGCGCTACATTGGAGAGTCCACCGACATGCGCACTGGAGGTACCGTGGCGACAGAAGAGCTGAGCAAGGTCGCGGCGCCCTCTCGCGATGGCCGCGACCTGATCATCGACGCGCGCGACGTCGTCAAGACGTACCGCACGGAGAACGTGGAGGTCCACGCGCTGCGGGGCGTCTCGCTGCAGGTTCCGCGCGGCGAGATGGTGGCGATCATGGGGCCTTCGGGCTGCGGCAAGACGACGCTGCTGAACTGCCTGAGCGGGCTCGACACGATCAACGGCGGCGTGATCCAGATCAACGCCGAAGACATCAACAAGATGTCGGACAACAAGCGCACGGAGTTCCGCGCGCGGCAGATGGGCTTCGTGTTCCAGTTCTACAACCTGTTGCCGGTGCTGAGCGCGGTCGAGAACGTTGAGCTGCCGCTGCTGGTGTCGGGGACGAAGACGGGTGAGGCGCGCGCGAAGGCGGAGGCGTCGCTTGACCTGGTACACCTGCGCGAATGGGGCCGGCACAAGCCGTCGCAGCTCTCGGGCGGGCAGCGACAGCGGGTGACGATCGCGCGGGCGCTGGTCAACAGCCCGGCGATCGTGTGGGGCGACGAGCCGACGGGGGACCTGGACACGGCGAACGCGGACGAGATCATGGAGCTGATCACGGACCTGAACCGCCAGCACGCCCAGACGTTCGTCATCGTGACGCACGCGCCGGAGGTGGCGGCCAAGTGCCACCGCATCGTCTTCATGAAGGACGGCGAGATCGTGCGCGAGGAGTCGACGGGAGTGCGCACGCCGTGAACGACCTCTTTGGTCTTTCGATGAACTACATCATGATCGGCCTGCTGATCGTGCTGGGCGTCGCGCTGTCGACCGTGGGCTGGGTCGTGGTGCGCAACCGCGTGCTGTTCTTTATCGGCGTGCGGAACATCCCGCGGCGCCGGGCGCAGACGACGCTGATCATCATCGGGCTGATGCTGAGCACGGTGATCATCGCGACGGCGTTCAGCATCGGCGACACGGTGAACTACAGCATCACGAACCAGGCGTACACGGGGCTGGCGCACATCGACGAGACGGTGCAGGCGGCCACCGGCGACAGCAGCAGCGACCTGTTCGTGGGGCAGTCGGCCGTCTCGGCGAAGCCGATCGCGCAGGGGCAGGCGGACCAGTTCGTGGACGCGTTCAAGACGATCGACGGCGTGGACGGCGTGGTGAACGTGATCCGCGCGCCGGTGCCAGCGAGCAACCCGCGCGCGGGCCAGACGGAGCCGCTGGCGATCCTGGTGGGCGTCGACGGGAAGAACATGGCGGCGTTCCCGGACATCGAGAGCACGGACGGAAGGCTGTTATCGGTCGACGATCTGAGGCACGACGAGATTTACGCCAACAGCTCGGCGGCCGACAAGCTGGACATCGTCAAAGGGGATCAGATCACGATCTTCGTCGGCGGAGGGCCGAACATATTTACGGTGAAGGAGATCGTGAAGGACCGCGTGCTCAGCGGCTCGGTCGCGGGCAGCAAGAAGGGCTTCTCGCTGAGCCTGGGGCGCGCGCAGGAACTGCTGAAGCGCGAGGGCGAAGTCGACTTCATCGCCGTATCGAACAACGGCGGCGTGCGAGATGGCATCGACGGGTCGACAGCCGTCGAGAAGGCGCTGAACGCCAAGCTGCAGGGCACAACGTGGAAGGCGCAGGCGACGAAGCAGGACTTTGTCGACCAGGCCAACCTGACATCGAGCTTTCTCACGACGTTCTTCGTCGTGCTGGGGCTGTTCTCGATCGCGGCGGGCATGATGTTGATCTTCCTGATCTTCGTGATGCTGGCGGCCGAGCGGCGCGTGGAGATGGGGATGATGCGCGCGGTCGGCACGAAGCGGCTGCACCTGATGGAGACGTTCCTGTCCGAAGGCATGGCGTACAACATCATGGCGGCGGCCGTCGGATGCGGGCTGGGTGTGGCCGTCTCGCTGGGGATGGTGCGGGTGATGGCGATCCTCTTCTCGCAGTTCGGGCTGAGCATCGTGTTCAACGTATCGGCGCGGAGCCTGATCGTGTCGTACTCGCTGGGGGTAGTGCTGACGTTCCTTACGGTGACGTTCTCGTCGTGGCGCATCAGCAACCTGAACATCGTGGCGGCCATCCGCGATATGGCGGAATCGGCGCCGCGGCAGGTGCGGCCGTCGGTGCGGGGCCTGGGCGGCGTGGCGCATTACGCCGTATGGCTGCTGTTCAAGCCGACTTCGTGGCGCACGTGGTGGACATCGATGCTGGTGTGCATCGGCGGCGTGCTGCTGCTGGCGGCGTCGAGCGTGTTCTACATCGCCGGCGTGTCGGTGTACGGGACGTCATCGGCGGCGAGCGTTGGATCGGTGCTGCTGTTCATCGTCGGCGTGCTGATCTCGGCGGCGGCGCTGGTCGTCGCGTTCACGGGGTTCTTCCGCATCTTCCAGATGGGCGGGCTGTTGATCCTTCTCAGCGCACCGCTGATAGCGCTGGGGCTCTGGGCGGGGCAGACGTTCCCGTTTGGCCTCGGGGTGTCGTTCGTGATCGGGGGCTTCGCGCTGACGGCCATCCAGGTGGGCGTGCAGCAACGGCTGGTGGCGACGACGGCGGGCGTGGTAATGCTGGTGATGTGGCTGCTGTTCGCCGGCGACCGGATATTCACGAACGTGGGTACCGGCGGCATCGAGATGTTCTTCCTGAGCGGCGTGACGATGATCCTGTCGTCGACGTTCGTGCTGGTCTACAACGCGGACATCCTGCTGGGCGGGCTGACGCTGCTGGGCGGCGTCTTCTCAAGCCTGGTGCCGTCGATCCGCACGGCGATCGCGTACCCGATGGCGAACAAGTTCCGTACGGGGATGACGATCGCGATGATATCGCTGGTGATGTTCGCGCTGGTGATGATGTCGACAATGAACTCGAACTTCAACCGCATCTTCCTGGGCGACGACGCGCTGGGCGGTTACCAGGTGGCGGTGACCGAGAACCCGAGCAACCACATCGAGGATTTGAAGGGTGCGCTTGCCAAGGCGAACTACGACGGCCCCGGAGGCATCGATGGGCTGGCAGGCGTCGACGACGTCCGTGTCGCGAACCGGCGGTCGGCGCGCGTGAGCAACAAGGCGGCGGCGACAGCGAAGCTCGACTACCAGTCGTACCAGATGTACGGACTGACGGCGCCGTTCATCGCGAACAACGGCATCAAGTTCACGTCGCGCGCGGAGGGGCTTTCGACGGACGCGGACGTGTGGAAGTACGTCGCGGAACACCCCGACGCGGCGGTGATCGATGCGTTCGCGGTGCCCAGCGACGGCGGCGGGTTCGGGCCCGGCAGCGGCTTTATGCTGGAGGGCCTGAAGCAGGGTGACGCGACGTTCAAGCCGGTCACGATCAGCGTGCTGAACCAGGCGGAGAACATCGCGCGCGACGTGCGGATCGTCGGTGTGTTCACGACCAAGGTAAGCGGGCTGTACAACGGCTTGTATCTCTCGCCGAGCCTCTTCGATGAGGTGTTCGCGAAACCGGAATCGAGCATTCACCTGGTGCGGCTCGCTGACGGCGTCGACTCGAAGAAGGCGGCGCACGCGATCGAAAAGGCGCTGCTCGCCCAGGGGGCGCAGGCAGACTCGCTCCGCCAACTGGTCGACGATTTCCAGGCGGCGAACAAGGGCTTCCTGTACCTGATCCAGGGGTTCATGGGCATCGGCCTGTTCGTCGGCATCGCGGCGGTCGGCGTGATCGCGTTCCGCACGGTGGTGGAGCGGCGGCAGCAGATCGGCATGTTGCGGGCGATCGGCTATACGCGGAACGCGGTGGCGATCAGCTTCGTGATGGAGTCGTCGTTCGTGGCGCTGCTGGGCGTGCTGAGCGGCATCGGGCTGGCGCTGTTGCTGGCGTATCAGCTGCTGACGAGCGACGACCTCGGGCGACAGGGCATCCAGGGCTTCTACATCCCATGGATGGAGATCGGCGCGATCGGGACGTTCGCCTTCCTGGCGTCGCTGCTGATGACGATCATCCCGTCACGGCAGGCGTCGAGCATCCCGATCGCGGAGGCGCTGCGGTACGAGTAGCGGGCGGGCGGCGCAGCTCGTCAGCCCGGTCAGCCGAAGTCAGCGGATCTAGCGCGCTCGCCGGCTCCACCAGCCCTGCACCGCCGCATTCGTGCCAGCCAGCCGGCACTGACGATCACCACACTGCCGCGTCGCCAACTTTGCCCCCTTTGACCCTGCCATTCGGGCCTTACTGTGCGTGACTCTCGCGCGTGAAGATCGACATTGGAGACGTGCAGCGCGCGTCCTGCGCTAGCAGCGGTCAACTGCCAAGCGGAACCCTCGCGCCACGGCCGTGGCGTCGGACTCCCAATGAGGGGTCCGCCGGGAGGTTCTCCAGTGAGAAAGCTAGCATTCGCCGCCTTGATCCTGGCCACGGCCGTGATGGCCCTCGTGAGCCCGTCCCCCGTGCGATCCCGCGCAGCTGGAGCGGACGTCGTGATCGGCCATGGGGAGCGAGCCAACGCCGTATTCTCCTTCACGGCAGTCTTCACTCCATCGGGCAAGATCAACGGACGGGCTCGCGTCGAGGTGCCTGGGCTCGACTTCACAGGTCGCATTGAATGCGGCAGTATCCACGGGAACATCGCCGTCGTCGGTGGAACAAGCGACAGCGGCCTCGACTTTGTCCTGATGTTGAGCGACAACCCCGATGGGATCATTGTGGGCACGGGCCGTCCCAATTGCGACACGACGGGGTTCGGCGATCCGGCTAGCCTCCCACTCGCTTCGGGTTTCATCAAGGTCATCGATCACTAAGAATTGATCTACCTCGAACGGCCTGACCTCGCGCGCAGCCTGCCCTACGGCACCCGCTTTCGCTGCGCGTGCCAGCCAGCAGCACCGACGATCACCGCGCGTGGCGCGTCGCCAACTTTGCCCCCTTTGACCCTGCCATTCGGGCCTTACTGTGCGTGACTCTCGCGCGTGAAGATCGACATTGGAGATGCAGCGTGTCTTGCTCGCGACCTGCCGCGACGCGATCAGAACATCACGGTGCCTTATGCCTTCGACGCGCACGATCATCGCATCGCTACTCATGACCGCCGTGCTGGCGCTCGCCAGCGGGTGCCACTCGTTGGCTCAGGCACGCTCGGATACGTGCCGTGCGAGGCCGCTATCGGCGATCTGCCGGCAACCGGCGGCCACGAGCGGTTCGCCGGTAACAGTGCGGGTCTTCGGCCGCGACCCGGGCGACACGTGGCCTCCTCCCGGACACCTTGGGCGTGTGGCTTCACGCCGACAACATCCCTGCGCTTCGTCAACTGCGGCGAGCCAATACTGGCCGCACACCCTCCTTCTGGTTCGTCTCTCTGCGCCCTCGGAACAAGTCGACCCACAGAACACGGGTGCCTTCCGCAGCTGCGACGAGATCTGAATAGCCGCCTGAGAGCGGCTACAGGCACGCATTTGTCGACGCCGGTACCCGCTACCCGGTATGGCCCGATCTTCGTGAACCCCGACGAACCCTGGATGCCCTCCTCACCATCGATGACACGCCGGAGAATCGGGAAGCCTCGTGGGTACTGGCGACCAAGGACTCGGCGACTCTTACATGGCCACGCCCATCCGATGCGGGACGGTCACGGCTAGCGGCGTAGGGAGCTCGGCTGGAACCGCTGACGGAAGGATCACATGCGATCCTCAGACGCGCACGATCATCGCACTCTTCTCATGATCGCCATGCTGGCGCTCGCCAGCGGGTGCCATTCGGTTGGCTCCGGCACGCTTGAGTTGTTGGACGAGTCGGCTGAACCGGCTGCGACAAGCGGTTCCGTGGTCACCGGTTGAGGTCTTTCGGCCTAATGCCAGTGACGCTTGGCCTCCTCCCGGTAAGCTCGGGCTGCGACTGCACGCAGAGAATATCCCGGGGTTCCGTCAGCTGCCCGGCACGCCGCCAGACCAGATGTGGCTGGTTCGTCTGTACGGGCCTTCGGACGAGCCGCGAGGATTGCCACCGTGGTCCTACCGCAGCTGTGACGAGATAAAAGGGGAGGGTATCGTCTCCACCACGGGTGGGGAGGGTCACAGGATCACGCTGACGCCCGACCGAGTTCTGGACGCCCTGACTACTATCGATGACACGCCGGAGAACTGGCAGGCGTCATGGGCGCTGACGCCCGTGGAGAATATCGCCAACCTCTTCGGGGCCCACGCCATCCGATGCGGCGCAATCACGGTAACGCCGTAGCGGCAGGCTGAAACCGCTGGCGGAAGGTCACATGCGCATCCTCAGACGCTCGCCAACGACACTCGTCATCATGACCGCCATGCTTGGCGCTCGCCGGCGGGTGCCATTCGGTCGGCTCCGGCACATTGGATTACGTACCTGGAAGCAAACAGCCCCCGCAGCTCCATTGCCCTGAACCGGGCGTGTGGTACTGCATGCCGGCGGCCACCTCCGGCTCCGTGGCAACTGTCGCCCTGTTCAGCGCTGAGCCCGGTGACGCGTGGCCCCCGCCGGGGAAGCTCGGCATCTCGGTGGAGGCCGAGCGCATTCCATTCATCGTTCAGCCCCTGTTCACCCCTTATGAGGGCCTGTGGAACCTGGTCCTGGTGCGCCTGCCGGCCCCGACGGGGCGCTCGGAGGGCACGGTCATCCGCAACTGCGCCGAACTGGAGTCAACAGGCGGTCTCGTTGATGTCCAGGGCAGTCATCGGATGGGCACGATGAAGGTCGGCGACGACCGCACCCTGAGCGCGCTGCTCACGGTCGACGATACCCCGGAGAACCGGCAAGCTTCGTGGGTGCTCGCCAGCGAGTCGTTTGGCTGGGGCACGCAGGGTTACGCCGTTCGATGCGGGACGACCACGCTAACGCCGTAGCACACAGTTGGAACCTCTGCGATTCGCCGGAGCGCGCGGGCTGAAAGCCCGCGCCACGGGATGCGGCGGGTCGTTAGCGAGCGAGCAGCTCACGCCGGCGAGCCAGAAGTCAATGGATCTAGCGCGCTCGCCGGCTCCACCAGCCCAGCACGCTGGGCACCACGGTGACGACGGCGGCGACCATCGCGAGTTCAAACATCGACCTCACCTCTCGGCGCGCGCGTGCGTCCTGCGCCAGCAGAGGCAGGCGATCAGCACGATGGCCACGACGAGCAGCAGGTGCAGCCGGCTCGCAACCTGAACCGCCACCTGGGTCTCAGGCGCCAGCTCCGATTCCCGTGGCTGCCAGTCGTCCATGGCGTCGCCTCCTTGCAGCCGCCGGGGCTGCCCGGCCCCTCGCGGCGGCTTTACGGCTCCGTGCGCGGGCGCGCCCGCCCGGGCAGGATTCGATTCGATCGTACGCCTGAGCGGGGTGGAGGCCATGTGCCGATCG
Source organism: uncultured Chloroflexia bacterium (assembly GCA_963743185.1). Lineage (GTDB taxonomy): Bacteria > Chloroflexota > Dehalococcoidia > DSTF01 > JACRBR01 > JANXYW01. The sequence continues at coordinate 7,708 of CAVUOT010000010.1, read as the reverse complement.
GCCTATGGGCCGCCGGCAGACGCTTCATCTGCGCGGCCGCGGTTGCCCCTGCGGAAGGTGTTATCGCAGAATGGCCGGACGGCGGCTGGCCGCTGCGGCGCGGCATCCGCATGTGTGCAAGGGAGGACATCGTGAAGACGGAGATCTACGAATCCGACCCGTTCACGCCGAAGAAGGGGCGTCTGCTGGCCAATCTCTCGAGCGAGTATCGCTTCGAGAAGGGCGACGAACTCTTCTTCGACGACGAGCCGTCGCGGCTGAAGGTGCGGATCATGAGCGTGCAGGTGCACATCAAGGGCAACGGCGACGTGTACCGCGACATCCTGGCGCTGAAGCTGTAGTCGCCAGTGGACAGTGGCCAGTGGATAGTGGCTAGCGGCCTGGATCGGCGGTCGTTGACGCTTCGGGGGGGCGGTGCTACATTGCGCCGAAATGCGCAATCGGGCGTTTTCGCAGCCCCCGAGCCGCCCGCGCACGGAGCCAGATGCCCATAGAGATCCCTGATGTCGTAATCGACCGTCTCCCCATGTACGCGCGCGCGCTGGCGGTGCTGGAGAGCAGCGGACGGGAAGTGGTCAGCTCGCAGGAGCTGGGCTCGCAGCTGGGCGTGACGCCGGCGCAGATCCGCAAGGACCTCAGCTATTTCGGGCGCTTCGGCAAGCAGGGGCGCGGCTACAACGTGCGGCGGCTGCGCGAAGAGCTGCACCAGATCCTGGGCCTGGACCGGAAGTGGACGATGGTCGTCGTGGGCGTCGGGCAGCTGGGCCGCGCGGTGTTGAGCTACGGCGGCTTCGCGCCGCAGGGCTTCAACATCGTCGAGGCGTTCGACACCGACCCGAGCGTGATCGGCCAGGGGATCGACCACCTGATCGTCAAGCCGGTCGAGCAGATCCGCGAGGCGCTGGCGGGCCGCCCGGTCGATATCGGCATCGTCGCGACGCCGGCGGCATCGGCGCAGGGCGTGATCGACGCGCTGGTGGAGTGCGGTGTGAAGGCGATCCTGAACTACGCGCCGATCGCCGCGCACGTGCCGCCCCACGTCCACGTGAAGGACATCGACCCGGTGCTGTCGCTGCAGTCGATGACGTTCTACCTCAAGCACGACGTGCCGCGCCCCGGCGCGACGTAGTACCATAGCCCTCATGCAGGAAGACGAGTCCCCGCAGGTCGAGCAGGTCACCGACGCCGACCGGATGCAGGCGTCGCCGAAGAACGTCGCGAAGATGTGGAAGTTCGTCGAGAACTTCGCGCAGAAGAGCGGCAGTTACCTGCACCCGCAGCGCGAGATCACGGAGTTCCTGGTCATCGGGCTGGCGAAGCACATCGACGAGGTCGGCCGGCCGCTGTGCCCCTGCAACTTCTACGAGGACAAGGCGGCGGAGGCCAAACGCAGCACGTGGATCTGCGCCTGCGAGGAGATGCAGAAGTACAAGTACTGCCATTGACTACTCTTCTGTAATTCGGAAGGTCTTCCGATCACCGAGCACCTGCCAGAAGGGCACGAAGGACGCGAGATCTACGGCCTGATCAAGGACGAGCATCCCGACAAGGGCCGCGCCCTGGGCCGCCTCGAAGAGAAGCAGGGGCGAACGATCGACAAGTCCGGCGGCGCGCAGCAGCACGAAGGCGGCGGCGCGCCGAGCGTGACGCCGGGCGCGAGCGCTCCAGCTTCGGGGTGACGCGCGAAGGCGGCAGCGCCGCGACTAGCCCCGCGTCATAGACGGGCGAAGGTCCTCTCCGCGATCTCGACGACGTCGTTGGGGCCGAACGCGGACACAAACTTACGGAGCATTTGCTCCCGGTCGGCCCCGTGATCGCCGCCGTCAAGCAGGAGCTGGTCGCAGTAGACGGCAACGTCCTCGACGATGCGTTCGCAGCGGTAGTAGGCGAGCGCTTCTGCGTCCACCGTGACCGGACCATAACCGCGGTAGAAGGCAGTCGACTCCTCCTCGCGGTTCCACACGCCACCGATGCCGGCCCCGACGAACATGAGGTCGCGCTCTTTGGACGCGAGCACGGGATCGTCCCAATCGACGATCATCAGCGACCCGACGCCGTCGCCGAGGACGTTGCCCGCGTGGAGGTCGCCGTGGCAGGGCACCTCCGGCAGAGCCTTGCTGTGGAGGGCGGGAGCGAGCTGCTCCGCGCGTTCAACGAGCATCGTGATCACCGCTCTCTTGCTGGAGAGAAAACGGATGAGTTCACGCGCGACGCTATCGTCCGGATGCCCGGAGGGGACGGCGGCCAGGTATCGGCGCGTCTTGCTGCGCCAAATGTCCGAGTAGGTCTCCCTGCGCATGACCTCACTGACCGACGATGGCAGCTTCACATCGTGTATCGCCCGAACCACCCTGCCGAGCGCGGTCCATTGATCCTCGTTCAGCGGCGTCTGGAACCCGTTCTCCCCCTCGACGAACGGGTAGAGACTCGCCTGCAGGTCTCCGAGTCGGGCGGAGAGTTGCCCATCGCGCGTCCGCAGCGGAGCGAGTACCTGCGAGATACCCGAGTCCGCGAGATGTCGAGCGAGTGGCGATGGGGCCCCGCGCTGGTCGGGCGTGAGTTTCAGAAAATACGAGCCCTCGTGACCATCGACCCGATAGACGGTCGCTTCGGCATGGGCCCGGCCCGCGATCATGGCGACCTGGCCCGTGTCCAGCCCGTACATCCTGCGAACGAATTCGACGATCTCGCCCGTGGGAACGTCAGGCGTGAGCGACATCGGTTTGCCCGGACATGGTCGTCCTCTCACCAGGGATTCAAACTTCGGACCGTCACGGTCCGACGAGCTGCGATCCAGTGCCGCTCGCCTACAGGCTATCAACTCGAGACGGGTCGTCGCGGGCGCAGCAGGCTGCGCCCCTACCCGTTCGTGAGGCCCTTCTTGGCGGCGTAGGCGGCGGCTTCGCTACGGCGGCTGAAGCCGAGCTTCGAGAGGATGTGGCTGACGTGGTTGCGGGCCGTGTTCTCGCTGACGACGAGCTTCGCGGCGATCTCCTTGTTGGTCGCGCCCTCGGCGATGAGCGTGAGCACCTCGCGCTCGCGCGCGGTGAGGTCGTCGCCATCGTCGGCGGGGCGCTGGGCGGCGACGAGCTTTTCGAGCACGCCCTTCGTGACCTTCGAGTCGAGCAGCGACTCGCCGCGGGCGACGGAGCGGAGCGCTTCGAGCAGGCGGGCGCGGGCGACGTTCTTCAGCACGTAGCCCGCGGCGCCGGCGAGCAGCGCGGCGACGACGGTCTCCTCTTCGGCGAACGAGGTGAGCATCAGTACGCGGGTGGCCGGCAGCTCGCTGCGGATCTCGCGGCAGGCCTGGATGCCGTCCATGCCGTCCATGCGCACGTCCATCAGCACGATGTCGGGCTGGTGGGCGCGCGCCTTCTCGACGGCGTCCTTACCGTTCGACGCTTCGGCGACGACCGTGAAGTCGGGCTCGACTTCGAGCGCCGCGCGCAGGCCCATCCGCACCACCTCGTGGTCGTCGACGATCATCAGCCGCGTCTTCATGCATCGCCTCCTAACGGCACCGAAACGCTGATGCGCGTGCCCTCGCCGGGCTCGCTGCGCACGTCGAGCGTACCGCCGACGTCGTCGACGCGCTGCCGCAGGTTGCCCATGCCGTAGCCGACGCGGCCGCCGGGCTCGGCTTCGCTCATGCCGACGCCGTCGTCGGCGATCGAGAGCGCGACGCGGTCCGCTTCGAACGCAAGCGCGATCTCGACGTGCGAGGCGCGGGCGTGGCGGAAGATGTTGCCGAGGCCTTCCTGGACGATGCGGTAGAGCGCGGCGCTGGTGGCGATGGGCAGCGGCTGGGGTTCGCCGGACAGCGCCAGCTCGACGGGCAGGTTCGAGACGGCCTGGAACTCTTTCACCTGCCCCTGGACGGCGCCGACGAGGCCTTCGTCGCCGGCGAGGAGCGGGCGCAGGTCGAAGATGTACTGGCGCACTTCCCAGAGCGCGTTCTTGGCGAGCGCGGTGAGGTCCTGCAGGCGGCGGCGCTGTTCCTGCGGATCGCCGCCGACACGGTCGATGGCGGTCTCGAGGCTGAGGGTCAGCATGAACACCATCTGGGCGATGCCGTCGTGGATCTCGCGTGCGATGCGGCCGCGCTCACCCTCGGCGGCGAGCTCGGCGACGCGCTCCGAGAGGCGGATGTTGCGCACGCCGAGGGCGACCTGGCCGGCGATGGCATCGAGCAGCCGCACCTCGTGAAGGATCGTGGGCGGCCGCAGCCGGGTGCCGGCGATCAGCCAGCCTTCGACGGCGTCGGCGGAGCGCAGCGGCACGACGCCGGCCCACTCACAGTCGTTGAAGGTGAAGCGCACCGAGCGCGGCAGTCGCGAGACGGCGTAGGTGCGCGCGCCGTCGCCGGCGAACGCTTCGGCGAAGACCTGCGGCTCGGGGACGGCGGCGAGCGTCGCGCCGTAGACGCGCGTCTCGGTCGCGCTCTGGGGATCATCGGGGATCAGCAGCAACGCGTGGTCGAAGCGCGACGATTCGAGGACGGCGGCGGCGACGCTGGGGAGCGCATCGCCGAGCACGCGTCCGCCTTCGAGGAAGGAGCGCGCGACGCGGAAGAGGAGGTCGCTGTCGCCGAGCGCCTCGACGGCGTCCTTGCGCGCGGCGTCGAGCTCGCGCAGGACGGTGCCGAGGTAGTTCGGCACGAGCGCGACGAGCATCGGCGTCATGAGGGCGCCGATGAAGCTGTTGAGGTTGCTGTCCTTCCAGCCGCCGTAGATGCCGTCGCCGAACGCCGCGAGCCCGAAGACGTAGGCGACGGTGTAGGCGCCGACGAGCGCGACGACGCCGCGGAAGGTGAGGAAGAACGACGGGATGAGGAGGGCGGTGAGGGCGAAGTGGAAGTACGGGCTGCCCCAGCCGCCGCTCAGGTAGACGGCGCCCATCGAGAGCGAAAGATCGACCAGGCCGAGCGTGAGAACGTCGCTGTTCTCGGGGGAGTCGAAGAATCGGCGCAGCCTGGGCAGCAGCCACGGGCGGATCGCCGGGACGTAGAACGTGACGATCGCGGTCTGCGCCAGGGTGCCGAGCAGCAGCCACGGCTCGAGGCGCTGGTTGGCGTGCGGGACGGCGGACACGAAGATGATCAGCACGGCGACAAGCCACGCCGCCCAGCGCACGATGAAGGGCGACGTGAGGACGGCCATGCGGATGCCGCCGGGGAGCGGCGCCATCCTGGTGTCGGCGCGGCGGCGCCACATGCTGCGCGGCAGCGTCGCGACGCTCGTGCTCAGGTCGTCGATGGAGGCATCGATGCCGGCCATGGAGGCATGATGGCCCTTCTTGGCGGCGTAGGCGGCGGCTTCGCTGCGGCGGCTGAAGCCGAGCTTCGAGAGGATGTGGCTGACGTGGTTGCGGGCCGTGTTCTCGCTGACGACGAGCTTCGCGGCGATCTCCTTGTTGGTCGCGCCCTCGGCGATGAGCGTGAGCACCTCGCGCTCGCGCGCGGTGAGGTCGTCGCCATCGTCGGCGGGGCGCTGGGCGGCGACGAGCTTATCGAGCACGCCCTTCGTGACCTTCGAGTCGAGCAGCGACTCGCCGCGGGCGACGGAGCGGAGCGCTTCGAGCAGGCGGGCGCGGGCGACGTTCTTCAGCACGTAGCCGGCGGCGCCGGCGAGCAGCGCGGCGACGACGGTCTCCTCTTCGGCGAACGACGTGAGCATCAGCACCCGCGTGGCCGGCAGCTCGCTGCGGATCTCGCGGCAGGCGTGGATGCCGTCCATGCCGTCCATGCGCACGTCCATCAGCACGATGTCGGGCTGGTGGGCGCGCGCCTTCTCGACGGCGTCTTTGCCGTTCGACGCTTCGGCGACGACCGTGAAGTCGGGCTCGACTTCGAGCGCCGCGCGCAGGCCCATCCGCACCACCTCGTGGTCGTCGACGATCATCAGCCGCGTCTTCATGCATCGCCTCCTAACGGCACCGAAACGCTGATGCGCGTGCCCTCGCCGGGCTCGCTGCGCACGTCGAGCGTACCGCCGACGTCGTCGACGCGCTGCCGCAGGTTGCCCATGCCGTAGCCGACGCGGCCGCCGGGCTCGGCTTCGCTCATGCCGACGCCGTCGTCGGCGATCGAGAGCGCGACGCGGTCCGCTTCGAACGCAAGCGCGATCTCGACATGCGAGGCGCGAGCGTGGCGGAAGATGTTGCCGAGACCTTCCTGGACGATGCGGTAGAGCGCGGCGCTGGTGGCGATGGGCAGCGGCTGGGGCTCGCCGGAGAGCGCCAGCTCGACGGGCAGGTTCGAGACGGCCTGGAACTCTTTCACCTGCCCCTGGACGGCGCCGACGAGGCCTTCGTCGCCGGCGAGGAGCGGGCGCAGGTCGAAGATGTACTGCCGCACCTCCCACAGCGCGTTCTTCGCGAGCGCGGTGAGGTCCTGCAGCCGGCGGCGCTGTTCCTGCGGATCGCCGCCGACGCGGTCGATGGCGGTCTCGAGGCTGAGCGTCAGCATGAACACCATCTGGGCGATGCCGTCGTGGATCTCGCGTGCGATGCGGCCGCGCTCGCCCTCGGCGGCGAGCTCGGCGACGCGCTCGGAGAGGCGGATGTTGCGCACGCCGAGGGCGACCTGGCCGGCGATGGCGTCGAGCAGCCGCACCTCGTGAAGGATCGTGGGCGGCCGCAGCCGGGTGCCGGCGATCAGCCAGCCTTCGACCGCGTCGGCGGAGCGCAGAGGCACGACGCCGGCCCACTCACAATCGTTGAAGGTGAAGCGCACCGAGCGCGGCAGCCGCGAGACGGCGTAGGTGCGCGCGCCGTCGCCGGCGAACGCTTCGGCGAACACCTGCGGCTCCGGGACGGCGGCGAGCGTCGCGCCGTAGACGCGCGTCTCGGTGGGGCTCTGCGGGTCATCGGGGATCAGCAGCAACGCGTGGTCGAAACGCGACGATTCGAGGACAGCAGCGGCGACGCTGGGGAGCGCATCGCCAAGCACGCGGCCGCCTTCGAGGAAGGAGCGCGCGACACGGAAGAGGAGGTCGCTGTCGCCGAGCGCCTCGACGGCGTCCTTGCGGGCGGCGTCGAGCTCACGCAGGACGGTGCCGAGATAGTTCGGCACGAGCGCGACGAGCATCGGCGTCATGAGGGCGCCGATGAAGCTGTTGAGGTTGCTGTCCTTCCAGCCGCCGTAGATGCCGTCGCCGAACGCCGCGAGCCCGAAGACGTAGGCGACGGTGTAGGCGCCGACGAGGGCGACGACGCCGCGGAAGGTGAGGAAGAACGACGGGATGAGGAGTGCGGTGAGGGCGAAGTGGAAGTACGGGCTGCCCCAGCCGCCGCTCAGGTAGACGGCGCCCATCGAGAGCGAAAGATCGACCAGGCCGAGCGTGAGAACGTCGCTGCTCTCGGGGGAGTCGAAGAATCGGCGCAGCCTGGGCAGCAGCCACGGGCGGATCGCCGGGACGTAGAACGTGACGATCGCGGTCTGCGCCAGGGTGCCGATCAGCAGCCACGGCTCGAGGCGCTGGTTGGCGTGCGGGACGGTGGACACGAAGATGATCAGCACGGCGACAAGCCACGCCGCCCAGCGCACGATGAACGGCGACGTGAGGACGGCCATGCGGATGCCGCCGGGGAGCGGCGCCATCCTGGTGTCGGCGCGGCGGCGCCACATGCTGCGCGGCAGCGTCGCGACGCTCGTGCTCAGGTCGTCGATGGAGGCATCGATGCCGGCCATGGAGGCATGATAGGGGAT